>NZ_WHJG01000100.1 GCF_011682175.1 Massilia frigida
GTAAGCGCGCCATAAACCCCAGACTTGTGGCATAGCTGCGGCTGCAGCATTCTTTCCCCATCTAATTTTATGTGGGACAAGGATGAAAAAGGACATGCAATTCTGGGCGGCGCATGTTGCGGCGATTCAGTGCGAAGGCATTTTCGTAAGCGCTTACGCGAAGCGTGAGAATCTGTCGCTCGCGTCGCTCTATTACTGGCAACGCAAGCTGGGCGCGGCAGCGGCGCCGGATGCGGCAGCGCCAGTGCCAGAGAGCCGGTTTATGCAGCTACGGGTGGGCGAGCGCGGGGCTAGTCGGAGCGGCTCGGCCTGCACCCTGGAGTTGGCTGGCGGCGTGCGCCTTGAGTTGGCCGAGCTTCCATCCGCAGAATGGCTGGCGAATCTGGCACGCGCCGCAGCAGGGGCGTTCTGATGCATGCCGGTTGCCGTATCGAGCAGGTCTATTTGTGCCGCGCGCCGGTCGATTTCAGAAAGTCGATCGGAGGGCTGTCGGTGCTGGTCGAACAAGAATTGGAATTGAATCCTTTCGGCAGCGCCCTGTACGTGTTCATCAATCGCCAGCGCGATAAGATCAAGGTCCTGTACTGGCACCGCAACGGTTTTTGCCTGTGGCTCAAGCGGCTCGAGGCGGACAAATTCGCCTGGCCGAAGGACGGCGACACATCCGCGCAGACGATCACCTTGCAGGAGTTCGAATGGCTTCTGGAAGGCTTCGATTTATGGCGAAATTCACCTCATAAAACCTTGCATTTCACTTCGGTTTCATAGGGGGATTTGGTAAAATGACACATGCCTTTTACCCCGTTGAAATCGCCGCCGAAGCCGCCCGAAATTGAGCTCCCCGAGTTCGTTTTGCCAGCGGTATTGCCCGACGATGTCAATGCGCTAAAGCGGCTGCTCCAGGCGCAACAAGACGCCATGGCCGCCGCTCAACAGGCCATGCAACAGGCGATGGAGCAGGCCCTGCACGAAGCGCGGCAAGTGGCCATGCGCGAGGCGCACGACTACATCATTCGCATGATCGAACAATCCGTGCTGGCGCGCCACAGGATGTTCGGTGCCAGCTCCGAGCAATTGGCCTGCCAGGGCCGACTGTTCGACGAGGCCGAGGTGCTGGCGCAGTCGAGCACGGACGAGCAGGATATCGCCGCCCTGCCCGCCACCACCCCAGCGGCGCAACCGGCGGCCGACGCGGCGCAGGATAAGCAACCCAAGGCGCGCGGCAAGCGCGCCCCCTTGTCGGAGGCCTTGAAGCGCGTCGACATCGTCCATGACGTGCCCGAAGACGAACGCACCTGCCCCTGCGGCACGCCAATGGTCGAGATCGGCCAGGATGTGAGCGAGCAACTCGACATCGTGCCGATGCAGATACGCGTGCTGCGCCACATCCGCAAGCGCTATGGCTGCCCGGGCAGCGAGCATGCGCCGGTGACGGCGGTGTTGCCGGCCCAGCCCCTGCCCAAGAGCAACGCCAGCGCCGACTTCCTCGCCATGCTGCTGACAGTCAAGTACGTCGACGGCCTGCCGCTGGCGCGCTTCGAGAACGTGCTTGAGCGCCATGGCGCGGCGGTGCCGCGCCAGACGCTGGCGCGCTGGGCCATCGGTGCCGGTCGCCTGCTGCAACCGCTGCACAACCTGATGCGCGACGCGCTGCTCGACGGCGCCGTCATCCACATGGACGAGACGGTGGTGCAGGTGCTCAAGGAGGCCGGGCGAAAGGCCAGCACGCAGAGCTATATGTGGGTGCAGACCGGCGGGCCGCCCGGCAAGCCGGTGGTCTTGTACGACTACGATGCCAGCCGCGGCGCCCAGGTGCCGCTGCGCCTGCTCGACGGCTACCGCGGCTACCTGATGACTGACGGCTACACCGGCTATGCCAAGCTGGCGCATATCGAGGGTGTCGAGCACTTGGTGTGCTTCGCCCATGTCCGCAGACGCTTCGTAGAAGCGGCACGGGTGCAGCCGAAGGGCAAGCGCGGGCGCGCCGACGAGGCGATTGAGCTGATCGGTAAGCTGTACGGCATCGAGAGCGCGCATGCGGACGTCACCGTGGAGGCACGCACGCTCGCGCGCCAACGCCTGAGCATACCGGCCCTGGAGGCACTGAAGGCGTGGATGGATAAGACTCTGCCTACGGTCACGCCGAAAAGCGCGCTGGGCAAGGCGCTGGCCTATATGCATAAATACTGGAACCGCTTGACGCGCTACACCGAGCGCGGCGACCTCCCAATTGACAACAACCGATGCGAGAACGCGATCCGACCCTTCGTGATTGGACGCAAAGCATGGTTGTTCAGCGATACGCCGGCGGGCGCCCATGCCAGCGCAGTCATTTACTCGCTGGTCGAGACGGCAAAGGCGAATGGCCTGGAGCCATACACATGGCTGCGACGCGTCATGCGCAGCTTGCCGCTGGCGACGACGGTGGACGAGGTGGAGGCGCTGTTGCCGTGGAATTTGCATAGCCATGATTTAGCCAGCGAAACGGTTCCCTGAACAGCCTGGGGTTCATGGGGCACTTAC
>NZ_WHJG01000101.1 GCF_011682175.1 Massilia frigida
TCATGGTGTGGGCGTTTTGATTAAGCGTTAGAAACTAAATCATGCCAGAAATGGGCGCCCACCCCCACCTTTTCGCTTGCGCTGCCAAGCAATTTTCATCCGTTCCGCTAGTTTTGCAAGAGGCTCTTAATGAGATAGGATTTCCGTCAGTATAAGAGTAGGTATTGATGCTGCCGTCAAGCCCAATCGGATCACTCTGCACATAGCGGCCGGTCTGTGGGTCATAATCCCTGTAGTAGTTGTAATGTAGATTTGTTTCCCTATCATAATACTGTCCCGGAAAGCGAAGGTTGAAGGTGAAGTTTCCGAGGCGGTTCGGGTTTTCATCAGGCATGGTCCTCGCCAAACGGGTTTGCGCCATCCCAGCGCCACACCATCTTGTTGTCGCTGGCGCGTGTGATCACTCGCGGCGCTCCCAAATGGTCTGCGTAGATATAGTACGCATTCTCTCTCGCGCCCGGCGCGCGTGGTTGGATCACGGCGACTGGCATCCCCTCCAGGTAAATCGTTTCCTGTATCGGCGTGCCTGCGCTGTCGTACTCGCCTACCATGCGGCCGGCCTCGTCGTAGACAAAGTAAGTCGACGCACCAGTTGCATCAGACTTCATGGCCCGCTGGCCGACTCCGTTGTAGCGGTACTGCGTGGACGCGCCACTGACGCCTGTGGTGCTGCTCAAGCGTCCGTTGTTGCCGTAGCCGTAGCGTATCGTTCCGTCGCTGATGAGGTTGCCCGTGGCGTCGTACATATTGCGTTTCGCTAGCACCGGTCCGGAAGTGGCGGCGAGCCGGTTGCTGTTCAGATCGAGCGTGTTGAGGTAGCTATTGGTTCCGAGAATAACTTTGGTCCGATTGCCATTGGCGTCGTATTCAAAGCGCTGGATGGCAGTAGCGCTGGTAAAGCTGATGAGGCGATCACGCCCATCGTAGCTGTAGCGTTGGTCCAGCCTGCTTGACGTGGCGTTCCCCGCATGCGTGCTTGCCACGATCCGTCCAGCGGCATCGTAACTGAGCGTGCGCACCGATCCTCCCGCCTTCACGTTGCCCAGTGGGTAACTGACAATACGATTTTCCAAGTCGAACTGGCGCTCGTATTGATTGGGACTGGCGGCGCTGTGATTGCCCCATAACCATAAGCGCACAGCGCCGAACGGTTGGTAATTTATCTGACTCAGAATCGTCGTGCGCGCAGTATTTGGACGACCAGGCGGTCCATGCCTTCAATGGGAGCATAGCCGGGTACGGCGGCATGCTCGTATTCGTAGCGCACGCTGCCGGTGGCATTGGAGATCGACGCGATGACGCCGCCTTCCCACGTAATCGTCAGGGTGCGACCGCTGGTATCGACAATCTTGCTGAGCTGGTTGTTGGCGTCGTAGGTGTAATGCACCGCCGCGCCGGTGCGCGCATGAATGCTGCTGAGCCTGAAGTTGTCACCATCCCGGAGGAAACGTTCGACCGTGCCGTCCGGCGTTGCCAGAAGCCAGACAGTGTCATCGGGGCCTTGCACTTCCAGAGTCGTGCCCTTGTCATAGCTCGACTTGTATCAGCCGTCGTTCTGCCGCCGGAATTCAACATAGCTGCCGTCGCTGAGTGCGCCAATGATTCGCGGCCTGATGTTGCCAAGCAATGAAGGTGGTGCAAAAAACGCCCGCTCGAAGGAAAACGACCAGCCCATGCCGGCTGATTACCCGAGTCCGTTTTCGCGCACGCTGCGGTAGGTACGGCGGACGCGCAGCAAGTCATTGCCGTTCCCGCCGAGATCGGTTTCATGCTGTATTTTGGCGCCGCTGGCAAACTGAACCGGGTTTCCAGCTGCCTCTCCGCATTTCAAAGGCGCAGGAACTTCTGGCCTTTCTTTGCGGAAAACGCCCTGCGCATAAGATCGATATCCCGGCTTGCAGTTCAGGATGGCGTCCCCAAGATAGGCAATGGTGCCCTTTGGGGGGCCCCACCTATAGGCGCATTCAAATGCGTCGCGGCGGTCTTTGTAAGGCCGCATCGCGACAAGCGGCTCGCGCGCGTGGTGCCACGCCCCTTTTTGACAGGCAGTGACCGGGTCGGGCGCATAATGAGCTTCACTGAGCACTCCACTGTAATACCACCAGCCAAGCGTTCCCTCCGGCAGGCCAGTTTCCGCACGCGCTCTGCCGAGCACCAGGGGCAGTAGTATCAGCGCGCAACGTATGAGACGACTATGTAACGACAACACAATGGCATTGAGCATCGGCATTGGTTTTCCTGTCCTCTGAGAGAGAATCCTGGCGACAATTGCCAGTGGGAAAACCAAGGGTGGCAGTTTGGAATTTTGGTCGCGGTAGGGACAGGAGTCGCCTCCTGCCCCCCGCACAGATCCCTGCGAGCGGAACTACCGCACAAGGCTCCTACCTTGGGTGTCTGACGTAAAAGCGTTCACTGGGGTAAGGATGGGTGTTTC
>NZ_WHJG01000102.1 GCF_011682175.1 Massilia frigida
GCATGTAAAGATCCTATGAAGCTTCCCAGATCGGCAAGCCATTGCCGATGTTGCTTGTTCAGCGCGTTGACTTGCGGCTGAAATACTTGTAGGTTGCCGCTGCCAAGAAACGCCTGGTAGCCGGACTCCAGTGTCGCTGCTGTTGCTAACAATTGAGCCGCCACCTGCTTGTACCGCTCGGGAAACTGGGCCATGCCGTCATAAGGCCGCGATGCCTTATTGCGCTCGGCCTCGGACGCATCTTCCATGATCACGGCGTAATGGCAAAACCCTGGGAATTCCTTGGACAGTGCTATGAGTTCATCGTCGGATGTTCCGACCCAAATTTCATGCAGATCCGGCACGTATCCAATCATGAGATTGATAATGGCATGTGTATCGTTGACGCCTTGGGCAGAAAGCTGTTGCATGCGCCGATCCAGCTTCGCTGCCAGTCGGCGAAAATCGTTCATGCGTATGGCGTCCTGAGTCACGCGGTTGCGAGCGTCAGGTGCCCGACCTGATCGGCTGCCGGCCGTACCTTGATCTCGATGTCATAGCCGAGGCGATTCAGGCAGTCCATCAGTTTGCGCTCAGACAGATTTGTAAAGTCGCCGCGCATCATTCCCGACACTTTCGGTTGAGGAATCCCCATACGCTTGGCCGCTGTTTGCTGATTCAGTTCGAGGGTGCGCATCGCTTTCCTGATCTCGATCACCAAGCCAGTCTTAATTTTTAGTTTTTCGGCATCGGGCAAGCCAAGGTCGGAGTAGACGTTGCCCGAGCCGCGCTGAACTTCCACGCCTTCAATGATTCGTTTTTGCATTTCGTATCTCCTGTGCCAACGCCTCGGCAACCTTCAGCGCATGCGCACTTCAAGCGGCAGTGCCATCAAACCCTTGTAGCTGCTCGCTATCCGTTAGAGCAGTTTTACGCTATCGACCCTGTATGCAGCTTATATCTGATCAGGTAAAACAACAAGCATGGCGGGTGTCGCAAAACACATGTTTTACGACAGCCATTCAACACCCATCCAAAATGTCCGCTCACGGCCCCCAAAAATATGCGGAAAACCTTGTCGCTATGGGCTACTATACGGAAACTTCATTTTAATGGTTATCCGCTTATGCTGGTTGGCTACATGCGCGTGTCGTCGGACTCCGACCGGCAGAACACGGATTTGCAGCGCGACGCGCTGCTCGCTGCTGGCGTCGATGCGCGCCACCTGTATGAGGATCGCGCCTCCGGCGCCAAGGATGATCGCTCAGGGTTGACCTGCGCGCTCGAATTCGTCCGGCCTGGCGATGTGCTCGTGGTCTGGAAACTGGATCGGCTCGGCCGCTCGCTGTCGCACTTGCTCGCCATCGTGAACACGTTGAAGGACAAGCATGTCTCCTTCCGGTCGCTGACCGAAGGCATGGATACCACTACGGCATCGGGCGAGCTGCTGTTCCACGTGTTCGGTGCGCTCGCGCAGTACGAACGGGCACTGATTCAGGAGCGGGTCATTGCTGGTCTGGCCGCTGCCAAGCGGCGCGGTCGGATTGGCGGCCGACCCGCAGCCATCGTTGGCGAGAAACGAGACGCCATTATTGCCGCACTCAACGGGGGTATGTCGAAAGCCGCTGTGTGCCGCAACTTCGGCGTCAAGCGCACAACCTTGATTGAAACCCTGGCCCGGATCGGCTGGACGGAGTCGCGTGGTTCGTCATCACCATGAAAACCAAGAGCGAGCGCTTGACTGTCTTGTCGGATGCCGAGCAGGAGGCCCTGTACGGCTTACCCGACTTTGACGATGCACAGCGGCTGGAATACCTGGCATTGACGGAAACCGAACTGGCGCTTGCCAGCAGTCGGCCCGGCCTGCATACCAAGGTCTATTGCGTCTTGCAGATCGGCTACTTCAAGGCCAAGCAGTCCTTCTTCCGCTTCGACTGGAACGAGGTCGATGATGATTGTGCATTCGTACTAAACCACTATTTCCACGGCGAGTCGTTCGAGCGCAAGTCGATCACCAAGCATGAGCACTATGCCCAGCGCGAGCAGATCGCCGAGCTGTTCGGCTACCGGCCGTGGACGGCCGACTTCCTGTCACAGCTTGGACAACAGGCCACGCTGACCGCAAGGCGCGACGTGACGCCGGGGTTCGTAGTCGCCGAGTTAATCATCTGGCTCAACGAACACAAGATCATCCGGCCCGGCTACACCACGTTGCAAGAATTGGTCAGCGAAACACTTTCCGCTGAACGCCGGCGCCTTGGCGGCTTGTTGACGGAAGCAATGGACGACGCTGCCAGGACCGCGTTGGCCCAGCTTCTGGTGCGTGATGACACCCTGTCCCAACTGGCGGCGCTCAAGCAGGACGCCAAAGACTTCGGTTGGCGTCAGATGATCCGCGAGCGCGAGAAGCGCGCCTTGCTGG
>NZ_WHJG01000103.1 GCF_011682175.1 Massilia frigida
GTCGAACTGGGGGATCGGCAATTGCCGGCGACGGCGGCACCGCGTGTCACTAGGCGCTTCGCGTTCTCGGCTGAACGCATCGCTGCGATCAAGGGATTGTCGGACTACTTCCAGCCGCAGTTCCCGCGCATTAACCCGTTTGCCATGGACTGCATGCTGGGCCGGCTCTACGCGAACCATAAGAAGCTCGACATCAGCACACGTGACTTGGCTGCGCAGTTCGGCGGTAACCATACCAAGTACCTGCGCGCCTCGCACAAGCTGAAGAATCAGCTGCGCATCCTTGAGCAACAAGCCATGGCGCGTCTCGAGCCGACGTTCATCGATCACGGCGTTATTGAAAAATTTTACTAAATGCTTTGACGTAAGTGTTCCAGCCGGTATATATTTCGGTCATTCTCGGAGTAACTGTGTACGAAGCCCGCAAACGCGGGCTTTTTGCGTTCTGGGACGTGTCTCCCTGACGTCGACCTGTCGGCGTCATTCGCCCTGCCTGGCCTTTGCCATGCAGGGCATTTTTGTTTCGGCCAATGCAAAGCATGGCGGCGTTGGGCGATAACGTTAAGCGCTATGAATCTCAACAGCGAAAGGTGGTGGTCTGTCTCGATCCGCAGCATAAGCGGGGGATATACGCACTTTCTTGTTTGCCCGGTTAGCCGGGCTTTTTTCTTCTGTGACGTACTGCCATGCCACCATCTTAATGGCCCAGCCCCACCAGCTCAAGCAATTGCTGGACGGGGAAGGCGCCAGGGTTGTGGGCCGTGAGCAGTGTAGCTACGCATCCCCAGTGGAGATACCAATGAATATCACCGACCTCATCGGCAAGGCACCCGCAGTTCTGGCGGCACCGCAGGACACCATCGTCGTTACCATCGAGCGCTACCTCACCGGCCAGCAGTTGGAGGTAATCCAGGGGTACATGCAGAAGCGCCTGCCGAACAATCCCGTGGTGCTATTGCAAAAGGGGATGACCGTCGAGGTCATGAAGCATGCGGTAGTGGAAGCGTACAGCGCCGGAATCCAAGCCTCAACCTCATCCCCGGTGGCATTCCCAATCGAGCTACTTTAGCGAGGCCGCCAGCGTGCCTCTAGTGGCGTGTAACAGGCACAGCAGCCGACGAACAAATGCCGAATCCAAAGGCAAGTGCAACACCAGGCGCGGGCGGCTGCACCATCGAACGAGCGCTATGGCGCGACGGCAATGAAGGAAATCCAATGGTAACAAGAGCAAAGTCGGTATGTCGGCAGGCCGGGTGCAGTGCGCTCGTCGATGTCTCCGGCCACTGCGATAAGCACGCAGCTGCGTACCAGAAGGCCGTCGACGCGCGACGCGGGTCGGCTTCTGAACGCGGCTACAACCGGCGCTGGCAGAAGGCCCGAGAGACGTTCCTCAACCGCTCGCCGCTCTGCGTTGAGTGCGACCGCGAAGGCGTTGCACAGGCCGCTCAGGTTGTCGATCACATCAAGGCGCATAAGGGCGATCCTGTCCTGTTCTGGAATACAGCGAACTGGCAAAGCCTGTGCAAGCCACACCATGACCGAAAGACTGCCACGGCAGACGGCGGATTCGGGCGAACCCCTGCCGCTTGAGCCGGCGGCCATCCCCACCGGCGCCCCTCACCTCCACGATGTTGCAGGCATGCATTGCGGGCAGGGCAGGAGGGGGGGCACCTCAAAGTCTGGGCCTCCCCTCATGTAGACCGTATATATCCCCCATCTTTGCGCGAGTCAAAATTTCAGAAGGGGGGGGGTGTCAAATCCAGCCCTTGCGTTGAGCTAGGGTCATTTTTTCCCGAAGGGAGTACACCATGAGCGCACAGAGCCATTTGACCGGCCTGCCAGGCGTTAACTGCGGCGCCGCCGCCACGTTCGACCGTATCAATGCGATCATCGAATCGGCAGTGCCCGACATGCCGGCGAAGCTGTCGGCCAAGGAGAAAAAGCTCTGGCATCACGTCACCGGCGCCCTCCTTGAATATGGTCTGGTGCACCGTACCGATGGGCTGGCCCTGACCATTATCTGCCGCACCTTCGTCAACTGGGTGGAGGTCAGCGAACAGCTGGACAAATACAAGGCGGACAACGGCGGAAGCTACATCATCGAAAGTTCCAACGGCTACTTCTCGCCACACCCGCTGTACTACGTCGAACGCGACCATAAAAATTCGCTCCTGAAGTGGCTACCGGAAGCGGCGTTGACGATCCCAAGCTTCCAGAAAATCAAGGGTGGTTCGCTCGACAGCCAGCAAGGCAATCTGTTCGATGACCCGATCGAGGCGTTTAAGAAAGAGAAGGCCGCGCTGGGTATTCGGCGCGTCAAATGAGCGCGCAGGTAGTTGATAGCTC
>NZ_WHJG01000104.1 GCF_011682175.1 Massilia frigida
GACAACCCCGCCGGTGACAACTCCACCGGTGACAACTCCACCGGTGACAACTCCACCGGTGACAACTCCACCGGTGACAACTCCACCGGTGACAACCCCACCGGTGACAACTCCGGTGACAACCCCACCCGCATAGACCTAGTGGTTGCGCGGCTATAATCTTGTGCAGCCGGTTATTTTCGCCAGATAGGATGTGGTACCCTGTACGATATAGAAAACGCTGGCCTAAACGAATTCATTTATCTTACTTCCCAGAAATTATGTCCATCCCTCTAAAAAAATTGAGTAACGAACAATATCAAGCGCTATTAACTATCGAAGAGTCGCATTTTAGCGATTTGAAAAGTATTGATGTAGCCCCTGGGAAACTTACCAATACAGTGTCTGCATTTTGCAATACTAGTGGGGGTGAGATATTCATTGGTATCGAAGAGTTGGAAGGAGAAAACGGTAAGCTCCGAATGTGGGATGGGTTTGTGGACCAGGAAGCAGCGAACGCTCATATACAAGTGATAGAACGGCTGTATCCTATTGGAAACCACTATGTGGCAGAGTTTTTAAAGTGCGATGGCGCACCTGGAGTTGTCCTTCATGTGACAGTTTTCAAAACCCAGGAAATAGTTTTTGCATCAAATGGAAAGGCCTACGTACGCCGGGGATCACAAAATCTTCCAGTTGATGCAGAGGGTGCACTTGATCGCTTGAAATACGATAAAGGTATTAAGTCTTTCGAAGACGAGTTAACGAACGCTCACATTGATGAGGTTGAAAATTCATTGATAACACTTGAATTCATCACAACTGTCGTACCTTCAACCGACCCAGCGCATTGGTTAAAAAAACAACGCGTATTAATTGGGGAGCGCCTTTCCGTTGCAGGAGTATTACTCTACAGTGATCTTCCACAAGCAACTCTTCCCAAAAGATCTGCAATCAAAATTTTGAGGTACCAAACAAAGGACGAAGGTGAACGCGATTTTCTAGCGTTTGATCCATTAACAGTAGAGGGGCCTATCTATTCGCTCGTTTATGACGCAGTTGATCAGTGCAAGACATTGATTGAAGAAATAAAAAAATTAGGCCCGAATGGATTGGAAAAAATCATTTACCCAGAAGAAGCTTTGCATGAGGTTCTCACAAATGCGGTATTGCATCGCGATTATAGTATTGCTGCGGATGTCCAAGTAAGAATTTTTGATAACCGGATTGAAATTGAAAGTCCTGGTAGGCTGCCTGGTCACGTCACAGTTGAGTTAATCACAAAAACTCAGTTCGCGCGCAATCCAAAATTGGTGCGCTTAGTAAATAAATTTAAGAATCCTCCCAATAAGGATGTTGGTGAGGGCCTAAGAACTACGTTCGAAGCCATGGATAAACTGCGTTTGAAGAAGCCGATAATTGAAGAAAAGGAAAATTCTGTTATCGTTATACTTCGCCACGAAAGCCTGGGGTCTCCTGAGCAACTCGTTATGGAATACCTCAGGAGTAATGCCGAAATATCCAACGCCACCGGCCGAGAGATTACTGGTATTAAGTCCGAAAACACGATGAAAGAGGTTTTTTACAGACTTCGTGATCGTGATCAGTTGGAGCAAGTGCCAGGACGAAATGGAAACAAAGCTGCTTGGCAGATAAAAAAGTGATCTAAGTGCCTTCTCTGAAATAGATGTAAATTTTGGCGAGCAACGCCGCAGCAGCTGAAAATAATGGAAGGCCCGCGCTCGCGTGATCCGCAAATGAGCTTGCAAGCAATGGCGCAGGCTTGCATTCCATGGCGGCGTACTCGCGCCAACTGCAAGCATCGAAAGCCATGAATATCGTTTCGTTGGGTCTAAACAATCGTGCGACGATGTCTCGAATGTGCCATATCAATTCATTTGAGACGCGAAAACGTCTTGATGGCAGCACCTCGCATGGGTGTACCTGTACGGTACACTCGGCCACTGGGAACTTCCGCTTTCGGCAACAGCGGCCTAGGGGAGGCTGCCCACGTTCGCCGTCGAGTACAAGCAGCAGAGATTGGCCAGCAGCGGACATCTCGCTCAGCGCTTGAAGAAGGTCGTTCGCCTCCAATGCACTAGAGCCAATTGCAAAACGATTTTTCTGAACTGGCCGGCATCACGGGAGCGCGACTTTCCATCGCATTTTCGTGATGCTGGACGAATTCTGGTCGGTTATGGTGGCGGAATCATGGTTAATCTCATT
>NZ_WHJG01000105.1 GCF_011682175.1 Massilia frigida
TAGTGCTTCAGTTCCCGTAATTCCTTGCCGAGAATCGGCTGGTCGCGCCCTATTCGGCAAGTCCTGTGGCTCCTGTGGCCCGTTCTTGGGCGGGACGGAAATTTCGGCGGTTCCGGCTTACACCCCCGATCACTGAAGCCATCCGACATCCACAACATGAATGGAACGTGGCGCTGTTCTGGCGGCGACATGATGTACGGAGCGCCATGCAGATACATATTGTTTTCGCCAAGCGATTCGCCATGGTCCGAGAAATACACAAAGGAGGTATCGACGCCGTCGTTCAGGCTCGCTTGCGACAGCATGTCGATCGTTTTGCTCAACACATAATCGGTATAGAGGATGGTGTTGTCGTAGGCGGCGACTATGGCTTCTTTACTGCATTTTGCTAATTCGTTGGTTTCGCAAGTAGGCACAAACCGTCTGAACCGGGCGGGATAGCGCTTCCAGTAGGCCGGCCCGTGGCTTCCTTTCTGGTGCAGCACGATCACCAGATCGCGCTTGGCGTCACGTATCAGTTCTGGCAAGCCTTCCAGCAGACGTTCATCGAAACACTCCTCCGTTTGACAAAGAGGGTTGCCCGGTGACGGTTGAGATACGTCCACATAACTCACCCGGTCGCACACCCCCTTGCAACCGGAATTGTTATCACGCCAGATCACATCGATTCCGGCATGCTCGAGTACATCAAGCAGTCCCTCCTGGGATTGCGCCTTGGTATCAGAATAGCCATGCCGTCCAAGAGCGGAAAAAACACAAGGTACCGACACCGCCGTAGCTGTGCCGCAGGACTGCATGCGCGTAAAATTGATCAGGCCGTTCTGCTGCGCTAGACGCGGATTGGTCTGGCGCGTGTAGCCATTCAAGGAAAAATTCCGAGCGCGCGCAGTTTCTCCAACAACTATGATGGTCACGGTGCGCTTGAATATGCCGTTCCAGGCAGGCCCTTTGCTGGCATCGGTGCCGAGCGGAAGCACGACAATCGGCGTACTCCATTTGCGCTTCGCATAACCGTTAATTGCTTGGAGGTAGTTGGTCGGCGTGAGAAGGAAGCGCAGATCGCGGTGTTCACGCAAGGTTGGCGCCAGTGTCTTGAACATGAGCATGAGCAGGATAATAGCTCCTGCAAATGCCGCCAAGGCGATACCGAGATTGCGCAGCAACTGACGGGCTGCCGTCGGGTAGCTCAGGTCGGCTGCAGCGAGCAGCAGCGAGGGCAGTCCACCCATCAGTAAAATTGACGCAAGCATTTTTAGTGACACCAGATCGGCGCTTTCACGCGCATCGGTTTCGACGACGTTTTGTACCATCGACCAATCAATCGCGGTGCCGTACTGATTCATGAAGTAGCTCGCCGCCGAAGTGGCGAGAAACAGGACAATCAAAACGGGTTTGAAGATATAACGAAAATTGACTAGCGCAAGACAGGCGCTAAAGGCCAGCACTAGCATCAGGAACATGCCGGCCTGTATCGGAAAATGTGGCAGTCCAAGGCCTCCTGTAGCGTGGACGAATTGCCTCCAGAAGGACTGATTGTAGCCAGCCACCAATACGACAGCAGTGACCAAGGGAAGAGCGAGGGTATTGATGCGGACAGAGATACTCAGTTTCAATCGCGTCCCCGAAATGCCAAGTACCAGCGGCCTATTCCGCCGGTATAATCCGCAGACTACCTAAGGCAACGTCAATTTCGTGTGAACGAGGTGTTAATTTTTCGTTAAATTTCCGTGAAAACGAATATAGCAGCATGTCCCCCCTTCCGCCGCACTGTTGACTAAAAATTCAGCATGCATAAACTGGCATATGCGTTTAACCAGAGCCAGTCCTAAGCCGGTTCCTTCGGAGCCCCGCATCTTTGCCGATGCGGCAGGGTTGTTCAACATAGATAGCACGGCATCGGGCAACCCGCGGCCAGTGTCGGAAACAGAAATTGTCGGGGCGTCGAGGCGTACTGTTACCTGGCCCCATCTCGTTATACACAACTCAGGCGCCTTCCTCCCGTAGTGCCTGCAATGTTTGAGCTGCGGTCATTACTTGGTCCAATCCTCGCCAGATGGTCTTGACGCCGGGCTCGCCATCGCTTTTGCGGG
>NZ_WHJG01000106.1 GCF_011682175.1 Massilia frigida
CTGAACAGATTGACGGTCGCAGTCGGCCCGCTCGGCGCCGGACTGGGGCGTTCACGCGGATCGAAGACGATGTTCTTCTTCAAGATCCATTTGCGCGCATCGCCGCCCCAAAACTTCATCACGTCGCAGTTCTGCACGATCGTGCGCATCGCGGACAGCTTCATCAGCAAGCGCTCGCGACAATCCCATACCAAGTCTTCGCCGTAGATCAGAATGAAGTTCTCCAGGATGTCGTCGACCTGATCCCAGTGCTGCTGGCCGTAGACCTTCTTGGGCTTGTCCTTTTTGTGCGCCTCTTGCTCATCGCCCCCCTCCCCCGGCGCCAAAGGCACGCCAGTGCGCAGCTGGGCGCCGTCTATCACTGCCGCGTCAAAGCGCGCATCAAATTGCGTCAGCGATTCCTCACCCTCGGGCGGCTGCTTCGCGCCAGGGGGAGGGGGGACCGCTGCCCCTGCATCGAACTCACTTGGAGGCTCAACAACGTCGGGTGCGGCTGGCGCCGCAGAAGGGGCGGGAGATTCAATTACAGGCCGCTGCGCGGCAAGAATGGACAGAGCGATCTGCGCTGCGACCACGTCCAGCCCCTCCTCCACCTGCAAGTCGTTAAAATCAGTCAGCTTGCGCCCGGACCGGTCCTTGAACAGTGGCGTAATGACCGACGCATTCCCCACCGCCCTGGCTGCGGCATGGCAACTGGCGACACCGGCATTCCTGTATTGGTAGGTGCGAACGACGCGTCCACGCCGCATATCTGTCTCGATGTAGCGAATTCCCTCGGGATCGGTCCTCCACCACGCGGTAACCGTTACATCGGCGCCGTCATCCGCGAGAACAAGGTGCGACTGCCCATCGATTTCGATTGGTACGGAGACATTGAATTCCTCGCGCAAGCGCTCGCTGAATCGCTCGGTCAACTGGTAATCGTCGTCAGCGAGGAAAAGCAGATGCGACCGCGGATGCTCTTGTCGCAAGCTCAACGCAACCGCCATGATCCCGCCGGCATCGAATGCAACGGCAACCGGCAGGTCAACAATTGCGCTCACGCTCATGCGCGCGGCACAGCAAGTCGCATATCCCTCGCCGCACGCGATGAGGTCCGCGTCCGCGTCCGGGTGCTGGCCAAGCCAATGAAAGGCACCGAGCTTGTCCATGCCTTTGCTGTAGCGTTTTTCGCCATCCTGGTCAATCTTCTGCATGCCGACCAGTTGGCCAGCGCGCACCATCGGAATCAGCAGCCGTCCGTCCGAGCTGACGCGTACGCCATCGGCCACGATCTGCTTACGCGCCAAGTACGGATGCTCAAGCGGAACGTGTTCGGCCCTGCTCCAAGCGTCCCGCGCGCGGTTTGCCGCGAGCCGCGCCGCCTGGTCGCGCTTATCTTGCTCGGCCTTCTCTGCCGCGCGCTGCCGCCGCGAATAATCGGCGCGCTCTTCGTCGGTCATAACCTCGGTATCGACCTTGACTGGCACGGTATTGCGGTTCTCACCAACGAAAAAACCGAATGCACCGGTGACCACAGTTCTGCCTGAGCGCAGCGTGGTCTCGCGTAAGATGTACCAGGCTTTCTTGCCCTTACCAAATCGATGATATCTGGCATCGAGGATGGGATGTCCAACTGGCAGGCCAGGCATGTCGTGGTCGATCATCTGGGCGACTACTTGTGAAACGTCGCTCATTACTGCACATCTCCAGGCACGACCGTCAAACTGGTTTGATGCTGCACGCGGATCGTGCCTTGCAGCGATGGAATCGACAGATAGTCGAAAGCGCCCTCGCGCATCGGCATTGCGCGCACGACATGGCGTGAAGACAGGGGCCGCGCTGGCGCGGAATAGCGCGCGCCGACCAGCACCGGCGGTGCGATAGGCGGAGCATCGCAATCGACGCCAATATGCTCCCGACCTTCATCGGTCAGGAGATAGACGTCGTCGCGCGTGGACACCTGCTTCCGAAGCATCAGCTTGGTGACGATCTCCGCGTAGAAAGTCTTGATT
The DNA here is from genome assembly GCF_011682175.1 of Massilia frigida. Taxonomy (GTDB): domain Bacteria; phylum Pseudomonadota; class Gammaproteobacteria; order Burkholderiales; family Burkholderiaceae_D; genus Telluria_A; species Telluria_A frigida. The sequence continues at coordinate 1,995 of NZ_WHJG01000106.1, forward strand.
TCTCCAGACCAGCCGGTGGCGTTCATCCATGCGTTGATGTTGGCCTGGCCGCCGATG
>NZ_WHJG01000107.1 GCF_011682175.1 Massilia frigida
ATGCCTGATGACCATAGTAAATCGGTACCACCCCTTCCCATCCCGAACAGGACCGTGAAACGATTTTACGCCGATGATAGTGCTGCAACCAGTGTGAAAGTAGGTTATCGTCAGGCTAGTTATAAGAAGAAAACCCCGCAGAGATGTGGGGTTTTTTTTCGTCCGCAGATTTGTTTGTGTGTTTTCTTCCCCCTGTAATGTCAAATCACCGGGGCAATCGCACACTGTTATTTCACGACAGTCAGCTGCTTTACAATTTCCAGACGATCATCTTCACCTGGGCCTGGTACGCGGCCGCGGTTACGTTCGATCTTGTACTCCAGTACCACTTTACTGCCCTTGAATTTCTTCTTCAGAAAATAGCCCTGGTTCGGGTCATCGCTTTCGCCGACGACTTGCTCGCATTCTTTCTTCACGCACCAGGCGGTGACTTCCGTGCCATTCGCGGCACGCACCGTCACAAATGACGAGTCGCCGCCGCCGGCGCCAATCAATGTTCCAGAAATGGTTGTTGCAAGCGCTACCTGAGGCAGGGCCAGGACCACAGCGAAGAGATAGTGTCGTTTCATTGATTCCTTCTTGCTAAAAATGGGGATGTGGCCGGATCTCCCAGCGGTACGGCGCCGCGCAATTCGCCGGCGCTGGTTGGTGGTGCTTGGCCGGCGGGCTATCGACATGCCGGGATCGCTCGGTATCAACCCTCGCATTATCGCATCATCATGTTGACGAAATAAGGAAGGCGCCGACCCGGCCTCGACCGAAAAGCGATGGAGAACTTGGTATCGCGACAATTTGGCTCGGAGCGGACGTCGTGGCTCACGCGGCCCGCACGCAGTTCCTGCCATGCGATTTGGCCTGGCAAAGGGCACTGTCGGCGTGCTTGATCGCGTCGCCACTGACTTCCCCAGGTTGAAGGGCGGTCACCCCGAATGAGGCGGTAACCCGAAGGCCGTGCAGGCCTGGCCGGCCAGTTCGCGGGTTTCCAGTTTCATTCACCTTTTGCGACATGTAGTCGTTCAAGGTCGACATGCCAAGCTCGAAATTGCGAAGAACCAGCCGTGCAGTATGATCGCCCCGGCCTTCGTACGACATATCGAAGCTGATGGAGTCGAACTCCGACAGATCGACGCCGACTTCATTTTTGCTTAGCGTAAAAAGAAAGCGGCAGTATGGCCATTGGAATGTCAGGCGCAGATCGCAATCCATCGTCAGCGCATCGGGCCGTCGCGTGAGCCTTGCGACACTACCGCCTTGTTGCAGGCGGTCATCCACAAGCTCAACCGGCCGCCCACTGGCGGCGGAAAACTCCATGACCCTTTCCATCCCGAAGTGTTGCCAGACGAGCAGTGTGGCAGTGAACACGATCAGTCCGATCACAAGCGTTTCCATGCGGGGGGGGGGCGCGAGAAGGAGATGTCATGGTGAAGAGGCAGTGTGCTGTATCGTCGTCGGGGCGGATCAAACACCCCGTGTGTCATTACAGGGTAACGATCGGTAATTTCTGTGGCACAACGCATACCGCTATTGTGCGCAGGTTTTACTCACACATTGACCAGAATTCCTTCGATCATGAGCGCTGCGGCGTGGCCGGGGCTGGACCTGCGGCCTGCGGCCAAAACAATGTCGATAACGACACTGGGCGGTATCGCCGCTGACAGGTCATGAGTCAAAGTAAATGCGACAGGCGCCTTGTCAAACTCAAGAGCCTTTGCTATAGTTCGCCTCCCCGCTGATTCAGTAGCGAAATCAAGTAGTTGCAGAGCAGATCAGGGGCGTTTCGAAAGAAGCGAAGTAACAAAAAGAGGTTGACGAGAAACGCGAAACGCTGCATAATCTCACCTCTCTGCTGCAACGAACACAACGCTTCGTAGCAAACGGCAGAAGTAGCACAGAATAAGTTCTTTAACAATTAACAGTCGATAAGTGTGGGCGTTTGATGAAGGTGCCAACAGAGCGCAAGCGATGTTGAATACTTAAATTATCAAATGTTCACGAAAAAAGAAACACGGCGCATC
>NZ_WHJG01000108.1 GCF_011682175.1 Massilia frigida
ATGAGATTAACCATGATTCCGCCACCATAACCGACCAGAATTCGTCCAGCATCACGAAAATGCGATGGAAAGTCGCGCTCCCGTGATGCCGGCCAGTTCAGAAAAATCGTTTTGCAATTGGCTCTTCTGCCCTCCCATTTACCTGTTCATTCAATAGATGCGAGCAGCTGGCATTGCCGGTGTAGGCGCAATAAGCGCAGCGGAAACCCTTGCAGGGCGACAGATGGCGCTGGTAGAAACCAATGGCCGATAGTGCGCCTGTTTTCGTCATGTGACGTTATCGCCGTTTCTTGCGACGGCGCCTGTTCGATTTTCAAGGAATACAGCGCACTCCGCGTGGGGGGCACGAGCAGTTGGCGTAACAGCCCGCCGCACGGTATGTGGGATAATCTGGCGTCTGATTCAGGTGCCCACGTTGCGCCGTTCGGATGGCGGCGGAATGTGGATGCGTTCTTCCTCCTCCTGGCGTTGGCTGCTTTTTTTCCACGAATCCCAGCAGTCTTTCGCGTCCAGGCAGTCTGATGCGGACTCGCAGGTATCGCTGGAAGGCGCCGGGACGTCGAACGAACAGTCGCATGGCACATCGCAAAAGCCTCCCTGATTTTTCCTGGTCAGCAGGCGTGGCGGGGCGGGCGGCACAGGTGGCGCGTAGCGGCGGAACGCGATACCGCATTTTCGCAGTCGCCTCAGTAGCACGCCGAAGCCATCCCATACACCGTAACGGCGGATAGCCCGTGCCCCGAGCACCGAACAGCTGGCGTTGCCGGTGTAGGCGCAGTAGGCGCAGCAAAAACCCTTGTAGGGGGACAGATGGCGCTGGTAGAAACCGATGGCCGATAGCGCGAGTGTTTTCATCATGGTGCGGTATCACCGTCTCTTGCAACGGCGCCTGTTTGATTGCCAAGAAGAACATTTCGCACGAAGTATGGTCGCCCGATCCTTCCAGAACAAGCAGGTATTTACGAGGGTTTTCTACCGTAAACTAGGAGAGACATCAGTATGCAGGAAGTTCCACAGAGCGCGTCTGCCATTCCGCTGCGCCAGATCCGTGCCGTGTTTGACGATGCCACCATCCGCGTCTACCAGGCGTATTCCAACGTGATCGCCGATGCGGCATTGGCAGCGGGCACCTTCGTTTCTCCCCCGTTCAAGATGGAGCGCATGACCTGGATCAAGCCTTCGTTTCTATGGATGATGTACCGCGCTGGATGGGGCTTCAAGGATGCTGGTCAGCAGCGCATCCTGGCGATCGATATCAGCCGCGAAGGTTTTGAGTGGGCACTGGCGAACGGCTGTCTGAGCCATGCGGAAGGGGAGGGTGGAGCCGCGCCGGCCCAAAGATCAGTTCCCAGTGCGCATTCAGTGGGACCCCGAGCGTGATCTGCATCTGGACAAGTTGCCGTACAGGTCAATCCAGATTGGTTTGGGGAAGGAAGCGGTGAACCTGTACGTGACGCAATGGATTCGCGGTATTACGGACGTGACGCCGTTGGCCCACGAAATTCATGCGCTGGTGGAAGCGGGGAAGCTGGACGAGGCGCGCGTCCGGCTGCCGGTAGAGCGAGTGTATTGACGTATAACGAAAGGTCGTCAAGCTCGAGGCGCGCAGGGGCGACGTGGCGCGCGGAGAAACGGCTGCGGCGAAGAAGTCGCGTCCCCCAAGCGTGAGGCGTCGACTACGTAACGATGGCGCCGCCGCCGTGCTGCGTTTTTTCGTTAGCATCTAAAAATCGAAGCCGCACCCAGTACCCCACGCGTCAGCCGGGCCAGGGGTATTTTTATCAAATAAGGAAGCTCAGACCTGGCGCTGTTACGGCTCTATGACGTTTTCGGTGAAACTTGACGACCGCCACGGTATCGCCTAATTGAAACCGACCGCTTCACGGCGGCCTGCAAGGGATTGACGGGTAAATGAGCGAGTTTGGACATGCGCAGATAGG
>NZ_WHJG01000109.1 GCF_011682175.1 Massilia frigida
CATGGTGTGGGCGTTTTGATTAAGCGTTAGAAACTAAATCATGCCAGAAATGGGCGCCCACCCCCACCTTTTCGCTTGCGCTGCCAAGCAATTTTCATCCGTTCCGCTAGTTTTGCAAGAGGCTCACTATTCTTCACCTAACGTTGGTGAATATTGATACTTATTAAGAGCACTATGAAAAAAATCTGGACACGACAACCGGTATTACGGTAGTAGATCTTGAGCCGGTAGGATCTCCACCGGTTCGCGAACTCTTGATTAGCGCCGGGCTGAACGTTTCAGATTGGGCGTATGGCAAAGACGGAGAGCTGCTCGCGAACCCAAATGCTAATTCCTATAAAAACTCATTCTGGTCATTTATTGACGAGAGTGTGGTTGTTCTTTGCATCTGGTTGCATGAAATAGAGCTGGATGAAACGGGAATTTACGTTCATCAAAACCTGCAAAAGGTGGCTAATGAGGCACGCGCAAGGCGCAATCGACCTGGCTTTTCCGCAGCCGAGAAGGCACGCCATACCAACCGCGCGAATAAAGCCGGGAAATTCCACAGTACGACGTACGCTGCTTACCGGGACAGGAGACCCGTGCGAGTGATCATTCTGGGAAAGGATGTTGGCAAAAAGGGAGATGCCGAGCATGCTGAAGGCAGGATGTTGGATCCTATGCCTTGGTTTGTCGAAGCCTTCGACGGATTTAGTGGAGACATCCAATTGCGTCGGGGCCTTATTCCAGCGCATATCCCATTGACTGAAGACGAACTGACGGCTCTAGCACTCTCGCAGGAAATAGCAATAATTGAGAATGATGAGAACTTGAGCCACACCGAAAGAAAGGCGCTTATAAAAGCTCGCGTCGGACAAGGATTGTTTCGCACTAGGTTACTAGAACGCTGGAATAGAAAATGTGCAGTTACAAAATCTGGGAATCTACGTTTGCTTATTGCATCTCACATTATTCCTTGGAGCCAGTGCGCCACCATAGGCCAGCGGCTCAATCCTAGTAATGGTCTCTTATTGGCATCTAGCGTTGATCGTCTCTTTGACGCGGGATATATAACATTCGATGATCGGTTCCAAATCATCATCAGCAAACGGTTGACGCTACTTGATCAGGTGGCTTTTGGCGTCAGCCCAGGCCAGCGCCTTTTTCCAAAGCACGACGATATTCTTCCGTCGCTTGCATGGCACCGTGCCAATATGTTCGAAAAGCATTACAAAAGCGGCAGTGTGTAGAGTGCTCCCCGTCTGCGAGTTGGATCAGTTTTCTCTTTGGGGTGCGGAAGCTGCCTGTCAACATATACACTTCTTTTGCAGGTCGTGGAAGCATGCGGCTTTCGAATGCGCGCTGGCGCGGTCGATTGCAAGCACATTTGCAAGTAGCGTGAGTACGGCCATACGGTCATTTTCAGTTAATTCAAGCCGGAAAACCCATCGAATGCGAGCCTGGCCATTTTCAAACGCGAGTCGCTACACTTTGCTGTCATAGCAACGAGCGCTCCGCCGATAATGCTCGTTAAGCAGAAGGAGAAGCTAAATGGTGTGGGTGGTCGAAACTTGGTTGCGCCACGTGGTAGCCGATCTTGCCAATTGTTCTGTGATCGTGTTGACGAATCTACCCTGGAGGCGCCGACCAGATGGCATCTGCCTGAGAACACGTCGCTATTCCGCGCTGTGACGACTCTTGTGCTATTGGTGGTAAAACTCATCTCGTTATACACAACTCAGGCGCCTTCCTCCCGTAGTGCCTGCAATGTTTGAGCTGCGGTCATTACTTGGTCCAATCCTCGCCAGATGGTCTTGACGCCGGGCTCGCCATCGCTTTTGCGGGC
>NZ_WHJG01000010.1 GCF_011682175.1 Massilia frigida
CGCGCCGCGGCCGGCGGGGGGGGCGGCGGCGCGGGCGGCGGGGGCGGCGGCGTGGGCGGCGTCGGCGGCGGAACAGTCGGGGTTGGCGTTGGCGTCGGAACAGTCGGCTTCGGCCCCGTCGGTGTCGGAACTGTCGGCGTCGGAATTGTCGGCGTCGGAACAGTCGGTGTCGGAACCGTCGGTGTCGGAACCGTCGGTGTCGGAACCGTCGGCGTCGGAACGGCCGGTGTTGGAACAGTCGGTGTCGGAACGGTCGGCGTTGGCACCACCGGGGTTGGAACTGGCGTGGGCACCGGGGCCGGCATGGTCGGCGTGGGCAAAATCACCGGCGGCGTTGCCACCGAGGGCAGGGTTGAGCTGACGCTGCCACCACCGCTACTGCCGCCGCCGCCGCAGGCGGCCAATACGGTGGTCGACAACAGCGCGGTGGCCGCCGTGGCCAGCGACACGCCGCCTATTTCTTCATTTCCAGCAACATCAAGCTGGATGGTTGGGGTCTTGTCGTCCAGATCGACATCAGCGCTAGCTGCGTCGAGTACTTGTTGTTCTTGCATGAAATTATCCCGGGATGTCCACAACCAGAGATAGTAGATGATTAGCGGAAACAAATAAACGCGAAGGTTTGTTTATTTTGTAACAACCCAGTGTTTTTCTACTTCTTTGCAACACTGTTTCATGCGGGGAGGGTCGAAAGCGAGGAAATCTGACTAAGCGGCAAAGGAAAATGCATTACCCTAAAGACATTATCTTAAATGCATCATTGCATTGTGCGCCGGACCACCATCGCGGTGCCCGGCGCGCAGGGCGGCTTTAGCGGGCCATGCCGAACGGATCGTCGATGGTGTGGGCCGGTTCCGTGAACCACTTCGGTCCGGTCTCCGTCATATAGAAGTGGTCTTCATGGCGCACGCCGAATTCGCCCGGAATGCAGATCATCGGCTCGTTCGAGAAGCACATCCCGACATCGAGCGGCGTGCTGTCGCTGCCGACCAGGTAAGGCCACTCGTGGATATCCATGCCGATCCCGTGGCCGGTGCGGTGCGGCAGGCCGGGCAGCTTGTAGCCGGGACCGAAGCCATTCGATTCGAGCGAGACACGCGCCGCCGCATCGACCTCGCGGCACGGCACGCCCAGTTGCGCCGCCGCGAACGCGGCCAGTTGCGCCGCCTTCTCCGCATTCCACACAAAGCGCTGGCGCTCGCTGATCTCGCCGAACACATAGGTGCGCGTGATGTCCGAGATGTAGCCATGCACCTGGCAGCCGGTATCGATCAGCACCACGTCGCCTGGCGTCAGGGTCTGCGCATAACTGACGCCGTGCGGATAGGCGGTCGCCTCGCCGAACAGCACGATGCAAAAATACGAACCCGGCGCACCCACCTTGCGGTGCGCGCGCGCGATGAAGTCGCTCACCTCGACCGTGGTGATCCCCTCATGCAGGATGCTGGCGGCAGCCTTGTGCACTTCGAGCGTCATATCCTTCACGCGCTGCATCAGGGCGATTTCGGCAGGCGACTTGCGCGCGCGGCAGAATGCGGTGACCGTTTTGGCGTTTTCCAGCGCGTAGCCCGCCGCCAGTGGACGAATGCCGTCGGCGATGAAGAAAGCGGCGCTCTCGCAGATGCCGATGCGTGGCGGCGCGGCCGCATCGGGACCGATGCCCATGCGTTGCAACACGTCGATGAACAGCTGGTAGGGGCTCTCGTGCTCCTCCCAGCAATTGACCTTGCCCTTGACCAGCATGAAGTCGGTCAGCGAACCTTCCTCGAACACCGGCGCAATGTATTCAAGGCTGCCTGTGGCTGGCAGGATCGCGCCCACCATGCGTTCGCTGGCATACCACTTGGTGCCCGTGAAGTAGCGCATGTTGGTGCCCGCGTTCAGGAACACCGCGCCGATGCCCTGCTCGCGCATGAAGGCCTGGGCCCTGGCGATGCGCTGCTCGTGTTCTTCCTTGCCGATCGGGGTCATCCCGCCGGTCATGTCGGACAAGGCGGCCAGCGCCTCGTCCATGCTTTTTCCACCAATATTCATCGCGCTCATTTCTTTTTAGGGTCAGGGTCGGTATCGGTCGAGAAATTCAGCTCCGGGGTGCTGTCTTCCTCTTTCTTGTCGGCGCCGTTAGCGGGAAGCTTCAGCGGTTCCGCTTCGGCGGCCGGGGTGTCGATGTGCAGCTCGAGGTCCTCTTTCATGTCGACCTTCGATTCCACCGACACCAGGTGCGGGAAGGCGATGATCAGGCCGACCATGATCACCTGGATCACCACGAACGGAATGGCGCCCCAGTAAATGTCGGATGTCTTGACCTCTTTCGGTGCCACCGAGCGCAGATAGAATAGCGCAAATCCGAACGGCGGGTGCATGAAGGACGTCTGCATGTTCACGCCCAGCAGCACGCCGAACCAGACCAGGTCGACGCCCATCTTGTTCGCCACCGGCCCGACCAGCGGCACCAGGATGAAGGCCAGCTCGAAGAAATCGAGGAAGAAGGCCAGTACGAAAAACATGATGTTGACGACCAGCAGAAAACCATTCACGCCGCCCGGGAGGCTGGTCAACAGGTGCTCGACCCACAGGTCGCCGTTCACGCCGCGGAACACCAGCGCAAACACGGTCGATCCGATCAGGATGAACATGACGAAGCAGGCCAGGCGGGTGGTCGAATTCATGGCTTGCTTGAGCAGGCTCCATGACAGGCGGCCGTTCAGCATGGCCAGCAAGATGGCGCCCATCGCGCCCATGCCGCCGCCTTCGGTTGGGGTGGCGATGCCGACGAAAATCGTCCCCAGCACCAGGAAGATCAGCGCCAGCGGCGGCACCATCACGAACACCACGCGGTCGGCCATGCGCGAGAGCAGGCCGAGTTTCAGGCGGCGGTTGACCAGCGCGAATGCAAACGTGAGCATCACGCCCACGGCGGTCGAGTAGATCCCCGCTTCGTCCGGGGCCAGTTGCGGGTGGCTCGCGCGCAGGATGGCGGCGGCCGCGAACGCAATCGCCACCGTGGCGGCGACCATGGCCAGCAGCGAGCGCGCGCCGCTGTCGCCGTTCGGCTCGCCCAGGTTGCGCGCTTCGAGCGGCAGCGCCGGCACGTGGGTGGGCTTGAAGATCGACAGGGCCAGCACATAGCCGGCGTACATCGCGGTGAGCAGCAGCCCCGGGATGAAAGCCGCCTTGTACATGTCGCCCACCGATTGGCCCAGCTGGTCGGCCATCACGATCAGCACCAGCGAGGGCGGGATGATCTGGGCCAGCGTGCCGGAGGCGGCGATCACGCCGGAGGCGAGGCGCTTGTCGTACCCGTAGCGCAGCATCACCGGCAGCGAAATGAGTCCCATCGAGATCACCGACGCGGCCACCACGCCGGTCGTCGCGGCCAGCAGCGCGCCGACGAAAATGACCGCATAGGCTACGCCGCCGCGTATCGGGCCGAATAGCTGGCCGATGGTGTCGAGCAGGTCCTCCGCCATCCCCGACCTTTCCAGGATCAGGCCCATGAAGGTAAAGAAGGGAATCGCCAGCAGGTTTTCGCTGCCCATGATGCCGAAGATCCGGTTGGGCAGTGCCTGCAGCAGTTCGGGCTTGAGCAGCCCCAGTTCAATGCCGACCAGGCCGAAAAACAGGCCGTTGGCGGCCAGTGAGAATGCGACCGGAAAACCCGATAGCAAGAAGATGACCAGCGCCCCAAACATGATGGGTGCCAGATTGGCGATGATGAATTGTTCCATGTGTCCCTGACCGAAGTGGCTGTGCGTGCTGCGCTAAGTGATCTTGTTGGCGGCTTTGATCGCGTCGATTTCGTCCTGCGGCGTGACCACCTGCTTGCTGAACGAGCTGGCGTCGATGCGGCCGGCCAGGAAGGCGATGCGCTTGATGATTTCGGAGACGCCCTGCAGGACGAGCAGCGCAAAGGCCAGCGGCACCAGCAGTTTGGCGGGCCAGACGATCAGGCCACCGGCATTGCTCGACATTTCGGCGCTTTCGATGGAAATGCGGGCGAAGGGAATGCCGTACCAGAGGATCAGCAGCGAGACGGGCAGCAGGAACAGCAGATAGCCGAACAGGTCGATCCAGACCTGGGTGCGCTTCGAGAAGTGGCCGACGATGACGTCGATGCGCACATGCTCGTCGCGCTTGAGGGTGTAGGCGGAAGCGAGCATGAACATGGCGCCGTACAGGTACCACTGGATTTCGAGCCAGGCATTGGAGCTGGTATGGAAGACGTAGCGGATCAGGGCATTGCCGGCGCAGATGACGACCGCGGCCAGCAAGGCCCAGCTGACGACGCTGGCGATCTTCTCATTGAGAGTGTCGATCGCGCGCGACAGCGGGATCAAAAGTGACGTGAGCATGGTGCTGGTATCTCCAGTAGTTTCAAACAAAATGTTCAAAAACAAGCACAGTCGCCGGCGTCTGCTGCGCCGGTCGACTAAAAACAGGTCACTGATGGTGCTGCGCCTACCCCGCCAGCTGGGCGCGCACGCGGGCAATCGCCGCGCGCACCTGGCGTGGCGCGGTGCCGCCCACATGGTCGCGCGCCGCCACCGAGCCTTCCAGGGTCAGCACCGCGAACACGTCGTCGCCGATCAGGTCCGAAAACTCGCGCAGCTTATCGAGCGACATCTCGGACAAATCGCATTCGAGGTCGTCGCAGGCCCGCACCGCGCGCGCCACCGCTTCGTGGGCATCGCGGAACGGCAAGCCTTTCTTGACCAGGTAGTCGGCCAGGTCGGTCGCGGTGGCGTAGCCTTGCAGGGCGGCGGCGCGCATGGCGTCCGGCTTGACCGTGATTCCGCCGGCCATGTCGGCAAAAATGCGCAGCGTGTCGACCAGCGTGTCGACGGTATCGAACAGCGGCTCCTTGTCTTCCTGGTTATCCTTGTTGTAGGCCAGCGGCTGGCCCTTCATCAGGGTCAGGAGGCCGGTCAGGTGGCCGTAGACACGGCCGGTTTTACCGCGCGCCAGTTCCGGCACGTCCGGGTTTTTCTTTTGCGGCATGATCGACGAGCCGGTGCAGAAGCGGTCGGCGATGTCGATGAAGCCGACCCGTGGACTCATCCAGATCACCAGTTCTTCGGACATGCGCGAGATGTGCGTCATGATCAGCGCGCCGGCGGCGCAGAACTCGATCGCGAAATCGCGGTCCGAGACGGCGTCGAGCGAGTTGTGGCAGACGTCGTCGAAGCCGAGCGTGCGTGCCACCCGTTCGCGGTCGATCGGGAAGGTGGTGCCGGCCAGCGCGGCGGCGCCCAGCGGCAGGCGGTTGACGCGCTTGCGGGCGTCCTGCATGCGTTCGACGTCGCGCCCGAACATTTCGACGTAGGCCAGCATGTGGTGGCCGAAGGTGATCGGCTGGGCCACCTGCATGTGGGTGAAGCCCGGCATGATGGTGTCGGCATTCTGTTCGGCCAGGTCGGTCAAGGCCAGGCGCAGGCCATTCAGCAGCACCACGATGTCGTCGATGGCGGCGCGTACGTACAGGCGGATGTCGGTGGCCACCTGGTCGTTGCGCGAGCGTCCGGTGTGCAGGCGCTTGCCGGCGTCGCCAACCAGTTCGGTCAGGCGCTTCTCGATATTGAGGTGGACGTCTTCCAGGTCGAGCAGCCATTCGAAGCTGCCGGCCTCGATTTCGCCCTTGATCTGGGCCATGCCGCGTTCGATTTCCGCACGGTCGGCGGCGCTGATGATGTTCTGGGCGGCCAGCATTTCGGCATGCGCGAGCGACCCGGCGATGTCGAACAGGGCCAGGCGTTTATCGAAAAAGACGGAAGCGGTGTAGCGTTTGACGAGGTCGGAGACAGGTTCGGAAAAGCGCGCCGACCAGGCTTCGCCCTTCTTTGAAAGTTGTGCGGTCATGTGAAGAGTTCCTTTGCGTTACCTGATTATAAACAAGGAAAGCAGGCTGCGGGCAATTCCTGTTGGGGGTTGCACAGGTGTTCCGAATTCGCGCGTGGCCCTTGCGCTCGCAGCGAACGAAGGTAGAATTGTTTCTTTTAAAGGGATGCGCCCAGCCATGTCCAATTTACAGATCAGTACCGACCGCTCGCAGCTCGACGTTCCGTTAATTTATCGCTTCCTGAGCGAGCAGTCGACCTGGGCCATTGGTATTTCGCGACCGGTAGTGGAGCGCGCGATCGAGAACTCCCTGTGTTTCGGGGGCTACGTGGACGGGCGCCAGGTGGCGTTTGCGCGGGTGATCACCGATTTTGCGACTTTTGGTAACTTGGTGGATGTGTTCGTGATTCCCGAGTACCGTGGGCGCGGGTATAGCAAGGAGTTGATGAAGACGGTGTTGGCGCATCCGAGCTTGAAGGGCCTGCGCAGGCTGATGCTGGCCACGGGTGATGCGCATGCGCTGTATGCGCAGTTTGGATTCACGTCGCCGCAAAGGCCGGAGTCGCTGATGGAGCGGTATTTCCCGAATATCTACGTCAGTTAACGACTCTTTTCATTGGTTCGGCGAAGCGCACCACATTTAATACCGCTATTTTATGAACCGTCGTTCCTGCCATTGGCAGAAACGACTTCCCGCGCAGGCGGGAACCTCATTCTGTGCTGTAGCCGCAGGCTAAACTACGGACTTGGGGGGAACGCATGCGTTCCCGCCTGCGCGGGAACGATGAAGGTCAACTCCAGTTCATCAAACACGGCGGAATCAGCAACAGCAGCGCCATCACAAAATACGCCAGTTGCAGCGGCACCATCCACTTGGCCCAGGTCAGCCACGGAATGCGCGCCAGTGCCAGCACCCCCACCGTCACGCCCGAGGTGGGAATCATCGGCAAAGTCAGTTCCCCCAGCTGGAACGCCAGCACCGCGGTCTGGCGCGTGATGCCCACCAGGTCCGCCAGCGGCGCCATGATCGGCATGGTCAGCGCGGCCTGTCCCGTGCCCGAGTGAAGAAAGAAGTTAATCACCGTCTGGATGACGAACATCTTCTGCGCCGCGAACACCGGATTGGACGATTGCACCAGCGGCACCAGCGAATGCAGCATCGTGTCGATGATCTTGGCATCCTGCGCCAGGATCATGGTGCCGCGCGCCAGGGCGATCACCAGCGCGGTGCCGACCAGGTCGCGCGCACCGTGCAGGAAAGCGCCCACGAAGGCGTCGCTGTCGAGCCGCCCGATGACGCCGACCACGATCGCCATCACCAGGAACAGCGCGGCGATCTCGTTGATGTACCAGCCGTACTTGATCACGCCGACCACCATCGCCGCCATGAAGCCGACGAACAGCAGCAGCACCGTGCCGTGGGTGAGCGTCATGCCGGTCAGGTTGCCGAGGGCGGCGCCGTCGCTTTCCTTGCGCTTGTCGAGATCGAGCGCGTAGGTGGGGCTGCGCGTCGGATCCTGCTTGATGCGCGCCGCGTACCACATCAGGAACGCGATGGTGAGCGCGGTCGCCACGAACCAGACGATCAGGCGGTAGCCCACGCCCGAAAACATCTCGATCCCGGCGATATTCTGCGCCACGCCCACATTAAAAGGATTGAGGAAGGCGGCCGCGAAGCCCACCTGCGCGCTGAGAAAGGGAATCGACACGCCGATGACCGAGTCGTAGCCCAGGGCCAGCGCCAGCGGCACGAAAATGAGCACGAACGGAATCGACTCCTCGCTCATGCCGAAGGTGGCCCCGCCCAGCGAGAAGATGGTCACGAACACCGGAATGAGCATCGCCCGCACGAAGGCCGAATGGGTATGCGCGCGCGCCACGCTGCGGATCATCGCGTCGAGCGCCTCGGTCTTTTGCAGCACCGCGAACGCGCCGCCGACGATCAGCACGAAGCCGATGATCTGGGCCGCTTCCTTGAAGCCTTTGATGGGCGCCATCATCAGCGCCACGAAACCCTGCGGATTACTCTGCACGTAGTGGAAGGAGGCCGGATCGATGCGCGGCTTGCCATCGACCAGCACCGTCTCGTACTGGCCGCCCGGCACCAGCCAGGTGGCCACGGCGATCATCGCCAGGATTAAAAACAGCAGGACGAAGGTATTGGGGATGCGCAGTTTCATTGGCTCAGCAGCTTTCCGGCGCGGAAAGCCACTGGTCCCGCGATCTTGCCGACCGCCATGCCGCGCAGCAGATGGCGGTGCGCGGTGCGGGCGAAGAACACGCCGTCGACACTGCAGCGCAAGGTCGTGGTGCGGCCGCTCACCGGTTCGACCAGGTCGGCGATGGCGTCGCCGGCCCTGACCTTTTCGCCCAGCTGCTTGAGGAATACCAGCACGCCGGCATGCGGCGCGGCGATCGGCTCCACGCCTTCGAGCGGGGTCGGTGCGCACAGGGGGGCGGGCAGCTCGGGCTGCGCCACGGCCAGCACGCCGGCATGCGCCAAAAACTGCAGCAGGGCGTGTGCATCGCGCTGGGCCAGTTCATAGCTCACGTCCATCTCGCCGCGCAGCTCCACGGTGGTCGACAGGCAGGCCGCTGGAATCGGAAAGCCCGGCCCGAAGTGCGCCGCCAGGTCCCACCACAGGCGGCTGCAAGCTTCGTCGAACGGTTCTTCGCCGGCTTCGAGCGCCAGCAGTACCGCGTGCGCCTGCATCAGCGCCGACAGCGGCGCCACCGCCTCGGCCAGCGGGGTGCCTGCATATATATGCAGTACCGCCTCGTTATCGCAGTGCAGATCGAGCACGATGTCGGCATCGATGGCCATCCCCAGCAGGATTTTCTTGAGCGCGTCGGCATCGGTTTTCGGCTGCCAGGCGCCGACCGATTCGCGCGCGTGGGCGCGGATCAGGGCCACGTTGGCCTCGGCGTCCGGCCCGAGCAAGCCTTCGAGCGAGGTTTTCAGGTCCTCGGCCACGTGCTTGTAGGCGCGGTTGAAATTGGTGCCGGTCGACAGGTCGAAGCGGCCGAAGGGCGCGCCGTGGATGGCCTGGGCCAGGCCGATGGGGTTGGCCGCCGGGACCAGGATGATCTCGCCGCGAATGCTGCCGGCCGCCTCCAGCGCCAGCAGTTCGGTGCGCAAAAACTGCGCCACCAGCATGGGCGGCACTTCGTCCGCGTGCAGCGCGGCCTGGATATACACCTTCTTGCCGGTGCCCGGCGTACCGAAATGGAAACTGGCCAGTTGCGAGGACATGCTGCTGTCCTCCAGGGAGATGCGATGGGTTTGTGCTTGCATGGTCGTGACCGTTAAATGACGTTAGCGGAAGTGTGGCATAAAAAGCCGCCGCCGCGCCGGGTGCATTTCTGGAATACGACATATTATTTCTGCGCGGGGTATCATCTTGCCTGCACATAACACCGGCTGCGCACTCCGCCGCCCGACCTACCGAATAAGGAAGAACCACCGATGCTGAACCTGGCCCGCCGATACTTACAGTTCCTGTTCCTCGTCCTGCTGGCGGCGGGCCAGGCGCAGGCCGCCTCCCCGGTCCCGGTTCCGGCCCCGGCGCCCGCCGTGCCGCAAGGTGGGCCGAAAGGCTCGCTGGTGATCATCGGCGGCGCGCTGCGCGGCGAGAACGCGGCGGTGTGGAAGCGCATCGTCGAACTGGCGGGCGGTCCGGGGGCGCGCATCGCCGTCTTCGGCTCGGCCTCGGCCAGCCCCGACGTCGCCGGCAAGAACAACGTCGAAGTGCTCAATTCCTACGGCGCCGATGCTTTTTTCGTGCCGGTCGCCGTCAAGCTGGAAGGTGTCGATTATCGTGTGGCGGCCAACGATCCGGTGCTGGCCGATGCGGTGCGCCACGCCGACGGCGCCTATTTCGTCGGCGGCAACCAGGCCCGCATCATCGAAGCGCTGCGCAAGAAAGACGGCAGCAGCAGCCTGGTGCTCGACGCGCTGTGGTCCATGTACCGCAACGGCGGCGTGATCGCCGGCACCAGCGCCGGCGCGGCGATCATGAGCAGCACCATGTTCTACGATGTCAATTCGGTGCTCTCCACCCTCAAGCGCGGCGTGGCCGACGGCATGGAACTGGCGCCGGGCCTGGGCTTCATCGGCAAGGACGTTTTCGTTGACCAGCACTTGCTGGTGCGCGGGCGCTTCGGGCGCATGCTGCCGGCCATGCTGGCCAAGGGCTACAAGATGGGGCTGGGGATCGACGAGAACACGTCGATGATCATTCACGGCAACCGCGACGTCGAGGTGCTCGGCTACAAGGGCGCGCTGCTGATCGACCTCAATGGCGCCACCTCGACGCCGGGCGACTTCAATGTCAGCAACGCCAAACTGAGTTACCTCGATAACGGCGACCGCTTCAATCTGTTGAGCGGGGTATTTACGCCTTCGCGCGAAAAACTGGCCAACAAGCTCGATCCGGCCGCGCCGTACTACCGGGGTCCGCTGTTTTTCGCCGATATCCTCGGTAACACGACGGTGGTGGACCTGATGCATCGCCTGATCGACAGCGACCAGACCGACGCCATCGGCCTGACCCTGGGCAGCCCGCGCGACCTGCAGCCGGAACTGGGCTTCGAGTTCCGCTTCAGCCGCACCAAGGATAGCATCGGCTATATGTCGGCCATTTCGGATACCTACTCGGTCTTCAACATCCGCCTCGACGTGCTGCCGATCCTGATCCGCCAGCCGCTGTACCAGTATAAGTAAACGCTACAGGTAGCGCACCCACGCCCGGCCGCTGGTGCGCTTGTAGTGCCCGAACCAGCGGCACGGGTAGTACAGCGCCGCGATCACGGCCAGCGCCCACACCCACACTTCGCCGATCCCGCCCGCCTGGTGCGCCTGCCCGCCTGAGACGGCCGCCGTCAGGCCGCGCAGCGCGAGCAGCAGATACAGGTGCGCCAGGTAATAGAACAGCGGCACCCCGCCGAAGGTGGCGCAAAAGGCCACTACGCGCCGGTTCGCCGCTTCCATCCATGCCAGTGCCAGCATCCCCACGCCGAGCGTCATCAGGAGGAAGTTGAGCGAGGGCGGATACTTGGTCAGGTTCAGGAACGCCATCGCCGTGTGCAGCAGGTCGGCCTGTACGGTCCACGGCCGCGTCTCGCCATAGATGTTAAAGCCGCGCAGCAGCGCAAGCAGCAGCAGGCAGGCCGCGCTGGCGAGCAGCAGGATGCGGCGCCGCGCCGGCGGCTGCACCGTTGCCGAGAACAGCGGACCGGCAGCGTAGCCGAGCAAAATCACCCCGATCCACGCCAGCAGCGGATAACTGATCTTGACGCGGGTGGCGCCCTCGCTTACCAGGAAGCCGCGCTGCTCCAGCAGCGTCCACGCGGCGTGCGCCAGGCTGCCCGGTTCCAGTCCGGGAAAGGACAAGGCATTGTGGCCGCCGACGATCAGGATGCCGAGCAGCGCCAGCCAGCGCAGCGGCACCTTGTGCAGCAGGGCCAGCGCGATCATCGACAGGCCGATCACCCAGATCACCTGCAAGTACAGCACCGGCGGCGGAAAGCGGCCTGACCACGCGAAATTGACGAACACCAGTTCCAGCACGATCAGGAACAGGCCGCGCTTGAGCAAAAAACCGCGCGCACTGCGCGGGCCGGACGGCGGATTGGCGTACAGCCAGGCCGACAGGCCGGTGAGGAACACGAACATCGGCGCGCAGAAGTGCGCCGCCATGCGGCTGAAAAACAGCGGTGGCTCGGTCGTGGCCAGGTCCATCGGGTCGCCGACCTGGTGGTGCAGGAAGAAGGTTTCGCGCGCGTGGTCGAGCGTCATGATCAGGATGATCAGGCCGCGCATCGCATCGATGGCGGCGATGCGTTTGGACGGCGCGGGTGCGATGGCGTGCATGGCGCGCCTTAAAAGCTGTAGCTGGCCGTCAGCGTGGCTGCGCGTTCGGTGCCCGGTGCCACCCACATCTGGCTGTACGAACTGGCATACCAGGTCGTGTTAAACAGGTTATCGATATTGAGCGCGATGCGCAGCTTGCGGTGGGGCGCGTAGGCCGCCACCAGCTTGACGGTGCTGTAGGCGGGCAGTTCGAAGCTGCTCGATGCGGCCACGTCGCCCATGCGCTTGCCCACGTAGCTGGCGCCGGCGCCGGCGCTGGCCTTGGCCTCGCCCAGCTTGAAGCTGGACACCAGCAGCAGGTTGGCGCTGTGGCGCGCCACGTTCGGAAAGCGGCTGCCGGTAAGGATCGTCTTGTCGCCCCTGGTGACGGTGGCGTCGGTGTATGCGTAGGCGGCCGACAGCTGCAGCTTGCGCGCCACGGTGCCGGCCACGTCCAGCTCCAGGCCACGGCTGCCGACCTCCCCGGCGGGGATCGCAAAGTCGGTGTTGGCGGGGTTGGTCGTCAGGACGTTCTTCTTGTCGATCTTGTACAGCGCCACGGTGCTGCTCAGTTTTCCGTCGAGGGCGTCGATTTTCGCGCCCAGTTCATACGACAGGCTCTTTTCCGCCTCAAACGCGCGGTTGTCGATGCTGATGCCGCTGTTCGGGCGATAGGCACGCGCCGCGCTCGCATACAGCGATAGCGCCTTGGCCGGCTGGTACACAATGCCCGCGCGCGGGCTGCTGGCGTGCAGGCTTTGCGCGCTGCCCGCCTTGATACGGTTGTTGGTGACGGTTTGATCGGCGCTGTCGTAGCGAATGCCCAGCAGGGCTTTCCACTGGCTGCCCAGGTCAATCTGGTCCTGCGCATAGACGCCGTGCGCGCGCTGGCGCTCCAGCGTGTCGATCGACAGCGTCAGCGGATCGGCAACGGCGCCGTAGACCGGCTGGAAAATATCGATCGTGTAGGGATTGGCGCTTGACGGATTGCGGCGCAGCTGCACGCGGCGGTCGTCGAAGCGGTAGGCGTCGACGCCGAACAGCACGCTGTGGCGCAAGGCGCCCGTGTCCAGTTTTCCGAGCAGTTCGACCCGGCCCGACCGGTCGGTGGCCGAGAAGTCGCGGTGGCGGCGCTGGCGGCGCAAGGTGCGGCCGTCGGCCAGCAGGTTGTTGGCTTCCGTCGAAAAGCCGGTCAGTTCACTGTCGCGGTAGGACAGGCCCGATTGCAGCGACCAGTCGCCGTCCAGGGCGTGCTGCACGAACAGCTGGTGCCCGAGCGACTTGACGGTGGTGCGGCCATCGCCAGGCTCGCCCAGGAAGCGCGACGCGGGAACCGCACCGAGCTTGCCGTTCAGCGCAGGTAGGCCACGGTCGAACGGCGCCTTTTGCTGGCTCGCTTCGATCTCGTAGGAGACCGTGGTGTGCTCGCCCGCCAGCCACACGAACGATGGCGACAGCAGCAGCGTGTCGCGCCGGCCGCTGTCGCGAAAGCTCTCGCCCTGCTGCCAGGCGGCGTTGACGCGGTAGGCCAGCGTCTCGCTCACAGGGCCGGTGACGTCGAGCGCCGTGCGCCAGGTATTGAAGCTGCCGGCCGCCGCGCTGATGCTGCGCTCCTGGACGAAGCGCGGCTTTTTGGTGACGATGTTGACCGTGCCTCCTGGCTCGCCGCGCCCGTACAGGGCGGCGGACGGGCCTTTGAGCACTTCGATCGATTGCGTGTTGGCGGTGTCGCGCAGGCCGTTGTAGCCGCGGCTCGAACTGAAGCCATTGACCAGGAAATCGGAGCCGAAATTGGGGTCGCCCGTGAAGCCGCGCATGGCGTAGCTGTCCCACAAGCCGCCCAGGTTACTCTGGCGCGCAATGCCGCTGGCCAGGTCGAGCGCACCGGCCAGGGTGCTCACGCCGGCATCGCGCAGCACCTCGCTGGTGAGCACGCGTACGCTTTGCGGCAGGTCCTTGAGTAGCGCATCGGTCTTGGTCGCGCCGGTGGCCGACAGGCTGCGATAGTGCTCGCGCTGGCCGCCGATCACCACCTTGTCGAGCGGCTCCGCCGCGGCGGTGGCGGCCAGCGGCGCGAGGCTGGCGAGGAGGATGGCGCTGGCGGTCGGGATGTGCATGCGTGGGATTTCTTCAGGCGTGGCGGAGCCGGATAGGGCAAGATATTAATGCAACTGAGTTGCCATAATAGGTCGAATACCTCTTTAATGCAATAGGCTTGCGTTAGCCGCGTGATGAATGCGGCACCGGTTTTACTTTTTGGCGTTACACACCTGGCACACGCCCTTGATCAGGAAGTCGACCTGGTCGCTGGTGAAGCCGTCGGGAAGCGTGATCTGGGCGGGCAGGGCGATGTCGGTAAAGCAGGTCACCATCTCGCAGCGGGTGCACTGGAAGTGCGCGTGCTGGTGTCCGTGCTGGCCCGCGCCCGCGTTGAAGCGCCACACCTGGTCGGCGCCGGCGATGCGGTGCACCAGTTCGTGCTCGCTCAGCCATTCCAGCACCCGGTACAAGGTCACGGAATCGAGCGCCGCGCCGGCCAGGCCTTCCTGGATGTCGTGGTGGGTCAGGGGCTTGTTCTGCGCCAGCAGATACGCCAGCACGCGCGAGCGCGGCTTGGTGAGGCGCGCGCCGGTGTCACGGATCAGTGATTCAGCCTGGCTTTCAATCGTTGTGTACATCGTCGCTGGGATTCCAAGGGAAGCGACATGCTACCACGGCGCCGCACGGGGCCGGAACGCTATGCCGATTACGCTCTTTTGCGCCGTCCGGGGCGGGTTTACAATACAGCACGACCCACGCTTGCAAGGAAACCGTCATGCCGCTGTCCCCCGTCCGTTTCATGCGCCGCGCCGCCGGCCTGCTGGCGCTGGCCGCCGCCGCCCAGGCCCACGCCCAGCCGCCCGCCACCGTCCGCGTCGACTATCAGCACAGCGGCAATGCCCTGTCCGACCAATACGCGCTCGAACGGGTGGTGATCGAACCGCTGCCGTGGCCCGGGGACCTGTCGCAAAACGTCGACACCACCAACCGTGGCCAGAACATGGTCGAAGTGGTGGACGCCAAAACGGGCGACCTGCTGTATTCGCGCGGCTTCTCCACCATTTTCGGCGAATGGCGCACCACCGAGGAAGCGATGCGCATCAGCCGCGGTTTCGAGGAGTCGGTGCGCTTTCCGGCCTTCGGCAAGCCGGTGCGGGTGCGGGTGCTCAAGCGCGACGAGCGCAATCAGTTTTCGGTCGCATGGAGCGTCGAGGTCGACCCGGACGCGCCGGATGTGGTGCGCAAACAGGCACCGGCACCGGCCAAACCGATTCCGATCCGCGTCAGCGGACCGTCCCCGGCCAAGGTCGACCTGCTGGTCATGGGTGACGGCTACACCGCCGCCGAGATGAAAAAATTCGAGGCCGACGCGCGCCGCCTGGCCGATCATCTGTTCACGGTGTCGCCGTTCAAGGAGCGTGCGGGCGACTTCAATGTGTGGGCCATCGCGGTGCCGACCCTGGAAAGCGGCGTGTCGCGTCCATCGACCGGCGTGCACCGCGCATCGGCGCTGGGCACGCGCTACGATATTTTCGGCAGCGAGCGCTATGTGCTCACGCTGGACAACCGCGCGCTGCGCGACATCGCCCAGCATGCGCCGTACGAGTTCATCGAAATCCTGGTCAATAACGATACCTACGGCGGCGGCGGCATCTTCGGCCAGTTCAGTACCGCGGCGGCCGGCAACGACTGGGCCAATTACCTGTTCGTGCACGAATTCGGCCACCATTTCGCCGGCCTGGCCGACGAGTACTACACCTCGCCCGTGGCCTACCAGTCGAGCGCCGGACGGATCGAGCCGTGGGAGCCGAACGTGACCGCGCTGCGCGACCCGGCCAAGCTGAAATGGCAGCGCCACGTCAAGGCCGGTACGCCGCTGCCGACCGTCTGGCCCAAGGCCCAGTACGAGGACTATGCGCGCGCCTACCAGAAGCGGCGCGCCGCGCTGCGCGCCGCCAACCGGCCCGAGTCGGAGATGAGCGCACTGTTCCACGAAGACCTGACCCATACCAATACCCTGTTCGCCAAGGCCGCGCACCGGCACGACGTGGGTGCCTTCGAGGGGGCCAATTACGAGGCGAGCGGCTACTATCGGTCGGAAATGCAGTGCCTGATGTTCGATCGAAGTGAAAGATTCTGTAACGTCTGTAACGATGGCATCACCACCATCATCGATTTATATGCGGGGAAGAGGGCGGGGAAATAGGCGTAAGGCCTGCAACGGCGGGCGATCTGGAATTTTCTTGTCCAGTTCGCCTGGTTGGAAGTTGCTTTTGGTTAGCTCTGGAATGCGTGCGCTAGCGCACAGACCCAGTGTGCCGCAAGACATATTCTGGATGCCGTTCCTTGACGAAATATAAAGTTGAGAACGATAGATGGCGACGGACTCCGGTCCAAAACGTCCACGGATAAGAAACCCCAACCAATCTTCTAAAAGGTACAACCATGAACAAATTACTCCTTACCCTGATCGCCGGCCTGTTCGCTACTTCGGTTTATGCACAAACGCCAGCCGCCACCCCGGCCGTTGTCAAAGCTGAAGCGACCGCCAACAAGGACATCGCCAAAGCCGAAGCCAAGGAAGCCAAAGTAGGCGCCAAAGCCGACGAAAAAACCACCAAGGCCGCCGCCGACGCTACCGAGAAAAAAACCAAGGCGCATTCGAAAGCGGTAAAAGCCCACGCGGAAGCGAGCACCGACGTCGCCAAGGCTGATCCGGAAGACAAAATGAAAGCCGAAGCCAAGGCCGAGAAAAAAGTCGCCAAAGCCAATCTGAAAGCCGAGAAAAAAATGATCAAGGCCGACGAAAAAGCGGAAAAAGTGGCAGTTGAAGCTGGCGCCGACAAAGCGACCGCCGCGGCAAAAACCCACGAAACCAAAGTTGAAGCCGCTTCGGACGTGAAAAAAGCTGCTGCCAAGCACTAATCTATCCGCCCTGCTTGCAGGGTGATGGAATGAAAACGGGGTAAGTATTGCCTGACCGGGGTCTGACCCCTGTTAAGCAACACTTACCCCGTTTTTGTTGTTGGCCGCCCCGCCCATCGTTCCTGCTGCCGCCTTGGCGCGGGAAGTCATTTCTGCCAATGGCAGAAATGACGGAGGTGCGCGGGAGGAGCGCTACTTAGCCAATCGGCGTGAGCGTCATGACCTTGATCCTGGCCACCAGCGCCTTGCCCTTGCGTGCGCGCTTGCCGAAGTGGACCGCCAGGCCCGAGGCCGACAAATCGACCGCGCGCGGCTTGTCGCCCGCCCAGGTCCCGTGCACCGTCACGCCTTTTTGCGAAATCGGCTGCACCGCCAGCAGTTTTTCCTTGTCTTCCAGCTCGATCAGGGTCACGCCGCGTCCGCCGTTGGTCAGCGTCTTGAGTTCATCCATCCCGAACACCAGCAGCTTGCCTTTTTCGGTCAGGCAGGCCACCGCGCTGGCATTGGCCGCGATCACGCGCGGCGGCAGCGGCTGCGCGCCTTCGTCGAGCGTGATGAAGGACTTGCCGCCCTTGAGCCGGCTGACCATGTCGCCCGCCTTGGCCGCGAAACCATAGCCCGCGTTCGACGCCATCAAGAGCACGGTCTGTGCGCTACCCGCGAAATAGTGCAGGATGCGCGCGCCGCCCGACAGGTCGACCAGCGTGGTAATCGGCACGCCATCGCCGCGCGCCCCCGGCAGCGCCGCCACCGGCACCGAGTA
Organism: Massilia frigida; assembly: GCF_011682175.1. GTDB lineage: Bacteria > Pseudomonadota > Gammaproteobacteria > Burkholderiales > Burkholderiaceae_D > Telluria_A > Telluria_A frigida. The sequence goes on from NZ_WHJG01000010.1 coordinate 17,415, forward strand.
CACCTTGCCGTTGTCGCCGAAGCCGAGCAGGGTGTCGACGGTGCGGCACTCGAAGGCCGCATACAGCGAATCGCCCGCCTTGAAGGTGAACTGCGCCACATCGTGGCCCACGCCGGTGCGCGCGCGCACCCAGCCTTTTTCGGACACGATCACCGTGACCGGCTCGTCGACGATTTTTTGCTCGGCGGTGGCGCGCTGCGCTTCTTCGATCACGGTGCGGCGCGCATCGCCGAACTGCTTGGCGTCGCTCTCGATCTCGCGGATGATCAGGCGCTTCATGGTCGACGGATTGTCGAGGATGTCGCGCAGGCTGCCTTCTTCCTTGCGCAGTTCTGCCAAAGCCTGCTGGATCTTGATCGTCTCCAGGCGCGCCAGCTGGCGCAGGCGCAGTTCCAGGATATCCTCGGCCTGGATGTCGGAGAGGCGGAATTCGGCGATCAGCGCGGCCTTCGGCTCGTCCGAATTGCGGATGATGTGAATCACCTTGTCGATATTGAGCAGGACCGCTTCGCGTCCTTCCAGAATGTGAATGCGGTCGTTGACCTTGCCCAGCCTGAAATCGGTACGGCGGCGCACCGTCACGAAGCGGAAATCGATCCACTCCTGCAGGATTTCGCTCAAGCCCTTCTGGCGCGGCCGTCCGTCGCCGCCGATCATCACCAGGTTGATCGAACTGGACGACTCAAGCGAGGTATGCGCCAGCAGCATCAGCATGAACTCAGCCTGGTCCTGGTTCTTCGATTTCGGCTCGAATACCAGGCGCACCGGCGCGGCGCGGCCGGATTCGTCGCGAATCGTATCGAGCGAGCCGAGGATGGTTTGCTTGAGTGCCAGCTGTTCGGGCGTGAGCGCCTTTTTCCCCAGCTTGATCTTGGGGTTGGTCAGCTCCTCGATCTCTTCGAGCACCTTTTGCGACGACACGCCCGGCGGCAGTTCCGACACCACCGCCTGCCACTGGCCGCGCGCCAGCTCTTCGATCTTCCAGCGCGCGCGCACCTTCATCGACCCGCGTCCGCTGGCGTACATGTCCGAGATCTGCGCCGGCGGCGTGATGATCTGGCCGCCGCCCGGGAAATCCGGCCCCGGAATGAGCGTCATCAGTTCGGCGTGGGTGATCTTGGGATTGCGGATCATGGCCACGGTGGCGCGCGCCACTTCGGTCAGGTTGTGCGAAGCGATTTCGGTGGCCAGGCCGACCGCGATGCCGGAGGCGCCATTCAACAGCACCATCGGCAGGCGCGCCGGCAGGGCTTTCGGTTCGGCGTGTTCGCCGTCGTAGTTGGGCTGGAAGTCGACCGTGCCTTCATCGATTTCTTCGAGCAGCAGCTTGCCGATGGGGGTCAGGCGCGCTTCCGTGTAGCGCATCGCCGCCGCGCCGTCGCCGTCGCGCGAGCCGAAGTTACCCTGGCCATCGATCAGCGGATAGCGCAGCGAAAAGTCCTGCGCCATGCGCACCAGCGCGTCGTAGATCGACTGGTCGCCGTGCGGGTGCAGTTTTCCCATGACGTCGCCGACCACGGCGGCCGACTTGCTTGGCTTGGCGGTCGCGCTCAGTCCCAGTTCATTCATCCTGTACAAGATGCGGCGCTGCACCGGCTTCTGGCCATCGCACACGTCGGGCAGGGCGCGGCCCTTGACGACCGACACGGCGTAATCGAGATAGGCGCGCTCGGCGAAGGTCGACAGCGTCAGCGTTTCGACGTCTTCCGGTGGCGGCGGTGGAGGTGGTTCAAACAGATTCGATTGTGAGGACATGTACGTAGGTGCTTATGAAAATTGAGTGTGTTTGTTTGGGTGTGCGGCGCTCGATCCCGCGCGCGGCAGGGGCGGGGCTCAGCGCGACCATCCCCTGCCCTGGACGACGGCTACCCACCGTTCGACGATATCGGCATCGAGCCTGAGGTCGAGCATCTCGCCATGGTAGCAGTGGACCAGTTCAAGCAGTTCGCGCATGCGTTCCGTGAACGCGGCATCGGGATACCTGCCGATGACGCCGCGCGGGTCGCCGTCGAGCAGCGCCCGCACCACCTCGTCCTCCAGGGCCAGCTGGCAAAAGTGCGCGTACGAGCGCTGGGCGCGCAGGCGCGCCAGCATCATGCCGGTTTCGTCTGGCATCTGGCGCCCCACGAAACTGGCGTCGTCGACCCAGCCGAAGTGCACTGCCATCGCTTCGCGGAAGTCGTCCTCGCAGCCTTCGCCGGCGCAATACTGGACCGCGCACTCCTCGAAGCAGTCGCGCACCTCGATATTGAGCAGTTCCTCGCCGGCGAACAGCTGTGCCAGCCGCTGGCGCGTGTCCTGGTGCGCGCGCGTCAGGAATGCGGCCCAGACGCGGCGCGCTTCCACCACGGGCGAAGCGGATCCGGTCCCCGGGATCGGGACGGGCAAGGGCGGCGGCAAGCGATATTGCTCGGGTTCCGGCTTCGGCTGCGACGGATCGAATTCATAAAAGGCGGTGTAGACGGGTACGTCCTGCGGCGCTTCCTCGCGCGCCGGCGCCGCATCCGGGTCGAATTCGTAGGCCGCCATGTAGACCGGCGGCTCGTACTCCGTCTCCGTCTCCGTCTCCGGCTGGCGCGGGGCGGGTTCCTCGTCCGGCCAGTCCATGTCATGCGCCTGGCGCGCCAGCTGCAGCGCGGCCTGGTAGGCATCGTTGAGGATCTGGAAGGCGACCGGATCGTCTTCCGGACGGGTCACCTTGAGCATGGCCGCGTAGGCGCGCTTGATGGCGCGCTCATCGCGGCTGGCCTTCATTCCGAGCACGCTCCAGACGTTCATAGGAAGGAACTCCCGCCAAGGTCGCGCATGACGCGCGTGAGCGTCTCGCGCGCGCTGCGCATGGCCGATGGCTGCTGCGTATTGAGCACCGCCGTAAAGGCCGCGATGTGCTGCGCCAGGTATTCGCGCTCATGGCCCAGCAACTGCTCGTAGAGGCGGTCGGCCTGCGCCACCAGGGTGCGGTTTTCGATCTTGTCGCGCGGGTGGATTTTCAGTTCGCTCAGTTCGGCCAGGCGCTTTGCCACGTCGGCCTGGGTCATCACGCCGGCATTTTCGGTGATGACCAGCGTGTGCTTTTCCTGGGTCGGCAGCACCGTAATCTCCGCTTCGAGCACGCCGCTGATATCGTAGGTGAAGCGCACGTCGGCGCTGACTTCGCCGGCGCGTTTCGCCTCGATCGGGAAATTGAGCTTGCCGAGGAAGACGTTGTCCGACACCCGGCGCGACTCGCCCTGGTACACGTGCACCACCAGTTCCTTCTGGTAGTCGTTGATGGTGGTGATATTTTCCACGCGCGAGACCGGCACCGTCGAATTGCGTTCGATGATCGGCAGGTAATGGCCGCCTTCGTACTTGTTCGGGCCGATTTCGCGCGCCACCGAAATGCCGAGCGAGTAGGGCGCCACGTCGGTCATCACCACTTCGGAGAGGGCGGCGTCGCGCGCCATCAGGCCCGCCTGCACCGCGGCGCCGAGGGCGATCGCCTGGTCGGGATCGAGGCTGATCGACGGGAAGCGCCCGAACATGCGCGCGGCCAGCTTGCGCACCAGCGGCATGCGGGTGGCGCCGCCGGCCAGCACCACCGTATCGAGTTCGGATGCCTTGATGGTGGCGTCGCGCAGCGCGCGTTCGACCGGGGTGCGCAGGCGGGCGATCAGGTGGTCGCACAGCAGCACGAACAAATCCTCGGTCAGTTCCCAGCTGTATTCCTGGCCGCCCATGTGGTAGGCCATGCGCGTGCTCAAGCTGTCCGACAGGGCGCGCTTGGCGCGTTCGGCTTCCGCGCGCAGGCGCTGGCGCTGGGTGCCGGTCAACTCGGTGCCGTCCAGGGCCTTGGACAGGCCGCTGCGCGAGAGGAAGGCGTCCACCAGCACGCTGACAAAGTCTTCGCCGCCGAGGAAATTGTCGCCGGCGGTGGCGCGCACTTCCATCACGCCCTCGAACAGGTCGAGGATGGAGACGTCGAAGGTGCCGCCGCCCAGGTCGAACACGAGGAATTTGGTTTCGCGCTTGGTGTCCTGGATGCCGTAGGCCAGCGCCGCGGCGGTTGGTTCGTTGAGCAGGCGCTCGACGCGCAGCCCGGCCAGCTGGCCGGCCACCCGGGTCGCCTTGCGCTGGGCGTCGCTGAAGTAAGCGGGCACGGTGATGATGGCTTCCTCGACCTTTTCACCGAGCCAGGCTTCGGCGTCTTCCTTGAGCGAGCGCAGCACCATCGACGAGAGCTCCTCGGGGCGGAACTTGCGCGCCCCGAGCTGGGTTTCGCGTTCGCTGCCCATGTAGCGCTTGAACATGGCCGCCGTCATATGCGGATGGGTCTGCAGGCGCGCGCGCGCCGCTTCGCCGGTCAGCACGGTGCCGTCATCATCCATGCCAACGCAGGAAGGCGTGAGGAAGCTGCCCAGTGCGTTCGGGATGAGATGTGCCTTTCCGTCGCGCCACACCGCCGCGAGACTATTGGTGGTGCCCAGGTCGATGCCGATAATCATGGTTCAGTGTCCGTTTGCGCTGCCGCAAACCGGGGTCTGACCTCTGTTTAGAAATATTTCGAATCAGAGGTCAGACCCCGGTGTTGTGACAAATCAGATGTCGGCTTCGGTTTCGTTGCCGTGCTCTTCGATCCAGGCGCGGCGGGCCGCGGCTTCGCCTTTGCCCATCAGCATGTTGAAGCGCGCCGAAGCATCGATGTGGCTGAAGTCGCCCAGCGATACCGGCAGCAAACGCCGCGTGTCCGGGTTCATCGTGGTTTCCCACAACTGTTCTGCGTTCATCTCGCCCAGGCCCTTGAAGCGCGAAATGCTCCAGCTGCCTTCCTTCAAGCCTTCTTTCAGCAGCTTGTCCTGGATCGCCACCAGTTCGCCATCGTCGAGCGCGTACAGCTTCTGGATCGGCTTCTTGCCGCGCGCCGGGGCGTCGACCCGGTACAGCGGCGGGCGCGCCACGCAAATGTGGCCGGGCGCGAACAGGGCCGGGAAGTGCTTGAAGAACAGGGTCAGCAGCAATACCTGGATGTGCGAGCCGTCCACGTCCGCATCCGAGAGGATGCAGATCTTGCCGTAGCGCAGGCCCGACAGGTCGGGCGTGTCGCCCACGCTGTGCGGGTCGACCCCGATCGCCACCGCGATGTCGTGGATTTCATTGTTGGCGAACAAGCGGTCGCGGTCGGTTTCCCAGGAGTTGAGCACCTTGCCGCGCAGTGGCAGGATGGCCTGGAATTCCTTGTCGCGGCCCATCTTGGCCGAACCGCCCGCCGAGTCGCCCTCGACCAGGAACAATTCGTTGCGGGCGATGTCGCTCGATTCGCAATCGGTCAGCTTGCCTGGCAGAACCGCCACGCCGGAGGATTTTTTCTTTTCGACTTTTTGCAGCGAACGCAGGCGCGACTGGGCCTGGCGGATCACCAGTTCGGCCAGCTTGCGGCCGTATTCGACGTGCTGGTTGAGCCACAGTTCGAGCGGCGGCTTGGCGAAGGTCGAGACCAGCCGCACCGCGTCGCGCGAGTTGAGGCGTTCCTTGATCTGGCCCTGGAACTGCGGATCGAGCACCTTCGCCGACAGCACGAAGGAGACGCGCGCGAACACGTCTTCCGGCAGCAGCTTGACGCCCTTCGGCAGCAGCGAGTGCATCTCCACAAAACTCTTGACCGCGCCATACAGGCCGTCGCGCAAGCCCGATTCGTGGGTGCCGCCGTTCGAGGTGGGAATCAGGTTGACGTACGATTCGCGCACCACCGCGCCTTCTTCGGTCCACGCCACCACCCAGGCCGCGCCTTCGCCTTCGGCAAAGCCGTCGGTTTCGCCGTTCGAATACTGGGCGCCTTCGAACACCGGAATCAGGGTTTCGCCGCTGGTGCCTTGGGCCAGCATTTCATTGAGGTAGCCGCGCAAGCCTTCGTCGTACTTCCAGGTCGTCACGTCGCCCGTCTTGGCGATGGTGAGCGTGACCGTCACGCCGGGCAGCAGCACCGCCTTGGAGCGCAGCAGGCGCGCAAGCTCGACCTGCGAGATCGCGGGCGAGTCGAAATACTTGGGGTTCGGCCAGGCGGTCACGCGGGTGCCGCTCTTCTTGCCGTCGCGCGGCGCGGGGATCGATGCCAGCGGCTCGATCACGTCGCCGTCGGCAAACGCCATCTTGTGCAGGCCGTTGCCGTTGTCTTCCTTGCGCCAGACCGTGATTTCCAGGCGCGAGGAGAGCGCATTGGTGACCGAGACGCCAACCCCGTGCAAGCCACCCGAGAAGGCGTAAGCGCCGCCCGAGCCCTTGTCGAATTTGCCGCCCGCGTGCAGGCGCGTAAAGACGATTTCCACCGTCGGCACGTTTTCTTCGGGATGCAGGCCGACCGGAATGCCTCGGCCGTCGTCTTCGACCGTGATCGAGCCGTCCACGTTGACCGTCACGCCGATGTTCTTGCAATGCCCGCCGAGCGCTTCATCGGAGGCGTTGTCGATCACTTCCTGGATGATGTGCAGCGGATTTTCCGTGCGGGTGTACATGCCCGGACGCTGTTTGACGGGTTCGAGTCCCTTGAGGACCCGGATGGAGGATTCGCTGTAGTCGGATGCAGGTTTTTTGGTGGCCATGTCTAAGTTCTTTATGCGGATGCCTGCGCATTCTATCTTGTCGGACGGAAAAGGAGATAAATTGACTTGGATGAATGTGCTTGCCAGCCCGGGCGATTGTGGTTAGATTTGTACGCACACCAAGAAGTGTGTATAGAAACATTCCATAAGTTAGCAAAAATGCATGCAAAAAGGCAATTACTGAGCGTTCGCCTGTTGGGCTTTCCTTCCGCCGAGGGATCCGAACTGGGGACGGCGCTCGCGCATCCCCCGCGCGACGGGCCGTCGTATTCTTGCTTGCTCGGCGATAGTTTGCAAGAGCCGGACCTGGTCATTGCCAATGGCGACGACCTGAGCGCGCTGGCCGCCTTGCTGGCGTGGCAGCCGGATGTGACCCGTCCCGCTCTGGTGATCGGCTCGGCCGGGATGGAGTTTCCCTGCGCCCAGCTGGCGCGTCCGCTCGACATGTTCCAGATGTTCAAGCTGCTCACCGAGATGGGACGCAAGCGCGCCGACGCGCTGACCGGCATGCTGGCGCCCGAGGCGCCGCCGGTGCACGAGCGGCGCCGCCGCATCCGCCTCGATCTCGACATCACCGATCCGGTCGATTTCGTCAAGATGCGGCGTGTTGCGCCGAACGGCGCGGTGCTGATCGTCGACAAGCGCGGCGCACTGCGCGACCATGTGGCGCGGCTGCTGTCGGCGCACCAGGTGTCGGTGGAGTGGACCGAGAGCGCGGCGGCCGCCGTGCGCCTGTGCGCGGAGACGCCGGTGTCGGTGGTGATGATCAATACCTCGACCCCCGGCATCGATCCGTATGCGCTGTGCAGCGAGATCAAACAGCAGGAAGGCGCCGAGCGCATCGCCGTGGTGCTGCTGGTGAACCAGGCCTCGGGCTACGACACGGCGCGTGCGCGCACGGCCGGCGTGCGCGGCCTGCTCGACAAGCCGATGGCCGACCGCCACCTGGTCGCGGCGCTCAAGAAGCTGCTGTCGCTGCCGCCCTGAGTGCGTGCCGGTCACAATTTTGTTACAACTTTGAATCGTGCGCTTGCATGGGAGCGCTATATTTAAGGCATGCCCGATACCGACAAGCCCTTGCAGCCAAGCGCTGTTCCAGTTCCTGATCCTGCTCCCGAGCAGGACAAGGATGGCGTCCATGCGGCGCGCGTGCCCGACCGCCGTTCCGACGCGCTGCCGCGCTACCACAAGGACAGCGACACGCCGCTGGCGCTGGCGCGCCGCGTGCTGGCCTCGCGCTGGCGCAATCTGCGCGACAGGATCGGGCGCGATTTCATGCGCCGCACCCTGCGCATTGGCGTCTCGGCGCGGATTTTTCATCCGGAGCCCGGGTCGACGGGGCTACGCAGCAAGAACCTGCAATACCTGGAAGAGTCGATCGCGCAGTGGGTGATGTCGCGCGATGTGCTGGTATTTATGATCCCGACGGTCAATACCAACGGCCTTCTCCATCCGAGCAATATCACCTTGCGTCATTACGCGCGCCATCTGGACGGCCTGGTGCTGCAGGGCGGGGCCGACGTGTCGCCGCAGACGTATTCGGAAAGCCCCACCCGGCCCGAGTGGAGCGGCGACCGCGCGCGCGATGTGTACGAACTCGAACTGCTGCACGAATTCGTCGATGCGGGCAAGCCGGTGCTGGGGATTTGCCGCGGCTGCCAGTTGATCAACGTGGCGTTCGGCGGCACCTTGTACCAGGATGTGGCGACCAATGTGCCGGCGGCGCACGCGCACGTGCACAGCGATTACGACGCGCACCGGCACAAGGTGATTTTTCCCTCGGGGTCGTCGCTGGGGCGCATGTTCCCGGATGTGCGGCGGCCGGTAGTCAATTCGATTCACCACCAGGCGGTCAAGGACCTGGGGCGCGATATTCTGGTCGAGGCGATGTCGGACCCGGATGGGATCATCGAAGCGATCCGCTATCAAAGGGCGAATTTTGTGATGGGATTGCAGTGGCACCCGGAGTTTCATCGGGCCGGCGGGGTGGATTTATTGGATTGCACGCCGATTCTGGATGAGTTTTTGCGCGCCGCGCGCGAGACGCGGCTCTAGCATCGTCGTCTCTGGCATTGCCAGAACCGACTTCCCGCGCAGGCGGGAACCCAAGTTCGTTCCGTCGTTGTGGGCGGCGCCATGAACGACGGAGGTTGGTGCGGCAGGTTTGGCGGTGGATATAGCAAAAGCGGCGGTTGTTAGCGCTTGCCTCGGAACCGCCTGATCGCCGCATTCACCATCCCCTCCGCGCTCCCCTGTTCCTCATACTGCCTGCGTAAATACGTCGCATCGCTCGCCTCCTGCGCCGCCGTCGACAAATGCCGCAGCGCGCCCAGGCTTCCGAGCGCCTCGCCATGCGGCTCCAACTTGCGCAGCGTAGTCAGGATATCCTCGCGCAGCGACATCGTCTCGTACGTCTTCGGATGCGTAATCGCCCCATCGAGCCCGAACCGGCACGCCTGGAAGCGGTTGAAGTTATACACAAGGTAGTCATCTTCCACCGGCGGCTCTTCGCGCCGCTCCAGCAGATGCCGGCACAGCGCTTGCAGATACCCGGCCAGCGCCGCCGCCCGTTCCACCGTCAGCGGCGTGTCGCACACGCGCAGCTCGATGGTTCCGTACTCCGGCTTGGGCCGCACATCCCAGTAAAAATCCTTCATGCTCTTGATGATGCCGGTGCGTTCCATCTTCGCGAAATACACATTCGCGAACTCGTCCCAGCTCAATGTGAACGGCGCGCGTCCGCTCATCGGAAACGCGAACACGGAATTCAGGCGTGCCGAATCGAACAGGCTGTCGTGCCCCTGCACGAACGGCGACGACGCCGACAGCGCGATAAAGTGCGGAATATACCGGTTCAGCGAGTGCAGCAGGAACATCGCATCGTCGCCCGAGGCGCAGCCGATGTGCACGTGCTGCCCGAACACCGTGAACTGCTTGGCCAGGTAGCCGTACAGCGACGACAGTTCCTGGAAGCGCTGCTTGGGAAAGATCTTTTGCTCCGACCAGTGCTGGAACGGATGCGTGCCGCCGCCGCACAAACCGATATTGAGGCGGTCGCCCGCGGCCACCAGGATGTCGCGGATCTCCAGCAGTTCGGCCAGCAGCGGCAGGTGGCTCGAATGCACGCTCGAATTAATCTCGATCATGCTCTCGGCGATTTCGGGCGTCACATTCCCGGGGAAGGGTTTTTGCGCCAGCAGGTGCAGCAAGTCCGGGCTGGCGGCGGTCAGGTCGAAGTCCGACAGGCTGACCAGTTGCAGCTCCAGTTCGACGCCAAAGGTCAGTGCCTTCGATTGGGCAAACGGTTCAAGCGCCATCTCAGGCCTCCGTGGTTTCGCGGGCCCAGATCAGGGCGCGCTGGATGATGATGGGGCCGAATACTTCGAGCAGCATGGTCACCGCGGCCATCGAGCGCAGTTCCTGCACGTCGATCCCGCGCAGGCGCGCATGCTCGAGCAGCAAAATCACGAACACCGACACGGGCGCCAGCGCGAGGCCGGTCAGCGCACCCTTGCGCCAGGAAATGCCGGACAACTTGGAGAACACCGTCACGCCGAGCGTCTTGGTGGCCAGGCGCACGATCACCACCGTCACGGCCAGCGCGCCGCCGGCGAACACTTCGCGCCATTCCAGGGTCGATGCGGCGTACACGAACAGCAGCACCGTGAGCAGCTCGCCGAGGGCGCCGAAATTGCGCTGCGCCTGGCTGAAGGCCACGCGCCGGTGGCGCGCCGTCAGGCCGAAGGCGAGCGTGGCCACCACTGGCGAGAGCTGGGTGGTGTAGGTGATCGAGACGAGCAAGATGACGGCCAGCGCAAAGCCGACCGTGGCGTCCTGCGCCAGGTTGCCCAGGTGGCGCAGCAGCGCCGGCACCACCACGCCGAACAGGGCGCCGACCACGCCCGACATCAACAGCGCCACCAGGCTGTTGATCGTGGCGTCGCCGATGTCGGACGAACTGTGGAAGATCCAGAAGCCCACGATGACGTTGAACGTAAATACCGACAGCACGCAGTTGATCGCGGACAGGTGCAGCACGCGTTCGGTGACCTGGCCGGAGCTGCGCTGTTCATTGATGATGCGCACCACCGTGGCGGGCGAGGTGGACATGGCGAGCGAGGCAAGCATCAGCGCGGTCATGGTGGTGACGTTGAACCACATGGCCACGAAATAGACGGCGACGAAGGTGCCCAGCGCTTCGACCAGCGCGGCCATGCCGAACCAGGGATTGGTGCGCAGCCAGCGCAGGTTGATGCGGTAGCCCAGTTCAAACAGAATCAGGCCGAAGGCGATATCGGCCATGACCAGGACCGGGCCGGCGCCGGAGGGCGGCAGCACGCCGGTCTGGGTGCTGGCGAGGGCGAAGCCGACGATGCCGTAGAAGCTGATGCGCGGCAGGCCGGTCCAGCGCTTGCCGAATTCGCCGGCCATCCACGCGAGACAGATCGCAACGGGCCAGGCGAGATTGGTGAGGATCGTCAGCAGATCGGGCATGTATTCCTTTCGTTCCATCGGGTCGATGGGTGCCGCAAGATTCTACAAGACCATGCCGCGCGCACGATTCCGCATAACGAAAAATGTTGCCCAAATCACAATCATGCGCGGCGGGAAGCGCCGCAAAGGCTGGCCTGCCCCTTATTTGCTCAGGGTGCGCATGGCGCGTTCCAGCCCTTCGATCGTCAGCGGGAACATGCGGTTGCTCACAATCTGGCGGATCACGGAAATCGACTGGCGGTACTGCCACACCCCTTCCGGCTCGGGATTGAGCCAGGCGAACTTGGGAAACGCCGTGCAGAAGCGCGCCAGCCAGGCGGCGCCGGCTTCTTCGTTGTTGTATTCGACCGAGCCGCCCGGATGCAGCACTTCATAGGGGCTCATGGTGGCGTCGCCGACGAAAATGAGCTTGGTGTCGGCCGGGTACTTGCGCAGGATGTCCCAGGTTGGAAAGCGTTCGGCGTTGCGGCGCCGGTTGTTCTTCCACAGGTAGTCGTAGACGCAGTTATGGAAGTAGAAGAACTCCATGTTCTTGAACTCGGTCTTCGCCGCCGAGAACAGTTCCTCGGTGCGTTCGATATGGTCGTCCATCGAGCCGCCCACGTCGAGCAGCATCAGTACCTTGACCTTGTTGCGGCGCTCCGGCCGCATCTTGATATCGAGGTAGCCGGCGTTGTTGGCGGTGGCCTGGATGGTGGCGTCGAGCGCCAGCTCGTCTTCGGCGCCTTCGCGCGCGAACTTGCGCAGGCGCCGCAGCGCGACCTTGATGTTGCGCGTGCCCAGTTCGCGTTCGGCGTCGTAGTCGCGGTAGGCGCGCTGTTCCCACACCTTGACCGCGGTACGGTTGCCGCCTTTGCCGCCGATGCGCACGCCCTCCGGATTGGTGCCGCCGTTCCCGAACGGCGAAGTGCCGCCGGTGCCGATCCACTTGCTGCCGCCTTCGTGGCGCTCCTTCTGTTCCTTGAGCAGTTCGTTCAGGCGGTCCATCAGCTTGTCGTAGCCGAATTTTTCGAGCTGGCGTTTCTGCTCGTCCGACAGTTCGCGCTCCATGCGCTTGACCAGCCAGTCGAGCGGAATGGCGGCATTCGTCTCGAAGGCGGCGTTGATGCCCTTGAAATACTGGGCAAAGGCGCGGTCGAACTTGTCGTAGTGCGCTTCATCCTTGACCAGGGTCAGGCGCGATACATAATAGAAGTCGTCCATCGAGGCGCCGACGACGTTGCGCTCCATCGCTTCGAGAAGCGTGAGGAACTCCTTGATCGTGACCGGGATCTTGGCATCCTTGAGCGAAAAGAAGAAGTCGATCAGCACCTTATGCTCTCCCCCCTCGCTCCCGCGCGCTGCAGCTGGTAATGCAGCTGCGATTTGATCTCGGGCCATTCGCCGCGCACGATGCTGTACATGACCGTGTCGCGCACGGTGCCGTCGCGGCGCAGGGCGCTGTGGCGGATCACGCCATCTTTTTTGGCGCCAAGGCGCTCGATGGCGGCCTGCGAGGCGTGATTGAAGTTATCGGTGCGCAGGCCCACCACCGCGCAGCCGAGCGTATCGAAGGCGTGCGAGAGCAGCAGCAGTTTGCAGCTGGTGTTGACGTGGCTGCGCTGGCGGCTTTTGGCATACCAGGTCCAGCCGATTTCCACCCGGTCGACCTTGGGCAGGATGTCGTGGTAGCTGGTGGTGCCCATCACAAGGCCGCTGGAGGCGTCGATCACGGCAAACGCCAGCCGGTCGGGCATCTCGAGGGCGTTGCGGATGTACGGCTCCACGTCCTGCGGTTCCGGCACCGAGGTGACGCGGATGTTCCACAGTTCGCCGTCGCTGGCGGCCGCGCGCAAGCCGTCCGCGTGCGCGAGCGAGAGCGGCTCCAGGCGCACGCCATTGAATTCGAGGGTGAGGGCGTCGACCTGGATCATCAGCGGTTGGTCCGTGACATATAGACCAGGCGCTCGAACAGGTGCACGTCCTGCTCGTTCTTGAGCAGGGCGCCGTGCAGCGGCGGCACGATGGCCTTGGCGTCCTGGCTGCGCAGCGCTTCGGCCGGGATGTCTTCGGCCAGCAGCAGCTTGAGCCAGTCGAGGAATTCGGAGGTCGAGGGCTTTTTCTTCAGGCCCGGCACGTCGCGCACTTCGTAGAAGCTTTGCAGCGCCTGCGCCAGCAAGTCCTGTTTCAAGGTCGGGTAGTGCACCTTGACGATCTGCTCCATCGTATCCTTGTCGGGGAATTTGATGTAATGGAAGAAGCAGCGCCGCAAGAACGCGTCCGGCAGCTCTTTTTCATTGTTCGAGGTGATGATCACCAGGGGGCGGTGCTTGGCCACGACCATTTCGCGCGTCTCGTAGACGTAGAACTCCATGCGGTCAAGTTCGCGCAGCAGGTCGTTGGGGAACTCGATGTCGGCCTTGTCGATTTCGTCGATCAGCAGCACCACCGGCTCGGGCGCGGTAAAGGCCTGCCACAGCACGCCCTTGACAATGTAGTTGTGGATGTCGCGCACACGCTCGTCGCCGAGCTGGGAATCGCGCAGGCGCGATACCGCGTCGTACTCGTACAGGCCTTGCTGGGCCTTGGTGGTGGACTTGATATGCCACTGCATCAGCGGCATGTTCAGCGCGGCGGCGACTTCTTCGGCCAGCATGGTTTTGCCGGTGCCCGGCTCGCCCTTGATCAGCAAGGGACGCTGCAAGGTGAGGGCGGCGTTGACCGCCAGTTTCAGGTCGGCGGTGGCGACGTAACTGTCCGAACCCTGGAAGCGGTGCGCCTGCGAATGCGATGCGTGCATGTGCGTGTCTGGTCAAAAGTGGAATTATTTGGAGTATATGCCAGAACCGGAAGGGCGGCACTGCAACACCGTGAAAGTGGACGGGTCACTTCACTTCGGTTAAAATCTCAGGTTGATAGTGCAAAACATAATAATTTTGCACGTGCGATACCCGATTATCACTTACCCTCGCCACCATGAAAAAATTCATCGCACTCCTCGTGCTCGCCTGCGTCGCGAACGTGTCCGCCGCAGCGGACATCGTTGGAAACGCCAAGGCTGCAAAAGTTGAACAATGTATCGGCTGCCACGGCATCCCCGGTTACAAAGCGACTTTCCCTGAAGTCTATTCGGTGCCGATGATTGGCGGCCAGTCGGCCAAGTACATCGAAAACGCGCTCAACGCCTACAAGAAGGGCGAGCGCAAGCACCCTTCGATGCGCGGTATCGCGGGCAGCATGTCCGACCAGGACATCGCCGACGCTGCTGCCTACTATTCGCAGCAAGTGAAAAAATAAGGACAGAGCCATGAAAAAACTGATGATCGCCCTGTTCTGCGGCGCTGTTTCCCTGAGCGCCACCGCCGGCGGCAATATCGCCAACGGCGAAGCCCTGGTCAAGAAGCGCACCTGCGCATCGTGCCACGGCGCCGACTTTAACAAGCCGACCAACGAGATCTACCCGCGCCTGGCAGGCCAGCACGCCGATTACCTCAAGCACGCGCTGATCGCCTACAAGCGTGGCGATGGCCCGTACGGCCGTAACAACTCTAGCATGGCCAGCAATGTCGCCGACTTGTCCAACCAGGACATGGCCGATATCGCCGCTTACCTGCACAGCCTTCCGTCGGACCTGGTCCTGAAGCGCTAAACCGCACCGGCAATACCGACGCTGTCACCAAGGCGCCTTCCATCTTCTCCTCGCCGGGAAGGTGGGAGGCGCTTTGTTTTTGTCCCCTTGTTCGATTGTCCCCGGAGCCGCCTTGCCGACTTTATCGCCCCAGTACCTCAAGTCGAACCTGCTCAGCGGCCTGACCGTGGCGCTGGCCATGGTGCCCGAGGCGATTGCGTTCGCGCTGGTGGCGCATGTGTCGCCGCTGACCGGGTTGTACGCGGCTTTCATGGTTTCCTTGATCACCTCGGCCATCGGCGGGCGGCCGGGCATGATTTCGGGCGCGACCGGCGCGCTGGCCGTGGTGATGGTGGCGCTGGTGGTCTCGCACGGCGTCGAATACCTGTTCGCCACGGTGGTGCTGATGGGAGTATTGCAGCTGCTGTTCGCCGCCGCCCGGCTGGGCAAATTCATCCGCATGGTGCCGTATCCGGTGATGCTCGGCTTCGTGAACGGCCTGGCGATGGTGATTTTCATGGCGCAGTTCGGCCACTTCAAGGTCACGGGGCCGGACGGCGCGCAGCAGTTGATGGCGGGTGCGCCACTGTATACAATGCTCGCCCTGGCGGCGCTGACCATGGCCGTGATCTACCTGCTGCCGCGCGTGACCCGCGCCATTCCCTCGACCCTGGCCGGTATTTTGCTGGTGTCGGTGCTGGTCGCTACGCTCGGCATCGATACCAGGACCGTGGGCGACCTGGCCTCGATCAAGGGCGGCCTGCCGCTCTTTCATCTGCCCGACGTGCCGTTCAACTGGGCCACCATGCGCATCATCTTCCCGTATGCGCTGGTGCTCGCCGCCGTCGGACTGATCGAATCGCTGCTCACGCTCACGCTGATCGACGACATTACCGACACCCGCGGCCAGCCCAATCGCGAAAGCATGGCGCAGGGCGTGGCCAATGTGGTCACCGGCCTGTTCGGCGGCATGGGCGGCTGCGCCATGATCGGCCAGAGCATGATCAACGTGAACAACGGCGCCACCGGGCGCCTGTCGGGCATCGCCACCGCCGTGTTCCTGCTCTCGTTCATCCTGTTCGCGTCCGAGTGGATCGAGCGCATTCCGCTCGCCGCCCTGATCGGCGTGATGTTCGTGGTGTGCCAGAAGACCTTCGCCTGGGGCAGTTTTCGCCTGTTCGGCAAGGTGCCGCGCGCCGATATTGCGGTCGGCCTGCTGGTGGCGGTGCTCACATTGATCTTCGACCTGGCCATTGCGGTTGTCGCCGGCGTGATCGTCTCGGCGCTGGCATTCGCGTGGGAGCACGCCAAGCGGATCCGGGCCGCCATCCATCCCGGCCAGCAGGGCGAGCGGGTGTACGCGCTCGAAGGAACGCTGTTTTTCGCCTCGGTTGCGCAATTTAACCAGCTGTTCGCGCCAAAGGACGATCCGCAGGACGTGGTGATCGATTTTGCGCGCGCGCGTGTGGTCGACCATTCGGCGATCCAGGCCATCGACGCGCTGGCGCTGCGCTACCGCCAGGCCGGCAAGCACCTGCACCTGCGCCACCTCAGTCCCGACTGCCGCGAGCTGCTGGAAAGCGCGCGCGACATGATCGAGGTGAACCTGGCCGAGGATCCGCGCTACCGCATCGCCGACGATAAACTGGCCTGAATCGATGATGCACACTGCGCTCTCCCTGCTCCTGCTGCTGGCCATGGGGCAGGGCGTGTTCCTCGCGCTTGCCCTGCTGGCGGCGCGCCAGGCCGAGCTGCGCGGAGCCAACCGGCTGCTGGCCGCCCTGCTGCTGGGGAGCGTGGCCGTCATCGGCCATGCCTGGCTCGGGATCAACCGCCTGTATACAACTTATCCGCACAGCGCCCTGGCGATTGCCACCATCGGTTTGCTGAGCGGGCCGCTGCTGTATTTATATCTGCGCAGCGTCCTGACCGGACAGCGCCTGCGCGCGCGCGACTGGCTCCACGGGGCGCCATTTTTCCTGGCGACGGCCGCCATGCTGCCGTTTTACCTGCAAAGCGCTGCGGTCAAGCTGGCCTGGATGCAGCACCGCCCGGCGCTGCCGTGGTATATCGGCGTGTCGGTGCTCGTGAAAACGCTGCTATTCATCTGGTATGTGGTGGCCAGCTACCGCCTGATTCGCGGCGCTGCAAACGGCCCGCTGGCCGCCGGCCTGGCACGCCTGACCCGGATCTGGGTGCTTGGCGCGGCCGGCAGCGTGGCCGCCTTCGGCATCGAATTGCTCGACATCGCGCTGCCGCTGTCGTCGGATGCGCTGGGCGCCATCGCGCTGGCCTGTTTTGTGTATGCGACTGCGTTCCTGGCGATCCGCCTGCCGCTCGGCTACCGCGAGCACCTGCCGGCGCCCGCCACCTTGCCTGAACCCGCGCCGCGCTACGCCAACAAACGGCTGTCGGAACCGGACCGCGCCAGCTTTCTCGATGCACTGAAACGGTGTATGGAAGTCGACCAGGTTTACCGCAACGGCGAACTGACCCTGGACGAACTGGCCGCGCTGCTGGCCATGACGCCGCACGAACTGTCGCAACTGATTAACGATGCCTGCGGCGTCAACCTGCAGGAATACCTGAACCGCTACCGGGTCGACGCGCTCAAACTGGCGCTGCATGCGTCCGACAAGGCCAGCGCCAGCATCCTTGACCTGGCGCTCGCATGTGGCTTTAATAGCAAGACGACCTTGAACCGCGCCTTCAAGAAGCAGACCGGCCTGACCCCGTCCGAATGTCGCCGTGGCGGCGCCGGCGCGGGCCCGGAAACAGGTGCCGAATCATCATCTGGGACGACTCTCCCGGGCTAAATCGTGAAAATGGGTCCATTCACCCTTCACTCACAGCCACGGAGTTTTCATGAAACGCACCCTGTTGTCGGCCTGCCTGGCCACCCTGATGTTGTGCAACCCGGCCTTTTGCGCCGACCGGATCTGGATCTCCAACGTCAAACTGGTCTCTCCGGAAAAGCTCGACCGCATCGAAACGGGCAGTGTGCTGATCGACGGCGGGCGCATCGCCCGGGTCGAACGCGGGCCGTCCGGGGCGGCGCCGAGCGGCGCCAAGGTGGTCGACGGCAAGGGCTACTATCTTACGCCGGGCCTGATCGACTCCCATGTGCACCTGCACGCCGTGCCGGGCATGAGCATGGAGCAGGGCGCGTCGGGCGACAGCCTGGCGCAAAACTACTTGCGCCAGATGCCGCGTTCCTTCCTGTATCACGGCTTTACCAGCGTGATCGACCTGGCGGTATCGGACTACGGCGTGATCGAGCGCTTGCGCAAGGAGCCACTGCATCCGGACGTATTCCACTGCGGTGAAGCGCTGGTGCTGGCCAACGGCTACCCGATGTCGTTCATGGCGCCGGACACGCGCTTCAAGAGTTTTGGCAATTTCCTGTTCGATCCGGCCATGCCGACCACCGTGCCGGCCGAATTTGCCCCGTCCAGCCACACCGTGGCCGCCGGGGTGGCGCGGGTGGTCAAGGCTGGCGGCATTTGCGTGAAGACCCACTTCGAGCGCGGCTTCGGGGCCAACCGCAACCTGCCGGTGATGAGCACCGCCAAATTTGCCGAAGTGCGGGCCGCCACCACGCAAGCCGGCAAGGTCCTGGTCACCCACGCCAATTCGTTCGAGGCGCAGTCGTTCGCGGTGGCCGGCAAGGCCGACGTGCTGGCGCACGGCATGTGGCACTGGGGCGCGCTGAATGGCCAGGCCGGCCTGCCGGACCAGATCAAGGCGCTGCTCGACCAGATCGCCGGGCGGCGCACCGGTTTTCAGCCGACCATGCAGGTGCTGTACGGACTGCGCGCCTATGTGGAACCGGGCTACCTGAACGATCCGGCGCTGCGCAAGGTGGTGCCGGCGTCGCTGCTGGCCTGGTTTTCCACGCCGCAAGGGCAGTGGTTCAAGCCCGAAGTGACCGAGGGGGAGGACGATGCCGCCGTCATGCAGGGCATGGAAGGACCGCTGCGGCGCCAGCGCGCAGTGGTGGCGTATCTGGCCAGCCGGGATGCCAATTTCGTGTTCGGCTCGGACACGCCATCGTCGCCGACGTACGGCAACCTGCCCGGCCTGAACGGCTACCGCGAGATGCGGCAGCTGCACGCGGCCGGCCTGTCGCTGGCGCAGATATTCAAGGCGGCCACCATCAACAATGCGCGCACTTTCAAGCTCGATGCCGAACTTGGATCGATTGAAGTGGGCAAGGCGGCCAACCTGCTGCTGATGAAAACCTCGCCGCTGGAGGATGTGAGCGCGTATGACAGCGTGGTGACGGTGTGGGTGCGGGGGCAGCAGACGGCGCGGGAGGCGCTGGCCGCCGACTATAAATAGCGTGGTTTAAGCGCGATACAGCACCTAAAAATCGTTATCCTCCAAACCGTCATTTCTGCCGATGGCAGGAATGACGGTTTGGGCAGGGTCACGCGCAGCGCGCGCGCACGCATTCGACGTAGGCGACGCTGTCGGGCGGCACGCCGTTGCGCTGCGAGGTCCAGATCATCTGGCCCAGGCATTCCATGATTTCGTGATGGGCGTCGTGCGCGCCCAGGCGCTGGGTCAGCGCAGTGCAGGCGGCGCGGATGCCGGGCGGCTGGTCGATCGACACCTGCTCGGCGATCGACAGGTGCATCGACAGGTGCAGGAAGGGATTGGCCTGGCCGCCATCGACCGAGTAATCGCGCGCCAGGGCCGCCTCGGCGTCGGACAGTACATCGGCATATTCGGGGTGCTGGACGATCCAGTCGGCGGCGATGGCGTCCATCGGGCTGAGAATCTCGCCGCTGCGCTGCTTGCGGTAGGCTTCGCAGAAAAAACGGCGCACATCGTCGGAAGAGGGGGTGAACATGGTTGGCGGGACAGGCAAATGAGGTAGGCCACATTGTACCGCCATCGCCGCGGCGCCGTCCCGGCCCGTCCAATGACCCGGGGCGGGCAAGGGTGCGATGCTGGCGCGCTGGCTTGCCTTATGTGCAACTCCGAGGGTGAAAAAACGGCGCCGTGAAGCGCCGTCGGGTGTTGCGATTACTTGCTATTCCTTGCCCGGCACCAGTACCAGCTCCGCTTCCGGAGCGCAGGGCTGTTCCGGAGATGGCTGGCGCGGCGCGTGCGGCTGGCGCAGGTAACGGGCCGTGTGGCGCCGTTCGTGCGTATGGCCGCCGTTGGCCGGCCAGGTCAGGAAACGCGATAATTCCTGCAGGGCGCGCTGGTAGACATCGCGCTTGAACTCGATCACCACATCGAGCGGCACCCAGTAATCGTGCCAGCGCCAGGCGTCGAATTCCGGATGGTCGGTCAGGCGCAGGTTGACGTCGTTATCGCGCGCGCACATGCGCAACAGGAACCAGATCTGCTTTTGCCCCCGGTAGTGGCCGCGAATCTCGCGCTTGATAAAATGGTCGGGCACTTCATAGCGCAGCCAGTCGCGGGTGCGTCCCACAATCTTCACATGCTCCTGGCGCAAGCCAATCTCTTCCTCCAGTTCGCGATACATTGCCTGTTCCGGTGTCTCACCGTATTTAATGCCCCCTTGCGGGAACTGCCACGAGTGCTCGCGCACCCGCTTGCCCCACCACACCTCGTTATGGGCGTTCAGCAGGATGATGCCGACGTTGGGCCGGAACCCTTCACGGTCGAGCATAGTGCACCTCGAAACTTTCTGCCAGCGCGCGTCCTTCTTACATATTTACCCACAAATTCTGGCCCCCGCCAGGCTTTCGGGGTACGAAAACGGCGGGAACCGCGTCAAACGGGCCCATTTGTATAAAGATTGGACGCATCAGCCAGCTAATCCTTTAAAATTAGGTTGATTATAACCCTCTCTTTTTAAAAAGAATTCACCGATATGCGTGCCTCCCGTTTTTTTATTTCAACTTTAAAAGATGCACCGTCCGACGCTGAAATCGTCAGTCACCAGCTGATGATGCGCGCAGGAATGATCAAGCGCCTCGGCTCCGGCATCTATACGTACATGCCGACCGGCTTGCGCGTGATCCGCAAGGTCGAAGCGATTATTCGTGAAGAAATGAACAAGGCGGGCGGCATTGAAATGCTGATGCCGCTCGTGCAGCCAGCCGAGCTGTGGCAGGAAACCGGGCGCTGGGAAAAGATGGGCCCGGAACTGATGCGCGTGAAAGACCGTCACGGCCGCGAGTACGCGATCCAGCCGACGTCGGAAGAAGTCATCACCGACGTGGTGCGCTCCGAGATCAAGTCCTACCGCCAGCTGCCGCTCAATTTTTACCACATCCAGACCAAGTTCCGCGACGAGCGCCGTCCGCGTTTCGGCCTGATGCGCGGGCGTGAATTCACGATGAAGGATGCTTACTCCTTCGACCGCGACGAAGCGAGCATGAAGGTCTCGTACCAGATCATGTACGACGCCTACACCGCCATCTTCAACCGCTTCGGCTTGAAATTCCGCGCAGTGGCGGCCGACAACGGCGCCATCGGCGGCTCCGGCTCGCACGAATTCCACGTCATCGCCAGCACCGGCGAAGACGCCATCGTCTACTGCCCGACCTCCGACTACGCGGCCAACATGGAAGCGGCCGAAGCGCTGCCGCTGGCCGCCGCGCGCGCCGCCGCCGCCGCACCGCTGACCAAGACCGCCACCCCGGGCGCCACCAAGTGCGAGAGCGTGGCCGAGATGCTCAAGCTGCCGCTGTCGCAGACTGTCAAGACCATCGCCCTGACGGTGGAAAAGGAAGTCGCCGGCAAGCAGGTGCTGGAAAACTGGATGCTGCTGCTGCGCGGCGACCATGAACTGAACGAGATCAAGGTCGGCAAAGTAGCCGGCCTGGCCACGCACCGCTTCGCCACCGAAGCCGAAATCCTGGCTTGCTACGGCAGCATTCCCGGCTACCTGGGTCCGATCGGCACCAAGCAGCCGGTCACCATCGTGGCCGACCGCACGGTTGCCAACATGGCCGATTTCGTCTGCGGCGCCAACGAAGAAGGCTTCCACTACACGGGCGCCAACTGGGTGCGCGACCTGCCGGAAGCGCTTGTTGCCGACCTGCGCAACGTGGTCGAAGGCGACGCTTCGCCGGACGGCAAGGGCGTGCTGGCGATCGAACGCGGGATCGAAGTCGGTCACGTGTTCCAGCTCGGGACCTCGTACTCCGAGAGCATGAAAGCTACTTTTCTGGACGAAAACGGCAAGCCTGCGCCGCTGCAGATGGGTTGCTACGGGATTGGCGTGACGCGTATTTTGGGCGCGGCGATCGAGCAGAATTTCGACGACAAGGGCATCATCTGGCCGGCCGCGATCGCGCCGTTCGAAGTGGTCCTGTGCCCGATGGGGATGGACCGCAGCGAGATGGTCAAGACTGAAGTCGAGAGCCTGTACGCGGCGCTGCAAGCGGCCGGGGTGGACGTGATCGTCGACGACCGCGGGCTGCGTCCGGGCGCCATGTTCGCCGACTGGGAACTGATCGGCGTGCCGCACCGCGTGGTGATCGGCGAGCGTGGCCTGAAGGAAGGCAACCTCGAATACCAGGGCCGGCGCGATGCCGAGGCGACCGCCGTGCCGGTGGCCGGCATGGTCGAGTTCATCAAAGGCAAATTGAGCCAGTGAGCGCGTCGGTGATTGTCAATACGCTGGCGCAGTTGGCGCTGGCGGCGGGGCTGCTGTGTTCCTGGTCGGCCTGGGCCGGCAACCAGAAAGAAGAAGCGATGGCCGACTCGGTGCGGCTGGCGCTGTCGAACGCGATCAAGGACACGCATCCGCCGCAGCCCGTGTTTCGCGACGAGGCGGGGCGGGCGCGCTACCAGCAATGGCTGGCGGCGATGTCGGACCGGCTCAAGCGCAAGCTGCCGGACGACCAGGTGCGGCTCGAATTCCTGCAATCGGTCTGGTACGAATCGAACCGTGCCGGGCTCGATACGGGGATGGTGCTGGGGCTGATCCAGGTCGAATCGGCGTACCGCAAGTATGCCGTCTCGATGGTGGGAGCACGCGGCTACATGCAAGTGATGCCGTTCTGGACCAACGTGATCGGCGACAGCGACCGCAGCAAGCTGTTCCACATGCAAACGAACTTGCGCTACGGCTGCTCGATCTTGCGCATGTACCTCGACATGGAGAATGGCAACACCTACTTGGCGCTGGGCCGCTACAACGGCAGCCGCGGCAAGCCCGCCTACCCCAACTCAGTGCTCGCCGCCTGGGAAAAGTGGAAATTTCCTAGCTAAAAACGCGGAGTCCCCCTACAACCGGGGTCAGAGCTCTAATCTGAAATGAATTGCAAAACCGGCGGCTGGCGCAGCAAGGCAGCCCCGGTTTGCCTGCCCGACACTCTAAATCCTACATTGAGGCCTGCCCAATCTTGAGCCGTAGTCGTCGCCAAAAGCCCATCAAGGGTCTTTGTATATCGAGCAGTGAGCGCTGGGACAAGAAGGCCTGGCATCGCCGCTTCCGTACCCGGGAACGCCAAGCGCTGGCCTGCGCCTTGCCCGATGGCCTGGAAGCCCATCTGTCCGTGCTGGAACGTGAGGTCAGTAACGTCTGGGCGATGGATAAGGACGGTCATATTTACCGTCCTCTGAGGGAGCAGGTGAAGTGGGCGGAGTGGGGCGCCGAGCGCAGGGGACAGAACCCGCACGAACGCGCGGCCATCAAAAAACGCCTGATGCACAAGTGGATGGGCAAATGATCAACGCCACCCCCTGCTGACGCACCGGAAAAATTTCTAATCAGAGCTCTGACCCCGGTTGTAGGATGCGGGAAAGATTTCTAATCAGAGGTCAGACCCCGGTTGTAGGAGGCTCGATGCCGCTTGTAGGAGATTTTGGCGAATAGGGCAAGTTAATGCGCTGACCCCGGTTAGGCGCGGCGGTGGCCGGCGGTGTAGACTGCTTTTTTTCTCCGAGCTCACGAAAGTGCACATGCGATTGACTCTTCTTGCCGCAGCGTCCGCGCTGGCGGTCTTGGCGGGATGCGCCAGCGTCCAGCCGCCGGCCACGGCCCCGGCCATCACCCACGCGCCAGCGAAAAACATCATCTTCTTCCTCGGCGATGGCATGGGTATCAATACCCTGACCGCTGCCCGTATCTACGCCGTCGGCGAGGATGGCCAGCTGACCCTCGATACCTTGCCCGAATCGGCTTTCATCAAGACCTTTTCCAACGACGCCCAGGTCACCGACAGCGCCGCGTCCATGTCGGCCTATATGACCGGCGTGAAGGTCAATAACAATGTGCTGTCGATGAGCACCGATACGGCGCCCGCCGCTCCAGCCCTCGATGCCGCCGGCAACAAGCTGGCCGGCCGCTGCACTGGCGGGCGCCCCGTCGCCACCCTGGCCGAACTGGCCAAACAGCGCGGCATGTCGGTCGGCGTGGTCACCACCACCCGCGTCACCGATGCCACCCCGGGCGCGGTCTTTTCGCACGTGTGCCATCGCGCCATGGAAAACGATATCGCTGCCGCCCTCGTTCCGGGCGGCGCCGGCTACAACGCGGCCCTCGGCCCGCGCGGGCTCGATGTGCTGCTCGGCGGCGGCAGCGCCCATTTCACCACCACGGCCAAGGGCGGCAAGCGCAGCGACGGGCGCGACCTGCTGGCCGAACTGGCCGCGCAGGGCTATCGCGCGGTCGCCGACAGCGCCCAGCTCAAGGCGGTCGACACCACGTCCACCCAGCCGCTGGTCGGCCTGTTCACCACGCACGACATGAGCTTCGATTCGATGCGCGATGCGGCCAAGGAACCGGGCCTGCCCGAGATGGCCGGCAAGGCCATCGCCATCCTGGCGAACAATCCGAAAGGCTTCTTCCTGGTCGTCGAGGGCGGCATGATCGACCTGGCGCTGCATAATTCGAACGCGCGCCGCGCCCTGCAGGAGACGGTCGTGTTCGACAATACCCTCAAGGCGGCCATCGCGCAGATGCGCAGCATCGATCCGGACCTGAAAAACACGCTGATCGTGGCCACCGCCGATCACGATCATTCGCTGCTCCTGAACGGCTACGCGCGCCGCACCGGCAAGACCACGCCGTCCGAACCGGGTGTGCTGGGTTTGATGCGCCGCGTCGATAACAACGAGATCAAGCTCGATGCCGATGGCGCGCCATTTACCATCATCGGTTTCGGCAATGGCGAAAAACGCGTGCAGGGCAGCCGTGGCGCGGCGCCGCACCTGACCGACGTCCAGGTGAGCGCGGACGATTACCGCCAGGAGGCCGTGGTGCGCACCGAGCCCGGTTACGAGACCCACAGCGGCACCGATGTGTACCTCGGCGCGATCGGCGCCGGCGCTGCGCGCTTCGGCGGCACCATCGATAACACCCGCGTGTTTGAACTGATCAAGGCGGCCGCAGGCTGGTAAGCCGCGCCCCATTTATGAGACTGACCATGACGCCTTCCCGCTTTCCCTTGCTCCTGCTGGCCGCTGCGTGCGCGCTGGCGCCTTCCTTCGCGGCCGCCGCATCGTCCACCACCGCGCCGGCCGCGAAAAACATCATCTTCTTCCTCGGCGACGGCATGGGGCCGACCACCATCACCGCCGCGCGCATCTACCGCTACAAGGAAGAGGGCTTGCTGCACTTCGAGCGGATGGAGCGCTCGGCGCGCATCAAGACCTATTCGAACGACGCCCAGACCACCGACAGCGCCCCGTCGATGGGGGCTTACATGACCGGCATCAAGATCAACAACGATGTCATCTCGATGGCCGACGCCAAGCCCTTCGCTCCGCAGAAGGATGCCAACGGAAACGCCAGCATCGATGCCTGCCCGGCCGGCAACGGGCGCGCGGCGGCGACCATCCTCGAACTGGCCAAGGCCAGCGGCAAGTCGGTGGGCTCGATCACGACTACGGAACTGACCCACGCCACGCCGGCGTCGACCTTTTCGCATGTGTGCGACCGCGACATGGCGTATTCGATCGCGGCGCAGATCGTGCCGGGCGGCGCCGGCTACAACCCGGCGCTGAAGGATGGCGTCGATGTGCTGATGGGCGGCGGGCGCAATCACTTCACGCCGTTCGACGCGGCGCGCAATCCGAAGGGCCGCGCCGACGGACGCGACATGCTGGCCGAATTCGCGGCGCGCGGCTACACGGTGGCGGCCAATGCGGAGCAGATGCAGGCCGCGCCGCAGGGCAGGAAGTTCGTCGGCATCTACAGCGATGTGAGCCACCTCGATTACGCGCTGGCCCGGCGCGCCGGCCAGCCGGCCCTGGCGCAGATGACCTCCAAGGCGATCGACCTGCTGGCCGCCAACCCGAAGGGCTTTTTCCTGATGGTCGAAGGCGGCAAGATCGATCATGCGCTGCACGATTCGAACGTGAAGAATGCGCTGGCCGAAACCATCGGCTTCGATGATGCCATCAAGGCGGCACTCGACAAGATGGAGGCGCTCGATCCGGGCCTGCGCAATACGCTGCTGGTGGTCACGGCGGACCACGACCATACGATCGTGATGAACGGGTACGCCCGGCGCGGCAATCCGATTCTCGATATCGTGCGCAATGTGGACGACGGCCAGCCGGCGCGCGATGCCGATGGCAAGACCTACACCGCGCTGGTGTTCGGCAATGGCCCGAACCGCCTCAATCAGCGGGTGGATGTCGACAGCGCCACGGCGCTGGCCGACAGCTACCATCAGGAGACCGGCGTGCGCCTGAAGGGCGAAACCCACGGCGGCGGCGACGTCAAGCTGTTCGCCACCGGCGCCGGCTCGGGCGTGTTCAGGGGGACGATGGAAAACACCAAGGTGTTTCATCTGATGAAAGCGGCCTTCGGTTTCTGACGGCGCGCTGCCCCATCCCGGCCCCGCTCGCGAGAGTGGGGCTTTTTTTTATCCCGATGCTGTGGGGAAAATAATGGTTGTATAAAACGGGCAATAATTCCGTAGCGAAAATGTAGCTTTTGAGCTATATTTTCATGTAAATATCAGCCGATATTGCCAATCGGCCGAGGCCTTTTTCCGCATGAACCCACAAGCAATCCGCAAGCAAACATTTTTCACGGTGGGGCAAGGAATTGGCGTAGCGCACCGGCACCACTTTTCTCCCGCATTACCGCTGCTAGCGGCCGTGCCGGCCGCATTCGGTTGCTGCGCATGAAGCCGTTTTTCGGCCATGATCCGCTGGTCGGCCTGCTTTGCTACGGCGCCGTCACGCTGGTCCTGTGGTTCTGCATCCGGCGCGCCGCGCGCGGGCGTGCGGGGCCGCTGGCGCGCGCACTGGCCACGGCCGGGATGCTCGGCGCCCCGGTTGCCGCCTACTGGCTGGTCAATATCGACCGCCTGTACGGCGAGTGGCGCTATGTCAGGCCCGCCTGCCGGGCCGACGGCGGCGACCAGATTGCCCGTCACCTCGACCGGCTCGACAGCCTGGCCGTGCACCCGGCCGGCATCGGCGGCAGCGGCGACATTGTCGATATCGCCGCCACCTATACCGCTAACCATGTGGGCAAGCAACTGGCGTATGTGGAGTTTCAATTCGATTCGGCGAGCGTCGCAGCCGCTGTCGATGGTGGACCTTTCCGCGGGCGCAATGCGCCCCAGCCCCTGACGCTCGACGGCCAGCCGGCCGCGCCGGGTTACTACCGGGTCGACAATCTATGCAGCGCCGCGCCCGGCCCGGTCTTGCCGCTGCCGCGCACGTGTTTCCGCGCCCGCCGCATCGATGCCTTCACCAGCCCCTATCTGCTCGAACACAGGATGGAACCGTGCGCCCAGCCGGCGGCCACGTTCCGTCTGTGCGCCATGCGCTGGACCATGACCGAGCGCGCCACGGGCACCCTGGTGGCACGCGCGGTGACGTACGCGTATGTCGGCGGATGGCGCAACCGGGCCGCGTTTCCCGAGGCGCCGGCGCCGTACGACAGCAATACACCCTATGACTTTTGCGGCAGCCGTTTCGCTTCCGGCGCCCAGGGACTTATCGAAGCTATTTTAACCAGTAAAGGTAGACAGTGAATATCAAAGAGACCTATCAGCTTTCCATGCTGGCCCGCGCCGCCTATACCGAATTCGCCGGATCGAGCATGTCCGAAGCCGATTTGCAAAGCAAAAGCAACCATATCGTCTTCGAGTTTGCCAGCGACGAGCACGCCAAGGAAGTGACGCAGCATTATTCGCTGGTCTACCATTATTCGGATGACTCGGGCTTTGCCGCTTCGGTGTTCCGGACCACGGCGACCGGCAAGCTGGTGATCGCCTTCCGCGGCACCGAACTGGCCAGCGCGACCTCGGGCGACTTGCGCGACCTCGCCGCCGATGTGGCCATCTTCCAGACCGGCCTGGCCGGCGCGCAAATTCTTGCACTCGCTACCTTTTATAAGAAGCTGTTCGCCGCCGACGGCGCCAAACTGCCCGCCGGCACCACCTTCGACGTCACCGGCGATTCGCTCGGCGGCCACCTGGCCACGGCGTTTACCGCCAGTCATCTGGAGAACGTCGACAAGGCCGTCATTTTCGAAGCGCCCGGCATCAGCGTGCCGTATATCCTGCTCAACGGGAATACGCCATCCGCCGTGGGCGCAAAAATCACCCATGTGTACGGCGACGCCGGTGTCGAGATCATTTCCGGTGCCGGAGGGATATTCACCAAGGCCCTTGGGCAGCAGCTGCCGGTCTTTATCGAGAACCAGCCAGTATCGAACCACAGTCTCGACTTGCTCAATCAATCGCTGGCCGTGGCTGAATTGCTGGAGCGGATGGACCCGGCGCTGACCCTGGTCGACGCGCGCAAGATTCTTGACGCGGCCTCGCACAAGCCGCTCGAATCGCTGGAAAAAGTGGTGGACAGCTTGCGCACCATCCTCGCCGGCGCCGAGGTAGCGCCCACGCCGCCCGACCTGGTGTACGCTAACACCGCGGTCATGCAAACGGCGATCAATGAAGTGCGCACCAAGCTCAATGGCTCGCTGAAGCTGGTCAACCTGGTTGGCTTGAGCAGCGAGGCCATCGCCGCGCGCGCCAATGTACCCGGTTCGAGCGGCGAGGCGATCGCGATCCGCTACGCGCTGCGCGAAATGCTGCCGTTCGCCGTGGTGGGCGCCAACTATGCGCCCTTCAATAACGACGGCGAGCTCGATGTTTTCAACGAAGAAACCGGCAACGGCCAGCTGACCGAGAATTACCTGAAAGACCGGGCGGCGATGCTGGTGGCGGTGCTCGCCGATAACAAGACCGACGGTGCCGACACGCCGGCCGGCGACCGCCTGTTCCTCGATCTGAAGACCGACCGCCGCCTCACCCCTTCCTCCCTGAATCATAAGACCATCTTCGGCGCCGCTGCGGGCGACGCGCCCGGCTACAGCGAGGGCGACGACCACCTGTATGGCATGGCCGGCAACGATGTCCTGACGGGCGGCAAGGGCAAGGATTATATGGAAGGCGGCAGCGGCGACGACCAGCTCTCCGGTAGCGAGGGCAACGACACGCTCGACGGCGGCATCGGCGCCGACACGCTCGACGGCGGCGGCGATAACGACAAGCTGCTCGGCGGCAAGGGCAAGGATACCCTGATCGGGGGCGATGGCAACGATACCCTCGATGGCCAGGCCGATAACGATTCCCTGCAAGGCGGCAGCGGCAACGATGTGCTCAAGGGCGCCACCGACAAGTGGGATACCCAGGGTTCGGACACGCTCGAAGGCGGCGCCGGCTTCGACTTTTACCACACGGCCGGGGGCGACACCATCCGCGACAGCGATGGCCAGGGAACGGTACGTTTCGTGCGCCGCTATATCGATGGCGCCTGGCGCAAGAAGGGCGAGACGGTCTACTATTCGTGGGATAAAAAGATCTCCTACACCCAGCAGGGCTCGACCCTGCTGGTCAAGGGCCCGGAGGGCGCGCTGACCATCGAGAACTGGTCCAACGGCCAGCTCGAGATCTATCTGTCGGAAACCGACAAGGAAGTGCCGACCAAGCCGCCGTTCGATCCGAACCGCACCCGCGCCCGCGTCGATCCACTGGTGCTGGACCTGAACCACGATGGCCTGATCAATTCGGTCGGCTCCGACCAGTCGAGCGTGTACTTCGATTTCAACAGCGATGCGATCGCCGAGCGCACCGGCTGGATCAGCCCGGCGGACGGCATGCTGGTGTCCGACGAAAACAAGAACCGCTTCGTCGACAATCTGTCCGAGCTGTTCGGCAATGCCCAGGAAGATGGTTTCAGTAGCCTGAAGCGCCGTTTCGACGGCAACCTCGACGGCGTGATCGACCGCCGCGACGCCAAGTTCAGCGAACTGCTGGTCTGGCAGGATGCCAACCAGGATGGCATTTCCCAGGCCGGCGAGCTGAAAACGCTGGACCAGCTGGGCATCACCGCGATCGGCACCGAATCGGCCAAGGTGGCCATCGCCAGCAACGATAACCGCATCATCGCCCAGGGCGAGTTTGTCCAGGATGGCCAGGCCCGGCTGGTGGCCGATATCGAGCTGGCGGTCAACTTTGCGCTGACCGATTCGAATCCGGCCCGCCATCTGGACGAACAGCTCGAACTCGACAGCGAGGTGGCGATGCTGCCGCGCCTGCGCGGTTTCGGCGCCGTGCGCGACCTGTCGTATGCGATCCAGGAAAACCTGGAGTTGCGCGCCTATGTCAGCGCGCTGGCCGGGAGCGGCAAGGCCGCCGTCAGCGACGAGATCGACCAGTTGATGGCCAAGTGGACCGGCCTGGACGCGGCCTATGTGCGCCAGGGCCGCGTGCGCAGTGGCGAACTGAGCACCATGGACAAGGTGTGGATGCTCGAATCGCTGGCGGGCGTCGATATCAGCAAGAAACTCATCGAAAGCAATTCCTTCTATACGCCCTGGCGCACCACCTTCGACGAGAGCTATATCGCCGAACGCTTCGGCTTCATCGCCGACCGCATGGCGCTCAGTTTTTCCGCCCAGGCCTTCGACAAGGGCTGGCTCGATGGCGTGTTTTACTCGGTCGACCAGGACCGTTTCGATGCCTTCGATCCGGCGCGCCTGAACAACAGCCTGGCGCTGAAACTGGCGCAAAGCACCAGCTACGACGATACCGTGAGCATGGCGCGCCTGCTGGCGCGCCTGCAAGCGGACGGTGCGCCGCTCGAGGTCGAACGTTTGCGCGCGATCGGCGCGCAACTGCCGTATCCGACGCCGGTGGGCTATGCGCTGGACGGCGGCATGCTCCTGGGCAACCGCGGCAAGAATGTGCTGCAAGGTGAAGCCCAGCGCGGCGACTGGATCGATGGCGGGGCCGGCAACGATACCTTGAGCGGCCTCGGCGGCAACGACTTGCTGCACGGCGGCAAGGGCGACGACTTGCTCGAAGGCGGCGCCGGCGCCGATGTCTATCTGTACGAACGCGGCGATGGCCATGAAATCATCCATGACCAGGACAATGGCGACCAGACCATCGACACCCTGCGCCTGGGCGCCGGTTTCCTGCCGGGCGCCACCCAGGCGCGCCGCGTCGGCACCGACCTGGTGCTGCGCTTTAGCGAGGAAGAATCGGTCACGGTGCGCCAGTTCTTCCACAACGATGCCTTGGGTTACCTGCAAATCGAGCGCGTCGAGTTCCAGGATGGCACGCTGTGGGAGATCGACAAGATCAAGGCCATGGTGCTGGTGGCCACCGCCGGCGACGAGGCGCTGTACGGCTATGCCGCCAGCGCTGACGTCCTGAGCGGGCTGGCCGGCAACGATACGCTCGATGGCCGGGGCGGCAACGATACCTTGCACGGCGGGACGGGCGACGACATGCTCGAAGGCGGCGGCGGCAACGATGTGTTCCTGTTC
Organism: Massilia frigida; assembly: GCF_011682175.1. Taxonomy (GTDB): domain Bacteria; phylum Pseudomonadota; class Gammaproteobacteria; order Burkholderiales; family Burkholderiaceae_D; genus Telluria_A; species Telluria_A frigida. The sequence continues at coordinate 48,829 of NZ_WHJG01000010.1, forward strand.
AACCGCGCCGATGGCAGCGATGCGATCCATACCTACGAGCCCGGCGCCGGCAAGCTGGTCACGCTGCGCCTGGGCGCCGGCCTGACCCCGGCCGGCACCGTGGCGCGGCGCGAAGGCGCCAGCCTGGTGTTGGCCTTCGGCGGCGCCGATAAGGTGACGATCAAGGATTACTTCTACCGCGATGGCGCCGGCGGCAACGAGGTCGACCAGATCGTTTTCGCCGACCAGACCGTGTGGTCGGTGGCCAAGGTCAAGACCCTGGTCGGCATCGCCACCGAACAGGCCGACGCCATCTACGGTTACGAGATCAACGAAGCCCTGGCCGGCCTGGCCGGCAATGACACCATCTTCGGCTACGGCGGCGACGATACCCTCGAAGGCGGGCGCGGTGACGATGTGCTCGACGGCAGCATCGGCAGCGACGTGTATGTCTTCAAGCGCGGCGATGGACGCGATACCATCACCGACAACAATGGCTGGTATGCCGACGGCATGGTCGATGTGCTGCGCCTGGGCAGCGGCATCAGCGCTTCGACCACGCTCGCGCGCCACGTCGGCGACGATCTGGTGCTCGATTTCGGCAGCGGCGACAGCGTCAAGGTCAACGGCTTCTTTACCTACGACACGCAGCTCGTCACCCAGCTCGAACGGATCGAATTTGCCGACGGGGTGGTGTGGGACGCGGCCGCGGTCAAGCAGCGCGTGCTGGCGCCGACCGACCAGGCCGACCTGCTGGCCGGTTTCCCCGGCGACGACAGCATTGCCGGCGCCGGCGGCAACGATACCTTGCTCGGTGGCGCGGGGCACGACAGCTTGAACGGCGGCGCCGGCAACGACAGCCTGGCGGGCGGCGCCGGCGACGATGTCTTGCAGGGCGGGGCGGGCGACGATCTGCTCGACGGTGCCGGTGGCGCCGACCTGTACCAGTTCGCGGGCGGCGATGGCAAGGATGTGCTGCGCGACACGGAAAGCACGGAGGGCGAGGTCGATGTGCTGCGCTTCGGCGCCAATGTGACGGTGGCCAACACCAGCGCCCAGCGGGTCGGCAATGCGCTGGTGCTCAGCGTGGGCGGCGGCGCCGACACGGTGACGATCGAAGACTATTTCAATGGCCAGCGCAACCGGGTCGAGCGCATCGAATTTGCCGGCGGCGAGCTGTGGGACGTGGCCGAGGTCAAGCGCCGCGTGCTGCTCGGCACGGGCGGCAACGATCAACTCACGGGCTACGAGACGGCCGACCAGCTCGCTGGCGCGGGCGGCAACGATAGCTTGTCCGGCTATGGCGGCGCCGATGCGCTCGATGGCGGCAGCGGCGACGATCAGCTGTCCGGCGAGGAGGGCGACGACACGCTCGACGGTGGCGCCGGCAACGATAGCCTGATGGGCGGCGCGGGCAACGACGTGTTCCTGTTCGGCAGCGGCGGCGGCCAGGACCTGGTCAGTGAATATGACAATACGCCCGGCAAGACCGACACGATCCGCCTTGGCGCCGGGGTCACCCCCGCCGGCGTGCGCATCGCCCGCGTCAATGACGACTTGCAGCTGCAATTGAAAGGCAGCGGCGACAGCCTGAGCGTACCGGGATTTTTCGAAAAGGAAGCGGGCACCGGGCGCCGCATCGAGCAGATTGCGTTCCAGGACGGCACGCTGTGGAACCTGGCCGCGATCCTCGAACAGGCTTTGCTGCCGACCGAAGGCAATGACCTCATTGCCGGCTACACCAAGGCCGACAGCATCAATGGCGCCGGCGGCGACGACCGCATCGATGGCGGCGATGGCGCCGATACGCTGGGCGGCGGTGCCGGCCACGATCTGCTGCTGGGCCAGGCGGGCGACGACCAGCTGCGCGGCGACGCCGGCAACGACACGCTCGACGGCGGCCTGGGCGACGACAGCGCCAGCGGCGGCGCCGGCGACGACCTGTACCTGGCGCAAAGCACGGCCGACGTCGTGCTCGAACTGCCGGGCGAAGGCATGGACACGGTGCGCGCCTCGGTCAGCACGACCTTGCCGGCGAACGTAGAGATCCTGGAGCTCGACGCGCTCGCCGGCGCCGCCGACGGCATCGGCAATGCGCTCGCCAACACCCTGCTTGGCAATGCCTCGGTCAATGCCCTCGATGGCGGCGCCGGCGACGACTGGCTCGACGGCGGGGCTGGCAACGATGTGCTCATCGGCGGCCTGGGCAACGATGTCTTCATCGTCGACGCCAGCACCGACCTGGCGGTCGAAGCGGCGGGCGAGGGCCAGGACACGGTCAGGGCCAGCGCCACGTTTGCGCTGGGGGACAACATCGAAACGCTGGTGCTGGAAAACACCGGTGCCATCGACGGGCGCGGCAATGCGCTCGCCAACCGCCTCACCGGCAATCATTACGACAACCGCCTCGATGGCGCTGCCGGTGCCGATACGCTCGATGGCGGGCAGGGCAACGACTATTACGTGGTCGATACCCTGGCCGACCAGATCGTCGAAGCTGGCGAGGCCGGCTTCGATACCGTCGAAACCGGCCTGAGCTACACCCTGGCGAGCGACCTCGAAGGCCTGGTCCTGACCGGCAGCCTGGATGTCGATGGCAGCGGCAACGAGGCCGGCAATACCTTGCGCGGCAACGAGGGCAATAACCGCCTCGATGGCGGCGCCGGCGCCGACACCATGAGCGGCGGGCTTGGCAACGATACCTACCTGACCGACAGCGAGAGCGACGAGGTCAACGAAGCGCTCGACGAGGGTACCGACACCATCATCCGCAGCTACGACACGACCTATATCCTGGCCAACGGTGTCGACAACCTGACCCTGGTGGGCGAGGCGGTGCGCGGCAACGGCAACGAGCTCGATAACCTCATCACCGGCAACGATGCCGACAACAACCTGCTGGGACTGGAGGGCAACGATACCCTGATCGGCGGCCTGGGCAAGGATGCCATGTTTGGCCGCGAAGGGCTGGACTTGCTGGTCGGCGGGGCGGGTGACGATTACTACGAAGTCGACGATGAGGGCGACCGCATCGAGGAGCTGGCCGGCCAGGGCGACGACTTCGTGCGCGCCAATCTCAGCTGGACCCTGGGCGAGAACCTCGAACGCCTGGCGCTCAACGGCGACGAGGCATTCACCGCCACCGGCAACGCACTGGCCAACGGCCTGTGGGGCAACGCTGGCAATAACGTGCTCACCGGCGCCAAGGGTAGCGATTACCTCGACGGCGGCGCCGGCGACGACGTGTATGTGTTCGAGAAGGGCGATGGCAAGGACACCATCAAGAATACCGATATCGCGGGCGCCATCGATATCCTGCGCTTCGGCGCCGGCATCCTGGAAACCGATGTATCGGCCATGAAGCAGGGCAACGACGTGTTCCTGATGCTCAAGGGCGGCACCGACCAGGTGGCCCTGATGGGCTACTTCGCCACCGGCCAGGATGGCAACGGCGCCGCCACCGACGGCAAGCTCGACAAGATCGCCTTCGCCGGCGGCGCGGTGTGGGACCAGGCCAAAGTCCAGCTGATGCTCGACCGGGCCGGCAGCAACAGCCCGCCGACGGTCAAGAGCTATCTGCCGACCTTGCAGGCCAAGGCCAATACCCTGTTCAGCTACACGGTGCCGGTCGATACCGTGACCGACCCGGACGCGTGGGATACGGTCACCTACAGCGTCAAGATGGCCGGCGGCGCGGCGCTGCCTTCCTGGCTGAGGTTCGACCCGGTGACGCGCGTGCTGTCGGGGACGCCAGCGGCCGGCAATATCGGCACGCTCCAGTTCCAGCTGTGGGGCACCGACAGCGCCGGCAATGGCGCCGGGCAAGGCGTCAACCTGGTGGTCGGCGCAGCCAACCGGGCCCCGGTGCTGGCCGCGCCGCTGGCCGACCAGGCCGCGTCGCCGGGCACGCCGTTCGCCTGGACCGTGCCTTCGGCAGCGTTTACCGATCCGGATGCGGGCGACAAGCTCGCTTACACGGCCACCCTGGCCGACGGCGGCGCACTGCCGGCCTGGCTGGCTTTCAATCCGGCCACGCGCGCCTTCAGCGGCACGCCGCCGGCCAGCGGCACCGTCAGCGTGCGCCTGGCCGCCACCGACAGCGGCAGCCTGAGCGTGTCCGACGTGTTCGACCTGGTGGTCAGCGTGAAGAACCAGGTGCTCAACGGTAGCGCGAATGCCGACCTGCTCAACGGTGGCGCCGGCAACGATAGCCTCAATGGCCTGGGCGGCAACGATACCCTCAACGGCGGCGCCGGCGACGACCGGCTCGATGGCGGCGCGGGGGCGGACAAGCTCGCCGGCGGCACCGGCAACGATATGTACGTGCTCGACAACAGCACCGACAGCGTCACCGAAAACGCCGGCGAAGGCATGGACCAGGTGTTCTCCGGCGTGACCCATGCGCTCGGCCCCAACGTCGAAGCGCTGAGCCTGACGGGCACCCTGCTCATCAATGGCAGCGGCAACCTGCTCGACAACCTGATTATCGGCAATAGCGCCGCCAATGTCCTGGCCGGTGCGGACGGCAACGATATCCTGCAGGGCGGGGAGGGCGCCGATACCTTGAACGACACGGTCGGCAAGAACGTGTTCGATGGCGGCGCCGGCATCGATAGCCTGACCGGTGGCAGCGGCAACGAGCTGTTCATCGGCGGCACCGGCAACGACAGCATCGTCACCTCGACTGGCGCCGACATCATTGCGTTTAACCGCGGCGATGGCCAGGATACGGTCGCGGCCAGCAGCGGCAAGGACAACACGCTGTCGCTGGGCAAAGGTGTCAAGTATGCGGACTTGCTGTTCAAGAAGGCCGGCAACGATCTGGTGCTGGTCACCGGGACCAGCGAGCAGCTCAGCTTCAAGGATTGGTACCTGAGTGCCAACAACCGCAACGTGGCCAATCTGCAGGTGGTGATCGAGGGCACCAGCGACTACAACGCGGCATCGGCCAGTGCGATCAACAACAAGAAGATCGAGCGCTTCAATTTCGATGGGCTGGCAACGGCCTTCGACCAGGCGCGCCAGGCCAATCCGGCCTTGACCAGCTGGGCCTTGTCGTCCTCGCTGCTGGGCTTTCACCTGGGCGGCAGCGATACGGCGGCCATCGGCGGCGACCTGGCTTACCAGTACGCCAAAAATGGCAATCTGGCGGCCTTGTCGCTGGCGCCGGCGGACGCCTTGCTGGCGGCGGCGCCATTCGGTGCGGCGGTCCAGAACTTGCAGGCCGGTAGCGCCTTGCAGGACTTGACGCCACGGCTGGCGTAACGGTGCGGCGCCGGACATCATGTCCGGCGCCTGCCGCATGACACGGGCTGGAAAAACAAAAAGCCCCGGTTGTGACACCGGGGCTTTTTGTAATCAGGCTTGGACGAGCAATCTGTTTTTTATTTCAGATGGTCGGAAATGAGTTTGGTCATTTCAAACATCGATACCTGTGCTTTGCCGCCAAAAACTGCTTTGAGCTTGTCGTCGGCATTGATCATGCGGCGGTTGGCCGCGTCTTGCAGATCGAGCTTCTTGATGTAGTCCCAGACTTTCTTGGTGACTTCGGTGCGTGGCAGCGGCGTTGCGCCAACCACGGCTGCCAGGACGGCGGACGGAGTCATCGCCTTCATGAAAGCGGCGTTCGGCTTGCGTGGGGCTGCTGCAGGTTTTTTTGCGGCTGCTGCTTTTGGTGCGGCTGCAGCTTTTGCTGGAGCAGCTTTCTTCGCTGCTGCTGGCTTTGCCGCTGCGGCCGGCTTAGCTGCGGCGGCCTTTTTTGCTGGCGCTGCTGCTGGGGTTTTTTTGGCTGTTGCCATCTTCAAGCCTCCTTAACGAACACATGGGAAATTGCGCAATTCATCGCACGGCTTATATTGGTGGGGATTTACCGATGACGCAAGTGTTTTTCAAGAATTTTTCGGCGTTTTCATAGGGAAAAGCCAGAACTACGGCCCGGAAGGCGGTTTTTGATGGGGCGGGGGATGGTGCAGGGGGATTGTGCCCGGAACCGGTGAGTCGTCGGTCCCGCCACTGGCGGAACCGACTTCCCGCGCCAAGGCGGCACTCGGCGGGAACGCATGCGTTCCCCCCAAGTTAGCGGATCAGCGACGAACTTGGGCCCCCGCCGAGTGCCGCCTTGGCGCGGGGGCGACGGTTTCAGGGGCGTCGGTCGGAAGAAACGATGTGGAGACGAGGTGCGCTTAGCGCATCCCGCCCGGCATCATGCCCTTCATCGAGCGCATCATTTTCATCATGCCGCCGCCTTTGAATTTCTTCATCATGGCTTGCATCTGGTCGTACTGGGCCAGCATGCGGTTCACTTCCTGCACCTGCACGCCGGCGCCGGCGGCGATGCGGCGCTTGCGCGTGGCCTTGATCAGTTCCGGCTTGGCGCGTTCCTGCGGCGTCATCGAATCGATGATGCCGACCATGCGCCGCACCTGCTTGTCGGCCTGGTCCATGTTGGCACCGCCGGCCGCTTGCTGGAATTGCGCCGGCAGCTTGTCGATCAGGCTCGACATGCCGCCCATTTTCTTCATCTGCCCCAGCTGCGACTTGAAGTCGTTCATGTCGAAGCGCCCGCCAACCTTGATCTTGTTGGCCAGGTCGGCCGCGGCCTTGCTGTCGACGCCCTTGCGCGCTTCTTCCACCAGCGCCAGGATGTCGCCCATGCCCAGGATACGGTTGGCCATGCGCTGGGCGTCGAACGCTTCCAGGCCGTCGAGTTTTTCGGACACGCCGGCAAACTTGATGGGCTTGCCGGTAATGTGACGCACCGACAGCGCCGCGCCACCGCGCGAGTCGCCATCGAGCTTGGTTAGCACGATACCGGTCAGCGGCAGCGCGTCGTTGAAGGCCTTGGCCGTGTTGATCGCATCCTGGCCCAGCATGGCGTCGACCACGAACAGCGTTTCGATCGGGTTGACCGCCGCGTGCACGGCGGAGATTTCCTGCATCATCGCTTCGTCAATACCCAGGCGGCCGGCGGTATCGATGATCAAGACGTCGTGGTAGTGCTTGCGGGCCCAGTCCAGCGCGGCCAGGGCGATGTCGACCGGCTTGTCGGTGGCGGCGGACGGGAAGAAGTCGGCGCCGACCTGCTTGGTCACCGATTCGAGCTGGGCGATCGCGGCCGGACGGTAGACGTCGGCCGAGACGGTCAGGACCTTCTTCTTTTTCTCTTCCTTGAGGTACTTGGCCAGCTTGCCGACGGTGGTGGTTTTACCCACGCCCTGCAAACCGGCCATCAGGATGATCGCCGGCGGCTGCTGCGCAAAGCTCAGCTGCGACGCTTCCGGACCCAGGTCCGCGCCCATCAGTGCGCCCAGCTCGCGCTGGACCACGCCGACCAGGGCCTGGCCCGGGCTGAGCGAGGCCATGACTTCTTCGCCGAGGGCTTTTTCCTTGACGCGGCTGATGAACTCGCGCACGGCGGGCAGGGCCACGTCGGCTTCGAGCAGGGCCAGGCGCACTTCGCGCAGCATCTCGGCGGTATTCGATTCGGTCAGACGCGCCTCACCGCGCATGGTCTTGACGACCTTGGCAAGGCGTTGGGTTAAGTTATCTAGCATGGCAGACCTGACTAATATATAGGGCGATGCCGGCGAGTGCCGGTTGTGGCGTCATTTTACCCTAGTCACAACGAAAAAAGACCGGCCACCGGGCCGCTCTCCTCACACCGCGCGCGCCCGATTACGGCAGCGCCAGCCTGACGATGGCGTTGCCTGAAATAAACGCGTAGCTGTTGATGCCGATCCGCACCAGGCCCTTCGGGTATTCGACGGCGCCGGGCAGGGGGCCGGGCACGGTCGCCGCGCGGTCCGGCGTGCCGGCCACGATGCTCGATGCGCCGCTTGGGACGATTTTCAGGATCGTGCTGTGCGCCGTGTCTGCGGCGTAGCGGTTGCCTGCGTCGTCCAGCACCTGGCCCACTTCCGCAGGCGCGCTGGCGACCGTGGTGACCAGCGCGGCGGGCGTGATGCGCCGGATCACCGGGCCGGCATCTTCCACGTACAGGTCGCCGGCCTTGTCGAAGCCGAGAATGCGCGGCGCGCTGAACCTGGCGGCGGCGCCGGTGCCGTCGGTTTTCTCATCCGGACCGGCATCGAGGCCGGCAAACACGGTCCACGTGCCATCCGGGCCGAGCTTGTGGATGGCGCGTCCGGCCCGTGCGGCGCCGGGGTTGACCGAGTTGTACCAGTGGGTCGAGACATACACATTGCCGGCCTTGTCGGCCGCGATGCCGCTGGGCAGGCCGGCGGCGAGGAAGCGGCTGGTGACGCTGCCGTCCGGCGCGATCTTGCGCAAGTTGACGCCGCTGTTGATATAGGGGCCGGTACTGCGGTAGCCGAGCGTTTGCCGTTCGATGGCGTACAGGTTGCCGGACGGATCGGCCGTCAGCCATTGCGGGCCGCGCAGGCGGGCGGCCGCGCCGATGCCGTCCACGGAGGTTTCCGACAGGTTGGGTTTGCCGGCAAACAAGGTCACCTGGCCATCGTCGCCCAGGGTCGCAATGTGGTCGGGGAAGACCACATACACGGTGCCGTCGCGGTCCGCCCGCAGCACGCGTGCGTTCGGCAGCGTGGTCGTGCTGGTGGTGACCACGCCGGCCAGGCTCACGCGGCGCAGCACGCCGTTGTCGATCACCAGCAGCAGGCCGCCCTTGTACGCCATGCCGGCCGGCTCGGTGAAGCGGGCGGCACTGCCCGTGCCGTCGCGCGCGGCTGCGGTATCGTCGGCACCGGCCAGGGTGCTGACCACGCCTTGCGGCGTGACCTTGCGCAGCATCGACGCGTCGGCCAGGTACAGGTTGCCGGCCGGGTCGAGCACGACGGTCTCGGGGCGGATGAACTTGAAGCGGGCAGTGCGGCCCGGGCCGTCCACCGGACCGGGGAAGGCGGGATCGCCGCTGGCCAGGGGTATCGCGCCGCTGGCCAGGGGTATCGTGATGTCGGCGCCGGCCAGCAAGGTGACGCTGCCGTCGGCCTCGATGCGCGAGATGGTACTGTAGGTGATGCGGTAACTGATGCCGGCGGCGCTGGTGACCACGCGCTCGCCCCCCTGGCCGAAGGGCAGCGGCGTCGCCATGCCATCCTGGCCCAGCAAATAGGTCTGGCTCAGGTTGGTGAAAAACACCTGGTCGCGGGCGTCGATCGACACCCTGGGGTCGCCAGGGATGAGCGTGGCGCCGGGATTGTTGTCGAACGAGTGGGTGTACACGGTGCGCACCGTGCCATCGCGTCCCACGCTGCGGATCGCATAGCCGAAAAAATAGTAGCCACCGGTGTTGTCGCGCTTTTGATCGCTGATGTACAGGGTGCCCTTGCTGTCGATCTCGGCGTCGGCGATGGCCTCGAAGCGGGCGTCTTGCCTGATCCCGTCGGCGCGCACCATGCTGCCGGTGTCGCCGGCGATCAGGGTCAGGCCTGCCGGCAGTGCCGGGCCGGGGTAGGTTGGCGTGGGCGTTGGCGTCGGTGTCGGCGTCGGTGTCGGCGTCGGTGTTGGCGTCGGTCCATCGCCGCCGCCGCAGGCGCTCAGGAACGCCGCGGCGCCCATCTGGAGGGTCATGCGGCGCAGCTGAAACGAGCGTGAATTCATTGTTAACTCCTGGTTGGTTTTAACAAGTGTATTCTGAAAATGTTTATTAATATGTAATGTTGTGTATCGGGAATGCATCGTGGGCGCTTGCCGCGGCCACGATGCCTCGTTCGTTCATCAGGATGGCAGCGCAGGCGCGCACCGCGCGGCGCGCGCGCGGTATTGTTCCATGACCAGGCCGGCCAGGTAAACGGGTGCCGGTACGCCGTTTACGGCAGCGCCAGCCTGACGATGGCGCTGCCAGAGATGAAGGCGTAGCTGTTGATGCCGATCCGCACCAGTCCGCGCGGATGTTCGACGCTGCCGGGCAGGGGGCCGAGCACCGTGGCGGCGCGGCCGGGGATGCCCGCTACGATGCTGGAGACGCCGGCCGCGCTGATCCGCGATATCGTGCTCTGCTCGCTGTCGGCGACGTAGCGGTTGCCGGCGTCGTCAGTGATGTGGCCCACTTCCGGCGGCACGGCGGCAACCGTGGTCACGGCGCCGGCCGGGCTGATGCGGCGGTAGCCATTGCCCTCGTCCTGTACATACAGATCGCCCGCATGGTCGAAGCCCAGAATCGACGGCGCGTTGAAGCGGGCGGCGGCGCCGAAGCCATCCTGCCCGCCTTTTTCGGTATCGACGCCGGCGAACACGCTCCAGACGCCGTCGCTGCCCACCTTGTGAATGACGGCGCCACGCTCCGGGCCCGCTGCATGGGTTGGTGGAAGGTAACGCAAGGTCGAGACATACACATTCCCCGCCCTGTCCGCCGCGATGCCGCTCGGATAACCTCCGTACGTCACGGTGCTGGTCGTGGTGCCGTCCGGCGCCACCTTGCGCAGGTACACCCCGGCCTCCTCATAGCCGGCGTAGCGGTAGCCGATGTGTTGCTGTTCGACGAAGAACAGGTTGCCCGCGCTGTCGGCCGTCATGAACTTCGGGCGCACCAGGCGGGCGGCGGCGCCGATGCCGTCCACAGGCAACCTGGACAGGTCGGGCTTGCCGGCAAACAGCGACGCGCCGCCATCGGGCACAATCAGGGAAACATGACTTCGGTGGATGGCGTACACGTTTCCCTGGCCGTCGGAGAGCAGGCGCTGCGTGTCCGTCGCGAAGAGCATGCGCGGCGTGTCCGTCAGCTTGGGGCCGACGCTTGTGACCACGCCGCCGGTGGTGACGTGGCGCAGCCCTGTCTTGTCGAGCACCAGCAGCTGGCCGTCATGCATGACGATCGATCGCGGTTCGTTGAAGTACGCGCCACTGCCGCTGCCATCCTGGGCCGGCACCGTGGAATTGGCGACGCCGGCCAAAGTGGTCACCAGGCCGCCCGGCGTGACCCGGCGTATCGTCCCCGCGTCGATCAGATACAGATTGCCGGCCGGGTCGACCACCACGCCATCGTCGCGGAGGGCGGCGAAGCGGGCCGCGGCGCCCTGGCCGTCGCGCGGCTCCGAAGAGCGCACGGTGCTCCCCGCCAACGCAGTCAGGCTGCCGTCGGCGCCGATGCGCGCGATCGAGGTACCCCCTCCCTCGCGGCTATAGTTGATGCTGTAACGCACGCCGGCCGCGTTGCCGACGATGAAGGACTGGTCGGGATAGGTAGGGTTGAGCTCGGTCGGCACCTGGGTCGTGCTGCCGTCTTTCCGGATCAGGTAAGTCGTGCGCCCGACTCTTGCCCGTATCTGCTCGTCGCGGTCAAAGGACAGGTCGGCGCCCGTGGGATCGAGGGACGCGTGATTTTCATCGGCGGGTACCGGGGCGGACAATACGGTACGAACCACGCCGTCCCGTCCGAACGCACGGATCGTCGGGCCGGTCCCCACGAAGATGCCACGGTTGTCCATCCTGGTCTCGCTGATGTACACCGTGCCCTTGCTGTCGATCAGCGCGTCGCGGATGTAGCCGAAGCGGGCGTCGACGCCGGTGCCGTCCGCCGTGACCATGCTGCCGGTGTCGCCAGCGATCAGGGTCAGTCCTGCCGGCAGCACTGGGCCGGGGTAGGTCTGGGGTGGTGTCGGGGTTGGTGTCGGGGTTGGTGTCGGGGTTGGCGTGGGCGTCGGCGTTGGTGTTGGCGTCGGCGTTGGTGTTGGCGTCGGCGTTGGTGTTGGTGTTGGCGTCGGCGTCGGGGTTGGCGTCGGTCCATCGCCGCCGCCGCAGGCGGTCAGGAACGCCGCGGCGCCCATCTGGAGGGTCATGCGGCGCAGCTGAAACGAGCGTGAATTCATTGTTGACTCCTGGTTAGTTTTTATTGAGTGTATTCTGAAAATATTTATTAAGATGTAACGTTGTGTATCAGCAAGGCATGGTGGCGCTGGCTGCGGCCAGCACGCCTCGCCGGTTCATCAGGATGGGAGACTTCAGCGGTGGGTCGGCGTGCGTTTGGCCCATTCGTTGCGCGTGAAGTATTTGTGCAAGTGCTTGAACATGGGAGCCGTGTATTGGCCCCTGGCGTCGCCCCCGTGGGCGCGGATCAGCATCGACAGAGCCTGCGGCAGGCGCGCGTCGCGCGGCTCGCGCGTGGCGTGCTCCATGACCAGCCCGGCCAGGTAGTCGGTGCCGCTCGGCAAGGCCGCCAGGGTGGCGCGTTCGGCGCGCAGGGTGGCCGCCGCGTCGGCCGCCAGGAAGGTCGGCACGGCGGGCGCCGGCACGCTCTTGCCGTAAGTCGGCTTGCCGCCGGCGAAGACCTGCCACCAGTTCTCGCGCGATCGTTCGAGGTTGTTGCTGGCACGCATGATCGGATGGGCGAATTTGGTGGGGTCGGCCTCGTAGCCGATGAACGGGCTGACGTTGGCAACCATGCCCGGATAACGCGCCAGCAGCATGGCGCTGATGCCGCGCCGCAGCGCCGGATTGGGTTCGGCCAGCATCTGGTCGACCAGCGGGGCCGAACCGGCAAAGCGCGCCTTGATGGCGGGCGCCAGGCGGGTGGCCACATCGGGCCGGGCGAGCGGCAGGGCGCGCGTCCAGGCCACCGTTTCCAGTTCGGCGCGCAGCTTGGGCGGCAGGTTTTTTTGCTGCGCCAGGGTGGCCAGCATGTCCAGCGGCAGGCCGGTGTTGAGGAAGGCGGCCACGTCCATGGCGGCGGCCGGCGCTTCGCCGCGCACCGGCAGCACGCCGCTGCGCACGATGAAGCGGCCGACGTCGTCCAGGTTGCGCGCGCGCGCCAGGCCGATGCGCTTGAAGGCGTTGGCGTCATCCGCGCCAAGCGCCGGCCGCAGGGCCAGCGCCGCGTCGACGATGGCGACCGCCTCGGCGTCGCTGGCGGCCAGGCGCGCCAGGTGGTAGCGCGCCGTCAGGTAGGCCGGCGAGGCGGGCGCCAGCGCTTGCGCGGCCGTCAGCAGCGCTTCGGGCGGCGGCGCTTGCGGCGTGGCGCGCGTGAGCGCCGCCACCAGCCACGGCAATTGCTGGGTCGCTTCCCACTGGCGCAGCGCCTCGGCCGGCGAGGCGTTGGCGGCGCGCGCGCTGCGCATGACCGCCAGCCAGGCGCCATAGCCCAGTTGGCCGCGTTCGGCGGGCGCCGTGGCGCGCCAGGCATAGCTGTAATCGCGTACATCCTGTCCGATATTGGCGGATGGGGCGGCGCTGCCCAGTTCGGTGTCGAGCCGGGCCAGTACCTGCGCCGGCGCGGTGCGCAGCAAGATCAATTGGCGCAGGCGGCGCGCATCGGTGCGCAGCGGCGTGTCGGTGCTGGCGTCGGCCAGCGGCTCCAGGCGCTTCAAGGCGCTTGCCATCAGCGCCGCATCGGCCTTGCCGTCGTCGGCGGCGCTGGCGGCGCGCACGTCGGCGCGCGCGGCCAGGTAGGGCGCGATGGCGCGCCAGGGCGATGCCGCGTCCTGGGCGATGGCGTCGAAGCGCGCGGCCGCCTCGGGGTAGGCGCCGCGGTAAAAGTGGGCGGCCGCCTGCTGGTAGGCGCGGTCCATGCGCAGCCAGTCGGGCGCGCCGGCCGGGGCATCGGCCGGCATCGCGCCGGGCGCGGCGCAGTTGGCGAACACGGCGTCCTGGCCCACGACCCAGTCGCGCAGCGTGGCGTCGGCGCCGTAGTTGGTGAGGCGAATGCCGAGGGTGCGGGTGGCGTTGCGAAATGCGTCCGCCGGGCAGTTCAGCACCGAACTGTCCTTGCCGGCGATGGCGAGCGCGGCCTGCTTGGGGCCGCCGCCGCGCAAGCGTTCCGTTTGCCACCCTTCCAGCGCGTGCTTGAGGGCGGCGTCGTTGTGCGGATTGTGGCCGTGGTGCTCGCTCGTTTCGGTCAGCCAGCACGGGTCGAAGGGGCGCAGGCGCTCCTGGGCGGCGGCGTCGAGCGGCATGCCGGCCAGCGCGCGCCAGGCGATGAACTGGTAAAAATCGTCGCGCCCGGCGCGCACGATGCCGGGCTGGGCATACATGCCCGGCGTCAGGCTGCCCGGCCAGCGCGGCGGCTCGAACACGTTGCCGTCGGCCGACGGGTCTTCGTAAAACGTGCAGCGGCGCTCGCCGGCTTGCGCCGTGCTCATGGCAGCCAGGCCGAACATCATGAAAAACAACGGTGCGCCTATGCGCTTATGCAAAATGGGTTTCATTGATTTCTTTCACGGAGGGAGCGCCATCTTATCAGCGCAAAGCTTGCGCCAGTCGTTGGACATTGCTTTCTCTCCGGGCTATCTTTCTCTGAGGTAAGCATGAAAGCGTGCGCCAACGGCCTCGGATACCGCGCCGGATACCGCGTCGGATACCGCGTCGGATACCGCGCCGGGTACCGCGTCGGGTACCGAGGCCGGTGGCGGCTCGTTGGCATGCATGACGACACGCGCGCTACTTTATCGACTCTGCACCATTCAACGGAGACAGGCATGCCAGGGAAGCTCATCTGCAACACGATCGTACTGGCGGCGCTGTTTGCCGCCAGCCACAGCCACGCCGAGGAAGTGATCCGGCTTGGCAACCTCAAGTTCGCGCATTTCGGCGCCGTTTCGTACATCAAGGAAATCGCGCCCAAGTGCGGCATCAAGGTCGACGAAAAGATCTTCGCCAAGGGCCTCGATGTGATGCAAGCGATCATCGCCGGCGAGCTGGACGTGGGCACGACGGCGTCCGAGGCGGCCATTTCGGGCCGCGCCAGCGGCGCGCCGATCTTCATCGTCGCCGGTTTCGCCAGGGGCGGCGCGCGCCTGGTGGCGCGGCCCGGCCTGGGCATCAGGGGCATCCGCGAATTGAAAGGCAGGAAGGTCGGGGTCACGCGCGGCGGCATCCAGGAAGTGCTGCTGATGGCGCAATTGCAAAAGCACGGCATGAGCGCCGACAGCGCGCCCGGCAAGGACGTGCATGTGATTTACCTGCCGTTCGCCGACCTGAACCAGGCGCTGATGGCCGCCAATATCGATGCCATGATGCAATCCGAGCCACAATCCTCGCAAGCCATCAACCGGGGTTTCGGCAGGGAAGTGCTGAAACCCTACGACACCCCGATCGGCGAGCCGGTGCGCACCATGGTGATGACCGAGGCTTTCTACAACGGCAAGCGGGCGCTGGCCGACAAATTCATGCGTTGCTTCGTCGAAGCGACCCGCACCTTCATCACCCAGCCGGCCATCGCCGAGAAGTACGTGCGCGACGTGATCTACAAGGGCCAGATCAGCGGGGCCGACTTCAAGGATGCGATTGCCAATTCGCCGTATTCGCTGGATGTGACGGCCGAGCATATCCAGATCACCACCGACACCATGGTCAAGACCGGCGTGGGGCGCATGGCGCGCCCGCCGCTGGCCAGGGACTGGGTCAGGACCGACCTGCTGGACGCGGCAAAAAAAAGCCTGGGGATCAAGTGAGCGGGCCCCGTTCGACAATCCAAGCGTGGTGTAACGACGTTTTCCGGAGGTGGCATGAATAGCAGACAGTTGCGTGAAGTGGGAATCGGCCTGGTGGTGCCGGCCGTGGTGATCGCCTTGTGGCAGCTGGCGGCGGTGCAGGGCCTGGTCAATCCCCAGGTGTTGCCGTCGCCGCTGGCGGTGCTGCGCAAGTGGATCGAGTACCTGCTGCCGCTGCAGCCGCACGTGGACGGCAACTGGCTGGCCTGGGCCGTGTCGGGCGAACTGATGGTCGATTCGCTCACCAGCATGGTCCGGGTGCTGCTCGGCTTCGGCATCGGGGCCGCGCTGGCGCTGCCGCTCGGGCTGGCCATGGGGGCGAACGCGCGCGTGTATGCCTGGCTCAATCCCCTGGTGCAGCTGCTGCGCCCGATTCCGCCGATCGCCTATATTCCGCTGGCGATCCTGTGGTTCGGGCTGGGCAATCCGCCGGCCGTGTTCCTGATCGCGCTGGGGGCGTTCTTTCCGGTGCTGATCAATACCATCGCCGGGGTGCGCCAGGTCGACGCCATTTACCTGCGCGCGGCGCGCAACCTGGGTGCCAGCGAGCGCACCATGTTCGTGCGCGTGATCTTGCCGGCCGCCGTGCCCTACATCCTGTCCGGCGTGCGGATCGGGATCGGCACCGCCTTCATCGTGGTGATCGTCTCGGAAATGATCGCAGTAAACAATGGCCTGGGTTTCCGCATCCTGGAAGCGCGCGAGTATTTTTGGTCCGACAAGATCATGGCCGGCATGGCCACCATCGGCATGCTGGGGCTGGCGATCGACATCGGCATGAACCGCCTGAACAATTACCTGCTGCGCTGGCACCGCGGCCTGGAGAACTGAGATGAGTGCATCACCGATCCATATCGAGGGCGTCGACAAGGTCTTCAACAGCGCTGCGGGCGAACTGGTCGCGCTCAAGGAGATCAAGCTGGAGATCCCGGCCGGGCAATTCACCTGCCTGCTGGGACCGTCGGGCTGCGGCAAGTCGACCCTGCTCAACGCCATCGCCGGGTTCGCGCTGCCCACGCGCGGCACCATCCGCACCGGCGCGCACGCGGTGACGGGGCCGGGGCCGGAGCGCGGCATGGTGTTCCAGGAGTACGCCCTGTTTCCCTGGATGACAGTCGAGCAGAACGTCGCCTTCGGCCTGGAAATCAAGGGCCTGGACAAGGCGGCCATCGCGGCCACCGTGGCGCGCCTGCTGGAAATGCTGTCGCTGGGCGACTTCCGCCAGCGCTTTCCCAAGGATTTGTCGGGCGGCATGCGCCAGCGGGTGGCGATTGCGCGCGTGCTGGCGCTCGATTCGCCGATCATGCTGATGGACGAGCCGTTCGGCGCGCTCGACGCGCTGACCCGGCGCAACCTGCAGGACGAATTGCTGCGCATCTGGGCCGCCACCGGCAAGACCATCATTTTCGTCACCCACAGCATCGAGGAAGCGATCTACCTGGCCGACCGCATCGTGGTGATGACTTACCGTCCGGGCACGGTCAAGCGCGACGTGATGGTCGATCTGGCGCGCCTGCGCGACCCGGCCGCGCCCGATTTCAATGCGCTCAAGCGCGAGCTGGGGCAGCTGGTCATGGAAGAGCAGCAGCGCCACCACAACGACGAGTTGCGCATGGCGGCGGTCGATTAGGTGGCGCTGGCGGCGGCGCCGTCACGCCGTCCCCGCCAGCGCGCGCCGATAGTGTAAACTTGCGCCATGCAGACTTACTTACTTATCGCAGCGGCGCTGCTGTACGCGCTGTGCGCCCTTCTTCCCACGCCCCGGGGCGCCCTCATTTCCGGGGTCACGGCCGGGGCCTGGCTGCTGCACGGCGCCGCTCTCTGGTTCGACATGATGGCGCCCGGCAGCGTGCGGATCGGCTTCGCGCTGATGATTTCCGCCGCCCTGTGGATCTCGGTGGCCGCCTACTGGATCGAAAACCGCAATTTCGCGCTCGATGGCCTGCGCCGCCTGGTGATGCCCTGCGCCGCCGCCGCCGCGCTGCTGCCGGCCGTGTTTCCGGGCAGCGTGCTGCAGCTCGAAGGACGCGCCCCGGCCTTCGGCTGGCATATTTCGGTGGCCATCCTGGCCTACAGCACCCTGACCATCGCCGCCTTCCACGCGGTCTTGATGGCGCTCCAGGAAACGCGCCTGCACGCGCGCAACCCGCAAGCCGGCTGGCTGGCCACGGCGCTCGACCAGCTGCCGGCCCTGCTGACCATGGAAAAACTGCTGTTCCGCCTGATCTGGATCGGCTTCGTGCTGCTCAGCCTGACCGTGCTGTCGGGGATCGTGTTTTCGGAGCAAGTGTTCGGCACCGTGCTCAAGTGGGATCACAAGAGCGTCTTCACCTTGCTGTCGTGGTTGCTGTTCGCCGCGCTGCTGGCCGGACGGCGCTGGCGTGGCTGGCGCGGCAAGACCGCGCTGCGCTTCACCCTGGCCGGTTTCGCCACCCTGGTGCTGGCCTATGTTGGCAGCCGTTTCGTTCTTGAAGTCGTTTTGCACCGGGGGCTGGCATGACACGCATTCTGTTCTGGATCGCCCTGCTGATCCTGATTATCGCCGCCATCCGCAGCAAGCTGCGCGGCATGGCGCCGCCGCCCGGGCAGGGCAGCGCTCCACGGCCGGCCGCGCGCGAGGCCGAAACCATGATCGCCTGCGCCCACTGCCATGTGTACTTCCCCGAGTCGGAAGCGGTCAAGGCCGGCGGGCGCGAGTATTGCAGCCCGGACCACGCGCGTTTGCCGCCCGCCTGAGTGATGTCCTTCTGGAGCGGGCTGTCGGCGGAGTCGCGCGAAACATTCTGGCGCTCGCTGCAGGCGCTGACCGCCACCCGCATCGTCATCTCGCTGGTGCTGCTGGCCTACCTGGCCTTCGACCAGAAAGACGTGGCCAGCGCCGGCCCGCATCTGTATGCCGACACCTGCATCGCTTACCTGGTGCTGGCCGGCGCCTTCGTGCTGGCCAGCGTGTACGTGCGCAAGCATTTCCTGATGCAGGTGGTGCTGCAGATCGCGGTCGACATCGGCGTCATTTCGGTGCTGTACATGGCCGCCGCCGCCAGCCGCGGCAGCCTGGTGATCCTGTACCTGTTTCCGCTGGCCGGGGCCGCGATCCTGGCACCGCGCCTGCTGGCCCTGTTTTCGGCCGCGCTGGTCACCCTGTTCCTGCTGATCGATTCCCTGTACCAGGTCTTCCTGGGCGCGGCCGGCATGCCGCTCACCCAGGCCGGGCTGTACGGCGCCGCCTTCTTCGCCATCGTGATGGTGGTCAGCCGCCTCGCCGCCAGGCTGATCCGGCAGGAAGAACTGGCCACGCGCCACGGCGCCGACCTGAAAATCCAGCAGGCGATCAACCAGATCGTCATCGCCGATGTCGACGATGGCATCCTCGTGGTCGACCGCGACGGCCACATCTTCGCCGGCAACCCGGCCGCCCAGCACATGCTGGGGCTGGCCAACGGCGACAGCGGCTTTGCCCTGTCCGAGGTGGCCGCGCTGGAACCGGTCGCGTTCGCGTTTTCGGAGTGGCAGCAACAGGTCGGGCCGGCCAGCGCCGCCGGCGTGGCGCGCGCCGCCTTCGTCACCGTCAAGCCCTACCGCGACAGCGGCGGCGGCGAGGCCGGCATGGCCGCCTGGAGCGGACGACGCGACCTAGCGGCCCACCTCAAGCTGCGCTTTGCGCGGGTCGACACGGTCGACGAGGCGTCCGAGCGCTGCGTGATTTTCTTGCAGGATGTGACCGCCATCGAAAACCAGGCCCAGGAACTGAAACTGGCATCGATGGGACGCCTGACGGCCAGCATCGCGCACGAGGTGCGCAATCCGCTCTCGGCGATCGGCCACGCCACCGCCCTGCTGGCGGAAGACTTGCACGCGCCGGGCCAGGCGCGCCTGCTCAAGATCGTCGGCGACAATGTGGCGCGGGTGAACCGCATGGTCGAAGACATACTGCAATTGTCGCGCAAGGTCCAGCCGAATGGCGATCCGTTGTTGCTCGGCCCGTTTTTGAATGAGCTGAAAACCGAATTTGACGAAACCCAGGGTGTCGCCGATGATATAGTGTGGTTGGGCAACACTGGAGCCGCGCCGGTGCGTTTCGACGTGCTGCACCTGCGCGAAGTGCTGATCAACCTGCTGACCAATGCGCTGCGCTACGCCAGCGGCGGGGCGGGCAGTATCCGCGTCTACGTGGTGACCGATTCGGCCGGCGGCATGGAGCTGCACGTGCAGGATGACGGTCCGGGCATCACGCCCGAGGTGCGGGCCCACCTGTTCGAGCCGTTCTATACGACCTCGAGCAAGGGCACCGGGCTGGGGCTGTACCTGGCGCGCGAGCTGTGCCTGAACAACGCGGCGATGCTCGATTACGAATATCGCTTCGATGCCAGCGGCTTCGGCGTGCGCGCGGCCAGTGGCCGCTTTGTGATTTCATTCGCGCAGCCGCTGGGGGCGCGCGGTGTTACTAGTAACAGAAAGGCAACAACATGACATCACCCCGCGTACTGGTCGTCGATGACGAGGCGGATTTACGCGAACTGCTGGAAATCACGCTGGTCAGGATGGGGCTCGATGTGGACAGCGCCGAAACGCTGCGCGAGGCGCGCGCCTTCCTGGCGCAGAACGATTACGGTCTCATTCTCACCGACATGCGCCTGCCCGACGGCCTGGGCCTGGAACTGGTGCAGGAAGTGAACGCGTCCAACAAGTCGACCCCGATCGCGGTGGTGACCGCCTACGGCAGCGCCGAAAACGCGGTGGTGGCCTTGAAGGCGGGCGCCTTCGATTACGTCTCCAAGCCGGTGGTGCTGGACGATTTGCGCGTGATGGTGCAGTCGGCCCTGCGCCTGTCGGCCCCGGCCACGCACAGCGGCAGAGCGGCGGCGGCCGGCACGGCGTCGCGCCTGATCGGCGAATCGGCCGTGATGCAATCGCTGCGCAACCAGATCGAACGGCTGGCGCGCTCGATGGCGCCGATTGCGATCACGGGCGAGTCGGGCAGCGGCAAGGAACTGGTGGCGCGCGAAATCCACGCCCGCAGTTCGCGTGCGGGCAAGCCCTTCATTGCCGTGAATTGCGGCGCGATTCCCGAAGCGCTGATGGAAGCCGAGTTTTTCGGCTACCGCAAGGGCGCGTTTACCGGCGCGGCCGACGAGCGCGACGGGTTTTTCCACGCGGCCAACGGCGGCACCCTGATGCTCGATGAAGTGGCCGATTTGCCGCTGGCGATGCAGGTCAAGCTGCTGCGCGCGATCCAGGAACGGCGCGTGCGCAAGATCGGCGCCACCAGCGAAGAGCCGGTCGACGTGCGCATCATCAGCGCCACGCACCAGAACCTAGCGCAGTGCGTCGAAACCGGCAAGTTCCGCCAGGATCTGTTTTCCCGCTTGAACGTGATCGAGTTGAGCGTGCCGCCGCTGCGCGAGCGGCTCGACGACCTGGGCGTGCTGGTCCATGGCATGCTGGCGCGCCTGGCCGGAGCGGGGCAGCAGGCCGCCCTTGGGCCGCAGGTGCTGGAAACCTTGAGCACGTATTCGTTCCCGGGCAATGTGCGCGAACTGGAGAACGTGCTGGAACGGGCGCTGGCGTTCGCCAACGATGGCGTGATCGAAGTGGGCGACCTGTCGCTCAAGGGCGCGCGCGTGGCCGAGCGGCCGGCGCCGGTGGCCGAGGCGGTGGCGGCGCCGCTGCAGGCGGGCGCGCCGCAGGTGGCTGCGCCGATGAGCGTGAGCGGGCCGGCGGAGTTGCCCAGCAACTTGCCCGATTATCTGGAGCAGGTCGAGCGCGAGATCATTCTGCGCGCGCTGACCCAGACCCAGTTCAACCGCACCCAGGCGGCCCTGTTGCTGGGGATCAGCTTCCGCCAGCTGCGCTATCAGATGCAAAAGCTCGATATCCAGGAGCCGGAAGGGTAGGGTGCGGCTGCCAGCACCTGGGGCCGATGGCGCGTCCGCGCAGAAATAACTTGGGCCCCCGCCTCTCCAGGAATTGGCCTCCGTCATTCCTGCCACTGGCAGAAATGACTTCCCGCGGAGGGCTAGGCGCCCCCACGGCAATCCAATTTTGTTCCGTAGCCGTCGGCTGAGCGCCGGACGTGGATTCCCGCCTGCGCGGGAATGACGGAGCGTAAGTTATCGGTATGAAGGTCTGGACTGGCCCGGTTCCACGGAATTGGAGGAGTTTCTTAGAAACCGGAGGCTGCGCGCACGCGACGAGATAGCCGGGCGGCGTCCTTCCAGGCCCATTCCAGCGCCCACTCCCGCCACGGTTTATAATGCTGCCCCGCGACGCAGAAATGGCAGGCGCGCGCGCTGGCGGCTGCTTCAAAAAATGGCATCCGTTAGTATGTGCTAACCGGGCAGTCCTTCATGCGGCCTGAGTCAAAAAAGTCAAGCGACGCACAGGAAAATATTGCTACTTAATTCTATTGCCACTCCCCGGGTGAGGCACTACAATTAGTCCCACATTTGATGAATCGACTAGATATAGTGGTTTTTGAAGCGCTACCACCGATAACTCAGCATCCATAACGCAGCACGGCAAGCCCAGTTTTTTAGCGCAATCCACCCACCATCGCCTCACGGCGCCGGCCTCGACAATCCAGGCTGGCGGGGTAGTTTTTTGTTTTTATATTTGTTGGGGACGGTTGAATGACGCCGTCCACTTGATAACAACCGGCGGCAGACCAAAGCCCGCCGCTCCAGGAGGTCCAATGCAAACATCCCAAGATTCTTCGATTAACCAATTGCACATCACACCTGGAGCGGCTGGCCAGCCAGCGTCCACCAGCGCCGCCGCCGTCGCCGCCCGCGGCGACTATCGCATCATCCGCCGCAACGGCGCTGTCGTCGCGTTTGAACCATCGAAGATCTCGATCGCCGTCACCAAGGCCTTTTTGGCCATCAACGGTGGCCAGAGCGCCGGCTCCGCGCGCGTGCGCGAACTGGTCGAGCAACTGACCGAGAACGTCGTGTCGGCCCTGATCCGGCGCCAGCCATCGGGCGGCACTTTCCACATCGAAGACGTGCAGGACCAGGTTGAACTGTCGCTGATGCGTTCGGGCGAGCACGACGTGGCGCGTGCCTACGTGCTGTACCGCGCCAAGCACATGGAAGAGCGCCGCCTGCAGAAGGAAGCGCTGGGCGGTTCGGCCGAGGTGGCCGCGCCCCAGATCCACGTCACTGAGAACGGCCAGCGCCGCCTGCTCGACATGAACCAGGTGCGCGACCTGATCGCCGCCGCCTGCGTCGGCCTGGAAAAACACGTCGACGCCGATGCCATCCTGGCTGAAACGGTGAAGAACCTGTACGACGGCGTGCCGGTCGAAGAGTTGCACAAGTCCGCCATCCTGGCTGCGCGCGCGCTGATGGAAAAGGACCCGGCTTACTCGCAGGTGACCGCCCGCATCCTGCTGCACACCATCCGCAAGGAAGTGTTCTGCGAAGAAGTCCCGCAAGCAAAGGCGGCGGCACACTATATAGAGTACTTCCCGAAATACATCGCCAAGGGCATCGAGAACGAGTTGCTGGACCCGGTCCTGGCCACCTTCGACCTGGCCAAGCTGGCGAAAGCCCTGGTTGCCGACCGTGACTTGCAGTTCGGCTACATTGGCCTGCAAACCCTGTACGACCGCTACTTCCTGCACGTGCGCGATGTGCGCATCGAAATGCCGCAGGCGTTCTACATGCGCGTGGCCATGGGCCTGTCGCTGCGCGAAGAAAACCGCGAAGCGCGCGCCGTCGAGTTCTACAACCTGCTGTCCTCGTTCGACTTCATGAGCTCGACCCCGACCCTGTTCAACGCCGGCACCCTGCGCTCGCAGCTCTCGTCGTGCTACCTGACCACCGTCTCGGACGACCTGGAAGGCATCTACGACGCCATCAAGGAAAACGCGCTGCTGGCCAAGTTCGCCGGCGGCCTGGGCAACGACTGGACGCCGGTGCGCGCCCTGGGCGCCCACATCAAGGGAACCAACGGCAAGTCGCAAGGCGTGGTGCCGTTCCTGAAAGTGGTCAACGACACCGCCGTGGCGGTCAACCAGGGCGGCAAGCGCAAGGGCGCGGTGTGCGCCTACCTGGAAACCTGGCACATGGACGTGGAAGAATTCCTCGACCTGCGCAAGAACACCGGCGACGACCGCCGCCGCACCCACGACATGAACACGGCCAACTGGATTCCCGACCTGTTCATGAAGCGCGTGATGGAAAAGGGCGACTGGACCCTGTTCTCGCCATCGGAAACGCCGGACCTGCACGACAAGGTCGGCAAGGCCTTCGAACTGGCCTACACCGGTTACGAAGCCAAGGCTGCCGCCGGCGAGATCCGCGTGTTCAAGAAGATCGCCGCGCTCGACCTGTGGCGCAAGATGCTGTCGATGCTGTTCGAAACCGGCCACCCATGGATCACCTTCAAGGATCCATGCAATATCCGTTCGCCACAGCAACACGTGGGCGTGGTCCACAGCTCGAACCTGTGCACCGAGATCACCCTCAACACCAACGAGTCGGAAATTGCTGTTTGCAACCTGGGTTCCGTGAACTTGCCGGCGCACATGAAAGAAGGCAAGCTCGATCCGGTCAAGCTGCAGAAAACCGTGCGCACCGCGATGCGCATGCTCGACAACGTCATCGATATCAATTACTACGCCGTCGAAAAAGCACGTAACTCGAACATGCGCCACCGTCCGGTGGGAATGGGTATCATGGGCTTCCAGGATTGCCTGCACATGATGCGCGTACCGTATTCGTCGAACCAGGCGGTGGAATTTGCCGACCGTTCGATGGAAGCGGTGTGCTACTACGCCTACCTGGCCTCGACCGAGCTGGCCGAAGAGCGCGGCCGCTACGAGTCGTACGCCGGCTCGCTGTGGGAGCGCGGCATCCTGCCGCAGGATTCGATCAAGCTGCTGGCCGAGGAACGCGGCGGCTACCTGGAAGTGGACATGTCGTCGGCCATGGACTGGACCGTGGTGCGCGAGCGCATCAAGCAGTTCGGCATGCGCAACTCGAACTGCGTGGCGATCGCCCCGACCGCGACGATCTCGAACATCATCGGCGTGTCGGCCTGCATCGAACCGACCTTCCAGAACCTGTATGTGAAGTCGAACCTGTCCGGCGAATTTACCGAGATCAATTCTTACCTGGTGCGCGACCTCAAGGCGCGCGACCTGTGGGATGAAGTCATGATCGCCGACCTGAAATACTTCGACGGTTCGCTGGCCAAGATCGACCGCATCCCGCAAGACTTGCGTGACATTTACGCAACGGCGTTCGAAGTCTCGCCGAGCTGGCTGGTGGAAGCGGCGTCGCGCCGCCAGAAGTGGATCGACCAGGCCCAGTCGCTGAACATCTACATGGCTGGCGCCTCGGGCAAGAAGCTCGATGAAACCTACAAGCTGGCCTGGCTGCGCGGCTTGAAGACCACCTATTACCTGCGCACCATCGCGGCGACCCACATGGAGAAGTCGACCTCCAAGACCGGCGCGCTGAACGCGGTGGCGGTCGATGGCGGCATGTCGGCCCACGCAATGGGTGCGGCGGCCGACACGGCGGCGGCAGCGGCGGCAAGCGCGGCGGCGACGGCAGCGGCGGCGGCCGAGGAAGACGGCGCGGCGTGCTACCTGCGTCCGGGCGACGATGGCTTCGAGGAATGCGAAGCCTGCCAGTAAGCGCTGGCAAAGAGGCGACAGCGCCACGGCGCTTCGCGCAAGACCGAATTGAAGACTGACGAAAAGAGGAATCACCATGTTGTCCTGGGACGATGAAACAGCCAGCGCGCCAGCCGCGCGCCCCGTGGCGCCAAGCGCCGCCGTAGCGGGTGCCGTAGCGGGTGCCGTAGCGGGTGCCGTAGCGGGTGCCGTAGCGGGTACCGTAGCGGGTGCCGTAGCGGGTACCGAACCCGCAGCGGATGCCGTAGCGGTCGCCAAGCGCGTGCACGCCGACGACAAACGCATCATCAACGGCAAGACCGATGTCAACCAGCTGGTCCCGTTCAAGTACAAATGGGCGTGGGACAAATACCTGGCCGGTTGCGCGAATCACTGGATGCCGCAAGAGGTCAACATGCAGCGCGACATCGAGTTGTGGAAAAATCCCAACGGTTTGACCGACGACGAGCGCCGTCTGGTGAAGCGCAACCTGGGCTTCTTCGTGACCGCCGATTCGCTGGCCGCCAACAACATCGTGCTGGGCACCTACCGCCACATCACGGCGCCCGAGTGCCGCCAGTACCTGCTGCGCCAGGCGTTCGAGGAAGCGATCCACACCCACGCCTACCAGTACATCGTGGAGTCGCTCGGCCTGGACGAAGCCGAGATTTTCAACGCCTACAACGAAGTCAAGTCGATCCGCGACAAGGATGAGTTCCTGATTCCGTTCATTAACACCCTGACCGATCCGGCGTTCACCACCGGCACCGTGGAAAACGACCAGAAGCTGTTGAAATCGCTGATCGTGTTCGCCTGCCTGATGGAAGGCTTGTTCTTCTATGTGGGCTTTACCCAGATCCTGGCGCTGGGCCGCCAGAACAAGATGATGGGTGCGGCAGAGCAATATCAGTACATCCTGCGCGACGAATCGATGCACTGCAACTTCGGCATCGACTTGATCAACACGATCAAGATGGAAAACCCGCTGCTGTGGACCCCGGCGTTCCGCGAAGAGATCAAGGCGCTGTTCCTGCAAGCGGTCGACCTGGAGTATGCGTACGCCGAAGACACCATGCCGCGCGGCGTGCTGGGCCTGAACGCGACCATGTTCAAGGGTTACCTGCGCTTCATCGCCAACCGCCGCGCCCAGCAGATTGGCCTGGACGCGCTGTTCGCGCACGAGGAAAACCCCTTCCCGTGGATGAGCGAGATGATCGACCTGAAGAAGGAACGCAACTTCTTCGAGACGCGCGTGACCGAGTACCAGACCGGCGGCGCGCTGAACTGGGAATAAGCATCGCTGCGCTGCGGGATCACCCTGCCGTGCGTTCTTCTGAAAGCTCCCTGTGGGAGCTTTCTTCATTTTGGGAGCCGCGCACGCCCGTGTCTCAGGACTTGCCGGGCTTGTACACGCCGCACGCCAAGTACACATCGTCGACCCGCTCGACGTAGGTACTCTTCGCTTCCAGCGCGCCGCTTTTGGCGTTGGGCCATTTGTACTCGACCCAGCCCTTGCCCTCCTTGGCGGCCACCTCGCGGAAGCGGCGCGTGAAATACACGCCGTCGACGTCGCGCAGGTCGCCCAGTTCCTTGCCAACGAGTTTGGTATTGGCGCCGTGCGCCCTCACCGGCCCTGGCGCGACGGGCGCGATGAACAGGTAGAGGTCCTTGCTTTCAAACAGGCCGGTCTTGCCGTTGATCTCGGCGGCGGTCTTTTCCATGCCGTTCGTCTTGTAGTAGGTGATCGCCTTTTTCACCAGGGCCACCGCTTCCTCGCTGGTGCCGCGTTCGGCAGCTCCCGCCGCCGCCATCAGCGATGCCATGCCGAGGATGGTGAGCCACTTGACTAATCTGTTTATCGATCGTCTCCTGTTTTGTTGTGGTCGCCGCGCGGCGCCTGAAGCGATGCTATGCCGGCGCCGGACCTGGCACAAGAGCGCACGCGACAAGGAGCGCAGCGGCGCGCCAAACTGTTTACTTCAAGCGAGCGCGCGAGCGCGCAGCGCCATTCACGTGCGCGCTTGCGCCAATACGTCTCGCAGCAGCAACGAACAGCGCGCGATGCGCGCGTCGTGCGCATCTGCCGCATTCGACGCCGCGCATGTCGCTGCGCGCAGCGCGCAGCGCGCGCCGCCTGCCGCCGGCGCTGCCGGCGCGCGCTTGGCGGCGCCGCATAGCGCCTTTAGGTACGGCATGTCTGCGTTGCTCGTGGGCGCGCGCCCGCAGTGCCCGGGCCGCATCGACCGCACGCGCGGCGACGCGCTGCGCGCATTGGCGCGCCGCCGCGCGCAACGATCGCGTGCCGATGCGCGCGCCACGCGAAAAAAAAAGTCAAACAAATGCAGTGTGCCAGTTGCGCACTGACAAGGTTTTCGTGTACTTTACGTGATTGAATTTGTCAAAACGTGAACGCGAAGATGCAAGCCGCGCGCGACGACAAAATCATCGATCAAAATGGGACGCTGATTCAACAGATATGTGCTTAAACTTCTGCAAAAGACAAAGCCGCACTGCCTGATCCAGTTCAGGCATGGCGGCTTTTTCTTTTACGGTTGTGGGCTTTTGGATGTGGACAGCGAACCATGAACACCGTATCCGTCGTCTCTGTTTTCAGAAACGACTATAGCTGAAGCGCTGCAAACTTGAGGAGTTGCAGCAGTTCAGCTGGTGCCGAATTCATTAGCATAAACACGATCACGTTTGTGCCGATGAATAATTCGCCTGACCTCCAGTTACGGGTCGGACGGGTTTTAAATCTTGTAGCGTGATTTTTTCCCATCGCAGATGAAGGAGAACCCAAATGGCAACAGCCGCTAAGAAACCCGCAGTAAAGAAACCAGTCGCGAAAGCCGCTGCCGAGAAACCAGTGAAGAAAGTCGCCGCGAAAGCAGCCGCAGCCAAGCCAGCCACGAAAGCCGCAGCGAAACCTGCAGCCAAGCCGGCAGCGAAGAAGGCCGCAGCGAAAACCGCAGCCAAGCCAGCAGCAAAGCCAGCAGCGAAAAAAGCCGCAGCCAAGCCAGCAGCGAAGCCAGTAGCGAAAAAAGCCGCAGCGAAAACCGCCGCCAAGCCAGCAGCCAAGTCGGCAGCGAAGTCGGCAGCCAAGCCGGTAGCGAAAAAAGCAGCAGCCAAGCCGGCCGCCAAGCCAGTCGCTAAAAAAGCAGCAGCCAAGCCAGTCGCCAAAAAAGCGGCAGCCAAGCCAGCAGCCAAACCAGCAGCCAAGGCAAAAGCCGCGGCCAAGCCGGTAGCGAAGAAGGCAGCAGCGAAGCCAGCAGCGAAAAAAGCCGCAGCGAAGTCGTCGGCCAAGCCAGCAGCCAAGTCGGCAGCGAAGCCAGCAGCCAAGCCGGTAGCGAAAAAAGCCGCCGCCAAACCGGCCGCCAAGCCTGTCGCCAAAAAAGCAGCAGCGAAGCCAGCAGCCAGCAAAGCCGCAGCCAAGCCAGCCGCCAAAAAAGCAGCAGCGACGTCGACCGCCAAAAAACCAGCAGTAACTAAAGCAGCAGCAAAGCCAGCAGCGAAAGCAGCAGCAAAGCCAGCAGCAAAAAAGGTGGCGGCTAAGCCAGCAGCAAAAAAGCCGGTTAAGGCTGCGGCGAAGCCAGCAGCCAAGCCAGCAGCGGCGCCAGCGGCAGCTCCTGTCGCTGCGGTAGCCAAGCCGGTTGTAAAGAAGGCGGGACCGCCGAAGAAGGCAGCTGCGCCGAAAGCCGACGCGGCATCGAAGCCAGCCACTCCTGCACCAGCAGTAGCGGCAGCACCGGCGCCAGCGCCAGCGGCGAAAACTGTGTTGGCTCCAGCAGCAGCATGGCCTTTCCCGACCAGCAGCCGTCCGTAACAGGCAGTTGGGCCTGGATCAGGCAAAATGCCGCTGTGTGACTTGATTCACACAGCGGTTTTTTTTTAAGGAGAGCATGTGCACAGTATTGTTCAGTTGATCGTCGACACCATCTCCTCCATTCTCGGTGGAGTCTTGTTGCTGCGGTTTTGGATGCAGGCGATTCGCGTGCGCCCGCCGTCGCAGATCGGGCAATTTATCTATGCCCTGTCGGACTGGATGGTGCTGCCGATGCGGCGCATCATTCCCGGCGTGGGTGGCTACGACTGGGCCAGCCTGGTCGGCGCCTTTCTGGTGGTGGCGCTGGCGACGTCCGTGATCCTGTTCTTTGGCGCCTCGTTCGAGATGGTGGCCATCCTGGCGCTGTACAACTTCCTGACCTGGATCCTGTACGGCTTCATCGGCTTGCTGTTCATCGAAGTCATCCTGAGCTGGGTCAACCCGCAGGCGCCGATGGCGCCCTTCGTGCAGGCCCTCAATGCCCCCTTGCTGCGTCCGCTGCGCAAAGTGGTGCCGCCGATTGGCGGAATCGATCTGTCGGTGATGGTGGCGATGATCCTGCTCAAGATCGTGCACATCTTGGTGCAGATGCTGTTCGGCCTGCGATGAGCCGGGCCTGGTGTTCGGCGCTGCCGGGCGCATTGCGGCTGGCGCTGCAGATCACCCCGAATGCCAAGAAGACCGAGGTGATCGGCGTGCTCGACGACGCCCTCAAGCTCAAGCTGCAAGCGCAGCCGATCGAAGGCAAGGCCAACGAGGCCTTGATCAAATATTTATCGGGAGAACTGGGCGTACCGAAAAGTGCGCTCACGATCACGCACGGGCTGACCAGCAAGCGCAAGCTGGTCGAAGTGGCGTCGGCGACCCTGACGCCGGAGCGGGTCGCGCAAATACTATTGAAGTAAGGCCACTGGTTTCCCAACCGGGGTCTGACCTCTGATTAGAAAGATTACTAATCAGGTTTCCCAACCGGGGTCTGACCTCTGATTAGAAAGATTACTAATCAGAGGTCAGACCCCGGTTTGGCAACTTAGAAGCGGTAACCGAACTCGGCTTCGAACTTGTCGGCGATCTGGGCGGCCGTGACGACGTGGTTTTGCCCACCCTGGTGCGCGATCTTGATCGCGCCCATCAGGCTCGCCAGGCGGCCTGTGGTTGGCCAGTCGAGGTCGTTCGTGATGCCGAACAGCAGCCCGGCGCGGTAGGCGTCGCCGCAGCCGGTCGGGTCGACTACCGCCGCCGCTTGCACGCAGGGAATCTCGTGGCGCTTGCCGCCGGTGTAAATCTCGGAACCCTTCTCGCCGCGCGTGACGATCAGCGCTTCCAGGCGGCCGGCGATGTCGGCCAGGGTCAGGCCGGTACGGTCCATCAGCATCTCGAACTCGTAGTCATTGGCGGCCACATAGGTCGCCTGGTTGATGAATTCGATCAATTCGTCGCCGCTGAACATCGGCAATTGCTGGCCCGGGTCGAACATGAACGGCACGTTCAGCGCCGCGCAGTCGCGCGCGTGCTTGATCATCCCGCCACGCCCGTCCGGCGCGATGATGGCCACGCGCAGCGCGCCCTGGTCGCCGACATTGTTTTCATGCGCGAATTCCATCGCGCCCGGGTGGAAGGCATTGATCTGGTTGTTGTCGAGGTCGGCCGTGACGAAGCATTGCGCGGTGTACGAGTGGGTGATCTTGCGGATCGCGCGCGTTTCGATGCCGAGCTTTTCGAAGCGTTCCAGGTATTCGCCGCCATCCTGGCCAATCGCGGCCATGATCAGCGGCTCGCCGCCCAGCATCTTGAGGTTGTAGGCGATGTTGGCCGAGCAGCCGCCATATTCGGTGCGCAAGGTCGGTACCAGGAAGGAGACGTTGACCTTGTGCAGTTGGTCGGCCAGCAGCGTTTCGCCGAAACGGCCGTTGTATTGCATGATCTTGTCGAATGCGAGCGATCCGCAGATCAGCGTGGTCTTGGTCATGATGTGCCTTATGGATAGAAGATGGCGATACGGTAGCCGGACGCCTTGATCTGTTTTACTTCAAAAGTCAGTTTGACGGCTTGTTCGGACCGCGCCGCGAAGCCTTTGGCCGTCACCGTGCCCTTGGGCAGGTATTCGGCGGGCACGACCACGCGCCGCAGCAGGGTCTTGTCGTTGCCATCGGTCAGCGCCAGTTCGATGTTCGGCCAGGCTTGGGTCAGGTCGCTCTGGTTGCGCAGCAGGGTCGACAGCGTGAAGGCGTTGGCGCCGAGCGATTGCAGCTCGCCCGTTTCAATGCTCAGGCTGTCGATCTGGGCCGGCAGTTCGAGTTTGCAGCCGAGCGTGGCGCAGGCCGAGACCAGCACGGGTTTGATCGCAGGGAACTTGGCCACCAGGATGTTGCGGAAGGTGGTAACGCCCTGGCCCACCAGCAGGATCGCCAGCAAGACCGAACCGAGCAGCATCGCGATCCGGCGCGAGCCTTGTTTTTCTTCCAGTTCGCGGCTGCGGCGCAGGAAATCGGGCTCGTCGTGCTCCGGCTCGGGAACGACCGCTGCGGGCGGCGGTGGCGGTGGCGCGGCCGGCTTCTTTGCCACCTTTTTCGACGGCTTCGGCGCGGGATTCTCGCCCGACGACTGGCGCAGCAGCGGCAGCGGGGCATGCTCCAGGTCGCGCACGAGTGGTTCAGTGTTGGGGTTCAGCAATGCGTCGCTGCGCGCCTCGTCGTCGTGCGGCGTGGTTTCTTCAGCGTAGGAAAGCACCAGCACGGTGTGTCCCGGCTCGTCATATGCATGCTCGACCACAGGCTGGAACCTGGCCGGCCTGGCGGCACGTGGCTCGACGCCGACTGGTTCGTCGTAGGCCGGCTCGTCAAGTTCCGGTTCGACATGGAGCCGCTCGTTGAACGAGGGCGCGACCAGCGGTGGCTGGAACTGGGCTGGCTCGGCCAGTTCCGGTTCGACATGGAGCGGCTCATCGAACGCAGGCTCGACCGGCGGCGGCAGGAATTGGGCAGGCTCGGCCAGCTCCGGTTCGACATGAACCGGCTCATCGAACGCAGGCTCGACCGGCGGCGGCAGGATTTGGGCAGGCTCGGCCAGCTCCAGTTCGACATGGACCGGCTCGTCGAACGCAGGCTTGACCAGCGGTGGCCGGAACTGGGCGGCTTCGGCAAGTTCCGGTTCGACATGGACTGGCGCGTCGAACGCAGGTTCAAGCAGCGGCGGCAGGAATTGGGCAGGTTCGGCAAATTCCGGTTCGGCATGCACCGGCTCATCGAACGCAGGCTCGACCAGCGGTGGCAGGAACTGGACAGGCTCGGCGACCACGGCTTCGGCATGGATCGGCTGGTCGAACGTTGGTTCGACCAGCGGCAGCAGGACCTTCGCAGGCTCGGCGACCACGGCTTCGGCATGGATCGGCTGGTCGAATGCGGGTTCGATCGGCGATAGTTCGAACCGGGCCGGCTCGACGCGCACTGGCTCGACAAATACCGGCTCCTTGCGCTCAGGCGCGAAGAACACCGGCTCGATGCGCGCGTTCGGATCGCGTACCGGGGCGGACGGGTAGGTCAGGTCGAGCACAGGCTCGTTGAAGCTCAGCTCTCCAAACTCCGGCTCGGACAGGTCTTCCGGTGGCGCAATCGCGACGATTTCTTCATCGATCGGCATGTCGACCGGAAATGGCGCAGGGCCAGACGCGGGCGGCGCTTGATCGTGGCCGTCGATATCGATCGTCGGCCAGGGTGTCTTGGACTTGCCGCGCCAGACTGCCGGCGGCGGTTCGGGTTCGACGTACGGCGCCGCGTAGGGCTCGTCATACATGTCCTCGGGTTCGACAAAGGTCGCAATCGAGAGCGGGATGAAGGGCTTGGTTCGTGGCGCTGGTTCCGGTTCTGGTTCCGGTTCTGGTTCCGCGACAGGCTCGGGTTCCGGCACATGCACCAGTTCGGGTTCAGGCTCAGGAACCGGTTCAGGCTCGGGAACCGGCGCCGGTTGCGGCCTGAGCCACACCGGAACGAAAGCAGTCTCCATGTGCAGCGTGGACACGGCATTGCCGGGATCGGCGAACGCACTCGGCGCCGGGCCGGCAGGCGGTTCGACAACAGTGGAGGGTGCGGCTGGCGGCAGCGCGTCGAGTTCGATCAGTGCCGCGTTGCCATCAAAAATTTCATTGCAGGCGCCGCAGCGCACTATGCCCCCACGTAACTTCAGCTGGTCGGAAGCGACCCGGAAAGTCGTGCTGCAATGGGGGCATCGAGTGGCGAGCGCCATGCCTTTATTGACCGCGAGGGGTAGGTGGAACGTTGCTGCCAAGCTGGCCGTGCAGTGCTACCCAGCCATCTTGCTCCGCCCACACGCCGAGCGTGATGAACGGTGCATACGCTTCGGCCACTTCTTCCGCCTGGCGCGCGAGCACGCCCGACAACACCAGCGAACCACCCGGGGCGACCCGGCCGGCCAGCATCGGCGCCATCAGTTTCAATGGGCTCGACAGGATGTTGGCCACGACCGTGTCGAACTTGCCGGTGGCGTGATGCGGCTTGGCCGAGATGGCGAAGCTGTCCGGCAGGTAGTAATCGATCTCGCACTGGTTACGCGCGGCATTGTCGCGCGCCGATTCGATCGCTTGCGGATCGATATCGACACCGGCCACGTCGCCCGCCCCCATTTTCTTGGCTACCATGGCCAGGATGCCGGAGCCGCAACCGTAGTCGAGCACGGTCTTGCCGGGGGCGGGATGCGCCTCCAGCCATTCCATGCACAGCCGCGTGGTCGGGTGGCTGCCGGTGCCAAAGGCCAGGCCCGGGTCGAGTTCGAGAATCAGGGCGTCCGGATCCGGCGCTTCGTGCCAGCTCGGAACGACCCAGATGTTCTTGCCAATATGAATAGGCGCGAACTGCGACTGGGTCAAACGCACCCAGTCTTCGTCGGCCACGGCGCGTGTAGTGAACGCCGGCGTGGTTTCAATGCCAATCGCCGCAGCCGCTTCGGCCACGATGGCGGCCTGGTCGGCGTCAACGTCGGTCAGGGCTACCACGCGGCTGTGTTCCCACGCCGCTTCGGTCGGTTCCATGCCAGGTTCGCCGAACAGCGGCTTTTCCTGGTCGGTGCCTTCGTCGGCATCTTCCACCGACACCGACAGGGCGCCGGCTTCCATCAGCGCGTCGGACAGGGCTTCCGCGTGTTCACGTGCAATTTCAATGACAACTTCTGTCCAGCTCATGCGTCTGCCTTCGTTTCCGATTTGTTAGGGCTGGTCGGGCCTTTCGGCAGGTCCGGCTTGGCGGCCAGTTTCTGCTCGAGGTAATGGATGTTGGTGCCGCCTTCGATAAAGCGCGCATCGATCATCAGTTCGCGATGCAGCGGAATATTCGTCAGGATACCCTCAACCACCATTTCCGACAGCGCAATTTGCATGCGGCGGATGGCTTGCTCGCGCGTGGCGCCGTAGGCGATGACCTTGCCGATCATCGAATCGTAATGCGGCGGCACATAATAACCGGCGTAGGCATGCGAATCGACGCGGATGCCCGGGCCGCCCGGCGCGTGCCAGGAAACGATGCGCCCCGGCGACGGGGTGAACTTGAATGGGTCTTCGGCATTGATGCGGCACTCGACGGCGTGGCCCGACAGCATGATGTCGCGCTGGCGGAAACGCAGTTTTTCGCCGCAGGCGATGCGGATCTGTTCCTGCACGATGTCGATGCCGGTAATCATTTCAGTGACCGGGTGTTCGACCTGCACGCGCGTGTTCATTTCGATGAAATAGAACTCGTTGTTCTCGTACAGGAACTCGAAGGTCCCGGCGCCACGGTAGCCGATCTTGCGGCAAGCTTCGGCGCAGCGGTCGCCGATCTTTTCGATCAGTTTGCGCGGAATGCCCGGCGCCGGCGCTTCTTCGATCACTTTCTGGTGGCGGCGCTGCATCGAGCAGTCGCGTTCGCCCAGCCAGACGGCGTTCTTGTGTTCGTCGGCGAGGATCTGGATTTCCACGTGGCGTGGATTTTCCAGGTACTTCTCCATATACACTTCCGGATTGCCGAAGGCGGCACCGGCTTCGGTCTTGGTCATCGCCACGGCGTTGAGCAAGGCCGCTTCGGTGTGGACCACGCGCATGCCGCGTCCGCCGCCACCGCCGGCGGCCTTGATGATCACCGGATAGCCCACGCGGCGCGCGGTCTGGATGATTTCTTTCGGGTCGTCCGGCAAGGCGCCGTCCGAGCCTGGCACGCAGGGCACGCCGGCGCGGATCATGGCTTGCTTGGCCGAGACCTTGTCGCCCATCAGGCGGATCGAGTCGGAACGCGGACCAATGAAGACGAAGCCGGATTTTTCCACGCGTTCGGCGAAGTCGGCGTTTTCGGACAGGAAGCCGTAGCCGGGGTGAATCGCTTCGGCATCGGTGACTTCGGCCGCGCTGATGATCGCCGGCATGTTCAGGTAGCTCAGGGCCGATGGCGCCGGTCCGATACACACCGATTCATCGGCCAACTTCACGTACTTGGCGTCTTTGTCGGCTTCGGAGTGGACCACCACGGTCTTGATGCCCATCTCGCGGCAGGCGCGCTGGATACGTAGCGCGATCTCTCCACGATTGGCAATGAGAATTTTTTCAAACATAGTGGTCGGTCAGCCAATCACAAACAGCGGTTGGCCGAACTCGACAGGCTGGCCGTTTTCGACCAGGATCTTGGTCACGACGCCGGATACATCCGAGTCGATTTCATTGAGCAGCTTCATCGCTTCGATGATGCACAGGGTGTCGCCTTCCTTGATGTTCGAGCCGATGTCGACGTAGGCGGCGGAGCCCGGTGCCGACGAGCGGTAGAAAGTACCGACCATCGGCGACTTCACGATGTGGCCGGTTGGCTCGGCCGGGACGGCCACGGGGGCGGCGGCCGGAGCGGCTGCCGGGACCGGGGCGCCGGCGTAGTGCTGCTGCATGCCTTGCGGCTGCATCATGACCATCTGATTCTGCGGGATTGCGGATGACTTGACGATGCGGACCTTGCTCTCGCCTTCGGTTACTTCGAGTTCAGCGATGTCCGATTCGGCGACGAGATCGATCAAGGTCTTGAGTTTTCGTAAATCCATGTGAAACCCCTTGGAATTTATTGTGTTTTAAGAGTATGCGGAATGCTCATGATAAAAGCATAACCGCGCATAATGCTTGAAGATGCCAGTAGATTAACGCTTTTTAAGCGCAAAGTCGATGGCAAAGCGATATCCATCAATGCCGAGCCCGCAAATGGTGCCCTGCGCAATCGCGGACAGGAAAGAATGATGGCGGAATGCTTCGCGCTGGTAAATATTCGAGATGTGGACTTCCACAAACGGGATGGCAACGCCGGCCAGGGCATCGCGCAAGGCGACGCTGGTATGCGTCAACCCGCCCGGATTGATGACGATGGCGTCCACGCCGTCCAAACGGGCGGCATGGATGGCATCGATCAGCGCACCTTCATGATTGCTCTGAAAGCAAGATATTGTCGCACCCGCCGCGCCAGCCTGGGCTGTCGCAGCGTTCTCGATGTCGGCCAGTGTTGCCTTGCCGTACACCTCTGGCTCCCGTGTCCCCAATAGGTTCAGGTTGGGGCCGTTGAGCAGAAGGAGCTTTTTTGCCATGGTTGAAGGGTCGTTATTGCGCGAAAGTCCCGCATTTTGCCGCCAACGGCGGGCATTGGCAAGCGAAAAAAATTGCTTGAAATTACTGAACCGTGCATTCCGTACCGTAAAGCACGGTTAAGGGCGGGCTTTTGCCTCTCAAGACTTGAGCGCGGCCAGGTCAGCCTTGAGCTCGTCGAACTTGATACGCCCCAGATAAGTCTTCTTGACCAGGCCATCCGCGCCGATCAGCACGGTGTAGGGCAAGCCGCCTGCGCTGTTGCCAAACTTGCGCGACAAATCGGTACCACTGATGCCGGCCACGTAGATGGGATAGGTGATCTTGAATTTGGTGGCAAATTCGGCGATGTTGGTCGGCGAATCGATGCCGATGCCGATCACATTGATATTTTTCGTGCTGTGCTCGCGGGCCAGGTCGGCCAGTTCCGGCATTTCTTCCACGCACGGCGGGCACCAGGGCGCCCAGAAATTGACCACCAGCGGCTTGCCCTTCCATTGCGCCAGCGCCTGGGCCTTGCCGGCCGGATCGTTCATGGTTTCGGCAAACAGGGTCTCGACCGGGGTGCCCGCAGTGCCGGCGGCGGACCCGGCCGGCATGGTGGCCGCCACCGGCGGTGCTTGTTTATTGCGCACGCCAACGTAGGCGCCCAGCGCGCCGGCCAGCACGGCAATGCCGGCAAAGGTGAAAAGGGTCTGCTTGTTCATATCGGATCCTGGGGGGAAGTCGGGGGTGTCATCATGCTGCGCAGCGTGGCGGCGTCGGCGCGCTGGGGGCGGCCGTCGGCGCGTGGCTTGAGGGCGCCGCGCAAGTCGTGCTTTTCATACAGTTCGGCGTGCACGCCTTCGCCATGCCACAAGAAACTGACCGTCTCGACCGGGTCGTAACGCGCGCCCTTGAAGTGCGGCGTTTCGGAAATATCGATGGTGACGTTGCGGTTCAGCAGATAAATCTGCACTTCCTTGGCGCTGTCGGCGAACAATTGCAGCTCGATGTCGTCGTACTCGCCGGCGGTGCCGTTCAGCACGGCGCCGCTGATGTACGGCGAAAATTCGGCCAGCGCATCCATCACTTGCAGGGCCGCCTGGCGCAGCGCGAGCAGGCGCGCCGGCTGTGTGTCGGCCTGGAACAGCGTCTGGTAATCGCGCACGGCGTCTTCGATCTGCGCGTTGTCGGGCAGCAGGTTGGCGGCATACGCGCGGCCGGCGTCGGCGCGCTCGCCGAGCACTTGCAGCGCGGCCTTGCGTTTGGCGCTGGCGTAGTCGGCGCCGTCCTGGGCAATCATGCGCGCGGCGACGGCGGCGATTTCCGCGCGCAGCTGGGGGAGATCGTCAATCGGGGTAGGCATCATGAGCGAGATAATACTCTGGAACGGCAAATGCCATGGGATAGCTCGAAAACCCTACTGCGCGGCGCGATTTTGGGCCTGCGATGCTCACCGTACCTTCGTACGGCTGCGCTTCTCGGCCCAAACTCACACCGCTCGCTACGGTTTTTCGAGCCATCCCATTGGGTCGGGTAAAATCGCGTATTCATTCATTTGGCCACACCCCGACATCATGCATATTCACATCCTCGGCATTTGCGGCACCTTCATGGGCGGCCTCGCGGTCCTGGCGAAAGAAGCCGGCCACAAGGTCACCGGCTGCGACGCCAATGTCTACCCGCCGATGAGCACCCAGCTCGAAGCCCAGGGCATCGAACTGATCCAGGGCTTCAGCCCGGAGCAGACCCAGCTCAATCCCGATTTGTACGTGATCGGCAATGTGGTGGCGCGCGGCAATCCGCTGGTCGAGGAAATCCTGAACCGCAGCCTGCCGTACATGTCCGGTCCCCAGTGGATCGGCGAACACATCCTGCACGATAAATGGGTGCTGGCCGTGGCCGGCACGCACGGCAAGACCACCACCTCGGCCATGCTGGCCTGGATACTGGAAGACGCGGGCTATGCGCCGGGCTTCCTGATCGGCGGCGTGCCGATGAACTTCGGCATCTCGGCGCGTCTGTCGGGTGCGGAACCGTCGATCTTCTTCGTGATCGAAGCGGACGAGTACGACACCGCCTTTTTCGACAAGCGCAGCAAGTTCGTGCATTACCACGCCAAAACGGCCGTGATGAACAACCTTGAATACGATCATGCCGACATCTTCCCCGATATCGGTGCCATCGAAACCCAATTCCACCACCTGGTGCGCACCGTGCCGGGCCTCGGACGCCTGATCGTGAACGGCGACGAAGCCTCGCTCGGGCGCGTGCTCAAGCGCGGCTGCTGGAGCGAGAAGGAAATGTTCGGCGCCAGCGACGGGGTCGACTGGACCATGACCGAACACGCCGGCGGCAACTTCGACGTCGTCTTCAAGGGCGAGGTAGTCGCCACCGTGGCCTGGGGCCTGACCGGCAAGCACAACCGCCTGAACGCGCTGGCGGCGCTTGCCGCGGCGCGCCACGTGGGCGTGCCGCTGGCCCAGGCGGCCGAGTCGCTGGCCCGTTTCGAGAGCGTCAAGCGGCGCATGGAAGTGCGCGGCGTGGTGCGCGACATTACCGTGTATGACGATTTCGCCCACCATCCGACCGCGATTGCGACCACCGTCAATGGCTTGCGGCAAAAGATTGGCAGCGGCGACAAGGCCCAGGGCCGCATCCTGGCCGTGCTGGAACCGCGCTCGAACACCATGAAACTGGGCTCGATGAAAGATGCCTTGCCCGGCAGCCTGCGCGAAGCGGACCTGGTGTTCGGCTTCGGCAGCCAGCAGGCGCTCGGCTGGAGCCTGGCCGACGCCCTCTGTCCGCTGGGCGCCATCGCCCACAGCTTCGACCAGATCGATTTCCTGGTGAAAGCCGTGGTCGACGCGGCCCAGCCGGGCGACCATATCCTGGTCATGAGCAACGGCGGCTTCGGCGGCGTGCACCAGAAACTGCTTGAGGCGCTGGCCCGATGATTCTTTACCTGCACGGTTTCCGCTCCTCGCCGCGCTCGTTCAAGGCGCGCGTGGTGGGCGAGAAGATGGCGGCGCTGGGGCGCGCATCCGAGCTGATCTGCCCGCAGCTGCCGGCTTCGCCGAAAGAAGCGATGGCGCTGGCGCTGACCCTCGTCGAGCGCCACGACGCCAGCGAGCTGGCCATCATCGGTTCGTCGCTGGGCGGCTATTACGCTACCTGGCTGGCCGAGCGCCTGGGCTGCCGCGCAGTGCTGCTGAACCCGGCGGTCTACCCCCTGAAAGACCTCGACAAGCATGTCGGCGTCACGACCGAGTATCATTCCGACAAAGTTTTTGAATTCAAGCGCGCATATATCGACCAACTGGGCGCGCTGGCGGTGCCGGCCATCACCCGCCCGGAGCGTTATTTCCTGATCGCGGCCAGCGGCGACGACGTGCTCGACTACCGCGACATGACGGCCCATTACGCCGGCGCGCGCCAGCACGTGATCGATGGCAGCGACCACGCCATCGCCGAATTCGGGCAGTACGTGGACGAAGTCCTGGCGTTTTGCCTGGACCGCGCCGCGAGCCCGGCGCGGTGAGCGGCGCCTCGCTGCGCCAGGCGTGGTGGCATCCGCACGTGAACCGTGTCAACGCGCCGCCGGCGCTGCGCGACTGGCTCACCAGCGGCGGCTCGCTGACGGCGCGCCTGATCGCGCATAGCGGGGCATTCCGGGTGCAGCGTCTGCACCAGCGGCGCGCTCCGTGCCTGGCGGACGAAGCCGGCGCGCTGAAGCTGCCGCGCGCGGTCCAGGTGCTGGAACGCGAAGTGTTGTTGCGCTGCGACGACACGCCGGTGGTGTTTGCGCACACCGTGGTGCCGCTGTCGGCCAGCGCCAGCGACTGGCCGCTGTTCGGCGGCCTGGGCGAGCGCTCGCTTGGCAGTACCCTGTTTTACGATCCGCAAGTGACACGCGGCGAACTGGAATTTGCGCGGATCCGCGCCGGCCACCCCCTGATGGCGCGCGCCCGCGCTGCCCTGGGCGCGGCTGGCGACACTGTTTTATATGCACGGCGCTGCCTGTATCGCCGCCACCGGGGCATGTTGCTGGTGACCGAGGTGTTCTTGCCCCCGGTCCTGGCACTGGCCCGGCGCGATGCCAACCCAGCGCCAACGAACAATACCAAGTAAAGACAAAGCATTCACATGAATCTATTTTTTGAAGAATCCGGCGATTTCAAGGTCGGCACCGTGTTGTCGCAAGCGGGCGAGGCCTACCAGGTCGAAATGCCAAGCGGCAAGCGTACCAAGGTCAAGGTCAAGGATGTGCTGCTGCAGTACGAAAAGCCATCCGCCGCCGAACTGCTGGAAGCGGCCAAGGCGGTCGCCGCCGACGTCGATTTCGAGTTCCTGTGGGAAGTCGCCGGCCAGGAAGAGTTCGGTTTCGCCGAGCTGGGCGCCGAGTATTTCGGCCACACCCCGCTGCCGTCGGAAGCTGCCGGCCTGATCCTGGCGCTGCACGGCGCCCCGATCTACTTCTACAAGAAGGGACGCGGACGCTACAAGGCGGCTCCGGAAGCGTCGCTCCGCGCGGCCCAGGCCGGCATCGAGAAAAAGAAACAGCAAGGGGTGATCCAGGCCGCCTATGTGGACGAGCTCAAGGCCAACCGCTTGCCGGAATCCATGCGTCCGCTGGTGCAGCAATTGCTGTTCAAGCCGGACAAGAACAGCATCGAATTCAAGGCGCTCGACGCCGCCTGCAACGAACTGCACACCACGCCGCCGCGCCTGATGCTGGCCGCCGGCGGCATCGCGTCGCCCAAGCAATTGCACATGGCGCGCTTCCTGTTCGAGAATTTCCCGCGCGGATCGGGTTTCCCCGCCGTGACGGTGCCAGCCGCGCCGGCCAACCTGCCGCTGGCCGCCGTGGCCGCGTTCTCGATCGATGACGTCACCACCACCGAAATCGACGATGCCTTCTCGGTCGTCACGCTGCCGGACGGCATGGTGCAGGTCGGCATCCACATCGCCGCGCCGGGCCTGGGCATCCGCCCCGACGACGCCATCGACAAAATGGCGCGCGCGCGCATGTCCACGGTCTACATGCCGGGCGACAAAATCACCATGTTGCCGGATGAACTGGTGGCCGCCTTCACCCTGGCCGAAGGCAAGACTTGCCCGGCGGTGTCGCTGTACGCCACCATCGACCCGGCCGACTGGAGCGTGAAGTCGACCGTGACCCGCGCCGAACTGGTGCCGATCAAGAGCAATCTGCGCAACAACGACCTGGATGATGTCGTCAGTGAAGAAGCCCTGGCCGCCGGCACCGGCGAGTATCCGCACAAGGCCGAGATGGCCGTGCTGTGGCAGTGGGCGCTCACCCTGGAAGCGGCGCGCATGGTCAAGCGCGAAGGTTTCGGCCTCAAACCCGAGCAAAACAACCGGGTCGACTTCAATTTCTACGTCGAAGACGACGTGGTCACGGTGCTGCGGCGCAAGCGCGGCGCGCCGCTCGACAAGATCGTGGCCGAGCTGATGATCTTCGCCAACAGCACCTGGGGCAAGCTGATGCACGACTCGGGCGTGCCCGGTATTTACCGCTCGCAAGGCGCCGGCAGCGGCGCCGGCTGGGCCGCCAAGATGCAGGTGCGCATGGTCACCCATGCCGCCCCGCACCAGGGCCTGGGCGTGGACCAGTACGCCTGGAG
Source organism: Massilia frigida (assembly GCF_011682175.1). GTDB lineage: Bacteria > Pseudomonadota > Gammaproteobacteria > Burkholderiales > Burkholderiaceae_D > Telluria_A > Telluria_A frigida. The sequence continues at coordinate 90,881 of NZ_WHJG01000010.1, forward strand.
CACCTCGCCGCTGCGCCGCTACACCGACCTGGTCAACCAGTGGCAAATCCTGGCCTGCGCCGAGCACGGCGTGACGGCCCCGCTGGTGGCCCCGTTCAAGCCGCGCGACGCCAACCTGTTCGCCATCGTCTCCGCGTTCGACGCCGCTTACGCCGCCTACAACGATCACCAGCAAAACATGGAGCGCTACTGGTGCCTGCGCTGGCTCGGCCAGCAAGACCAGCGCCAGGTCGACGCGGTGGTGCTCAAGGATGAAGTGTTGCGTCTGGCCGACATTCCGCTGATCATCCGCCTGCCCGGCATGCCGCAAGTGGCGCGCGGGGCCCAGGTCAAACTCGACATCCTGCGCTGGGACGAGCTGGACCTGACGATCGAAGCGCGCCTGCTGGAATTGCCGGCGCTCAGCGAGATCGCCGCCGATGCCGACCTCGACTACGAGGAAGAGGAAGCGGCACCGCCGGACACTGTCGCGCCGGATAGCGGCGAAGCGGCCGCGACGGAAGCGGCGGAAGCCGAAGGCGCGGTGGCCGTGATCACCAGTGAACCGGCGGCCAGCTAGGCAGTTGTCAGCATCGCCACGGCGGCCATTAGAATGTAGAATGGCCGTTCCCTGATTCAACAGATTCTTCCCGGTATCGTGTGAAGCACTTGCAAAATTTAAGCTCCCTGTCCATCGCCGTCGCCGTTTCGGTCACGGTACACGCGGCCCTGCTGGCGGTCCGTTTCGTCGCGCCCGAGGCGTTCACCCTGACCCCGGCCGATCCCGGCCTCGAAGTCATCCTGGTCAACGCCAAGCATGCCAACAAGCCGCTCAAGGCCGATGCCCTGGCCCAGGCCAACCTCGATGGCGGCGGCAATGCCGAGAGCGGCCGCGCCGCCTCGCCGCTGCCCGACATGCACAAGAACGAGACTGGCGAAAGCGTCAAATCGACCTTGCGCCGCATCACCGAGCTTGAGCAGATGCAGCAAAACCTGCTGACCAAGACGCGCGACTCGTCCCTGAAAGCCTCGCCGGTCACCGAGAAGGAAAAGCCCGATCCCGAGCGCGACGGCGCCGACCTGATCGAAAGCACGCGCCCGCTGGCGCGCAAGACGGCCGAGATTGCCCAGCGCATCGAAGACCAGAACAAGCGCCCGCGCAAGACCTACATCACGCCGAGCACCCAGGCGGTGGGCTACGCGATCTATTACAAGACCATGCAAAAGCGGGTCGAGGATATCGGTACGCTGAACTTCCCCCAGCGCGACGGCAAGAAGCTGTACGGCGAGCTGACCGTGTACATTCCGATTTTCCAGGATGGCAGCATTTACCAGAAGGATGGCGGGGTGCGCATCGAAAAGAGTTCCGGCAATCCGGCGCTCGACAAGGCTGCGCTGGCCATCGTGCGGCGCGCCGCGCCGTTCGGGGCTTTTCCGAAAAACATGCTGTCCTCCGACAAGGATGACCTGTGGGTCATCATCACGCGCTTCAAGTTCACGCGCGAAGACAAGCTGGAAGCCGAGCTGCGTGGCGACGGGCGATGAGCGAGCGTTACTGCGTCATCGGGAACCCGGTCGCCCATAGCAAGTCGCCCGAGATCCACGCCGCCTTTGCCCTGCAAACCGGGCAAGACATGCTTTACGAGCGCTGCCTGGCACCGCTCGACCAGTTCGACGCCACCGTGCGCGCGCTGGTGGCGGCCGGCCACAAGGGCGCCAACGTCACCGTGCCCTTCAAGCTGCAGGCGGCCGACCTGGCCGACCGCCTGACCGAACGCGCGCGCGCGGCCGGCGCCGTGAATACCTTCTTGTTTAACAGCAGCGGCGGCATCATTGGCGACAATACCGATGGCGCCGGGCTGGTCAACGACATCACCCGCAATGCCGGCCTCGACCTGGAGGGCAAGCGCGTGCTGCTGCTGGGCGCGGGCGGCGCCGCGCGCGGCGTGGTCGTGCCGCTGCTGGCCGCCTTGCCGGCCGAACTGACCATCGCCAACCGCACCGTGGCCACGGCCGAGGCCCTGGTCGAGCGCTTTTTCGCCCAGCTGGCGCAAGACCAGCGCCTGGCCGCCTGCGCCTTCGAGGACATTGCCGGCACGTACGATGTGGTGATCAACGCGACTTCCGCCAGCCTGGCCGGCGACTTGCCGCCGGTGCCGGGCAGCGCCTTTGGCGCTGGCACGCTGGCGCTGGATATGATGTACGGCAAGGCGCCGAGCCCCTTCATGGTGTTTGCCAGCGAGCATGGCGCGCGCCAACGCGATGGCCTGGGCATGCTGGTCGAGCAAGCCGCCGAAGCCTTCCTGCTGTGGCGCGGCGCCCGTCCCGAGACCGCGGCCATCCTGGACCGCTTGCGCCTGGGCGTATGAGCAAGGGCGGCAAGGCGGGCGGGCGGCGCTGGGTCAAGTGGATCTTCCTCGGCCCCTTGCTGCTGATCGTCCTGGCCCAGCTGTATTTCTTCCTGATGGTGTGCTGGTGGTCCTGGTTCAATCCCTCGAGCACCAGCATGATGAACGACCAGCTGGCGCTGATGCGCGAAAAAAAACCCAAGGCCATGCTGCAGCAGCAATGGGTGCCCTACGAGCGCATTTCCGAGAATCTGAAACGGGCCGTGATCGCCTCCGAAGACGCCAATTTTTCCGAGCACGACGGGGTCGACTGGGAAGCGCTGCAAAAAGCCTATGAGCGCAACAACCGCAAGCACAAGGTGGTCGGCGGCGGGTCCACCATCACCCAGCAGCTGGCCAAGAACCTGTTCCTGTCCGGCTCGCGCAGCTACCTGCGCAAGGGCCAGGAAATGATCATCGCTTTCATGCTCGAAACGGTCATGAGCAAGCAGCGCATCCTGGAAATTTACCTGAACGTGGCCGAATTCGGGCGCGGCATTTTCGGTGCCGAGGCGGCTTCGCGCTATTATTACCGTACCAGCGCGGCCAACCTGGGCGTGGCACAGGCCGCCAAACTGGCCGTGATGCTGCCCAATCCGCGTTATTACGACCGCCACCGCAGTTCGAGCTACCTGGCGCAGCGCACCACGCTGATCGTCAACCGCATGAGTTCGGCGGAATTGCCCTAATCCTTCACCAAGAGATGACCATGTCCCATCCCCGCCGTTTCCAAGAGGGCGCCATGTCCCTGTTCTGGGTCGGCACCGGCTCGGCCGTGCTGGCCGCGCTCGCCATGGCCGCCTTGTTTTCCATGCGTTACGAGCGCAATCTGTTCGCCGAAGGCGCGGCCAAGGCCGGCAAGATGGTCGGCGCCAGTCCCGCCGGCACGGTGATCGACTCGGCCAGGAAGACGGTCAATGCGGTGACCGGCCAGGGCGATGGCGTGATGCGCAAGTGCATCATCAACGGCAAGACGGTCATTTCCAACACCGATTGCACGCCCGGCAACCGCACCAGCAAGGTCATCGAGATCCACGATACCAAGGGCTTCGAGGCACCGAAAAAGCCGCCGGTGGAGAAGGCCGCGCCGGGCTCCAGCCCCACCATCGACAAAATGATCGAAAAACACCTGCGCTGAGCCAATTTAAGTGTTTCGGGGTGGCCGGGCTCAGGCCTAACGGGTACACTTGCGCTGTTTTGAATCCGGCCGAGAAAGCGCATGATCAACGTATTTGTCCTACAAAATGGCCGACTCAATCAGGTACCGATCGAGTCCCGCGCGGATCTGGAAAACGTGGCGCCGGTCTGGGTCGACCTGACCGATCCGACCGACGACGAGCGGGCCTGGGTCAAGACAATCTACGGCGTGATTTTGCCGGGCGAAGACGAAGTCAAGGATATCGAAGCGTCGGCCCGCTATTACGAAGCGGAAAACGGCGACTTGCATCTGCGCACCGATTTCCTGCTGGAAGAAGACGATGGCCCCTCGCGCGTGGTCACGGTCGCGTTCATCCTCGCGCGCAAGATGCTGTTTTCGGTGCACACCGACGACTTGCCGGTATTCCGCCTGGTGCGCATGCGCGCCCGCTCGCGCCCCGGGTCGATCGCCGACTATATGGATGTGCTGCTCGACCTGTACGCCACCGATGCCGAATATTCGGCCGATGCGCTGGAAGGGATTTACCAGCACCTGGAAGAAGTCAGCGGGCTGGTGCTGCAAAAAGAATTCACCGATAAAGACGCGGCCGACGCCCTGAACGCCATCGCGCGCGAAGAGGATTTGAACGGCCGTATCCGGCGCAACATGATGGATACCCGGCGCGCGGTCAGTTTCCTGATGCGCGGCCGCTTGCTCAACGCCGAGCAGTTCGAGGAAGCGCGCCAGATTCTGCGCGACATCGAATCGCTGGACGGCCACACATCCTTCCTGTTCGACAAGATCAACTTCCTGATGGATGCCACGGTCGGTTTCATCAACATTAACCAGAATAAGATCATCAAGATCTTCTCGGTAGCCTCGGTGGCGTTCCTGCCGCCGACCCTGATCGCCAGTATTTACGGCATGAACTTCAAGAGTTTTCCGGAGCTGGAGTGGCAGTACGGCTATCCGCTGGCCTTGACCCTGATGGTGGCGTCGATGATTTCGCCGGTGTGGGTGTTCTTGCGCAGGGGCTGGTTGAAGTAAGGTAAAGCGCCGGGTACGCCCCAGACTGAAAACCGTCGTTTCTGCGATTGGCAGCAACGACGGTTTTCAGCTTAATGCCGCTCACGGCATGGTGTTCAAGCCAGCTTGGCAAACACCCGGCGCGCCGCCGCGATGGTCTCGTCGATCACAGCATCATCATGCTGCGCCGAGACAAACCCCGCCTCGAACGCGGCCGGGGCAAAGTACACGCCTTCGTCCAGCATCGCGTGGAAAAACGCATTGAAGCGGGTCTTGTCGCCCGCCATCATCTCGGCATAGCTGCCCGGCACTTCATCGCTGAAGTAAATCCCGAACATCCCGCCCACCGAATCGGCGCAGAACGAGACGCCCGCCTCCTTGGCCGCTTGCGCCAGCCCGGCCGCCAGCCTGGCCGTCTGCGCCGTCAGCTTCTCGTAGAAGCCCGGTTCCTGGATCAGCCTGAGGGTGGTCATGCCCGCCGCCACCGCCACCGGATTGCCCGACAGCGTCCCGGCCTGGTACACGGCCCCGATCGGCGCCATGTTCTGCATCAGCTCGGCGCGACCGCCGAACGCCGCGACCGGCATGCCGCCGCCGATGACCTTGCCCAGCGCGGTCAGGTCCGGCACGATGTCGTACAGTTCCTGCGCCCCGCCCAGGCCCACGCGGAAGCCGCACATGACTTCGTCGAAAATCAAAATCGCGCCGTGCCTGGTGCACAGGTCGCGCATGGCGCGCAGGAATTCCGGCGTGGCCTTGATCAGGTTCATATTGCCGGCCACCGGTTCGACGATCACGCAGGCGATGGTGTCGCCCATCGATGCGAACGCGTCTTCCAGCTGGGCCACATTGTTATAGTCGAGCACCAGGGTGTGCTTGACGAAGTCTTCCGGCACGCCGGCCGAGGTCGGGTTACCGAAGGTCAGCAAGCCGCTGCCAGCCTTGACCAGCAGGGAATCGGCGTGGCCGTGGTAGCAGCCCTCGAACTTGACGATCTTGTCGCGTCCGGTGGCGCCGCGCGCCAGGCGCAGCGCGCTCATGGTCGCTTCGGTGCCCGAGGACACCAGGCGCACCTGCTCGATCGATGGCACCAGGCGGCAGATTTCCTCGGCCATCAGGATTTCGCCTTCGGTCGGGGCGCCGAACGACAGGCCGCGCGCGGCCGCGTCCTGCACCGCTTTGACCACTTCCGGATGGGCGTGGCCGACGATGGCCGGGCCCCAGGAACCGATGTAGTCGATATAGCGCTTGCCGTCGGCGTCCCAGAAGTAGGGGCCTTCGGCGCGGGTGATGAAGCGCGGCGTGCCGCCCACCGATTTAAAGGCGCGCACCGGCGAATTGACGCCGCCCGGGGTGGTTTTCTGGGCGCGCGCGAACAGCGTGTTATTCAGGGAGTCTGTGGTCATGGCTTGCTCGGTGGAGGAATAGAGTGTGCGAAAAATTTGTTGGGAACCAGTTTGCCCATGCCGAAGCGCTGCGCATTGGCCAGCGCGCCGACGGTGAATTCCTGGGCTGCCTGGATGGCGTCGACCGTGTCGACGGCGCCGCCGGCGTGGACCCCGCGCGCCATCAGCGCCGCCAGCGCGCCCGACAAGGTGCTGCCGGCGCCCACGAACGGCCCCGCAAAATGCTGCCAGTTGAAGGTGCCGACCACGCCGTTCTCGTCGAACAGGGTGTTGGCCAGCTGCGCGCCGGCACCGCTGCCGCTGGTGGAGGTGCATTTGACCAGCACGTACTCGCAGCCCATGCCGGTCAGCTCGGCCACGTCTTCTTTCAGCATCTCGCCGCCGCCGTCGCGCCAGGTTTCGGCCATGCGCGCCAGTTCCACCTGGGTGAGCAGCAGTACGCTGGCCTGCGGCACCAGGATCTGGCGGATCGCGACCAGCATGTCGTCGTCAGCCAGGCCGGAGTCGGGCAAGCTCGATAAAAACGGGTCGAGGATCAGCGGCACGTCCGGATAGTCGGACACGATTTCGGCAATCGCCGAGGCTTGTTCGACGCTGCTCAGGGCGCCCACCTTGAAGGCCGCCACCGTCATGTCTTCGAGGACCACGCGGGCCTGGTCGCAGACCCAGTCGGCGTCGACTTCCTGCAGGTCTTCGACGCGCGCGGTGTCGGCAATGAGAATGCCGGTGGTGACCGACAGGCCGTGGCAGCCGAGGGCTGAAAAACACGCCAGGTCGGCCTGGATGCCGATGGCGCCTATGGGGTCGGACACGCCGAACGTTAAGATCAGAGGAGAAGTTTGGATTTGCACGGCCGGTAGATTAAGATGCCTGATTCGGCATTTTACTAGATAGAAGGGTAGTCAACGTGAGCAGCATTGAAACAACCGGCGCCGCAGGCGCCGCTTTCCAGACCTGGATGTGCCTGATTTGCGGCTGGGTCTACGACGAGGCCGCCGGCATCCCGGAAGAAGGCATCGCCCCCGGTACCCGCTGGGCCGATGTGCCGATGAACTGGACTTGTCCCGAGTGCGGCGCCCGTAAAGATGACTTCGAAATGACTGTTATCTAATCGCCATGAGGCTTATTGCAGACACATGTTGACTGGCCGCAACATTAAGGGGACAAAAGGGTTGCCCTATGATATCGTTCAGGTTCATGCTGAGTGAAATTGAAAATGACGACATTGCCGCAACCGAATGTACTGAAAATCATGGTGATCGACGACAGCAGCACGATCCGTCGTTCGGCCGAGATTTTCCTCACCCAGGCTGGGTATCAGGTGGTGCTGGCCGAAGATGGTTTCGATGCCCTGGCCAAGATTAACGACCATCATCCGTCGCTGATTTTCTGCGACATCCTGATGCCACGCCTCGACGGCTACCAGACGTGTGCGCTGATCAAGCGCAGCGCGCGGTTTCATGCCACCCCGGTGCTGATGCTGTCATCGAAGGATGGCCTGTTTGACCGCGCCCGCGGCCTGATGGTCGGTTCTTCCGCCTACCTTACCAAACCCTTCAGCAAAGACAGTCTGCTCAGCGCGGTGCGCGAACATACTGCCGACGCCGACTCAAAATAATATTTCTGGAGCCTACCGTGGCCATACAAAAAATCCTGATCGTCGACGATTCCCCGACCGAGCGTTACTACCTGACCGATATCCTGGTCAAAGCCGGCTTCACCGTGACCACCGCCGAAAATGGCGAGGAAGCGCTGCTCAAGATCAAGGACGACAAGCCTGAACTGATCCTGATGGATGTGGTCATGCCTGGCGCCAATGGCTTCCAGGTCACCCGCACCATCGCGCGCGACCCCGAGCTGGCCGACGTGCCGATCATCATTTGCAGCAGCAAGAACCAGGAAACCGACCGCGTCTGGGGCCTGCGCCAGGGTGCGCGCGACTACATGGTCAAGCCGGTCGATGCCGAATTGCTGCTGGCGAAAATCGCTGCCCTGGGCGGCGCCTAAACCGTGAGCGACGTCGATTTCGCCCCAGTCGCCTCCGCCCCGTCGGACGGCGCCAGCCGCCGCACGCGCTTGCGCCAGTACCAGGTGCAGCTGCTCGAACGCATGCAGGCGGCCCGTACCAACAGCGGCGCGCGCGTCAATCAACTGGGGGTGCTGATCGGCGCCGAGCGCTTCCTGCTCGACCTGACCCAGGCCGGCGAAATCGTGCCGATCCCGCCGGTGACGGTGGTGCCGCTGACGCAGCCCTGGTACCTTGGCCTGGCCAATATCCGGGGCAATCTGGTCGGCCTGATCGATTTCGCGCGCTTCCAGGGAGGCGCCGAAACGGTGACCGGCCCGGACAGCCGGGTGGTCACCCTGGCCACCCACCTCGGCTTTAACTGCGGCCTGCTGGTGGCCCGGGTGTACGGCCTGCGCCACGCCGGCGACATGGAAGTGGTCGGCGACAGATTACGCGATACCGATGCAAACGAATGGATCCCGCTCGACCTGGCGGCCCTCGTCACCGATGCGCGGTTTTTGCACGTTGGATTTTAAGCCGCAGTCATAAGTGGCCATACCTTAAGAAACTGGGAGCTGGAATGGGATTTGCATGGAAGAGTACCCCAAAGGGTGAGCCGGTACCGGATACAGAATTCGGTCCCGACCTGGAGGCTGCGGCCTTGAACAAGGACGATAGCGCGCCTGCGCCCGACGTGGTGGACGACAGTCTGCGCGCCGAGCTCGATCAGCACGACGAGCTGCGCCTGGCCAACATCATGGGCCGCAAGCGAGGCGCGGACGACGACGATGGCGAGACCGAAGCGCGCCTGCCGCTGATCGGCCACCTGTCGCTGCCGCGCCAGCTGCGTATCTTGCTGATGGTGTTCGTGGCCGGCATCCTGGTCACCGTGGTGGCGCTGTGGCGCAACGCGGCCAGTAGCTCGGACGCGTCGGCCCAGACCCAGATCGCATCGGATGCGCTGATGCACTCTCAGCGTATCGGTAAAGCGGCGCCTAACGCGATCCAGGGTAACCAGGAAGCGTTCGTGCAGCTCGATCAGAGCCGGGTCCAGCTGACGGCCGACCTGAACGCGCTCCAGCGCGGCGGCAAGATCGGCGGCGTGCAGCTGCCGACGCCACCGGCCAGCATGAACAAGCTGATCGCCGCTGCGAAAACCAAATGGGTTACCTCCGACAATTCCGCAGGCACCATCTTGCGCATGAAGCCGGAACTGACCGGTTTTGAAAAGACCCTGCGCCAGCTCGACACGCTCTCGCCAGAGCTGTTGTCGATGACCGAAGAACTGCTCAACGAAAAAGTCCAGCGCGGCGGCACGCCGCGTGAACTGGCCGCCATCGGGCGCCTGATGATGCTGACCCAGCGCCTCTCGCGCAGCGCCAGTGAATTCCTGACCTCCGGCGGTATCCGTTCCGAAACCGCGTTCCAGCTGGGCCGCGACACCACGACCTTCCGTACCACGGTCGAAGGCTTCCTGAACGGGAACGAGACGATGCAGCTGTCCGCAACGAAAGACGCGGAACTGCGGGTCAAGCTCGAACTGATCAAATCGAAGTTCGACACCTACCAGAAACTGGTGGCCTCGATCCTCGACAACCTGCCGAAATTCACGGCCGCCAAGGGCGCCGAACAGTCGATCTTTTACGAGAACGAAGAAGTCAAGGCGTTGCTGACCAAGGTGCAGGTAGGCTTTCGTACCGAGCAGGATTCGAACAATGTCTGGTTCTGGGTGATGGCCCTGGCCACCATGTTTACCCTGGCCGTCGGCGTGAGTATCGCCCGCGTCATGCTGCAAGATTCCCGTACCCGTGCCCGCGGCGCCGATGCGCGTCGCCACGAAGCGGAAACGATGCGCCAGCTGGCGCAGTCGAAGGAAGAAGAAGCGAAAGCGACCAACGACCAGAATCAGGCCGCTATTTTGCGCTTGATGAACGAACTGCAAGAAGTGGCGGATGGTGACTTGACCGTGCACGCAACGGTGTCGGAAGACATCACCGGCGCGATCGCCGACTCGGTTAACTACACGGTGGAAGAGCTGCGCGGGCTGGTGGAACGCGTCACGACCACGGCCGAGCAGGTTACCTCTGCATCGACCAACGCGCAGAATATTTCGACCGACCTGCTGGCGGCGACCGAGCAGCAGTCGCGCGAGATCCAGGAAGCGTCCGAGACGGTTCTGAAAATGGCGAACGAAATTACCGACGTATCGAAGTCGGCGAATGAATCGGCAGAGGTTGCGCGCCAGTCGGTTGCGGCGGCATTGCAAGGTTCGACGGCGGTGGAAAACTCGATCAAGGGTATGCACGAAATTCGCGAGCAGATCCAGGAAACCTCGAAACGAATCAAGCGACTGGGCGAATCGTCCCAGGAGATTGGCGAGATCACGGAACTGATTTCCGACATTACCGAACAGACCAACGTACTGGCGCTGAACGCGGCGATTCAGGCGGCATCGGCCGGCGAAGCGGGTCGCGGCTTCTCGGTGGTTGCGGAAGAGGTTCAGCGACTGGCGGAACGTTCGGCGGAAGCGGCAAAACAGATCGGCGCGCTGGTGCGTACCATTCAGACCGATACCCACGACGCGGTGGCCGCTATGGAAAAATCGACGCAGGGTGTGGTCGAGGGAGCCAGGCTGTCCGATGCTGCGGGTGCCGCACTGTCCGACATTTCGCGCGTTTCGAACCGCCTTGCGGAACTGATTCAGGGCATTTCGTTTGCGACGGAGCTGCAGGCGACATCGGCGAACGATGTGGCGCACAACATTCAGCACATCCTGTCGGTGACCGAGAACACCCAGGACGGTACCCAGCAAACCGCACAATCGATTCGCCAGCTCTCGCTGCTGGCGCAGGAACTGAAAAACTCGGTATCGCGCTTCCGCGTGGTGGCTTGAGAACCCGGTTGATTTATCAAGGTAAGCATGACCACTACTGACAATTCGCACGTACCGCAGTTCGACACAGGACCGCTGTCCTGGGTCATGAGCGAGATCCGCGATGCGCTGGGCCGCTCCAACACCGCGCTGGCAGAGGCGGCGGAGCATACGGCGGAAGCCCAGGCAAGTTCGCTCAAGCATGCGAAAGCCTATCTGCACCAGGCGCACGGCGCCTTGCAGATGGTCGATGTCGATGGCGCCGGCGCCATGACCGAGGCCGCGGAAAACGCGCTGGACCGCTTCAAGGATGGCCTGCTCGACTGCACGCCCGAGCGCGCGCAAGTCATCGCCCACGCTTACCAGGCGCTGATCGAGTATCTCGAAGAACTGCTTTCGGGCGCGCCACAGCAGCCGGCGCGCCTGTTCCCCTATTACCGCGCGCTCAAGGAAATGCTGGGCGCCGACCGGATCCACCCGGCCGACCTGTTTTTCGCCGACCTGTCGGCGCCGGTGTCGCTCAAGCGCCACGTGGCGCCCGACAGTGCGCCGGATTACGCCGCCTGCCGCACGCGCTTTGAAAAAGCGCTGCTGCCGTTCCTGAAAAGCCCCGACCAGGCCAGCCAGCAAATGCATGCGCAAGTGCTGCTCGAAGCGATCGCCCATGTGGCCGACGCCCAGGACCAGCCCTTGCCGCGCACCTTCTGGATGGCGATGCAGGGTTTTGCCGAACTGGTGACCGAAGGCCATCTGGCCAGCGACCTGTATGTCAAGCAGCTGTTTGGCCTGATCAATCTGCAAATCCGCCGCCTCTCGCAAGGCCAGGTCAGCCTGCCCGAAACGATGCTGCGCGACGCCCTGTTCTTCATGGCCGCCGTGCCCAATCCGCCGCCGACGGCGCTGGCCCTGCGCCGCGCCTATCAGCTCGATGGCATGGTGCCGGCCGATTACGATACGCGCCGTTACGGCCGCATCGACGCCGAGGCGCTCAAGACCGCCAAGGAAGCGCTGGCCAAGGCCAAGACCATCTGGGACCGGCTCTCGGTCGAACCGCTGCCGGCGCTGGAAACCGAATTCGAAGAACTGCTGGCCACCCTGGCCGCGGCCGGCGAAAAGCTGGGCGCCCCGGCGCTGGCAAGCCTGCAGCACCTGATGGTGCGCGTCACAGAAGATTCGGCCGCCTCGAAACGCAACAGCGTGTTCAGCCTCGAAATGGCGACCGCCATGCTGTTCATCGAGAATAGCCTCGACAAGATACGCCAGTTGCCGGACGATTTCGACGCCCACGCCGAAGTGATCGGCGCGCGCCTGCAGGCCATCGGCGCCGGTGAAACGCCGCCGGAAGCGCCGCAATGGCAGGGCGACCTGTCGCGCCGCATCCAGCACGAGCAAACCGTCGCCGTGCTGGCCGCCGAAATGAAAAACGGCTTGCGCCAGGTCGAGAAAGTCCTCGACGATTACTACTCCGACACCAGCAAGCGCGCCACCCTGGCCCAGATCGATCCGGTACTGCACCAGTTGCAGGGCGCCGTCGCCATTCTCGACCAGGAAGACGCGATGCGCGCCGCCCTGCACGTCAAGGATGCGGTACGCACGCTGGCCGCGGCTGAAGGCAATGCCGAACTCGAAGCCGCGTCGCTGCAAAACATCGCGCAAAACGTCGGCGCGCTGGGCTTTTTTGTCGATATGCTGGCCAAGAACGTCGACGAGGCGCGCGAGCGCTTCACGTTCGACAGCAACGATGGCATGCTGCGCGCCGTTCCGTTTGAAAAACCGGCGCACGGCGAATCGCAATTCGACCAGGAACCGGTGATCGAGGCCGTGCCGGTAGCCGAGGCGCCTGCGCCGGCTGCGCCGGTGGTGGTCGAAGCAGAAGCCAGGGCGCCGATGGTGGTGGCCGAACCGGCACCGCCGGGCGACGACGAAATCGAAGCCGAACTGCTCGAGATTTTCATCTCCGAAGCACAGGAAGTGCTGGCCTTTGTCGGCTCGACCCTGCCGGCGGCGCAAAGCATGCCGACCAATATGGAAACGCTGACGATGCTGCGGCGCTCCTTCCACACGCTCAAGGGCAGCGGCCGCATGGTTGGCCTGAACAATTTCGCCGAAGGCGCCGCCGCCGTCGAAAAAGTGATGAACCTGTGGTTGTCGGAAGAACGCGCAGCCGACGCCAACCTGCTGGCGCTCCTTACCCGCGCCACCGCCGACATGACCGTCTGGGTCGAGCAGCTGGCGACCACCGGCAGCTCGCAGCGCACCAGCGAAGCGCTGGTTGCCGCCGCCGAACGCGTGCAGCATGGCGAAGCCTTCTCGATGGATGCGACGCCGGCCGACGTCACGCCGGCCATGGCCGACGAGCCGGTGCAGGCGGCAACGCCGGTGGACGAGCATCACGACGAACACTTCGCGATCGACGACTCGTTCGAGCCGATGGTCCTGGACGACATCATCGCCCTGCCGGCCACGGGGAGCGCGGCGCCGGGCAATGTCATCGAGTTCCCGGTCCCGGGCACCCTGGCTGCGGCCGACGACAACACCAAGCGCATTGGCGAACTCGAAATCCCGCTGCCGCTGTATAACATTTACCTCGCCGAGACCGACGAACTGGTTCGTTTGTTGAGCCAGGATTTCGCCGAATGGCGTCACGAGCCGCAGCGCCAGGTCACGCCGGAAGCTGAAAAAGCCGCGCACACCCTGGCCGGCACCTCGGCCACGGTGGGTTTCCACGCCCTGCGCGAAATCGCGTACGAAGTCGAGATGGTGCTCAAGAGCCCAGCCCCGGTGTTCGACGAAGCCCAGCGCGACCTGCTTGACGAAACCATCGACCGCGTGCGCCAGATGCTGCAGCGCTTCGCGCTCGGCGAACTGGCAGCGGCCGAACCGGATCTGGTGGCACGCCTGCACGTATTGCGCGAGCAGCTCGCAGCCCAGGAAGCGGCCGCCGTGTACGCGGGCGCCGACGAAGACCTGGCACGCCGTCTGGATGGCCTGTTTGCCGATACGCTCGACAGCCTGGTGGCAGAGCCGCCAGTGATGCCGGAACGCGAAGCGGCCGTGGCGCAGACGCCGTCCGAGCCGGAAGTCGACGCGATCGACGCCCTGTTCGGCGAGGACGATCCGTTCGATGTGCCGCTGCTGGACAATCCGGAACCGGCGCAGCCGGTGGCGGAACAACAGCACGCTCCAGTGATCGAAGCGGAAGCCGTGTTCGAAGCCGAACCGCTGTTCGACGAGCCGGTGATCGAAGCGGAAGCCGTGTTCGAAGCCGAACCGCTGTTCGACGAGCCGGTGATCGAAGCGCAAGCCGTGATCGAAGCCGAACCGCTGTTCGACGAGCCGGTGATCGAAGCGGAAGCGGTGATCGAAGCCGAACCGGTGATCGAAGCGGAAGCGGTGATTGAAGCCGAGCCGGTGCTTGAAGAACAACTGGCCGATGAAGCTGTGCTCGAAGCCGAGTTGCTGGTCGAAGAGCCAGTGGCCGAAGAAACCGTGCCCGAAGCCGAGCCGCTGGTTGAAGAGCCGGTGATCGAAGAGCCTGTGGCCGAAGCCGAGCCAGTGGCCGCAGCGCTGCCGGAGCCAGAACCGGCGCCGGTCGTACCGATGCAGCCGATGACGGCGCACGTGCCGCTGCTCGAAGCCTTGCTGCAGCCGGAGTCGGACACGCCAGCCGCGCCTGCGGTGGCCGAAACGGCCTTCGCCGATGACCTTGACGTCGACCTGCTGCCAGTGTTCCTGGAAGAGGGTACCGACCTGTTGCCGGAAATCGGCAACAACCTGCGCAAGTGGCAGCAGAATCCGTCCGATACCAGTCCGGTACAGCAGCTTCTGCGTACGCTGCACACGGTCAAGGGCAGTGCGCGGATGGCCGGTGCGATGCGCCTCGGTCAGCACACCCACGAAATCGAAACGCAGATCGAGAACATGGTCCACGCCGGAACGTCGACGCCAGCCGCGTTCGACGAACTGATGGCCAACTACGATCACGCGCTGCTGCTGTTCGAACAACTGCAACAGCCTGCCCTCGGCGTGGTGCCGGTGCCTGGCCTGGCCGCTACGGCCCCGGGCAGCATGGACGATGCGCACGCAGCCCAGACCCGTACGCCGCTGGTGCGTGTGCGTGCCGACATTCTGGACCGCCTGGTCAACCAGGCCGGTGAAGTGTCGATCACGCGCTCGAAGCTGGAGAGCCAGGTCTCGACCCTGAAGGCGTCGCTGAGCGACTTCTCGGACAATCTTGGCCGTTTGCGTCGCCAGCTGCGCGAAGTCGAGATGCAGGCGGAATCGCAGATTTCGTCGCGTATGTCGATTTCCAGCGAACGCGAATTCGATCCGCTCGAATTCGACCGCTTCACCCGCTTGCAGGAACTGACGCGGATGATGGCCGAATCGGTGAACGACGTTGCGTCGTTCCACGAAAGCCTGACGCGCACGGTCGACGGCGCCACCGACGACTTGAACGTGCAGTCGCGCCTGACGCGCGATCTTCAGCAGGATCTGATGCGCGTGCGGATGGTGCAGTTTGCCAGCCTGTCGGAACGTCTGTTCCGCGTGGCGCGCCAGACCGCGAAAGAAATCGACAAACGGGTCAACCTGGATATCCGGGGTGGCACGGTCGAAATCGACCGCAGCGTTCTGGAGCAGATGGCCGCGCCGTTCGAGCACTTGCTGCGTAACGCCATCGTGCACGGTATCGAATCGCGCGCACGCCGTGGTGCGGCCGGCAAGGCCGAAACCGGCGAGCTGCTGATCCAGGTCAGCCAGCAGGGTAACGAGGTGGTCATCCAGTTCAACGATGACGGCGCAGGTCTCGACCTGGCGCGTATTCGCACCAAGGCACGTGAAAACGGCCTGCTGGCGCCGAATGCCACCGTCACCGACGCCGAGGCGGCCGACCTGATTTTCGAACCAGGCTTCTCGACCGCCGACGCGCTGACCGAACTGGCCGGCCGCGGCGTGGGTATGGACGTGGTGCGCTCGCAAGCGCAAGCGCTTGGCGGCCGGGTGGCGATTGCCACCGAAGCCGGCAAGGGCGCGCGCTTCACGATTCACCTGCCGCTGACCCTCGCGGTCACCCAGGTCGTGCTGACCACCAGCGGTACCAAGACGTTTGCGCTGCCATCGATCCTGGTGGAGCAGGTACTGCAGATGAAAGAAGCGGCCGTCAACGCCGCGCACGCAGAAGGTTTCGTGGAATTCCAGGGCCAGAAGGTGGCGCTGCATTATCTGCCGACCTTGCTGGGCGATGCCGAAGCGCGTCCGATGTCGCAGCGTTCCTGCCCGGTGATGGTGCTCAAAAGCGGCGCCGACCGCCTGGCGGTGCAGGTTGACGATATCCAGGGCAACCGCGAGGTCGTTATTAAGAATATCGGACCGCAGTTGTCGCGCATGATCGGGATTTCCGGTGCGACGGTGCTCGGTTCGGGCGATATCGTGCTGATTCTTAATCCGGTGGCCTTGTCGCATCACCTCGACCATCATCCGCAACTGCGCCAGCGCGTTGTCGTGGAAACGACGGCGGCGGTGCCTGAGACGCGGGCGGCGGACTTTGTCATCATGGTGGTCGACGATTCGCTGACCGTGCGCAAAGTGACCCAGCGTTTGCTGGAGCGCGAGGGCTACCAGGTGGTGCTGGCCAAGGACGGCGTCGATGCGCTCGAACACCTGCAAGAGACGGTGCCGGACCTGATGCTGGTCGATATCGAGATGCCGCGCATGGATGGTTTCGACTTGACGCGCAATATTCGCGGCAACAGCAGCACCAACGAGATCCCGATCATCATGATCACCTCGCGTACCGCGGACAAGCACCGCAACTACGCGCTCGATCTGGGGGTGAATGCCTACTTCGGTAAGCCGTTCCAGGAAGAGATGCTGCTGGCGGCGATTGCCGGTTTGCTGAACCGGGATATGCCGGTTGCGCATTAAGCGCTAGACTGCAAAGACAAAAACGCCTTGCACCGGTCAAACGGTGCAAGGCGTTTTTTATTTTCGCTACCCTTTTCATCGTCGTCCCCCCACCAGCCCGTCGTTCCCGCCTTCGCGGGAACGACGGAGCGAGGGGGCAGGGTGGGCTGTTAGCTGACCTTCACCACCGCATACCGCTCCAGCGTCTTCGCCCGCGCCTCGTCATGCCTGACAACCGGCGCCGGGTAATCCTTCCCCAGCACGACCTTCTTCTGCGCCAGCACCATCGGCGGCACGGTCCACGGCGCGTGGATTTCCTTGTCCGACAAGCCATCGAGCTGCGGCAGATAGCGCCGGATGAACTTCCCCTTGGCGTCAAACTTTTCCGACTGCGTCACCGGATTGAAAATCCTGAAGTAAGGCTGCGCATCGCATCCCGACGACGACGCCCACTGCCACCCGCCATTGTTGGACGACAGATCGAAGTCGTTCAGATGCAGTGCGAAATACGCCTCCCCACGGCGCCAGCCGATGCCCAGATCCTTGATCAGGAAACAGGCCGTGACCATGCGCAGCCGGTTGTGCATGTAGCCGGTCTGGTTCAACTGCGCCATGGCCGCATCGACCAGCGGATAGCCGGTACGCCCTTCGCACCACGCGGCAAACATCGCGTCGGCTTCCGACCCGGTCTCGAACGCAATCGCATCGTAGGCCGGCTTGAATGCGCGCTCGACCACGTGCGGATGGTTAAACAGGATCATCGCGTAGAAATCGCGCCAGATCAGTTCCGACAGCCACACCGGCGCACCTTCGCCGCCCGCCCCGCGCGCGATCAGCTGCGTCACCGTGCGCACCAGATGGCGCAGCGACAGGGTGCCGAAGCGCAGATGGATCGACAGATACGACGGCCCCTTGACGGCAGGGTAGTTGCGCGCCTCGCCGTAGTCCGCAATGCGCCCGATGAAGTCCTCGAACAAGCGCGCCGCGCCGCTCATGCCGGTCGGGATCGACAAGGCCGCCAGATTGGTCGGCTCGAAACCGATCTCGCTCAACGCCGGCAGGCGTTCGTCGCCGCAAGGAGGCGCGAAGCGCGCCGCATGCGGCTCCACCGAATACGGCACCACGCAATCCGCTTCGGCCGCCATGCGTTTGAGCCAGGCGTTCTTGTACGGCGTGAACACCGAGAAGTTCTGGCCCGCCAGCGTGAGCACCTCGCTTTTCTCGAAAATGACCTGGTCCTTGTAGCTGAAAAAGCGCCGCCCGTCGGCCTCCAGGCGGCTGGCCACGGCCGCATCGCGCGCGATGGCCTGCGGCTCGTAGTCGCCGTTGACGAAGACTGCATCCACGCCCAATTGCGCCGCAAGTGTTGGAATTGCCTGCGCCGCGTCGGCATGGCGCACGATCAGAAAGCCGCCCAATTGACGCAATTCGGCATCGAGTTCGGCCAGGCTGGCATGAATGAACTCGACCCGGCGGTCCGCGCGCGGTAAACTGTCGAGGATTGTGTTATCGTAAATGAACGCGCAATAAACGCTGTTCGACGATGTTAGTGCATGATGCAGCGCGGCGTGATCGAAAGCGCGCAAGTCGCGGCGAAACCAGACAAGCGATTTACTCAATGTCATGATGGTGTTGGGTGTCAAGAATGGAAGGCGAATTATCGGCTACCATCGCAGTTAGCTGCGCGCGCGATGGCGCTTCCGGTGGGTGGCGGCCGCAAATCAGTGTAAACTATCGAAAATTCCATCGTTTGCCGGCCCGGATACTAGCAGTAAACATCAGAGAGCGAGCAGAGAGAGTGACGCATATGAAGAAAAGCAAAATCGGCAAAACTCTGCCCGTGCCCGGCATGTCGCAGGACGACGAGGTTCGTCTCGACGAGCGCAGCGCCCTGGCATCGGCGTCCACCTTGAACCTGGCAAATCATTTCCTGATAGCGATGCCATCGATGCAGGACCCGATTTTCGGCGGCACTGTCGTCTACATCTGCGAGCACAATGACAAAGGCGTGCTTGGTGTCGTCATCAACAAGCCGACCGACATGACCATGGAAGTGCTGTTCGAGCGCATCGACCTGAAACTGGCCGACGGCCTGCGCACGGCCGTCGTCAATGAGCCGATCATGTTCGGCGGCCCGGTGCAGGATGACCGCGGCTTCGTGCTGCACACGCCCGGCGCACGCTATTCCTCGTCGCTGACGGTGACCGAGGACGTGGCCTTCACCACCTCGATCGACGTGCTCGAAGCGGTGGCCAAGGGCGAGGGGCCGCGGCGCCTGCTGGTGTCGATCGGCTATGCCGGCTGGAGCCCCGGCCAGCTGGAAGATGAAATCGGCCGCAATGGCTGGCTGACGGTGGCTGCCGACGCGCACGTGCTGTTCGACCTGCCGATCGAAGAGCGCTACAACGCCGCCATCAAACTGCTTGGCATCGACCCGCTGATGCTCGCCTCCGAGGCCGGCCATGCTTGACCATCACAGCGGGAACCGCGCGCGTGGCTGAAGCGGTGATTGAACTGGTACTCGGCTTCGATTTCGGCATCAAGCGTATTGGGATCGCCATGGGGAACACCCTGACCGGCCAGGCGCAGCCGCTCGCGGTGGTCAACGCCATCGACAACGCGGCGCGCTTCGAGCAGATCGGCGAGCTGATCGCCGCCTGGGCCCCGGCCCGCCTAGTGGTCGGCGAACCGCGCCACCCGGACGGCACGGAACACGACATGACGCTGCGCTGCCGCCGCTTCGCCAACCAGCTGCACGGGCGCTTCAACCTGCCGGTCACGCTGGTCGACGAACGCTATTCGTCGGCCGTGATCCACGCCAAACGCGGCCAGATCATCGACGACCAAGCCGCCTCCATCATTTTGCAACAATACTTTGACGACCATGCCAACAACAACTAAGCAGTTCGACGCCGAGGCGCTGTACCAGACGCTGCTCGGCCAGGTGCGTGACGGCCTGCGCGGGGCGCAGGACGCGGCGATCATCGGCATTCACTCGGGCGGCGCCTGGCTGGCCGAACGCCTCGCGGCGGACCTGGGCCTCAAGGAGCGCCTGGGCTTCATCGACGTCTCGTTCTATCGCGACGACTTTGCCAAAAAAGGCCTGCATCCGGACGTGAAACCCACGCACATCCTGTTCAACGTGGACCGCGCCACCATCGTGCTGGTGGACGATGTGCTGTACACGGGGCGCACCACGCGCGCGGCGATCAATGTGCTGTTCGACTATGGCCGTCCGGCGCGCATCATGCTGGCGGCACTGGCCGACCGCGGCGGGCGCGAACTGCCGGTGGCGGCCGATTTCGTCGCCACCTCGGTCGCGCTGGAAGCCAATCAGTCGCTTGCGCTGGCGCGTGCCGGCGACGGGCAATTTTCGCTCACCATAGAAGAAGACCATGCTTAATCCGCAACTGAATAAAAATGGCGAACTGCAGCACCTGTTAAGCATCGAAGGGCTGCCAAAATCGATCGTCAACCATATCCTCGACACGGCGTCGAGCTTTGTCGGCATCTCCGACCGTGAAGTCAAGAAGGTGCCGCTCATGCGCGGCAAGAGCGTGTTCAACCTGTTCTTCGAGAACTCCACGCGCACCCGCACCACCTTCGAGATCGCCTCCAAGCGCCTGTCGGCCGACGTGATCAACCTGAATATCCAGGCGTCGTCGGCCAGCAAGGGCGAGTCGCTGCTCGACACCATCGACAACCTGTCGGCCATGCACGCCGATATGTTCGTGGTGCGCCACGCGCAGTCGGGCGCGCCCTACCTGATCGCCAAGCACCTGATCGACACGAAGCAGTCGCACGTCCACGTGGTCAACGCGGGCGATGGCCGCCACGCGCACCCGACCCAGGGCCTGCTCGACATGTACACGATCCGCCACTACAAGAAAGACTTCACCAATCTGCGCGTGGCGATTGTTGGCGACATCCTGCACAGCCGCGTGGCGCGTTCCGACATCCACGCGCTGACCACCCTGGGCGTGCCGGAAGTGCGCGCCATCGGCCCGCACACGCTGCTGCCGGGCGGGCTGGAACAGATGGGCGTGCGCGTGTTTACCAACATGGACGAGGGCCTGAAAGACGTCGACGTGATCATCATGCTGCGCTTGCAGAACGAGCGCATGAGCGGCGCGCTGCTGCCGTCGGCGCAGGAGTATTTCAAGAGCTACGGCCTGACGCCGGAGCGCCTGGCACTGGCCAAACCCGATGCGATCGTCATGCATCCGGGTCCGATGAACCGGGGCGTGGAAATCGATTCGGCGGTGGCCGATGGCGCGCAGGCGGTGATTTTGCCGCAGGTGACGTTCGGGATCGCGGTACGGATGGCGGTAATGAGTATTCTGGCAGGAGCGCAAGGGTGAACGTGAACAACCATCTTCATATCAAGAACGGGCGCCTGATCGACCCGGCCAACGGCATCGACACGGTCACCGACCTGTTTATCGTCGACGGCAAAGTGGCATCGACCGGCACGGCGCCGGCCGGCTTCAAGGCCGGCAACAGCATCGACGCCACCGGCCTGGTGGTCGCTCCCGGCCTGGTCGACCTGTCGGCGCGCCTGCGCGAGCCGGGCTACGAATACAAGGCCACCCTCAAGTCCGAGATGCAGGCGGCGATGCAGGGCGGCGTGACCAGCCTGATTTGCCCGCCCGATACCGATCCGGTGCTGGACGAGCCGGGCCTGGTCGAAATGCTCAAGTACCGTGCCGGCAAATTGCAGCAGGCGCACGTGCACCCATTGGGCGCGCTGACCATGGGCCTGAAGGGCAAGGCCCTGACCGAAATGGTGGAGCTGACGGAAGCGGGTTGTATCGGCTTTTCGCAGGCCGAGGAAGTCATCGAAGACACCACGGTGCTGCTGCGCGCCCTGCAGTACGCGAAAACCTTCGGCTTTACCGTGTGGGTGCGTCCGCAGGATGCGCACATCGGGCGCGGCGGCATCGCCCACAGCGGGCCGCTGGCCTCGCGCCTTGGCCTGGCCGGGGTGCCGGTCATGTCCGAGACGATCGCGCTGCACACCGTGTTCGAACTGGTGCGCGCCACCGGCGCGCGCGTGCACCTGTGCCGCATGTCCTCAAGCGCGGGCCTTGACCTGGTGCGGGCGGCCAAGAAGGAAGGCTTGCCGGTCACCTGCGACGTGGCGGTGCACCATGTGCACATGACCGACGCCGACATCGGCTTTTTCGATTCCAACGCGCGCGTCACGCCGCCGTTCCGCAGCCAGCGCGACCGCGATGCGATCCGCGCCGCCCTGTACGACGGCACCATCGACGCGATCTGCTCCGACCACACCCCGGTCGACGACGACGAGAAGC
The DNA here is from genome assembly GCF_011682175.1 of Massilia frigida. Lineage (GTDB taxonomy): Bacteria > Pseudomonadota > Gammaproteobacteria > Burkholderiales > Burkholderiaceae_D > Telluria_A > Telluria_A frigida. Next base: position 112,916 of record NZ_WHJG01000010.1, read on the forward strand.
TGCTGCCGTTCGGCGAAGCCTCTCCCGGCGCCACCGGGCTGGAACTGCTGCTGTCGCTGGCCATCAAGTGGGCCGACGATTATGCCAGCGTGCAGCATGGAGCGGGCGGGTCAAGCTCCCCGCTGGCGCGCGCCATCGCCAAGATCACGGCCGACGCGGCGCGCATTGCCGGCCTGGCGGTGGGCCAGCTGGCGCCGGGCGCTTGCGCCGACGTGGTGGTGTTCGATCCGGCCGCGCGCTGGACGGTCGAAGCGTCAGCGCTGGCCAGCCAGGGCAAGCACACGCCTTTCCTCGGCTATGAACTGGCCGGGCAGGTGAAGGCGACCATCGTGGGCGGACGCATCGCGTTCCAGCGTTAAGATGACCGGCGGCGCGCGACGCCGCAGGCAAACCGGGCGCCGTCCGCGCGCCCGGCATTCCCGTTCCTTTGGTGTCATGTGAAGATCAAGCTCTATTTCCGGCTGTGCCGCGTGTTTTTCCATCTGGTGACCGGCCTGTCCGCGTGCGCATTCGTGTTCCCGTGGGCCAGCCACCGGCTGCGTGACCGCGTGACCCAGAGCTGGTCACGGCGTCTGGTGGGCATCTGCGGCGTGACGGTGACGCCATCGACCGGCGTGCCGGCGCTGGCGCACGCGATGGTGGTGGCCAACCACGTCTCGTGGCTCGATATCTTCGTGATCAATGCGCTGTACCCGTGCCGCTTCGTGGCCAAGTCGGAAATCCGCGAGTGGCCGGTGCTGGGCTGGCTGGCCGACAAGGGCGGCACGGTGTTTCTCGCGCGCGGCAACCGGCGCGACCTGCGCCAGATATTCAAGGGCCTGGTGCTCAAGCTGGAGCAGGGCGAGCGCGTCGCCTTTTTTCCGGAAGGGACCACGGCCCCGCAGGGCACCCTGCTGCCCTTCCATGCCAATCTGTTCGAGGCGGCGGTGGATGCCAAAGTGATGGTGCAGCCGTACGCGGTGAGCTATGTGGATGCCAGCGGCGCGCCGCATCCATCGATTGAATTCATCGGCGAGATGACCTTCGCCGATAGCATGGTGGCGATTCTCTCCGGCCCGCCGGTCACTGCGCGCCTGATATGCCTGGAAGCGATGGATGGCGCCGGCGCGCACCGGCGCGACCTGTGCGCCGCCGCCCAAGTGGCCGTGGGCGCGGCGCTGGGCCAGCAGGCCGTCTAGGGCTTCTGCTTGCCGGGTTCCCTGTACTCGGGGCAGTCGACCTGCAGCAGGCTGCGGTCGTCCAGGCACAGGGCCGTCAGTTTGCCGCCCCACACGCAGCCGCTATCGAGGCCGATAACGTCGGGGCGCAGCAGCAGGCCGAGGGCCGACCAGTGGCCGAACACCACGGTGGTGCCTAGGCTCCGGCGGCCGGGCAGGTCGAACCAGGGCAGCAGATTCGATCCGGGCGGCGCGCCCGCGCTTTCCTTTTCCTTGAAATCCATGCTGCCGTCGGGCGCGCACAGACGCATGCGCGTGAGCGCGTTGACGATGCAGCGCAGGCGCGCGATGCCGGTGAGCGCATCGTCCCAGCGCGCCGGCTCGTTGCCGTACATGGCGCGCAAAAAATCGATCCAGCCCGGCCCGCGCAGCACCGTCTCGACTTCCGCCGCCAGCGCCATGGTTTGCGCCGCATCCCACTGGGGCGCCACGCCGGCATGCACCAGCAGGTGGCCTTTGGCGATCATGGCCAGCGGGCGATGGCGCAGCCAGTCGATCAATTGATCGCGGTCGGGCGCGCCGAGGATGGCGTCCAAGGTGTCGGATTTCGACATCTTTTGCGCGCCCACGGCCACGGCCAGCAGGTGCAGGTCGTGGTTGCCGAGCAGGGCGTCACTGGTGCCGCCGCTGGCGCGCGCGCGCGCCGCCACCTGGCGCAAGGCGTCCAGCGAGGCCGGGCCGCGGTTGATCAGGTCACCCACGAACAGCACGCGCGCCTGTCCCGCAGCATCGTCATCGATGCGCTTGAGCAGGACGGCGGCTTCGTGGGCGCACCCTTGCAGGTCGCCAATTACGTAAGTTCTTAACAATTAAATTCCAGTACTGGCGGGTTTCACATAAAATCGTGGTTTCAAATTTCCGACCTGCGCGGATACTAAATGATTTTTGTAACCGGTGGTGCCGGTTTTATCGGATCCAATTTCATCCTCGACTGGCTCGCGCTCGCCGACGAGCCGGTATTGAATCTGGATAAGCTGACGTATGCAGGCAATCTGAATAATCTCGCGCGGCTCAAGGACGACCCGCGCCACCTGTTCGTGCAGGGCGATATCGGCAACCGCGCGCTGGTGGCGCAGCTGCTGGCGCGGCATCGGCCGCGCGCGCTGCTCCATTTCGCCGCCGAGAGCCATGTGGACCGCTCGATCGACGCCCCGGGCGACTTCATCGCCACCAATATCAACGGCACCTTCGCGCTGCTCGAAGCGGCGCGCGCGTATTGGCAGGACCTGGCAAGCGCGCCGAAAAGCGCGTTTCGCTTCCTGCACGTGTCGACCGATGAAGTGTATGGCACGCTCGGTCCGGCCGATCCGGCGTTTACCGAGCACACCGCGTATGCGCCCAACAGCCCGTATGCGGCCTCCAAGGCGGCGTCGGACCATCTGGTGCGGGCCTGCCATCACACCTACGGCTTGCCGACCCTGACCAGCAATTGCTCGAACAACTATGGTCCCTACCAGTTCCCCGAAAAGCTGATTCCCCTGATGATCGCCAATGCGCTGGCCGGAAAGCCGCTGCCGCTGTACGGCGACGGGCAGCAGGTGCGCGACTGGCTGTATGTGGGCGACCACTGCGCGGCGCTGCGCCGCATTCTGGAGTCCGGGCGGCCGGGCCAGGTGTATAACGTCGGCGGCTGCAATGAAATGAAGAATATCGATGTGATCCACACCCTGTGCGATCTGCTGGACGGCGCGGCCCCGCGCGCGGCCAGTTATCGCAGCCAGATCGCGCATGTGGCGGACCGTGCGGGCCACGACCGGCGTTATGCCGTCGATAGCGGCAAGCTGCAACGCGAATTGGGCTGGAGCCCGGCCGAGAGTTTCGGCAGCGGTATCGCCAATACCGTGCGCTGGTACCTGGAGCACCGCGCATGGGCGGCCGATATCGCCTCGGGCGCTTATCGTCACGCGGGAGCGGCGGCATGACGGCGCCAGTGGCGCGCAAGGGCATTATCCTGGCGGGTGGCTCCGGATCGCGCCTGTATCCGGTTACCACCAGCGTCTCCAAGCAGTTGCTGCCGGTGTACGACAAGCCGATGATTTATTATCCGCTCACGACCCTGATGCTGGCCGGGATACGCGATATCCTGGTCATTTCGACGCCGCAGGATACGCCGCGTTTTCACGCGCTGCTGGGCGACGGCAGCGCCTGGGGCATTAACCTGCGCTACGCGGTGCAGGCGTCGCCCGATGGCCTGGCGCAAGCCTTCGTTATCGGGCGAGATTTTGTCGGCGCGCAACCTTCAGCGCTGATTTTGGGCGACAACATTTATTACGGCCATGGACTTGATCATAAATTGAATATGGCCAATGCGCGCACCGATGGCGCCACGGTATTCGCGTATCACGTGCACGATCCGGAACGCTACGGGGTGGTGGAATTCGACCAGCACCAGAATGCGCTGTCGATCGAAGAAAAGCCGCTGCTGCCGAAATCGCATTACGCGGTGACCGGCCTGTATTTTTACGACAGGCAGGTGTGCGACATCGCCGCCGCGATCCGGCCGTCGGCACGCGGCGAGCTGGAGATTACCGATGTTAACCGCGCCTATCTGGCCAGCGGGCAATTGCGGGTGGAAGTGATGGGGCGCGGACTGGCCTGGCTCGATACCGGTACCCACGAATCGCTATTGGACGCCTCGCAATTTATTGCCACAATCGAGAAGCGGCAGGGTTTGAAAGTCGCGGTCCCCGAAGAAATCGCTTACCGCAAGGGTTTTATCAGCGCCGCCGACCTGGAAGCGCTGGCCCGGCCGATAAAAGATAATGCTTACGGGCAGTATTTGCTGCACGTCTTAAATGATAGGATTTTCTGATGAAAGTCACACCCACCGCCATGCCCGAAGTGCTGATCCTGGAGCCGCGCGTGTTCGGCGACGACCGGGGCTTTTTCTTCGAGAGTTTCAACGAGCGCAAGTTCGAGCAACTGACCGGCGTTGCCGTCCATTTTGTCCAGGATAACCATTCCAAATCGGCCAGGAATGTCTTGCGCGGCCTGCATTATCAGATCAGCCAGCCGCAAGGCAAACTGGTGCGCGCCAGCGCCGGTTCGATCTATGACGTGGTGGTCGATCTGCGCAAATCATCGGCCTTTTTCGGGCGCTGGATCGGGCTCGATTTATCGGCCGAAAACCAGCGTCAGCTGTGGATTCCGCCCGGTTTCGCGCACGGCTTCATGGTCACCAGCGAGAGCGCCGAAGTCCAGTACAAAACCACCGATTACTGGGCGCCCGAGCTGGAGCGGGTGATTTTGTGGAACGATCCCGATATCGGTATCGAGTGGCCCTTGCGCGGACTGCCCATGCTATCGGGCAAGGATAGCAAGGGTGCGCCGCTGTCCCAGTCCGACGTGTTTCCGTGAAGATTTTACTCACCGGTGCTAGCGGGCAGGTCGGGCATGAACTGGCGCGCAGCCTGCGCCCGCTGGGCGAACTGGTCGCGCCCGGGCACGCGCAGTGCGACCTGGCCGACCTCGACCAGCTGCGCGCCGTGCTGCGCGCCGCGCGGCCCAATCTGATCGTCAATGCGGCCGCCTACACGGCCGTGGACCGGGCCGAAGGCGAGGGCGCGCTGGCGATGCGCATCAACGCCGACGCGCCCGCCCTGATGGCGCAGGAAGCCCGCGCGCTGGGGGCAGCGCTGCTGCATTATTCCACCGATTATGTGTTCGACGGCAGCAGCGCGGCCCCTTACGTCGAGACCGATACGCCGGCGCCGCTGAATGTCTATGGCCAGAGCAAGCTTGCCGGCGAGCAGGCGATTGCCGCCGCCGGCATTCCGCACCTGATTTTGCGCACCAGCTGGCTATATGGCATGCACGGCAATAATTTTCTGCTGACCATGCTGCGCCTGGCGCGCGAACGACCGCAGTTGCGCATCGTCGCCGACCAGCACGGCGCGCCCACCTGGAGCCGCACGGTGGCCGACACCAGCGCGCAACTGCTGGGACTGGCGCTGGCGGGTGGCGCGCCCTGGTGGCAGCGCCACGGCGGCCTGTACCACCTCGGCAGCCAGGGCCAGACCAGCTGGGCCGGCTTTGCCGAGGCGATTTTCGCCGCGACCGGAACGGCCTGCGAGGTGATCCCGATCAGCGCCGCCGAGTATGGCGCCAGCGCGCCCCGGCCCGCCAATTCGCGCTTGAATTGCGCCAGGTTGATGGCCTTGTGCGGCCCCCTGCCGCACTGGCGCGCGGCCCTGGCCGACTGCCTGGCCGGGGCAAGCGCGAGCGGCGCCGTCGGCCCGGAGTGAGCAAAAGTGCCGCAACAGGCGCCGATAGCGCTCTTTTTTGCATAAAACCTGCGCATCGTCGGCCGCCAGCCCCCATCCAGGCGTAATTAAGGGGCGGGTAATCCGGTACAATCACGGATTACCTTCACACCAGATCATGGCGACGGCAACACTCACCGCATGCGTTGGTCCGCCGGGTAGGGCACGAGCCTGCCCGCGTTTTTGCATATATAAATAATAATGTTTTCATTTCTCGTGAGTTTCGTCGCTTCCGCCTTGCTGACCCTGCTTGTGATCAAGCAGGCCAGGCTGCATGGTCCCGCGCTCGATGCCGATTTTTTCGGCGTGCAAAAAGTCCACTCGCATACCGTGGCGCGCATTGGCGGGCTGCCGATTTTCATGGCGGTCGTCATCAGTGCGCTCATTTCGATCTGGCGCGTGCCGGCCATGGCGGGCTGGCTGATGTCGCTGATGCTGTGCGCGGGCGTGGCATTTGTCGGCGGCATCGTGGAAGACTATACCGGCAATGTCAGCGCGCTGCGCCGCCTGGTATTGACGATGGCGGCCGCCTTGCTCGGTTATTTCTTGCTCGACGCCAAACTCGACCGCATTGACTTTCCCTTCAGTTCGTGGCGCATCATGTATATCTGGGTGGCGGTGCCGCTGACCGTGCTGGCGGTGGCCGGGATCGCCAATGCGATTAATATCATCGACGGCTTTAATGGCCTGGCCAGCGTGGTAACCATTTGTATGCTGATCTCGCTCGGTTATGTGGCGTGGCAGGTGGGCGATGTGTTCGTGCTGGTGGCGGCGCTGATGGTGGCGGGCGCCACGGCCGGCTTCCTGATCTGGAATTACCCGGTCGGCCTGATATTCCTGGGCGACGGCGGCGCGTATTTTATCGGCTTCATGCTGGGCGAGCTGGCGCTGCTGCTGGTAATGCGCAACCCCGACGTGTCGACCTGGTATGCGGCTTTGCTGCTGATATATCCGGCGTTTGAAACGATTTTCTCCGCCTATCGCCGCATGTTCTTGCGCGGCAAATCCCCCGCGATGCCCGATGGAATTCACCTGCACAGCCTGATTTTCCGGCGCATCGTGCAATGGGCGGTCGGACGCAAAGAAGCGCGCGCCCTGATGCGCCGCAATTCGCTAACATCGCCCTACCTGTGGATGTTTTCGCTGATGGCGGTAATCCCGGCCACGGTGTTCTGGAAAGACACAGGCGTATTGATTTTTTTCTGTTTATTGTTCGTCGTCAGTTATGTGTGGCTGTATGCGCGTATTGTTCGATTTAAGTCACCCCGCTGGCTGATTCTTCGCAAGAAGGGCTAGCATTAATACACGGATGTAGTATATTGCGACAATTGGTGAGATTTCACTTAATTTGTTTCAACCCCACTTTGAAGGAACGATGATGGATCTGTCAAATATGTCCGTTGGTGACCTGCGCAACCTGCAGGATCAAATCAAGCAAGAAATGAAGAAGCGCGAGCACCAGGAAGTCGCCAAGGCGCGCGAACAGATCCTGGCAATTGCACAGAGCGTTGGTGTGCCACTAAAGGACCTGATTGGCACCGGCATCCGCGCCAAGACCGGCAGCGTGGCCGTGCGTTATCGTCATCCGGACAATGCAGCCCAACAATGGACCGGCCGTGGCCGCCAGCCGAAATGGGTCAAGGAATGGGTCGAAGGCGGCAAAGACATCGACAAGCTGCGCGTCTAGTCGTTTTCCATGTAGCGGCAAGATCTGCGGGCCGGCAATTCCCAACAGCCCCGCTTGCCGCTACAATATCAACCACGTTCTTTTAACCGCTTTCCCCCACATTCATCTCGACGCACTGTTTGCAAGCCCGGTACCGCCTGTTCCTGCATGGCGCACGCCAGCATCCTGCCGCGCCGCGACTCTCCTAAGGTTTCTATCCCATGCTTCCACTTTCCAAGACGATCTTCAAAGCCTACGACATTCGCGGGGTCATCGGCAGCACGCTCGACGCCGGCATCGCGCGCCAGATCGGCCAGGCGTTCGGCACGGCCGCGCTGGCCAAGGGCGAGCGCACCGTCGTGATCGGCCGCGATGGCCGCCTGTCCGGCCCGGAACTGACGGCAGCGCTGGCGCAAGGCTTGCAAGCGGCCGGCGTCGATGTGATCGACCTGGGCGTGGTGGCAACCCCGATGGTCTATTTCGGCACCAATGTGCTGGGCGCGGCCTCGGGCATCATGGTCACGGGCAGCCACAATCCGCCCAACTACAACGGTTTCAAGATGGTGCTGGCCGGCGAAGCGATTCACGGCGAAACCATCCAGGCGCTGTTTCACAGCATAACCGACAGCATCGCCGCCCATGACGGCAGCGCCGCTCCAACGCCGGGCGCCTACAGCACCCACGATATCCGCGCCGCTTACCTGGAGCGCATCATCGGCGACGTCAAGCTGGCGCGCCCGATGAAAATCGCGGTCGACTGCGGCAATGGCGTGGCCGGCGCCTTTGCCGGCGACCTGTATCGCGGCATGGGCTGCGAAGTGATCGAACTGTTCTGCGAAGTGGACGGCACCTTCCCGAACCACCATCCCGATCCGGCCCATCCGGAAAACCTGCAAGACCTGATCCGCTGCCTGCAAGAGACCGATGCCGAAATCGGTATCGCCTTCGACGGCGACGGCGACCGCCTGGGCGTGGTCACCAAGGATGGTCAGATCATCTATCCGGACCGCCAGATGATGCTGTTCGCGGCCGATGTCCTGTCGCGCAATCCGGGCGCCGAGATTTTGTACGACGTCAAATGCACGCGCCACCTGGCGCCGTGGATCAGCAAGCATGGCGGCCGTCCCCTGATGTGGAAGACCGGCCACTCGCTGGTCAAGGCCAAGCTGCGCGAAACCGGCGCCCCGCTGGGCGGCGAAATGAGCGGCCATATCTTCTTCAAGGACCGCTGGTATGGTTTTGACGACGGCCTGTATTCCGGCGCGCGCCTGTTGGAACTGCTCACCAGGGAGAGCGATCCGTCGGCCATGATGAACGCGCTGCCGCAGTCCGACAGCACGCCCGAACTGCACCTGCACCTGGCCGAAGGCGAGAACGTGGCCCTGATCGAGCGCCTGCGCAATGAAGCGACTTTCCCCGGCTCCGAGCGCATCATCGACATCGACGGCTTGCGCGTTGAATATCCGGATGGCTTTGGCCTGGCGCGTTCGTCCAACACCACGCCGGTGGTGGTGATGCGCTTTGAAGCGGAAACGCCGGAAGCGCTGCGCCGCATCCAGAGCGAATTCCGGCGCGTGATCGTGGCCGTGCGGCCCGACGCCGAACTGCCGTTCTGAGCGCGAGCCCCGCTTGGCGCGCCTGAACATCCTGCTGGTGCGCGTGTCGTCCCTGGGCGACGTGCTGCACAACCTGCCGATGGTGGCCGATATCCTGCGCCACCATCCCGACGCCAATATCGACTGGGTGGTGGAGGAGGGCTATGTCAGCCTGGTGCGCCTGAACCCGCACGTGCGCCGCATCATCCCGTTCGCCTTGCGGCGCTGGCGCAAGAGCCTCGGCAAGAAGGAAACGCGCGCCGAGATCCGCGGCTTCTTCAAGGCCGTGCGCGAAGAACAGTACGACTACGTGTTCGATACCCAGGGCTTGCTCAAGACCGGCATCATCATGGGCGCCGCGCGCGTGATCAAGGGCGGGCGCAAGGTCGGCCTGGCCAACGGCAGCGAAGGCTCCGGCTACGAAGGCATTTCGCGCATCTTCCACACGCACAGCATTCCCACCGATCCGCGCACGCACGCGGTGGCGCGCGGACGCCTGGTGGCAGGCGCGGCGCTCGGCTACGCGCTCGACACCCAGCCCGACTTCGGCTTGCCGGGACCGGAACACGCCAAGCGCCCGGCATGGATGCCGGCCGGGGATTACGCGGTGTTCTTCCACGGGACCGCGCGCAACGCCAAGAAATGGGCGCCCGAGAACTGGATCGCCACCGGACGTGCGCTCGCGCCCATGCCGGTGCTGCTGGCCTGGGGTTCGCCCGTCGAGAAAGCCGAAGCCGAGACCTTGGCGGCCAGCCTGCCGAATGCCACCGTGCTGCCCAAGCTGTCGATGGATGAAGCGGTCAGCCTGGCGCGCAACGCGGCGCTGGCGATCGGCGTGGACACCGGCCTGACCCACATCGCCGCCGCCTTCATGCGCCCCGTGATCGAGATTTATTGCGACTCGCCCAAGTGGAAAACCGAAGGCAACTGGTCGCCGCATATCATCAACCTGGGCGACCAGGGCGCACCGCCCGCAGTGGCCGAGGTACTGGCCGCCGTGAAGCAGCTGCGGGGCGCGGCCTGATGCGCACCTTCTACAGCGTCATGTGGTACCTGGCCTTGCCGCTGGTGCTGGGGCGCCTGTGGTGGCGCGGCTTCAAGGAACCGGGCTACCGCCAGCACTGGCGCGAGCGGCTCGGCTTCTACGGCGGCCGCGTGGCCGGCTGGCACACGATCTGGGTGCATGCGGTGTCGGTCGGCGAAACGCGCGCCGCCGAACCGCTGATCGACGCGCTGGCCGAGGCGTATCCCGACAGCCGTATCGTACTGACCCATATGACCCCCACCGGGCGCGCCACCGGCAAGGCGCTGTTTTCCAAGCATGGCGAGCGCCTGGTCCAGGCCTATCTGCCGTACGACACGGTGGGCATGGTGAACCGCTTCATCCGCCAGTTCACGCCGCGCATCTGCATCCTGATGGAGACCGAAGTCTGGCCCAACCTGATCGCCGCCTGCGGCGAGCGCATTCCGGTCGCGCTGGTCAATGCGCGCCTGTCGGAACGCTCGCTGCGGCGCGGCCAGCGCTTCGGCAAGCTGATGACCGATGCCGGCCGTGGCATCGCCCTGGTGGCGGCCCAGACCGAGGCTGACGCGGCGCGCCTGCGCTCTTTCGGCGCCCCGAACGTGGAAGTCACCGGCAGCATCAAGTTCGACGTGGTGGTGCCCGATGCGGCCCTGGAGACGGGCGCCTGGCTGCGCGCGAACATCGGCGCGCGCCCGGCGCTGCTGTGCGCCAGCACGCGCGACGGCGAGGAAGCCCTGATCCTCGACGCGTTCAGGAAAATGACGCTGGCGGCCGGCCCGGCGCCGCTCCTGATGATCGTGCCGCGCCACCCGCAGCGTTTCGATGACGTGGCGGCGCTGGTCAGGGAACGCGGCTTTTCGCTGCGGCGCCGCTCGGCCATCGGGCAGGAGGACCTCGACGCGCAGGTACTGCTGGGCGACTCGATGGGCGAAATGTTCGCCTACTACGCCGCATGCGACGTGGCCTTCGTGGGCGGCAGCCTGCTGCCGCTGGGCGGGCAAAACCTGATCGAGCCGTGCGCCCTGGGCAAACCGGTGCTGGTCGGCCCGCACACCTTCAATTTTGCGCTGGCCACAGAAGACGCCATCGCCGCCGGCGGCGCGATTCGCGTGCCCGATGCCACCGTGCTGCTCAGCGAAGCGGCGCGCCTGCTCGCCGACCCCGCCGCGCGTGCCGCCATGGGTGCGCAGGCCGCCGCGTACGCGCAACGGCACCGTGGCGCGACCGCGCGCACAGTTGGTTTATTGCGACGATTGATTTATTAGGCTTTGGTAACATGTGACCACAACAAATAAAACTGGGGAAACGCATGTGGTTCATTCATCCAAAGCCGGTGGGCAGCCGCAAACCCGTCGCTGTGCTGGTTCAACGCGAACGGCTCGATTCAGCAAACCGCGTCACCATTGACGCGCCGATGATGCCGCTGCCGCTGCCGCTGCCGGTGCTCGGACCGGGCCTGGTGCCGGCGGCCGCACCTGAGACGGTGCAGTTTTCGGTGCGCTATGCGCTGCCGGAATATGTCAGTTTCATGTGGCAGCATGCCGGATATATCATCCGCCGCCGCCGCATTGGTACTCTTGCTACGTATTGGATGCAAACCAAGAGTACCTGGTCCGCGGCCTTGCATTTCGTCACGCAGGGGCGTTCCCGGAATACCTATGAATTCACGATCGACACGCATGGCATCGTGCGCGCCAGCCGCAGTGGCGTGACCCTGGTACCGTGGGGCGATGTGTATTCGATCCGGCGCTATTCGCGCGGCTTCATGATGGTTCTCAAGCGCGGCACCCTGCCGGTACCGTTCCGCTGCCTGAACGCCGCGCAGGGCGAGAGCATGGTCCGCTTCAGCGAGTCGCTGCGGGCCGCCACGCGGCTCTGAGAGCGCGCTGCGCCTCAGGCGCAAAATACCACCGGCATTTCCTGCGAGCGCTGCTTGAGCGCCGTCCTGGCGCCGTCATAATCGGGATACACCGACTCCACCCTGGCCCAGAAGCGCGCACTGTGGTTCATTTCGATCAGGTGCGCCAGTTCGTGCGCCACCACGTAGTCGACCAGCGGCAGCGCGTAGTGGATCAGGCGCCAGTTCAGGCGGATGTGGCCATCGACGGTGCACGAACCCCAGCGCGTGCCGGCCGACGACAGCGCCAGCGAGGCGTGGCGCACGCCCAGTTTTCCCCCATACAGGTCGAGCCGTTCGGCGAACAGGCGCTTGGCCTCGGCCTGGAACCAGATCTTCACCCGTTCCTGCAACTGCCATTCGGCCAGCCCGGCCACCACGCCCACCGTCAGCACGCGCGCATCCGCATCGAACTCGCAGCGGCTGCGCGGCGCCTCGATCAGGCGCAGCGTGATGTTCGCGCCCAGGTAGGGCAGCTGGGCGCCGTCGACCCACACCACCGGCGCGCGTTCCTGGCGCAGTGCGCGCCGCTCGCCGCGTTCGCGCAGCTTGGTGATGATCCAGCGCTGCTTGGCGCGGATGGCGTTGTCGATGTCGGCCAGGGTGATGCGCCTGGGCGCGGTGACGCGCAGGCCATGGTCGTCGATCATGAAACCGATCGAGCGCCGGCTGGAGCGGCGCAATTCAAATTCGAGGCTGTGGGGGCCGAGCTGGATGCGCCGCAGCGGCGGCGCGTCCGGTGCGCGCACCGGCGTGGGGAAAACGACTTTGGGCGGCGCCGGCGGCGCCTTGAACAGCGGCTGCGGCGCGATCGACTGCTTTGCGGCCGGTTCCAGCGCCGCAAAAAAATCCTGGGCGAATAATTCGAGCTGGTCGCCGTTGCTCTTGGGAGAGGACTCGGTCTGCTGCGGCGCCGCTGCCTGGATCAGGGCGCCGACCCCGCTCAGCCAGCGCTGTAGACGTGGGGCGAAATGACGCGCATTTCGGATTCTATCCAATTTTCTACCTCTTGCATCAAGCTGTCAGGGGTGTGCCCGTCCGGTGAAATCGGTTTGCCGATCGATACCGTGATCACACCAGGGCGTTTCAGAAAAGAGTTCTTGGGCCAGCATTCACCTGAATTATGCGCGATCGGCACCACCACCGCATTGGTTTCAATCGCCAGGCGCGTTCCGCCACTTTTGTATTTACCTTTTTGTCCGACCGGGATGCGGGTCCCTTCAGGGAACATGATAATCCATTGGCCGTCGGCCAGGCGGCGTTTGCCATGCGCGACCACGTGCTTGAAGGCGTGCTTGCCCTGCTTGCGGTCGATCGGGATCATGCGCAGCAGCGCCATGCCCCAGCCGAAGAAGGGGATATACAAGATCTCCTTCTTGAAGACGTACACCAGGGGGCGCGTCAGGTTCGGCAGCAGGAAAATCGTCTCCCACGCCGACTGGTGTTTCGACAGCACGATGGCCGGTTCGTCGGGCAGGTTCTGGTAACCCTTGAATTCATAATGGATGCCGCAAATGACCTTGGCGCACCAGATCACGAAGACGTTCCAGCGCGAGGTGACCCAGAAGCGTTTGTTGTACGGCAGCGGCGCGGCCAGGAAGCATACGCAGGCCCACACGATGGTGGCAATCGCCATGACCACGGTAAACAGCATGGAACGCAGGAACAGGATGGTATGACGCAAAGAAGTCTCCGGGGATGCGTGAGTCGATGGGGAGTCGGATACGGCAATCAGATGGGGATGTGCGCGGCCGCGGCATTGACCTTGAGCAGCGCGCTGACCATCGTCGCCAGGTCGGGGAAGACCTGGGTGCCGGGCGGCAGGCCGCCGGTCTGGCGCGTCTTTTCGCCCTTGCCGGTCAGGACCAGATAGGGCGTGCAGCCGCTGATGAAGCCCGCCTGCAGGTCGCGCAGCGAGTCGCCCACGGTCGGCACGCCTTTCAGGCTGACTTTGAAGCGCTTGGCGATTTCATCGAACATGCCGGCTTTCGGTTTGCGGCAATCGCAGTTGTCGATGGCCGCGTGCGGGCAAAAGAAGATGGCGTCGATGTCGGCGCCAACCTGCTGCGCGCTGGCGTGCATCTTCTGGTGAATCGCGTTGAGGATCGCCATGTCGAACAGTTCGCGCGCAATGCCCGACTGGTTCGAGGCGATGACCACCCGATAACCCGCCTGGTTCAGGCGGGCGATCGCTTCGAGCGAGCCGGGGATCGGAATCCACTCCGCCGGCGACTTGATGAAGGCCGGCGAATCGTGGTTGATGACGCCGTCTCGGTCGAGGATGATCATCTTCATGCCGGTGTCTCCTAGGCCGCCAGCTTGGAAATGTCGGCGACGCGGTTCATCATGCCGTGCAGGACCGACAGCAGGGCCAGGCGGTTGTTGCGCAGCGCCAGATCCTCGTCCATCACCATCACGTCATCAAAAAACCTGGCGACGTCGTCGCGCAGCTGGGCCAGCGTTTTCAGGGTGCCGGCGAAGTCGCGCGCCGCGAAGGCCGCATCGATTTCCGGACGCACGCGCGTAACGGCCGCGAACAGGGTGCGTTCGGCGTCTTCCTTGAGCAGCGCCTCGATTGGTGCGCCGGTGACGGCGCCATTTTTCTTGAGGATGTTGGTAATGCGCTTGTTCGCTTCGGCCAGGGTGACGCTTTCCGGCAGGGCGGCAAAGGCTTGCACCGCTTCCAGGCGCTCGACGATGTCGTGCAGGCGGTCCACGTGCGAGGTGAGCACGGCTTCGACTTCGTTGGCGCTAAAGCCACGCTCGCGCAGCACGCCGCGCAGGCGGTCGAACATGAAGGCGCGCACGTCGAGCACCGGATCGGTAAAGCCGGCGATGCCGTCGAAGCGCGCATTGGCAAAACCGAGCAGCTCGATGATCGACACGTCCATGCGCTTTTCGACCAGCATGCGCAGTACGCCCAGCGCATGGCGGCGCAGTGCGAACGGATCTTTTTCGCCGGTTGGCTGCAGGCCGATGCCCCAGATGCCGACCAGCGTTTCGAGCTTGTCGGCCAGCGCCACGGCGGTGCCGGTCTCGGTCGATGGCAGGGTGTCGCCGGCAAAGCGCGGCTGATAGTGTTCGGTCGCGGTCAGCGCCACTTCTTCCGGCTCGCCGTCGTGACGCGCGTAATAGGTGCCCATGATGCCTTGCAGCTCGGGGAACTCGCCCACCATGTCGGTCAGCAGGTCGGCCTTGGACAGTTGCGCGCCGCGCGCGGCCAGTTGTTCGTTGTAGCCCATGGTGTGGGCGATGGCGGTGGCAATGGCCACCACGCGCTGCGAGCGCGCGGCCTGGGTGCCCAGCTTGTTGTGGTAGACCACATTGGCCAGCAGCGGCAGGCGCGATTCCAGGGTCTTCTTTTTATCCTGCTCGAAGAAGAACTTGGCGTCGGACAGGCGCGGACGCACCACGCGCTCGTTGCCGCCGATGATGTGCTGCGGATCGTCGGTCTCGATGTTGGACACGATCAGGAAGCGCGAACGCAGCTTGCCGTCGGCATCGGTCAGCGCAAAGTACTTCTGGTTGGTTTGCATGGTGAGGATCAGGCATTCCTGCGGCACGGCCAGGAATTCTTCCTCGAAGTGGCATTCGTACACCACCGGCCATTCGACCAGCGCCGACACTTCGTCCAGCAGCGACTCGGGCATCAGCACCTGGTCGGCGCCGGCCTTTTGCAGCAGCGCGCTGCGGATCTTTTCCTTGCGCGCTTCGATGTTGGCGATGACTTTGCCCTGCGCTTCGAGCGTGGCCGCGTACTGGTCGGCATGCGCGATCGTCAGGGGCGCGCCATCGGTCAGGAAGCGGTGGCCGAGCGTCTGCTTGCCGGACGAAAGGCCGAGCAGGGCCAAAGGCACGACGGCCTCGCCATGCAGGGCGACCAGCTTGTGGGCCGGGCGCACGAACTGCACGGTGGTGCCGTCCGGACGCTGGTAGCTCATCAATTTTGGGATCGGCAGCTTGGCGGCGGATTCTTCCAGCGCGGCTTGCAGGCCGGTGTGCAGCGCGCTGCCAGCCACGCTGCGGGTGTAGAACAGGCTTTCAGCCTTGCCGTCCACGGCGCGTTCGAGCGTAGCGATATCGAGGTCGGGCACGCCGAGGGCTGCGAGTTTTTTCGCCAGCGGCGCGGTGCCCTTGCCGTCGGCATCCAATGCGACGCTGACCGGCAAGACTTTTTCGCGCACCGATTTATCGGGCGACATGGCGCGCACGCCGGTGATCGAGACGGCCAGGCGGCGCGGCGAGGCGTAGGCGGTAGCCACGCTGTCGTCGCCCAGGAAGTCGCGCGATTTGAGGCCGTTGGTAATGCCGGTGGCAAAAGCGGCGCCCAGTTTGACCAGCGCTTTCGGGGGCAGTTCTTCGGTCAGCAGTTCGACCAGTAAGGTGTTGTTCATCATTCTAGTTTTATCTTTCAGGCGGCGAGCGGCGCTTTGGGAGCCATCGGGAATCCCAGCTTTTCGCGCGAGTCGTAATAGGCTTGTGCGACCAGGCGTGACAGCGTGCGCACGCGCCCGATGTAGGCGGCGCGTTCGGTGACCGAAATGGCGCCACGCGCGTCGAGCATGTTGAAGCTGTGCGAAGCCTTCATGATCTGCTCATAGGCCGGCAGGGTCAGTTCGAGTTCGATCAGGCGCTTGGCTTCCGATTCGTGATTGGCGAATTGGGTAAACAGCAGGTCGGTGTTGGCGTGTTCGAAGTTATAGGTCGATTGCTCGACTTCGTTCTGATGGAACACGTCGCCGTAGCTGAGCGACTTCCTGGTACCGTTTTCTTCCCACTCGGTCCAGACCAGGTCGTACACATTCTCGACGCCCTGCAGGTACATGGCCAGCCGTTCGATACCATAGGTAATTTCGCCGAGCACCGGCTTGCAATCGAGGCCGCCCACTTGCTGGAAATAGGTGAACTGTGTCACTTCCATGCCGTTCAGCCACACTTCCCAGCCCAGGCCCCAGGCACCCAGTGTCGGGCTTTCCCAGTCATCTTCGACGAAGCGCACATCGTTCTTTTGCAGGTCGAGGCCGAGCGCCTTGAGCGAGCCGAGGTACAGGTCGAGGATGTTTTCCGGCGCCGGCTTGAGGACCACCTGATACTGATAGTAGTGCTGCATGCGGTTCGGGTTTTCGCCATAGCGGCCATCTTTCGGGCGGCGCGACGGCTGCACGTAGGCGGCACGCCAGGGTTCCGGTCCGATTGCGCGCAGGAATGTACCCGTGTGAAAGGTGCCCGCGCCGACTTCCATATCGTATGGCTGGAGCAAGGCGCAGCCCTGCTTGTCCCAGTAGGTTTGCAAGGTCAGGATAATTTGTTGAAATGTGAGCATCTTGGTGGCTGTCGCGCGGCTGACGGCGCGAACGAATGAGTTTGCTAAAGCGACCAATTTTAGCGGGTTTTAGCGGGACGCTGGGGGGCAAGTGACGACAATGTCATGTTTGCTGCGTTTTTGCGTACATGCGGCCCGAGAACCAGGCAAAAGCCAATGCCAGCGCCGCCAGTGCGAGGAACAGATAATTGCCCATG
Organism: Massilia frigida; assembly: GCF_011682175.1. Classification (GTDB taxonomy): domain Bacteria; phylum Pseudomonadota; class Gammaproteobacteria; order Burkholderiales; family Burkholderiaceae_D; genus Telluria_A; species Telluria_A frigida. Next base: position 130,097 of record NZ_WHJG01000010.1, read on the forward strand.
CGGATGAATGGCGTCATGCCGCCCATCCCTTGTACCTGGGCAGCCAGGGTGCCGTGCGTGTACATCGGCAAGGTGTTGACGATCTTGCCACGGCCATCGATCACGACGGTCGCGCCGGTGTTGGTGGCGCGCAGCATCGGGCGCCTGGTTTCCAGCGAACGCATCTGCGACATTTGCACATGCTGGGGAATCGCCACCGATTCCCCGAACCAGGCCAGGTTCGACATATTAAGAAGCATCGTGGCCGGACGCGGCATGGTGCGCAGTTGCAGGGCAATTTCTTCGCCGAAGACGTCTTCATAGCAGACGTTCGGCAACACCAGCTGGTCCTTGACGGCGAAAGCGCCCTGGACTTGCGCGCCACGGCTCATGTCGCCCAGCGGAATGCGCATCATGTCGACGAACCAGCGGAAGCCGGCCGGCACGAACTCGCCGAACGGCACCAGGTGGTGCTTGTCGTAGCGGTAAGACTGGCCGGACGGGCTGACACCGACCGCGCTGTTGGCATAGCTGCCGGGACCGTCGGACAAGGGGATGCCGAACAGCACGTGACTGCCCGTGTCGGCGGCAAATTTTTTGATCGACGGCAAATAATCGGGTGGCAGATACTGAGGCAGGGTGGCGACGGCCGTTTCCGGCAGGGCGATCAGGTCGGCTGGCTGGGCCGTGATCATGCCGCGATACATCTCCACCGCGCGCATGACATGATCCGGATCAAACTTCTTCATCTGTTCCACATTGCCCTGCATCAGGCGCACGCTGATGGGATTGCCCTGGGGGGCGGTCCAGGCGACGAAAGTCAGGCCGTAGCCGGCCGCGAGGATGGCGCCGAGCAAGCCCATGCCGGGCCAGCGCGCGCGCTGGGTCAGCATGACGATGCAACTGGCGCACAGGGCGGCGATGGCCCCGATGCCGTACACGCCGACCAGCGGCGCGTAGCCGCCCAGCGGGCTGGCGTTATGGGCGTAACCGGTGGCAACCCAGGGGAAGCCGGTCATGACCCAGCCGCGCATCCAGTCCGACCAGCCCCAGGCCACCGGCAGCACCAGCAGCAGGAAACTGGTGACCGGCAGCGACCAGCGCTTGCGCAGCCAGGTGGACAAGCCGCTGGCGAAGGCACCGAACAAGCCCATGTACAGGCCCAGCAGGCACACGGCCGCCACCGCCATCGGTCCCGGAATATTGCCGAAGCGATTCATGGTGATGTATAGCCAGTGCATGCCGGCAACCGACCAGCCGAAGCCGAAGGCCCAGCCGATCAGGCTGCTGCGGCGGACATTGGTGTCCATGCCGACCTGGTAGAACAGGAAGGCGAGCGCGAGGATTTGCAGCGGCCACCAGCCGATGGGCGCGAACGCCAGCACGCTGGTCGCGCCTGCGAGGGCGGCGAACAGCATGGGCAGCAGCGTGGTGCGGGGGGCGCGCAGCGCCGGATCGAGCGGAACGGTCGAGCGGCGCAACATCAATCGTGTTCGTCTTCGGGCAGCGGCAGTTTTTCCACCAGCAAGACGTGAACCTGGCGCGCGTCGGCGCGCAGCACCTCGAAGCGCAGGTTGGCGATATCGAACACGTCGCCCTTGTGCGGCATGCGGCCGAGATGGCTGGCAACGAGGCCGCCGATGGTATCGACGTCGTCTTCCGGCAAGCTGGTGCCGAGTTCTTCGTTGAACTGGCTGATCTCGGTCAGCGCCTTGATGCGCCAGCGCGGGCCGAGCAGGCCTTCCTTAATCGACAGAATGTTGTCTTCTTCTTCATCGAAATCGTATTCGTCTTCGATGTCGCCGACAATCTGTTCAAGCACGTCTTCGATCGTGATCAGGCCGGCAACGCCGCTGTATTCGTCGACCACGATGGCCATGTGATTGTGATTGGCGCGGAAATCGCGCAGCAGCACATTCAGGCGTTTCGATTCGGGAATGAAGATGGCGGGACGCAGCATGTCGCGTACGTCAAAAGTTTCTTCGGCGTAATAGCGCAGCAAGTCCTTGGCCAGCAGGATGCCGATGACCTTGTCGCGTTCGCCTTCGATGGCAGGGAAGCGCGAGTGGGCTGTTTCCAGCACCTGCGGCATCCATTCCTCGATCGGCTTGCTGATGTCGATGACGTCCATCTGCGAGCGCGGAACCATGATGTCGCGCGCGGACAGGTCCGAGACCTGGAACACCCCTTCGATCATGGACAGCGCATCGGCGTCGATCAGGTTGCGTTCATGGGCGTCGTGCAGGACTTCTAGCAGCTCGGCGCGGTTTTCGGGCTCGGGAGAGATCAGTGCGGTCAGGCGTTCAAACAGTGACCGGTGGGTCTTGGCGTCCGTTCGGACGTCATAAGGGTGCTCTGGCATAGTTGGCGTGAGCCGTTGTTGCGATAGGCGTAGGATACACCAAAAGCGCAATTGCCTGTTTTTTAAGCGGAATGGGGGTATGCATGGGTGGTTCGATGTTGCCCGTCTAACCCCCGCCCCCCCCCGTCGCCCCCGCGAAGGCGGGGGCGACGGGGACGCGCGGGGGCGACGTTAACAGTTATTCAGTCCTGCGCTCTTGCCCCGCTACCGGATGCGTCCCGGCACCCGTTACTCCTTCCAGCGTGGCAGCCGTCAGCGCGCGCCTGGCCGGCCCATGCAGCACCTCCCCATCCGGCGCGAAGTGCGAGCCATGGCAAGGACAGTCCCACGACTTCTCGCCCGCGTTCCAGTGCACTGCGCATCCCAGGTGCGTGCAGGCCGCCGATACCGCTTGCAGCCCGCCATCGTCGCCACGGTACACAGCCAGCAGACGTCCGCCGTCGCGCAGCAGGGCGCCTTCGCCGATGGCAATCTGGTCAGCGCTTTCCACATCGCCGCCGCGCAGCCAGTCGGTGTGCTGGGTCAAGGTGTTGGCCTGCTCGGTAATAAAATCGCCCAGCCCATGCAGCACCGTGCGCGACGGCGAATACAGCTCGGCCCACACATTGCTGCGTCCGACGATCAGGTCCGTCACCAGGATCGCTCCCGCCGTGCAGTGCGTCATGCCGTTGCCGGAGTCGCCCGTGAGCACATACACATTCTCCTGGCCGGAGCGCTTGCGGCCCAAAAAGGCGATGCCGTCGGATGGCTCCATCACGTCGCCCGACCAGCGGTACGCCACCTCGCCGGCGATCGGGAAGCGCTGGCGCGTCCACGCCTCGATCGCATCGTAGCGCTGCTGCGGATGCGCATCCTGCCCGCTCTTGTGATCCTGGCCGCCGACGATCAGCAGTTCATGGTCGGCGCCGCTGCCGGCCGCAGCCAGGCGCACGTAGTAATACGGCTCGCCCGTGTCCCACAGTAGCACGCGCGGCAGGGCGTCCTTGGGCACCCGCAGCGCCACCACGTAGGTGCGGTAGGCGGCCTGCCTGGCATGCATGAGGACAGGTTCGTTGAACGGGGTATTGGTCGCCACCACCACGGCCGCCGCATCGACCTGTCCATGCTCGGTGGTGACGTGCTGGCGCGCCTGGTCGGCGCGCAGGCTAAGCGCGCGCGTGCGGTCGTAGATGCGGCCACCCAAGCGTTCGATGGCGCGCGCCAGCCCGTCGAGATAGTTGAGCGGATGGAACTGGCCCTGGCGCGCAAAGCGCAGGCATGGGCCGGTATCGAAGTGCAGGCCAGGCACACGCTCGAAACGGCGCACGTTCAAACCCAGGCGCGTGGTGATGGCGTACTCGCGTTCGAGAATATCGTTCCAGGCTCCATCGGGCGTGAACAGGTAGCCGTCGACGCGCTCGAATTCGCAGTCGACATGCTCGGTGCGGACGATAGCCTCGATGCAGTCGGTGGCCTTGCGGTAGGAATCGGCCACCAGCGCGGCCTTGTCGCTGCCGAAGCTGCGTTCGATCTCGAAGAAGCGCTCGTCGGGCGGGAAAAGATGCGCGGTGCTGCGCCCGGTTTCGCCGGCGCCCACGCCGACAGCGTCGAGCACCACCACCGGTTTGCCTTCGCGCAGGAGCATGTAGGCAGTGGTCAGGCCGGCAATGCCGGCGCCGATCACGCACACGTCGGCGCGTTCCGGATTCGTCAAGGGGGAGTAGCGGGGAAGGCTCGCGGTGGCGAGCCATGCGGATGCCGTAGCGTGGGGTGCTTGCGTTGTTGCTGCTGTCATTGGCAGGTTCCTCCTGTCTTGGTTTTCCTCTTTTTGAGAAGACCAAGTAGAACCTGTCGTGCCAATTGCTACAGTGCGGTGACGTACAAAAGCGGGTGAGTGGAGTTAGCTTTTCATGTAGGCCTGGAAGCCGCGCGCGAGTGCGGCAAATACTACCTTGCCTCACTCGCCGTCATTCATACCATCGCGCCCGACTTCCACGCTGTGACCAGTTCCTGCGGCCAGAACTGGCGCGGCGCGATCATCAGGCACAGCGTGTCTGGATGCGTGAGCACCGGGAACCAGGCGCCCTGCATCACGTCGGCCGGCATGTGCTTGCGCACCGCCAGGAAGGCCGAAATCATCACGCGGCGGCGCGTGAGCATGTCCGGCAGCGCCAGGTCTTGCGGCCGTTGCAGTTCATTCGACAGGCAGGTGGCGATGTGCTGCAGCGGCGCCGGTACGTCCTTGCCCTTGTACGCAAACAGCGCCTGCGCGACGCGCTGCAAGGCTTGCGGGCGCGCTTCGAAATGGCGGTCAAGGCTGTAGGCCAGCAGCGCCGGCATGTCGTGCGGTCCCTCGGCGAACAGGGCGTTGTTGGCCTGTACCAGCGAGGCCCACACCACCATGCCGCGTTCCAGAAGCATGTGCTGGCGGCGGTAGATCTCGGCCAGGCTGTCGTTGCCAAGCCAGCCCGGATTGCCGGCGTATAGCGTGTCGTAGTCGGCCGCCGTGGCCGCGCGGCGCCACTTCATGATGGCGTTGCGGACCTTGTCGAGCGCCAGGTCCATCTTGGGATCGGCCGGCCATTGTTCGATATCGGCTGGCGCCAGCGGGTTGGCACCGTCGCCGGCGCTGTGCGGCAGCAGCTTGCGCGCGTAGTCTTGCAGCGATTCGGCGCGCGCGTCGGTCAGCACGGCGCTGATGCTGGCCAGCGGGTAGGTGGTGTATTCGACGCTGTCGAGAAACACCAGGAAATCGCGTGCGCGCGGACGCTGGCGCGCAAAGGCGGGATGGGCGCGCACCATGTCGTCGTAGTTCATCCATTGCCACTGGCTGGCGTCCGGCGTATTGCTGCGGATGACTTCACCGAGATAGGCGCCAGCCGCATCGATCAGACGCGCCAGCAGCGGCGCCGCAAGCTCGCCGGCCGCATGGCGCTGGCGCACCAGGCCGAGCCAGGCTTCGAGCGGGCGCAGCGAGGCGAAGCTGTAGTCGAGTTTATCGCGCGGCAGCTGTGCTTCGAGCGGCAGGCAGGCGCCGTCCGCGACATCGCCTTGTCCGAGCAGCATGGCGCACAGGCGCGGGATGCGGCAGGCCAGGTCGTCGGCGCGCGCGCAGGCGCTGGCGTCGCTCACGGCCAGTTGCGCATACCAGCGCGCCACGCTGTCGTGGGCGCCGTTGATGATGTGGTCGAGCACCTGCAGGTGCGGATGGCATACGCGCCCGCGGTGCGTGCGCACCACCGTCAGGCGCCGCTGGCCGCGCGTGACGTAGCCCCACTGGCCGCCGATCTGGCTGGCGATCACGGAACCGAGGTAGCTGCCGGCGCGGATTGCCCAGCTGGTGGCGATCGCGCTGCTGAAGGCGGCGTTGGCCGGCTGCTTGCCGCGTTCGTGCACGTAGAAGGCGTGCAGCTTGTCGAGCAGACCGGCCAGCGCGGTGATGCTGACGCTGCTGCCGTCGAGGGCGATCCGGTATTTGTCGCGCGCGTACGCGACCAGTTTGGCTTGTTCGGCGTGGGCGCTGGCATACACGCCGCGGTCGCTGGCAAAACCGGGCAGGTGCGTGCTCAGGCCGGGACCGGGGCTGACCATGGTGGCGCGGTGGGCGAGCGTGCCCAGTGGCGCCGATTCCATGAACAGCAGCGAACTGGCGTCGTGCGCGAAGCGGTAGAACGGATGGTAGCCGGGATTGGCGCCGACCGCGGCGTCGGCGCGCGCGGTCAGGTTGCGCAGCACGCGCAGGGTGGCGCTGTTGCATGCCTCGGGCCGCGTCGCCAGTTCGATCGTCAATTCCTTGGCTGCCGCCTCGCCGTGATCGAACAGTTGCAGGTACGGGCCGTTGGCGTTGACGCTGGGGTAGCGCAGGGCAGGGCGCTGCGGGTCCGGCATGGCCGTTTCCAGCTGCTCGGGCCAGAGCTGCTGGGCGCTGTCGATGCGCCGCACGCCGTTGACGCAGGCGTCCCGCATGGCGGACGGCAGGCCGTGTGCGCCATGCAGCGGCGTGTAGATCATGTCCAGGGCGTCGTCGAAGGCGACGCAGCCCAGCTGGCGCATGCATTCCCAGACCAGCGCGCGCAGGGGCGCGTCGAAATGCGGACGCTCGAAGCCGACGCACAGCGCGCCGCCGGTGCGCGCGCCGATGACGGTGGCGCCTGCGGCGGTGCGGCCGGCTTCGAAGGTGATTTCAGTGTCGTGCAAACCGCGTCCGGGTTTGCCGTGGCGCGCGAGGATGGAGATCAGGACATCGAAAGGCATGGCTGCCGGTTCGCCGTTGGCGAATCGCTGCAGGTAAAGAAAAGTGGTCACAAAGGTCCAGGAAAAGATGCTGCGCGGCGCAACAGCGCCGCCGTACATGCGATTTAGATTTTTCCGTATGGTACTTCACAGCCCTGTGCCGGGTCCATCAAAGTGTTAGCATTGTGGCATTAAAGTGACACGCGGCGAATTAATAGAGCTGACCCCTGTTCCACATATCGAGCAGATGCGGCGGCCAGAACCAGCTCGGCACGATCATCACGGCGCGCACGCCGGGATGGACCAGCACGGGAAACCAGGCGCCGCTGAGGATCCTCTCGGGCAGGTGTTTGCGGAACGCCATGAAGGACGACATCAGCACTTCCTGGTCGGTGAGCAGGTCGGGTACGGGCAGATTGAAAGAGCGCACGGTTTCCGCAGCCAGGTTTTGGCCGATGATCTTGAAGGCGCCCGCCGCCGTCTCGCTTTTGTGCGAAGACACCGCGCGGGCGATGCGTTTGAGGGCTTGGGGGCGGCCATCGACATGCGGATCGCGGCTGTAGAGCAGATCGCCAGGACAGTCGTGCACGCCCGGCTCGAACAGCATGCTGTTCGCTTGCACCAGCGCGCCCCACACAACGGTTCCCTTGGCCAGCAGGTCCAGCTGGCCTTCGAGGATGATGCCGAGCGGGTCGTCGGCCAGCCAGCCCGGATCGGCGCCGCGCAAGACCTCGAAGTCGCCCTTGTTGGCGACGCCGCGCCAGCGGATCAGGGCCGCGCGCACGTCGTCGAGCGCGCCGGCCATGACCGGGTCGCACGGCCAGTCGTTGATCTCGTCCGGGCCGAGTACAGGGGCATTGGTGCCGTGGATCAGCTGCCGTGCGTAGGCGCGCAGCTTGCCCTGGCCCGCCAATGCCAGCGCCGCCTGCGCCATCGGAAACGCCATGCCGGCGGCGCTGTCGAGCAAGCCGCGCATGCCCGCTTCGCGCGGCTGCTGCTGCGCGAAGCGGGGGTGGAGCGCGGCGGCGTCGTCGTAATTGGTCCATTGCCAGGCGTCCGGCGCGGCGCCATTGGTACGCACCACTTCGCCCAGATAGGCGCCGCAGGCCATGACCATGCGCGCTTCGTCCTGGGCCGCGATGGCGCCGGCCTGGGCCAGGTAGCCGTCCACATGGCGCAGCGAGGCCAGGCTGAAATCGAGCCGCGCGTGCGGCAGGCGCGCCAGCAGCATCTGGCACAGGGCGGGCACGTTGGCGGCCACGTCGTCGGCGCGCGCGGTGCTCGAGGCGTGGATCAGCGCGAGCTGGCGCATGCGCTGCGCCACGTTGTCGGCGGCGCCGTTGACGATGTGGTCGAGCACCAGCAGGTGCGGAAAACACAGACCGCCCCGATGCGTGCGCACAGCCGGTTCGCGCCGCGCGCCGTGCAGGCAATAACCCCACTGGCCGCCGATGCAGCGCGCGATGACGGCGCCGAGGTAGCTGCCGGCCCTGGCCGCCCAGCTGGCGGCCAGCTCGCTGACGTAGGGCGTGTCCGCCGCATGCACGGCGCGCTCGCGGCGGACCATGGCATGCACCTTGTCGAGCAGCGGCGCGAGCGCGTCGATGCTTTCGGCGCTCAGGTCGAGGACGATGCCGTAGCGTTCCCGCACCTGGGTGGCCAGGCGCGCCGCCTCGCCGCTGGCGCTGGCCGACAGCGCGCGGTCCATGACGAAGCCGGCCGATGGCGGCGTCTCGCTCCAGGATGCGTGGTCGATGCTGTCGCTGTGTTTCAGGACGCCCAGCGCGGGCGAGCTTTTGAGCAGCCGCGCCACCTCCAGGTAGGCATGCCGGTACTCGCACTGGTATCCGGGATTGGCCCTGAGGGCCGCGTCGACCCGCAGTTCGAGGTTGCGCAGCACACGCAGGGTGGCACCGTTGCAGGCTTGCGGGCGCATGCCCAGGACAATCTCGACCTGGTGCGCGTCGCTGTCGATCCTGTCGAACAGCTGCACGCTGCGGCCGGCCCCGTTGGCATTGCGGTAGTGCAGCGCCGGCATTGCAGCGTCATTACCCGGCGCGGCGTCGTGCGACCACAGTTGTTGAATGCTGGCGACCTGGCGCGCTCCGGCGGCGCAGGCGGCGCGTAGCGGCTGGGGCAGTGCATCGAGGCCGCCGGGCGCCGCGCCGACGCTATGGAGCGTGTCGTCGAACACGGTGCAGCCGAAGCGCTCGATGCACTCCCAGGCCAGCGCGCGCAGGGCGGCATCGTAGCGCGGGCGCTCGAAGGCGATGCAGGCGGCGCCCGAGGCGGCGTCGCCAACGACGGTGCAGCTGGCGGCGATTTTTCCAGGGCCGAAGCTCACTTCGGTATCGACCGGCCAGCGGCGCGCCTTGCCGTGGCGCCGCAGCAGCGCCATGACATCGTCGTAAGGAAGCGGCGCCGGCTTGCCGTTGTCGAAGCGTTGCAGGAACAGGAAGGAAGTCATGGCGGTGCCGATGCGTGGACACGGCGTGCCCACGTGGACAATCAGGTGGCGTAAGGGTCGGGGTAGCCGAGCGCCGCCAGGATGTCGCGTTCGAGCTGCTCCATCTCGGCCGCTTCCTCGTCGTCGTCGTGGTCGTAGCCCTGCGCGTGCAGCACGCCGTGCACGATCAGGTGCGCGCTGTGCTCTTCCACGGTTTTCTTTTGTTCGAGCGCTTCTTTTTCAAGCACGTCGGTGCACAGGATGATGTCGGCGCGGGTTGGCTCGTCCTCGGCGATGTCTTCGCCTTCGTTGTAGGCGAAGGTCAGCACGTTGGTGGCGTAATCCTTGGCGCGGTAATCGCGATTGAGAATGCGGCCTTCCTCGGCGCCGACGAAGCGGATGGTCAGTTCGGCCGGCGCGAACAGCGCCGCCTGCACCCAGCGCCGCACCTTCGGGCGTGTGATCGATTCTTGCAGGCGGGCGTCGGGATACTGGACCGAGAGGGAGAGCTTATTTTTTGCGGACATTTTTAGCTGCGGCAGGTTTTGGCAAGGCCACCAGGTCGTCGACCGAGGCGGCGGACTCGTAAGCATCGACGATGCGCGCCACCAGCGGGTGACGCACCACGTCGGCGCTGGAGAACTGGGTAAAGGCGATCCCGCGCACGTCTTTCAGCACATGCACGGCGTCGCTCAAGCCGCTTTTTTGCGTCTTGTGCAGGTCGACCTGGGTAACGTCGCCGGTGACCACGGCCTTGCTGCCGAAGCCGATCCGGGTCAGGAACATCTTCATCTGTTCGACCGTGGTGTTCTGCGCTTCGTCGAGGATCACGAAGGCGTGATTGAGCGTGCGCCCGCGCATGTAGGCCAGCGGGGCGATCTCGATCACCTGTTTTTCGAACATCTTCTGGGTGCGGTCGAAACCGAGCAGGTCGTACAGCGCGTCGTACAGGGGGCGCAGGTAGGGATCGATCTTCTGGGTCAGGTCGCCCGGCAAAAAGCCGAGGCGCTCGCCCGCTTCCACCGCGGGGCGGGTCAGGATGATGCGCTTGACGGCGTCGCGTTCGAGCGCATCGACCGCGCAGGCCACCGCCAGGTAGGTCTTGCCGGTGCCGGCCGGGCCGACGCCAAAGCTGATGTCGTGGTCGAGGATCGAGCGCAGGTACTGGATCTGGTGCGGGGTGCGCCCGCGCAGGTCGTGGCGGCGGGTTTTCAGCACCGGGCTGTTGATTTCGATATCGGGCAGCGCTTCGGTCGGGGTGCTGTCCGGGCTGTGCTGGCTATGCAGGCCGGAACGCTGTTCGACCAGCGCCAGTTGCACTTCCTCGATCGGGACGACTTTGTTGGCGACCTCGTAGAAGCGTTCCAGGATCTGGACCGCGTGCCCGGCGTTATGGCCGCTGACGATGAACTTTTCGCCGCGCCGGAAAATGGTCACGTCGAGCGCGGACGAAATCTGGCGCAGGTTCTCGTCGAGCGGCCCGCACAGGTGGGCCAGGCGCGTGTTGTCGAGCGGTTCGGGGATGAAGTAGTGGGGCTGGATAGGTGTCTTGGTTTTCAACTGGCGCAGGCTAAAGTGTCACCGCGCGCAACGAGTTCGCCGCGCAGGGTGTAGTTAAAACTCTCGGTGATGCGCACGTCGGCCATCTGGCCGATCAGCGCGCTCGCATTGATGCCGGGTTCGAAATTGACGACCCGGTTGTTTTCGGTACGGCCCTGCAGTTCGGCGGCATTCTTGACGGACGGGCCTTCGACCAGGATGCGCTGCACGCTGCCGACCATGGCGGCGCTGTACTTGCGCGTGTTGGCGTCGATCGCCGCCTGCAACTGCTGCAGGCGCGCCAGCTTGACCTCGTGCGCTGTGTCGTCGGCCAGGTTGGCGGCCGGGGTGCCGGGACGCTTGCTGAAGATGAAGCTGTAGCTGGTGTCGAAACCGACGTCCGCGATCAGCTTCATCATGGCGTCGAAGTCGGCCTGGGTCTCGCCGGGGAAGCCGACGATGAAGTCGGACGAAATCGACATGTTCGGGCGCACCGCGCGGATGCGGCGGATGATCGACTTGTATTCGAGGCCGGTGTAGCCGCGCTTCATGGCGGCGAGGACATTGTCGGCGCCATGCTGGGCCGGCAGGTACAGGTGGTCGACCAGCTGCGGGATCTTGGCGTAGGCGTCGATCAGGCGCTGGGTGAATTCCTTCGGGTGGCTGGTGACGAAGCGGATCCGTTCGATGCCGGGAATGTCAGCCACGTATTCGAGCAGCAGGGCGAAGTCGGCGATCTCGCCGCCTTCCATCACGCCGCGGAAGGCGTTCACGTTCTGGCCGAGCAGGGTGATTTCTTTTACGCCCTGGGCGGCCAGGCCCGCCACTTCGGTGAGCACGTCCTCGAAGCGGCGCGAGACTTCCTCGCCGCGCGTGTAGGGCACCACGCAGTAGCTGCAATATTTGCTGCAGCCTTCCATGATCGAGACGAACGCCGAGGCGCCGTCGACCTTGGCCGGCGGCAGGTGGTCGAATTTTTCGATTTCGGGGAAGCTGATGTCGACCTGGGCGTCGCCGCTCGCGCGCCGTTCGCGCATCATCTGCGGCAGGCGGTGCAGCGTTTGCGGGCCGAACACCATGTCGACATACGGCGCGCGCTTGACGATGGCGGCGCCTTCCTGCGAGGCAACACAGCCGCCGACGCCGATCAGCAGGTCGGGCCGGGCCAGTTTCAGTTCGCGCAGGCGGCCGAGGTCGGAAAAGACTTTTTCTTGCGCTTTTTCACGGACCGAGCAGGTATTGAGCAAAATCACATCGGCGTCTTCCGGCGTGTCGGTGCGGATCAGGCCGTCGGAAGCGCCGAGCACGTCCGCCATCTTGTCCGAGTCGTACTCGTTCATTTGGCAACCGAAGGTTTTGATGAAGACTTTTTTCTGCATGGAATGATCAACGTGGCGCTGCTGCCTGGTTTCAGGCGGGGTTGCCAGTTTATCGTAAATCAGCGGGGGCGGCCATGTCCACGACAGCGGACCCTGTCCGGCCCGCTTCATTGCACGCAATCAAGGGTTGAGCTAGCCACCCGTCACTCTTGCATATCGCAGGGAAAAGTTTCGCACAATAATCTTTCACAATTGCTTAATTGCACACTACCTATTTCTTCTTGTAAATCAATGAGTTCCGGCAGTATTCTCACAAGGAACTGAGCACACGAAAAGTTCTTGCGTGCGCCACCATTTATCTCCCTGTGTTGAAATGACTATGTGACAAGCTTTCCGGCGGATACCTTGATTTCAAACAATGTCACCCATGCGCGAGTAAGTTGTACTAAAGGCTTATGAGTCTCATAATTAGTTTGCATTTCAAGTGCGTTGGAAGTGAGTAGCGCAGAGCGCATACGATCCGGGAACGTGCTTTTAAGCCAGTTATCAGATTTGTTCTGTTTAATCACGCTCAAGGGCGATTTTTCCGGGAACTTTATTAAGACACGTATGGTCTTTAACATAGTTCGTAACGGCATTATTTCAACCACTCACCACGAGGTAAATCATGGCACACCATGCTCTGGCATCACAGGAAAGTTATAATCCCAACCACCTGCTCGACATTCTGCTTGGCAAGATGCAGCTGAAAAACGATGCAGCGCTGTCGCGCATGCTCGAAGTCGCGCCACCGGTCATCAGCAAGATCCGCCACCACCGCCTGCCGGTTGGCGCCTCGCTCCTGATCCGCATGCACGAGGTGACCGGCATGAGCATTCGCGACCTGCGCGACCTGATGGGCGACCGCCGCACCAAGTATCGCCTGTCGGACGCCCAGGGCCGTCCCAAAGCGGCCGAGGAAAAAGGCACGCCACCAGACGCAGCGACGTCCGGTAACTATGCGCACTAAGTTCTCCGGCATGGCGGTGTCCGCTGTCATGCCAGCGGAACGGGGCGCCTGATTGGCGCCTCTGCACGCAGAGGCGGGTCGGTCAGCCCATCAGGATCATCGTGATTTCCTCGTACTGCAGTTCGGTTTCGCGGAACACTTGCAGGTAGCATTCTTCGTTCAGTCCCAAGGCGGTCCAGGCGACCGGCGACACGGCTGGCACCAGATCGTTTTCTTCGCGCCCCAGGTCGAGCGCATGCACGATGGCGTTGGCCACATGCACGATGGTGGCCAGCAGCCCCGCATCCGGGGCGCCCGGATCATGATGGAAGGCGATCGCCATCTTCATCGTATCCGAAAAATTCCAGTGCTCGGCCAGCGCCACGCCGGCCAGCACATGGTCCACTCCCAATATGGCCAGCTCCGCATCCTGCACGTAGGTGTCGTTGGCGGCGCGGTATTCCATCACCTGCTGATATAAATCCGGATAGCTGCTCACCAGCACCAGGCGCCCGATATCGTGCAGCAGCCCGGCGGTGAAGGCGTAATCCTGGTTGAAGCGCACGCGCCGCGCCAGCACCTTGGCGCAGGCGGCGGTGGCGATCGAGTGGCGCCAGAAGGCCTTGTGGTCGAAGGCGGGGCAGCGGCCCTCGGCGAAGCAGCCGGTCAGGGCCGAGGCCGTGATCAGGTTGCGCGTGGTCTGGAAGCCGAGATAGGTGATCGCTTGCTGGATGGTGGTCACCCGGACCTGCAAGCCGTACAGCGAGGAATTGGCCAGGCGCAGGGTCTTGGCCGTGAGGGCCTGGTCGTGCGAGACTTTCTTGGCCAGCACCGCGATGTCGATGTCTTCCTGGTCGATGCTGGTGAGCAGTTCCATGACCACGGCCGGCAGCGAGGGCAGGTCGGCCAGGCGCCGCAGCACGTCGTCGAGCACGATGGCGCTCATAAGGCGACCTCGCGCGCGGCGCGGTAATCCTCCACGTAGCGGCGCAGGGCGCTGGTGGCCCAGTCGTGGGTGTCGTCCGGCTGGTGCTTGCGAAACAAGATGGCCAGGCGCTTCCCGCTGGCGGCCAGGTCGGGCGCGGAACGGGGCTGGGCCGGGGCCGCGCCGGCGCTGCGCAGCACGGGCACGGCATCGATGCCATGGCTGGGCAGCAAGGCGATGGTACGGTCGGTCAGGATGGCGCCCTTGGGCAGCAGGACTTGCCCCTGCCGGTCGAGCAGTTCGTCGGACAAGACCATTCCCGGCTCCACGTCGGCCAGGGCCAGGTGCTGGTAAGCTGCGCTCATAGGCATCCTCCCTCTCATGCTACGATCTTACCATTGCTGATCCGGGCTGTGCGCCACGCAAAAACCTTTACTTTGCACAGGTGCGCACCTCAATTTCTTGCCAAGAAGTAGTGCTTACCGTACATTCGGAGCTACATCGCGCGCATGCGCTGGTGATCGGGAGGAATCGGATGTTCAGTATTCAAAGCCGGCTGAAACTGCTGTTCGTGGTGATCGTCACCCTGGTGCTGAGCATTTCGGGCAGTTATACCCAGTATTCGCTGGGCAAGGCGCTGGAAGAAAGCAACCAGCGCCTGCGCAAGGGCGTGATCACGCGTTTGCAGATCAGCCTGCCGTCAGCCCTGTGGGACCTGGACAAATCGAAGGTCGACAGCATCGTCGAGGCCGAAATGCTGCCGCCCGAAGTGGTGGCGATCCGCGTCTACGACAGCTCGGTCGGCTTGTTCGCCGGCAAGCTGCGCGCGGCCGACGGCAGGCTGGTCACGGTCGAGCGCGCGCCGGAACCGGGCGGCCAGGCGGTCGACGCGCCGCTGGTGTTCCTCGAAGGCGGCTCGGCCAGCGCCTCGATCAAGCCGGTCTCGGTGGGGCGGGTGGTGATCAATTTCAGCCGCGCCCAGATCGACCAGGCCCTCGCCTCCGAACTGATGCGCAAGGTGATCGAGGTGCTGCTGCTCGACCTGATCCTGGTGGCGGCGCTGGCGCTGTCGCTGCGGGTGGTGTTCGAGCCGCTCAAGCAATTGCGCGATGGCCTGTTCGACCTGGCCACGCGCGGCAGCGACGAGGTCGAGGAATTGCCCGAGAACCGGCGCGACGAGCTGGGCGACGTGATCCGCGGCTTCAACCAGATCCAGCGCCGCTTGAAATCGACCATCGGGCGCATCCGCGAAGCCGAGGATGCGGCGCGCCGCTCGGCCCAGCAGACCGCCCAGGCGCTGCAAGACTTGCGCCAGACCCAGGAATCCCTGCTCCAGGCTGAACGGCTGGCCTCGCTCGGCAGCCTGGTGGCCGGGGTCGCCCATGAAATCAACACCCCGGTCGGCATCGCCCTGACCAGCGCGTCGGTGCTCAAGGCCGCCACCGATGAGCTGGAACTGGCCGTCAAAGGCGCCGGCCTGAAAAAGTCCGACATCCTGCGCTACGTCGAGACCGCCAGCGAAAGCGCGCGCCTGATCATGAACAATGCCTACCGCGCGGCGCACCTGATCCACAGCTTCAAGCAGATCGCGGTCGACCAGACCAGCGAGGCGCGCCGCCCCTTCGCCCTGCACGAATACATCGAAGAAATCGTCTCCAGCCTGCAGCCCAAGCTCAAGAAAACCCCGATCACGCTGGTGCTGAACTGCCCCGAAGCGATCATGCTCGACAGTTATCCGGGCGCCTTTGCCCAGGTCATCACCAACCTGACCCTCAACTGCGTCGAGCACGCCTTCGAGGTCGATACCGCCGGCGAAATCATGATCAGCGCCCGTCTC
Organism: Massilia frigida; assembly: GCF_011682175.1. Lineage (GTDB taxonomy): Bacteria > Pseudomonadota > Gammaproteobacteria > Burkholderiales > Burkholderiaceae_D > Telluria_A > Telluria_A frigida. The sequence goes on from NZ_WHJG01000010.1 coordinate 145,704, forward strand.
GACGGCGAGGTGGTCGAGTTGCACGTCAAGGATGATGGCAGGGGCATCGCGCCGGAAGTGCTCGACCGCATCTTCGATCCGTTTTTCACCACCCGGCGCGGCCAGGGCGGCACCGGGCTGGGCCTCAATATCGTGTACAACCTGATCGTCAAGCAGTTCAGCGGCACCATCGCCGTGAGCAGCACCCTGGGGCAGGGCACCCATTTCACCCTGCGCATCCCGCGCGTGACGCCGGTCGATGGCCAGGCCGAGGCCGAGGTCCAGGCCGCGCCAGCCGGGGCGCTGGGCGTGCGCGCATGAGCGCCGCGCGCGGCGGGGCCGCCGTATCGCCCTGAGCGCCACCCTTGCGCGTGCCCAAGCGCGAGCGCTGGTTTTATTGTACGCTTGCCATTCTTTGGCGGCGCCCTCGCCGGGCGCCGGCCTTTCCGACGCGCCATGCATGCCGGCTGCGCCCATTCGCCTCTCAAAGGATCATCATGAAACTGTACTTCAGTCCCGGTGCCTGCTCCCTCTCTCCCCACATCGTCCTGCTCGAAGCAGGGCTGGCATTCACGACCGAAAGCGTCGATTTGCGAAAGAAGGCCACTGCCAGCGGGGCCGACTTCAGCGTGATCAATCCCAAGGGCTACGTGCCGGCCCTCGAAACCGAGCAGGGCATGCTGCTGACCGAAGGCCCGGCCATCGTCCAGTACCTCGCCGACCTGGCTCCCGAGAAAAAGCTGGCCCCGGCCGCCGGCACCCCGGAACGCTATGTGCTGGTCGAGTGGCTGAACTTCATTTCGACCGAGCTGCACAAGAGCTTCAGCCCCCTGTTCCGCCCCAACGCGGGTGAAGAATTGACCAGCTACGCGCGCGCCAACCTGACCCTGCGTTTCGGCTACGTCGAACGCATGCTCGACGGGCGCGACTACCTGACCGGCACCCAGTTCACGGTGGCCGATGCCTATCTGTTTACGGTGGCGAACTGGGCGAACCTGGTCAAGTTCGACCTGTCGGCCTTTCCGCTGCTGCAAGCGTTCCAGAAGCGCGTGGGCGAGCGTCCCCTGGTGCAGCAGGCGCTGCGCGACGAAGGCTTGCTCAAATAAGCCGCCCGGCCATGACCCGGCAACGCTATATTGCCCTGCTGCGCGGCATCAACGTCGGCCGCGCCAAGCGCATCGCCATGGCCGATCTGCGCCAGCTCGTCGGCGAACTGGGCTGCACCGAGGTGCGCACCCTGCTCAACAGTGGCAATGTGGTGTTCAGCGCCCCGCGCCAGGCCCCGGCGGCGCTGGCGGCCCTGATCCAGGATGCGCTGGTGCTCAAACTGGGCGTGGCGGCCAGGGTGATGGTGCTCGTCAGCGACGAGCTCGACCGCATCGTCGCCGCCAATCCCCTGCTGCCGGTGGCGACCGACCATGCGCGCCTGCTGCTGTTCGTGTTCAGCGACCCGGGCGCGCCGGCCTTGCTGGCGCCGCTGGCGGCGGCGCACTGGGCGCCGGAACAATTGGCCGTGGCCGGGCAAGCCGCTTACCTGTGGTGCCCTACTGGCGTGCTCGACAGCAAAATCGCCGTGGCCATAGGCAAACTGCTGGGCGATGGCTTGACTTCGCGCAACTGGAATACCGTGTGCAAGCTGCAGGCCTTGTGCGCCGGCTCCGTCAAGGAGTGAGGTGGGCGTGCAGGCAAAAAAAATCCCGCACGATGCGGGATTTTTTGATGCTATTCTGTGATTAACGGAATTTTTCGCCACTTTCGCGGCGTGCGCGGTAACCGATCAGCACCAGACCGAGCAACATCATGGCGAAGACTTCAGGCTCGGGCAATTCCGACATGTGCGGGGCGGGCATGGTGGCCATTTCCATGGCGCTCATCTGCGGATGGGAATCCATCTGGGCGGCTGACGCCTGTGCATTGTCCACGACTTCGATAGCGCTGGCCGGTGCGGCGGCGACCAGGGCGAGCATGAAAGCTGCTGCGACTGCGTATTTTTTCACGGTGTTTCCTCTTCTTTTTGGTTTTCGCAAGTGCAGGATTGCTCATGCTGCATTGCAACCAGATGAGCAGTAAATGCGAATCATCCAGCTCCGTATTTAACCACGCTCACCACCGATTTCCAAGCCATTCCGCTATAAACGTCGTTTTTTTGATGTTTTATTGTCTAGAGGAATTAACATTTCTCGGTCAATGCTGCACTGCGGCAAAGTACAAGAAGACTGTTAAGAAGATACGGAGGTTGACGTGGAGTTACAGCTCGCGGTCGTGCGACAGCAGTCCCAGGCAGTAGGCGGCATCGGACAGGTCGACCGCGCCGGTCAGGTGGTCGTCCTCGGCAAGTGGGCGGGCGCCGAACAGGCCGGCAAAGTAAGCAAGGAGTCGACGCATGGCACTGATCCAATCGTGGGGTTTTAAGGATCATCTAATGATCCGGATTTACCATCAAGGGCTGATACGAAATGTTACGAACATACGCATCTGTCCCTGGCACGCCTTGCGCTTGATCAGGTCCAGCGCAAGACGCATTGTCGAGTTGATCAGAGGTGTTGCGCCGCAAAATTTTTTCAGCACATCCAGGTATACCTGGCTTTTTTTTGGCGGTATAGTTTCTCTATCCTATTGCTCATAGGCATTTTATTGATGGCAATTGGACATGCTGGTGCCACGTCGCCCCGCATGCAGCTGTACCGTCAGGCGACATCGATTGGCCACATGGTTTGCGGAAATTCTCATGGTCCAGATATCGAACGTCGCTGTCACTGCCGCTCCCTACCATTGCGCGGCAGAAAACGATGTTTGCATAGTAATTCCGTCCGCAGCCACCATTCATAGAGTAACCACATGCCCAATCTTGCCAAGCTTCAGCTCGCCTTCAAGAATGTCTACGTGCGCATCGGTGCCGGCCTCCTGTTCGTGCTGCTTGTCGGCTTGGCCATCTACAGTGCCGACGTGGAGCAGAACACCAGCCCGCTGGTCCATTCGCAAGACATTTCGCGCATCACCGCGCTCGCTGCGCAAAAGGACAAGCTGGAATACCTGATGGTGGCCAAGCCGCTGTCGGAATCGCCGCGCTACATCTTCAAGTTCAAGGATGCGCCCCAGCTGCACGTGATCAAGGTGCCGAGCACCTCGCACCTGAGCCTGGAGCGCGAAGTGCTGCTCAAGAACGCGATTCCCTATTCGATCGCCAAGGAAGACTACCTGGCATCGCACAAGGCGGTCCTGCTCGACGAAGGCCAGAGCGCCGCCAGCGCCGAAGCGATCGCCTTCCTCAAGCGCCATGCGCTCGATATCTTCCTGATTCTTTTGATTCTCTACGCGATCAAGTTCGGCATTCCGGGCATGGGCATGAGCGCCGCCGTCATCATGCCGGACAAGCTCAAAGGCAGCATGGATGACCTGATCGGCATGGACGACATCAAGCAGGAAGTGCTGCATTTGGAAGACATGATCCGCAACCGCGGCGAATACAAGTCGCACAACATCGACAAGCCGTTCAACGTGATGCTGACCGGCCCCGCCGGCACCGGCAAGACCAAGCTGGTTGGCTACCTGGCCAAGAAACTCAATGTGCCGCTGATCCAGGCATCCGGCTCGGCGCTCGAATCGGGCTACGTGGGTGGCGGTTCCAAGGCCCTCAATGCGCTGTACCGCAAGGCGTGCGCGCGCGGCAGCTGCATCATCTTCCTGGACGAAGCGCAAACCCTGTTCATGCCGCGCGGCCGTGGCGAGAAGAAGTGGGAAGACGATACCGCCAACACGCTTTTGGGCCTGCTCGACGGCGTCAAGAGCGACAAGGGCGCCGGCGTGATCTGGGTAGTGGCCTCGAATTTCGACGATGCGTCGGTCGAGATGGACGAAGCGATGCTGCGCCGCTTCTCGGTCAAGATCAACTTCCGCCTGCCGAACAAGGGCGAGCGCGGTGCGCTGCTCAAGAGCTTTTTGGGCCGCAAGAAGGATGGCCTGGTCGACTGGAACGACCTCGATCTGGGCCAGGTCGCCGAAATGACGGCCAACCTCAGTCCCGCGCTGCTGGAAACCGTGGTCGAACGCGCCAGCATGATCTCGATCCAGGAAAAGGCGATCATCAACACCGACCTGATGTTCCGCGCCTTCGAGCGCGCCACCCTGGGCCTGACCGACCGCGCCACCACGGCCGAAAAGCACAAGCAGCGCGAGCGCGTGGCGCTGCATGAACTGGGACACTTCTTCATGCAGATCGACCCCTATCTGCGCCAGGGCATGACCTTGGCCGAGGTCAAGGAAAAGTCGCACCTGCTCAAGATCAGTACCGAATCGGTGTCCAAGCTTGGCGCGCTGGGGTATGTGCTGCAGTCGGGCGACGATGTCTCGCTGCGCACGCTGGAAGAACTGGAGCAGGACGTGATCCAGCTGTACGGCGGCGTCGCAGCCGAGGAACTGTTTTATGGGGCGCGCGGGATTTCCGTGGGCAGCCAGAACGATATCGAAAAAGCCACCAAGATGCTCAACCTGATGGTCAACCGCCTGTCGATGTATTCGCGTTCGAAGATCGACTACACGCAGTTGAAGCACGAAGGCAGCGGCGAGCACACCATCCGCCAGGTGGAAGAGAAGTCGGACGAGTTATACAGCTACACCCTGGGCGCGATCCGCGATTACAAGGCAGTGATCGAGTCGCTCAAGGATACCTTGCTCGATCAGTACGTGCTGTCGAAGGATGCCGTGTTCGCGCTGCTGGAAGAGCGCCGCGATCTGCTGGCCTTCCACGTTGCCAGCCAGCGTTTGGGTAATCTGAAGCTGTGTACCGAGGCTGCCGCGGTCTAATAACGTCCCTTGGCACCGCTAAAAGAAGTTCCGTCGTTCCCGCCGAGTGCCGCCTTGGCGCGGGAACGACGAGCTAGTTGTTAATGCGGCTTCACCCCCGCCAGTTCCACGCCGACCCGCTCCGCCATGCTGCGCGCCAGCTCGCGCTCCCCGACGAACACCTGGCTGCCGGTCTCCTTGCGCAGCAATTGCGCCTCTTCCTCGTTATGCGTGCGCACCAGCGTGCGAATCCCCGGATTGAGCGCGCGTGCCGTCTCGATCATGGCACGCACATGGAAGGTATCGGGCGTGGCAATCACCAGCAAGGCCGCGCGCGCGATATGCGCCTGGATCAGCACCGCCGGTTCCGCCGCGTTGCCCGCCACCGCCGCGATATCGCGCTTGCGCAGCTGGTCGACCAGCTCGCGGTTCTGCTCCGCCACCACGATATGCACGCCCTGCGCCATGAGCGCATCGGCGATCATGCGTCCGACCCGCCCGTACCCGACCAGCACCACCTGGCCGCTCAGGCGCTCCTGCGGCACCGACATCGGCAGCTCGGCCAGCGGATCGGTCGAACGTTCCAGCTTGCGCGCCGCGTCCGACTTGCCGCGCAGCCAGCGCTGCAGCGGCTCGATCGTCTTGAACAGCAGCGGATTGAGCGCGATCGAAATAATCGCTCCAGCCAGGATCAGGCTCTGGCCCTCTTTCGGCAGCAAGCCGAGCGCCATGCCCAGCGCCGCCAGGATGAACGAGAACTCGCCGATCTGCGCCAGGCTGGCCGACACCGTCAGCGCGGTATTGAGCGGATAGCGCAGCGCGATCACCAGCGCGAACGCCACCAGCGACTTGCCGAACATGATCACGCCGACCACCGCCAGCACCCTTAGCGGGCTCTCGACCAGCACCATCGGATCGGCCAGCATGCCGACCGAGACGAAGAACAGCACCGAAAATGCATCGCGCAGCGGCGGCGATTCCTCGGCGGCGCGGTGGCTCAGGGGTGACTCGCGCAGCACCATCCCGGCAAAGAACGCGCCCAGCGCGAACGACACCCCAAACAGCTCCGACGAACCATAGGCGATGCCCACCGCCGTGGCGACGACGGCCAGCGTAAACAGTTCGCGCGAGCCGGTGCGCGCCACGCGCCACAAGAACCACGGGAACAGCTTGCGCCCGACCACCAGCATGAACACAATGAAGGCGGCAACCTGGCCCAGGGTTAGCCCCAAGGTTTTCCAGATGTTCGCGTCCGCAGCGGCGGCGGCGCCATCCGGGCCTGTTCCGCCCAAGGCACCGGCCAGCGCCGGCAGCATCACCAGCATCAGCACCGTCACCAGGTCCTCGACCACCAGCCAGCCGACCGCGATGCGGCCGTTGATCGAATCGAGGATGCCCAGGTCTTCCAGCGCGCGCAGCAGCACCACCGTGCTGGCCACCGACAGCGCCAGCCCGAACACCAGCCCCGCGCCCAGGCTCCAGCCCCACAGGTGCGCCATGCCGATCCCCATGCCGGTGGCCGCGCCGATCTGCAGCACGGCCCCGGGCAGCGCGATGGCGCGCACTTCCATCAGGTCGTCCAGCGAGAAGTGCAGGCCAACCCCGAACATCAGGAGCATCACGCCGATTTCGGCCAGTTGCCCGGCCAGCGCCACGTCGGCAACGAAGCCCGGCGTGGCCGGCCCGATCACGATCCCGGCGGCCAGGTAGCCGACCAGCGCCGGCAGCTTGAAGCGCACGGCGATCATGCCGAATATGAGGCCGAAGCCAAGTGCGGCGGCGATGGTGGTGATCAGGCTGATGTTGTGGTGCATACGGACGCTCTCCTCGTGATGGACGGAGCTCCCAGTATAGGGTACATGCCTCTGTAAAGACGCCTACGGCACCGTGGCCAGCGCCAGCAGCACCTTGCGCACCGAGGCGCGCACCGCCAGGAATTCGGCGCGCCGTCCGGATTTATCGAGCCGGAACAGCATCAGGCCTTCGATCTGCGCCACCATCAGGATCGCGCGCTGGCGGTATTCGTCGTCGCCGATGGCGGGATTGAGGCCGCGAATGAGCTTGAAGATGGCCTTGCGCTCGCGTGCCATCATGGTATCCATCAGGCTCGATGCGAAGGCATTGCGCGAGGCCAGGGCCCAGATCTCGAAGAAGATCGCATGCGTCACCGGGTCGGTGATCTCGTCGAGGAACATGTCGCAGGTCGAGAAAAACTGGTCCAGGCGCGAGGCGCTCGTCATGGCCGCCGAAATCGAATCCATCTTCGACTGGAACAGGTCCATCGTATAGAGCAGCAGCGCTTCGAGCAGCGCATCCTTGCTCTGGTAGTAGTGCTGCACGTTCGAGAGGCTGATGCCCACCTCCTGTGCCACCCTGCGCATCGACAGCCCGGCATAGCCCTCGGCTGCGAGCAGGGTGCGCGCCGCGCGCAGGATATCGTGGGCCCGTCCCAACCCTTTTTCGGTGGTGACGGAGGCTTTGTGTTTGAGGGCGCTGGCGACGGTACTGGACATGGGACGGATTATCGCATGGCGCTATGCAAAGCAGGTCGGCTGACCTATAATCGGTGCACTAGGTCGAGCGACCTAGTTCATAAAACATCTCAGGAGACGCGCATGAGCCGCAACGTATTTGTCACTGGCGTGGGCATGATCCCGTTCGCCAAGCCGGGCGCCAGCGCGCCATACGACCAGATGGGCGCCATGGCGGCGCGCCAGGCGCTCGACGACGCCGGCGTGGCCTACGACGACATCGAGCAAGCCTATGCCGGCTACGTGTACGGCGACTCGACCAGCGGCCAGAAGGCGCTGTACCAGGTCGGCATGAGCGGCATCCCGATCGTCAACGTGAATAACAACTGCTCGACCGGATCGACCGCCCTGTTCCTGGCCCGCCAGGCCATTGCCAGCGGCGCCGCCGAATGCGTGCTGGTCCTCGGCTTCGAGCAAATGAGCCCGGGCGCGCTCGGTTCCGTGTTCGCCGACCGTCCCAGCCCGTTCGAGCCGTTCGATGCCGTGACCGATGAACTGGTCGGCATGCCCGACCTTCCGCTGGCGCTGCGCTACTTCGGCGGCGCCGGCCTGGCCCACATGAAAAAATACGGCACCCCGTTCGACGCCTTTGCCAAAATCCGCGCCAAGGCCAGCCGCCACGCCGTGAACAATCCGCTGGCGCTGTTCCGCAAGGAAGTGACCACCCAGGACGTGCTGGACGCGCCGATGATCTGGCCGGGTGTGATGACGCGCCTGATGGCCTGCCCGCCCACCTGCGGCGCCGCCGCGGCGGTGCTGGTATCGGAAGACTTCGCGAAAAAGCGCGGCCTGAAGGCGAATGTGTATATCGCCGCGCAAGCCATGACCACCGACCGTCCCGGCACGTTCGAGTCGGGCGACATGATGCGCCTGGTCGGCTACGACATGAGCCGCGCCGCCGCCGACAAGGTGTACGCGCAGGCCGGCATCGGCCCGGGCGAGCTCGATGTGGTCGAACTGCACGACTGCTTCGCCCACAATGAACTGATCACCTACGAGGCGCTGGGCCTGTGTCCCGAGGGCGGCGCCGACAAATTCATCAACGACGGCGACAACACCTACGGCGGCAAGGTCGTCACCAATCCGTCCGGCGGCCTGCTCTCGAAAGGGCACCCGCTCGGCGCCACCGGCCTGGCCCAGTGCTACGAGCTGACCCACCAGTTGCGCGGCAGCGCCGGGGCGCGCCAGGTCGACGGCGCCCGCATCGCCCTGCAGCACAATCTGGGCCTGGGCGGCGCCTGCGTGGTCACCATGTACCGGGCGGCATGATGGATATGCACTCCGCATCGCCCTGGATGACGCCCGAACTGGACGGCTTTCGCGACGCCGTGCGCCGCTTCGTGGACGGCGAAGTGGCGCCGCACCAGCAGCGCTGGCGCGAGCAGCAGCACGTCGACCGCGACCTGTGGCACAAGGGCGGCGCCATGGGCATCCTGTGCGCCGACATCCCTGAGCAGTACGGCGGTTCGGGCGGCAGCTTCGCGCACCAGGCCATCGTGTTCGAGGAACTGGGCTATTGCGGCGACATGGCCTTCGGCATCCACGTGCACGCCATCGTCGCCCATTACCTGCTGAACCAGGGCACCGAAGCGCAAAAGCTCAAGTACCTGCCCAAGCTGGCCAGCGGCGAGATGGTGGCGGCGATCGCCATGTCAGAGCCAGGCGCCGGCTCCGACCTGAAAGGCATCCGCACCACCGCCGTCAAGACGGCCGACGGCTACAAGGTGAACGGCTCCAAGACCTTCATCTCGAACGGCTACCTGGCCGACCTGGTCGTGGTGGTGGTCAAGACCGATGCCGACGCGGGCGCCAAGGGCGTCTCGCTGCTGCTGATGGAAACGAAGGAGAACCCGGGCTTTCGCGTCGGCCGCATCCTGGAAAAGGTCGGGCAAAAGGGCCAGGACACCTGCGAGCTGTTTTTTGATAACGCCCATGTGGCGCTGGACAATGTGCTGGGCGGCGCCGAGGGCCAGGGCTTCGCCCAGCTGATGACCGAGCTGCCGTACGAACGCACCATTCTCGGCGTCGCCGGCGTGGCCGCCATCGAACGCGCGCTGCGCCTGACAATCGACCACACGCGCGAGCGGCGTGCTTTCGGCCAGGCGCTGATCGAGATGCAGAACACGCGCTTCGTGCTGGCCGAAATCAAGACCGAGGCCACGATTGCGCGCATCTTCATCGACCGCTGTATCGCCGAGACCATCGCCGGCCGGATGGACACGGTGACCGCCTCGATGGCCAAATACTGGATCTCGGACCTGCAATGCAAGGTGATCGACCAGTGCGTGCAGCTCTTTGGCGGCTACGGCTACATGCTCGAATACCCGATCGCCCAGATGTACGTGGACGCGCGCGTGCAGCGCATCTACGGCGGCGCCAATGAGATCATGAAGGAAATCATCGCCCGTTCACTTTAGGAGTGCACCACCATGGCAGGACCGCTGGCAGGAATCAAAGTGATCGAAATGGCCGGCCTAGGACCCTGTCCGTTCGCCGCCATGATGTTGGCCGACATGGGCGCGCAAGTGATCCGCATCGAGCGCAAGACCGCGCCCGGCGCGGCCACCCCGTTCCCAATGCTGGGCACCAAGTACGACGTGCTGGCGCGCGGACGGCGTTCGCTGGCGCTGGACCTCAAGCAGCCGGCCGCGCAAGCGATCGCGCTGGACCTGATATCCAAAGCCGACGTCGTGCTCGAAGGCTTCCGCCCCGGCGTGATGGAACGTCTCGGCCTGGGACCGGACGCCTGCCTGGCGCGCAACGCCGCGCTGGTGTACGGGCGCGTCACCGGCTGGGGTCAGACTGGCCCGCTGGCGCAGGCGGCGGGGCACGACATCAACTACATCGCCCTGACCGGCATGCTGCACGCGATGGGCCGCGCCGATGCGCCGCCGGCGCCGCCCCTGAACCTGGTGGGCGACTTCGGCGGGGGAGGGATGATGCTCGCCTTCGGCGTGGTCTGCGCCGTGCTGGAAGCGCGCGGTTCGGGCAAGGGCCAGGTGATCGACGCCGCCATGACCGACGGCGCCGCGCTGCTCGGCGCCATGATGTACGGCCTGCGCGCGCAGGGCGGCTGGAGCGACCGGCGCGAGGCCAACCTGCTCGACGGCGGTGCCCATTTCTACGATACCTACGCCTGCGCCGACGGCAAGTTCGTTTCGGTGGGCGCGATCGAGCCGCAGTTCTACGCCCTGCTGCTCAAGCTCGCCGGCGCCGACGATCCGGCCTTCGACGCCCAGATGGACCCGGCCAGCTGGCCCCTGCTCAGCGACAAACTGGCGGCGCTGTTTGCGCGGCGCACGCGTGACGAGTGGTGCGCGCTGATGGAAGGGACCGACGCGTGCTTCGCGCCCGTGCTCGACCTGGACGAAGCGCCCCTGCATCCGCACAACGCCGCCCGCGCCAGCTTCGTGGAGGTCGACGGCGTGATGCAGCCGGCGCCGGCCCCGCGCTTTTCGCGCACGGTGCCGGAACTGGGCGGTGCCCCGGCCTATCCTGGCCAGCACAGCGCGGCGGTACTGATGGACTGGGGCTGGGATGACGCCGCGATTGCCAGCCTGGCGGCCCAGGGAGTCATTTAATCGGATGTTGCGCGTGTGTGGCCGGATTAACCGGCATCGGCGGCGATCAGGAGTAAGATCGTCATAGTCAAACACCATGCGGAGGCATCATGCAAGATACCCTGAACGGCCCCGATTCCTTCCCCGGGGACGACACGGCCGATGGCACGGCGGAAGCGCAGGCGATTCCGGGACGCGACCTGTTCATCGTCGCGACCTTCTTCACGCCGACCGATGCGCACCTGGTGCGCGGCTTCCTGGTCGCCGAGGGCATTCCCGCCGTCGTGGCCGACGCCAACCTGGCCCAGGCCAACCAGTTCCTGCTGCCGGCCATGGGCGGCGTGCGTGTGCTGGCACCGGCCGAATACCTGCAGCAGGCCCAGGACCTGCTGGCCGCGCGCGAGCATGGCGATTTCACCCTGAGCGACGACGCCGACGTCGGCCCGTCCGCCTAGGCGCCAGCGCTAGCGGTCGACCGTCGCCATCCATCCTGGCAGGGCGCCGATGCGCTGTGCCAGGAAGTCCATGAACAGGCGTGCGCGCGCCGGCTGGTAGCGCCTGGACGGATACACCAGCGCCACCTGCTGCGGCGTGCCGCTCCACGCCGGCAGCACGCGCACCAACTGGCCTGCCTGCACCAGGTCGTGCACCAGCCAGTGCGGACACAGGCCGATTCCGGCGCCGGCCAGCAGGCTGTCGCGAATCGCCAGCGCGTTATTGACCCGATAGCGCCCGCGCGTCGTCACCTTCACTACTTCCGCACCGCGCTGCAGCGCCATCTCGTCGCCCGTGGCCAGCCACGCAAAGCGGAGAAAATCGTGCCGCGCCAGGTCGTCCGGCAGCTTGATGCGTGGGTGCCGCGCCAGATAGGCGGGCGCCGCCAGCAGCGAGCGCGGTGATGCGGCAATCGTGCGGGCCACGGCATCGGGCGGCAGCGGCCCGCCCAGGCGCACGGCCACGTCCACGCCATCGCCGACCAGGTCGACGAAGCGGTCGTCGAGAATGAGTTCGATCTCGATATCCGGATGCAGTGCCAGGAATTCCTGCGCCAGCGCGTTCAGATGAAACTGGCCCAGCGCCACCGGAGCGTTCACGCGCAGCAGGCCCTGCGCTTGCCGCGCATGGCCGCGCACGTCCGCCAGCGCATCGTCGTACTCGTCGAGCAGGCGCCGGGCGCGCTCGTGGAAGCGCAGGCCTTCGGCCGTCGCCAGCAGGCCGGTGGTGCTGCGTTCGAGCAGGCGCACGCCCACATGCGCCTCCAGCGCGTTGATCGCCTTGCTGACCGTCGGCTGCGTGGTGCCGGATTCGCGTGCCACTGCCGACAGGCTGCCCAGGTCGACCGCGCGGGTGAACAGGTGCATCAGGCGCAGGGTATCCATCATCGCTCCTTATTCCATATTGGAATGGATGATAGTCGATTTACCCGTCTACCAGCGCTGGATGGAATGGCCTACCTTGAGCGGCTACTTCACTCAAAGGAGAAATACCATGTCGATATGGCGAACATTGCCGGTGCTGTTCATGTTGTGCGTTCAGGCTGCGGCCGCGAGTCCACACCGCTGGGTTGCCAGCTGGGGCGCCAGTCCCCAGGCGCGCTGGGACGACAGCTTCATCCTGCCGGTCGGGGTGCCGGCGTCGTTCGAGCGGCAGTCGGTACGCGATGTAGTGAGGCTGAGCGTGGGCGGGCGGCGCCTGCGCATCGTGCTGTCGAACCGCCATGGCGCGACGCCGCTGCAAGTGGGCGAGATGCGGGTTGGCCTGGCCGGCGACGGCGCCGCCGTGGTAGCGGGCAGCAGCCGCGCGGTGACCTTCGGCGGCAGTGCCCACGCCAGCGCGGCGCCTGGTGCGGTGCTGGTCAGCGATCCGGTCGACCTGCCCGCCGGCGCGTTGGCCCGGCTGGCCATCACGACCTACTACCCGGCGCCCACGCCGGTATCGACTTTTCACTGGGGCGCGCAGCAAACGCCGTATCTGGCACGCGGCAATGCCACGGCGGCGCCCGACCTGCCGGCGGCAGCGCGTTTTGCGGGCCGCGCGTTCCTGAACGCGGTGCTGGTCGAGGCGCCTGCCGCTGCGCGCAGTGTGGTGGTGCTGGGCGACTCGATCACCGACGGCAATGGCTCCTCGCCCGACCAGGACCGGCGCTGGACCGACGTGCTGGCGCAGCGCCTGGCGCCGGCCGGCGTGGGCGTCGTCAACGCCGGGATTTCCGGCGCACGCCTGCTGGGGGACCGCATGGGCGCCAATGCGCTGGCGCGCTTCGACCAGGATGTGCTGGCGCAGCCCGGCGTGGCCAGCGTGATCGTCATGATGGGCATTAACGACATCGGCTGGCCCGGCAGCCCGTTCGCGCCGCACGATACAGCCATGAGCGCCGAGCAGGTCATCACCGCCTTGCGCCAGCTGATCGCGCGCGCCCGCGCGCACAATGTGCGCATCGTCGGCGCCACGATCACGCCGTTCGAGGGGGCGCTGGCCGGCACGCCTTTCGAAGGTCATTACAGTCCTGCCAAGGAAGCGGTGCGCCTGCGCGTGAACCGCTGGATCGTCAGCGGCGGCGAATTTGATGCCGTGTTCGATGCCGATGCGGCGCTGCGCGATCCTGCGCGGCATGCGCGCATGCGGGCCGAATACGACTCCGGCGACCATTTGCATCCGGGTGACGGCGGCTACCGCGCGCTGGCACATGCGCTCGATTTGAGCGAGCTGATGGGAAAAAGCGAGCGCCGCGCTGAACCAGATGGCACCGGGAGGCGTCCAAGGAGATGAAATCACCTGCCAAGGAGTTGCCCATGAACGATTTTTTTGAAGCGCGCAACAAAAAGCTGATGCGCGACCTGCAAACCGCCGCGCTTAACGTGCTCGACCATAACCGGACCGAAGCGCTGTGCATGCCGATCGACGGCACCGACCCCGTGCTGTACGTGTTCGTGGGCGATGCCGCCGCCCTGGCGCGCCTGAGCGCCATCATCGACAGCGAGGGCGGTCCCATGAATTTTTCCTAGGGAGCCGGATGCCAGCGGGCGAATCAACGTAAAAAAACCCCTGAGCGGTTGAGGTCTCAGGGGTTTTAAGGCAAATCGTTATTTGCCGTGTTCGTGGTGGGATAGGTGGACTCGGATTGTGGCCTGTAAGCCGCACTGGCACTCACTCTCGCATATTCCAGCACGGTTTCTGCCCCTAAATCTGCCCCCAAATATTCTTTCTTAACCCTTGTGTGGAGAACTTGATTTTACCAAAATCAAATGCCCCGGATCAGGGCACTTCTCCCATGGCGGCAGACTAATTTTTCGCCTGCCATTTGCTGAATCCTTTGAAATAGGGGAAAAGTTCTGCGCGTGAGGGAACTAGGGGTGTCCAGGGAAAATCACCCCAGACTTTCGACCCGCCCCCTCGCGTACGCGCGCGCACAACGCTGCTGGTTGCCGGCCAGGGGATCGAGAACCCCGATTCGGGGGCCTGGCGTTTTGTGGGTTAGCGTTAAATTCGAGGGAGAGCGCGGTCCTGTTCTGCGTGGCCGTGCAGAGTTTCGATGCCCCCACTCTGGGTCTGATTCTGGCGGCAGGTGCCGTTCCAGAAAAATATTCTCAATTCGCGGTTGTGCGCATCGAGGGTCGGAGCGGTCCTGTGTGGGTGACCTTCCGCCAGTCTCGACGCCCCCCCTCTGGCAAGGGTTGGATTCTAAGTCTGACCCTCTGCGCACCTGGCGCCGGACGCAAAAAGGCCCAGCGTGTGAGGCTGGGCCAGTCCTGCATCAGCCGCAAGGATGACGTCCTGCAGGTCTCATGGTTTGTCGTGCGGGCCACTCATGAGTTACGCCCTGCTGCCACGTTATGGGAGGAACACGCCCTTGATCAGCACTTCAGGACGGTTGACGGTCAGAGCCAAACGCTCTTCGGCCAGGATCGCCAACAGGTTGCGGGTGAAGTAGTCCGCATGTTGGGTAGCGATTTCGACAGTGGCCTGCTGGCGGTCGTACAGCCGTGCAGCGCGGGCGAAGTCCCCTACCATGAACTCTGTTTCCCCCATCACGTCGGTGACCACGACAGGCACACGCCACACGCTGGCGCGGCCGTTGTCATCGGTCACGTTGTACGAGAACTGGTAGCGGCCTTCCTTATCCTTGTCCAGCTCGAGGCGCTCCAGGCCGATCGGATTGATGACGATGCCAGTGGCCACGCCCCGCGCCAGCTGCACCTGGGTGATTGCACGGCGCAGTGTGTCGCTTGGGGTGTCACCAGTAACGTGACGAATGTAGCCTGTCGCCACAGTCCACATGCCCATGATGTTGGCGCCGGTGCCGGTGCCTTTCAGGAGTTGAGCATCCTCGGCAAGTTGGAGAGCATCGCGCAGCTCAGTGTCGATGTAGTCGGCCAGCATCACTTCATCATCGAGAGCCTGGCGCGAGGCTGGGATCCATACCGCGATGGTGCGGACGGGCGCGGACTCGAGCGCGATGTTCAGGCCGATTTCCGATTTGGTGTCACCTTCGACTACTTGGACCGCTGCGGCGCCAGTGCGAACACCCTTGAGGTATTCGATGCTGGCCGCTGTGGTCGGTCGGGTAATCAGCAGGTCACGAACGGCAGTGCGGCGCCCCATGGTTCCATAAATCTCGGTGTCACGTGCGGCCTGGACGCGCACCGCGCTACTGGTCACGGTTGCCTTCTGACCCAGCTCGAATCCCTTAACGGAGATGCGCAGGTTCTTGATCGAACTATCGCGCAGCATACTCAGGCCGTCGCTCTTGAGTACGAGAGAGCTTACCGATGGGGTGCCGCTATCCTCACCGCCTTGGCGTCGCGCGCCCTTCTGCTCAAGCTCCATGATTTGGGCGCTCGTCTCTTGTTTGAATTCCTTGAGCTCGGCGGCGGTTGCGTCGATGCGTGCGTTTGCCGACTTGGTCAGCTCGGTGATGGCCTGGGCCACGTCGCCGGCGCCGCCGTGCTGGTCGCCGTAGGATTTGGTCAGCAGGGGCGTGGTGGTGGTGTTCTGAGTTTTCATTGGGATGCTTTCGTAAATTGTTGAGTGGCGGCTTTGAGTGCCGCGATGATTTCGTTCGATGGGTCGGGCTCGCCAGACAGGGAAAATCCCTTGGCGGCGATGTGCCGTGCTTCGCTTCGTGAGAACCCGATTTGCTCCATTGCCTTTTCAAAGGCTCGGAGTGTGGTCGGCTTGATCCCTGCTGCTTTCACTTCGCTGATCCGGGCCGACGAATCGGCAGGCACGGATACCACTGAGATTTCCGCCAGGTCGATAGCGGTCAGGACGTTGACCCCTTCTCGCATCTTGGCGCCACCTTTGACGACCCGGTAGCCGATGCTCAGGCCCGTGATATCGCCAGCACGAAGGTGCTCAAAAGCTTGCTGGCCGGCAGTCGTCTTGAGGTTGATCTGTCCGGTTACCAGAAGCCCGCGTGAGTCCTCGGATATTTCGACCCATCGCCCGATTGGCGTGTCGGCTTTGTGCGCCCACAGCATGACTGGGGCGGTGCCATGGGCGCGGTGGTGTGCCAGTGAGGCGCCGAAAGCGCCCTTGGCAACTTGGTCCCCGTACGAGTCGATACCGCCGAAAACGGAGGCGTAACCTGTGACGATTCCTTCGGCCTGCGAGCGTACTTCCAGGAGTGGTAGAGAGTGAGATAGCGACATTATGTGGATCCTTTAGTCCGAGCGAAATTGAACACCGTTGAAGGTGTCGATTTGACTTCGGCAGGCATCCCGCGCTGCTGTTGAAGTGGACCGGGCTTGCATCCCGCAAGCTCGATCACTGACCGTAAGTTTACGTTACTCCTGATCAATTCGCAACTCCGGTGACACCATTTCCGATGGTTTGCACGGTCGCCAGGGTGCGATGCGTTCCTTCGCGCTCGACAGCAACCAGGCTGATCTGGTTAGAGCCGTGGCGGTCGATCGTGATTTCGATGCCGACGCGCCCGCCACCGGCCAGCAAGCGGTTAAGACCCTCCTGCTTTTCCAGGCCAAGGTCGACCATGAGGGTGTGCATCAACGTGCCGGATGCGCGGACCAATGCGGCGCACTGGGCGGACAGGTCGGCGGCGTTTGCGGCGGGGATAAACTTGTCAGTCATTTTGTGCTTTCAGTAGGGTGGATGCGTTCAGGGTGCGCAGCTCGGCGCGGAACCATTCGATTGCTGTGGGGATGCTTGCCAGGCTTTGGGAAGCGGCGACGGCGTGTAGGCGCTGCTTGGCCTCTTGGCTGACCTGGGCGCTGTCGCAGTACGTCGCAATCAACGTGTTCAATTCAGCGATCAGGCCCAGCCAGACGGCGGGCGTGCGCGGTTGGACGGAGATTGCCGCCATGGCCTCGGCTTCGGTCCGGGTCAAGCCGTCAACCTCCATGAACTCGGCCACCAGGTCGATGGCGGAGCTGGCCGACAGGTGCGCCAGCAGCGCCGCCTTGTTAGCCCGGACCTTTGCGGATACCGCATTGACGGCTTCGGCCGTGCCGCGAAGCTTGAGGCCATCACCGGCCAGGTGGACGGAAACGCCGACCGCTTTGCAGCTGTCGATCAGTGCTTGCGGGTTCATATCGACACCTCGACGGTGGATTCTTGGTCGGTCGTCGTGTCACAAGAATCCGGACAAGAAACACAAGAAACACACTCAATTTCTGTGGATTCTTGTGTTTCTTGTGGATTGCCTCTAAGTAATTTCGTGGTCCCGAACGGGTCTTCGGGGTCGGGCTGTTGATCGGTGGTTTCCCGAAGACCGCCACGAAGACCGCCATTTTTACCGAAGACCGTCACATTATTTGTGTGGCGGTCTTCGGAGTTTTTGGCGGTCTTCGGAAGAAACCATTGCCAACCTTCCTTCATCCCGACCTTCACCGCCTCGATGCCAAGATCGCGTTTTGCTCGCTCGATCGTGCGCCAGGAGTAACCGGCCCCGGCAGCATCGGCTTTCACCTGCTTGGTCGATATCGGGCCATCAACCAGCAGATCAGACAGGAATTGTTCTGCATCCGCCTTGCCGCCGCCGTCACCGTTTTCGTCATGCTCGACCTCGCCCAAAATCTCCCGTGCAGTCCCCTCGATAGTGCCTTCCCATACAGCGTGAGTCGCCTCAATACCGCCATCAATCGTTACCATTGCTAGGCCGTACGACACGCCCCCATCATCCGGAGCGATGTTCGACTTAGCACGGGCGAGAACACGCCGGCTGCTGTCTTCTTCCTTTGCGGTGACCAACACCATGCGAGCCAGCGCGCCGAACGCCTGGGAGCCGATTACGCGGTCCTGGGGCGACTTGCCGGCGCCGCCCTTGGCAAAGTGCGTAATGCCGATGACAGCGCAGCTATGAGCCTCTGCGAAGTCCACAACCGCCTGTAGGCTTCGGCGCACATCGTTGGCGCGGTGCATGTCGCCAGCGACAGCCGACACAATCGGGTCGATGATCAGCAGTGACACCCCGCCAATGCGGTCCACGGCCCTGTGCAGCTCCGGGATATCCTGCGACGGATCGAACGGCACGCTCTCGCCGTTGTGAACAATGCCCTCGATGAAGTGACAGCGGTTCAGATCGGCACCCGATGCGATCAGGCGGGGCACCAGCGTGTCATCGGCCACATCCTCACTGGACCAGACCAACACATTGCCTTTACGGTGGCACGGGCTACCGTCAGGCCAGCGCCCGCCAGATGTCAGCACCGCCGCAAGAGCCAATGCAAGCGTGGTCTTGCCGGTGCCGGCCGCACCAGCCAGGATCGTCAGTTTGCCGGCCGGGAGCCAGCCCGGCCACAACCAGGTGATGGGCAGCGGCTTGATGTCGTTACCACACCGGATTTTCACCACCCGGCTTTCGGGCGGAGCGGTAGGGCGCATGCTTGGAGGCTGTGCCGGCTGGTGGGCTGGCAATTCGAAGTACACAGCTTTTGAGAGCGCCTCGACTAGCGCTTCGTCGCCCTGGCGCTGGGCCAGGTCGTTGAAGTCAGTTGGGTTTCCTTCGTCGGATTCGAACTCCGGCACTGCGAGCCAGCCGCCGACCGCGCGCGCTGCGGCCTTGGCTTTCTCCACTCCCACGTTGCCGACAGTGTTGAACCGGTCGTTGTCAGCGCATAGGATGATCTGGACGCCTGGCAGTTTGCCGCGCAGCGCCAGCGCCACCGCCTCCAGGTTGCCAGCGTTGAAGGCGACAGCTACCGGATGGCCGAGGGCCGCGAACAGGCTTGCACCTGTGGCGAACCCTTCGCAGACCAGCAGCGTATCGACAGGCTTGCCGCCGAAGCTGTAATAGCAGCCCTTGACCTTGCCGTGCGACTTGAAGCGCTTGGTGCCGTCCTTGGCGATGAATTGCAGACTGGTGACTGCGCCGCCAGCGTCACGGATCGGCACAATCAGGGTGCGCTTGTCCTTGTCCTCTTTCAGCCCGTACGGCTTGATCCCTTTGCGCACGCAATAGGGGTTGTCGTCAGTGGCGTCATGCGCGCCGGCCAGGATGCGCACGCACGCGGTCGCTGCTTCGGCTTCCAGCTGTAAGCGGGTCAGCTCGGCTTCCTGGCGTGCCTTGTCAATACGCGTCCGGTATTCGGCATTCTCTATCGGCGTCATTTTCTGGTCAGACTTACCGCACCACTTCTCCGACAGGTCAGTTTTCCAGTTGCCGAATGCCCCAGCCGGCACACCATCGCCGTGCAGGATGTACCAGGCTGATTTATTGCCTTTCTTGTCGTCGGCGGCATCAAAGCGGCGGCGCTTGCCGTCCGCGATGATCTCGGCCGGCGCCAGGTCGTAGACGGCCATTGCTGCGCCGAACTCGGCCTCGATGTTGGTCATGGTCGCTTGCATTGTTACGCCTCCGCCCGTGGTTGGAAGTCTCGACCGTCGATCAGGGCGTACGCGTCCATGCCGTAGTGGATGGCTGCGGCGCAGAGAAGCTGCTCACGTCCGCCGCGTCCGGTCTCTTGGAACTGGTCGATGACACGCAATACCGACTCGACCGAATGGGCAAGCCACTCCTCGCCGTTCTTGTCAACGAAATAGATCCACGGCTTTTGGTCGCTGTCGCTGTTCAGGCCCAGGTCGCCGCCAGTGAAGCGGTAAGGGGGCACAGGGAATGTCATCGCAACAGGGGCGTTCATGCTGCACCGCCGATCTTTGCGACAGCGGCGCGCCAGATAGTCTTGCCTTCCTCGATACCAGCGAAGTAGGCATCAGCCGCGGCTGTGCCCGCCTGATACGGCATGTCGAAGTTCTTGCGCTCGATGCGGTGCTCAAGCGCCATGCGTGCGCCGGCCTTGTATTCCTGGCTGCGTGGCGTGCGACCGTTGTAGAACGCGGTTTGAAAAAGCTGCTCGACGGACAGGGTGCCGACGGATGATGGGGAATGTTGGGATGTGGTGGTGCCTGGCATGGTTGCCTCCGTGTGTGGTGTAGAACCGCACAACCCGCTGTCAAACGGGGTGAGCGGCAAATGGCAGGGTTGACAGACCGGTACACAGGGAAACCGGCAGGCCGAAGCCTCCCCACCATCGCCGCTCATAGGAGACGCAATGGTATGGACGAAAAAATACCGCCTTGTGGCGGTCGTCCGCCGTGTGTAGTTCGAGCTGTCAAACTCGGTCGCTTCTTTTTTCGCGACAGGATCAGCATAGGCCGGCAACGGGTGCTCGGTCAAGTAAATCATGCTGGCGGCGCTCATTTAGTTTCCGCCGTGTAATTCACCGGATCGGCAAAGAAACGGTGCAGCTCACGGTTCTGATACGCGGTGCAGCGCTCCGACAGGCGGTGAGCTGGGGGCGCTTTGCCTGCAATAACAAGTTGGCGGAATTTCTCGCGGCTGAATGGCGAGAAGGGGGCGATCTGATTCCAGCGGCTCATGCCGTCAACTGGAAGGGTCTTGCTAAGTTCTGCGGTCGAATGTGCCATGGTTGCCTACCTTTGCATGTTGCCGCCGTGATTCAGCGGATTGATGCAAAGGTTAGCGATTGAAGCTTTGTGAGTCGCGGAGCATTACACGGATTTCCCGGCGCTAATCTTCCGGTTGTGCCTTGTTCAGTTTAAGCATTTCCTTTTCGTCATTCCCAAGTGGAAAAATTTTACCCACCAGATTCGGAGTTATATCCGGGTCGTCAAGCGCCACACTGCAAAAGATTGCAATGCGTGAAGGCGAGTAATCCGCGTACGTGATGAAGAAAAAATCTACAATTACTTTGGTGAAATACGTCCGGAAAGTGTTCTTGTCGTTCACTTTCCTCGGTAGCCTTAGTTTGCTCGACTGTCGGACTGCTTCTTCTATTGCGCTCTTGGAAAGGCGCGTCAATTGCTTGTCAATTGCCGGCAGGTAATATGTCAGGCTAAACGGCGCTAATGCCCGTCTGCGCGAGAGTATGTCAGGGTGCATCATTAGGCGGGCACGTTCAATCTGTTCGCTATCCAACAACGAGTGCAGAGGAAAAGGGTTGTAACACGCACCCGCATTGCTGAATTTGCTCAACTTGCGCGCAAGGGTATCGGCAAGCTTGGCAATCTCGTGCATTTCTTCCTCGTATCCCCTCCGTGTGAACTTTGGGTTTTCCTCGTAATTTCGCACCGCCCTATTAACGGTAGCTAGCAGCCCGCCATTTGTTCGCAATGTACACATGACTTGATTGTCTAACCCAATAATGAAGCGCCACACAAGTTCCATTTCCGTCCTTGTAACGAGCCGTGTCCACATCTCATGAAGGCGCAGAGTAATTGCCGCTTCATTTTCGCTAAGCACGCCGAGTCCCCGATAGTCGCTAAGCTCGGTAAGGTACTCAATAATCTCTGGTGGTGCCCAGTTAGGAAAGCTCACTTTTAACCCCTGCCACGGCGTCCAGGTAGTCGGCGTACTCCTGCATCATCACGCGGCGCTCATCCAGGAACAGCGCCCGGTCGTATGCCTCGCCATATGCATCACCGGAGGCGTGCGAGAGCTGGCGGTCCACAACCTCATGCCGGTAGCCCAGCCGCTCTTTGATGACCCCCATCGCCAGCGAGCGGAAGCCGTGGCCGGTCATCTTGCCGGCGTAACCCATGCGCTTGAGAGCCGCGAGGATGCCAAAGTTCGTCGCCGGCTTGGTGTGGTCGCGCATGTTGGGGAACAGGAACTGGTTCCCGCCAGTGATCGTGTGCAGTTCGCGCAGCAGCTCCCAGCCTTGGCGCGGCAGGAACACATGGTGATTGACCTTGCGCGGGTTGACCTTCTTCTTTCCCATCTTCATGCGGTGCCAGTCGATGACCCATGACTCGTTCACCAGGTCGATTTCTGACCACGGCGTCTCGGTCAGCTCACTGGTGCGCACGAAGGTCATCATCATCAGCCGGAACATGACCTTAGTCGGCACGAACATGCGCCCCTCGATCTTGGCGAAGGCTTTCAGGAAGTCCGGCAGGTCGTCGGCGGTGATGGCGGCATGGTGGCCGCCCATGGTGGGCTTGAGAGCGCCCCGTAGGCTTGGCACGGGGTCTGTGTCGGCCTTGCCCGATGCGATGGCGTACCGGAACACCTGGCCGCACACTTGCCCCTGGCGCTTTGCCATGTCGAGAGCGCCACGCTTTTCGATCTGCCGCAGAACGTCCAGGATGACCGGAGCCTTGATTTCTGCAATTGGGTGCCGCCCGATCAGCGGGAATACGTCGACTTCCAGCCGGTGAATGATGTTCGCCGCCGTGCGGGGTTGCCAGGAATCCAGCTTGTTCGCGTGCCACTCGCGCGCCACAGCCTCGAACGTGTTGCTCGCCAGTGTTGCTTTCTGCTGCTTCTCGATGCGGCGGGCCTGGGCCGGGTCCACGCCGCCGGCCATTTGCTTGCGGGCCGCGTCGCGCTTGTCACGGGCCTCGGCCAGCGACACCTCGTCGTAGGAACCGAACGACAGGCGACTCTCTTTGCCGTTCGCCTGCTTGAACTTCATGCGCCATAGCTTCACGCCAGTGGGCATCACCTCCAGGTAGAGCCCGCCGCCGTCAGCAAGCTTGTACGCACGGTCCTTCGCCTTGGCGTTTTTGATGGTTTTGTCAGCGAGAGGTAGAACAATTTTTGGCATTTTGGGGGCATCGCCTTTTGGGGGCATCGGTTTGGCCCCCAAGACTGCCCCCAAAATACATAGGTGTCAATGGGCAAACTTTGGCGCTATAGGCGTAAAAAAACCCCTAAGCGTTTGATTTCTTAAGGGTTTCTTGGCAAACTTGGTCATACTTTGCCATGTTTTTGGTGGTGATAGGTGGACTTGAACCACCGACCCCAGCATTATGAATGCTGTGCTCTAACCAACTGAGCTATATCACCCGACAGACCAAGATTATAGAGAACTGCTTTTTGCGTGTCAAGGCCGTCTGATTATTTTTGCTGTCGGGCCACAATCAAGTCCAGCATCTGCCCGGCAGGGTTATCACTCAGGCAATCAATCACGACCCGTTCCGGCATTGAACGCAGCCAGGTCAGCTGGCGCTTGGCCAACTGGCGGGTGGCGATGATACCGGTTTCGCGCAGGGCGGCGCGGTCGATCTTGCCATCGAGATAATCCCACGCTTGGCGGTAGCCCACGCAGCGCATCGACGGCAAGCCCGGATGCAGGTCGCCGCGCGCGCGCAGGCCGGCCACTTCGGCCACGATGCCGGCGTCGTCGCGCGCGCCCAGCATCTGGTCGAAGCGGGTGGCGATGCGCGCGTGCAGCACGCTGCGGTCAAGCGGCTCCAGCCCGAACGAGAGCAGATCGAAGGGCAGCACGGTTTTTTCGCGTTTGGCCAGCAGTTCCGACATTGGTTTGCCCGACAGCGCGATGATTTCGAGCGCACGGTTGATGCGCTGGGCGTCGTTGGGCGCCAGCCGCTCGGCCGTTTGCGGATCGAGCGCGCGCAATTTGTCGTGCATGCCGGGCCAGCCGATGACGGCCGCTTCGGCATCGAGCCGCACGCGCAGGGCCGGATCGGCCACCGGCAAGTCATCCAGGCCATCGGCCAGGCCCTTGAAATACATCATGGTCCCGCCGACCAGCAGCGCCAGGTTGCCGCGCGCGCTGATCTCGGCCACCAGGCGCAGCGTATCGTCGCGGAACTGGGCCACCGAATACGACTCGGTCGGATCGATGATGTCGATCAGGTGATGCGGCGCGCTGGCCAGTTCCTCGGGCGTGGGCTTGGCGGTGCCGATATCCATGTCGCGGTACACCAGCGCCGAATCGACCGAGATGATCTCGGCGGGGATGGCGCGCGCGATGGCCAGCGCGGCCGCGGTCTTGCCCGACGCGGTCGGGCCCATGATGGCAACGGCGAATGGTTTCATGAAGTGGCCCTCGTCACTGGCGTGGCGGTCATGCGCACCGACGCAAACACGGCCAGACCGAGCCCGCACGACATCAGCGCCAGCGGATACAGGCTGCCGTCGAAGCTCGCGCCGACGACGGTGCCGACGCCGAACGCCACGCACATATATAAAGCGCCCATCAAACCGGCGGCGGTGCCGGCCTGCTGGGGGAAGGGCGAGACCGAACCCGATTGCGACACCGGAAAATTGATCCCGTGCGCGCCCATCGTCATGAACATGGCCAGCACCACCACGCTCCAATGCGCCAGGCCCGCGCCGACGGCGGCCAGGAACACCGCGCCGGCGGCCAGCGACAGGGTGCTGCCGATGCGCAGCGTGACGGCGGCGCCGAACAGCGGCAGCAGGCGGCGGCACACGATGGTGCCGGTCAGGTAGCCGGACACGCCGAGCGCGAAGCAGTAGCCGAACCACTCGGTCGGCACCCCCAGCACGCGGATCAGCACCAGCGAGGAACCCGAGATGAAGGCGAAGATCGATCCGAACGACAGCGCGCCGGGCAGCGCATGGGCCCAGAATTCGCGCGCACCGAGCACCAGCCGGTAATTGGCCGCGAGGCCACCGATCTCGGTCGCCCTGGGGTTTTTATGCGCATTGGTCTCGGGCAGGCGCAGCACGACCGCCGCCAGCAGCAGCGCCGACAGGATCGACAGCGCCACGAACGCGGCGCGCCAGCCGAAGGCCACCTGCAGGTAGGAGCCGAGAATGGGGCCGGTGAGGGGCGCCAGCGAGATCCACGAGCTGGCGCGCGCGATCACGCGCACGCTGTCGGCCGGCGCATAGGCATCGCGCACGATCGCGCGCGCCACGATCACGCCCGAGCAGCAGCCTAGCGCCTGCAGGAAGCGCGCCACGATCAGCAGGCCGATATTGGGCGAGGCCGCGCACAGCAGGCTGGCCACCACGTACAGCGACAAGCCCCATAGCAGCACGGGGCGGCGTCCGAAGCGGTCCGACAGCGGGCCGATAATCAACTGCGCGCCGCCGAAGCCGATCACGAACATCGACAAGGTCAGTTGCACGGTGGCGGCGGGCACGCCGAAGCCGGTGGCCAGGCTCGGGAGCGACGCCAGGTACAAATCGGTGGACAGCGGCTGCAGCATCAGGAAACCGATGATCAGCAGGAGGATCGGGGCGTGCGCGTACTGCGCCAGCGGAGCGATGGTGTCGGTCTGGCGCATCGTCATTGACCGCGCAGGAACAGCTTGTCGAGCGAGGAGATATCGAGCTGCACCCAGGTCGGACGCCCGTGGTTGCACTGGTCGGCGCGTTCGGTGCTTTCCATCTGGCGCAGCAGGGCGTTCATTTCGGGCTGGTTCAGGATGCGGTTGGCGCGTACCGCCGTGTGGCAGGCCAGGGTCCCGAGCAACTCGTTGCGGCGCTCGATCAGCACGCGCGAGCCGCCGAATTCGCGCACATCGCGCAGCACGTCGCGCGCCAGCGTCTGGGCATCGGCGTTCTTGAGCAGGGCCGGCACCGAGCGCACCGCCAGCGTGGTGGGCGACAGCGCCGCGATGTCGAAGCCGAGCGCCTGCAAGGTCTCGCGGTTCTCCTGGGCGGTGCCCACTTCCACCGCATCGGCGAAGAAGGTCACCGGGATCAGGAGGGCCTGGACCTGCATCTCCTGGCCGCCGACCTGCGCGTCGAGCGCGTTTTTCAGCTGTTCGTACAAGATGCGTTCGTGCGCGGCGTGCATGTCGACCAGCACCAGGCCCTTGGTGTTCTGGGCCAGGATATAGATACCGTGCAGCTGGGCCAGGGCGAAGCCGAGCGGATATTCATCGTTCGACATGCTCTGCGCCGGCGCGGTGTAGGGCGTGACGGGCGCGCAGGCCGCATCGGTGCTGCCGGAAGCGCCGGAAAAAAGCGCGCCGTAGCTGTCCATCGTTTGCGCCACGCCGGGGCCGTCGTAGCGGCTGCCGGGCGGGTAGGGCGAGGGCGAATAGGTGGCCGAGAGCTGCGCGCCGAAACTGGTCTGCTCGTGCTCGCGGCGCCAGGTCGACGCGCCGCCCACTTCAGCGGCCATTTGCGGCGCCGGCACGCTGCCGTGGTCCGTGGCCGAGGTCTTGGCCAGCGCGCGCTGGACCGCGTGGAACACAAACTGGTGCACCGCGCGGCTGTCGCGAAAGCGCACTTCGATTTTGGACGGGTGCACGTTGACGTCGACCAGCGAAGGGTCGAGGTCCAGCGCCAGCACGTAGGAAGGAAAACGGTCGCCGTGCAGCACATCCTGGTAGGCCGCGCGCACCGCGTGCACCAGCAGCTTGTCGCGCACGTAGCGCCCGTTCACGTAAAAGAACTGGCCATCGGCGCGCGCCTTGGACGCGGTGGGCAGCCCGGCATAGCCGTGCACGCGCAGGGGGCCGGCCGATTCATCGATGGCCAGGCGCGCCTCGGCGAAATCGCTGCCGAGGATATGGGCGCTGCGGCGCGCCATCTCGCTCACATTCCAGTGATCGATGGTGCGGCCGTTGTGCGACAGCGAAAAGGCCACGTCCGGACGCGCCAGGGCGATGCGGCGCACCACTTCCGCGCAATGGCCGTATTCGGTCTGCTCCGATTTGAGGAACTTGCGCCGTGCCGGGGTGTTGAAGTACAGGTCCTGGACATCGATGGTGGTGCCGTGCGCGCCGGAGGACGGGGCGACGGTGCCGTGATGCGAGCCGACGATTTCCCAGGCGTGCGGCGCATCGGCGGTGCGCGAGGTGACCGAGACGGCGGCCACGGCCGCGATGGACGCGAGTGCCTCGCCGCGAAAGCCGAGTGTCGCCACGTTTTCGAGGTCGGTCAGGGAAGCGATCTTGGACGTCGCATGGCGCGCCAGGGCGAGCGGCAGCTGGTCGGGCGCGATGCCGCGGCCGTTATCGGTGATCGCGATGCGTTTCACGCCGCCTTCTTCGAGGCGCACGGTGATCTGGGTGGCGCCGGCGTCGAGCGCGTTTTCCAGCAATTCCTTGACCACGGCCGACGGCCGCTCGACCACCTCGCCGGCGGCAATTTGCGAAATCAGCTGGTCGGGGAGGGCCTGGATCGGGCGGTGCGCGGAAATAGGAGCGTTCATGCGCGAATTATATCCCCTGCTCCCGCGATTGCCGCAGCGCTCTCCCGAGTTCCCATAACATGAATCAAATTCCTACAACCGGGGTCTGACCTCTGACTTGCAACTTTGTAAAACCCAGGGCCGGTAAACTGTGAACAAACAGAATTTCAGCGATCTTGGTGCGATGAGCCGACGGACTATGGCGCAAATGCTACAGATTGTTGCCCAACCAGGGTCAGACCTCAGTTGGGCAAGGGAAAAGTTGCAAGTCAGAGGTCAGGCCCCGGTTGGGGGAGGGGCTGTTGTGAAACGAAAAAGTTTCGAGTCAGAGGTCAGACCCCGGTTGGGGAATTATTGCTGTTCGCGCACGGGGATGGGGGCGTTGCACAGGTCGAGGTGGCCGGCGGCGACCTTGGTCCAGGGGCCGCCACGGTTGCGCTGGGCTTCGAGCGCCGCTTTGTAGGCGGCGCTGTCGGTGCGCATCACTTCAAATTTGCTGCGCTCGGATTCCGGCACGTCGGCCGCTACCTTGAACGAGGCGATCGGGACGTGCTGCTCGGGCTTGTCGTAAAACCCCATCGGCGCGGCGCCGCGCGGCAGGGTCGATAACAGCGGCATGCCGGAAATGACGCGCCCCACCACCGTGATGTTGCGGTCCAGATGACGCGGGGCGTGCCCGATCACCACGTACAGCGAGGAGCCGCCGCCGCTGTCGGCGCCGTTGTCGCGCCCCACCCCGACCATGCCGTAGCAGTGGGTCAGCCAGGCCTGCCCCGATTTCGGGTCGCGCGCCGATGGAAAGCCGTTCGAGTGCCCGACCCGCGGCGCATAGCCGTCGCGGTCGGGCAGGCGCGTGAAGTGGACGTCGTTTTTCATCGCTACCGTGAATTCGGCGGGCAGGGTGGCCTTGGCCGTTTTCATCGGGCGCGGATTCTTTTCGTCCGGGTCGCCCCATTGCACCACCCAGTTGTCCTGCGAGCGGATGATCGCCAGGCCGTCGAAGTAGTTTTCGCGGGCCAGCGTCTTGATGTTGGCCGCATGCCTGGGCGCGAACACCGGCGCCAGTTCGATGACCACCCGCCCGCCGGGGATATCCATATAGAGGGTGTTCTCGGGGTCGAGCGCGCGCCAGTCCGCTGGCGTCGATGCCTTGACCACGTCGGCCACCGTCGGCTTGGTCGCCAGTTCCCTGGCCGGCCGCGCAGCCTGCGCCGGCAGCACCAGGCTGCCCGCCGCCATGGCCGCCAGCAGGCTGGCCTTGTTTATTCCATGTAATACATCCATCTGTTGTCTCCAGGTCGGTTGCTGGCATGGCGTCCGCTGCGCCGCTCGCGACAATTGTAAACCGCAAGATGGCCAGTGAGGAAACTTCCGGGGCGCCTCGATTTCTTGCTGCCCCCCCGCCAGCGGATACAATTTTCGACACCGAGTGATGTTATGATGCGGCGCTACCTTTTAGGATATTTATGGATCTGATGCAATTCTTCGACATGATTCTGCATGTCGATAAGACGCTTGGGGTGTTGCTGGCCAAGTATGGTGTCTATGTTTACGCCGTCCTGTTTGCCATCGTGTTTTGCGAAACCGGCCTGGTAGTGCTGTTCTTTTTTCCCGGCGATACACTCTTGTTCATCGCGGGCGCGGCCTGCGTCAGCGGCCAGCTCGATTATTGGGTCCTGATCACCTTGCTGATCACCGCCGCCGTCACCGGCAATACCCTCAATTACTGGATCGGCGAAGCCATCGGGCAGCGGGTGTTTACCCATAATTACCGCTGGATCAACAAGGATGCCATGCGCCGCACCCACGATTTCTTCGAGAAGCACGGCGGCAAGACCATCATCCTGGCGCGCTTCGTGCCGGTGGTGCGCACCTTCGCGCCGTTCGTGGCCGGGGTATCGGACATGACGCATGCGCGTTTCCAGTTGTATAACTTCGCCGGCGCGGCCATCTGGGTGATCAGCCTGGTGACGGCGGGATTCTTCTTTGGCAATTTGCCTATCGTGCGCGACAACCTGACCCTCATCGTCCTGCTCGGCGTGAGCGCGGCCATCGTGCCGCTGGCGCTCGGCGGTTTGTGGAAAGTCAGCCGCAAGATGCTCAGCCGTTAAGCGACGGCCATCGCCATCCCCCATCGGCGCGAGATTTTCGCGCCGATGTTGCTTTATGGACTCAAGTTTCCGCGCGCACCCGCCGATAACCAGACTGTATTTCTACTTTCTGGAACATCATGCGCAACCTGATCGCCCTCTTTGCTTGCAGTTTGGCCATCTCGACGGCAAGCGCCAACGATCCTCCCGCCGCCGCCCACGCTGCCGCGTCCAAACCGGCGGCGTCCAAGCCGGCGCCCGCCGAAGCGGCCAGGGAGCCGGCCGCCGCCAAGCCCTCGGCCAAGGCGGCCGCCGCCCAGGCGCTGAGCGAGGCCGATGCCGAAGCCGAACTGTCGGCCAAGATCGCCGCCCGCCTGGCCGTCATGCGCGCCAACCAGGCGGCCCGTGTGGCCGCCGCCGCCAAGGCCAAAAAGGCGGCCGTCACGCGCCGCGAAGCCGTCGCCGCGATCACCCAGCCGCCGCCGGCGCGCCCCTTCCACAGCGAGCACTGGTCGTATGAAGGCGAAACCGGGCCGGCCAACTGGGGCAAGATCAATTCGGCCTGGGCCAAGTGCGATACCGGCACGCGCCAGTCGCCGATCGACCTGCGCGATGGCATGAAGGTCGACCTGGAGCAGATCACCTTCGATTACAAGCCGTCGGGCTTCAGCGTGGTCGATAACGGCCATACCGTGCAGGTGACGGTCGGCGGCGGCAATTTTCTCACGGTGCAGAACCGCTCCTACGAGCTGCTGCAGTTCCACTTCCATCGCCCGTCCGAGGAGCGCGTCAACGGCAAGGGTTTCGAGATGGTGGTGCACATGGTGCACAAGGACCCGGAGGGCAAGCTGGC
Organism: Massilia frigida; assembly: GCF_011682175.1. Classification (GTDB taxonomy): domain Bacteria; phylum Pseudomonadota; class Gammaproteobacteria; order Burkholderiales; family Burkholderiaceae_D; genus Telluria_A; species Telluria_A frigida. The sequence continues at coordinate 175,842 of NZ_WHJG01000010.1, forward strand.
GGTGCTGGCGGTGCTGCTCGAACGCGGCAAGGGGAATAATCTGATCCAGACGGTGTGGAACAATCTGCCGCTGGAAAAGCTCGATGTCGTCAATCCGAACGTGGTGCTCGATGTAGCCGACATGCTGCCGCAGCGCCGCGATTACTTCACGTTCATGGGCTCGCTCACCACGCCGCCTTGCAATGAAGGCGTGCTGTGGCTGGTGATGAAGCAGCCGATGCAGGCGTCGCCGGCCCAGATGGCGCTGTTTTCCCGCATGTATCCGCTCAACGCCCGGCCGCTTCAATCGAGCGCCGGACGCATGATCAAGGAATCGAACTAAGGCTTATTGCGCCTCGATGCGGACCTGGTGCGCACCGCGCCAGGTCGCGCCCGGGGCCAGTGTCAACGGCGCGATCAGGGCCGGTTCGATGCACACGAAGCGCTGGTACTCGGCCTCGATCATGTCGCTCAGCGCGGCCGCGTCGAGTGCGCCGGGGTTCCACACCACCGCGTCGCCAAAGCCGCTTTGCGCAAGGTGCAGGGTGGTGCCGCCATCGGCGAGCGTCATGGCGCCGTCGATGCCCTGGAAGATATGGTCGAATTTGTCCTCGATGTGCAGCAGCCCTTCCTGCACTCCGCCGATGCGCACCCGCGCCAGCTGGCTGACCGAAAAATAGGTGTGCAGGGCGGCCGAAAACGCAAAGGCGTCCAGGCCCGTATTGCGCACCTCGAACGCCAGCGCCAGTGCGGCGCCATGCACCTCCACCCGCAGCGTCAGCGCGAAGCCGTGCGGCCAGGCTTGCGCCAGCGCCGGTGCCAGGTCGCTATTTTCCAGCGCGAAGACGGCAAACGCGGCGCCATCGTGCGCACCGCTGTCCTGCAAGCGCCAGCTAGCCACGCGCGCGAAGCCATGGCGCATGCCGGTACCACGTTCGGCGAACTGGGGGAAGATCACCGGCACGCCGCCGCGAATCGCCCGGCTGCCGTCGAGTGCCGATCTGGCGCTGCAAAACAGGCGCTCGGTGCCATCGGCACCCTGCCACGACACCAGGTGCGCGCCGTACAGCGTGACGATGGCCTGGGCGCCGTCGGCGCTGCGAATGCGTACGGCCGGCAGTTGGCCGTACTCGGCCATCTCGATGGTACTCATGGATTTGCTCATGTCTGGCGGCCCTTGGCCAGCGGCGGATTGGCCGCGAAATAGCGCTTGATGCCCTTGCTGATGGCAGCCGCGATCTGGTCCTGGTAGCCGTTGTCGCGCAGCTTGGCTTCTTCTTCGGGGTTCGAAATGAAGGCCGTCTCGATCAGGATCGAGGGGATGTCGGGCGCTTTCAGCACCGCGAAGCCGGCTTGTTCGACCGAACCTTTGTGCAGGCGCGCGATGCCGCTGATTTCGCCCAGCACCGCTTTGCCGAGTTTCATGGAGTCGTTGATCTGGGCCGTCGTCGACAGGTCCAGCAGCACGCTGGCGATCTGCTTGTCGTGGCTCTGCATGTTCACGCCGCCGATGGCGTCGGCCAGGTTTTCCTTGTTGGCGAGCCAGCGCGCCGCGGTCGAGGTGGCGCCTTTTTCGGACAGCACGAACACCGACGAGCCGCGCGCGGTCGGCAGCATGAAGGCGTCGGCGTGGAGCGACACGAACAGGTCGGCCTGCACCTTGCGCGCTTTTTCGACGCGCACGCCGAGCGGCACGAAGTAGTCGCCGTCGCGCGTGAGCATGACGCGCATGTTGGGCTGCTCTTCGAGCTTGAATTTGAGCCGCTTGGCGATCGCCAGCACGATGTCTTTTTCGCGCGTGCCGGACGCGCCGATCGCGCCCGGGTCTTCGCCGCCGTGGCCGGGGTCGAGCGCGATGGTCATCATGCGCACCACCTTGCCTCCCTTGTCACCCTTCGATGCCGCCACGCGCGGCGGGTCGGGACGCACCGGGGCCGGTTCGGGCAGTTCGGTTTTCGGTACCGCCACGGCGGGCGGCGCCGGCACGCTTGGCTGGGCCAGCACCGGAGCAGCCGGCGCCACGACGACCACTGGTGCCGGCGCAGGCGTCAGCACGGGTGGCGGCGTGACGGCGGGCGCGGTCACTGGCGCGCTCGCCGCTGGCGTTGCCGCCAACGGTGGCTTGGGCGCGGGCGCCGGCATTTCCGGGCTGCCGGGCGGCGCGTCGGCGCGCGACCACTCGCCTTTTTCGATCATCGCCGCGATCGGGTCGACCGCCTTGACCGGATATAAATCGAAAATCAGGCGGTGCTTGTAGCTGCCGACCGGTGCCAGCGTAAACACCTGCGGCTTGATTTCTTCTTTCAGGTCGAACACCAGGCGCACCACGTTGGGCCGGTTCTGGCCCACCCGCACCTGCTTGATGTACGGGTCGCCCGACTGGATCTTGGCCACCAGGCTTTTCAGGGTGGGATTGAGTTCCAGCCCTTCGATGTCGACCACCAGGCGCTGCGGGTCGGGCACGGTGAAGTGGGTGACTTTGAGGTCGCTGTCGTTTTCGAGCGTGACGCGGGTGTAGTCGGCGGCCGGCCAGACGCGCACCGCGAGAATTTGCGCGGCGGCGGCGGGCAGAACGGGAAACACGGAAAGCAGCAGGGTGCCGCCAGCTTTCAGGATGGTGCGCCGGGTTACTGGTCCCGGAATCAAAGGTTTGGTGCGAAAGTAAGGCGGTTGAGGCATAGCAAACCCAGGTCGGACAACGCTTGCAATTCTACATCACGGCCGAGTCCGGCAACGTGAAGGAATACACTCAGGTCGGGCGCCGGCAGCACCGGATCGGCTTTTTCCGGCCATTCGACGATGCAGATGTTGTCCCCATTGAATTCTTCGCGAAAACCGGCGTCCAGGAATTCTTCGGCACTGCCCATGCGGTACAGGTCGAAATGGATGATATTCACCGCGCGCCCGTCGAGCTTGATGCTGTAGGGCTCGGACAAGGTGTAGGTCGGGCTCTTGACGGTGCCCGCGTGGCCGGCCGCGTGCAGCAGGGCGCGGGTGAGGGCGGTCTTGCCGGCGCCAAGGTCGCCGTGCAGGTGGATGGCCAGGCCCGGCAGCAGGGCGCGCGCCAGTGCGGCGCCCAGGGCGGCGGTGCCGGCTTCGTCGTGGAGGTGGGCTTTGAAGTGCTGCATGGAATAGAATGTGGTCTGTAATGTTTGTCAGTCCCCCGATTGTACTCCCGCCTACCATGCTTTCTTCTCACGCCGAACCCGATTTGTCCGCATTGGCGCACTCCATCAAGCGCTGGGGGGCGGAACTGGGCTTTGCCGACGTGCGCATCAGCGACGCCGACCTGTCGCATGCCGAGGCGGGCTTGCAAGCCTGGCTGGACGCGGGCCGCCATGGCGAGATGGAGTACATGGCCAGCCACGGCATGAAGCGGGCCCGTCCCGCCGAACTGGTGCCGGGCACGGTGCGGGTCATCAGTGCGCGCATGGATTACCTGCCCAGCGCCACCCCGGACGATTGGCGCGAGCGCGAAGCGGCGCGCCTGCGCGACCCGGGCGCAGCGGTCATTTCGATCTATGCGCGTGGGCGCGACTATCATAAGGTGCTGCGCAGTCGCCTGCAGCAGCTGGCCGAGCGCATCGAGCGCGAGACCGGGCAGCTGGGCTTCCGGGTGTTTACCGACTCGGCGCCGGTCATGGAATTGCCGCTGGCCGAAAAGGCCGGCATCGGCTGGCGCGGCAAGCACACTCTGATTCTCAATCGCGATGCCGGGTCGATGTTTTTCATCGGCGAGATCCTGGTCGACGTGGCGCTGCCGGTCGATGCGCCGGCCAGCGCCCACTGCGGCCAGTGCAGCGCGTGCATCACGGCCTGCCCGACCCAGGCGATCCTGGCGCCCGGACGGCTCGATGCGCGCCGCTGCATTTCCTACCTGACCATTGAATTGAAAAACAGCATTCCGGAAGAGCTGCGCCCCCTGATTGGCAACCGCGTGTACGGCTGCGATGATTGTCAGACAGCGTGCCCGTGGAATAAGTTCGCGCAGCGCGCCGTGGTGCCCGATTTCGATGAGCGCAATGAACTCGGCAGTGCGGATATGGTGAGTTTGTTCGGCTGGAGCGAGGAGGAGTTCGGGCGCAAGCTGGAGGGCAGCCCGATCCGGCGCATCGGGCACCAGCGCTGGCTGCGCAATCTGGCGGTGGGGCTGGGCAATGCGGCCGAGGGTAGCCGTGGCGATGCGCGCATCGTGGCGGCATTGCAGGCGCGCGCCGACCATGCCTCGCCGATGGTGCGCGAGCATGTGGCGTGGGCGTTGAAGCGGCATGCTCAATAGCCACCGCCGTTCCCCTACAAGCGCTTCAACCTCACCGCCGACCAGTCGCTATCCATCGACACCATTGCCACGCCGGTCACCCCTTGCTCCTTGGCCCACGCAAAAATGCTATCGCGGGTGATGTCGGTGGCTTTCGGCGCGCTCGGCTTGAGGTAGGCAACCCACAGCGACCCCTTTTCGCCCAGCCGCTCGAGTGCGGCCGGAAACCATTTTTCAAGCTCAGCCTGGTTCAGCGCGAACACCAGCACCACATCCGCCGGTCCTTCGTCGTCGTTGATCAAGCTCTTCGGCAACTGTTCCATCATGGCGGCATGCACCGCGCCATTGAAGACCGCCAGCGACTTGGCAGTCTTCAGGTACATCTTGTCGGCTATCGTCTTTTCGCTCATCGGATGGTACCCAGATTGAATTAGGAAGCGAAATTATGCTACCAGTGTTTGACCCGGGTACGCACCATTGCGTTCAATGTCATTTTGAATATCTTGTTCAATTTCTTCCCGGCCAACCTTGCCGAAGCGGTCCCACAGGCGGTCATGGAAGGGCAGGACGATGACGTTAAGCAGCGGTTCGATCAGCGCGGCCAGCCCGCCAAAGGCCAGCGAGCCGCTGGCCCAGGCCATCACCCCGAAGGCAAGCACGATGTGCAAGCCGGTCTGGCTGAGCTTTTCCAGGGCCAGCGCCAGCATGCGGGCGCGCGCCGTGCGCGCCAGTCCGGCCAGCGCGTGCCAGGCTTTCTCATGCAGCGGCAGCAGCGCCACGTTGAGCACCGGCTCGATGACGGCGGCCAGCCCGCCCAGCGCGATCGAGCCCGTCATCAGCCAGGTCAGGGCGCAGGCGATCGCCATGTGGGTGGCGATCCTGCTCGTCGTTTTTGCCGCTGCCCTGACCATGATGCCATCCTTCCTGTTGCGTGACCGATCATTGAATGATAATCGTTCGCATTTGGAAAAGACAGTTGATTCTACATGCCGGCGCGATAGCGCGCGGCTATGAGCCGGCTATTTGAGCAGGCCGGCCAGTTCCACCGCCGTCTTGACCTGCATTTTGTCGAAGATGTGGGCGCGGTGCACTTCCACGGTGCGCATGCTGATGCCGAGCTGGTCGGCGACGACCTTGTTCATCTTGCCGGCCAGGATCAGGTCCAGCACTTCGCGTTCGCGCGCCGACAGGCTGGCCAGGCGCGCCTGCACCAGCGCGCTGGCGCCCGCCTGGCGCGACAGGGCCAGCGCTTCCTCGACCCGGTCCATCAGGCGGTTGCCGTCGAACGGCTTTTCAAAGAAGTCGAAGGCGCCGCGTTTCAGGCTGTCGACCGCCATCGGCACGTCGCCGTGGCCGGTCAGGAAGATGACGGGCAGGCGCGCAGTCAGGCCGCGCGCGACCAATTGGTCGAACACGGCCACCCCGTTCAGGTCGGGCATGCGCACGTCGAGCAGCAGGCAGTCGCCGTGCGCGTCGAAGCGGCCCGCGGCCTGCTCCAGGAAAAGGTGGGCGCTGGCGTGCCCGCAGGCGTCAATCCCGCGGGAGCGCGCCAGCCAGACGAGGGAGTCGCGCAGGACGTCCTCGTCGTCGACGATATGCAACATGGGAGTCTCCGGTTTTTCGCGTAGTCTACCCCAGCGGCGCCGCTTGCGCCGGCAAGCTGAAGCTGAAGATGGTGCCGCCGTCCGGATTGGCGGCGTGTTTCAGGCTGCCGCCGTGAAATTCGACGGCGCTGCGGCAGACCGACAAACCCATCCCCATGCCTTCGGCCTTGGTCGAGAAAAACGGTGAAAACAAGCGTTCGGCCACCTCGGGCGCGATGCCGTGGCCCTGGTCGGTCACGGCCACGCACACCTGGCCCTGCTCGTGGGTGGCGCTGATGCGCAGCAGGCGCCGCCCGGGGGCGATGTCTTGCATCGCTTCGATGCCGTTGCGCGTCAGGTTCAGCAAGACTTGTTCGAGCATCATGCGGTCGGCGCTCACGCACGGCAGGTCGGGCGCGATATGGGTGTCGAGGACCACGTAAAACTTGCGCGCCTGGAGCTCAATGAGCGCGTAAATGCCGTCGACCAGGGCCTGGATGCCGATCTGCTGGCGCTGCGGTTCGCGCTTTTTGACGAATTCGTGCACGCTGCGGATGATTTGCCCGGCGCGCTGGGCTTGCAGGCTGGCTTGTTCCAGCGCCGGTTGCAGCAGGCCGGCGTCGACCGCCTGGCCGCTGGCCTGGGCACGCCCCAGCACGTTCAGGGCCCCGGTGGTGTAGCTGGCAATGGCCGCCAGCGGCTGGTTCAGCTCGTGCGCCAGCATCGATGAGATCTCGCCCATGGTGGCCAGGCGCGCGCTCGCTTGCAGCTTTTCCTGCTGCTGGCGGTTGAGTTCTTCGACGCGCTTCAAGTCCGAAATGTCGAGAATCGAACTCATCCAGCCGGTCTGGCGCCCGTCGCTGTCGACCAGCGGGGCTTCGAAAATGAGCACCGGCACGCGCACGCCATCGCTGCGCTGGAAAATGGTTTCGAACTGCTGGGTCGCTTCGCCGGCCAGCACGGCGGCGAAGCGCTGCTGGTAGACCGCCATCGCTTCCGGCGCCCAGTAGGGCATGGGCGGGGTCTTGCCAAGCAACTCCTCGGGCGGCAGGCCGACCATCTGGCAAAAGGCCGGGTTGACGTAGGTGACGCGCCCTTCCAGGTCGCGCGCGCGCAAGCCGGTGACCAGGGAATTTTCCATGGCCGTGCGAAACGCCATCTGCTGGCGCAGCGCGCCTTCGGCCGCCAGCCGGCGCGCGATGTGGCGCCACAGCGCCGCCAGGCTGGCCACCAGCCCGAGCGCCAGCAGCACCACCGAACCGACCAGCAGGTTGGGCAGCAGGCGCGGTTCGCTCTTGACGCTGTCGGTGGCCAGCATGACCGAGGCGCCGCTCAGGTCGAGCGCGCGCTTGTGGGTGTACACCCCGCGCCCGGGGCCGGCGGCGGCGCGCTTGGCCAGCAGCGCATCGTCGCGGTCGAGTAGCGAGATGGCGTTATCCTGGGCGAACCACCAGGGCACGGTTTCGTCGAGCAGGATCTTGAGGTCGACCGTGGCCACCAGGCTGCCCATGTAGCGGCCGTCGCGAAACAGCGGCAGATGGTAGTCGAGCAGGCGCTGGGCCGGCAGGGCGCCCGCATACGGTTCGGCGTAGCGCCCCAGGCGGCCGGCGCGCGCCATCTCGGCGGCGTCGCGCGCGGGCGCGCGCAGCAGCTGGGCGCCGGGCGCCGCGCTCGATGCCAGCAGGCGCGCATCGGCGTCGAACCAGCGCACCTGCTCCAGTTCGTGGCCGAGCTTGAGCATGGTGGCCAGGCGCGCCTGCAAGGCCGCCGCGCCGAGCTTGCCCTCGACCAGCTCGGCGCCCAGCGCCGCCAGCGCTTCCTCGTTGCGGGTCAGCTCGAAGCGGATGGTTTGCTCGACCCACAAGGTGTCGGCGATCAATTGTTCCTGGCGCTCGGTGGATTCCATCTGGCGCGCCTGCCATGGCAGCCAGAACAGCACCGCCAGAAACAACAGTACCAGCAGCACCGGCAGCAGCCAGCGCCAGGGGCCGCCGAGCATGAAAAGAGGACGCGTGGGCTTGGAAGTGGAATTCATGGCACAAAGTGTCCGTATTTGTGTCTCTTGCCTATTGTGGTTATCCACAATTGCAGTGCAGAATGACGGTGGGCAGACTACCTTGCAGTCAAGAAATGTTGGTTACCATTAACAGGGAGACAAGTATGCAGATTAAATCGCTCGTCGTCGCGCTCGCCGCCGCGGCCAGTTTCAATGCATGGGCGCAAGCGCCTATCGTGATCAAGTTCAGCCATGTTGTGGCAACCGACACTCCCAAAGGCCAGGCTGCCGAACGCTTCAAGGCGCTGGCTGAAAAAGCCACCAATGGCCGGGTGAAAGTCGAAGTCTACCCGAACAGCCAGCTGTACAAGGACAAGGAAGAGCTGGAAGCGTTGCAGCTGGGCGCGGTGCAGATGCTGGCCCCCTCGCTGGCCAAGTTCGGCCCGCTGGGCGTGAAGGAATTCGAAGCCTTCGACCTGCCGTACATTTTCCCGAGCAAGGCGGCGCTGTACAGCGTGACCGAAGGACCGATCGGCAAGGGCTTGCTGCAAAAACTCGAACCGAAGGGCATTACCGGCCTGGCGTATTGGGATAACGGCTTCAAGGTGATGTCGGCCAACAAGCAGTTGCGCGTGCCGGCCGACTTCCGCGGCCAGAAGCTGCGCATCCAGTCGTCCAAGGTGCTCGACGCGCAAATGCGCGCGCTCGGCGCCAATCCGCAGGTGCTGGCCTTCTCCGAGGTGTACCAGGCGCTCCAGACCGGCGTGGTCGACGGCACCGAAAACCCGCCATCGAACATGTTCACGCAAAAGATGCACGAAGTGCAGAAGCACGTGACCCTGTCCAACCACGGCTACCTGGGCTATGCCGTCATCGTCAACAAGAAGTTCTGGGATGGCTTGCCGGCCGATCTACGCGCCAGCCTGGTCAAGGCGATGGCCGAGGCCACCACGTTCGAGAAAGCCATCGCCCAGCGCGATAACGACCTGGCGCTCGAAGCGATCAAGAAAACCGGCAAGACCGCCATCTACACGCCAACTGCGGCCGAACAGGCCGAATGGCGCAAGGTACTGCTGCCGGTGCACAAGCAGATGGAAAGCCGCATCGGCGCTGAGCTGATCGGTTCGATCAACAAGACGGCCGCAGCAGCGAAGTAAACACACAGGTCCCCGGCGCCCGCTGTGTGCAGCGTGCGCCGGCGTGCGCCGCACCCATTTCCCTTTCCTTTTTTTGAAGGATTCGACATGAAATTTCTCGACCATCTGGAAGAGTGGATCATTGCGAGCCTGATGGGCGCAGCCACGCTCGTTGTGTTCGTCGCGGTGGTCCACCGCTACCTGTCCGGCCTGCCGATTCCCGGCCTGCAAGACTGGCTGATTCAAATTAACACGAGCTGGGCACAGGAGCTGTGCATCTACATGTTCGTCTGGATGGCGAAATTCGGGGCGGCATATGGCGTGCGCACCGGTATCCACGTCGGCATCGACGTGCTGATCAACCGCCTGAGCGACAAGTGGCGCGACAAGTTCATCGTGTTCGGCCTGCTGGCCGGGGCCACGTTCACCGCCATCGTCGGCACCCTGGGCGCGAATTTTGTGTGGCACATGGCGCAGACCGACCAGACCTCGTCCGACCTCGAACTGCCGATGTGGCTGGTGTACCTGGCGGTACCGCTCGGCTCCTACCTGATGTGCTTCCGCTTCATCCAGGTGGCCGTGCATTTCATCCGCACCGGCGCCCTGCCCAAGCATGACCACGGCCATGTCGAAGGCCTCGAAGACGAGATCGCCGCGGCGAAAGGCGGTGCCGCATGAGCGCCGCCATCATCTTCACCCTGCTGATCTTGCTGATGCTCACGGGCATGCCGATTTCGATTTCGCTCGGCCTGACCGTACTGACCTTCCTGTTTACCATGACCGACGTGCCGATCCAGTCGGTCGCGCTGAAACTGTTTACCGGCATCGAGAAGTTCGAGATCATGGCGATCCCGTTCTTCATTTTGGCGGGCAATTTCCTGACCCACGGCGGGGTGGCGCGGCGCATGATCAACTTCGCCACCTCGATGGTGGGCCACTGGCACGGCGGCCTGGCGCTGGCTGGCGTGGTGGCGTGCGCGCTGTTCGCGGCGGTGTCCGGTTCCAGCCCGGCCACGGTGGTGGCGATCGGCTCGATCATCCTGCCGGCCATGGTGCGCCAGGGTTATCCGCGCGGCTTCGGCGCCGGCGTGATCACCACCTCGGGCGCGCTCGGGATCCTGATTCCGCCCTCGATCGTGATGGTGATGTATTCGGTCACCACCAATACCTCGGTCGGCCAGCTGTTCATGGCCGGCGTGGTGCCGGGCATCATGCTGGCCAGCCTGCTGGGCCTGACCACCTGGTTCCTGGCGCGCAAGCATAACTATCCGCGCATGCCAAAGGCGAGCTGGGGCGAGCGCTGGCTGGCGTTCCGCAAGAGCGCCTGGGGCTTGCTGCTGATCGTCATCGTGATGGGCGGGATTTATTCCGGCAAGTTCACCCCGACCGAAGCGGCCGCGATGGCGGCGGTGTACGCCTTCATCATCGCCGTGTTCGTCTACAAGGACTTGAAGCTCAAGCAGGTCGCCAAGGTGCTGCTCGATTCGGCGTCGATGTCGGCCATGCTGCTGTACATCATCACCAACGCGATGCTGTTCTCTTTCCTGATGACCAGCGAAGGCATTCCGCAAGCGATGGCGGCCTGGATTACCGGCCAGGGTTTGGGCGTGGTGAGCTTCCTGCTGGTGGTAAACATCTTGCTGCTGTTGGCCGGCAACGTGATGGAGCCATCCTCGATCGTGCTGATCATGGCGCCCATCCTGTTCCCGGTGGCGATGAAACTGGGCATCGATCCTGTGCACTTCGGCATCCTGATCATCGTCAACATGGAAGTGGGCATGTGCCATCCTCCGGTCGGCCTGAACCTGTACGTGGCCTCGGGCATCACCAAGATGGGCATCTCGGAATTGACGGTGGCGGTGATGCCGTGGCTGCTGACGATGCTGGGCTTCCTGGTGATCGTGACCTACGTACCACAGATTTCCCTGTGGCTGCCAAATTTAATTTATAAGTAAAATATATTTTCCCCCACCGTGAAAAAAAAGCCACATTTTCTGAAATTAAATAAGTTATGATGAGCACCGATTCAGCACCATACTGGTGCGAATGGGGCGAACGGATTGCAGGTTGGGGGAGTGGGAAGATAGAAGAAACGGTAGTCCATACCGGAGAAATATCGAGGAGACACGCGTTTTACAGAATGCTGTTGGCATGACCAAACAGCCGGGAACGTGAATAAAATTTGGAACGCACCGCAAGGTGCGTTTTTTTTCGTCTGCCGGAAAGCGCGCCGGATTGGTTTGGCGCCGTCGCTGCGCTACACTGCGTACATGAACAATCCAGCAGAGACCATCTTCTCGGCCATCGTGGCTGCGCCCTTCGGCGCCATCGGCATCCGCACCGAGGCCGCGCGCGTGCGCGAGCTGGTGTACCTGCCTCCCCATTTCGGTGAAAAAGACGCGCTCGATGCGGTCGCCGAACTGGCCGCGCAGCAGGTCGGACACTACCTGCTCGACCCCGATTTCCGCTTCGACTTGCCGCTCGTCGATGCCGGCAGCACCTTCCAGCGCAAGGTGTGGGACGCGATCGCCGCGATCCCGCGCGGCACGGTGCGCACCTACGGACAGGTCGCCAAGCACATCGGCTCGGCGCCGCGCGCGGTGGGGCAGGCCTGCGGCGCCAACTGGTTCCCGATCATCATTCCCTGCCACCGGGTCACCGCCGCCGGCGGGCTGGGCGGCTTTTCACACCATGACGATGAAAATGGTTTCCACCTGGGCGTCAAGCGCTGGCTGCTGGCGCATGAAGGGGCTGGCAAGGGACCATGGCAACAGCAATCAATCTTCAACTGATCGACGCCTTCTGCGACCAGCTGTGGCTGGAGCAGGGGCTGGCGAAAAACTCGATCGACGCTTACCGGCGCGACTTGCGCCTGTTCGCGCGCTGGCTGGAAGTCACGCGTCCGGCGCTGGCCAGCCTGCACGCGGTGGCCGCAAGCGACCTGGAAGCGTATTTTTCCGACCGCCATGCCGAGTCCAAGCCGAGTACGGCCAACCGGCGCCTGTCGGTGCTCAAGCGCTTTTACCAGCTGGCGCTGCGCAACAAGGAGCTCACGGCCGATCCCTGCCTGCAACTGGCCTCGGCCAAGCAGCCGCAGCGGTTCGTGCATACCCTGACCGAAGCGCAGGTGGAAGCCTTGCTGGCCGCGCCCGACGTGAGCACGCCGCTGGGGCTGCGCGAGCGCACCATGCTCGAATTGATGTATGCGAGCGGCTTGCGGGTGTCGGAGCTGGTGACGCTCAAGGTCATGGAGCTGAGCCTGAACGATGGCGTGCTGCGCATCACCGGCAAGGGCAGTAAAACGCGCCTGGTGCCCTTCGGGCAGGTGGCGCGCCAGTGGATCGAACGCTACCTGGGCGAGGCGCGTGGGATCATCCTGAATGGCCAGATGGACGATGCCTTGTTCGTGACCGGGCGCGGGGGACCGATGACGCGCCAGATGTTCTGGATTCTGATCAAGAAGCATGCGGGCCATGCCGGGATCACGGCGCCGCTGTCGCCGCATACCTTGCGCCACGCGTTTGCCACGCATTTGCTCAATCACGGCGCCGACTTGCGGGTTGTGCAACTGTTGCTGGGGCACGCGGATATTTCGACTACACAAATTTACACGCATGTTGCGCGCGAGCGCATGAAGCGCCTGCATGCCGAGCATCATCCACGTGGTTAATTCAAATGCCGATGGCATAACTGCGTCATAATGCTGTCTTACTACCCCCTTTCTTTTATAACCCAAGAGGTGATCCATGGCTAAAACTAATTTCCAGTACGAAAAGCGGCAGAGGGAATTAGAAAAGAAGAAAAAGGCGGATGAGAAGGCCAGGCGCAAGCTGGAAGCCAAGACCACGCCTGGCGGTGAAGAGAATGAGACACCGGATGAAGATGACGCTGAGGAAGCGAAGCCGGAATAAATTGCGCTGGCCGGGATCTCGGCCACCAGCCTGACAACCGTCGTTCCCACGCAGGTGGGAACCCAAGTTATCTGTGTAGCCAGTAGCTGCGGCACGAACTTGGGTTCCCGCCTTCGCGGGAACGACGGTTTTGCGTTTAGGGTATCAAGGATGCGCTGTCGGTCGATTGCGAACTCAGCGGGAACGCATGCGTTTCGCTGAGTATCGCCTTGGCGATGGCGACGGTGAATCGAAGGCCGTCGTTCCCGCCGGGCGCCGCCTGGGCGCGGGAAATCGTTTCTGGCAGTGCCAGGAACGACGGTTTTGCGTTTAGGGAATCAAGGATGCGCAGGCCGCCGTTCAGGCGCTCACGACAACCTTCTCCTCCTCATGCTCCTCCGCCTTCTGATTGCCCCTGAACCAGCGCGCCACGCGCTTGCCCAGGCTGTCCAGATAGGTGTACGCCACCGGCACCACCACCAGCGTCAGCAAGGTTGAGGTAATCACCCCGCCGATCACCGCGCGTCCCATCGGCGCCTGCGTTTCGCCGCCGTCGCCCATGCCGATCGCCATCGGCAGCATGCCGAAGATCATCGCCAGGGTCGTCATCAGGATCGGCCGCAAGCGCACCTGGCCCGCCTCCAGGATCGCATCGTGCTGGCTCTTGCCTTCGCGCTGGCCGTGATTGGTAAAGTCCACCAGCAAAATCGCGTTCTTGGTCACCAGCCCCATCAGCATCACAATCCCGATCACCGAAAAGATATTCAGGGTGCTGCCCGTCACCAGCAAGGCAATCAGCACCCCGATCATCGACAGCGGCAAGGACACCATGATCGCAATCGGCTGCAGGAAGCTGCCGAACTGCGACGCCAGCACCAGGTAAATGAAGATCACCGCAATGCCCAGCGCGGTGCCGGCCGCGCCCATGGTTTCAGCCATCTGCTCGGCGTCGCCGCCGACGTCGAAGCGCACGCCATCGGGCAGTTCGATGCTCTTCATGGCCAGCTTGACGTCGCCATCCACGTCGCCCGTCGGACGCCCTTCGGCGCTGGCGTAGATCGCCACGCGGCGTTCCAGCGCCTGGCGCTTGAGCACCTGCGGGCTGGTCGAGGGCACGAATTGCACCACCTGGCGCAGCGGCACCATCACCGGATTGCCTTGCGCATCGCGCTTGCCCGACGCCAGCGACAGGTCGGCGAGGTCGGCCACCTTCTGGCGCCCCGACTTGGGCAACTGCACGTTGACGTCGTAGTTCTGCCCATCCGGCGCCAGCCAGCGGCTGATCTGGTCGCCCGCCACGAACGGCCGCAGCGCCAGCCCGATCTGCTGGGTCGACAGCCCCAGGTCGCTCGCCAGTTCATTGTTGATCTTGATGATGGTGGCCGGACTGGCGCCTTCCTGGCTATATTCCAGGTCGGCGATGCCCTTGATCTTGCGCATCTTGTCCATCAACTGGTGCGCCACGGCGTCCAGCTTGGCCTCGTCCTGGCCCAGGATGGCGATGAAGATCGGCTTCCAGCCCACCGACATGGTGATCCCGGCAATCGACTGCAGGCGCTCGCGGATCAGGCCTTCGACTTCCTTCTGCGAGCGGCGCCCGGTCTTGTGCACGTCGGTCAGCTTCAGGTTCATCTGGGCCGTGTGGCGTCCGTTGTCGGTACCGACGGTGGTGATCGCGCTATCGATTTCCTTGAGCGGTTTCAAGGCCGCTTCGACCTGCTGCATCTTCTGGTCGGTGTATTCCAGGCTCGATCCGACCGGCGCCTTGAATTCCATGTGGATGTAGCCGTCGTCCGTTTCCGGGAACATCTCGCCGCCGATCATCGGCATCAGGGCCAGGCTGCCGACGAACAGCGCCAGCGCCAGTGCCAGGGTCGATTTGCGCCAGCGTAGCGCCAGTTCCAGCACCTTGCCGTACCAGACGTGCAGGCGCTCGATGCCCTGCTCGATGCGCTCCATGCCGCGTCCCAGCCACGGCACGTACTTGAAGCGGTCCTTGACCGGGTCGCGCCACACCGACGAGAGCATCGGGTCGAGCGTGAAGCTGACGAACAGCGACACCATCACCGCCACCGCCACCGTGATCCCGAATTGCAGGAAGAAGCGCCCGATGATGCCTTCCATGAAAGCGACCGGCACGAACACGGCGACGATGGCGAAGGTGGTGGCCATCACCGCCAGCCCGATTTCGTTGGTGCCGTCATTGGCGGCCTGGACGTGGCTCTTGCCCATGCCGAGGTGGCGCACGATGTTTTCACGCACCACGATGGCGTCGTCGATCAAGAGGCCAATGCACAGCGACAGCGCCATCAGGGTCAGGAAGTTGAGCGTGAAGCCGAAGAACTGCATGGCGATAAAGCTGGCCATCACTGAAATCGGTAACGTCAACCCGGTGATGATGGTGCTGCGCCACGAGTGCAGGAACAGGAACACGATCAGCATCGTCAGCAGCGCGCCTTCCATGATGGTGCGCTTGACGTTGTCGAGCTGCTTTTGCACGCGGTCCGACTGGTCTTCCAGGATGCTGATGCGGATGTCGGCCGGCAGGGTGGTGCCCAGCGCCGTCACCGCTTTCTTGATTGCGGTGCCCACTTCGACCACGTTGGCGTCCTGGATCTTGGTCACTTCGAGCGTGATGGCGCGCTTGCCGTTGATGCGCGAGATCGAGCTTTCTTCCTGCTCGCCGTCGACCACGTCGGCCACCTGGTCAAGGTAGACCGGACCGCTGGCGCGGCGCGCCACGATGATCTTGTTGAAGCCGCGCGCATCCTTGATCTTGCCTTCGATGCGCACCAGGCGTTCGGCGGCGCCGTAGGCGATGTTCCCGGCCGGCAGATTGGTGTTGGTGCTCTGGATCGCGCGCAGCACTTCATCGACGCCGATATTCTGGCTGGTCAGGCCGTCGGGCCGGATGTGGACCAGGATCTGGCGGTTGGTCATGCCGTGCACGCGCACCTGGCCGACCCCGGCCACGCCTTGCAGGCGCTTGGTGATGACTTGCTCGGTCAGGGTCGACAGTTCGCGCAGGCTGCGCGTGTCGGACATGAGCGACAGTTCCACGATGGCGCGGCTGTTGTCGCCCTCTTCACGGGCGATGAACGGTTCCTTGGCTTCCTTCGGAAAACCGGGGCGCGCCAGGCCGATCTTGTCGCGCATGTCGGTCATGGCCTTGTCCATATTGGTCGACAGGTGGAATTCGACCTGCACGCCGGCCCGGCCTTCCCAGGAATTGCTGCGGATTTTCTTCACGCCGCTGACGGTGTTGATGGCGTCTTCGAGCGGGCGGGTGATGTCGTTTTCAACCTGCTCGGGCGAGGCCCCGGGGTAGTTGACCTGCACGTAGGCGACCGGGATGGCGACGTTGGGCATGCTCTCGACGCCCAGGCGGCGGTACGAGAACAGGCCGAGCACCACCAGCGCGACCATCACCATGGTGGCGAACACCGGATTCTTGATACTGGTTGTCGTGATCCACATGGCTCAGCCTTTCGGTGCGGCGGGGGCGGCCGGCGCGCTGGTGACGCTGGCGGGCGGTTCGCTCAGTTTGACCTGGCTGCCGGGCTTGACGGCGTCGAGGCGGGCGGTGATCACGCGCGCGCCGTGTTCCAGGCCGTTGGTCACTTCGACCATGCCTTCATCGTCGTTGCGCAGGCCCAGGGTGACCGGGCGCACCACCACCTTGCCCGATTCGACGACGTAGACCACGTCGAGGTCCTGGTCCTTGCGCAGGGCGGCCAGCGGCAGCAGCGGGCGCAGCGCCGATTTTTGGGTGGTGATCGATCCCTTGGCGAACATGCCGCCGCGCAGGGCGCTGTCGGCATTGTCGACACTGATATAGACCAGCATGCCGCGCGAACCGGTTTCGGCGGTCGGGTTGATGCGCGCCACCTTGCCGAGGAAGGTGCGGCCCGGGTAGCCGTCGACCCGGAACTGCACTTCCTGGCCGATCTTCACGCGCGGGATGTCCGAGGCCGGCACCTGCGCTTCGAGCGTCAGCCGTTGCAGGTTGACGATGGAGAACGCCGGCATGTCGGGCGAGAGCTTGTCGCCGGCCTGCGCGTGGCGCTTGCTGACCACGCCCGCCAGCGGCGCGCGGATCACCGTGTCGTTGACGGCGATGCGGGCCAGCTCCACCTGGGCCTGGGCGGCGCGCACGCTGGCGCGCGCCAGCGCCACGCTGTTGTCGGTGGTGTCATAGGCGTTTTGCGAAATGTATTTTTGCGCCAGCAAAGCGGCGCTGTTGGCATTGTTCTTGGTGGCCATCGACAGGCGCGCATTGGCTTCATCGAGCGCGGCCTGCTGCTGCGCCAGGCGGGCTTTCTGGTCGGCCTGGTCGAGCCGCGCCAGCACCTGGCCGGCGGCCACGTTCATGCCTTCCTGTACCGTGGTTTCCAGCACCTGGCCCGAGACCTTGGACTTGACGGTGGCCTGGGTCAGCGGCGCCAGCGAACCGGAGAGCGGCATGTTGACGCTCAGCTCGCCGGCGGCGATGGCCGCCACGTCGGCGCGCGCCAATTCGTACACCGGCGCCGCTTTCTTGGCGTCGGCGCCCTTGGCGGCGGATGCGGCGGCCGGCTGGCGCGCCTGCAGGACAAACCAGCCGCCGGCGCCGAGCGCGACGATCAGCACGCCGAGCGCGGGAGCACGCCAGCGTGGCTTGCGAAGGATGGGTTGGGCCGGCGCGCTGGGCAAGGTCTCGAGTTTCATGGTGGCTTGGTCTTCTTCTGGTCGGGCGGGTGGCTGGGATGCGATCCGGGAGCGCCGGTGCGCCGTCCCGGGGGCGGGATGGCGTCACGGGCGCATGTTGTCACTATAGAAAAGCGGCGGCCCGTCTGCACGCCGAATGCGACAGACCGCCGTTCCGGCACGACGAACTGCAAAAAAACCCGACAAAGCGCAAATTTTGCGGATAAGAAACAATTCTCCCATCCCCCGCTTTGCGTGCGCGCAAACGGAAGCGAACCCGCGTCGTCAGAATGGGTCTAATGAGCCATGGCCGGCTTGCCGGCAAGCCCAGTCCACAACGAGATGAAGGGATCACCGTGAGTGCTGATAAACCTGCCCAAGCGGGCAGTGTCGAGCCGGAAGGACCGGGGCGCGAGGCGCTCGACGTCCTGTACCGCTTCGTCGCTGCCCTTGAACTGGCGCCGACCGTCGCCGTGCACAGCACCGACCGCAACGGCATCGTGCGCTACTGGAACCATACCTGCG
This sequence comes from Massilia frigida, assembly GCF_011682175.1. Lineage (GTDB taxonomy): Bacteria > Pseudomonadota > Gammaproteobacteria > Burkholderiales > Burkholderiaceae_D > Telluria_A > Telluria_A frigida. The sequence goes on from NZ_WHJG01000010.1 coordinate 193,895, forward strand.
CCGAGGTGTTCGGCATTTCCGCGGCCGAGGCGGTCGGGCGTCCCCTGACCAGCCTGTCCTCGCACCTGGAGCGCGAAGAAGACTTCCGCAACACGCTGGAAACGGTGTGGAAGACCGGGCGCACGGCGCCGCCGCGCGACTGGCACATCCGGCGCCAGGATGGTAGCGAGCGCTGGCTGTACTCGACCCACTTCCCGGTGCTGCGCGACGGCGTGACCCAGCAACTGTTTTGCATGGAAGTGGACATCAGCAAGCGCAAGGTCGACGAAGCTGAACTGATCGAGGCGGGCACCAACTTCCGCCAGCTGTTCGAGCGCTCCACCGACGCCATCGTGCTGATCAAGGGGAATGGCATCATCGATGCCAACCCGGCCGCCGTGGCGCTGTTCCACTGCGCCGACAAGCACTATATCGTCGGCAAGACCCTGCTCGATTTTTCGCCCGAGGTGCAGGCCACCGGCGAAACCTCGGTGGTGGCCGACGCCGCCCTTGCCTCGCGCGCCTTCATCGACGGCAACAACCGCTACGAGTGGGAATTCAGCTTGCCCGACGGCGCCCATATCTGGGCCGAGGTACTGCTCACCTCGGTGACCCTGGACCACGCATTCCTGTCCTACGCGGTGCTGCGCGACATTTCCCCGCGCAAGGCGGCCGAGCACGCGCTGGCCATGGCCGCGCGGGTGTTCGAGAATTCGCGCGACGCCATCCTCATCACCGACCGCCACTACCGGGTGATCGCCGTCAACCAGGCGTTTACCACCCTGACCGGGAGGGCGGCGGGGGACGTGATGGGCGGCGAAGTGCCGGGCCTGCTCTCCGGCATGCACGACGCCTCCTTCTACCAGCAGATCTGGGACTTCGTGGCGGTGCACGACCACTGGGAAGGTGAAGTGTGCTGCGTGCGGCGCGATGACGACGATATCCCGGTGTGGGTGGCGGTCACGGCGATTCGCGACAGTGCCGAGCAAGTCTCGAACTACATGGCGATCATGACCGACATCACCGAGCGCAAGCGCGCCGAGGAACAGACCCGCTACCTGGCCGAGCACGACTTCCTGACCGACCTGCCGAACCGCGTGCTGTTTCTCGACCGCCTGCAACAGGCGCTGGTGTCGGCGCGGCGCCAGCATACCAAGGTGGGCGTCATGTTCCTCGACCTGGACCGCTTCAAGGGCATCAACGACAGCTTCGGCCACCACGTGGGCGACGCCGTGCTCAAGGAAGTGGCCATCCGCCTGACCGGCTGCGTGCGCGGGGTCGATACGGTCAGCCGCCAGGGCGGCGACGAATTCGTGGTCATCCTGGCCGATATCGGCGGGGTCGACCAGGCCGCCCACGTCGCCACCAGCGTCATGCACGCGGTGGCGCAGCCGGTGCGCAGCGATAGCCACACGATCAGCCTGTCGGTATCGATCGGCATCGCCATCTGCCCGGACGACGGCCTGGACGTCGACACCCTGCTGAAAAACGCCGACGTGGCCATGTACCACGCCAAGCAGAACGGGCGCAACGCCTTCAGCTTCTTCAATGCCGACATGAACGCCCACGTCATCGAACGGGTGCAGATCGAGAACGAATTGCGGCACGCGCTGTCGAACCAGGAGTTCGTGCTCGAATACCTACCCGAAATTAACATCGCCAGCGGCCAGGCCACGGCGGTCGAAGCGCTGCTGCGCTGGCGCCATCCGCAGCGCGGCCTGCTCATGCCGCACCAGTTCATTCCCGTGGCCGAGGAATGCGGGCTGATGGTGCCGATCGGCGAGTGGGTGCTGCAACAGGCGTGCGCACGCGCACGCGCATGGCGCGACGAGGGTTGTCCGGTGATGGTGGCGGTCAATCTGTCGGGCGCGCAGTTCATCGACGGCGGCCTGGTGCACAGCGTCGAGGAAGCGCTGCGGCTGTCCGGGCTGGCGCCCGAGTTGCTCAACCTCGAAATCACCGAAAGCGTCATCATGCGCGGCGACGACACCACCATGGCCACCATCGCCACCCTGCGCGCGCGCGGTGTGCAGCTGACCATCGACGACTTCGGCACCGGCTATTCGAGCCTGAGCTTCCTGCGCCGCTATCCGCTGACCAGGCTGAAAATCGACCGCTCGTTCGTGATGGAAATCCCGCAGCCGGACTCGGGCGCGAACCCGCCGGCCAACCTGATTCCAGCCATCATCGCGGTGGCGCGCAGCCTCAAGCTGCGCGTGATCGCCGAGGGCGTCGAGACCGCCGAGCAGCTGCAGTTCTTGAAGCGGCACGGCTGCGACGATTACCAGGGGTATTACGCCAGCATGGCGTCGAGCGACCCGGACCTCAAGCCGCGCCCTCGCTGAGCCCGCCCGGGCCGTCGAACAGGCGGATGCGCGCCAGCACTTGGCCATGGTCGGAGGCTTCGGGCAGTTCCAGCACCACGTGGTCGTTCAGGTAGACCACGTCGACCACCTCGCCGAGCGCGTTGGGCAGGGACGCATTGAATTGTTCCGACACCAGGATATGGTCGATGGTCGTGTACTGGCTGTCGTGCACGATGGAAAACCCCACGTGGCGCAGGTGGTCTTGCCGCTGCTGCAACTGGTAGGCGTCGAACATGCGCTCGCCCAGGGTATTGCCGTTGCCCAGCACGATCATGGTGGTGACCGCGTCGGCCACATCGTTGAAGTCGCCCAGCACCACGCGCGGGCGCTGGTGTTCCCTGGCCAGTTTGCTCAGGAACACACGCAGGGCCACCGCCTCAGTGCCGCGCCGGACCAGCGAGCGCAGGCAGGCCAGCGCGTACAGTTGCGGGTCTTCGCTGCTGTCGCCGTTGCGGTAGTCGGGGCGCTTCGATTTCAGATGCACCACCACCACGTCGACCGTGCAGTCGGGCGAGACGATCACCGGCGCATGGATCACGGCGCGCGAAAAGCGGTCCGCCTCGCGGCTGCCGGGCGGCAGCGCCACGCCCTCGGGAAATGCCAGGTGCGCCACGCCGGGCGCGGCCAGCGGCAGGCGCGAGACCAGCGCCACGCTGGGCGTGAGGCGTTCGGCGCCCGGATCGGGGTCGAAACCGACGTGAAAGGCATCGCGGTAGCGGCGCGTGCGCGCCAGCGCGTCAAGCAGGGCGGCTTGCGAAAAAATCTCCTGGAAGCCGATCACGTCGGCGTCGAGCAGGTCGATCTGGCGCGCGGTCCAGTTTAGCTTGGCCTCGTATTCTTCCGGCGTGGTCGGCAGGAGATTGTCGTACAGCTTTGCCCCGGGCGGGGCGAGGTTGTACACATTGAAGGTGGCAAAGCGAATTTCTTGCTGCATAATAAGAAACTCCTCATTGAACGTTTAGCGTATCACGCATGGCCAAGAAAGAGCACATTTCCGAAACACCGGCGACGCAGTTCCTGCGCAAGCACGGTGTGATGTTCAGCGAACATCCTTATCCGTACGAAGAACATGGCGGCACGTCGGTGTCGGCGCGCGAGCTGGGCGTACCCGAGCACCACGTCGTCAAGACGCTGGTGATGCAGGATGAAGCGGCCAAGCCGCTGATCGTGCTGATGCATGGCGACTGCAAGGTATCGACCAAGAACCTGGCGCGCGCCATTGCCTGCAAGTCGGTTGAACCGTGCAAGCCCGAGGTGGCGCAGCGCCATTCCGGTTTCCAGATCGGCGGCACCTCGCCGTTCGGCACGCGCAAGGCGCTGCCGGTGTATGTGGAAGAGAGCATCCTGGCGCTGGAAACGATTTATATCAACGGCGGGCGGCGCGGCTACCTGGTCGGCATTGCCCCGCGCGTGCTGGTCGACCTGCTCGCTGCGCGCCCGGTCAGATGCGCGCTGGAAGAGTAGCACCGGTCCTGCTAAAGCTTGCCAGGCTTGCGATGCGAATAAATGCATGAGTGTAAGTATTTGGGGGGAATTCGCCTCAAATCCTTCCCGCGCAGCATGGTGCGTAGTATTGTTGCAAATATTCCATGGAGTTTTGACTAATAGTCTTAACAAAAGTTTACTTTGCCCAGTCCGTCAGGTTAATGTGCAGCCTATTTGCATGAATAAATCCCTGAAACACTGATCCGGAGTAGACATGAGACGTTTGTTGAAATGCCTGGCAATGATTGCCTTCACCAGCGGGGTGTTGACCGCATGCGGCGATAACACCGGCGCATCGGGCGAGCGCCACGCACCCGCTGCGGCCAGCCCGCCGCCTGTCGCCAGCAGCGCCGATGCGGCCACCGCGCCGCCTGAGGCGAGCAGCGCCGATACGGCCGGGGTCGGCGTGATCAGCGGCGGCGGCGCCAGCCTTGGCAGCGCTGCCGCCCCGATCGCCAACGCCACCACCATGGGCATGGCCGCCGCCGCCTCGACCACCCAATGGACATTCTGCGCGAACGAAAATAGCCGTTGCGTTTTCAACGGCAACCAGACCGTGCGCTATGGCGCGGGCAACCGCTTCGTCAGCAAGACGCTGGGCTGGGGCGCCTCGTGCAACACCGCCACCTTTGGCGATCCGGCGCCGGGCGTGGCCAAGCATTGCGAAGTGACCAGCACCTGGGAAGCGTGCGGCGTCGAGGGCGGCCAGTGCGCTTTTGGCGACACGCGCACCGTGCGCTATGGTTCCGGCACCAGCTTCATGAGCAAGACGGCGACCGGCGGCGTGGCTTGCAACAGCAATGTGTTTGGCGATCCAACGCCGGGCATCGCCAAGCGTTGCGACAAGGCCCAAGTCACGTGGACCTTGTGCGCCACCGAAGGCGGCCGCTGCAATTTCAGCGGCACCAATGCGGTGCTGTTCGGGGCGGAAGGCAAGTATTACACCTACACCAAGACCGATGGTGTCGATTGCACCGTGGGCGCGATGGCCAACCCGGCCCCCGGCCTGGTGAAAAGCTGCTATATCCCCGGCGCACCGATTGCCGACGCCACGCCACCGGCGTCTGGCGATCCACGGATCGGCAGCATCCAGCTGGCGCAATCGCAGCTGTTCGACAGTAGCGACAGCGCCCTGATCTTGATCAATGCCAAGGCAGTGATGGTCAAGGTCAATGCCCTGAGCAACACGCCAGGCGTGGCCAAGCCGGACGGCAAAGTCCAGGTCAAGGATGCGAATGGCAATGTCCTGCGCGAAATCGCCTTGAACAAGCCAGCCGGTGCGCTGCCCGCCAGCGTGCCGCTCGTGCCCGATGCGAACACCTCGTACATCGCAGTGGTGCCGTCCGACCTGGTCCGTCCGGGCCTGCGCCTGAACGTGGTCCTGGCGAATGGCCAGAGCAAGACCATCAATCCGCGCGTCGGTGGCGGCGTGCCGATGGAGCTGGTCACGATTCCGGTCCAGATCGGCACCTCGGTCGGCCGTGTGGTCAGCAATCTGCGTGACTTCGTGCAGGACCGCATTCCGGTGTCGACCGTGAACCAGCGTGGCCGCGCCACATATGTGTCGTCGCGCGTGACGCGCATGCCCGTCAATGAGACCGAATGGAGAGATGCGTTCGGTAAAATCCTGGGCGAAATCGCCGACTTGCACCGCCTGGAAAACGGCAACGATCGCCAGCATTACTTCGGCATCATTCCGAAAGCGACTTACGGCCTGGCCGGCCTGGCCTATGTGCCGGGCACCAGTGGCGTTGCCGCCGATATCCCGTCGATGAATGAAGACGGCTTGCGCGGTATCGTGGTGCATGAACTGGGCCATAACTACCGTCTGAACCACGCCGCGTGCGGCGGTGCCGGCTCGCCCGATCCGAAGTATCCCTACCCGAACGCGCAGCTGGGCACGGGCACCCACTACACCTGGGGCTATCTGTTCAGCAGGGCTGCCTTCTTCGATCCGCGCAGCACGAATATCCATGACATCATGAGTTATTGCGGCGGCAGCACCTTCTCGGACTACAACACCCACCTGATGCAGGCCTTCCTGACCCCGGCCGATGCGATCATGGCGACGACGGCGAGCGCTGCGGCGCAGGATCTGATCCTGGTCAGCGGCCAGATCAGCGGCGACAAGGCAACGCTCTCGCCACTGAAATCGTTCACCGGCCGCGCCAGGCTGCAGGCCAAGGGCGAGTACACCTTGCATATCGTGACGGCCAAAGGCGCGCTCGACTATCCGTTCAGCACGCTGGCGGTCGACCATCCAGAGGACATGAAGTCGCTCAACTTTAGCTTGTCGATTCCGCACCCGGGCCCGATCGTCAGTATTTCCGTGGTCAAGGGCAAGGCGAACCTGATGCAGTCGACAGCCCGTGCGATCCCCGAGGGCAGCGTCCAGCGCGCGGCCGCGGTGCAGGTGCGCGAGCAAGCCGGCAAGGTGCAACTGGGCTGGGATCACGCCAGCTATCCTTACCTGACGGTGACGCTGGTCACCGATGGCAAGCGCACGACCCTGGCGCAGGATCTGCAACATGGCAGCGCGGTCTTGTCGCTGGACGCGCTGCCGGCCGGTGGCGCGTTTGAATTGAGCCTGTCCGATGGCGTCAACACGACGCTGGTCAGGCAGGAGCGCAACAACGCACTGTAACAAGGTGGGGGCCAGCGGCCCCTGGTAATGGAAAGCGGCCCGCAAGGGCCGTTTTTCTTATGGCGGCGACAAGATCGTCGGCCGGCGCGCGTGCACCGGCTTTTGACGGGGCCGCTGTTGCGCTGTTGATGAAACAGTATCCCGGGCGGCCCCGGCATCAGGATGACAGGGGTGATCCGGCAGCGAGGATGGTGTATATTCACGCCCGGCGCACAGCGCCTCTTCCCAACAAGAGAGACCACCATGACTACAGCCATTTTCACCATCGTCGCCTATCTGATCGGCTCGATTTCGTTCGCCGTGGTGATGAGCCGCCTGTTCAGCCTGTCGGACCCGCGCACCTACGGTTCCAAGAACCCGGGCGCGACCAACGTGCTGCGCAGCGGCAACAAGGGCGCGGCGATCGCCACCCTGATCGGCGACGGCGCCAAGGGCTGGTTCGCGGTCTGGCTGGCCATCCGCCTGGCGGGCGAGTATGGGGTGGGCACGGCCGGCATCGCGCTGGTGGCCGTTGCCGTGTTCCTGGGGCACCTGTGGCCCGTGTTTTTCCGCTTTGTGGGCGGCAAGGGCGTGGCGACCATCCTGGGCGTGCTGCTCGGCATCAATGTCTGGCTGGGCCTGGCGGTGCTGGCGACCTGGCTGGTGGTTGCCTTCACGACGCGCTACTCGTCGCTGGCGGCGCTGGTGGCCGCGATCCTGGCGCCGATTTACTACGGGATGGCGTTCGGCATCGATGAACTGTTTTTCGCCGTGGTGGCCATGAGTTCGCTGCTGCTGTTCCGCCACAACCAGAACATCGCCAAGCTGATGGCCGGCAAGGAAAGCAAGATCGGCAGCAAATCGGCGGGCGCCAAAAAATAGGGCGCGCAGGTGCGATCCGCGGCTTGGCGCTAGAATGGAAGGCCCGACCGACAGGAGCACCTGGTGACCAAGCTGAAAATTGATTTTGTATCCGATATCTCCTGCCCCTGGTGCGTGATTGGCCTCAAGTCGCTGGAACAGGCGCTGGGCCGCCTGGACGGCGTGGCGAGCGCCGAGCTGCACTTCCAGCCCTTCGAGCTCAATCCGAACATGGTTGCCGAAGGCCAGGATATCGGCGAACACCTCACTGAAAAATACGGCGCCACGCCGGAGCAGGGGGCGCAGACACGCGACATGATCCGCGCGCGCGGCGCCGACTTGGGCTTTCGCTTCGATATGGATGCGCGCAGCCGCATCTACAACACCTTCGACGCGCACCGCCTGCTGCACTGGGCCGAGCTGCAAGGGCGCCAGCGCGAACTGAAGATGGCGCTGTTCGAGACCTATTTCACCAAGGGCGAGAGTCCGGGCGACCACGCCGTGCTGGCGCGGGTGGCGGGCGAAGTGGGCCTGGATGCCGTGCAGGCGGCCGAGGTGCTTGCCAGCGGCGCGTATGCCGGCGATGTGCGCGAGCGCGAGCAGTTCTACCAGCAGCAAGGCATCAGTTCGGTGCCGGCCATCATCATCAACGACCGGCACTTGATTTCGGGCGGGCAGGCGCCGGAAGTGTTCGAACAGGCGCTGCGCCAGATCGCGGCCGAATCCACGTCGCAGGAGCATTGAGATGCCGACAGCCAGCTGGAACGGTGCCGTGATCGCCGACGCGCCGATTGACCAGGTGCAGATCGTCGAAAACAATGTGTATTTCCCGATGTCGGCGGTCAGGCAGGACTATTTACAGCCGAGCGCGACCGAGACCAAGTGCCCATGGAAGGGCACGGCGAACTATGTCAGTTTGCTGGTCGATGGGGAAACCAAGCGCGACGCGGTGTGGACCTATCGCGCACCGTTCGATGCTGCCAAGCAGATTGCCGGGCACGTGGCGTTCTGGAAGGGCGTTACGGTTCAGCGTTAACCCGTCGTTTCTGGCACTGCCCGAAACGACTTCCCGCCTCTCCAGGAACTAGCCTTTGCCGCTAAGTTAAGCAGCTTTGTGACCACCAACCTCAAAACCGTCATTCCCGCGCAGGCGGGAATCCAAGTTCGTCGAGCCGCCTGTAACTGCGCTACGGAATGGGATTCCCGCCTGCGCGGGAACGACGGATAGTAGTCAAGTGGGCACAACGGGCGCTTTTGGTGCGCCGCACAATAACAGTGCCGAAAACCCCCCATCACGGCGCCTCCCGCCCTTAACTTCCCTCTTCCTCACTCTCGTTTCCCGCTGGCACGCCATTTGCTGATGTCCTGGTAACGGCGCACGTCCGCGCCTGGCTTGCCAAACGAGGGAACCATGACGACCGACCGCACCATCCCGACCCGCCGCACCCTGCTCAAGGCCGGCGCCGCCGTCTCGCTGACCGGCCTTGTCAGCGGCGGCGTGTTCGCCGCCGGCTCCGACAAGCCCGAAAAAGAAGACATCAAGATCGGCTTCATCCCCCTGACCGACTGCGCCTCGGTGGTGATGGCCTCGGTGCTCGGCTTCGACAAGAAATACGGCATCAAGATTGTCCTGAGCAAGGAATCGTCCTGGGCCAGCGTGCGCGACAAGCTGGTCAACGGCGAACTCGACGCCGCCCATGTGCTCTACGGCCTGCTGTACGGCGTCCAGATGGGCGTGGGCGGCGCCAGGAAGGACATGGCGGTGCTGATGAACCTGAACCACAACGGCCAGGCCATCACCCTCTCCAAAAAAGTGGCCGACAAGGGCGGCGTGGATGGCGCCTCCCTCGCCAAGCTGATGCAGACCGACAAGCGCGAATATTCCTTCGCCCAGACCTTCCCGACCGGCACCCACGCGATGTGGCTGTACTACTGGCTGGCCACCTACGGCATCAACCCGCTCAAGGACGCCAAGGTGATCACCGTGCCGCCACCGCAGATGGTGGCCAATATGCGCGTCGGCAACATGGATGGCTTTTGCGTGGGCGAGCCGTGGAACCACCGCGCCATCGTCGATGGGGTCGGGGTCACCGCCGCCACCACCCAGGATATCTTGGGTGTATGTGCAAACTCGTCGTAAGTGGACAATCAAACTTCATAGGTAAATTTGACAACTTACGATTTGTCGATGTCCATCGGCGTTTGAGAAAAAATGGACAAATCTTCACCGTTTTGTCCATTTCATGATTTGTATGGATGTGCCATTGGGCCAGGGCAACGAGGCGCTGGCGCGGCGTGTTGATGGCCAGCGTTTCGGCATGGTCGGCCAGATAGCGCGCGATCGTTGTTGGGTCAGTGGCGCGGATCCAGGTTGAGGAGCGGCTCCAATTGGGCCGTCCACCTGCGGAGGCCCGTGATCGTCTCGCGCATTTCGTCCAAGACTGATTCGGCGAGCTCTGGCAAAGTCACGCCATCGGAAGCCACGGTCATCCCAGCTCCGTTCACTACCGTATGCGCGTGGCATGAAGACGAAGTACCATTTCCCGCAGACTATCCTCGCCCTCCGTCGCTTTGTTGTACGCATCTAACTGCTGTTCGGCGCACCACGCCCGTCCGGCACCCAACAACGTCGGGGTCAGCACGGTCAGCAGCACCGCCAGCAAGGCGGCCGACAGCATCGGCAATTTCCGCACGGTCGCCCTTTCTCCATGCAGCAGGTCCAGTTTCCAGTATAGGGCGGCCGATGCCATCCTCGCGAGCATCGAGAGTTTTTGTCTGCAAATTTCTAACTCACCACACTAGACGCACAAATAATCGATTCTTCTTGAGGTAAACATGCGTCTGGCATACATTCAAGTATCGGTATTCCATTTAACATTTGTACCGACTGTAAATTTTTAACTCAATATGGCCCTCTTTACCACGCTGCGCACGACGTGCCGCCGGAGCGCGAATTTCATTAATTTGCCAGGAGTTCAACATGCCAAGAATCTTAAACATTGCACGACGCCAGTGTGCCCGCGCAACCCTATTGATGATGCTTTGCGCTAGTGTTGCATCACCCCTTGCGACGGCGGCCGAGCTTACACAGGAAGAGCTAGCGTCCCAACTGACTACGCTCATGCGTTCAGGTCGCTTGGTTATATCCGACAACCAGAACTTGATTAGCGACGCCACGAAGGGCGACAAAGGACTGTCACCGGATAAAGTTATCGCTGGCGCAAAGGAAAACTACAAGAAAAGCGCCGGAAAGGCCTTACCTGCACCTGCGCCGGGAACGCTGGAAGAGCGCTGCCAGAAGGCAATGCTCGAGAGTATTGCTGAGGTCATGGCGAAAAACCAGGATCTGATCAATGAGAAAGGCAAGGCCTACAAGGGATTCTTGCCGGCAGTTTTCGCACGCCAGGTGGCCGAAAGCTTCACTAAGAAAATGAAGGGAGAGGTGCTGGTCAAGTTGACGGCGCCAAAGGAACTCATTCGGTAACTATTCAGCCGCTACGCAGTTGGCCTGATCGGATCGCCAGCAAATGCACGGCGCAGCACTTCCAGCATGCTGTGCCCTTGTTTGCGTAGGGTGTCGAGGCAGGAGCGGATGGTGCAGAAGTTA
>NZ_WHJG01000110.1 GCF_011682175.1 Massilia frigida
ACCTGCTAAGGTTATAGGGACAAGCCGTACGGGCAATTAGTATCAGTTAGCTTAATGCATTACTGCACTTCCACACCTGACCTATCAACGTCCTGGTCTCGAACGACCCTTTAAAGAGCTCAAGGCTCTGGGAAATCTCATCTCAAGGCAAGTTTCCCGCTTAGATGCTTTCAGCGGTTATCTCTTCCAGACTTAGCTACCCGGCAATGCCACTGGCGTGACAACCGGTACACCAGAGGTCTGTCCACTCCGGTCCTCTCGTACTAGGAGCAGCCCCCTTCAAATTTCCAACGCCCACGGCAGATAGGGACCAAACTGTCTCACGACGTTTTAAACCCAGCTCACGTACCACTTTAAATGGCGAACAGCCATACCCTTGGGACCGGCTACAGCCCCAGGATGTGATGAGCCGACATCGAGGTGCCAAACTCCCCCGTCGATATGAACTCTTGGGAGGAATCAGCCTGTTATCCCCAGAGTACCTTTTATCCGTTGAGCGATGGCCCTTCCATACAGAACCACCGGATCACTATGTCCTACTTTCGTACCTGCTCGACTTGTCAGTCTCGCAGTTAAGCACGCTTATGCCATTGCACTATCAACACGATGTCCGACCGTATCTAGCGTACCTTCGAACTCCTCCGTTACACTTTAGGAGGAGACCGCCCCAGTCAAACTGCCTACCATGCACTGTCCCCGATCCGGATAACGGACCAAGGTTAGAACCTCAAACAAACCAGGGTGGTATTTCAAGGATGGCTCCACGAAGACTGGCGTCCCCGCTTCAAAGCCTCCCACCTATCCTACACAGATTGGTTCAAAGTCCAATGCAAAGCTACAGTAAAGGTTCATGGGGTCTTTCCGTCTAGCCGCGGGTAGATTGCATCATCACAAACATTTCAACTTCGCTGAGTCTCGGGAGGAGACAGTGTGGCCATCGTTACGCCATTCGTGCAGGTCGGAACTTACCCGACAAGGAATTTCGCTACCTTAGGACCGTTATAGTTACGGCCGCCGTTTACTGGGACTTCAATCAAGAGCTTGCACCCCATCATTTAATCTTCCAGCACCGGGCAGGCGTCACACCCTATACGTCCACTTTCGTGTTTGCAGAGTGCTGTGTTTTTATTAAACAGTCGCAGCCACCAGTTTATTGCAACCCTTTCACCCTTCTGGAGTAAACCAGTCAAGCTACCGGGGCGTACCTTTTCCCGAAGTTACGGTACCAATTTGCCGAGTTCCTTCTCCCGAGTTCTCTCAAGCGCCTTAGAATACTCATCTCGCCCACCTGTGTCGGTTTGCGGTACGGTCTCGTATGACTGAAGCTTAGAGGCTTTTCTTGGAACCACTTCCGATTGCTTCAAGACCTAAGTCTCTCGTCTCGACCCCTTGAATTCCGCGCCCGGATTTGCCTAAGCGCCTTCTATGAGTCAAAAACCAACACTTCCAACCGTTGGACAACCTTCCGCGATCCGTCCCCCCATCGCATCATACGACGGTGCAGGAATATTAACCTGCTTCCCATCAGCTACGCATCTCTGCCTCGCCTTAGGGGCCGACTCACCCTGCTCCGATGAACGTTGAACAGGAAACCTTGGGCTTACGGCGTGGGAGCTTTTCACTCCCATTATCGCTACTCATGTCAGCATTCGCACTTCTGATACCTCCAGCATCCTTTACAAGACACCTTCGCAGGCTTACAGAACGCTCTCCTACCATATA
>NZ_WHJG01000111.1 GCF_011682175.1 Massilia frigida
CATGGTGTGGGCGTTTTGATTAAGCGTTAGAAACTAAATCATGCCAGAAATGGGCGCCCACCCCCACCTTTTCGCTTGCGCTGCCAAGCAATTTTCATCCGTTCCGCTAGTTTTGCAAGAGGCTCGCGTGCTACGCCTAAGGCAGGGAAGAAAGGGCGCCGTCGATGCGACACCTGTTAAGTGGATAGGGTTTAAGGCGCAGTGGAACGGAAAATCGGGTTAAGCCGAGGGAAGCGCGCTTTCGTACGCGTCAACTGACCCGCCGATAGGCGTAGACTTGTACCTCCGGTCCTAATAAGAGGGGGGTATATGAAGCTATCGCAATTTATTCTGAGCCATCTGGACGAAATTCTCGGGGAATGGGAGGCATTTGCACGTTCACTATCCAAACCAGGAGATCCGGTGCCGGTCTCGGAGCTGCAAGATCATGCGCGACAAATGTTACAAGCCATCGCAGCTGATATGAATACAGTCGAAAGCGAAAAACAGAAAAAAGCAAAATCAATCGCCGGGGTTTCGCAAGTCCATGCAAGCAAGAGTGCGGCCTCCACTCACGGAGCGCTGCGTCAGCTCAGCGGGTTCACTATGCCTGAAGTCACAGCCGAGTTCCGCGCAATGAGAGCAAGTGTCTTGCGACTGTGGATGGTTAAATCGACGCGGGCCTCAAAAGAAAAAACCGATGAAATCCTGCGCTTCAATGAAGCAATTGACCAAGCTCTACAAGACTCCGCAAGCCGATTTTCTGAACAAAGCAATCGTACTCGCGATACTTTTCTGGCCATTCTTGGACACGATTTACGAAGTCCGCTCGCCACCATGACAATGGCCGGTGCGTTTTTGGTTCGACCAACTATTGATCAAGCGAATGCTATTCAGATCGGCGCAAGAGTTTCCCGAAGTGCTGCAACGATGACGACGATGGTGAATGATCTTTTGGAGTACGCGAGAACCCAGCTGGGTGGGGCCATTCCTATCCGTCCGGTTCTTGCCGATATCGTAGAGATTTGTCAGTCAGCCCTAGACGACGCCTCAGCAGCTCATCCAGATTGCGTGTTCCAATTGGACGCAGAGGGTGAACGCATCGGCGAATACGATGCTCCTCGCCTCACGCAAGTTTTTTCAAACCTGTTGAACAACGCCGCTCAATACAAGGGTGAAAAGCATCCGGTTACGATCTCCGCCTGTGGGGATAAAGACTCCACGGTCATCCAAGTTAAAAATTTTGGACCGGAAATTCCGCGGGCCTCATTAGTATCAATTTTCGATCCTTTAGTTCAGCTTTCAGTTGAAAACGACCAGAAAGGGCCTCTCTCAACAAGCTTGGGACTTGGCCTCTTTATTGCCAGGGAAATCACCACATCCCATGGCGGAACTATAAAAGTTGAATCAAGCACTGAGGACGGGACGATTTTTACAGTGCGTCTTCCCCCCAAGAGTCCCGATGGCGGGAGTAAGGAAATAAACGGAAATTATTGCTAGAAACCGAACCACTTGGAGGGAATTTTAGGCTGTGCGGCCTTACCCATCTGCATCGTGTCAATCTGAAGTACGCTTCAACCCATCACGTTATACACAACTCCGAACTCCCTGTCGCCATGACGAGAAAACCCGTTAACATTCAAGGAGTTACAGCCGCCACTTGTAAACTGTAGCGAAATGGCGTTTACTCTTGCCTTTTGGACG
>NZ_WHJG01000112.1 GCF_011682175.1 Massilia frigida
CGGTAATTGTCAACAAAGATGTCGCGTAAAGTCATGCGGCTTGCTTTAGTATTTCTGGTTGTTCCCGTTCAGGATTTAGCCAGACCTCATCCTTCAAATTCCAGTTCCTTGTCGTGCCAGACCATCGTTCCGGTCGATGCTGTTTAGCGGCCTCGTAGACCTGCTCACGGCGTCGCAGCACCTCCGTTGCCGTACCATCATGGCGCTGCGCTGGCGTCACGAATTTCAAGCCGCTATGCTTGTGCTGGTGGTTATACCAATGCACAAATTGTCGCGTCCAATTGCGCGCGTCCTCGACGCTGTCGAACGGCTTACTCGGATAGTTCGGCCGGTACTTGCAGGTCCTGAACAATGCCTCCGCGTAAGCATTGTCGTTGCTCACACGGGGTCTGCTAAACGATGGCATGATGCCCAATTTCTCCAGCGTCGCCAGCATCGTCGCGCCCTTCATCGAACTGCCGTTATCCGAATGCAGGACCACCTCGCGTCCAGCCAATCCCTCGGCCAGACTAGCCTTGCGCAACAACAGCGCCGCCAGCTCGGCCGACTCGGCGACGTGTACCTCATGTCCGACGATTTTCCGGCTGTAGACGTCGAGCACCATGTACCAGTAGAAGTACAAACCCCGCACGTTTGTCGGCAACCATGTGATATCCCAAGCCCACAGGCGGTTCGCTTCGGTCGCGCAATGGCTCGTCACGACGCGTTTGCTTGGCTTCTTCGCCCGGCCGCGGTGATGCTGCTGTTGCTCGGCTTTCAAGATTCGATAGATCGTCGATTCCGACGCCAGGTACTCCCCACGGTCCACCAGGGTCGGCACAATCTGGCTCGGCGGGCAGCTGGCAAACTCGGCACTGTTGGCCACGGCCAGAATCTGCCGCCGCTCGTCGTCGCTGAGTTTGTTCGCCGGCGCCGTGCGCCGGCTGCCTTTGCGCCCGTCAGCCTTGCTGCCGCCATCGTCGCGCAACCAGCGCTGATACGTGCGCATGCTGATGCCAAGTTCCTTGCAAGCACTGGTGCGACGGCATTCACTTTCCACTGCTTCTTCAATCAATGCGATCACCAACTGGCGATCCGGGGTGGCCGTCAGTCTTCCTCGGGCGTTCCCCAGATCGCCTGGGCTTTTTTTCTGAGGACGATCAGCGCAGCTGTCTCCGCCAGAGCTTTCTCTTTGCGCACCAAATCACGTTCCAGTTCTTTGATTCGCTTGCGGTCTGCCTTGCTTTGCTCGCGCTCCTCGCGGCTTCGTGCAACCGGCTGCGCGTTGGCTTCCTGGCAGGCTTGGCGCCACCCAGCGATTTGTTCAACGAACAAACCCTTGCTGCGGCAGTACTCAGCCAGTTCAATCTCGCTCAGGTGCGCCGTTTCCAGCACCACGCCAAACTTATCTTTCGAGGACCATTCCTCGGCATTCTTCCCATTTCCTGGCACCGGCACTCCCTGCAATTTTAGACTTCGTCGCCAAGTATAAAGCGTCTGTTCCGAGATGCCGTTCTCGCGGGCTAACACCGACACTAACTTGTTCTGCGGCGGCATCATCTGCCTTAAAATGGATTCCTTGCGCTCTGCGGGATAACGATTCACAACATGTCTTTACTCCGCCCCCGGTGCGGTTTTTATGAATTAAATCACGCGACATCTATCCTGACACAGGGGG
>NZ_WHJG01000113.1 GCF_011682175.1 Massilia frigida
GTAGTTGAAATAGCCTTGTACCACGCTCGACAGCCACTTTCCGACTGTAGGAACGGGTAGATGCATTTTCTTTCTCAACTGTTCCCGAATTGCTTTCAGCGTCGCTCGCATCCTCTTCTTTACGGTCAGCCGCAAGATTTTGAACCAACCCTTCCGGCTGGTGCCGCAGCAGTGCGTAAATCCGAGAAAGTCGAATGTCTCGGGCTTCCCTTCACCACGCCGACGCCGGTTTCCGGTAGCATGTCGTCCAAATTCAATCAACCGGGTTTTCTCTGGGTGAAGTGTCAAACCAAATGTAGTCAGCCGTTCTCGCAGTGCCGCCAAGAACGTTTCGGCATCAGTTTGCCATTCGAATCCATACACGCTGTCGTCTGCGTAGCGTACGAACATGATGCGCCCTTTTGCGTGTCTGCCCCTCCACTGATGTGCCCATAAATCGTGCACATAGTGCAGGTAAATGTTCGCCAGCAACGGAGAAATAACAGATCCTTGCGGAGTGCCCTTTTCTGCCGCTGTCCGACGTCCATCTTCGATCACGCCCGCTTTGAGCCATTTGTGGATCAGCCGCAGAAGGCGCCGATCCATGATCCGATGTTCCAGAAATCGCATCATCCACTTGTGGTCGATGGTGTCGAAGAACGCCTGAATGTCGGCGTCCAGTATCCAGCCTATCTTCTGGCTCGTGATCCCGACGCTAGCCGCGTCCAGCGCATCGTGCTGGCTGCGACCGCGCCGGAATCCGTACGAGAAACCGAGGAAATCTTCCTCGTAAATCATGTTCAGCACCTTGACTACGGCCTGTTGCACGATCTTGTCCTCTACAGCGGCGATCCCTAACGGACGCAGCTTGCCGTCCGCTTTGGGTATATAAACTCGCCGCGAGGCTTGGACGCGATACGCCCCAGTGTGCAGCTCCTTATGCAGCTGCACAACCCGCCCGTAGAGAATATTTTCGTACTCCCCCCATGTCACGCCATCCAAACCTGCCGCCGCGTTCCGCTTGAGCTCGTAAAAGCTTTCCACCAGCAGCGACGGCGTGATGTGATGTAGCAGTGATGTGAACTTCAGTCCCTGATTGCTCCTGGCTGCTTCACGTATGCCTTCAAGTCCCATCGACGCAGTTTCCCGGCTCTGAGTCCGGCCTGCGGGAGGCTCTCCAGCATTCCCCTCGGTTGCGCCCCTTTCCTCTATTGCCTCCGCCGCTCCCGCTTTGTTCGGCAACTTCTTCGGTACTACGGGCACATCCGACTTCTCGGCGGCGTTGATGGCAGGATGACGGTCATTAACCTTCCCTGTCCCGCCTGACTGTGTTTCGTCAGGCACCGCCGAGATCTCCCAGCTTCTGTGCAAAAAGCTTCCCGGCATGCGCAGGGTCTCCGACCGCGCGGGATCGGTGCATGACTTGCGATTGTCGCCATGCCCCGTGTTGCCTTCCGGTTCAGTCAACTCCGTCGGCATCCCGATTTCTTGATTTCGCGGCTCAATGGCTGGCCTGCCGGTTTCCCCTGTCAACGCTTCGCCCCACACCTCGCGGTGTGCAACGCATGACTCGGGGCCAGAGTAATTCGCCATTTCTTCTCCGTATTGGACTTTCACCAACTACTTCTTGCCAGCTTTGCTGGCGCACT
>NZ_WHJG01000114.1 GCF_011682175.1 Massilia frigida
GAATGAGATTAACCATGATTCCGCCACCATAACCGACCAGAATTCGTCCAGCATCACGAAAATGCGATGGAAAGTCGCGCTCCCGTGATGCCGGCCAGTTCAGAAAAATCGTTTTGCAATTGGCTCAAGCATGCGGAGATCGGGGGGCGAGGCCGTGGTGTATGGAGCCCTGACGTTATTGCGGATTAGCTACCATGTCGAATTTTTTCAGCCTGGCGCCTGATATATAGTACAGGTTGCCAGTCTCATCAATATCCACCGAATTGACACCGCTCGAAATAACCAGCTCGGGGCGCTGTTCAGGCGTTTTTATGGAGACGCGGTACAATTTATCGTCGAATGAAATATACACATAGCCGTTTTTAGCCTCCACCATCTTGGCTGCCTTCCACGCGATGTTCCACTCTGAGAACCTATAACCAAATAAGTTGTTTTGCTGAATAACACCCAGTGGGTTGGCCGGATCGTAAATAAACAAGGTGTCTTCCGCTAATCCCCAGATCTTGCCTTGAACATTAATTAATGTTGAAATGACCAGTCTGTCCTTTACCGGATGAATCAACGTGGGTAATGCTCTTGGATTGGAAATATCAAGCGAGAATAGTGTTGCGGTTTCAAAAACGCCATTGGCATCCTTAACGGGTTTGTCATTATAGGCACCCCAGGTCGACGTGCCGCCATAAATGACATTGCCGATATTCGTCAATGCCAGGATGCTCTGGCCGGCTATGAAATTATCCGTGATGGCTGGCACGGCCGGGACTGACGCGTCGTCAAGCGACAGAATCGCCAGAGATCCGCTAGCATTGACGGCAGATTGTGGCACGGTGCCGACAACGAGCTTGTTCACAGGTGCGGGAATGGCCAGCATGGCAAATGGCCGGTCCTGCTTGTGAGTGCCGCTCAAATTGAATAATTCTTTCTTATTTTCAAGTCCAGTTGTTGTCACATCAAATGATGAGATTTTGGCATACTGATACAATCCGGCGTATAACTTGTCGTCTAATACGGCAAGGCCTTCCGCCTGATCAGCTTCATTCTTAAGTGGTACCGGGGTCGTGGCTACGGGGTCGAATGTTGCGAGACCACCGTCAAGAAAACCGGCGGTGAAAACTTTCGGGTTGGCGCCCGGCCCCACAGTCAACGTCCTAAGGCCTGTCGCAACAACGGGACTTTTAAACCGAACAATCGGAGAGGTAGAGTTCGATCTATAGTTGTGCTTCACGATCCACCCATACCCGGCTTCACCCTCACGTACACATGCGATCACCTCATTATTATCGGTAAGCATGAATGCTGCACTTTGGCTCATCGGAGTTATTTTATTTTCCGTTTTGTCTTTTATGCTGTAGGAGTATAAATGCGAAGCGTTATTTATGTGGGTTGGGTCCGGCTTGGTGTAAAAGACCAGGTCGCCCTGAGTGGCCGGGGCAACCGCAGGCGCAAGCCCGCTGATCCCGAATGAATTAATCTGATCGATGATAGGTGAGCCAATTGCAAAACGATTTTTCTGAACTGGCCGGCATCACGGGAGCGCGACTTTCCATCGCATTTTCGTGATGCTGGACGAATTCTGGTCGGTTATGGTGGCGGAATCATGGTTAATCTCATTC
>NZ_WHJG01000115.1 GCF_011682175.1 Massilia frigida
GTGCAACTCTAGAAAGGAGGTGATCCAGCCGCACCTTCCGATACGGCTACCTTGTTACGACTTCACCCCAGTCACGAATCCTACCGTGGTAAGCGCCCCCCTTGCGGTTAAGCTACCTACTTCTGGTAAAACCCGCTCCCATGGTGTGACGGGCGGTGTGTACAAGACCCGGGAACGTATTCACCGCGACATGCTGATCCGCGATTACTAGCGATTCCAACTTCATGTAGTCGAGTTGCAGACTACAATCCGGACTACGATACACTTTCTGGGATTAGCTCCCCCTCGCGGGTTGGCGGCCCTCTGTATGTACCATTGTATGACGTGTGAAGCCCTACCCATAAGGGCCATGAGGACTTGACGTCATCCCCACCTTCCTCCGGTTTGTCACCGGCAGTCTCATTAGAGTGCTCTTTCGTAGCAACTAATGACAAGGGTTGCGCTCGTTGCGGGACTTAACCCAACATCTCACGACACGAGCTGACGACAGCCATGCAGCACCTGTGTTACGGTTCTCTTTCGAGCACACCTCGATCTCTCGTGGCTTCCGTACATGTCAAGGGTAGGTAAGGTTTTTCGCGTTGCATCGAATTAATCCACATCATCCACCGCTTGTGCGGGTCCCCGTCAATTCCTTTGAGTTTTAATCTTGCGACCGTACTCCCCAGGCGGTCTACTTCACGCGTTAGCTGCGTTACCAAGTTAATTAAAACCCGACAACTAGTAGACATCGTTTAGGGCGTGGACTACCAGGGTATCTAATCCTGTTTGCTCCCCACGCTTTCGTGCATGAGCGTCAATCTTGACCCAGGGGGCTGCCTTCGCCATCGGTGTTCCTCCACATCTCTACGCATTTCACTGCTACACGTGGAATTCTACCCCCCTCTGCCAGATTCTAGCCTTGCAGTCTCCATCGCAATTCCCAGGTTGAGCCCGGGGATTTCACGACAGACTTACAAAACCGCCTGCGCACGCTTTACGCCCAGTAATTCCGATTAACGCTTGCACCCTACGTATTACCGCGGCTGCTGGCACGTAGTTAGCCGGTGCTTATTCTTCAGGTACCGTCATTAGCAAGGGATATTAGCCCTCACCGTTTCTTCCCTGACAAAAGAGCTTTACAACCCGAAGGCCTTCTTCACTCACGCGGCATTGCTGGATCAGGCTTTCGCCCATTGTCCAAAATTCCCCACTGCTGCCTCCCGTAGGAGTCTGGACCGTGTCTCAGTTCCAGTGTGGCTGGTCGTCCTCTCAGACCAGCTACTGATCGATGCCTTGGTAGGCCTTTACCCCACCAACTAGCTAATCAGATATCGGCCGCTCCAGGAGCATGAGGTTCTTGCGAATCCCCCACTTTCATCCTTAGATCGTATGCGGTATTAGCGTAACTTTCGCTACGTTATCCCCCACTCCAGGGTACGTTCCGATATATTACTCACCCGTTCGCCACTCGCCGCCAGGTTGCCCCGCGCTGCCGTTCGACTTGCATGTGTAAGGCATGCCGCCAGCGTTCAATCTGAGCCAGGATCAAACTCTTCAGTTCAATCTCTGTTTAATGTCCTTGCGGACAGATCGCTCACTCAAAATACTGACAAGCTCATCTTTCGATG
>NZ_WHJG01000116.1 GCF_011682175.1 Massilia frigida
GAAACACCCATCCTTACCCCAGTGAACGCTTTTACGTCAGACACCCAAGGTAGGAGCCTTGTGCGGTAGTTCCGCTCGCAGGGATCTGTGCGGGGGGCAGGAGGCGACTCCTGTCCCTACCGCGACCGTTAACCCTTTGCTGTTCAAGTCATACGTTATCCCATTATCCAGCGTATTGAGGCTATTGTTCTGAATATTGACGGCCTCCGACATCGTTCGCGACTGGTTATATCCGGTATTCCGGAATGCATATATGCCGTTGATATCCGGCGCTTCCGAATAATTTCTGGA
Source organism: Massilia frigida (assembly GCF_011682175.1). Lineage (GTDB taxonomy): Bacteria > Pseudomonadota > Gammaproteobacteria > Burkholderiales > Burkholderiaceae_D > Telluria_A > Telluria_A frigida. The sequence goes on from NZ_WHJG01000116.1 coordinate 292, forward strand.
AGGGAGAATGGGAGCCGGCAACACGCCGGTAATGCTATTGCCTTTGATGTCTGTCCCGTAAGCCAGATTGCCAAATACATAAGGAGTGCCATTGGCTTCGGGTGATAATCTTAATCCAATTCCTGCGACTTTGGACAATGGAGAATAGCCTGTGACAACGTTTCGTTCCAAACGATTGAAATAGCTTATGTAAAAGGTTTTCGCGGGAACATGAACCGCATTGATCAGGATGCCTTCACTATTGATGGAATTGTTCTCCGCCATCACTCCGTCGTAATTATCTCCGTAAAACCAAAAACCTTTCGTATTATTAGTGGAAATATTCTTGTAAAAAACACTTTGGCGCAATGGAAGAAAAACAATAAACTTACTTGTCTCGTCGGGAGCAACTTTCCAATTATCTTTCACGGTAATTTGACTTGACGATTGCATTAGCGCTGTTACTTCATTTAACTGACCCATGCCTTTTCCATCCACAATAAGGACATGCCACTTATCCCACCTGTGGTCTGCATTATCCCAATCTCTGGAATAAACTGGGGCCACTGTCAGGACTTTAGCTGCAACACTTTCTACAGCGCCATACATTTTCGTACCACCGCCGGCGGGTTCTCCCAGGATGACTTCACCGTCATTTTTGCCATCGTCGATACTTCCGAGATTTCGAATATCGTTATTATACAAATACGCTTGAGATTTTACTGTAAAACCACGCATATCCCTATCCTTATGCTGAAGATAATTTGGATGGCCAATGATTTTATTATTGAGTGCAATACTGTAGTTTGCAAATAGATGCACGCCCGAGTTTGAGTACTCAAACGTATTGTCCGAAATATCGAGATACTGATTTACGTAGGAACTCGTCATTGCGGCTTCATCTGTTTTGAAGGTATTCCCTTGAATGACCACATTGCTTTTTGCTACTAAGCTCAGGGCTATTCCGCGTTGCCCAAGTGTCGGCGCGCGGTCGATGAGATAATCGACAGTTACGTCCTTGACGAAGATATGAGTGGCTGTACGGGTATCCGAATACTTCACTTCATCCCCAGTATGCCCAAATTTCAAGGCTATATCCGGGAGATTGGCACCAAGCACATTAATGGTTAAGCGGGCGACTCCGACTTTACCTAACGTTGAACCGTCATCCTTAGTCCTGATAACTGAAGCGCCAGCTGATCCGTCATATATGAGCCAATTGCAAAACGATTTTTCTGAACTGGCCGGCATCACGGGAGCGCGACTTTCCATCGCATTTTCGTGATGCTGGACGAATTCTGGTCGGTTATGGTGGCGGAATCATGGTTAATCTCAT
>NZ_WHJG01000117.1 GCF_011682175.1 Massilia frigida
GTCGTCGCGCGTGGACACCTGCTTCCGAAGCATCAGCTTGGTGACGATCTCCGCGTAGAAAGTCTTGATTTCTCCAGACCAGCCGGTGGCGTTCATCCATGCGTTGATGTTGGCCTGGCCGCCGATGCCATGCAGCTTTACCAAGGCAACGTATGCGCGGCTGCCGGCGCGTGGTCCGTCGTTATGCCCGCTCATTGCGTCACCTCGGTATCCACACCACCGTTCGGGCAGTAGATACGAAACGTCAGGGCCATCAATTCGGCCATGACTTTGTGCAGGCGCGCGCCGTCCGCCTCGAGCATTCGCCGCTCGGCCTTGTCGATCACGTCATCGGCGGTGGCTGCTGCGAAATCCTGCGAGAAGCGGCCCAGTTCGGCATACAGTTGCTGGAATTTTTGCATCAGGATGTCATTCCCTCCGGAGAGGTCGTCGGGCAGTTTGACGAAGGTGCCGCCGCTGGCAACGGCGATCGACTCCGCGAACAATGTGGTGCTGGAGAAGCTCTGCATGGCGAGTGCAGTCTCGACCAGGACACTTTGCCCTTTACGTTCGTAAATCCGGTTTTCGACGGCATCGCGCGTCATGGCCAGGGCGCCGCACATTGCCCCCCAGCCGCCGGGCATTGCCTTGATCATGGCAAGGTAAGATTCTCGTAAGTCCACAACTTCCCCTTTGACTTGGTGGTTTGTTAATTTTGCATTACCGTCTATTATTCTTACTGGATGACAAGTCAAACAGCTAATCGTGCGGCTTCCTATCGAGGCGCCCCTGAATGCCCACAAATGCCAATTCCGGCCAGTTTTCGAGCCAGTCATCCGGATGCAGGTCGATGCGAGTGACAGCGCCCTTCGACTCGCGCTCTATCGCCACGCACAAGGTGACGCGGAGCAACTGTTTGGCACTGATCGCCTTACGGAGGTAGCCTTCTGTGGTCTTGCAGGACTCACAAAACAAGCGCCGCTGGTGCTTCGCAAGACTGTTTAGGTACGTGAGTAATTTATCCATAGGGAACATATTACTAAACGGTAATTGGCTAGTCAATACCGTTTGGTGATTTACTAATCGGTAATCAAGACAGACAATCGAGCCATGACTATTCAAGACACACGGCGGGAACGCCTCCGTCAGCTGATTACGGAGCGGTACAAGTCTCAGGCGGACTTTGTTGCAGCCACCGGCGAGAACCAGGGCGAAGTCTCGGCATTGCTAAAAGACAAGTCTTTTGGCGAAAAAAAGGCTCGGAAACTGGAAGTGAAGTGCGGACTACCGGAGGGATGGTTGGACGAAGGGGAGAATGCGTCTCAGGCAAGCCCAGCAGAGGGGCGCCAGGAGGGGGGCTCGTCAGACCCAATAGGAGGCGGCCCGGAGTGGATGAACCCGGACGCTTACCGATTACTTACTTTATATTTTTCCGCAGACGACGACGGTCGGTCTGAGATCATGAACACGGCGCTCGACTATGCTCGGGTTCATCAGAGCCGAGTT
>NZ_WHJG01000118.1 GCF_011682175.1 Massilia frigida
CGGTAGCCCTTCCGGCGTACCAGGATTACGTGGCGAAGACGAAAGTGACCGCGGCGGCAGACGAAGCAGCCGGCGGCAGAACCGGTATCGATACCGAGGTGATGCAAAGCCCCAATCTGAGTGCCGCCGCGGCCATGCAGGCCACCAAAATGCAGGCCGAATCGATCAATTGCACGATCACCACGACGGCCGCAACTGCCGGGGTTGTCGACCTCAGCTGCACCATCAAAGGCGGTCCCGCTTCGGTGACAGGGAAAACCGTCACCTGGTCGCGCGCCACGAGCGGCAACTGGACCTGTAAAGCCATCGGCGTCGCTGCCGAGCATACCACCCCATCTTGCCCGCCGTGATGTAAGTAATCACTCAGCGAAGTCCAGTGCGCCATCCGGCAAGCACTGGGCTGCGCTGACCAGTTTTCGTCCTCACCGCCCGGCTGCGGGCCGTTGGCATCAAATTCCCTCGCTGCGCAGTGTCCGCCGGCACAGTCGGCATTGATACTGAATCATCATGACGCCCACCATGGATATCAAAAACCACCCTGGATGCCCCCCGTTCCGGCGCGCCTCCCACTGAACTGCACGCTCAGCGTCACTGCGGCCGACAATGGCAAAGCCGATATCATCTGCACCATCAAGGCCGGGCCGGCCACGGGGATGGCCAAAAAAGTCATCTGGTCGTGCGGCGACGCCGGTCGCTGGACGTGCGCGATGGAAGACATCAAGCGGAAATACGCGACCGCTGCCTGTCCGGTCAACACCTGGGGATTATCCCGTGCGGGGCTCGGGCAAGTTCGCCAATTCACGCGCCGTCGCCGTCAGCCGTCAATCGCGGCATGCCAGTCGCCCGGCTTGCCGCCCTGTTTTTCCAGCACCCGCACATTGCTCATGACCATGCCGCGTTCGACCGCCTTGCACGTGTCATAAATTGTCAGCAGGCCGCGCTGGACGGCAGTGACGTGTCGTAAATTGTCAGCAGGCCGACCTGGACGGCGGTGAACGCTTCCACTTCGACACCCGTCCTGCTGACCGTTTCCATCTGGGAGCAGCAATGCACGCTGCTGGTCGCCTGGTCGCCCTCGAAATCGACCGCCACCCGGGTAATGGCCAGCGGATGGCCCAGCGGCACCAGTTCGCTGGCCTTCTTCGCCGACGATGGCGGCGATGCAGGGCATGGCGCCCTATTTCGCGCTGCCCGACACCGTCAGCACCATCGTTTCCAGCTTCATGCGGATGGTGCCCGCTGCCACCGCAATGCGGTGGGTATCTTACGTCGCGAACACTGAAATACATGGGGGATGTGTCCGACGATCAACCTGGCACGGCGTTTGCATATAACCAAGTGCGGTTCACCAGTTTTGAATTAAACCAACTAGGAGTAGCAAAATGAAATCGATGAAAATGATGAAGAAGGCACAAGCCGGTTTTACCCTGATCGAACTGATGATCGTTGTTGCAATTATCGGTATCCTGGCTGCTGTTGCACT
>NZ_WHJG01000119.1 GCF_011682175.1 Massilia frigida
TATCGCGCATGATTTGGGCATGCCACCAAAACCTCCCCGTCTCAATCTCACCGGCTTGTCCCATGAAGACAAGGATCGTCTCATTGACGCCTTGTTCGCACGCCTGGACGCGGTGGAGGCTAAGCTGGGCATGAACAGCGAGAACTCGAGCAAGCCGCCGTCGTCGGATGGACTGGGCAAAAAGCAGAAAACTACTTCGTTACGTGGCAAATCTGACAAAGCAGTTGGAGGCCAACCGGGTCATAAAGGCAGCACGCTCAAGCGGGTTGCCGAGCCTACCAGCACGCAAGATCATCGAACGCCATCGCATTGCAACCGCTGCCACAGTGCGTTGGCGTTTGAAGAGGCGCACGTGCTGGAACGCCGCCAGGTATTTGACGTGCCGACGATGTGTTTCGAGGTCGTCGAACACCGCGTCTACACGGTGCTGTGCATCTGCGGTCAACGGCACGACAGTGTCTTCCCGGCTGCTGTGAGCGACCTTGCGCAATATGGCCCGAACGTGCGCGCATTGGGCGTGCACCTGACGCAAGGCCAGATGCTGCCATATGCCCGCGCCGCCGGGTTGATCGCCGAGATGACGGGCTTGTCCGTGTCGCCGGCAACCCTGCTTGCCTGGGTCGGCGAAGCGAGCCTCGCCTTGCAAGGCACGGCCGATTTTATTGCGAAGCAATTGCACGACGCGCCGGTACTGTGCGCCGACGAATCGGGCCTGCGCGTGGACGGCAAGCTGCACTGGATGCACGTTGCGGCCACGGCGGAACTGACCTGGTACGGCATGCATGCCAAGCGCGGCCTGGACGCAATGGTCGCGCATGGCATTCTTCCTAACCGACTCGGCGTTCTGGTGCATGATTGCTGGGCCCCGTACTGGAAGCTGAACGATGGCCTGCATGCCTTGTGCAACGCCCATCTTCTTCGTGAGCTGGTCTATGCGCAGGAGGTGACGGGCCAGGATTGGCCAACCGACATGACTGAACTGCTGCTCAATGCCCAACGACTGAGCACGGCTGCGCGCCAGCAAGGCACGCCTTTCGATGCCGAAGCCATCGCCGCCTTCGCCACTGTCTACCACGGCATCGTACGCCAGGGCGAAGAACTGAACCCTCCGCAGACGAAACCCGGCGCAAAGCCCGGACGCTGCAAGCAGTCTGACGCCCATAACTTGCTGCGTCGCTTCCGACTGCACGCAGACGCCATCCTGCGCTTCATTGCGGACCCCATCATCCCGTTCACGAACAACATCGCCGAGCGGGCCGTGCGCATGCCCAAGGTCAAACAGAAAATATCGGGATGCTTCCGCACCATTACCGGTGCCGATAACTTCTGCACCATCCGCTCCTGCCTCGACACCCTACGCAAACAAGGGCACAGCATGCTGGAAGTGCTGCGCCGTGCATTTGCTGGCGATCCGATCAGGCCAACTGCGTAGCGGCTGAATAGTTAC
>NZ_WHJG01000011.1 GCF_011682175.1 Massilia frigida
AGAATGAGATTAACCATGATTCCGCCACCATAACCGACCAGAATTCGTCCAGCATCACGAAAATGCGATGGAAAGTCGCGCTCCCGTGATGCCGGCCAGTTCAGAAAAATCGTTTTGCAATTGGCTCAGAGGTGCGATGAATACCATATACGCTAAGGCATCACAACTAAGGTTAATTGACTTAAATCAAATTTCCTCTTTCAGAGACTCCGTTTTTATTGAACGCTTGAACTGGATTCTATCCGATGCCGGCGCGGAGCTTGAGGTGGACCAATTCGATCGGCAAAGCACCTACGATGTCTGTGTCCCCGATACCAGCGCTACAGGTGGCTATGCGCGCCTGCGCCCTACCGCGGAGCCATATTTTCTCAGTGAAGTGTTTCTTGTGCGCATGGGCGGGGCCTTGATTTCCATGTCTTCTGCTGTATGGAAACTCTCGCGTTTTCGTGCGGTCGATCTGCACAGTCCAAGCAAACACCGGCAACTAGCCGACTTTCTTCGTTTTGGGGCAGGCAGTGTTGTGCCGCCGTGCAATGCGCGTTGAGCACGACGTGCGCCGCATTATTGCAGTGTCCGCAGACGATATGGAGCGATCTTTTTCCGGCGCGTTGTGAGTGCCTCCCGATGCCAGTCCAGCGGTGCAATTGCACGGGCACTCCATGTTTGCACTCTGGATCAAGCTTGATGATATGACCAAAAATGCCTGGGGATATCTTTCTCGGGTGCGGAGGCTGCCTGATCTGATGCGGATCATTAGCACTTAGTATTTATGCCAATGGCTTCTTTTCTGTATTTTGGATTACGATATTTTCTGGCGCACCAAAAAGAAAAGAGGCCAGCCTACATCACTTGCCGTCCGTAACGACCCTGGGAAACTACTGGATGGATTTGCCTGCGAATATTTTCTGGCGACAATTTAGATGATCTACCTGCCCGAACTGATTGCTGATTGCATTTTCGCAAGCTGCACCTTCCGCACCCCAGCAATTCCGCCGCGACCGAACAAGTCGCACCCACGAACGTAGATTGGGAGTATCAGCATGCATATCGTTCATCATCCACTGTGCACGAGCACGATAAACGCTCCGGACGACATTCAAGTTGAACGCCGAGCCAGACTGCCTGTGATGCACCAGACCGATGCACATGGGCAGCGGGTCGTGTCGTTCTGGAAGCCGTCAGCGGAAGAACTGGAATCGCTCATCACTGGTGGAGGCGTTGCCTTGCAGATACGCCCCTTGGGCCACGAACATCCCCACGTCTCGATGGGGACCTGGGCGGCCATTGGACCGGAGCTCATCGACGGTGATCCGCTCATGCAGCGCTCTACTGGTTATCGGTGCTACGAATGCTGCGCGAGGCAAGGCCAGCCCCACGCAGCACACTGCGTGGTGTTGGCGAGTGCGATTCAGTTTGCGCAGTCCAAGCCGACTCAGGGTTCGGACTCTTGCGAACCGGCTGAAGGCCCACCATTGAGCTCCCCCCCTACCCTGACCGCCGTGCTGCAAACGGCGTTGGCCTGCATGGACCTCCGCACTGCGCCAATGGCGGAAATTTTTCGTGCGGCCGGCTATAAGATTGCCGCGCAATGCGCGGCAGAGGAGGCCTTCATCCTCGATCGCATGATGCGAGCCGTGCTAACCCATGGCGATAAATGGGCTCGCGTCTTCACCGCGCAACTGCGTGTTGCGCAGGACGTCGCAATTGAGAAGCACTTTGCGACCGAACACCAAAAATCCGCATAGTTCTATGCAAAAAGCCGGGTTTCCCCGGCCTTTTGCTTGGTGTTCCAGTCTCGGCGCCTACGCCTTCCAGGCGCCCATCGCAATCCATCCCTTTCCCACTACCATATCGAGCTTGCCGGCTTCGCGAGCCGCCTCGGCCAGCAGCTCATGGTCGGGCAATCCGCTGTGCTCAAACGTCGTCAAGAGAACATCCGCTTGGCCGTCGGTCCAGCAGGCTGCGCGGTTTCCAGGTGGTCAGCGTGCCTGCCAAGCCCTGCCCACGCCAACCCTTACCCCTTCATCTTTGCCCGCAACATATCGCGGATGTGCGGCGCCGCCTTGTACGGATCGCCCGGATTGATCCCCTTGACGATCTCCTCCATCCGCTCGCCCACATTGCCCAGCGCCCCCGGATGCGAGTAAATATAGAACTGGCCATCCCGGATCGCATCGAAGGTCATCTGCGCGACATCGCCCGCCGACACCTTGCCCGACTCGACCGCCTTGACCGTCATCGCCTGCGCCGCCTTCTGGCTGGCGGTCGGCCCGCCCGTCATCTTCACGTCCTCCGGCCGGTTGCGGTGCGACTGGCTGATGCCGGTCGGAACAAAATACGGACACAGTACCGACGCCCCGATCGGCGCCTCCACCAGCTGCAAATCGTGATACAAGGTCTCCGACAAGGACACCACCGCATGCTTGGACACGTTGTACACGCCCATGGTCGGCGCGTTCAGCAGCCCCGCCATCGAGGCCGTGTTGACGATATGCCCTTCGTACTGCGGGTCGTCCTTCGCGCACTCCAGCATCAATTTGGTGAAGATGCGCACGCCATGGATCACCCCCCACAGGTTCACGCCAAGCACCCACTCCCAGTCGGCCTCGGAATTCTCCCAGATCAAGCCGCCCGATCCCACGCCCGCATTGTTGAACACCAGATGCACGGCGCCGAAACGCGCCATGCTGGCGTCCGCCAGCGCCTGGACTTGCTCGCCCTTGCGCACGTCGCAGATCATGGCCAGCACCTGGGCGCCCTCGCCTTCGAGCTCGGCTTGCGTCGCATCGAGCGCATCCTGCTGCACGTCGGCCAACACCAGCTTCATGCCCAGGCTGGCGGCACGTTTCGCGAATTCGCGGCCGAGACCGCTCGCGCCGCCGGTGATCACGGCGACTTTGTCTTGGAAGTTTTTCATGTCAGATGAGCTTTACCAGTTGTTTGCCGAAGTTGCGGCCCTTGAGCAGGCCGATGAATGCTTCCGGCGCCGATGCGAGGTCGGGCGCCACCGTTTCGCGGTACTTGAGCTTGCCGCTGACCACCAGCGCGCCCAGTTCGCCCAAGCCTTGCGGCCACAGTTCCAGGTGCTCGCTGACGATAAAGCCGCGTATCGTCAGGCGGCTGGTCAGCATGTGGCGCATATTGCGGATCGATACATCCTCGCCGTTGTAGCCGGCAATCATGCCGCACAGCGCAACGCGTCCGAAAGCGTTCATGCGTGGCAAGGCGGCGTCGAAGCCGGCTCCGCCCACGTTCTCGAAAATGGCGTCGATGCCGTCCGGCGTGGCCGCCGCAAGGTCTTCCACCAGATTGCCGGCCTTGTAGTCGACGCAGGCGTCGAAACCGAGTTCATTGACGACATAGGCGCACTTGTCCGGCCCGCCCGCGATCCCGACCGCGCGGCAGCCCTGCTGCTTGGCCAACTGGCCAACCACGCTGCCGACCGCGCCGCTGGCCGCCGAGACCAAAATGGTGTCGCCCGCCTTCGGCTTCATGATGTGGTTCAGTCCGTACCAGGCTGTCATGCCCGGCATGCCCGCCACGCCCAGGAAGGCCGACAGGGGAATCTGCGTCGTATCCACCTTGCGCAGGGTAGCGCCATCGGCCACGCCCATCTCCGCCCAGCCGAGCATGCCGACCACCATGTCGCCCACGGCAAATTTGGGATGCTTCGAGGCCAGCACCGCGCCGGCGGTGCCGCCGATCATGGTCTCGCCGACCACCTGGTTCGCCGCGTAGCTTTTCGCTTCGCTCATGCGGCCGCGCATGTACGGGTCGAGCGACAGGTAATGATTGCGGATCAGGACCTGTCCATCGCCCAGATCGGGCAGTTGCGCGCTCTCAAGACGGAAGTTATCGGGCTGGACTTCGCCGCGCGGACGCGACGCCAGGACGATGCGCTGGTGGGTAGAAGCCGTCATACCGCCGTTACTCCGCCGTCCACCGCCAGGATCTGGCCGGTGATGTGCTTGCCCGCATCCGACGCGAACAGCAACGTTGCCCCTTTCAAATCCTCATCGTCGCCGATGCGGCCCAGCGGCGCATCCTTGGCCAGTGCCTCGACGCCGATGGTTTCCAGCACGCCCTTGGTCATCTTGGACGGGAAGAATCCCGGCGCGATGGCGTTCACGGTAATGCCGTAGGCGCCCCATTCGCCCGCCAGGGTGCGGGTAAAGTTGACCACAGCGCCCTTCGAGGTGTTGTAGGCGATGGTTTTCATGGTGCCGGGCGGATTGCCCGCCAGGCCGGCGATGGAGGCGATATTCACGATACGGCCATACTTGCGCGGAATCATCGACGCCTTGCCGACCGCCTGCGTCACCAGGAAGATGCTGCGGATGTTCAGGTTCATCACCTTGTCCCACGCCTCGACCGGATATTCCTCGGCCGGCGCGCCCCAGCTGGCGCCGGCGTTGTTGATCAGGATATCGATGTGGCCGAGGCGCTTCATGGCTTCGTCCACCATCGGCTGGACCTGCGCGTCCTGGGCCAGGTCGGCGGCGATGGCGCTGGCGTCGATGCCGCGCTCTTTCAGGTGGGCACAAGCCTCGTCCAGGTCAGCCTGCTTGCGCGAGGAAATGACGATCCTGGCGCCCTGCTCGCCCAGCGCTTCGGCCATTTGCAGGCCCAGCCCGCGCGAGCCGCCAGTAATCAGTGCCGTCTTGCCGGCGAGGGAAAATAATTCTTGCGTAGTGCGCATAGCAAATCCTTGTCAGTCAGCTGTCGTTATCAGATGGTGTAATCCATGCATTGGCGCGCTTCACGAATGGCGCCAAAAAATGGTTTGAGTGCGTGGTGGGTCGGATGCTCGCCGTAAGCCTTCAACGCTTGCTGGTCGGCGAACTCCGAATACAGCACCACGTCGTACGTTGCTTCCAGGCCAGGCTGGGCCAGCGCCACCTCGAAGGCGAACATGCCCGGCACGATATTGGCGCAGGCGTCGAGCTGTGCCTTCATCTTGCGCGCGTTGGTGGCGCGGTCGGCGCCTTCGGCGAAGTCTTTCAGTTTCCACATGACGATGTGTTTGATCATTATTCAGTCGGTCCTCAGAACCACGCATCCTGCATGTCGAGCGTGGTGGTGTCGATGCTGGCCAGCAGGTCGAGCTGTTGCTGGACCTTGGGCAGCTCCCAGTGGAAGAAATAGCGGCAGGCTTGCAGCTTGCCATTGTAAAAGTTACTGTCGTCGTCCGCTGGCGCGCCAGCCAGCGCATGGGTGGCCACCAGCGCCTGTTCCAGCCAGATCCAGGCGATTACCGTATGCCCCACCGCTTCCAGGTACAGGCTGGCGTTGGCCAGGGTCTTGTTCATGTCGCCCACGGCGTACAGCGCCTGGGTGACCTTGGCGATGCGCTGCCACTCTTCTTCGAGCAGGTCGGCATTCGCATGCAGGTCGACCGACACATCGGCCGCGCGCACCCTGGCAATCGTCGCGGCAATCTCGCCGCCGATGGCCTTGAACAGCGCGCCTTCCTGGATCGACGCCTTGCGCCCCAGCAGGTCGAGGCCGTGGATGCCGTGCGTGCCCTCGTGGATGGCGTTGAGGCGGTTGTCGCGGTAAAACTGTTCGACGTTGTACTCGCGCGTGTAGCCGTAGCCGCCGTGCACCTGGATCGCCAGGCTGTTCGCTTCCACGCACCACTGCGAGGGCCACGACTTGGTGATCGGCGTGAGGAAGTCGAGCAGGCGCCCGGCGTGGGTCCGCGCGTCAAGGTCGGGCGCGGTGCGCTGTTCGTCGACCAGGCGCGCCGAATACAGCACCAGTGCCATCGCGCCTTCGGCATAGGCTTTTTGCGCGAGCAGCATGCGCCGCACATCGGTGTGCTCGATGATGGCCACCTGCGGCTTGACCGGGTCTTTCTCGGCCGGATGGCGCCCTTGCGGACGGCTGCGCGCGTAATCGAGCGCGTGCAGATAGCCGGTCACGCCCAGCACGGCCGCTCCCAGGCCGACGCCGATGCGCGCTTCGTTCATCATATGGAACATGTTCGCCAGGCCCTGATGCGGCTGGCCGACCAGATAGCCCACCGCGCCGGCCTTGCCGAGCGGCTTGAAGCCACCTTCGCCGAAGTTGAGCAGGCAGTTGGTGGTGCCGCGGTTGCCCATTTTGTGGTTCAGGCCGGCCAGCACGACGTCGTTGCGTTCGCCCGGCTCGCCATCGTCGCCCACCAGGAACTTGGGAACGATGAACAGGGAGATCCCTTTCACGCCCGGAATCAGGCGTCCGTCCGGACCTGGAATCTTGGCCAGCACCAAGTGCACGATATTGCCGGCCAGGTCGTGTTCGCCGGCGGAAATCCACATCTTGTTGCCGGCCAGGCGATACTGGCGCTCGCCGTCGGGGCCATCGACCGGGTCCGGCTCGGCGCGGGTACTGATGTCGGACAGGCTGGAACCGGCTTGCGGTTCCGACAGGCACATGGTGCCGAAGAATTTACCGGCATACAAGGGCCGTACGAAGCGCGCGATCTGCTGCGGCGTGGCGGTTTTCAGCAAGGTGTTGGCATTGCCGATGGTCAGGAAAATGTAGGCCGAGGTGGCCACATTGGCCGCCGTAAAGTAGGCGGTGACGGCTTTTTCCAGCACGCACGGCAATTGCATGCCGTCGAACTCGTAGTCTTGCCCGGCCGCCATCAGGCCGGCGGCGGAAAAGGCGTCGAGCGCGGTTTTTACTTCGGGAATGATCGTGACAGTTTGCCCGTCGAAATGCGGCTCGTGCTGATCGTTCTTTTTGTTATGGGGCGCGAACAGGTCGGTGGCGATCTGTTCGGCGGTATCGAGCGCCGCGTTGAAGGTTTCGCGGCTGTGGTCGGCGAAGCGCGGGCGCGCGGTCAGCGCCTCCACGTCCAGCCATTCGTACAGCAGGAAGTCGAGGTCGCGGCGCGACAGTATTTTGGATTGCATCTTGGGCCCCGGGGTAGACAACGAAAGCGGGGCCGCGCCGGAGCGGCGCGCCCCGGCGTGGATCAGACGACTTCGAACAGGCCGGCAGCGCCCTGGCCGCCACCGATGCACATCGTGGCCACCACGTACTTGACGCCGCGGCGCTTGCCTTCGATCAGCGCGTGACCGACCAGGCGGGCGCCGGAGACGCCGTATGGATGGCCGACAGCGATGGCGCCGCCGTTCACGTTGAGGCGGTCCATCGGGATGCCGAGGCGGTCGGCGCAATACAATACTTGGACCGCGAACGCTTCGTTCAGTTCCCACAGGCCGATGTCGGCAATCGACAGGCCAGCCTTGTGCAGCAGTTTGGGAATCGCGAACACGGGGCCGATGCCCATTTCATCCGGCTCGCAGCCAGCCACGGCAAAGCCACGGAAGATGCCCAGCGGCTGCAAGCCGCGCGCCTCGGCCAGCTTGCTGCTCATCAGGATGGCGACCGACGCCCCGTCCGAAAACTGGCTGGCGTTACCGGCGGAAATCACGCCGCCCGGCACCGCGCTGCGGATCTTCGACACCGCTTCGAGGGTGGTGTCGGCGCGGATGCCTTCATCGGCGCTGATGGTCACTTCGCGCGTGAGCAGCATGCCCGAAGCCTTGTCGGCCACGCCCATGGTGGTGGTCATCGGCACGATTTCAGCGTTGAACAGGCCGGCGGCCTGGGCATTGGCGGCGCGCTGCTGGCTTTGCACACCATATTCATCCTGGCGGTCGCGCCCGATGTTGTAGCGCTTGGCGACGGTTTCGGCCGTTTGCAGCATGGGCCAGTAGATTTCCGGCTTGTGTTCCTTGAGCCATGGATCGGCCAGCATGTGCTGGTTCATTTCCTGCTGCACGCAAGAAATCGACTCGACCCCGCCGGCGGCGTAGATATCGCCCTCGCCGGCAATGATGCGCTGCGCCGCGAGCGCAATGGTTTGCAGGCCCGAGGAGCAGAAACGGTTGACCGTCATGCCGCCCGTGGACACCGGGCAGCCGCCGCGCAAGGCGATCTGGCGCGCGATGTTGGCGCCCGTGGCGCCTTCCGGATTGGCACAGCCGATGATGACATCCTCGACCTCGCCCGGCTCGATCTGAGCCCGCGCAATGGCCGCCTGCAGCACGTGGCCGCCGAGGGTGGCGCCGTGCGTCATGTTGAACGCACCTTTCCACGATTTGGCCAGGCCGGTGCGGGCGGTCGATACGATGACGGCATCTATCATTTGTGTCTCCTGAGTTGGATTAATATGCGCAAAGCGCTGTGTTGATCGCTACGAGAATAGCACATTTTAGTACGGTCGTTCGCAAAATTATTCGCACCAGGCGCACCCTGTCCCGAGGCCCTGAAAAACCTGACCATGAACATTGCCGAACAAGTGAAAAAGACCTTGGCGCCGCTGGCCGATCCGGTCCAGGCGGCGCGCATGAGCGCCTACATGCGCGACCAGTTCGCGTTTTACGGCATCCCCACGCCGGCCCGGCGCGCCGCACTCAAGCCGCTGGTCCGTAGTCTCAAGGATGCGCCTGCCGGCGTGCTGCTGGACGCGGCCGGCGAACTGTGGCGCGAGCCCGAGCGCGAATGCCAGTACGCCGCCATCGACCTGCTCGCCGCCCATGTGAAGCAATTCGATGGCGGGCATATCGATGCGCTGCTCGGGCTGGCGCGCCAGGCCTCGTGGTGGGATACGGTCGACGCGCTGGCGGTCGTGATCGGCACGGTCGTGCGGGCGGACCGGGCGCTGCGCCAGCCGCGCATGGACGAGGCCGTACGCCACGCGGATCTGTGGACGCGCCGCGTGGCCATGCTGCATCAACTGGGCTGGCGCGCCGACACGGATCAGGAGCGGCTGTTCGGGTATGCCGGCAGGCTCGCGCACGAAGCCGATTTTTTCATCCGCAAAGCCATCGGCTGGGGCTTGCGCGACTACGCGCACCATGATCCCAACGCGGTGCGCGCATTCCTGCTGGCGCAAGGCGACACCTTGTCTGCGCTTACCCAGCGCGAAGCGGGCAAACATTTCCGTACAGAAAAATGAACGCGTGAAAATTTTGTGTAAGCGGCTCCTGAGCGGCGTTGTATCTGTCGATTTCTCAAGCCGGCACAATCCCCTCCGGGTTCAACGGCACGGAGCCGGACATGGAAAAGCTGGCATCTCACACCTCGAACTCGGTCTGCACGCCCTTGCTGTCGTAGCAAGCCAAAAAATTATCCCGACATGCCGTGGGCAACTTACCCTTCACGTAAGATTTAGCAACGATGTCAAGAACCATCGTTTACTTTTGACGCCCTGATGCTCCGGGCGCAAATGCCCAACGTCACGTGCGACTACTAAAGCGTTTGGCCGAACATGGGCGCGACCGCGCGCACGATCTTGCGGGCATTCGCATGCTGGTCACTCAGGTTGGTAAACACGATGATGGTCAGCTTCTGATCCGGGTAGCGCATGAAGTCGGTGACGTATCCGGGCATGCCACCGGAGTGGTACACCCAGCGCTTCCCGTTCTGGGTCCGCAGCTGCCAGCCCAAGCCGTAGTAGATGTCGGGACTGTCGGCATTGGCCGCCTGCACCAGGGCGTTATTGGTCCACATCAGGGCCAGGGTCGATTGCTTGAGGATCTTGTCGGTGTACAGCGCAGCATCCCACTTCGCCATGTCCATGGCACTGAGCTCGATCCCGCTCGCTGCCATGCCCAGGTAGACCGACATCGCGTCGGTAGTGACAAACGGGATATGTTTGCCATCTTTGAACTCGTACCCGATGGCGCTGTCCGCGCGCGCCGGTTTCGGCGCGACCAGACGCGCGCTGTGCATGCCCAGCGGCGTGAACACCCGCTCTTTCAAGAAATCGAAATAGCCCTTGCCGCTGACCCTGCGCACGACAATACCAAGAATATCGTAGCCGACATTGCAGTACCGGTACTTGGTGCCCGGCTCCCAGCTCAGGGAGTACGCCCTGAACCTGGCCAGCATGTCGTCTTCTCCCAGGATCTTGTTGGCAAAAATGTCCGCAAAGGTCTGATCGTCCGGGTATTCGGGCAGGCCGGAAGTGTGGTTCAGCAGGTGCCGAATGGTGATGCCGCTCCATTGCGGCGGCACCGCCCCGATGAATTTGTCGAGCTTGTCGTCGAGCGATATCTTGCCCTCCTCTACCAGCAGCATGATGGCGGTGGCGGCGAACGACTTGCTGATCGAGCCGATTTCGAAGCGGTCGTCCGGTTTCACCGCGCGCGCCGCCTCCCGGTCGGCGTAGCCATAGCCCTTGCTGTAGACAACGGTGCCGTCCCGGACCACCACCAGCGTCATGCCGGGAATGCGCTGCTCGACCAGTTGCCCCTGCATGTACTGGTCCACCTCGGGCTGCGCCGTTTGCGTGACGCCCGCCGCCAGCGTGGTCACCGGCGCCAGCACGACATCGCCGGCTGGCGGCGCAGTACCGCCCCCGCCCCCGCCCCCGCCGCCGCCGCCGCCGCCGCAGGCGGCCAACAGGCTCGTGGCCAGCGCCGCGATGAACAGGGCGCGCTTATTCATGGATGGCTCCGAGCGCGACCGCTTTCACGGGCGTCAGCACGACGCCGTCGCGTGGCCAATCGGCAAAACGGTAGATGGCAACCTTGTAGATACCCATAGTCTGGTCCTTGAATGCGTGTCCGTCGGTGACGGGGATGGTGAGTGGAGCGGCACCGGCCATGTCGCGAAACATGAAACCGGGCGCTTGCATGGAAGCGTCGTACATAAACTTGATGGCCATGCGGTTCTTGCGCAACAGGCGCAAGCGCGCCCCGGCGTCGCGCCGCGCGCTGATCAGCTGCTCGCTGGCGGCGCGCAACTGGTCGGCTGTAACCACGCCGTCGTCGCGCTCGCGGATGGAAAAGTGTTCACTGAAGCAGTACAGCACCTTGCCGCGAAGGAGGCGCGGCACCGCATCGTCCTTGTACAACTGGTCGGACACTTTCTCAGTTCTAATCTGTTGTCCATGCTTTTCTATTAGTGAGTGCGATATCAAACCAATCATAGCATCTGCATAAGCACGCCGAAGCCTTTCTTTCTAGCTTTCAAGGTATGGATCGACGCATTCCAGATCGGCATGGCCCAGCATCGACTGGATGGTGTCAAGGTCGCGATCCTGCGCCACCAGCCGGGACGCCATCGTGCGCCATCCAGAATGGCTGCTGCCGCCCTCGATCCCAGCATCCCGATAGCTTCGCGACGTGGCTTTGCAGGGCGTCACAGGCCGCATAGTCGATCTGCCCGCCGGCGTAGTCGATCCGGCGCTTACAATTTTGTCTTCTGAAAGGGCTGTGCCGACTTAGGCGGGTTCAATAGGATCCATACGATTGCAAGCCATCGCGGGTAGCGCTCCATTTACCCCTTGTTGGCGGCCTTGAAGTCTCCCGGTTTCAGTTAAATAGGGAGCAGGCGGCGGTTATAGCAGTGTAAGTCGATGTAGACATCATCGTGATCAAATGTGCACCCGCTTTTTCCGCTCGACGAAGCTGAACCCAACTTCCAGTTCCAGCAAAAATATTCCAGCTCGCGCAGTATGGCGGCCTCGAAATCTTTTCCCGTCGGTCCAGACCAATCCAACGCGATTCTTACAAATCAGTGACAGGACGTTACAGGGTCGTCTGACGGCAAGCGAACGCTTGGCAGAAGCCGCACTACATCCTGTGCCGGCAAAAAAAGTGACACCTCCAATAACGCCGAGACCATCGGCGGCGTGCCGGAGCTCGTGAATTGGTCCGCCTTGGAGCTCATCTGTAAAACGTCATTGGGTGACCCTGCGTTATGAACGATAGAGCCATCAATTCGACACTACACCGACGCAAAAATTCCTTTGGACTGCGCTTTTCACATCCTCCGCAGTCGCCTTCTTGCCCTATCTGCATATCCGTCAAATCCATTTGGCAACACATGATTGTATTTACACAAAGGACCTGATTTTTCGATATCGAAAAAGTAAGTTTCGTGTAAGTTCCAAGCAAGCATCGCGTAAGTTTCGCAGTCCACACTCAATCTGGCTGGATACATACGGCTATTCCGATGATGCAATAAATATTAAACACGGAGACACATATGGCAATTACACCCGGCATCACTGGCGACGGGCGCAAGGGGATCACCGCGGACTCGGGGATCACCAAAGAAGAACGCAAGGTCATTTTCGCCTCCTCCCTCGGCACGGTATTCGAATGGTATGACTTTTACCTGTACGGCTCGCTCGCTCCCATCATCGCCAAGCAGTTTTTCATTGGCGACCCCACCACCACCTTCATTTTTGCCCTGCTCGCGTTTGCCGCCGGCTTCATCGTGCGTCCGTTCGGCGCGCTGGTGTTCGGCCGCCTGGGCGACATGATCGGCCGCAAGTACACCTTCCTGGTCACCATCCTGATCATGGGCGCCTCGACCTTCGTGGTCGGCCTGCTACCGAGTTACGCCAGTATCGGTATTGCCGCCCCAATCATCCTGGTGTCGCTGCGCATCCTGCAGGGCCTGGCACTGGGCGGCGAGTACGGCGGTGCGGCAACGTATGTCGCCGAGCACGCGCCGCACGGCAAGCGCGGCTTCTTCACCTCCTGGATCCAGACCACCGCCACGATGGGCCTGTTCCTGTCGCTGCTGGTGATCCTCGGTACCCGTACCGCCATGGGCGAAACCGAGTTTGCCGCCTGGGGCTGGCGTATCCCGTTCCTGGTGTCCGTGCTGCTGCTGGGCGTATCGGTCTGGATCCGTCTGTCGATGAACGAATCGCCGGCGTTTGCCAAGATGAAAGCCGAGGGCAAAACCTCCAAGGCGCCGCTGTCGGAATCCTTCCTCAAGCCGCAGAACGCCAAGATCGTCTTCCTGGCGCTGGTCGGCCTGACCATGGGCCAGGCCGTCGTGTGGTACACCGGCCAGTTCTACGCCCTGTTCTTCCTGACCCAGACGCTCAAGGTCGACGGTGCCACCGCCAACATCCTGATCGCCATTTCGCTGCTGCTGGCCACCCCGTTCTTCATCGTGTTCGGTACGCTGTCGGACAAGATCGGGCGCAAATGGATCATCCTGCTGGGCTGCGCGATTGCCGCTTGTACCTACTTCCCTATCTTCAAGGGCATCACCCACTTCGCCAATCCCGCCCTGGAAGCAGCGCTGCTCAGTTCGCCAGTCGTGGTCGTGGCCGATCCTGAATCCTGCCACTTCCAGTTCAACCTGACCGGCACCAAGAAATTCCCATCGTCATGCGATATCGCCACCGGCATGCTGACCGCGTCATCGGTCAGCTACACCAAGGACGATGCGCCACCCGGCACGGTCGCCAAGGTGCGCATCGGCGACAAGGAATACACCTCGTTCACGGCAACGATGACCCCGGACGGCCTGAACTTCAATGCCGACAGCAAAGCCAAGGAAGCGGCGCTGAAAACGGAAATTGGCGCAGCGATCAAAGCGGCCGGCTATCCGGCCAAGGCTGACAGCGAGCAGATCAACAAGCCGATGGTCGTGCTGCTGCTGTTCATCCTGGTGCTGTATGTGACGGCTGTGTACGGTCCGATCGCGGCCATGCTGGTTGAAATGTTCCCGACCCGCATCCGCTACACCTCGATGTCGCTGCCTTACCACATCGGTAACGGCTGGTTCGGCGGCTTGCTGCCAACCACCGCCTTCGCGCTGGTGGCGTACAAGGGCGATATTTACTACGGCCTGTGGTATCCGATCATCGTGGCGCTGGTCACGGTTGTCATTGGCGGCTTGTTCGTCAAGGAAACCAAGGATAACGACATCTACGCCGCCGACTGAGTCGCTGGTGCTGTCGCCAAAATGCCGCTCTCCCGAGCGGCATTTTTTTGTGCCGGATTGCGGTTGCCGCGTCAGTCAGCCATTGCGGCGCGGCGCCCGTCGAACAGGGTCCACACGCCTTCGTGATGAAACATCCAGATGAGCTTCGATTCGATA
Source organism: Massilia frigida (assembly GCF_011682175.1). Taxonomy (GTDB): domain Bacteria; phylum Pseudomonadota; class Gammaproteobacteria; order Burkholderiales; family Burkholderiaceae_D; genus Telluria_A; species Telluria_A frigida. The sequence continues at coordinate 13,855 of NZ_WHJG01000011.1, forward strand.
CCGACAATCAGGGTATCGCCATTGAACATCGCCACCCCATTGCGCTCACGATAGGCCCCGGCGAAGGCGCGCAGGTCGTCGCGGTGCACCGCGAAAGCGCCCACCTCCTTATCGTACGATTCGTCGGTAACGACGTACAGCGCTTCCGGCAAGAAGGCGCTTGCGTCGACCAGGCCGGTTATCTCCATGTCGTCGATATGTTGCGGCGTATCCAGGCGCCGCCAACGGCTTGCCGCTACCTGATGTTCGATCAGGGCCGTGAACGATGAAACACGCAGGCCGAACGCCGCATTGACACGTGCCAGCAATTCGTCGAGCGCGATCATCGGCGGGCGGGCGCGGCGGGCATTGCAGCCGCCAGCCACGCACATCGTGTCACCGCCCCTGTCACACGCTGCCCAAATAATTGTTTTTGACGCGGACATAATGCTCCGCCGAGTATTTAAGGAAGGCCAGTTCGGCCTCCGTCAGGGCGCGCACCTTTCTTACCGGGCGGCCAACATACAGATAGCCGCTTTCCAGCACTTTGCCGGGCGGGACCAGGCTGCCGGCGCCGACCATCACCCGGGGCGAAATGAGGGCATCGTCCATCACGATGGCGCCCATGCCGATCAGGCATTCGTCGCCGATGGTGCAGCCATGCAAAATGGTGTTATGCCCGATGGTGACGTAGTCGCCAATCACCAACGGCGAACCGAGCGGCTTGTTGGGATGCTTGTGCGAGACGTGGCACATCACGAAATCCTGGATATTCGAACAGCGCCCGACCACGATGTGATTCACATCGCCGCGCACCACCGTATTGCACCAGACCGAGGAATGATCGCCCAGGGTCACATCGCCGATCACCTGCGCCGAGGCGTGGATATAGGTTTCCTCGCCCAGGCGTGGATGGGCATCGAGATAGGAAGACAAAGGCATGCTCAGGCTCCCTTCTGGATCAGCATCGCCATGCGCTGCAGGTCGATATTGCCGCCCGAGACAATCACGCCGACCCGCTTGCCCTTGAAGTCCATGCGCGGATTGAGCGCGACGGCCGCGCCCAGGCAACCGGACGGCTCCACCGTGATCTTCATGTGCCCGGCGAAAAACCGCATCGCCTCGACCAGTTCGGCGTCGGACACCGTCAAAACATCATCGACGCGCTCGCGGATCACGGCAAACGTGTGCTTGCCCAGGTGCTGGGTCTGGGCGCCATCGGCGATGGTATCGGGCGTGGCAATGTGGACGATCTCGCCGCTGCGGAAACTGCGCTGGCCATCGTCGCCCGCTTCCGGTTCCACGCCAAGCACGCGGCAGTCCGGATTCATCGCCTTGGCCGCAGTCGCGCAGCCGGACAGCAGGCCGCCGCCGCCCAGCGGCACCAGCAGCACGTCGAGCGGGCCGGCATCCTCGATCAGTTCCTTGGCCGCGGTGCCCTGCCCCGCCATCACATGCGGATGGTCGTAGGGCGGGATCAGGGTCAGGCCGCGCTCCAGCGCCAGCGCGTTGCCGATCGCCTCGCGGTCTTCGGTATAACGGTCGTACATCACCACCTCGGCGCCGTAGCCGCGCGTGGCCGCCACCTTGATGGCAGGCGCATCATGCGGCATGACGATCACCGCCCTGATACCGAGCGACTTCGCCGCCAGCGCGATGCCCTGCGCGTGGTTGCCGGACGAAAACGTGACCACGCCGCAGGCGCGCTGTTCCGGCGTGAACTGGGCCAGCGCGTTGTAGGCGCCGCGCATCTTGAAGGCGCCGGTGCGCTGCAGGTTTTCGCATTTGAAGAAGATCTGCGCACCGCTCAGGGCGTTGGCGGTCGTGGACGTGAGCACCGGCGTGCGATGGACTGCCCCGGCGATGCGCTCGTGCGCCCGCGCAACGTCGTCGAAAGAAATGGGAAGCTGGATCATGGCGATGGATCTTTCTGTGGAAGATAGGAGTAGACGGTAGGCCGGGCCACGCCGAGCATGGACGCCACGACGGCCTGGGCGTTTTTCAGGTCCATCAGGCCGGCTTGGGCGAGCTGGTGCACGGCGTCGCGCCGCTGGGCCGGGCTTAGGGCGTGCGGGGTCTTGTTCAGTTGCGCGGCAAAGCGCTCCAGCGTGGCGCGCAGCTCGTCCAGGCGGGGCGAGGCCAGCGATTCGCGCATCGGCGTCTGCGCTGGCTGGGTTTGCGCCAGCTGCGACAGGCTGGCGGCGATACTGGTCAGCATCGACACGTCCACATTCAGGCACAGCGCGGCAACGTAGTCGCCATCGCTGTTGCGCAGGCCAATCGAGGTGCTTTTCGCCGGGCGCCCGTCCGGAAACTGGTTGGGATAATTTTGCAGGATGTCGGGAAAAGCGGGATCCGTGATCCGCGCCAGGCCGATGACGGTGGTGGGATCGCCCACCTCGCGGCCGGACAGGTTGTTCGAGATCGCCACGATGGACGACGCCGGCCGCGTGAGGTCGTGCAGCACCACCTCCACCATGGGCGCCAGGGTGCGGCCCAGGGCTTCGACGATTTTCCTTGCCTCGCGCAGGAGCAATGCATTTTCGGTGATGGTCATGACTGACATTATGTCACTGATCGACAATATGTCAATCCACTACGCCATACCTCGGGGTATTGACGAGCTGCGCCTCAGCTGTCATCATCTCTACCATACCATGAAGTATGGTGACGCGTGGCATCCCGCCGCGCGCTTGACGTTAAAGGATACACCGATGGGCATTACCTGGAAACACGCTGCCGCCAGCGCCCTGCTGGCCCTGGGCCTGCTGCACATCCTGTTCGGCCTGGCACGCTTCCATCCGGCGCTGAGCGCAGCCTGGCACGAAGGCCTGGCCAACCGTTTCGGCACCGATGACGGGCGCCGGCTGGCGTTCTGGTTCATCGCCTTCGGCCCGCCGCTCATCCTGTGCGGCCACCTGGCACTGCGCGCAGCCGTGGCCAATGACCTCGCGACCCTCGGGCTGATCGGGCTGTACGGCTGCGCGATCGGGGCGGCGGGGATTGTCGCCTTTCCCCAATCGCCGCTGTGGGGGCTGCTTGCCGTGTCGATCGTGCTGGTGGCCGTCGGCCGGGGATGGCTGGTCTAGCGCGACGCCCTAGCTTTTGCCCGGCGGCTTGAGCAACTGCACCACCGTGCGGATCTCGGCCTCGCTCATCTCCGGCGCGCCGATGGCGGCATGCCCGATGAAGGCGCAGTAATTCCAGCGCGCGATCACCGGCGCTTGCTCCGGCGGCCAGCCGATATCGGTCAACAGCTTCGCGACGTAATCGACCCGCTTGCGATCGACACGCTGTTGCACTTCCCTGACCTGTTCATTGCTCATGGACCACGCGCGAATTGCCCGGCCCAGGGTGAACAGGTGCGGCGGCCCGCCGGTGAACAGCTTCGCCAGCTTGCTGCCGACATCGATATTCTCCTGGTCGACAATCTCCATCACGCGCTGCGTGTGAACCTGCTCCCACTCTTCCATCACCGCCGATTGATAATCTTCCAGATTCTTGAAATGCCAGTAAAAACTGCCCTTGGTGACGCCCATCTTTTGCGCGATCGGCATGATGCGCAAACCTTCGGGTCCATCCTCGGCCAGTGCCTGCAAGCCGGCGCTAAGCCAGCTCTGTCGGTTCTTTTTATCGTCCATGCGCCATCATACCGAATGGCCTTGACAAGTCCAATGGTTGCTGTGAAGCTGGCCATACTTTATGGTATGGAGAACAACAACGATGAGTTCCTGGACAACCCGCCTGGGCGACCGCCTGCTTGGCATGGCCATGGCGGCGGAATGCAAATCGGCACGGCTTGATGCGGCCTCGGTGGCGGTCGATGGCGGGGAAATCGCCTATCTGCGGCGCGGTACCGGCCTGTCGGAGGCGATCGTGATGCTGCATGGCGCCGCCAGCGACAGGTCGGCATGGCTACGGTTGGCGAAAACCATGCGCACCGGGATCACCATCCTGATTCCCGACCTGCCGGGCCACGGCGAGAGCACCGCGCAAACGGCGTCGTGCTACGACATCGCCTCGCAAGCCGGGCGCATGCTGGATTTTCTTGCGGCGCTGGGGGTCGGACGCGCTCACCTGATCGGCAATTCGATGGGCGCCGCGATTGCCTTGCGGATGGCGGCCGATTCCCCGGACCGGATTGCTTCCCTGGTGCTGATCGACGCAGCCGGAGCGGAAACGTCGCCTAGCTGGCTGCGCCAGCAGTTTGCTGATTCCGGGAACAATCCCATGGTCGCGATCCGCAACACGGCCGGCTATAAAAAAATGATCGGCATCGGCATGGAAAAGCCGCCGTATATTCCCGGCTTCCTGCTTGCTGCGCTGGCCAGGAACTACGTGGCCCGCGAGGAAATCAACCTGCGGATCGCACGCGACATCGAAACCGACCTGGACCAGCGCCCGCTTCTGGGCTCGATCGGCGCGCCTTCGCTCATCATCTGGGGCGCGCAAGACAGGGTCGTGCACGTGGACGATGCGCAGACGCTTCACGCGGGTTTGCGCAACAGCGAAAAAGTGGTGCTCGCAGGGATAGGCCACGTACCGATGGTCGAGGCGCCGAAACAGGTGGCGGCACTGTGCGACGCGTTCTATGCCGGCCGGGCGGCCGCGCATTTGCCCAAGGCCGCCTGAGCGAAGCGCCGCCCCTGGCCACTCCAGGCGCACGCCGAGGACGTCGCTCCGGTCCGCCTTGTCGAAACCGATATTCACCAGGATCGCCGTGCTCGCGAACGTGACACGGTAGCGGTAGCGCCGCGCTTGGCCGTCGGTCTCGCGCACCAGAAACACAAGCGTACTGCGCATGAATTATCCTTTTGGAATTATTTTCCTATGGACATTCTGGACGACAATCTCCCCGTCAAGGTGCGGGTGAACGCCATATGTTATCTGGCATAGAATTGGTCGGCGCTCGCTTTCAAGCCGTGATCGGGGATGAATTGGTCGGATATTGTCAGGATGGCGTAGAGATTTTGCTTCAGCTCGTCGACTGACAGCTCGCCGTCCCTGAGGGCCGTTTGCAGCAAGTGAAGGGCCATATCCGCAAGGAGTATCCTCTGCTTTTCTGCCCAACCCGGATCGCCGCGTGTCGATCCATGCCGGCGGTAGGCGGATTCGGTCAGCTCATGTGCCTTACGGCCCAACATGGCAATCTCATTGTTGATCGTTTCATCCATCGTACTCATCCTGTTTAACGATATTGACGCCGCTTAGCGCGGCCCAGGGCCTGACGCTGATGTCGTGGCCAGAGCAGCGGCAACGCAAAAGCACATTTGATGATACATTTTCAATTTAAGCAGGGCAACCTGCGCCGAACTTACTTTCATGGATGAGACCCGCATGAGCACTATTCGCATTCGTCAGGCCATACTTGCCGATCTTGAGGCGTTGTCAGTGTTATTCGATGGCTACCGCCAGTTCTACGGACGCGAAAGCGATGTGGCGGCTGCGAATAAATTTCTGGCGGAACGGATCGCTCACGGCGAATCGATTCTCTTTATTGCCCATGAAGGAAGCGATCCCATCGGCTTCGCGCAGCTGTATCCGAGCTTTTCGAGTGTTTCTCTCGGACGGATCTATATTCTCAACGACCTGTTTATCCATGAATCGGGACGTCGCAAGGGCGTCGGAGCCGGACTGCTTTCCGCTGCCATTGATTTCGCCAGGACGGCCGGGGCGATTCGTCTTGCGCTCTCGACCGCGAACACAAATACCAAGGCGCAAGCGCTGTATGAGGCGCAAGGCTGGGAACGCGACGACGATTTTTTCTATATTTACCCGATACCTCAGTCTTGAGGCCCGACCCGCTTCCAGTACAGCAACGTGCCCGTCAGGCCACCATGGGGCTTGAGCGCATAGCCGGGAATCTCGCCGGCCAGGGTGAAACCATGTTTCGCGTAGAGCCCGGCCGCGCCGCCGTCGCTGGCGGTATCGAGCACCAGCAGGGTCTTGCCGCGCGCCACGGCGGCAGCCTCGGCAGATCGCAGCAGGGCCGCCGCGATGCCGCGTCCACGGCAGCGCGGCAAGGTCATCATCTTGGCGATTTCCGCGCGGTGCGGCTGGTTGGACGGGCAGTCGAGCAGCAGGCTGACCGTCGCCACCAGTTGGTCGTCCTCAAACGCGCCGAACACGATGCGCTGGCCAGCGGCCGCCGCTTGCAGCGCGCGTTCCCAGAAGGCCTGCGCTTCGGAGCGGGCCAGCGGATGCATGAAGCCGACCGAGCCGCCTTGTGCGACTACCTCGGCCAGCAATCCCGCCAGGGTGTCGATCAGTGCCGGCGCCCCCGCGAGCGGACGAATATGGATGTCGGACATGCTCAGCTCCTTGAAAGTACAACCAGGTAACGACAAGTGTCCGCGCCTTCATTGGCAATGGTCACCTCGGACGGCGGGCCGAAACCAAGGCAGTCGCCGGCCTCCAGGCGGTGTTGCTCGCCGCCCTCCAGCACTGTCAACGGCCCCGTCGTCACCCACAGCGCCTGGCGGATATGCGCGTACGACGAGGCCGGCAGCACCACGCGTTGGCCGGGCGGCATGTCGACCTGCACGATTTCCACGGGATGATCAGGGCGCGCATACACTTGCCGGCGCACGTAGCCGCTGTCCGGATCGCGCCACACGGGCTGCTGCGCCGCGCGCATGACGCGGCTGGCGTCGCCATGGCCTTCCGCGCGCAGCAGCAGGCCGGCGAGCGTCAGGTCGAAGGCGCCGGCCAGGCGCACCAGGATGACCGCCGTGGGACTGGTTTCTTCGCGCTCGATCTTGCTGATGGTGGCCTTGGCAACGCCGGAACGGGCCGCCAGGTCCGCCAGCGACCAGCCGCGCGCGTCGCGTTCCAGGCGCAGCCGGCGGGCGATGGCAGCGCCTGTATCGTCTATTATTGTATCCATTCATCCAATATAATGGACAGCGCAGGGCAAGGCAAGTTTTTACAGGCAATAAAAAAGGCAGCGTCCGGATTGCCGGGGCTGCCTTTTGCAGGTGCGATACCGCTGTTTTAGCTATTGAAGCCCTTGCCTTCGGCGGCCAGCCGCACCATCAGCGGGGCCGGCGCCCACGCGTCGCCATGGCGGCCCTGGGCATATTTCTCCATCGCCATCAGCACATTGGCCAGGCCAACCGTATCGGCATAGAACATCGGACCGCCGCGGAACACGGGGAAGCCGTAGCCGGTCAGGTACACCATGTCGATATCGGAAGCGCGCATCGCAATGCCCTCTTCCAGGATGCGCGCGCCTTCGTTGACCAGCGAATACACCAGGCGTTCGACGATTTCCTCGTCGCTGATCTTGCGGCGCTCGACGCCGATATCGGCCGAGTGCTTGACGATCATGTCGTTGACATCCTTCGAGGCATAGGCCTTGCGGTCGCCAGCCTGGTAGTCGTACCAGCCGGCGCTGGTTTTCTGGCCGTAGCGGCCCATCTCGCACAGCAGGTCGGCGGTTTTGGAGTAAGTGATCTCCGGCGACTCGACATAGCGGCGCTTGCGGATGTACCAGCCGATATCGTTGCCGGCCAGGTCGCCCATGCGGAACGGACCCATCGCAAAGCCGAATTTCTCGACGGCTTTATCGACCTGTTCCGGCAAGCAGCCTTCTTCCAGCAGGAAACCGGCCTGGCGGCTGTACTGCTCGATCATGCGGTTGCCGATGAAGCCGTCGCAGACGCCCGACACCACGCCAGTCTTGCGCAGCTTTTTCGACAGCGCCAGCGTGGTGGCCAGCACGTCCTTGCCAGTCTTGGCGCCGCGCACGATTTCCAGCAGCTTCATCACGTTGGCCGGGCTGAAGAAGTGGGTACCGACCACATCCTGCGGGCGGCTGGTGAAGCCGGCGATCTTGTTCACGTCCAGGGTCGAGGTGTTCGAGGCCAGGATCGCGCCCGGCTTCATTACCGCGTCGAGCTGCTTGAAGACCGATTCCTTCACGCCCATGTCTTCGAACACGGCTTCGACCACAATGTCGGCCTGGGCGATGTCGGCGTAATTGAGCGTGCCGCTGATGAGGCCAACGCGCTGTTCGAACTTCTCGGGCGTGAGCTTGCCCTTTTTCATGGTGTTTTCGTAGTTCTTGCGGATCGTGGCGATGCCCTTGTCGAGCGCTTCCTGCTTGGTTTCGAGCAGGATGACGGGAATGCCGGCGTTGACGAAGTTCATGGCGATGCCGCCGCCCATGGTGCCGGCGCCGATGATGGCGGCCTGCTTGATCTCGCGCGTTGGCGTGTCGGCTGGCACGTCCGGAATCTTGCTGGCGAGGCGCTCGGCGAAGAAAGCGTGGCGCAGCGATGTCGATTCCGGGGTCTGGATCAGGTGCAGGAAGCGCTCGCGCTCGAACTTGATGCCGTCTTCAAACTTCCTGGTGACCGACGCGGCCACGGTGTCGACGCATTCGAGCGGCGCAGGGAAAGCGCCGGACATGGCCTTGACGGTGTTGCGCGAAAATTGCAGGAAAGCTTCGTGGTTCGGGTAGTTCACCTTGCGGTCGCGTACGCGCGGCAGCGGACGCACGTCGGCGACCTTGTTGGCGAAGGCCACGGCCGAGTCGATCAGCTTGGCGTCGGAAGCGAAGACTTCGTCGAACAACGCGGTGCCGGCGAATTTTTCCGATGGCACCGGGGTGCCGGAGACGATCATGTTCAGGGCCATTTCCAGGCCGACCACGCGCGGCAGGCGCTGGGTGCCGCCGGCGCCTGGCAGCAGGCCGAGCTTGACTTCCGGCAGCGCGATTTGCGCGCCGGGCATGGCGACGCGGTAGTTGCAGCCCAGCGCCAGTTCGAGGCCGCCGCCCATGCACACCGTGTGGATCGCGGCGACCACGGGCTTGGTCGAGCTTTCGGCGACCTGGATCAGCGAGTGCAGGGACGGTTCGGTGAGGGCCTTGGGCGAATTGAATTCCTTGATGTCGGCGCCACCGGAAAACGCCTTGCCGGCGCCGGTGATGACGATCGCCTTGACCGCGTCGTCGGCCAGCGCGCGGCGAATGCCGGCGACCGCGGCGGTACGCGTCTCAAGACCCAGCCCGTTGACTGGTGGATTGTTCAGTGTGATGACGGCAACGCTGCCATTGACCAGGTATTCGGCGCTCATGTCTCTTCCTTTGTTAGTGGGTTCAGCAGTCTTCGACTATACATCATAATAGAACGGTCGTATTATTTTTTGTGAGCTCACCTATACCTCCAACCACTCCTTGCGTACCCCCGCATCCGCCCGCAACTCCTGCGGCGTCCCCTCGAACACAATCGCCCCGTGCCCCATCACATACACCCGCTGCGAAATCTCCAGCGCAATGGCCAGTTTCTGCTCCACCAGCAGCACCGAAATCCCCTTCTCCTTCAGCGCCAATAAATACTGGGCCACCAGCGCCACGATCTTCGGCGCCAAACCCTCGGTCGGCTCGTCGATCATGATCAAATCGGGATCGCCCATCAGGCTGCGGCACAAGGTCAGCATCTGCTGCTCCCCGCCCGACAAAAACCCGGCCGCCACCGTACGCCGTTCCAGCAAGCGCGGAAACATGTTGTACATATCCTCGAGCGACCAGCGTCCAGCCACGCCCGTCTTTTTCTGCCCCAGGATCAGGTTCTGTTCCACCGTCAGGGTCGGGAAAATATCCCGGTTTTCCGGCACGTACGCCAGCCCCTTGTGCGCGATCTGGAATGCCTTCAATCCCAGCACCTCCGCGCCTTTGAACAGCACCGACCCGGTGGCATTGACCTGCCCCATCACCGTCTTGACCAGGGTCGAGCGCCCCACCCCATTGCGGCCCAGCAGGCTGACAATCTCGCCTTTGCCGATCTGCAGGTCGACGCCGTGCAAAATATGTCCCTTGCCGTAAAACGCATGCAGGTTCCTGATCTCCAGAATGGCGCTCATGCGGCTTCCTCGCTGCCGCCGTGGCCCAGATAGGCCGCCTGCACCGCCGCATTCGAGCGGATATTGGCCGGCGTATCGCAGGCGATCACCTCGCCATACACCAGCACCGCGATCTTGTCGGCCAGCCCGAACACCACGCTCATGTCGTGCTCCACCATCACCAGCGACTTGCCCACCGTGACCTTGCGGATCAATTCCACCGCCGCATCCGACTCCGAACGGCTCATGCCGGCGGTCGGCTCGTCGAGCAAGATCACGTCGGCGCCGCCGGCAATGGTGATGCCGATTTCCAGCGCGCGCTGTTCGGCATAGGTCAGCACGCCGGCCAATACCTTGCGCTGGCGCTGCATGCCGATCTGCTCCAACACCTCTTCCGCGCGTTCATGGGCGTCGCGCAGGCCGTTCAAGCGCTGCCAGAACGAGTATTGATACCCGAGCGACCACAATACCGCGCAGCGCAGGTTTTCATACACCGACAGTTTGTCGAACAGATTACTGATCTGGAAGCTGCGCGATAAACCGAGCCGGTTGATCTCGAACGGGCGCAAGCCGCTGATGCTGTTCCCATTAAGGCAAATAGCGCCCGAGGTGATATCGAACCGGCCCGATACCAGGTTGAACAAGGTCGATTTCCCGGCGCCATTCGGGCCGATCACCGCGCAGCGCTCGCCTTTTTGCACGGTCAGGCTGGCGCCGCGGATAATTTCGGAGCGGCCGAAACTCTTGCGCACGTCTTTCAGTTCAAGTGCGGCCGTCGTCATGCGATACCTCCACGCTGTTGTGCCACGATTTCCGCATTCACGTCACTCCAGACGGCGTAATATCCCGGCTGGAAGCGCCGGTAACCCACAATGCCCGCCACCAGCAGCGCGCCGGCCACCAGCCACGGTGCGGCCGATCTGGTGTCGATCGCCTGCCCGAAACGGGTCATGACGCTGCCGTTGGCGGCGTCCAGGGTCAGGTGGTAGAGCATTTCGATGCCCATCACCATGCCAACGAGGGCGACCAGCACGCACGCGCCCACGGCCAGCAGCGGCTTCCAGATGCGCGCGAACTTGCGCGCGCCCGCTACCCGCAGCAGCATCAATATCAGGCTGGCCAGCCCGGCCGGCGCATAGCGCACCAGCAAAATGAAGAACAGGCCCAGATACAGTTGCCATGCCGGCGTGAAGTCCGACAGCATCACGGAAAAGAAGATGCCGACAATGGTGCCGAGCAAGGGACCGAAGAAAAAGCCGATCCCGCCGATAAACACGAACAGCAAGATACTGCCCGAGCGGATGGCGCTGACATTCTCGGCGCTGACGATCTCGAAGTTGATCGCCGACAGCCCGCCCGAAATACCAGCGAAGAAGGCCGACAGGATCAGGGTCAGGTAGCGCACCCATTGCGTATCGTAGCCGATGAATTCGACCCGTTCGGGGTTGTCGCGCACGGCATTGGCCATGCGCCCGAGCGGCGTTTGCGTGAAGGCGAACATGGCCACCGTGCTGGCGAACAGCCACACGGCGATCAGGTAGTACACCTGCACCTGCGGCCCGTAGGTGATGCCCATGACGGCCGCGCCGCGCACGCGGTTGGTGGTGATGCCGCCCTCGCCGCCGAAAAAGCCCGGGAACATCAGTGAGCTGGCAAACACCAGCTCGACCAGGCCGAGGGTGATCATGGCGAAGGTGGTGCCGGATTTCTTGGTGGTCACGTAGCCGAACAGCACCCCGAAACCCATCCCGGCGACGCCACCCACCAGGGGAATCAGCGAGGTCGGCACCAGCGCGCCGATGCCGCTACTGTTCATCGCGTGGATCGCAAAGAAAGCGCCCAGTCCGGAATAGACGGCGTGGCCGAAGGACAGCATGCCGCCTTGCCCCAGCAACATGTTGTAGGACAGGCCGAACATCATCACCGTGCCGATCTGGGACAGGATCGACAGTGCCGCGCCCTTGGTAAAGACCAGCGGGGCCAGCACCAGCACCAGCGCAAAGCCGCCCCAGACCAGGTAGCGGCCGAGATTCATGGGGGTGTAGGTGAGCCTCATTCGCGCGTCCCCATCAAGCCCTTGGGCCGGAAAATCAGGATCAGGACCAGCAGCAGGAATGGCAAGATGGCCGCGCTTTGCGAAATGGTCAGTTTCAGCACCTCGTAGCCGGGCGTGTCCATGGTGATGTTGGCGCCGATGCCATTCAGCAGCGTCATCAGCGAATAATCGAGCGCGACGGCAAAGGTTTGCAGCACCCCGATCAGGATCGAGGCAACAAAGGCGCCCGCCAGCGAGCCCATGCCGCCGACGACCACCACCACGAAGATGATGCTGCCGACCGTGGCCGCCATGCCCGGCTCGGTCACGAAGGCATTGCCGCCGATGACGCCCGCCAGCCCGGCCAGCGCGCAGCCGCCGCCGAACACCCACATGAAGATGCGCGGCACGTTGTGGCCGAGCGCTTCCACCGCATCCGGATGGCTCAGCGCCGCCTGGATCACCAGCCCCACCCGGGTGCGCGTGAGCACCAGGTAAATACCGGCCAGCATCGACAGCGCGACCAGCATCATGAAGCCGCGATAGATCGGGAAGCTGGTCGAGAACAGGGTGAACAGCGGTCCGTCGAGCTCCTTGGGAATCGGATACGGCACCGCCGCCCGGCCCCACACCAGCTGGACCAGCTCGACCACGAGGTAGGACAGGCCGAAGGTGAACAGCAGCTCGGGAATGTGGCCGTATTTATGCAGCGGGCGCAGGCCGTAGCGCTCGACCAGCGCGCCGATCAGGCCGACCGCGACGGGCGCGAGCACCAGCGCCGGCCAGAATCCCAGCACGCTGCTGATGGTGTAGGCAATATAGGCACCGAGCATGTAGAAACTGGCGTGCGCAAAGTTGAGCACGCCCATCATGCTGAAGATGAGGGTCAGCCCGGACGAGAGCATGAACAGCAGCAGTCCGTAACTGATCCCGTTCAGCAGGGTGAACAGTGTGAATTCCATAGGTGTCTGCAGGTTGCGTGGGCGTGCTGAACCCACCGTGGTCGGAAACGCGAAGGCGGTGGACATGCGCGCCGCAGCGGACAGGCCCACCCTACAGTCTTGCCGGATCAGGGCCACCCGGGTAAGGGCCACCCGGGTAAGGGCCGCCCGGGTAAGGGCCGTCCAGGAACGGGCCGGCCGGCTTGTGGCCGGGCGGCGCGCCCCGCAGCCGTGGCGTTACGCCCCGGGCCGCTTCATCTGGCAGGAAGTCGGCTGGTTCGCCAGGTAGGCATCGATCTTCTTGTCCATTTTCCAGCCGTAGCCGGTGTTTTCCTGGTCGTACTTGACATCCTTGCCGTTGGTCTTGGTCCAGGTGCCGATGAACAGCGGCTGCTGCAACTGGTGATCGGCCTTGTTCATCATGACTTCGCCGTTGATGCTGTTGAACTTGGCGCCTTCCATCGCAAACGCCACCTTGACCGGGTCGGTGGTCTTGGCCGTCTTGATGGCCTGGGCCAGCATGCCGATGCTGCTGTGGGTCTGGGCGGCGTAGTAATCTTCGTTGTATTTTTTCTTGAATGCTTCGACGATGTCCTTGCCAAGGAATTTGTCGTTGTTGGCCATCCAGTTGCCGACGATCTTGACGCGCTCGGCCCCGGCCGCGCCCATGGCGGTCGGCACGCCCGTGGTAATGCCGTAGTACGTGTAGAAATTGGCCTTGAGGTCGGCATCCTTGGCGGCGCGGATCAGGAGGGCCAGGTCGGCGCCCCAGTTGCCGGTGATGACGGTATCGGCGCCGGAAGCCTTGATCTTGGCGATGTAGGGCGAAAAATCCTTGACCTGGGCGATCGGGTGCAGGTCGTCGCCGGCGATCTTGACGTCCGGGCGCTTGCGTTTCAGGTACTCCTTGGCGGCGCGGCTGACGGCCTGGCCGAACGCATAGTTCTGGCCGATGATGTAGACGCTCTTGATCTCCTTGTTGGGCGCCATGTAGGACGTCAGCGCTTCCATTTTCATGTCGGAATTGGCGTCGAAGCGGAAGTGCCAGAAGCTGCACTTGCTGTTGGTCATGTCGGGATCGATGGCCGCATAGTTCAGGAACACGACTTCCTTGCCGGGATTGCGCTCGTTGTGCTTGTTGATCGCGTCCAGCAGGGCCAGGCCCACGCCGGAGCCGCTGCCCTGGGTGATGTAGCGGTAGCCCTGGTCGATCACGGCTTTGAGCTGGGTGAGCGACTCTTGCGGGCTGGCCTTGTTGTCGAAGCCGACCACTTCGAGCTTGTGCTCGCCCGCCCACTTTTGCTGGGAGGCCAGGTCGGCGATCAACTGGAAGCTTTTCAGCTGGTTTTGCCCCACCGGCGCGAAAGGCCCGGACAGAGGGTCGATGAAGGCAATCTTCACGGTATCGGCCTGGGCCGAAGCCGACAGCAATGCAAACGATACAGCCAGTGTCAACGGGCGAATAGTCTTGATCATGCGTCTCCATCCTTCTCTATTGTCTATGCGGGTCTGATGCCCTTGCAGCGAGTGCTGCCCATCTGGTGCGGAAAACCTCTTGTTGAATTCTTGTTAAATGTTAGCCATATATGAGAGCCACAGCCCGTGAGACCGTCGGCTAGCGATGCGGCCACTTGCAGCGCATCACGCCACCGGCAACTGATGCGCCTTGAACTGATCGCGCAGCTTGTTCTTTTGAATCTTGCCGGTCGCGCCCATCGGCAGCGCATCGACGAACACCACATCATCCGGCATCCAGAACTTGGCGATCTTGCCTTCAAAAAACGCCAGCATCTCCTCGCGCGTCACTTCCATGCCTGGACGTTTGACCACCAATAACAGCGGACGTTCATCCCATTTCGGATGCGCGATGCCGATGCACGCCGCCTGCAACACCGCAGGATGCGACATGGCAATGTTCTCCAGGTCGATGGTACCGATCCACTCCCCGCCAGACTTGATCACATCCTTGCTGCGGTCGGTAATCTGCATGTAGCCGTCGGCATCGATGGTGGCCACGTCGCCGGTCGGGAACCAGCCATCCTGCAGCACGTCGCCACCCTCGTTCTTGAAGTAGCTGCTGATGATCCACGGGCCTTTGACCAGCAAATGGCCGTAAGTCCTGCCATCCCACGGCAATTCGGTGCCTGCATCGTCGACGATTTTCATGTCAACGCCGTAAATCGCATGGCCCTGCTTTTGCAAGATCTTGCGCTGCGCATCTTTCGGCAATGCCAGATGCTTGGCCTGCAAGCCGCCCGCCGTGCCCAGCGGCGACATTTCAGTCATGCCCCAGGCGTGGATGACCTCGACATTGAACTTGTCGATCAGCGTGTCCATCATGGCGGGTGGGCAAGCCGAGCCGCCGATCACCGTGCGCCGGAAGGTGCTGAACTGCAGCTGGTTCTGGAGCGCATGGTTGATCAGGCCCAGCCAGACAGTCGGCACGCCGGCCGAGAACGTGACTTTTTCCGCCTCGAACAGCTCGTACAGCGACTTGCCGTCCAGCGCCGCACCGGGATACACCATCTTGGCGCCCGACAGCAGCACCGAATACGGCAAGCCCCAGGCGTTGACGTGGAACATCGGCACGACCGGCAGCACCGTGTCGGCCGAGGAGACGTTGAGCGCATTCGGCATCGCCGAACCATACGCGTGCAGCACGGTCGAACGATGCGAGTACAGGGCGCCCTTGGGGTTGCCCGTGGTGCCAGACGTATAGCACAGCGACGCGGCCGAGTTCTCGTCGAACAGCGGCCACTGGTAATCGTCCGAGCTGCTGGAGATCAAGTCCTCATAGCACAGCAGCTGCGGGATCTTGGTGTCGGCCGGCATGCGCTCGCGCCCGGCCATCAGGATGAAGGCCTTGACGGTCGTGCAGTGGGCAGCCAGGGCTTCGATCAGCGGCAGGAAGGTCAGGTCGAAGAAGACATACTGGTCTTCGGCGTGGTTGGTGATGTAGGCGATCTGTTCCGGGTGCAGACGCGGGTTGATCGTATGCAGCACGGCGCCCGATCCGGAGACCGCGTAATACAGTTCCATGTGGCGATAGCCGTTCCAGGCCAGGGTGGCGACCCGGTCGCCGAGCTTGACGCCCAGGCCGGTGAGCGCATTGGCCATCTGGCGCGCGCGCTGGTGGCAGTCGCGGTAGGTGTAGCGGTGAAGATCGCCCTCGACGCGGCGTGAAACGATTTCGGTGCTGCCGTAGTGCCTTGCCGCGAATTCGATAATGCTGGAGATAAGCAAAGGCTGGTCCATCATTTGCCCCAGCAGTGGGCTCATCGGGTAAGGCGTCATCAATACTCCTGTCATTACATTGCGGTTGCGCCATGGCAGCCGTTGACTTAGTTTCGTACGACCGTGCTAAAACAGTCAATCTTTTTCGATGGTGCAGCGCATCCAGACCGCTTGGTCCAGATGCCGTGGGCGTTAGCGTGACGTTTTCAGAGCCCCCATCCACCCGTCGTTCCGCCACCCACCCGTAAGCGGTTCCTGAGCGGCGTTGTATCTTTCGATTGGTCAAGCCGGCACAATCCCCTCCCGGTGTTTCAACGTCGCGATAGCGCTCCACCTCCGGGCGCAATAACTAGACGGCGCGCTGCTGCTGAAGCGCTTCAAGCGCCAAGGACGCCATGCGCCGTATACCCTCATACGACTTGGCCGACGCAATGAACCGGCCATTGTGGCAGAAGCCGGCATCCTCAACCCCGGTCAGCGCGGCCAGCTGCGCGTCACGCAAGCCGGCCCATGCCTCCGGCAAATCCGCGCGCGCCTTGAAGCTGTCGGGGCTGACCGGAATTGCGTGGATCATGTAGCGCTGCTCGGCAATATTGTGACTGATGACAAACAGCAGTTCCGGCATTTCCTTGCGCACCACTTGCCCCCATGGCACTGCGCCATTTTGCAGGAACAGTACCCTGCCCTCCTCCAGCACTTGCGCCTGCCTCACCTGCTCCACCGCGAGCAAAACGCCGACGCGGTATTTCACGGCATTGGTCATGACGTCGGTGAGCAGGTCCATGGCGCGGGTAAATTGACTGAGCCTGTAGGCATCATCGGCGCCGCCGTAGCCCAGCCTTTGTTCGTCGAGCCAGTTCGGATTAAACCCGGACACCACCGCCGACAGGCCATAGCCACCCGGCGCATTCTTGGCCGCACCCACGTCGGACAGGTCCAGGTACTGCACGACATCGGCGTCGATTGAATATGCCATCTCGGCCGCCTGCTCATCCGACAAGCGATGGCCCGTATGCGCCGCCGCCAGCGTGCTCACGCAGCGTGCCCCGTATTCCTTCCACACCAGTCCCGCGCTTGCGTAGGGCACGCCCGTCTGGCGCGCGCCGCTGAAACCCTTCTGGTGATGGTCGAAACGTCCCGTGGCGGGGTCCCACATAGCGCCGACATCGACGGCAAAGTCAGCCGCCTCGACCCGTGCCGCATCGCGCGTGCGTACCACCTCCGCCTGCGGAAATACGATCTTCAGCACTGCAACAGCCCATGCGTCGTCGGCGTGAAACTTGCCGCTGTGAGTTACTATGACCATAAAAAATCCAATCTCTTGTTGGCGGTGCGTTATTGCTCCCTGGCGGAATGATACCGGGTTCCACTCATCGCATCGCCAACCGCCCTCCACGTCAAACACAAGCGTTCCGACGCCGCTGACCTGATCATTGACTTTGGCGCCGACCGCGACTCGTTTTCCGGCACGGCCAGCCTGGGCTTCTGGTTTTTCAAAAATCCCGTACGGGGACGACGACGACAGCACTACGCGCGCGGGCCCGGCCAAAAACATGGCCGGTACGGTAGAATTCCGCTATTGTTTTTCACCCACTACTGCGACTGGATCAGCTATTAACGTCGATGACTTGCCACTAGACAATTCCTTTGCCGAATTGCCTCCCGCGTTCTACACCCGGCTCATGCCGACACCGCTGCCAGCGCCCTATCTCGTGGCCGCCAGCGCGCGCGCGGCCGCCCTCGCCGGACTCGACCCGGCCGTGCTGGCGCAGGATGACTTCGTCGCTACCTTCACCGGCAACCACGTGCCGCCGCGCGCCAAGCCGCTGGCCGCCGTGTATTCCGGACACCAGTTCGGCGTCTGGGCCGGCCAGCTCGGCGACGGCCGCGCCATCCTGCTCGGCCAGCTCGCCGGCCCCCAGGGCCCGATGGAGCTGCAACTCAAGGGCGCCGGCAAAACCCCTTACTCGCGCATGGGCGACGGACGCGCCGTGCTGCGCTCGTCGATCCGCGAATTCCTGTGCTCGGAAGCCATGGCCGCGCTCGGCATCCCGACCACGCGCGCCCTCGTCGTGACCGGCTCCGACCAGGGCATCCTGCGCGAAACGGTGGAAAGCGCCGCGGTCGTCACGCGCATGGCGCCCAGCTTCGTACGCTTCGGCTCGTTCGAGCACTGGTCCTCGCGCGACAAGCCGGACGAATTGCGCATCCTGGCCGATTATGTCATCGCCACCTTTTACCCTGAGCTGAGCGGCGCACCGAATCCTTACCAGGCCCTGCTGCAAGAAGTCACGCGCCGCACCGCGCAGATGATTGCGCACTGGCAAGCGGTCGGCTTCATGCACGGCGTCATGAACAGCGACAATATGTCGATCCTGGGCCTGACCCTCGACTACGGCCCGTTCGGCTTCATGGAAGCCTTCGATCCGGAGCACATCTGCAACCACACCGACCAGCAGGGGCGCTATTCCTACGCCAACCAGCCCGAGGTGGGTCACTGGAACTGCTACGCCCTGGCCCAGGCCCTGCTGCCGCTGATCGGCAGCGTCGAGGAAGCGCAGGAGGCGCTGGCGCTGTACCAGCCGGTCTTCGCCGCCAGGATCAACGAATTGCTGCGCGCCAAGCTGGGCCTGGCCACGGCGCAGGAGGACGACCCGCAGTTGTTCGACGCCATGTTTGCGCTGATGAGCGGCAGCCACGCCGACTTCACCCAGTTTTTCCGCAAGCTGGGCACGCTGCAAGTCGACGCTCCGGCCCAGGACAGCGCGCTGCGCGACATGTTTCATGTGCGCGAAGACTTCGACGCCTGGGCGGCCCGCTACCGCACCCGCCTGCGGGCCGAAGCGAGCGTCGACGCGCAGCGCAAGCTTGCAATGGACCGTGTCAACCCAAAGTATGTATTGCGCAATTACCTGGCCCAGGTCGCCATCGAAAAAGCGCAACACAAGGATTTCTCCGAAGTGGCGCGGCTGCTGGCCGTGCTGGAGCATCCATTCGACGAACAACCCCACAACGAGCACTACGCAGCGTTGCCGCCCGACTGGGCGAGCCACCTCGAAGTGAGCTGTTCCTCCTGAAAGAAGCTGCCATGTCCGATAAAGTCACGAAAACCGACGCCGAATGGCGCACCATGCTCGACCCGATGGAATACGAGGTCACGCGCCACGCCGCCACCGAACGCGCCTTCACCG
The DNA here is from genome assembly GCF_011682175.1 of Massilia frigida. Classification (GTDB taxonomy): domain Bacteria; phylum Pseudomonadota; class Gammaproteobacteria; order Burkholderiales; family Burkholderiaceae_D; genus Telluria_A; species Telluria_A frigida. The sequence goes on from NZ_WHJG01000011.1 coordinate 33,081, forward strand.
GCAAGTTCTGGGACCACCACGAGCACGGCATCTACACCTGCGTGTGCTGCAACACGCAGCTGTTCGCGTCCGACGCCAAATTCGATTCCGGCTGCGGCTGGCCGAGCTACTTCAAGGCGCTCGACCCGGCCAATGTGATCGAAAAAACCGATCGCGCCCATGGTATGCTGCGCACCGAGATCATTTGCGCGGTCTGCGACGCGCATCTCGGCCACGTGTTTCCGGACGGCCCGCCGCCAACCGGATTGCGCTATTGCATTAATTCCGCTTCGCTGCGTTTCGACCCAACTTGAACCACCAATAACAACATGAAACTTCTGTTCGACTTTTTCCCCATCCTGCTGTTCTTCGGCGTCTTCAAGCTCGCCGAGGTGTACCAGCAGGCATCGTTCGGCATCGCCACCACCTACCTGGGCGGACTCGTTGCCGGCGGGAGCCTCAAGCCGGACCAGGCCCCGATCATGATCGCCACGGTGGTCGCGATCGTCGCCACCACCTTGCAGCTGGTCTACCTCAAGCTGCGCGGCCGCAAGATCGACGCCATGCTGTGGGTATCGTTTCTCATCATCACCGTGTTCGGCAGCCTGACCATCTACTTCCACGACGACACCTTCATCAAGTGGAAACCGACCATCATTTACTGGGTGTTCGCGGTCGCCATGTGCGTGGCGCAGTTTGGCTTCGGCAAGAACCTGATGCGCCAGGCGATGGAAACCCAAATCAAGCTGCCCGAGCCGGTCTGGAAAAACGTGGGCCTGGCGTGGATGGTGTTTTTCTTCGTGCTCGGCATCGTCAACCTGCTGGCCGCGTTCGTCATTTTCAAGGACAATACCAGCGCCTGGGTCAGCTTCAAGGCCTTCGGCATCAACGGCATTCTGTTTGCCTTCGTGATCGTGCAAACCCTGATGCTGTCCAAGCATATCGAAGCGGAGGAACAGGCATGAGCCAGGCTACCCGTCCCGAGCGCATGCGCGCCCTCCTCAGCGCCGCGCTCGATCCGAGCGTGCTCGAACTGAGCGACGAATCGGCCCTGCATGCAGGTCACGCCGGGGCCGCTTCCGGAGGCAGCCACTTCCGCCTCAAGATCGTCTCGGCGCGTTTCGAGGGGCTCAGACTCGTCATGCGACATCGACTCGTGTATGATTCCGTGCACGATATGATGCACAATGAAATCCACGCGCTCGCCATCACCGCCCTGGCGCCGTCCGAGCTGTGAGCAGTGCGGTTTCAGAGCGCTTTAAGAAATTTGTCCGACAATTGAACGTAAAGTAAAAAAACTAATCTAACCTTTGTCCGTAACTTTTTCAAACAGGATTGAATAATGACCTTTAAGCCAGCCCGCTTGCTGTTAGCACTGATTGCCGTTGCCGCCATGCCTGCCTTTGCGCAGAATGCCGCTGTTGTTAACGGCAAACCGATTCCCCTGGCCCGTGTCGATGCAGTCGTCAAGCAAGTTGTTGCCCAAGGCCAGCAGCCTGATTCCCCGGAACTGCGCGAAATGGTCAAGAAAGACTTGATCGCCCGCGAAGTGATGATGCAGGAAGCCCTGAAAAAGGGTTTCGAGAAAGACGCCACCGTCAAGCAGCAGCTCGACAGCGCGCGCCAGACCATCGTCATCAACGCGCTGGTGCGTGACTATGTCGCCAAGAACGCCGTCGGCGATGCCGACATCAAGGCCGAATACGAGCGCTACAAGGTAGCGACCGGCGACAAGGAATACCATGTGCGCCACATCCTGGCCGAGAACGAAGCCGACGCCAAGGCCATCATCGCCAAGCTGAAGGGCGGCGCCAAGTTTGAAGACCTGGCCAAGACTTCCAAGGATACCGGTACCGCCAACAGCGGTGGCGATCTTGAGTGGGCGCTGCCATCGTCGTTCCCGAAACCGTTCAGCGACGCTTTCGTCAGCCTGCAAAAAGGCCAGGTCGGCGAGAATCCGGTGCAAACGCCGGCCGGTTTCCACGTCGTCAAGCTCGACGACACGCGCCCAGCCAAGGTGCAAACGCTCGACGAACTGAAGCCACAGATTGTCGATATGCTGCAGCAAAAGAAACTGCAAGCCTATCAGGAAGAAATGATCAAGAAAGCGGCGATCAAGTAAGATCGCATGGCCGGCGCACGCGTGCGCCGGCGCTGGCTGGGCCGATTGGCGGTATCATCCGCTCCAGCTGCATACTTTTGTAATTTATAGGATCTAAAATAATGATGTTGAAGCCTGCCCGCCTGTTGTTAGCCATCCTTGCGCTGGCCGCCGCGCCTGCGTTCGCGCAGAAAAATAGTGCTCCGAGTGGTGCTCCCATTGCGACCGTCAACGGCAAGGCCATTCCTGCCGCCAAGGTGGATCAGATCGTCAAGCAAGTCGTTGCACAAGGCAAGCAAACCGATTCCCCGCAACTGCGCGAAGCCATCAAGAAAGACCTGATCGGCCGTGAAGTCATGATCCAGGAAGCTGACAAGCAAGGCTTCGGCATGCGCCCTGAAGTCAAGTCCGCGCTGGAAAACGCGCGCCAGAGCATCATCATCAATGCGATGCTGGCCGACTACGTCAAGAAGAACCCGGTCAAGGATGCCGACATCAAGGCCGAGTACGACAAGTACAAATCGACGGTCGGCGACAAGGAATACCACGTCAAGCACATCCTGGTGCCAACCGAGGAAGAAGCCAAGGCCCTCATCGCCAAGCTGAAAACCGGTAGCAAGTTCGAAGAGCTGGCCAAGGCCTCGTCGAAAGACGGCTCGGCAGCCAACGGCGGCGATCTCAACTGGGCAGGCCCGAACGACTACGTGCCTGAGTTCTCGAAGGCCATGGTCGCGCTGCAAAAAGGCGCGATCACCGACACCCCGGTCAAGTCGCAGTACGGCTACCACGTCATCAAGCTGGAAGATTCGCGTGCGACCAAAGTCCTGCCGCTGGAAGAAATCAAGCAGCAAGTCGCCGAATCGCTGCAACAGCGCAAGCTGCAGCAATTCCGTGAAGACCTGATGAAAAAAGCGACGATCAAGTAAGCCTGGTCCGTCCTCCTGAAAAAGCGCATCGTCCGATGCGCTTTTTTTACGCCTGCGGGCAGCGCGGGATGAAGCGCGTGCAATGATTGCCGCCCCACGCGCGCCCTGCCGCGCTCCATTTTCCGATCTGCGCGATAGGCAAGCACGCCGCCAGAAATTGGTATATGATGATCGTCATGCAAACACCAACACCACCACGCCGCGCTTCCAGCCGCAAGGAAGCGACCCATGAACGCATCGTCGAGGTTGCCTCCCGGGCAATCCGACGCAGCGGTTATGCCGGCACCGGCGTGGCCGACATCATGAAAGAGGCCGGCCTGACCCATGGCGGCTTCTATGCCCACTTCGACTCGCGCGATGCGCTGCTGGCCGAAGCGGCGGACCGTGCCGGCGCGGACGCGGTCGCCCTGTCGGCCCGCATCGCCGCCGCCGCGCCCGCCGGCCAAGGCATCCGGGCGCTGGCCGAGGCCTACCTGTCGCCGCAACACCTCGCGGCCATCGAGCAAGGTTGCCCGGTCGCCGCCCTATGCTCGGAAATGCCGCGCCAGGCACCGGAAGTGCGCCGCGCCGCCACCCGGCATATCAAGGAGATGATCGATGTCATCGCGCGCCAGTCGCCCGCCTGGGGTCAGCCTGGCGGGCATGAGCAAGCCCTGATGGCGCTTGCCACCATGATCGGCAGCCTGACCTTGGCGCGCGCGGTCGACGATCCCCAGCTGGCCGCGAGTTTCCTGCAGATCGGCAAACAAACACTGGCACCCGACGGCGAGTGAGCAGCGCGTGTTCTCGCGCCTTTTTTGCGCCTTGAATATGATGGTTATCATATGTTGACTGAATGCCGTACCCCCCACAACTGAGTAATGCCATGAAGATCGGAATAACAGTATGAACAGCAAAATTGCATTGGTAACGGGGGCTTCCTCCGGCATCGGCGAAGCCAGCGCCGCGCGCCTGGCGCAAGCCGGCTACACCGTCTACGGCACCACCCGCGGCACCGCGCCGCGCGCAAGGAGTCGGTCGAGATGCTGGCCCTGGACGTGACCAGCGACGACTCGGTCGAGGCCGCGATTGCCGACGTGCTACGCCGCCATGGCCGCATCGACCTGCTGGTCAACAACGCCGGCTTCGGCGTGGCCCCGGCCGCCGCAGAGGAAAGCTCGATGGCGCAGGCGGGCGCCATCTTCGACACCAACTTCTTCGGCCTGGTGCGCATGACGCGCGCCGTATTGCCCCACATGCGCAAGCAAGGCAACGGCCGCATCCTGAATATCGGCTCGGTGCTCGGTTTCCTGCCGATGCCCTACATGGCCCTGTATGCGGCTACCAAGCATGCCGTCGCCGGTTATTCGGAATCGCTCGACCATGAATTGCGCACCCTCGGCATCCGCGTGTCGGTCATCGAGCCGGGCTATATCAAGACCTCGTTCGACACCAACTCGCTTGAGCCCGATCTGCCGCTTGCCCTGTATGCGACGCTGCGCGCCGCCGTGAATGCCCGGGTGAAAGAAGTGCTGCTCACGGCACAGGGGCCGGACGTTGTTGCGGAGACCGTCTTGCAGGCGGCCACGGCGGCGCATCCGACACTGCGCTACGCTGCGGGCACCCTTGCCGGCCGCTTGCGCTTGCTGCGCAGATTCGCTCCCGCCAGCATGGTCGACGCCGGCATCCGCAAAGACCTGCGCCTCGAAGCCGCCTGATAACACAACCGATATGACGCGACATGCAAGCATTCATCCTGGAAGAATATGCAAAGAAGGGCGCGCTGCGCAAGGCCGAGGTGGCCGAGCCGGTCGTGCGCGACGACGATGTGCTGGTGCAGATCCACGCGACTGCCGTCAACGTGCTGGACGCCAAGATCAAGACCGGTGAATTCAAGCTGGTCCTGCCCTATCGCCTGCCGCTGGTCATGGGCAACGATGTCGCCGGGGTGGTGGTCAAGGTCGGTGCGCGGGTGGGCCGCTTCAAGCTGGGCGACGAAGTCTACGCGCGGCCCGACAAGGACCGCATCGGCAGCTTCGCCGAATACATTGCGATGAACGAAAGCGACGTCGCGCTCAAGCCCGCCACGCTATCGATGGAAGAAGCGGCCTCGATCCCGCTGGTCGGGCTGACGGCCTGGCAGGCGCTGGTCGAGAAGGGCGGCCTGAAAAAGGGACAGAAAGTGTTCATCCAGGCCGGTTCCGGCGATCCAGCTGGCCAAGCATCTGGGGGCCACGGTGGCCACCACCGCCAGCGGCGCGCATATCGAGATGGTCAAGCGGCTCGGGGCCGATATCGTCATCGACTACAAGAAGGATGATTTCGAGGACATCTTGCGCGACTATGACGTTGTGCTCAACAGCCAGGATGCGGCCACGCTGGAAAAGTCGCTGCACGTGCTCAAACCGGGCGGAAAGCTCATTTCCATCTCCGGACCGCCGGACCCGGATCTTGCCACGCAACTGGGGCTACCGTGGTTTGTGAGGCTGGTGGTGACCTTGCTCAGTGCGGGCGTGCGCAGGAAAGCCAGACAACGCGGTGTCAGCTACGCTTTCCTCATCATGCGGGCCGAAGGCAAGCAGCTGGGCGAGATCGCCAGCCTGATCGACAGCGGCAAGATCGGCGCCGTGATCGACCGCATTTTTCCGTTCGACGCAACGAATGCGGCCCTCGATTACGTTGCAGCGGGCAGGGCCAAGGGCAAGGTGGTCATCAAGGTCAGCTGACAGCGCTGCTGGCGGGGGGAGGCGAACTCATCCCGTGCGCGCAATGCGCCACAGGCGCTTCAGGCCGGCGGCGGCTGGTCGTGCCGGATGCGAGAATCGGCCGGCGCTTGCGCCCGCTCATGCATGCCATAGTCGCGCATCACGGCCGCCACGCGCAAGCGGTAGTCGGCGAAGATGAATGCGCGCCCCTGCTCCTGCGTCTCGCGGTGCAAGCCGTGATTGCGCCAGGCGCGCACGGCCTCTTCATCGCGCCAGAAGGATAGCGACAGGATCTTGCCGGCGTCCGACAGGCTCTGGAAACGTTCGATCGACAGGAAGCCATCCATCTGTTCCAGTTGAGGCCGCAAGCGAGCGTCCGTGTCCAGGTAGGCCTGGCGCTGGGTTTCATGCGGGATTACCTCGAAGATCACGGCGATCATTGGGCGGCCCGCTGGAATGCGCTATCGACCACCTCGGTAAAGGTGCGCTCCTCGCGCAGGATGAAGCGCTTTTCCTGCGCCATGGCGAAGCAAGGACCAGTTTGCGATCGATGGCGCCAATAGGATGTCGTTCGCAGACCAATTTTATGCGCTGGCAGGACAGGTCCGTCCAGTTTGAATAGGGCCCTGCCATTCCGGAAAAATTACGCACTTTGACCGCTAACGCGACAGAACCCCAATCAGCGGTCGGCGATAGATAAAAGATCGCCTAAGGGTAGATCATTTCGTCGTTGTATCGGCGTTCCGGGCATGTTCGACCAGGGCGCGATCGATGGCGCCCGAAAAGATGTCGATATCGATAGGTTTGGTGAGATAGCAGTAAAAACCCGCCTCCTTGCCGCGCGCAACATCGCTCGGCATGGCGCTGGCCGACACCGCGATGACAGGAATGCGGGCGGTGCGCGGATCGGCCCGCAACAGGCGCCGGATTTCATAACCATCGATTCCGGGCAGATTGATGTCGACCAGGATCACATGCGGCAAGTGCTGGCGCGCCAGCGCGATGCCGGTGTGTCCGTCCGGCGCCGACAGCAATCGAAGGTCGGCGCGCGGCAGCACGATTTCCTCGACCAGGCGCAGATTGCCGGGATTGTCCTCGATGTACAGCAATGTGCTGATTGTGCGCGATGCCCGTGTCCGGCCCGTTCCGTTCGCGGCGCCGCCGTCCGCCGGCGCGACCGGCAGCGCGATTTGCTTGGAAAGCGGCAACGTGACCCAAAACGTACTGCCGACATCGGCCCTGCTCTCGACGCTGATGACCCCGCCCATCAGCTCGACCAGGTGGCGCGTCAACGCCAGTCCGATGCCTGTGCCTTCTTCCACCCCGGCATCACGTCCAAGCCGGTTGAAGGGCTCGAACAGATGCGCCAGTTGCGTGGCGTCCAGACCGGCGCCGGTATCGCGCACACCGATCCTGACCTTGCCCTCGTCGGCCAGTTCGCAGTTGACCGTGACCGATCCGTGTTCGCGGTTGTACTTGATTGCATTCGACAAGATATTGATCATGACCTGTTTCAGGCGGATGCGGTCGCACAGGACGTGAACCCCGGCTATCGTCGGAAAACCGAGCGCGATCTGGCCCCGGTCGGCCAGCGGCGCGACCAGAGCCGCACATTCGGTAAGCACCGGGGCCAGCGCGACCGGCTCGATCGAGACGGTCAGCGTGCCTGATTCGACCCTGGCAAGGTCGAGTACCTCGTTAATCAAGACCAGCAAGTGCTTGCCAGCCTGCAGGATATGGCCGACGAACTGTTTTTTCTGGGCCGGCGTGGACGGCAGGGTTTCCGAATTGAGGATTTGGGCGAAACCGAGGATGGCGTTGAGCGGGGTGCGCAATTCATGACTCATGGTGGCCAGGAAGACCGACTTCATTTCATTCGAGCGCTCCGCCTCGCGCCGCGCCTGCTCGAGGTCCACGTTCAGGGCGGCGAGCACGGCGGCGTGCTCGCGCACTTGCCGCTCGAGTGCGGCGTTATCGATGCGCAATTGGCGCGTTGCGATCGCGCGCGCCAATACCGGCAGGATAGCCGACAGCTTGCACGGCTTGAGGATGTAGTCGAGGGCGCCGACCTGCATGGCCTGGACCGCCGAGGCGATGCTACCCTCCCCGGTCATGATGATGCAGGCGAGGTCGGGGTCGAACGCGCGCGCCGCCTGCACCAGTTCGATGCCGCCCGTGCCGGGCATGATCAGGTCGGCCAGCAGCAGCTCGAACTGGGCCTGGCGCAGCACGGCGAGGGCCTCCTCGGCACTGCAGCAACCCATCATGGCATAGCCCCGGATGCCCAGCGTATCGCACAAGGCGCGCACATGGTTCGCCTCATCGTCGACCACCAGGACCCGGATCGGAGGTTTCGCATCCATTACGCGTTTTCCCTGTCATGTACGCAGGCGGCCAGCGCCTCGCGCAGTTCAAGCAGCTTGGGCGGCTTGCTCAGGACCCGGTTCACATCGGCCGGCAAGTCGTCTTCGGTGGCGATGCGCTGGCCCCAGCCGGTCAGCAGGATCACCGGCGTGGCGGGCGACATCGCCTTGATCGCGGAAGCGACCCGGCGTCCATCGACATAGGGCATGCCCAGGTCGGTGATGACGAGCGCGAACGTTTCGCCGCGCAGCTGGGCGGCATGGAACAGGTCTATGCCCGCCTGCCCGCCGTCGGCCGCGACCACCGTGTGGCCGTCGCTTTCGAGCACCATGCGGAGCGCCTTTTGCACCAGCGGATCGTCATCGACCGTCAGGATGCGCAGCGGCGCCGTCTTGTGCGCGACCCTGGCCGGCGGCGCCGCGCCGGCGCCCGCTGCCGGCAGGTCGAACGCAAGCCGCATCGTGCTCCCCTGCCCCTTCGCCGAATCGATTTCGATGCGGGCGCCGTGGCGTTCGATCATGCCGTACACCATTGCCAGGCCGAGGCCGGTACCGCGCTCGCCCTTGGTGGTGAAGAACGGTTCGAGGCAGCGGCGCCGGGTGTCCTCGTCCATGCCGACCCCGCTGTCGCCGACTTCGACATGGACCTGGGGCGGCGCCCCGGACACAGGGCCCAGGCTGCGCGTGCGCAGGGTCAAGGTGCCTCCTTCCGGCATCGCGTCGACCGCATTGAAGACCAGATTGGTCAGCGCTTCGCGAATCTCGCTTTCGATACCCATCAGGGGCGGCAGATCCGGCTCGAGCTCGTAGCGCATCTGGATCACGATGCCGCGCTGTTGCGGCATGTCGCTCCAGCGTGCGCGGGTCAGGTCGGCCACGTGCTGCATCAGGCGATTCGCGTCGACCTGGACCAACTGCACCTGGGATTCGCGCTGGCGATAGAATTCGCGCATGCGCGCCACCGTTGCCGCCACATCGTCGATGGCGCGCTTGATAATCTCCAGGCAAGAGCGGGCATTCGTACTCAGCCCGGCCTCGGTCTCGAGCAGCGACTCGGTATACAGGGCCACCGGTGAAATGGCGTTGTTGATGTCGTGCGCGATACCGCTGGCCATCTGCCCGAGGGCGCGCAAGCGCTCTTGCTGTACCGCCGATTTCTGGCTCTGGCGCATTTCTTCATATGCGAGCTGGAGCGCGCCATAAAGTTGGGTCTGGTTCGCGGCCAGGGCCACGTGTTCGCTCAGCTGGCGCAGGAATTCGCATTCGCCGCTGCTGAAGCTGTTGGGGCTAAAGCGTGCCGTCACCAGCACGCCGAACACGGTCGATTCGACCAGCAGCGGCGCCATCACAAGCGAGCGCAAGCCGCCGGCCGCCAGCCGCCGCGGGAAGGGAAAATGCACGTCGCCAATGTCCGGTTCATACACCAGTTTGCCGCGCACGCAGCGCGACAAGCCATTCTGGTCGATCGGGATATGCGCGTGTTCGCTCATCGCGAAATCCTGGGCCAGCGCCGCGCTGCGCAAGCCCACGCAACTGACCTGCAGCGCGGCTTGGCCCTGCTCGTACAGGCAGATGCAGCAAAAATCGACCGGCAACTGATCTTCCAGGCTGCGGATGACCACCTGGAAGATGCTGCGCATATCCTGGCGCTCGCCCACGGAACGGGTGATCTGTTGCAAGAGGTTGAGCCGTTCGAGCTGGGCGTGCACTTTCTTTTCGGCCAACTCGCGCTCGACGATCTCGCTTTGCAAGGCCATATTGGCCCCGCTCAATTCGATGCGCGACACCGTGCTTTGCTTGAGTTTCTCGGTCATGCCATCGAAGGCGCTGGCCAGTTCGCCCAATTCGTCGCGGCTGTGCCAGTCAAGCTTGAAGTCGAGATCGCCGGCACCCACCGTCTGGGTGCCTTCGCGCAAGCGCTCGAGCGGGCGGACCAGGCTGCGAAAGGTCAGCATGGTACTGGCCAGTATCATGAACAGCACGATGGCGCCGAAGGCCATGACGGCGCTGATCTCGCGCTGCTGCGCGGCCAGCACACCTTGGCGGCTGCGTTCGGACAAGCCCATGGCGTCCGATATCATGGCCTGGGTCTTGGACGAGATCTGGCCGGTCAGGCGCGAGGCGAGCTCGATCGTGGCGGGATCCTCGGGCAACGCGCGCGTGGCCACCTGCAAGGAAAACAGCTTGCCGACACTGGCGAACGTGGCGCGCAGCGAGGCGATGTTCGCATCATCGCCCGGTCCGCTGAAGGTCGTGCCCGAGTCGAGCAACACCCCCAGCGACGCGCTGCGCAAACGCCATTGCGCAAAAATGCGCTGCTCGCTGCGCAAGCCGTATTCGAGCGACAGATAGCGCAAGGCGGTCACTGCATTGAGGACTTCGTCGGCGGCCTGGTTCTTGTTCAATTCCTGGCGCACCTGTTGGGTGGTGGAAAACAGTACGGCCCCGACGATCGCGACCACGATGGCGGAGAACAGGCCGATCAGCTTGAGGCGGGTCGCAATTTTCATTTTGCCTCCTCAGTGAATGATGGTCACTGCCGTCGGCGCAACGCTGAGCATGGCATCGAGATACATAATGTCGAGGAAATTGGGCGTGTCCCTGGCCGGAGCCAGGCCATTGGCGACGGCCCAGCGCGATTCATCTTCGAGGGCCAGGATCAAGCCCTGGTCGAGCGCCAGCTTGAAGTGAAACTGCGGCCACTGGGCTTTCCACTTGCTGGTATCGAGCTGCAGGAAGGCGGTCATGACGGCGCGTGCCCGTTCGGGCTCGGTCCGGCACTCGTGCACGCCTCGGGCCATCGCGCGCAACACGCGCCGCATTAAGTCCGGGTTGGCCGCGACGTAAGCGCGGCTGCCGGCCAGGCTATACGGAATCTCGTAAATGTCCTCGCCGTAGAAGACGGCGCCATTCGCACCTAGCGCGCTGAGCAAGGTATCGAGGAAGGGTTCCCAGGTCGCGATGGCATCGACCTCGGCCCGCTCGAGCGCGGCGGCGAATTGCTCTGGATTCAGATTGACGACAGTAACGTCGGCGCGCGCCAGATGCTGGCGGCTGAGAAAGCCATCAAGCGCGAAATGTCCGGACGTGCCGAGCGTGACGCCGATCTTCTTGCCCTTCAGGTCGGCCAGCGTGGCGATGCCGCGGTCGCGCCGCGCGACAATGCCGTGATCGTGTTCGGTCTTGAAAAAGGTCGCGATGACGGACACCGGCACGTCTTTCATGCCGGCAAACATGATGGGAATATCGGCCGTCGTTGCCAAGTCCGCCGTACCGGCCAGCGCCGACTCGAGCGCCGCCTTGCCGCTCTGGTGGGCCTGGATCTGGGCCGCGACGCCCTCTTGCTGGAAATACCCGTTGCGATAGGCCACGGTGACCGGGCAGGTGCCGACATAGCCCGAGGTCGATGCGATGATCAGCTTGTGCGTAACAGGCACGGGCGGCGCAGCCCGCTCCCGCGCCAGCCAATGTGACAGTCCGCCCGCCGCGGCAAGCAGGAACAGGGCTGCAAGGGCATATTGGTACTTGCGATTCCGAGTTGTTTCGGTCACGGAGGCCTCCTCGCGGAAAGTCCGCGCAGAAAGGTCAGCGTGACACAAATTCACGATTGAAATCTCTTCAATTATCACATTTTTACAAAAAACTTGCAATTTAGTTACAGCGCACCACGCCGGCGTACCCGCACGCATGCTCAGTGCCTTTGTGCGCCGCCTGGGGCGCTTGTGGCAACTCGTATCATGGCCTGGTGTCTCGCTTATGTGGATCGGGAGTGGTTCAGGAACGCCGGATGTGCAACAACATGGCAGTCGCGCTGGCGGGGCATCTGCCGCACTGCTCCTGCCCTTCTCCGGTGCATCGCTGCCGTCATCAGGTTCGAGCGGCGTGGTTCAAACGAGGGTAACACTTCGGGATCTGGCATCCGCTGTTGAGCGATACTGTTGCCCCATCATTTGAACCATCGCCACCTATGAATCCATCCGCTTGTCCGGCAGCCAGACTGCCCGAAGTTGACCGAAAGGAGATGGCCATTTTGGCGCTGGCGGGAACGGCGACGATCAGCGACCTGGCCGCGCAGCACGGCGTCAGCCGCAAGTTCGTCTACCAGCAGGCGGACAAGGCCAGCGTCGCGTTGGACGAAGTGTTCGCATCGGCGGCACCGGACGACGAGGTGCTGTTCGCGCTGCCTGTGACCAAGACATGGCTGCGCCAACTGACGCTGGGCTTGACCATGATCTGCCACAGCTCCTACCGTAGCCTCGCCCACGACGTCCTGGCATTGGCCGGTCCGAACCGGCGTTGTCGAATTAATCGATGCTTGGCAAAAAGGGCACCTGTTTTCGGCTTCTTTCAGATTTCTACGGACAGCGGCATGCCGAAACTGGTCATCTTGTTGAGGGCAGACGCACTGATCCACGCCTCCGTTTTCTGCCGAGCCAGAGCACGTGCTTTCATCGTGTTGCCAAAGATGCGCTTGTAGCGCTGCATCGCCAGTTCCACATAGCTGCGGAAATTGTAGCCCGTTATCCGCTGCCACATGAGCCGCCCTTCCTGAGCAATGGTTTTAATATGTTTGCCCCGCCAGGTGTGGCCGGTGGTGGAAAGGACAGCGCCCTTGTGCGGTGGTATGACTACTTGCGCATCGGGCTGCTTCTCCAGCACTGCCTGCGCTACCGGTTCACCGTCGTAGGCGCCATCGCCCATGAACGTTTCAAACGGTGTCGTGATCTGACCGAGCAGATCTGGCACGGCCGTCGGGTCGCCCACTTCCGGTGTCGTCAGTTCGCACGCAAGAATTTGATGATGTTCGTCGATCGCCAAATGCAGCTTACGCCACGTGCGGCGCGCGGCAACGTCATGCTGTTCCTGGCGCCATTCGTCTCTTCCGTACACTTTGAGCCCGGTGGAGTCCACGATGACAACCGCGCCTGGCTCCAGCGCATTGCTCAAGACATGTCTTTGCAAACCGATGCTTCTCTTGGAAATACAGCTGAAATCAGGGATGCTGATCTCCACCTTCAAGGCACGGGCAAGCGAGTTCATGAAGCCTTCGGTCTGCCGCAGTGCCAGATGAAAAACCTGACGTAGGAACAGCGCGGTCTCGATCGCCACATTGGAATACTTCGTCGGCCGGCCGCGCGCCCCGGTCTTGGCCGGGCACCACTGCGCTATCGCCTCTTCGGTAAACCACATCGTGAAGTCGACCCGCTGCTTGAGCGCTGCGTTGTAATCAGGCCAGTTCGTCACCTTATAGCGCGGTTTCTTGAATTGGTGGCGACGATCTTCGCTGTGTTTGTACGGCACGTGGCTACATGACGGGAAAAGATGCCAGATTGTACACGGCCATCATGCGCGTCGACTTATTCAACAACGCCGTGATGACCTTGCTCAGTGCAGGCGTGCGCAGGAAGGCCAGACAACGCGGTGCCAGCTACGCTTTCCTCTTCATGCGGGCCGAAGGCAAGCAGCTGGGCGAGATCGCCAGCCTGATCGACGGCGGCCAGATCGGTGCCGTGATCGACCGCATTTTCCCGTTCGACGAAACGAATGCGGCCCTCGATTACGTGGAAGCCGGCAGGGCCAAGGGCAAGGTGGTCATCAAGGTCAGCTGACAGCGCTGCTGGCGGGGGGAGGCGAACTCATCCCGTGCGCGCAATGCGCCACAGGCGCTTCAGGCCGGCGGCGGCTGGTCGTGCCGGATGCGCGAATCGGCCGGCGCTTGCGCCCGCTCGTGCATGCCATAGTCGCGCATCACGGCGGCCACGCGCAAGCGGTAGTCGGCGAAGATGAATGCGCGTCCCTGCTCCTGCGTCTCGCGGTGCAAGCCGTGGTTGCGCCAGGCGCGCACGGCCTCTTCATCGCGCCAGAACGATAGCGACAGGATCTTGCCGGCGTCCGACAGGCTCTGGAAGCGCTCGATCGACAGGAAGCCATCCATCTGTTCCAGTTGAGGCCGCAGGCTCGCGGCCGCATCCAGGTAGGCCTGGCGCTGGGTTTCATGCGGGATTACCTCGAAGATCACGGCGATCATTGGGCGGCCCGCTGGAATGCGCTATCGACCACCTCGGTAAAGGTGCGCTCCTCGCGCAGGATGAAGCGCTTTTCCTGCGCCATGGCGAAGTTGGCGCGGCTTTCGGGGTCAAGGCGCAGGCGCGCGCGGTAGGCCTCGTAGGCGGCCAGGCTGTCGAAGCCGACCAGGCCCCAGGCTTCGTAATTGGTGCCTTCGAGCGGCAGGAAGTAGCCGATCAGCTTGCCGCCGCAGCGCGGGATGATGCGGCCCCAGTTGTCGGCATACTCGCGAAACGCGTCGCGCTGGAAGGGATCGATTTCGTAACGGATAAAACAGGCGATGGCCATGGTGGTCCTTTCTCAGGTGGAAACGTGACTATACCGGCGCAGGTCCGGCGGAAGGTTCGGCGCGGAGCGAACCGTCGTTGCCGGATACTGGTATGGACGGATCGCAATGCCCTCCCCATCCGTTCTCCTGATCCCCATCGATGCCGGCGCCGGCTTGAAGCAGACGCGAATGGCGTCGGTACTGTCGCGGAGCACAAGGATGTCGTGTTCGGATTTGCCACCGTGATGATGTTGCTGTCCGGTGCGATGCAATGGCCGGCACGCTCGCTGCCATGCCCGACGGATCAAGCGCTGGCGGCCAGATGCGCCAGTATGCGCAAATCGGCGGCGCGGGTGTATCCGGGCGCCGTCTGCCTGTACCTGATCGGCCCATTTTTCGCCTTCATCGCGCCACTGCTGTAACGCGCCATGCCAGCCTGCCCAGCCGCAGGCGGGTCTACTCAAAGACGGTCGTCGCTGACGTACCCGGCAATCTCGCCGGGCGCATAGACCCGCCCGTGGCCGTCGTCGAGCACCAGCGACCAGCGCTGGCTCATGAGTTTCACCAATAGCTTCATGTTTGGATATGACGTCTCGCCGGAACCCATCTCGATCTGGAGGTAATGCGCAACGGGAGCGCCGAGCATCATGGCGAAGGTGTCTGTTTGGGTCTGCTCGTAACAGGTGTCCTCGGCTGTCTGTCTGTATAGCCATAGCTGGGAGACGCCGTCCCATACCTGCGTCCACCAGTCAGACCGGTCGACGCCCAAGGCGGAACATAACTCAGCGACGACGCTGTTCAAATCGTCATCCGACAGCGCTACCGATGTGATGATCTGGACTTCAGTGGTCATGATGCGCTTTGGGATTTGAATTTACAGAAACCGGGAACGGCACGGATGTCCCGTACTCCGGAGCCGTCGTCCCCGCGCCAAAACGGCACTCGGCGGGGACGACGCGGGCTAATTTAGCCGACCCACTTGCGGGCATTGCGGAACATGCGCATCCAAGGCGAATCCTCGCCCCACGATTCCGGGTGCCACGACTGCTGCACCGAACGGAACACGCGCTCGGCATGCGGCATCAGCACGCTAAAACGCCCGTCCGCCGTCGTCACCGACGTCAGCCCCTCGGGCGAGCCGTTCGGATTGAACGGATACGCCTCGGTGGCCGCGCCGCGATTGTCGACAAAGCGCATGGCCTTGACCACCGCCTCGATATCGCCCGTCTGCGAGAAGTCGGCAAAGCCTTCGCCGTGCGCGATCGCAATCGCCGCCTGCGTGCCCGCCATGCCGCTGAAGAAGATCGACGGCGAATCGAGCACCTCGACCATCGCAAAACGCGCCTCGAACTGCTCCGATTTATTGCGCGTGAACTTAGGCCACGCATGCGCGCCCGGAATGATCGATTTCAGGTTGCTCATCATCTGGCAACCATTGCACACGCCCAGTCCGAACGTGTCGCCACGGCTGAAGAAGCGCGCGAACTGGTCCGCCAGCTGGGCGTTGAACAGAATCGTCTTGGCCCAGCCCTCGCCCGCGCCCAGTACGTCGCCGTACGAGAAGCCGCCGACGGCGATGATGCCCTGGAAGTCGTCCAGCTTGGCGCGGCCGGCAATCAGGTCGCTCATGTGCACGTCCACCGCCGCAAATCCGGCCTGGTGCATCACCCACGCCGTCTCGATATGCGAGTTCACGCCCTGCTCGCGCAGGATCGCCACGCGCGGACGCACGCCCGTCGCCACGAACGGCGCGGCGATGTTCTCGCTCGGGTCGAAGGTCAGCTTCGGCGTGATGCCAGGATCGGTTTCGTCCAGCAGGCGATCGTATTCGGCATCGGCGCACGCGGGATTGTCGCGCAGGCGCGCGATGCGCCAGCTCGTGTCGCTCCACACGCGGTGCAGCGCGCTGCGCGCTTCGGTGTAGATCACCTTGGCGTCGCGCGTGAATTCGATCACGCCACGCTCGTTCGGCTTGCCAATGATATGGCTGCACGCACCCAGGTTGTGCTCGCGCAGCACGTTCATCACGAGCGACTTCTCGTCCGCACGCACCTGGATCACGGCGCCCAGTTCTTCATTGAACAAGGCACGCAGCGTCTGGTCGTTGCGGCGCTCGCCCACCTGGCCCGCCCAGTTCTTGGCATCGCCCCAGTCGGCGCCATGGCCGGCTTCGAGCGTGAGGATGTCGAGGTTGACCGACATGCCGCTGCGGCCCGCGAACGCCATCTCGCACAAGGTGGCGAACAGGCCGCCATCGGAACGGTCGTGGTAAGCGAGCAGCTTGTCGTCGGCGTTCAACTGCTGGATCGCCGCGAAGAAGGCTTTCAGGTCGTCCGCGCTGTCGACGTCCGGCGTCTCGTTGCCGAGCTGCTGAGTCACCAGCGACAGCGCCGAAGCGCCAAGGCGGTTCTTGCCGCGTCCCAGATCGATCAGGATCAGCGCGGTCTCGCCGGCGTCCAGCTTGATCTGCGGCGTGAGCGAACGGCGCACGTCGTACACCGGCGCAAACGAGGACACGATCAACGAAACGGGCGAGACGACTGCTTTCGCATCGCCCTCGTCCTTCCAGGTGGTGCGCATCGACAGCGAATCCTTGCCGACCGGGATACTGATGCCCAAGGCCGGGCACAGCTCCATGCCGACCGCCTTGACGGTATCGAACAGCGCGGCATCCTGACCCGGCTGGCCGCAGGCCGCCATCCAGTTGGCCGACAGCTTGATATCGGAGATATCGCGGATCGGCGCGCAAGCGATGTTGGTCACCGCTTCACCGACGGCCATGCGGCCCGACGCGGCGGCGTTAATTACCGCCAGCGGGGTACGCTCGCCCATCGCCATCGCTTCGCCCAGATAACCTTCAAAGCTCATCGCGGTAACGGCGCAATCGGCCACCGGCACCTGCCACGGGCCGACCATCTGGTCGCGCACCGTGGTGCCGCCAACCGTGCGGTCGCCGATGGTGATCAGGAACGATTTGTCGGCCACCGCGGGCAGCAGCAGCACGCGCCTGGCGACGTCGGCCAGGTCGAGGCCCGTCAGGTCGATGGCGGGAAATTCATTGTGCACGTGCGCGACATCGCGCAGCATCTTCGGGGGTTTACCGAGCAAGACATCCATCGGCATGTCGACCGGCGAGTTGCCCAGTTCCGGATCGATCAGCTTGAGCTGGCGTTCTTCGGTGGCCACGCCGACGGCGGCGAACAGGCAGCGCTCACGCTCGCACATGGCGGCGAACAGCGCCAGGCTCTCAGGAGCAATCGCCAGCACGTAGCGTTCCTGCGATTCGTTGGACCAGATCTCTTTCGGCGCCATGCCGCTTTCTTCAAGCGGCACCTTGCGCAGGTCGAAAATCGCGCCGCGCTTGGCATCGTTGGTGATCTCGGGGAAAGCGTTCGACAGGCCGCCCGCGCCCACGTCGTGGATCGAGATGATCGGATTGTCCGCGCCCATCTGCCAGCACGCGTTGATGACTTCCTGCGCGCGCCGTTCCATTTCCGGATTGCCGCGCTGGACCGAATCGAAGTCCAGGTCGGCCGTGTTGGTGCCGGTCGCCATCGATGACGCGGCGCTGCCGCCCATCCCGATGCGCATGCCCGGACCGCCCAGCTGGATCAGCAGGCTGCCGACCGGGATGTCGTTCTTGTGCGTGTGCTGGCCGGAGATATTGCCGATCCCGCCGGCGATCATGATCGGCTTGTGATAGCCGAACACCGCGTCGGGCATGCCCGCGCTCAGGGCGCCGACATTCTGTTCGTAGGTGCGGAAGTAGCCGCCCAGGACCGGACGCCCAAACTCGTTGCTGAACGCGGCGCCGCCGAGCGGGCCTTCGATCATGATCTGCAGCGGCGAGGCGATGCGGTCAGGCTTGCCGTAGACCGCGGCGACAGCGCGCTGGCCGGCCGGCTGGTTGACATTGGCCGCGTTTTCCCATGGACGCACGGCGTCCGGGATCATCAGGTTGGAGACCGTAAAACCAGTCAGGCCTGCCTTCGGCTTGGCGCCACGCCCGGTTGCGCCTTCGTCGCGGATCTCGCCGCCGGCGCCGGTGGAGGCGCCGGGAAATGGCGAAATCGCGGTCGGGTGATTGTGCGTCTCGACCTTCATCAGGGTGTGCGTCAGTTCCGTCGACGGGGCGTACTCATGCCCGGCGCCGCGCGGATAGAAGCGCATCACGGTCGCGCCTTCCATGATCGACGAGTTGTCGCTGTAGGCGACGATCGTGCCTTTCGGCTGCAACTGGTGCGTGTTCTTGATCATCTGGAACAGCGACTTGTCCTGCGCCACGCCGTCGACGATCCAGTCCGCGTTGAAGATCTTGTGGCGGCAATGCTCACTGTTCGCCTGCGCGAACATCATCAGTTCAACGTCGGTCGGGTTGCGCCCGGCCTTCGTGAATGCGTCGAACAGGTAGTCGATTTCATCGTCCGACAGGGCCAGGCCAAGTTCGGTGTTGGCTTTTTCCAAAGCGTGCTTGCCGGCGTTGACCACATCCACCGATTCCAGCGGACGCGCTTCGAGTTCGCGGAACAGGCTTGATGCCTGGTCGGCGTTGCGCAGCACGCTTTCGGTCATGCGGTCGTGCAGCAGGCCAGCTACCGCTTCGGTTTCCGCGTCGGAGAGCTTCTTGGCCGCGCCAATGCTGCTGCCCAGCAGACCCGTTTTCAGGCTGACCGAAAATGCGATTCCCCGCTCGATCCGGTGCACATGCGCCATGCCGCAGTTGTGTGCGATGTCAGTCGCTTTCGATGCCCAGGGCGAGATGGTGCCCAGGCGCGGGATGACGAAGAATTCTTCGGTCACGCCCTCGCGCGGGCTTGCTGCGGCAGGTTCGCCGTAGGTCAGCATCGCGGACAGGCGCGACGTGTCGTCCGCCGACAGCGCCGCGCTGGTATCGATAAAGTGATAAAAACGCGCCTGGACCGCCGTAATCGCCGGGGCGACAGCTTGCAATTGGCTCAGGAGGCGTTGGCTGCGAAATACGGACAGGGCATTGGAACCCGGTAGTATCAACATGGTTGGAAGGTGGTTGATGCAGCGAGGCTGCGGGGTTAAAGGTAATGAAGGCACGAATCTGGGTAAGGCTGGAATCCTTTAGGCCGACATTATACCGTGTTGCTACCCCATCAGCGCGGCGTATTCGCCTCACCGCCTCGTGTACCTGTTGCCGCCAGCGCAGACATTAGCGTATCGTAGGGTTTCAAGAGTTTCCCGTACGAACCGTTAACAGTGCTGAAACCCCGTTCATGGGGGCACGAGAGTGAAAAGATGCAAGATAACAGCAACTTGTCCGTATTGGTGATCGACCCGAACCCGGGCATGCGCGGCAGCCTGCAAAACATGCTGGTGCAGTCCAGCATCACGAAAATCGAATTTGCCGTCAACGCCAGCACGGCCATCAAGCAGGTCGGCAAGCGCAGCTACGACCTGATCCTGTGCGAATACGATCTCGACGGCGGCAGCGGCACCGACAGCGGCCAGGATGGCCAGCAACTGCTGGAAGACATGCGCCATCACAAGCTGATCGGCCTGTCGACCATCTTCATCATGATCACCTCGGAAGGCGTCTACAGCAAGGTGGTCAGCGCCGCCGAACTGACCCCGACCGACTATATCCTCAAGCCATTCACGGTGGACATGCTCAGCGTCCGCATCAACCGCGCCATCGAGCGCCGCGCCGTGTTCCTTCCGACCTATAACCTGATCAGCCAGGGCAATCTGCGCGAGGCGATCAGGTCGGCCGCGAGCGGCGAAGCGAATCATCCGCGCCAAGTGGCCGATTTTGCAAGGCTGCGTGCCGACATGCACGTGGCGCTCGACGAACTGGCGCAGGCCGAGGATATCTACACCGGCATCCTGGCCAGCAAGTCGATCGGCTGGGCCAGCCTGGGCCTGGCGCGCGTGCTGTTTGCGCAGGACAAGGTGGAAGAAGCCGAGAACGTTGTCACAAAACTCATCGAAGACAATCCCAAGTTCATGGCCGCCTACGATCTGCTGGCCAAGTGCCACGAAATGAACGGCGCCGCCTACCGCGCCCAGAAGATCCTGGAAGAAGCGGTGGCGATCTCGCCGCACACGGTGCGCCGCCTGCGCCGCCTGGGTGAAGTCGCGCTCGAAGCGGGCGACGTGGTGGTCGCGGAAAAATCGTTCAAACAGGTGGTGTCACGCTCCAAATACTCCGAATTCCGCAATCCGGAAGACCATGTGAAGCTGGTCAAGACCCTGCTCAAGAAGGGCGACACCAGCCAGGCCGGCAGCGTGATCCGCGACATGGAGAAATCCCTGCGCGGCACTGCCGCCATCGATGCCTGCAAGGCCATTTCGGTGGCGCTGCTGCATGAATCGGCCGGCAACACCTCGGGCGCGGTGACGGAACTCAATGCGGCGGTGGCGGCCGTGCGGCTGTCCAAGGGCTTGTCGAGCGAGTTGAAAATCGGTTTGGCGCGCACCTGCCTGTCGAACCGGCTCGACAATGCGGCGGCGGAAGTCATGCTGACGGTCATGAACGACGTCGACAGCGATGTGTCGATGCAGGATGCGATGAGCGTGTTCGTCAAGGCTGGCCGGCCCGATCTGGCGGAAGGCATGAATTCGCGCCTGATGACCCAGGTGCGGGAACTGCTCGACCTGGCCGCCGAAAAAGGCAATATGGGCGACGTGAAGGGCGCGGTGCAGACCCTGCTCGAAGCCCAGCACATGGCGCCGAAGAATGTGCAGGTCATGCTGGCGCTGGCCAAGGCGATCCTGCGCCAGCTCGAAGACCTGGGCTGGGACCATCCGCTGGCCGAAGTTTGCAACACCCAGATCGACGCCATCCGCAAGCTCGACCCGGCCAATCCGCTGCTGCCGGGGCTGACCGAGGATTACCACGGCGCCCAGCGCAAGTACGGTATTTCCACCTGATTGCGCGCCGCCGGGACGGATCGGAACATTGTCCCGGCGCACCGTCGACGCCGCCACGCCCGCCCCGCGCTGCCGCGCAAATTGCTTGCGTGCGGCCAGCGCCGGGGCCAAAGCAACATAGCAGGACGCACATAACGATCACCATATTGCCGCGTCATCGGCGCTGCCGTTCACCGGTGCAGCACGAGGCTGCTGGCTCCCGGCGACCGTTCACACCCACGCGTTTTGCGTATATTTATTTACTGAACTCTGCTCAATACAGCTTTTTTTGGATCGGCGGCAAGGTCGCCTTCCATCACGAATACTTGGCTGGCCGACACCGACCTGGCGTTCAGGCTGTTGCTCACGTCGCGCATCGGCCCGATCGCGGTGCCGTTAGCCATCCCCGTCGGGTTGGTCCGGAAACTGGCAACCGGGGCGGCTTGGCCGGTGACGTACACGCTGTAAATGGTCTGCGGCCTGAGCTTGAACAGCGACACTTCCAGTGAGTCAACCACGCCCAGGTTGCGGGCCACAATGAATCCCCTGGCCTCGCCAGCAGCCGGTTTGAGTGCAATGTTAATCGGTTCGTCGTTGGAGCGGGGGACCAGGTTAGCCATACCGTCGCCCTGGGGCACAGCGTTCGAGACATATACCAGGGCTTGCGGCGCTTGGCCGACCGGCACGCGCCCGACTATCTTGTTGCTTGCGCTATCGATGACGTCGACCGCGTCGCCATTCTCCAATCCCACATACAGGCGGGTGCCGTCGTCCGAGCCCCAGATCCCATGCGGCAGCGCACCGGTCGGGATCGTCGCCACCAATGCCGGTGAGGCGTCGGTGGTATAGACCTTGACGACATTCTCACCGCCGATCGTCACGTAGGCGCGCGTGCCCGCTACGGTCTCGGCGAACGCCACGTGGTTGGTGATAAAACCAGTATCGATGACGCCCGTCACTTCCAGGGTCGCGGTGTCGATACGCGTCACCTTGCCGACATCCTTGTGCGTCATCCACACTTCCTTGAAGTCAGGGGTGAACTGAAGGAAGGGCGAGAACGGGCTGGCAACCTTGATGTGCTTGACGACCTGGTGCGACTTCACGTCAATGACATCGACTGCCGGGTTGAAGCTGGAAACGACGAAAGCCAGCTTGCCGTTCGGGAGAAACTGCACCATGCCGGGGCCGGCGGTGGTTTGAATACGCTTGTTCTCCTTGAAGGTTACCGGGTCGATCACGGAGATGTAATTTTCGCCGCGTACGACGACCCATACCTCGCGACCGTCGGCGGTAAAGAACCCTTCATGCGGCGAACGCCCGATATAGGTGATGCCCTTGACCTTGTTAGTGGCGGTATCAATGAAGGCAACCGAATTGGAACCGTTCGACACGGCGATTAACGTCTTGTGATCCGGCGAAAAACCCAGACCGTGCACATTGATTTCGCCTTTGTACAGCGGCGACAACACGTCCGGGCGCTGATTGCCCAGTTTGATCTGGCCGAGCAGCATATTGGTCGCCGGATTGATTACTGAAACGGTATTGGTATTCTGGTCAGCGGTGTAGACACGGTCTTGTGCGCCAGGTGCGGCAAACGCCGGGGCGGTAAGCAAGCTGCCAAGAGTAAGGGCGAATACGAATTTACCGGTTTGCATGATTTATTCTTTCGTGGGGATCGACTTGGGAACAACGTTGGCCTGGGCCGCCTGATACCGCTGCAGCCATGCTTGCATGACCTTGATTTCGTTTTGCTGTTCGGTGATGATGCCTTGCGCGACATTGCGCAATTCGGGATCCCGGGTGGTGAGCAGCAGCGCCTTCGCCATGTCGACCGCGCCTTGATGGTGCGGAATCATCATGGTTACAAAATCATGTTCCGAAACGCCATTCATCGACGCGTGCTTCATGCCCTCGTTCATGACAGCCATGGCATCGTCCATCAGCGCAAAAAATGGTTTGGCGGTGCTGGCAACAAATACCGGCGACTTCGCCGCTGTCGACGTGCCATGCTGGTGATGCATTTCCTGTGCGACGGCGCTGGCGCCAATGACGCAGGTGACGACACACATTGCGATGCGTCGGAAACCCGGCGTGTTGCTGATAATAGTCATGACGGCTTCTCCAATTGGTCATACACGGCGGTGGCGATGCGCGCCAATTCGACCTTCTGAATACCGGCCGACAGCGCGTAGCCGAACTTGCCGTCGATCCAATAAAACACATTTACCGGCCCCTCCTGCACGAAACGGAACCCAGTGTCCTTGTTGCGAGCCTGGTCGGTAGACACATACAAGGTGAGTCGCTGTCCGGTCGCGTCGTGGTACATGAACTGGGCCACGGCGCCTTGCGCACCAGGCAGCAGGCGTCCACCGATCAGCTCGTATCCAAGCTTGCCGAGCCGGGGTGGGCGAATCGAACTGCCCAGCCGTTTCGATAACCACGCCACCAGCTGTTCTTCCTGGTCGGCACCGATTTCCACGGGGCGCTTTACTTCCGGACTGTAGACAACATGAGCGATCGCTGCCTGGTGAGCCAGTCCGGACGCGTACCGCGCCGGCCCGGCGCGTACCGCGTCGCCCTGAGCGAACTGGATGCGGTCCGCATCTTGGCCGTGCAAGAGCCACCCAGCGCTGCCGCTGACAAGTGCGATGGCGAAACCGGCCACCAGTCGCTGCCACTGCCATGGGTGCTTTTGCGGGGCGATCAAGCGGCTTGGCAGCGCTTCGTCGAGCACAGGATTGAACAATGCGCGC
This sequence comes from Massilia frigida, assembly GCF_011682175.1. GTDB lineage: Bacteria > Pseudomonadota > Gammaproteobacteria > Burkholderiales > Burkholderiaceae_D > Telluria_A > Telluria_A frigida. Next base: position 57,100 of record NZ_WHJG01000011.1, read on the forward strand.
AGTTCCATGTTCTGCGCGGCATAGGCGCGTAGCCGTTCTGCCTCATCGTGGCGCTGTGCGAGATAGGCCTCGACTTCAGCCTCCCGCGCGGCTGGCAATTTGCCGTCGACAAAAGCGTGCAGATCAGCTTCCGTGATTGGCAGGGTATTCATTTGACCACCTTCAATGGCGCAACACAGGTCCGCCCTTCCATGTTCGCACGCATTTTTTCACGTGCACGCGAGAGGCGCGACATTACGGTGCCGATGGGGATCTTTAATGTCTGCGCCACGTCGTCGTAACTCATTTCTTCCAACGCAACCAGCAGCAGTATTTCGCGCTGTTCGTCGGGCAGACCACGCAAGGCGGATTCCATGTCGCGCAGCTCGAGGCCGGAGGCCGGACTGCCGGGGGCTATAGGCATTAACGTATCCTCGTTAAGCAATTGAGTTGGAACTGAAGGACGCCTTATCTGGTCGATACGCACGTTGTGCATGATACTGAACAACCATGCACGCATATCGCTACCGTTTTGCCACGACCGCAGTCTCGCCCACCCGCGCTCGAGTGTGTCTTGGACGAGGTCGTCGGCGCCGGCGCGATCGCCTACCAGCGCGCGCGCGTAACGGCGCAGGCGGGGAATACAGGCGAGCAGCTGGTCGTGTGGCTCGGAGGTGGCGGTCATTTGGGGAGCAAGAGCCTGATCAACAGGCTGCGGCGGCCGGTGTCGGATCGAGCTGCCAGGTTTCGTTGACCAATATTGCTGCATCGCCGGCGTACATGCCGTGAAGCGGACCACCGACCCAAGTCAGTTGGGCGTTGTCAGCATAGCCACGCATGATGATCGACCTGTCGCCAGCACCAATGGCCGTGAAATGAATCTGTGCGGCATCGCTCACCGGGCTGGCCAAGGCGCTGCCGATCGAGGCGATAAAGAGCGTTGCGGCGAAGGTGGCTTGTTTCATAAAATTCTCCCATGTTGGGTCAGGCGGTCGGAAAAAATGTGCTGTTATCGAGGTGAACGGATCTGCGGGCAAATTATTCCAGCCACTTGAAAATATTTTTCCCAGATCTTTGCTACGCGCTATTTCTGTGAGAGACGGAGTATCGCCTCCAGTGCCCGCGATGCCGTTGTCTCGTACCGTTGATTTCCGTTTCGTGCCACGCCTGCGTGATTTGGGCGTCACCCAATTGGACATTCCGGGCGCCATCGCGAACTATCAAGGTTTGATGCCGATGGTCTCGTTCACCCTGCCGGTCGATCCCGCCGGCCTTCCCGGCAGCGCGCTGGACTCCGGCAAGAACATGGGCGACCTGGCCATCAGCGCCGCCAATTCGACCTACAAGCAGATCAAGGGCATTTTCACGGGCCGCACCGACGCGCAGTTGTGGACGATGATCGGGATTACGCCGATGTTCGGCGTGAACGATGTCGCCACCGAAGTGTTCCGTCAGGCCGATGCCCAGAACCTGGGCGATTTCGCCAAACAGAAAAAACCCGGCCGGCTATCGTTCTGGAACTTGCAGCGCGACCGGTACATGGGCAGCGCTTACTACGGCCGGCTGAACGTCAACAGCGGCACGGCCGTCGACCTGCAGGCATCCTCACTGAACGATGGCGCCAATATCCATCAGTGGACCAATTCAACTCGCCATTGGACGCGATGCGCCGCTCCGGCCTGGGCGCCGCGGCGTCGGCTGACACGCAGGGCCCCATTGTGGCGGCGAACGCCAGGATTGACGCGGTAAGTCGCAACAGTATCATTGAGACGCTATCCATATCGAATTGGCAGGCAGGCAAGGAGCACCCGGCACGAGCATCCACTGTCCTGGATTCGGCTCAATCCGGCAAACAGCAACGCTTCCCGCAAATCCGGGCCGCGCCCGATGATCCGGGGGGCAGCAGAGCGATATCGACCTCGATCGCCGCCGTCCCCGCCGGATCGGGCTTCAGCACTCGCGCGCCAGCGCCCCGCTCTTGCATGGCTTGGCAGTGGCCGGCGTGTGCAGCCTGAACGCCGGTTCATGCTTGGCGACCGGTTTGGCCTTTGGCGCCGGCTTGGCCACTGGCTTGGGCGCTACCTTGGGCTTGACGCCAGGTTTGACCGGCGCCACGGCGACCGGCTTTTTCTTGGCGCCCGCTTTTGCCGCGACCGGCGCTGCACTCTTCTTCGCGCCTGGCTTGATCGGCGCGACCGGCGCTTTAGGATGGGCCACCGGCTTTTTCGCCGCAATCACCGGTGTCCTGGCCTTGATCACGTGCTTGGCCGCATGCGCATTTTTCGCCACGGTGGCAGCGAGCGGATGCGCGGGCTTCGGCACGGGCACCGGTTTTGGCGCGGGTGCCGGCTCAAGCGGCTTTTTGACCGCCGGCGCGCCTGGCTTTTCCGGCTCCGGCGGCAAGACGACCAGCGGAGGCACCGCTTCCGGCGCGGGCGTAATCCGGCCCGGCGGAGGCGCTGTGTTATCCGGCGGCGGTTCGGTAGCCGTCAGGGGCACCACAGCCGGTGGTGTCGCCTTGAATGCCGGCCCGGCCGGCGCCACCGGTTCGATCTTCGCGCTCATCGCCAAGGCATGCATGGCATCGTCGACCTTGCGTTCCGAATAAAACCAGAAGCCGGCGCCGACCAGCGCCGCCAGGGCCGCCACACTGCCGCCCCAGGCCACCGCCGCGCCGATCCAGCCGCCTGCGGGCACTCGCTCCTGAGCCGCGATGCCCGACAACACCGGCGGGCCGTCAGGGTCCGCCTGCGCCGATGCAGGCGGCGCCGTCTCGGGGGGGGCTGGCGGCGCCACCGGCGCCGGCTCGTTTTCCGGCAACAGGCTCGGTTCTACCCGCCCAGGGCCTTTTTGCTCATGTGATTCCAAAATCCAACCTTTATTGATCTGACACTAAATTGTGTACCAATCCATAAGTGTAGCCAATATCACAAACTTTTGGAGCACAAATCGCCAAATCCCCCTCCGCCCGGGGTTTCGATCACGAACAGGTCGCCTGCCGCCATCTCGGTTTTGCCGATATGCGCGAGCAGCTCGATCCTGCCATCGGCCCGCACCACGCTGTTGATGCCGCACGCGCCAGGGCTGCCGCCAGCCATGCCGAATGGCGCATGGATGCGGTTATTCGACAGGATCGCCGCCGTCATCGGCTCCAGGAAGCGCACCTTGCGCACCCCGCCGTTACCACCGTGCCAGCGCCCTTCCCCGCCCGAACCGGGCCGGATTTCATAGCTTTCCAGCCGCACCGGGAAGCGGAATTCCAGGATTTCCGGGTCGGTCAGGCGCGAATTGGTCATATTGGTCTGGACCACGTCCGTTCCGTTGTAGCCCTCGCCGGCACCGGAACCGCCCGAAATGGTTTCGTAGTATTGGTACTTGGCGTTCCCGAAGGTGAAGTTGTTCATCGTGCCCTGCGAGGCGGCCATGACCCCGAGCGCGCCATACAGCGTGTTGGTGATGCAGGTCGACGTTTCCACGTTGCCCGACACCACCGATGCCGGATAGTGAGGATTGAGCATCGAACCCGGCGGAATGATCACCTTCAGCGGTTTCAGGCAACCCGCATTGAGCGGAATTTCATCGTCCACCAGGGTGCGGAACACGTACAGCACCGCCGCCATGCACACCGCCGACGGCGCGTTGAAGTTGTTCGCCAGTTGCGGCGAGGTGCCGGTGAAGTCGATCGTCGCGCTGCGCGTGGCCTGGTCGACGCGGATGGCGACCTGGATGCGGGCGCCGTTATCGAGGTCGGTGGTGAAGTCGCCGTCCTTGAGCGCCGTGATCACGCGCCGCACCGCTTCCTCGGCGTTGTCCTGCACGTGGCCCATGTAGGCCTGCACGACGGCCAGGCCGAAGTGCGCGACCATCTTGCGCAGTTCGTCCACGCCCTTCTGGTTGGCCGCCACCTGGGCCCGCAGGTCGGCCATGTTCTGGTCGGGATTGCGCGCCGGGTAGCGCGCGCCGGACAGCAGCGCGCGGGCTTCCGCGTCGCGCAGCAAGCCATCGACGCCGTCAACCAGCTTGAAGTTATCGATCAACACGCCTTCCTGTTCGATGAACACCGAGTCCGGCGGCATCGACCCTGGCGTGGTCCCGCCGATGTCGGCGTGGTGGCCGCGCGAGCCGACGTAAAACAGGATCGCGGCGCCCGCCTCGTCGAATACCGGCGTAATGACCGTCACGTCGGGCAGGTGGGTGCCGCCGTGATACGGGTCGTTGAGCATGAAAACGTCGCCCGGGCGCATTTTGCCGGCGTTCTCGGTCATGACGGTCTTGATCGATTCGCCCATCGAGCCCAGATGCACCGGCATGTGCGGCGCATTGGCGATCAGGTTGCCGGCGGCATCGAAAATCGCGCAGCTGAAGTCCAGCCGCTCCTTGATGTTGACCGAGTACGCGGTATTCTGCAGGCGCAGTCCCATTTGCTCGGCGATCGACATGAACAGGTTGTTGAAGATCTCCAGCATCACCGGGTCGGCCGTGGTGCCGATGGCGCGCCGCGCGGGCAGCGCTTCGATCCGGGTCAGCACCAGGTGGTTGTGCGGCGTGACCTTGGCCTGCCAGCCCAGTTCCACCACGGTAGTGGCATTGTCCTCGGCGACGATGGCCGGACCCTTGATCACGTCGCCCGGACGCATGTCGGCGCGCTTGTACAGGCCCGTGTTGTGCCACGAATCGGCGCCGAACATGCGCACCGTTTCGCGCGCCTTGAGCGGCCCCTCGCGCGTGGGCAGCAGCGCCAGGTTCTCGGCCGGCGCGTCGGAGGCGCCGATGGCTTCGACCGACACCGCTTCGACCACCATCGCCTTGGACGGCATCAGGAACGAGAAGCGCTTCTTGTAGGCGGCCTCGAACTGGTTCTTCATGCGCTCGGGATTATCGAACAGGACGATGATGGCCGAATCGGTGCCTTCGTAGCGCAGGTGAACGCGGCGCACCAGGCGGATGCGGGAAGCGGCCACGCCCTGCTGCGTCAGTTCGCTGGCCAGGCCGTCGCCAAGGGCGTGCAGATAACCGGCCAGCAGATCGGGCGTGGTGTCCGCCAGGCGCAGTTCGACCGCGCGTTCGCGCATGGCGCGCTGGTCGGCCAGGCCCATGCCGTAGGCCGACAGCACGCCGGCCAGCGAGTGCACGAACACCGTCTTCATGCCGAGGGCGTCGGCCACCAGGCAGGCGTGCTGGCCGCCGGCGCCGCCGAAACTGGTGAGCGCGTATTCGGTCACGTCGTGGCCGCGCTGCACCGAGATCTGCTTGATCGCGTTGGCCATGTTCCCGACCGCGATCTGGATGAAGCCTTCGGCCACCTGCTCCGGCGCCGGCGTCACGCCGGTGGCGGCGCCGATCTGCTGCGCCAGGGCGAGGAACTGCGCGCGCACGCGTTCGGGGTCGAGCGGCTGGTTGGCCTCGGGACCGAACAGGCGCGGGAAATGGGCGGGCTGGATTTTGCCCAGCATGACGTTGCAGTCGGTGACCGCGAGCGGTCCGCCGCGCCGGTAGCTGGCCGGCCCCGGATTGGCGCCGGCGCTGTCCGGGCCGACACGATAGCGGCTGCCGTCGAAATGCAGGAGCGAGCCGCCGCCGGCGGCCACGGTGTGAATGCTCATCATCGGCGCGCGCATGCGCACCCCGGCGACCTGGGTCTCGAACACGCGCTCGAATTCGCCCGAAAAGTGCGACACGTCGGTCGAGGTGCCGCCCATGTCGAAGCCGATCACCTTGTCGAAGCCGGCCAACTGGCTGGCGCGCGCCATGCCGACGATGCCGCCGGCGGGACCCGACAGGATGCTGTCCTTGCCCTGGAAGGCGCGCGCGTCGGTCAGGCCGCCGTTCGACTGCATGAACTGCAGGTTCACGGTGGGCATGTCGGCGGCCACCTGGTCGACGTAGCGGCGCAGGATCGGCGAGAGATAGGCGTCGACGACGGTGGTGTCGCCGCGCGCGACCAGTTTCATCATCGGGCTCACTTCGTGCGAGACCGACACCTGGGTGTAGCCGATGGCACGGGCAATGCGCGCCGCCGCCGCTTCGTGCGCGGTGTAGCGGTAGCCGTGCATGAAGACAATCGCCAGCGAACGCACGCCATCGTCATAGGCTGTTTGCAGGGCGGCGCGGGTGGTGGCGTCGTCGAGTGGCGTAAGCACATCGCCGTGGGCGCCCACGCGTTCATCGATTTCTACCACATGGCTGCATAGCAGTTCCGGCAGCACGATATGACGATCGAACAATTTCGGGCGATTCTGATACGCTATGCGCAGCGCGTCGCGAAAGCCGCGCGTGATGGCCAGCGCCGTGCGCTCGCCTTTGCGTTCGAGCAGTGCGTTGGTGGCGACGGTAGTGCCCATCTTGACCGCCTCGATGGCCTCGACCGGGATCGGCGCGCCGGCCTGCAGGCCAAGCAAGTGACGGATGCCGGCGACGGCCGCGTCGCTGTACTGCTCCGGATTCTCGGACAACAATTTATGGGTCACCAGGCTGCCGTCGGGCTGACGCGCCACGATGTCTGTAAATGTGCCGCCGCGATCGATCCAGAATTGCCAATCCATGTGCCGTCCTTAAATGTGTTTGGGATGGGACATATTGTAGTGCCCTTACCGGAATTTTAGGCTGAGCGTATTGAAATCGGCACAATATTAGTGCCTTTGCAACGGAGTTATGATGAAATCACTATACAGCGTGGCCGAAATCCGCAGTATCGAACACACCATGGCGGCGACCCTGCCGGGCGGCACGCTGATGCGGCGCGCCGGCGAAGCCGCCACCAGTGCCGCGCGCGACATGCTGGCCGGGCGCAAGGTGCTGCTGCTGGCCGGTCCGGGCAATAATGGCGGCGACGCGCTCGAAGTCGCCGCCAACCTGGCGGGTGCCGACACCGACCTGGATGCCGATGTCACGGTGCTGTATCTGCCCGGCGCAATGGCGCCCTCGGCGGAGACGGCGCAGGCACTGGTCCGCGCGCGCGCCAGCAAGGCGCACTTTGTCGACACCCTGCCGCTCGGGCGCGACTGGGGCCTGATCGTCGATGGCTTGTTCGGCATCGGCCTCGAACGTCCGCTCGCGGGCGAGATGCGGGCGCTGGTCGAGACCATCAACGCGCTCGGGCGGCCGGTGCTGGCGCTCGACGTGCCGAGCGGGCTCGATGCCGATACCGGCGCCGTGATCGGCCCGGACGGCGTCGCCATCCGCGCCACGCGCACGATCACCTTCATCGGCGACAAGCCAGGCTTGCATACCTGTGAAGGACGCGACTACGCGGGCCAGGTACAGGTAGCGCCGCTCGGCATCGATCCCGGCCAGCGCCCGCACGCCGGGGCGCAACTGAACGAGGCGGTGCTGTTTGCGCGCCATCTCGCGCCACGCCGGCATAACAGCCACAAAGGCAGTTTTGGCGACGTGGCCGTGATCGGCGGGGCAAAGGGCATGGCTGGCGCGCCCCTGCTGGCGGCGCGCGGTGCGCTGTATTGCGGCGCCGGGCGCGTGTTCGTGGCGGCCATCGACCCAGTGGCGGCGGTCGATTTCGCGCAGCCGGAGATCATGATGCGCAACGCGCAGGACTTCGACGGCGGCGACGCCACGCTGGTGATCGGTCCCGGCATGGGCGACTCGGCCAGCGCCATGCGGGTGCTGTCCAAGGCCCTCGACGGCACGGCACCGCTGGTGCTCGATGCCGATGCGCTCAACCTGATCGCGGCCAGCCCGGAGTTGCAGGGACGGCTGGCGCAGCGCGGAGCGGAGACGATCCTGACGCCGCATCCGCTGGAGGCGGCGCGCTTGCTGGGCGTGACCAGCGCCGTGGTCCAGGGCGACCGGCTGGCAGCGGCGCGCGAGCTGGCGTCGCGCCTGAACGCGGTGGTGGTGCTGAAAGGGTCGGGCAGCGTGATTGCGAATGCCATTGGGGCGGTGGTGATCAATCCGACCGGGAACGCGGGACTGGCCACGGCGGGCAGCGGCGATGTGCTGGCGGGGATCTGCGGCAGCTTGCTGGCGCAGGGGTGGCAGACGTGGGAGGCGGCGCTGGGCGCGGTCTGGGTGCATGGCGCAGCGGCCGACCGGCTCGTGGCGCATGGGAGCGGGCCGATTGGATTGACGGCGGGCGAGTTGCCGGTGGCGGCGCGCGCGGTGCTCAACGCGCTGGCGCGCCAGGAGCCGTAGCATGACCTCCCCGCCCCTTGCTCTCGCACTGTCCCGTCTTTCCAGCGTGGGTCCGGCACGTATCCGCAAGATTCGGTCCGCTCCGTAGGCGTGAGTGGTTGGGCAGGGCCAACAATTATGCGTACCGAACGACGATCAGGACCACTGCTGCAAGGCAGCGACGGGCGCGTGTGGATGCAGGGAAGAATTTGCGCCGCCAATCAAACTGGTGCCGTTTGAAGTGCTCGATGGGAGTAGCGGGTGTTAGCATTCGCCCCTGTTCTACAACTCGTCGATGCGGCTGATACATGGATACGCGATACAAAAACCAGGTGGACGAATGCGGCCTTTTCGGTGAGGGCAATTGCGAAATCTGCGGCAAACGAGGCTACCACGAAGTTTGCGCGGCGCGCGTGCTTCAAATCGAGCGTCAATTTCTTGAAAACCACGTGCGTCTGCTACAGCAGCATGCTGTTCATGGAGCGCTTGGCGCTGCAGGGCCGCAGTCGCAGGCCTCGCTTGATCGTGCCGTTGCGGCGCTAACTGCCTACCTGAAGCGACCGCTCGAGTGCGATCTTGGCAATGCGATCGAAGGCGATTCCTGGTGGTTCATTCCAGAGGGCTGGATCGGCATGATCGGCTTCATTGTGGAAAAACGAAGTTCCACCATCTATGCGCTGGGTTCCGGCCTGGTCGCATGGTCCAAGCTGCAGTATACGAATTCAGACTGGTGCGGCATTCTTTCGTATCTCAATGGTAAGGTCGATGCCGTCGACAGCTAACGACGAAGGCCGACGCACGACGGTGGCGAGGAAATGAGCGCGACACTCAAACCAGGCGTCCCCCGGCAATCGTAATCGTGCGTCCGCAGCGCGCCGCGATCGATGGATCGTGCGTGACCAGCACCAGGGTCGAACCCCGCTCACGGTTCAATTCGAACATCAGTTGAATCACCGCCTCGCCGGTGGCCGCATCGAGGCTGCCGGTCGGCTCATCGGCGAACAGCAGCGGTGGTTCGGTGACGAACGCGCGCGCCAGGGCCACGCGCTGCTGCTCGCCGCCCGACAAGAATTTCGGATAATGCTTCAAGCGGCTCGACAGCCCTACCCGCCCCAGCATCGCCGCGGCCTTTTCCTTCGCATCGCTTTCACCGCGCAATTCCATCGGCAGCATCACGTTTTCCAGCGCATTCAAGTGCGCCAGCAGCTGGAACGACTGGAACACGAAGCCCAGTTTGGCCTTGCGCAGGCTGGCGCGGCCATCTTCATCGAGCGCGAAGATATCGTCTCCGGCCAGGATCACCTTGCCGGACGATGGCGTGTCGAGACCGGCGAGCAGCCCGAGCAAGGTCGACTTGCCCGAACCGGACGCGCCCACGATCGCGAGCGTCTCGGCCGGTTGCACTGTAAAATCCACGCTGTGCAGAATGGTGAGCTCGCCGCTGGAGTCGGCCACCCGTTTCGACAGGCCGATCACCTCGATCGCCGCCGCCGCCTTTGCATGGTCACTTACGTAACGATTGGAAGAGTCAGGAATGTCACGCATGCTTGTTTATCTCAAAAAATGGTCTGTTTGCGGGCTGCTGATGATGGCCGCCTCGGCGAGCGCCTATTCTGCACCAAAAACCGTGCTTGTGCTGGGCGACAGCCTGTCCGCCGAGTATGGACTGAACCGCGGCGCCGGCTGGGTGGCGCTGATGGAACAGAAACTCAAGGCAGAAAAAATCGATGCCGCCATCGTCAACGCCAGCATCAGCGGCGAAACCACCAGCGGCGGACGGGCGCGCCTGCCGGCCCTGCTCACCCAGCACAAGCCCGACATCGTGGTCATCGAACTGGGCGCCAACGATGGCTTGCGCGGCCTGCCGGTGCCGGCCGCCGAAGCGAATATGCGCACCATGATCGAGCTGGCGCAAAAGAACAAGGCGCGCGTGCTGCTGGTCGGCATGCGCATTCCGCCCAACTACGGGCGCGATTACACCGAGCGCTTCTTCGGTATGTACAAATCGCTATCAAACCAGTACAAGGCGCCGCTGGTGCCGTTCATGCTCGACGGCGTAGCCGACAAGCCGGCGCTGTTCCAGGCCGACCGCCTGCATCCGAACGCGCAAGCCCATCCGGCCATCCTGGCGAATATCTGGCCGCAGTTCCATACACTGGTGAAATCACGATGAAATATCCCGCCCTTGAGAATTTTGCCTCCCTGCTGCCGCAGCTCGACCAGTTCGACTGCATCATCGACGCGCGCAGCGAGTCCGAGTTTGCGCTCGACCATATTCCGGGCGCCATCAACTGCCCGGTGCTGAGCGACCCGGAGCGCGTGCGGGTCGGCACCATGTACAAGCAGATCAACGCATTCGAGGCCAAGAAGGTGGGCGCGGCACTGGTGGCCAAGAACATCGCGCGCCATATCGAAACGCTGTGGCTAGACAAGCCGAAGGAATGGCGCCCGCTGGTGTATTGCTGGCGCGGCGGCAACCGTAGCGGCTCGATGGCGTTGATCCTGGCCAAAATCGGCTGGCCGGCGGTGCAGCTCGACGGCGGCTACAAGGCTTACCGCGCACACGTCAGCGCGGCGCTGCTGGAAACGCCGCTGCCCGACTTGAAGGTCATTTGCGGCACCACCGGCAGCGGCAAGAGCCGCCTGCTGCAGGTGCTCGATTCGATTGGCGCGCAGGTGCTGGACCTGGAACAGCTGGCCGCGCACCGCGGGTCTGTGCTGGGCAACCTGCCGAGCCAGGCGCAGCCGTCGCAAAAGATGTTCGAGACCCTGATCTGGGAAAAGATGCGGCGCTTCGATCCGGCGCGGCCCGTGTTCGTGGAATCGGAAAGCAAGAAGGTCGGCCAGTTACGCGTGCCGGACGCGCTGATGAACAAGATGCGCCAGTCGCCGTGCGTGTCCCTGATGTTGTCGCGGCCGAACCGGGTGCGCCTGCTGATGGAAGACTACCAGCATTTCACCGAGAGCCCGGACACGCTCAATACCCAGCTCGACTGCCTGACGCAACTGCACGGGCGCGACAAGATTGACAGCTGGCACGCGCTGGCCAGCGGCGGGCAGATGCCGGTGCTGGTGGACGAATTGCTGGCCGCGCATTACGATCCGGCTTACCTGCGCTCGATCGACCGCAATTTTATCCAGGTCGGCAAGGCCGAGGTGGTGCAGCTCGATGATATTGGCGAGACCGATTTCCTGGCTGCGGCGCATCGCTTGCACGCCGCATGAGCAACCCTTGACTTTTTGACCTATGACGACACCGCGCAACCTGAGCAGCACGCCTGCCGAGATGGATTACCACGTCAACAATGCCGACAGTAGTGTCGCGTCACCATTGCGCCGCTATGTGGAAAAGCCGGAAGACCCGTACAACCAGTACAACCTGCTGACCATTCCGCGCTATCAGCAAAAATGCCTGCTGTTCCGCTTTGCCCGGGGCGACACGCTGGGCAGCGTCCGTGCCTGGTTCCTGGAAGAGATGCTGCCCACCCTGCGTAAAACGCAGGAAGACAGCAAGATCCTGTTCCCGGAACACGACGTGCTGCTCGATTCCGGCGAACCGTGGGCCTTGCTGTGGCTGTTTGCCTTCGTCTGCTTCGACGATGACGGCACCGAACTGGCACATGCCGACACCTGGTTTACGCGCGAGGATGGCCCGGTATTATTTGACATGCTGCTCAAGGCGTTTGTTCCATCGACGGCCTACGCCAAGAAATACAATCCAAAGTTGTCGGAGGCGAAAGAAGAAGCGGTCATTGACGCGCTGCTGCTGGATGAACCTGGACGCACGCGCGCACTGGAAGCGTGCATGCGCCAGTGGCCAAAACTGATGAAGCAATCCGGCTACCGAGAGGTGCCGGCCGAAGGCAAACATATCTTCGAAGATTTTCCGTTCGAGATCGCGCTGGCGGTGTGTGCCTACGATGCCGACGACAGCGCCTTCCGCGACCTGCCCTACTATCCGCGCGAACTGGTGGACTACTACCGCGAACACGTGCGCGGCAAGCGCGATGCGTGGCGCGGCACGGGTGTGGGCGCCGGGCCGGAGATTCCGCCGGCGCCGCATCGTCAGCCGAAAAAAATCTATGCGCTCAAGCCTGCCGAGGCCTACGTACGCTGGATGGAACTGGCATGCAACGAACAGCCGGAGATCGTCGCCAAAGCGCACAAAGGGCTGAAAAAGCGCAAGAGCATGCCGTCCCTGTGCAGCGCAATGGAGGTCCTGGCAGGGCTAGGCTACGGCGCCCAGGCCGACCTCAAGGACGATGCGACCTTGGCCGACCATGTGGTGGCGATGTGCGCCGCGCGCGGCCTGCCCGCGTTCAGGCCGCCACCGCCTCCGCCGGAAGGGCCGGCCCGCATCAGCAAGATCCTGTCGGCGTTGCAGGCGTGGTCGGTCGGGCAAGGCCAGCAGTTATTCGTCCTGAACGACGACGAGGACGACAACTGGAACGCTCTATTGGTGCGGGCCGATGCGAAGGATGAATTTGCACTGCTGTGCGAGCAATTGTCGCTTGAGGTGCTGGACGACGCTGACTGGAGCTGAACGCTGGGATTGCTGATCCTGGCGACGCCCGTAAGCGTTCTCGCAAAACGCCCTTGGATGAAGTCGGCGGCACTTACCCGACTGTATTGAACGATGCAACGATGTCGACAAGCTGTCGCCTGACCCAGGCATGGGCAGGTTCGCCATGGAAGCATTCGTGCCGAATCAGCCAAGGCTCGACGCTTGCCTTGTTCTTTTATTCAAGAAATGAGATGCCGGAACGTCGGTTCGATGTTTTTTGAATGCAGGAAACGCACGATATCTTCCAGGGTGGCGTCCCGCAACAGCAAGCCATCGGTACTCGCAGCAGCAGCGCGTGCGGGCACGCTGGCCGTGGCGGGCGCGCCATGGGCTTGTTCGAGCACGTCGAAGGCGTGCTGGAACTGTTTGGCGCTGATGCGCTCCAGACGTTCAAGCAGCGCGCCCTGGCCTGCCAGCGGCGGCGGCATTTCCAGCCCGGACTCGTCGGCGAAGGAAGCGCCCAGGCCCGGATCGATGAATGCGGCCCACTTGCCGCTGTGCAGGTCGAGGCAAGGCGGTAATTCCACCGGGGCGCTGGCTGCGTCCGGAAGCACCTCCATGTCCGGCGTGTAAGCCTTGCGGATCAATTCCAGAAACCTTTGCACCCGGGCCACTGGCGTGGGCGTGTCCAGCGACATCCACAGGTAGTAACCATTGGCACCGGAAATACTGACCGCCGGCGCGGGAAAGCCAAGCTCGGCCTGCAAGGCATTGGCCACCGTGCACAGGCGGGTCCAATGCTGCGCTTCTTCGGCACCGGAGGTTTTACGGAAAGCGATGACGATGGCGCGCGTCTGGCCGTTGCCGTCCACCAGATCGACCGCCAGGGAGGATAGTCCCAGCCGGCGCTGCGCCAGCGTTTCTGGGGACAAGCTAGCTTCGGGCAGGTATAGCCTTGTCAATTCCGACATCAATTTCTGCATCTGTTTCCTTGAATCGGACCGCATCAGCCTGCTGCTTAGGCTCGTCCTTTCGGGTATTTTGCCACAGGACGCCCCGATCTCGGCGGCCTGCTGTGAAACTCTTCTTCAAGACCCGGGCAACGGGTTTGCGTGCATTCATACCAGGCGATGTCGTTGAAGAAGCACAAGCCGTCCAGATTATCTTTCACAAAATGGCAATCCACGAACTCGCACTCGATGAACTTGCATCCTCTAAAGCTGGTGCCGCGAAATGTACAGTTCCTGAATTTGACGTTGACGAACAGGGCGCAATTAAACAGTCCCCAGTACCAGCTGCATTGCTCGATGGTGCAGCCGATAAACACGGAATCAATGCTGCCGCCTTCGGTATCCATCCCGATAAATTCGCAATATTGGTAGACATGATCGTTCCACCCGGCCGGTTTTCGCAAGGATGTTTCAAATTTTTCACATTCAAATAACATGTACGGCACTCCAGATAAATAATCTTGCCTGCGTGAGAATTCCACAAATTTCGTGTTAATCGGTTATGCTGAATATTATCGCTTGCACATGCTCCCGGAAACACCTTGAATTCTCCCTATCGCCCCCCTGCTACCCTTTTCCGCGACGAACAACGGACTCCGTTCGCCATTCGCCTGCGTGGCGTTGCCATTTTCGTGGCACTCCCGTTACTTGGCACGATTATCTTGCAGGGCTGGGATCTTTATATCAACGAGGTGTGGTTTGCGAAGTCGGTCAATATATTCGAGCCAATTTCCAGCATATTGCCGACGATTGCAGTGAAGGCCGTCAGCGGTTTTGCGCTTGCACTTCAGTGTGCACGGGCATCGAAATCGCGCATCGTCCTGCTCGGCATTGCGGTGGGGATCTTCTGGTCGCTGTGCGCACTCGTTACAGGCAACTTCATGTTTCTCTACTTCAAGTTCGAACAGTCTGGGGCTCCAGCATATGAACAATTTGCCAGGTTATTGCCGCTGGCCATGTTTTTAGTGCCTCTGGCTATAGGAGAATGTGCGCTGGTCCGGCTCTACGGTAAAAGGCACGCTCCCGCCGAGGGAAACACGCGCTGACGGATCGGTGCTGACGCCTCCGCCTGGCTCGGTATGCCAAGCCTGGTGCGCCTTCAGTATCTTGAATAACCCGTTGCTCGTGTGGGCCGCATCCCTGCTGCCCGCTGGCGCCGCAACTTACTTCCCGGCACCACCAATAGTCAGGCAGACCCGCAGATGCGTTTCACATAAGCGCATCCATGCTGCCGGTTAAAAAATCTCTCCGATAACATGGGAGTACGGTGTGGGCGTGACCTTCTCGTCTTATTCTGCTGCCTGTTTGTATCGGGCCAACCAGCCCGCCATCTTTCCCGAAGGCGAAAAAAAAACCCGGCAGCGCGAGCGACCGGGTTTTTAGCTGCCTGAACTACGATTACTTCACCGCAGGCGCAGTTTTCGTATCGGCTGTGGCAACGTCGATTTTCGCCGTCACCTTGGCCTTGGCTTTTTCCTTGAGTGCATCGATGTAACCGTGCATCTCAGCCTGTCCAACGCGCTGGGCGATGTCCTGCTGTTCCGATGCGCGGCGTGCCAGGTCCGGTTTGGCCGCTTGCGCGACTTTGCCGATGCGATAGACGCCATAGCCGATACCCGGCAGGTCCACGCCCACATAGGCTGGCAGCTTGCTCGTATCGGCCTTGAGCACGGCTGGCAGCGCGGTCGGGTTGATGCCCGTCGGCGCGGCGCGGCTGACCACCTTGGTGTCGCCAAAACCGGTAGCGTCGCCATTGGCCTTGGCGGCCGCAATCTTGGCTTCGCCGGCTTTCTTGGCCAGGCTGGCAGCTTCCTGCTCGGCCACGCGCACACGGATGACGTCGCTGACTTCGGCCAGTGGGCGCAAGGTCGCCGGCTTGAAGTCCACTACCCGGGCAGCGACCAGCGTGCTTGGCAGGACTTCGATGGCATCGGTATTGTGCTTGTTCTTGAGAACGCTGTCCGAGAACACCGCGTTCAGGAGCTTGACGCTATTCAACGGCGACTTGCCCAGCGCCGGATTCGGCGTGCGCGTGACGTGGTCGAGCGTTTCAATCTTCAGCTTGAGCTTGTCCGCAGCCGGTTTCAGGCTATCGGACTGGTCGTACACGGTCTCGCTGAAGGTTTGCGCCAGTTCCGAATACTTCTTCGACATCTTCGGCTTCTTGACTTCGGCAGTGATCGCATCCTTGACTTCGTCGAACGGCTTGACGGTTTCTGGAACCAGCTTGGTCACGGTCAGGATGTGGTAACCGAATTCCGATTCCACCACGTCGCTGATTTCGCCCTGCTTGAGCTTGTACACGGCCGGCTCCAGCGCGGCGCTGAGGAACTCGCCCTTCTTCGCTTCGCCCAGCTCGCCGCCCTGCTCGGCCGTTGCCACGTCCTGCGACTTGGCTTTGGCGACTGCCGCAAAGGTGTCCGGCGCCTTGCGCAGCTCGGCCAGCACGGCCTCGGCCTTGGCTTTGGCGGCGGCCTTGTCGGCGGCGCTCGCGGCTTTGGCGGCGGTGAACATGATGTGGCTGTAACGACGCTCTTCCGGCGTGGTGTAGCGCTTCAGATTACCCTTGTAGAAATCGGCCACTTCGGCGTCGGTCACGCTGACCAGGCCCTCGACCGCAGCTGCGTCGAACACGACGTATTCGATCTTGACCTTTTCCGGGATCTGGAACAGGGCGGCGTTCTTGTCGTAGAAAGCCTTGACCATCTCGTCGGTGACCTTGACCTGGGCTTGCTGCTCCTTGGACGAGAACAGCAGTTCCTGGACTTCACGTTCCTGGTCGAAGGTATCGGACAGGCGCGCGGCAACAGCGCGCGGCACGAACGAGGTTTCCTGCACGGTGCCGGTCAGCTGCTGCAAGGCGAAATTGCTGCGCAGGCTGGCCTCGTACTGGTCGGCGGTCATGCGCGCGTTGGCCAGTGCGGCGCGGTACACTTCCACGTCGAATTTGCCGTTGGTCTTGAACGTCTCATCCTGCTGGATCGTGTTGATCAGCACATCGTCGCCCACGGTCAGGTGGTTGCGTGCGATTTCAGCTTCCACGGCGCGCTGCGCGACCAGGTTGTTGAGGATTTCGCGCTTGAATTCAGGCGTCTCGAAGCGCTTCTGGTCGAACTGCGCTCCCATCGCGGCGCGATAGCGGTCGACCTGCTTGCGCTGGGCGTCTTCCCATTCGGGCTGCGTGATTTTCTTGCCGTCGACCGTGGCCACTTCAACCGAGGTGTCGCCGCCGCCAGAAGTACTGCTCACGATACTGCCGACCACGAACGCGGCGACCAGCACGCCCAGCACAATCTGGATCCAGCGCCTGTGATTACGAATAAATTCAAACATGGTTTGCCAATTCGGGATGAATAAAACTGCGATTAATGCGATCGAGACGCACACACAAAAAAAAAGGCGAACTCTCGTTCGCCTCTTCTCTATTGACAGGACTGCCAGGACCCGGCTGCGTTGAACCAGCCGTGGAATCCCGTGCGGGCGACTCCTGATTCCCGGCGCGCTCCCCGTTCAGGGAACACACCATCGTACTGCTATATGCTGGCGGAGCGGACGGGACTCGAACCCGCGACCTCCGACGTGACAGGCCGGCATTCTAACCAACTGAACTACCACTCCGTAAAAAATACTGGTACTGCATGCCAGGCTGTGGTGGGGGCTGAGAGGCTCGAACTCCCGACCCGCGCCTTGTAAGGGCGCTGCTCTACCAACTGAGCTAAACCCCCGTCAGTACACCTGTGTCACCAAGTGCCTCTGGACATTTTCCGGTGATTGTCACCTCACCGAAGGACATTAGTTTACTGCATCTTTCAGCGCTTTACCAGCTTTAAATTTAGGAACCTTCGCCGCCGCGATCTTGATCGCTTCCTTGGTGCGCGGATTGCGGCCGGTACGCGCGGCGCGCTCGCCCACCGAGAAGGTACCGAAGCCGACCAGGGTCACGCTATCGTTCTTCTGCAGGCTGGCCGTGACCGCTTCGATCATGGCGTCGAGCGCGCGCGTGGCCGAGGCCTTGGTAATGTCCGCCGACTTCGCGATTTCTTCGATCAATTCTGTTTTGTTCACTTGTGCCCCGTTACATAAGATGTGCGGCGAAAAGAAATCCGCAGCGCGTATTAAACAAGCCGTCCCTCTGCCTGTCAAGCCAAATACCAAGCCGCCTGCCAGGCGGAAAAGAAACAAGCGTCCGAAGACGCTTGCTTGGGTACTGCGATACGAGCGGTTTAGTGCTTGACGACGTCCGTTTGCGGAGCCGCGCCATCGACCGGCGGCGTGGCCGCCACGGCGGCGACCGCCGGCACTTCCACTATCGGCGCCGGCATGCGTTCCAGCGCGATTTCTAGCACCTTGTCGATCCAGCGCACCGGAACGATTTCGAGCTTGTTCTTCACGTTGTCCGGAATGTCGGCCAGGTCCTTGACGTTCTGCTCGGGAATGAGCACCGTCTTGATGCCGCCGCGATGCGCCGCCAGCAGCTTTTCTTTCAGGCCGCCGATCGGCAGCACTTCGCCGCGCAGCGTGATCTCGCCCGTCATCGCCACGTCGGCCCGTACCGGAATGCCGGTAAATACCGACACCAGCGCGGTGGTCATCGCAATACCGGCCGATGGACCGTCTTTCGGGGTCGCGCCTTCCGGCACGTGAATGTGAATGTCGGCTTTTTCAAACACGTCATTCTTGATGCCCAGGCGATTGGCGCGCGAACGCACCACGGTGCGCGCCGCTTCGATCGATTCCTTCATCACGTCGCCCAGGGTACCGGTGCGTATCACGCCGCCCTTGCCCGGCATTTGCACCGCCTCGATGGTCAAGAGATCGCCGCCCACTTCGGTCCATGCAAGGCCGACCACCTGGCCGATCTGGTTCTCTTTCTCGGCCACGCCGAAATCGTAACGGCGCACGCCCAGGAACTTGTCGATGTTCTTGCCGTTGACCGTGACCTTTTTATCGGCCTTTTTCAACAGCAGCATCTTGACGACCTTGCGGCAGATCTTCGAGATTTCGCGTTCGAGCGAACGCACGCCGGCTTCCCGCGTGTAGTAACGGATGATGTCGCGGATCGCGCTTTCGGCCACGGCGATTTCTTCTTCCTTCAAGCCATTCGCCTTGACCTGCTTCGGCAGCAGGTAACGCTGGGCGATGCTGGTCTTTTCATCTTCCGTGTAACCGGACAGGCGAATCACTTCCATGCGGTCGAGCAGCGCCGGCGGAATGTTGAAGGAATTCGAGGTCGCCACGAACATCACGTCCGACAGATCGAAGTCGACTTCGATGTAGTGGTCCGAGAACGTGTGATTCTGTTCCGGGTCCAGCACTTCGAGCAGGGCCGACGATGGATCGCCACGGAAGTCGGCACCCATCTTGTCGATTTCATCGAGCAGGAACAGCGGGTTGCGCACGCCGACTTTCGCCAGCGATTGCAGCACCTTGCCCGGCATCGAACCGATATACGTGCGGCGGTGGCCGCGGATCTCGGCTTCGTCGCGCACGCCGCCGAGCGCCATGCGCACGAACTTGCGGTTGGTGGCCTTGGCGATCGATTGGCCCAGCGAGGTCTTGCCCACGCCCGGAGGACCGACGAAACACAGGATCGGCGCTTTCAGCTTGTCGACGCGTTGCTGGACCGCGAGGTATTCCAGAATGCGTTCTTTGACCTTGTCCAGGCCATAGTGATCGCCTTCGAGCACTTTTTCGGCATTCGACAGATCGTTATTGACCTTGGACTTTTTCTTCCACGGCAGGTTGACCAGGGTATCGATGTAGTTACGCACGACAGTGGCTTCGGCCGACATCGGCGACATCAGCTTGAGCTTCTTGAGTTCGTTGGTCGCCTTGTCCAGCGCTTCCTTCGGCATCTTGGCGGCGATGACTTTTTTCTCGAGTTCATCGATATCGGCGCCATCTTCGCCCTCGCCCAGTTCCTTCTGGATCGCCTTGACCTGTTCGTTCAGATAGTACTCGCGCTGCGATTTTTCCATCTGGCGCTTGACGCGGCCGCGGATGCGCTTTTCCACTTGCAGGATGTCGAGCTCGCCTTCGAGCTGGCCGAGCAGGTGCTCAAGACGCTTGGCGACGTTGAAGATTTCCAGGATCACCTGCTTTTGCTCAAGCTTGAGCGGCAGGTGGGCGGCGACCGTATCGGCCAGGCGGCCGGCGTCGTCGATCCCTGCCAGCGAAGCGAGGATTTCAGGTGGAATTTTTTTGTTGAGTTTGACGTACTGGTCGAACTGCTGGACGATCGCGCGGCGCATCGCCTCGACTTCGGAATCGTCGCCGATTTCCGAATTGAGCGGAGTCAGGTCGGCGATGAAATGGGTCGGCGCATCGCTGATGTGGTTGATGCGTGCACGCTGGGCGCCTTCGACCAGCACCTTGACGGTGCCGTCGGGCAGCTTGAGCATTTGCAGGATGTTAGCCACGCAACCGATCTCGTAGATGTCGGACGCGGACGGCTCATCCTTGGCGGCAGCCTTCTGGGCGGCCAGCATGATGCTCTTGCCCTGCTCCATGGCTGCTTCCAGCGCCTTGATGGATTTCGGACGGCCGACGAACAGTGGGATCACCATATGCGGGAAGACGACCACGTCGCGCAACGGCAGTAAGGGCAGCGTCGTTTGCTCGGTTAATTTGGAAGTTGTCATGGCATACCTTATAGAAAGCGTGTTTACGATGTTGGCACTGACTGCCAAAACACAAGACCGGCGGATAAAATATTTCTACAAGTTATTTGAACAATTCATCAACTTGATTCAAATACAACCGGAATAATCTAAAAAAATTTTATCGCAGCGTCAAATAAAAAAGCCACCGCGCAGCGCTTGCGCTGCGAGTGGCTTTTCGAGTGAAGCCTGATTCTTTTATTGAGGTAAATTGTACCGCCAAGAATTCAGGAATCAATGCTTTTGTTGCTTTCGAAGCGCAGAATTTCAGTTTTCGCCCGACGCTTTCGCGCTTTCGCTGTAAATCAGTAAAGGTTTGGCACCGTTCGTGATCGAATTTTCATCGATCACGACCTTGATGACATTCTGCTGATTCGGCAATTCGTACATCACATCGAGCAATGCATGTTCAAGAATGGAACGCAAACCGCGCGCACCGGTCTTGCGTGCCAGTGCCTTGCGGGCAATGGCGTGCAAGGCGGCCGGACGGATTTCCAGTTCCGCACCTTCCATTTCCAGCAGCTTGGAATACTGTTTGATCAAGGCATTCTTCGGCTCGATCAGGATCTGGATCAGCGCTTCCTCGGTCAGTTCCGACAAGGCGGCAACCACCGGCAGGCGGCCCACCAGCTCGGGAATCAGGCCGAACTTGATCAAGTCTTCCGGTTCGGCTTCGAGCAGCACGTCGGCGCTGGCGCGCTGCGATTCGCTCTTGACGCTGGCCGAGAAGCCGATCCCGCTCTTTTCGGAACGGTTCTGGATGATCTTGACCAGGCCGTCGAAGGCGCCGCCGCAGATGAACATGATGTTGGTCGTATCGACCTGGACGAAATCCTGGTTCGGATGCTTGCGCCCGCCTTGTGGCGGTACCGATGCCATGGTGCCTTCGATCAGTTTCAGCAAGGCTTGCTGCACGCCTTCGCCGGACACATCGCGGGTAATCGAGGGATTGTCCGATTTGCGCGAAATCTTGTCGATTTCATCGATGTAGACGATGCCGCGCTGGGCCTTGTCGACTTCGTAATTGCAGCTTTGCAGCAGCTTCTGGATGATGTTCTCCACGTCTTCGCCCACATAACCGGCTTCGGTCAGGGTGGTGGCGTCGGCGATCACGAAGGGCACATTGAGCATGCGCGCCAGGGTCTGGGCCAGCAGGGTCTTGCCCGAACCGGTAGGACCGACCAGCAAGATGTTGCTCTTTGCCAGTTCGACTTCATCCTTCTTGCCCAGGTGCTTGAGACGCTTGTAGTGGTTGTACACCGCAACGGACAGGATGCGCTTGGCGGTTTGCTGGCCGATCACGTACTGATCCAGCAATTCCTTGATCTCGTTCGGAGTCGGCAGGTCGGACTTGGCGCCGGCCACCGTTTCCACGTTCGAGGTCTCGTCGCGGATGATGTCGTTACACAGGTCGATGCACTCGTCGCAAATGAAGACGGATGGACCTGCGATGAGTTTCTTCACCTCGTGCTGGCTCTTGCCGCAGAACGAGCAGTAGAGGAGTTTTTCGCCGCTGGAGGATTTTTTGTCTGACATGGGGCAGGTTTCTATTGAATTGCTATAAATGTAACGCGAACCGACGCGCAACAAGGAGGCGCGCTAACAGCATGCTACCCGAAATAAAAACGAAACGCCCGAACGTTGTAGCGCACGGGCGTTTTTTGAGCAACACCTGAGGCGAACCTTGATAAAGCTACTACGCGGCGCAATTGTCGTCCTGCGATGCTCGCCGTACGTGTGTACGGCTGCGCTTCTCGAACAACACTTGCACCGCTCGCTACGCTTTCTCAAGGTCCGCCTGGCGCCGTCGGTGCAACTGGTCGCGCGGCCCGCGCTATGACTTTATTCGCGCTTCGCAAGGACTTTGTCGATCAGACCATATTCCGCAGCTTCGTCGCCGGACATGAAACGATCGCGGTCGGTATCCTTGTGGATCTGTTCCATCGTCTTGCCCGTACGTTCGGCCAGGATGTGGTTCAGACGCTCACGCAGGTAGAGGATTTCCTTGGCCTGGATTTCGATGTCCGAGGCCTGCCCTTGCGAGCCACCCGACGGCTGGTGAATCATGATGCGCGAGTTCGGCAGCGAGAAACGCTTGCCCTTGGCGCCAGCGGCCAGCAGGAAAGCGCCCATCGATGCGGCCATCCCGGTGCACAGGGTCGACACGTCCGGCTTGATGAAGTTCATCGTATCGAAGATCGCCAGGCCGGCCGAGACCGATCCGCCAGGCGAGTTGATGTAGAGCGAAATATCCTTGTCCGGATTCTCGCTCTCAAGGAACAGCAGCTGGGCCACGATCAGGTTGGCCATCTGGTCATGCACCGGCCCGACCATGAAAATTACGCGTTCCTTGAGCAGGCGCGAGTAAATATCGTACGAGCGCTCGCCGCGGCCGCTTTGCTCCACGACCATCGGAATGAGGCCGAGTGCTTGTGTATCCAATGCCGGATTATGATTCATACCTGTCTCTTCCTTTGTAAGCAGCCTAAAGCAAGCTTTAAGCTTGTGCGTTGCTTCCCATCAACTCGTCGAATGCAACGGCCTTGGCCGTGACTTTCGCGATACCGAGTACATAGTTAACGACGTTTTCTTCCAATACAAGAGCTTCGACTTCCGACAGGCGGCGACGATCGCTGTAGTAGTACTTGAGTACTTCACGCGGATCTTCGTAGCTTTGGGCGAAATCTTCGATCTGCGCCTTGACCTGCTCAGGCGTTGCCTGCAGCTTGTTGTCGCCAACCAGTTGCGACAGGATCAGGCCCAGGCGCACGCGGCGCTCGGCCTTGGTGGCGAACAGTTCTTGCGGGAATGGCATATCCTTGACATCCATGCCACGCTGCGCCATGTCCTGGCGGGTCATCTCGGCCAGGCGCTCGGCGTCCTGGGCGATCATGACTTTAGGGACTTCCATCTCGGTGACCTTGACCAGGGCATCCATCACGGCTTCCTTGTTGCGTGCCTTGACGCGGCCCGCGACTTCGCGTTCCAGGTTGATCTTGATGTCAGCGCGCATTTTTTCCAGGTCGCCATCTTCCATGCCCAGCGATTTGGCGAACTCGGCATCGACTGCCGGCAGGTGCGCCCATTCCAGCTTTTTCAGGGTGATGGTGAAGTCGGCGGTTTTGC
Organism: Massilia frigida; assembly: GCF_011682175.1. GTDB lineage: Bacteria > Pseudomonadota > Gammaproteobacteria > Burkholderiales > Burkholderiaceae_D > Telluria_A > Telluria_A frigida. The sequence continues at coordinate 80,505 of NZ_WHJG01000011.1, forward strand.
CGGCCACGTCAGCACCGTGGTAGTCGGCCGGGAAGGCCAACGGGAAGGTTTTTGCTTCGCCGACCTTGAGGCCAACGGTGGCTGCTTCGAATTCCGGCAACATGCGGCCTTCGCCGAGCACGAATGCATAGTCTTCAGCTTTGCCGCCTGGGAATTCAACGCCATCGATCACGCCGACAAAGTCGACCGTCACGCGGTCGCCATTGGCTGCGATCGGCTCGCCGCCGTCGCCGTGTTCGCCGGCTTCACCCTTGGTGTGGTAATGCACGCGCTGTTTGCGCAGGATTTCAATGGTCTTTTCGATTTCCGCGTCCGACACGTCGGCTTTCACGGTGTCGATCTCGACGCCCGACAGGTCGCCGACGACGACTTCAGGATAGACCTCGAAGGTGGCGTCGAACGACAGCACGCCTTCAGCGGACTCTTCCTTTGGTTCGATTTTTGGGAAACCGGCAACGCGCAGCTGGTTCTCGTTGGCGGCTTCATTGAAGGCGCGGCCGACTTTATCGTTCAGCACGTCCGATTCGATCTGGTAGCCATATTGCTGCGCGACCATTTTCAGTGGAACTTTGCCTGGACGGAAGCCAGGTGCCTTGGCCGTTTTGGCCTGCTGTTTCAGGCGCTTTTCCACTTCCGTACGGACGTCAGTCAGCGGAAAAGAGATCGTCAAGCGACGTTCGAGTTTACCCAGGGTTTCGACTGCAGTTGCCATTGTAAAAATCGTCCAAAAAATAGTATTAAACTCGTGGTGCGAGGAGGGGGACTCGAACCCCCACACCATTGCTGGCGTCAGGACCTAAACCTGGTGCGTCTACCAATTTCGCCATCCTCGCGGGATCGCATTGACCGCCATCATCGGCGAGAGAATGCACCTTTCCATCTGAAAAAACAAAGGGCGCCCGACAGTGAAACCGGCCGCCCTGCACTGCCTTTGTTAGGGGCTACAACTTCAACCCGGTATTTTACTGGATTTTCTGACCACATAGGGCGTTTTTTGAAACGGACTCAGGCGGCGTATAATTTGGAAACGTTTTCAGTCCTTTAGAGAAATACCTCCGCATGTCTTCCAATCACATTAACAAAGTCCGCCAGGCGAGTTTATTCGCCATGACGTGGCCTATCTTCGTCGAGCAACTCTCGCATATCCTGCCGGGGATCGTCGATACCTTCATGGTCAGCCACCTGGGCGACTCGGCCGTGGCGGGGCTGGCGGTGGCCAACCAGATCGTCGGCTTTTGCGTGATCCTGTTTTCGTTTGTCGGCATCGGCAGCGCGGTCGTGCTCACCCACTACCTTGGCGCGGGCGACCATGCGGGCGCGCAGCGCGTGGCGGCGACGGCGGTGGGGATCAACTTCTGGCTCGGGATGGTGGTCAGCCTGGCGATCTGGGCGTTTTCGGCCGACATGCTGCGCCTGCTGCACCTGCCGCCGCAACTGATGCCCTACGCCCAGCCCTTCCTCGCGCTGATGGGCGGCACGCTGTTTCTCGAATCGATCAATATCGCGTTCGGCTCGGTGCTGCGCGCGCATGGGCACACGCGCGAAGCCATGTTCGTCGCCATCGGCATGAACGTGCTCAATCTGATCCTGAATGTGGTGCTGATTTTCGGCCTGCTGGGCGCACCCAAGATGGGCGTGATCGGCGCGGCGCTGTCGACCGTCATCAGCCGCGCGGTGGCCTGCGTGGCGCTGGCGTGGCTGGTGCGGCGCCAGCTCAAGCTGGGCGTGCGCCTGTCGTGGCTGCTGAACCTGTCGCGCGAGACGCTGGCGCGCATCCTCAAGATCGGCTTGCCGGCCGCCGGCGAGAACTTGTGCTGGCAGGCGAGCTTCATGGTGATTACGTATTTTGTCGGGCAAATGGGCGTGGTCCAGCTGGCCACGTTCTCGTATGCGATCCAGCTATCGATGATCATGATGATGCTGGGCATTTCGATCGGCATCAGTACCGAGATCATGATCGGGCACATGGTTGGCGCGGGCGAATTCGATGAAGCCTACCGCCAGTTGCTGCGCAGCCTGCGCGTGGGCTTGGGGGTGACGGTGGTGACTACCTGCGCGGTGGTGTTGCTGGCGCCGTGGCTGCTGGGCTTTTTTAGCAAGGACCCGGCGATTGTCGCCGGCGGCGCCGTGCTGCTGCGCATCAGTCTGCTGCTGGAACCGGGGCGCACGTTTAACCTGGTGGTCATCAATTCACTGCGGGCGACGGGCGATGCGCGTTTTCCGGTGCTGATGGGCGCGTGCTCGATGTGGGGCGTGGCGGTGCCGCTGGCATGGCTGCTGGGCCTGCATCTAGGCTGGGGATTGATTGGGGTGTGGATCGCGTTCACCTGCGACGAATGGGTGCGCGGGCTGGCGATGTATGCGAGGTGGAAGAGCCGGGTGTGGGAAAAACATGCGCACGCGGTGCGGGCGCATGTGGCGGCTTAATTAAGTAACCCGTCGTTCCCGCGCCAAGGCGGCACTCGGCGCGGGGACGACGGTATCTTCTATGTGCGCAGCGCTACCGCTTCTACGGGCTTCTTAACCCGGAAACAGGTCGCATACAGCGCCGGCAGGAACAGCAAGGTCAACGCCGTCGCCACCACCAAACCACCCATGATGGCAACCGCCATCGGACCCCAGAACACCGAACGCGACAGCGGAATCATCGCCAGCGCAGCCGCCGCGGCCGTCAGGATAATCGGCCGGCAGCGCCGGACCGCAGCCTCGATCACCGCATTCCACGGCTCTGCGCCAGCGGCAATATCCTGCTCGATCTGATCCACCAAGATCACCGAATTACGGATGATCATGCCGAACAGCGCAATCACGCCCAGGTTCGCCACGAACCCGAACGGCCGGTTCAAAATCAGCAGCGCCATCGCCGCGCCAGCCACGCCCAGCGGACCGGTCAGGAAGACCAGCAGCGAACGCGAGAAGCTGTGCAATTGCAGCATCAGCAAGGTGAACACAATGAACAGCACCAGCGGCACGTTCGCGGCAATCGACGCTTCCGCAGCCGCGCTGTCGGCGGCAGCGCCGGCCAGCGAGATCGTATAGCCCGGCGGCAGCGCCGCGCGCAAATCAGCCAGCTTCAGGCCAATCTGGTCGGACACGGTCGGCCCCTGGATGCCATCGACCACGTCGGACTGCGCCGTGATCGCCCATTCGCGTCCTTCACGCCACACCACGCCCGGTTCCCACACAAAATGCGCACGCGCAATCTGCGAAATCGTCACCGATTTGCCCGAGGCGGTCGGAATATTGGTGTCGTTGAGCACCGACATGGTGGCCCGCTCTTCCACCGGCTGGCGTACCACGATGTCGATCAGCTTGTTGTCCTCGCGGAACTGGCCGATAGTCGTGCCCGACAGAATGGTATTCGCCGCACGCATCACCGTTTGCGAGGTCACGCCCAGCGCGCGCAGTTTTTCCTGGTCCAGGTCGAGACGCAGCACCTTGATCGATTCGTTCCAGTTGTCATTGACGCCGATCGCATTCGGATTGGCGCGCATGATGTCCTTGACCTTGTCGGCAAAATCACGTACGACGGCGATCTCGGGACCGGCCACGCGGAATTGCACCGGATACGGTACCGGCGGCCCGTTCGGCAGCAGCTTGACCCTGCCGCGCACTTCCGGGAAATCTTTCTTGAAGATATCGACAATCTTCAGGCGCATCGATTCGCGCTTTTCCAGGCTGCGCGCCAGCACCACGATCTGCGACACGTTCGATTGCGGGAAGATCTGGTCCAGCGGCAGATAAAAGCGCGGGCTGCCGTTGCCGACGTAGCTGGTCACGCTCTCGACATCGGCTTCCTTGGCCATCAGCTTCTCGAATTTCTTCACCAGCGCTTCATTGGCGCGGAACGCGGTGCCTTCCGGCGTCCACATCTCGACCATCAACTCGGGACGGCTGGAATCCGGGAAGAATTGCTTCTCGATAAACTTGAAGCCGAACACGCCGAGCGCGAACACGCCCAGGCTCAGCGCGATGGTGGTCTTGCGCCATGTCACGCACCAGGTCACGACGCGGCGGAAACGCTGGAAGCCGGGCGTGTTGAACAGGTCGTGCTCGCCTTCGCCGCCCGTGTGCGGCTTGACCTTGAGGATCATGTAGCCGATGTAAGGCGTAAAGATCACCGCCACCAGCCACGAAATCAAGAGCGCCAGCGCGTTGACCGAGAACATCGAAAAGGTGTACTCGCCGGCCGCCGACTTGGCCAGGCCGATCGGCAAGAAGCCGGCGGCCGTAATCAGGGTGCCGGTCAGCATCGGCATCGCGGTCGAGGTGTAGGCAAAGGTGGCCGCTTCAAAGCGCGACATGCCCTCCTCCATCTTGCGCACCATCATTTCGACGGCAATGATGGCGTCATCCACCAGCAAGCCGAGCGCAATGATCAGGGCGCCGAGCGAAATCTTGTGCAGGTCGATGTCGAAAAAGCGCATGAACAGGAAGGTAATGGCCAGCACCAGCGGAATCGTCAGCGCCACCACCAGGCCGGGCCGCGCATCGATGCGCAGCGGCTTGGTGTGCAAGCCCAGCGCAAGGAAGCTGACTGCCAGCACGATCACCACCGCTTCGATCAGCACCTTGATGAATTCGCTTACCGAGGCCGTCACCGCGCGCGGCTGGTCCGATACCCGTTCCAGTTCGATACCCACCGGCAGCTTGGCCTTGATGCGGGCCACGGTTTCATCCAGGCCTTTGCCCATCTGAATGATGTTGCCGCCCTTTTCCATCGATACGCCCAGGCCGATGACTTCCTTGCCGTTAAACCGCATCTTTTCCAGCGGCGGATCTTCGTATTCGCGCTTGATGGTGGCAAAGTCGCCCAGGCGGAAGGTGGTGCCGTTGGCGCGCAGTTCCAGGTTTTCCAGGTCCTTGGCGGAGCTCAAGGCGCCGGTCACGCGCACTTGCAGGTTATCGGTCGAGGTGACCAGCACGCCGGTCGATTCGACCGAGTTTTGCGTGGCGATCTGGTTGGCGATGACCTCGAACGGCACGCCGAGCTGGGCAAATTTCTTGTGCGAGAACTCGATATTGAGTTTTTCAGCCTGTACCCCGAACTGTTCGACTTTCGATACCAGCGGCACGTGCAGCAATTGCTGGCGCACGAAGTCGGCATATTCCTTGACCTCGGCGTAATTGAAGCCATCGGCCGACAACGCGAAGATGGACCCGTAGGTGTCGCCGAATTCATCGTTGAAGAACGGCCCGATCACGCCCGACGGCAAGGTGCCACGCATGTCGCCGATCTTCTTGCGCACCTGGTACCAGGCATTGGCGGTCTCGCGCGGGGGCGTCGATTCGCGCAACTGCAGGATGATGATCACTTCGCCCGGCTTGGAATAACTCTTGATCTTGTCGATGTAGGGCGTTTCCTGCAACTTCTTTTCGAGCTTGTCGGTGACCTGCTCGGCCATCTGCACCGCGGTCGAACCCGGCCAAATGGCGCGCACCACCATCACGCGGAAGGTGAACGGCGGATCTTCATCCTGCCCCAGGCTGGTGTAGCTGATCACTCCGCCCAGCAGCAGCGCGAAAATCAGGTAGCGCGTCAGCGGAATATGCTCTAGCGCCCAGCGAGAAAGATTGAACCCCTTCATTTGGCGACCTCGACCTTTGGTGCGGCCTTGGCGGCCGGCGCCGGATCGCTCGACGAGGTATCCGGCGGCAGGATCGTCACTTTCTGGCCCGGCTTGAGCAGGTTCACGCCGGCCGTCACCACGGTCTGGCCGGCCGTCACGCCACCGGCCAGCACCACCTCATTGCCGGCGGTGCCGGCAATGGTCACCGGCACCATGCGTGCCAGGCCCTTGTCGACCACCCACACGGACGTCGTGTTCTTTTCGTGGAACAGCGCCGTCAGCGGCACCTTGATCTGCGGCGTGGCCATGGTACTGGCGAACTGCACCATGGCAGTCATGCCCAGCTTGACGTCGGCGGCGCTGTCGGGAATCGATACCTTGACCGCGTAGGTGCGGGTGGCGGCGTCGGCCACCGGCGAGACTTCGCGCACCTTGCCGGGAATGACCACATCCTTGTTGGCCCACAGGCGCACGGTCACGTCGGTCAGCTTGCGCAATTCCTCAACTTTATCCTCCGGCAAGCCGATGACGATTTCCTTCTCGCCCATCTTGGCCACGCGCACCACCGGCGTGCCGGGCGAGACCACCTGCCCCACTTCCGCGTCCACGGCCGTGACCACGCCATCGACATCCGACACCAAGGTGGCGTAGCCCGCCTGGTTGGACTGCCCGAAATAGGCCGCCTGGGCCGCATCGACGCTCGATTGCGCCGCGCTGAACGCCGACACCTTGGCGTCGAGCACAGCCTGGCTGACGAAATTCTTCACGCGCAATTCCTGATAGCGCTTCAATTCCGCCTTGGCCAGGTCGCGCCCGGTTTCGGCCGCGCGCAGGTTGGCCTTGGCCTGGGCTTGCGACAACTGCAAGTCTTGCGGATCGAGCTGCATCAGCACCTGGCCCTTCTTGACCACCGTGCCCGGATCGACTTTGCGCCCGGTAATCTTTCCGCCAACCCGGAACCCGAGGCGCGATTCGACCCGCGCCCGCACCTCGCCGGCGAATTCGGCGTTCACGCCCACGCTGCTCGAGGTCAGCACGAGGGCGCGTACGGGACGGATGTCCTCGGTCTTTTCGACAGGCTTCGAGCAGGCGGCCAGCAGCGCGGCCATCACGGCGGCACTGAGAACGGTCATCGGAGCCAAAGGTCTTTGGCGCAGGTTTTTCACGGGGAACACGGTGTTTTCCTTTACTATGCGGTGGTCGCCAACGGAGTGCTTGGCGATGATGTCGAGATGCTACTACTCGTTCGACCCTGAGAGCTAACTGACTTTCTAGTTAGTAATTATAATCCTGCAAGTTTTATTTGCAAATGACTTTAGCGTCATTAATACTTTCATGCCTGTCGATCATTACGAGAACTTCCCTGTCGCCTCTGTCTTGCTGCCCCGGCGGCTGGTGCCGGCCGTGGAAGCGATTTACGCTTTCGCCCGCACGGCCGACGATATCGCCGACGAGGGCGACGCCAGCGGCCCCGAACGGCTGGCCGCCCTGACCGCCTACGAGGCCGCATTAGACACAATCGGGCGTGGTGAAGTTCATCCGGACCCGCTCTTTCAGCGCCTGGCTGGCGTAATCGCCCAATACAAGTTACCGCTGCAACCGTTCCGCGACTTGCTGTCGGCATTCAAGCAGGATGTGGGCACCACGCGCTACCCCAGCTTCGAGCTGCTGCTCGACTATTGCCGCCGCTCGGCCAATCCGGTGGGTTTCCTGATGCTGTCGCTGTACGGCGCCGTGGACGAGGCCAACGTGCGCGATTCGGACGCCATCTGCTCGGCGCTGCAATTGATCAACTTCCTGCAAGATGTCGGCATCGACCGTCAAAAAGACCGTATTTACCTGCCATTGGACGATTTGCAGCGCTTTGGCGTGCCCCCCGCCCAGCTCGACCAGTCGAGCACCGATGGTAACTGGCGCGCCTTGATGGCCTTTGAGGTGGCGCGCGCGCGCGCCCTGATGATGAGCGGCGCCCCGCTGGCACTGCGCTTGCCGGGCCGCATCGGCTGGGAATTGCGGCTGGTGATCCAGGGCGGCTTGCGCATCCTGGAAGAGATCGAGAAGGTCGGCTACGACGTGTTCGGCCAGCGCCCTCAGCTCAAAACGCGCGATTGGCTGGTCATTCTGTGGCGCGCAATACGCATGTAAGCCGGTATCTGACCCACCATTGCCGCGCTGGACGACGAAAAAACCCGCGTCGCCCGCCGCCACTTGCACCCATCGGCTATAGAATAGCGGCTTCGCTTCGCGCACCCTTGCATTTTTGACCATGTCCCCTGACGAATACTGCCAACAAAAGACCGTCCAGAGCGGCTCCAGCTTTTACTACAGCTTCCTGTTCCTGCCCCCGGAGCGGCGCCGCGCGATCACCGCGCTGTACGCCTTTTGCCGCGAGGTGGACGACACGGTGGACGAGTGCACCGACCAGTCGATCGCGCGCATCAAGCTGGCCTGGTGGCGCACCGAGCTTGCCGCCATGTACGCCGGCGCGCCCACGCACCCGGTGACGCAAGCCTTGCAGCCGCACCTGGCGGTCTACAACTTGCAGGAACAGCACATGCAAGCCATCGTCGACGGCATGGAAATGGACCTCGACCAGACCCGCTACCTCGATTTCCCGGCCATGAAGCGCTATTGCTGGCACGTGGCCAGCGTGGTCGGCATTCTCTCGGCCAGCATTTTCGGCGTGACCAATCCCAAGACGCTCGAGTATGCCGAGCAGCTGGGCCTGGCGTTCCAGCTCACCAATATCATCCGCGACGTGGGCGAAGATGCGCGCAAGGGCCGGATTTACCTGCCCGTCAACGAATTGCAGCAGTTCGGCGTGACCGCTGCCGACCTGCTCAACGCGCGCCACAGCGACAAGTTCGAGAACCTGATGCGCTTCCAGACCGAACGCGCGCAAAAGGTGTACGACGAAGCCTTCGCCCTGCTGCCCAAGGAAGACCGGCGCGCCCAGCGTCCCGGCCTGATGATGGCGGCCATCTACCGCACCGTGCTCGACGAAATCGAGCGCGACAACTTCCACGTCCTGACCCAGCGCATCTCGCTCACGCCGCTGCGCAAACTGTGGCTGGCGTGGAAGACCTACATCCGTGGCTAAAGCACCGCAAAGCGCCGCCGTCATCGGTGGCGGCTGGGCCGGCTGTAGCGCGGCCGTCGAACTGGCCCGGGCCGGCTGCAAAGTCACCCTGTTCGAGGCCGCACGCACGCTCGGCGGACGGGCGCGCGCGGTCGATGTGCAGGGCCGCCAGCTCGACAACGGCCAGCACATCCTGCTCGGCGCCTACAAGGAATCGCTGCGCCTGATGCGCGCGGTCGGCATCGACCTGCGCGCCGCCGTGCTGACGCTACCGCTGCAAATGCGCTATCCCAAGGATGGCGGCGGCATGGACTTTGTCGCTCCGCGCCTGCCGGCGCCGCTGCACCTGGCGCTGGCCCTGCTGCGCGCCGATGGCCTGGCCTTTGCCGACAAGATGGCCCTGGCGCGCTTTTCTTCGACCGCGCGCTGGATGGACTGGCGCCTGCACAACGATTGCAGTGTCAGCGAATTGCTGGAGCGCTACGACCAGACCGAGCGCCTCATCGAGCTGATGTGGCGTCCGCTGTGCCTGGCCGCGCTCAATACGGCGCCCGAACGCGCTTCGGCGCAGGTATTTCTGGCCGTGCTGCGCGACAGCCTGGGCGCGAGCCGCGCCAGTTCCGACATGCTGCTGCCGCGCGTCGACCTGAGCGCGCTGTTTCCGGTGGCGGCGGCAGCCTTCGTCGAACGTGCCGGCGGCGCCGTGCGCCTGGGCGCCAAGGTCGCCGCGCTCGCGCCGCACAACGACGGCTGGCTGCTTGGCGAAGGCGAGCGCGAGCGCTTTGACGCCGTCGTCATCGCCACCGCCCCGCCGGCGGCCGCCACCCTGCTCGAACAGGCCGGCGCGGCCACACTGGCGGCGACCCTGCAGCATTTCGAGTACGAAGCGATCACCACCTGCTACCTGCAATATCCGGCCGCGACCCGGCTCGAGCTGCCCTTCTACGCCCTGCGCGACAACGCCGCCAGCGGCCACTGGGGGCAGTTCGTGTTCGACCGCGGCCAGCTCGACGCCGCCCAGGCCGGCCTGTTTTCGGTCGTCATCAGCGCCTCGGGCGCGGCCTCGGAACTGGGGCGCGAGGCGCTGGCCCAGGCCGTTGCCGCCCAAGTGGCCGCCGTACTGGGCCGCCCGGAACTTGTCCAACCCGAATGGGTTCAGGTCATCAGCGAAAAACGCGCCACCTTTGCCTGCACCCCGGGCCTGGCGCGTCCCGCCAACGCGACCGGACTGGCGCGCCTGGCGCTGGCCGGCGACTACACCGCCAGTGACTATCCGGCAACAATCGAGTCCGCCGTGCGCAGCGGCGTGGCGGCGGCCCGCCTGGTGCTGGCGGCCAAGACATCGCCAGCATGAACGACTGTCCCGCGATTTGGTCGTTGACGGCGCTGAAAGTGCAGCCTGTCGCATTCCGCTGGAGCTGAACTGTCCGTTTTCGTACAGTAGCACCATCGAAACAGGTTTTTTACACGGACAGCACATGAACATCGCCCTCGGCCTTCGCGCACTCGCACTCCTGCTTTTTGTTGCCGCGAGTACCGCCGTCATCGTCATGCCGCACCTGCTCGGCGGCGGCTTGCAGATTCTCCATTCGGGCGTGGCGCTGAGCCACTCCTGATCCCAAAGGCGACCATCATGGGCAAACTCGAATACCTCGACGCGCTGCGACGCGCGATGGCGGGCATTTCCGCCGACATCCAGGCCTCCACGCTGGCATATTACGAACAGCGCTTCATCGACGGCCTGGCGGCTGGCCGCACCGAGGCCGACATCGCCGCCGAGCTCGACGTGCCGGCCACGATCGCCATGAAGCTGCGCACCACCGCGCATATGCATTCTTTCGAGCAAAAGAAAAATCCCGCCAACCTGATGCGTTTGCTGGTGTCGCTGGCCGGCCTGGCCATCTTCAACCTGTTCATGGTGGTGCCGGCGCTGGTCTACGCGGCCTTCCTGGCCTTGCTGTACGCGGCCGGGCTGGCCTTTTACGTGGCCGGCATCGCCATTACCGCCAGCGGCCTGTCGGGCGCCAACGAACTGGTGCTCGACGGCCCGTTCCGCGAACTGATACTCGACAACGCTTCCGGCGACGAGCCCCAGACGATGGAAGCGAAAGTGTCGATCGGCCAGGACGGCGTGCGCTTCTTCCGCGAACATATTTCCGGCGACGCACCCCGGCAAGCCGTAGCCGAAGCGCGCCAAGCCGCCGCCGGTGCAGCCGCGCACGCGGCCGGGGAAGCCGCACGCGCCGCTGGAGAAGCCGCACGCGCCGCCGGAGAAGCCGAGCGCGCCGCCGGCGAGGTGGCCGACGCTGCGCGCGAAGCGAGCGAGGAAGCTGCCTCCACCCACCCGAAAAAACGCGGCATGGTGCGCCGCGCCGAAGAAGCGGCCAGCGCTGGCCTGCGCATCACCACCAACCTCGAACCCGGTTCGCGCGCCACCCAGACCGTATTCGGGCTCGGCATCGTGCTGGCCGGAATCGTGATCTTCCTGGTCTGCCTGGTGATCACGAAATACACGCTGACCGGCATCCGCCGCTACGCCGAAATGAATGTTTCCCTGCTCAAGGGCAACTAAACGCGGAACCGGAGAATTTCATGCGCTCACTTCTTAAAGTCGGCTTCGGCCTGCTGCTCCTGGCCTTCGTCCTGATCGCCCTGTTCTACAGCATGCTGCGGGCCCAGGGCACTACCCGCCCGGCCAATCCGGAAGGCCGGGTGGTCGCCAGCGAGGCGCGCCATGTGGGCAACGATGTCACATCGGTCGAGCTAGGCGGCCCGATCGACATGACCCTGCGCCAGGGCGCGGTGCCGTCGCTGACCGTGCGCGGCGAACAGCGCTTGCTGGGCAATATCGAAACGATCAGCGAAGGCGGCACCCTGCACATCGAAACCAAGGGCATGCTGCTGCACCATAAACAGCCGCTGCAAGTGGTGCTGGTACTGCCCGCCATCGACAACGTGCGCATCCAGGGCAGCGGCGACAGCACCATCAATGGCTTCAGCGGCGACAAGATCGACCTGCAACTGCACGGTTCCGGCAACGTCAAGTTCAATGGCCGCTTTCGCGAGGTCGAGGCCGGCCTGCAGGGCAGCGGCGACATCGAGCTCAACGGCGGCAACTGTGACCAGGTCGACGTCAACGTGGCCGGTTCGGGCAGCATGACGGTGGTGGGCGCGGCGAAACGCTTCAAGACGGTGCAGACCGGCTCGGGAGATCTCGATGCCGAGCACCTGAGCGCCGATACCGTCACCGTCGAGCTGACAGGTTCGGGCAGCGCGATCGTTCAAGCCCGCAAAAGCGCCGCCGTCAACCTGCGCGGCAGCGGCGACGTGAGCGTGCACGGCAATCCGGACCAGCGCGCCGTCACCCGCAACGGCTCGGGCGACGTCACGTTCGACTAGACGGCCGCCGCGCCAGCCAGGCCAGCGCACCATGGCCGGCGGCGCGGCCGCTGGCAAAGCAGGCGGTGAGCAGGTAGCCGCCGGTCGGCGCTTCCCAGTCGACCATTTCGCCGGCGGCGAACACGCCCGGTATCGCGCGCAGCATGGCGTGCCCGTCGAGCGCGTCGAAACTGACGCCGCCGGCGCTGCTGATCGCCTCGTCGATCGGGCGCGCCCGTTGCAAGGTCACGGGCAGCATCTTTAACGCCGCCGCCAGGCGCGCCGGATCGGCAAATTCCTCCGCCGACAGGCATTCGCGCAGCAATCCCGATTTCACGCCCTTGATGCCCAGCCGGCTTTGCAGATGGCTGGACATCGAACGCGAACCGCGCGGGCGCGTCACGTCGTCCAGCACCCGTTCGGCGCTGAAATCGGGCACCAGGTCGAGCCAGATGGTGGCGCTGCCGCTGGCGGCGATCTGCTCGCGCAAGTCGGCCGACAGGGCGTAAATCAGGCTGCCTTCGACGCCGCTGGCGGTGATCACGAATTGTCCCTGGCGCTTGTGCAGGCGGCCGTTGGCGTCGGTGGCGGTAATGGCCACGGTGGTCAAGGGCGCGCCCGCGTGGCGGCTGCTGAAATGATCGCTCCAGCCGGTGTCGAAGCCGCAGTTCGACGGCACCAGCGGCGCCACCGCAACCGCGCGCTCCCGCAGCAGCGGCACCCAGGCGCCATCCGAACCCAGGCGTGCCCAGCTGCCGCCACCGAGCGCCAGGATGACGGCATCGGCCAGGATTTCGCGTTCGCCGTCGGGCGTGGCACAGCGCAGCGCGGCGCCATTCCAGCCCAGCCAGCGATGGCGCATGTGCAGCTGTACGCCCGCTTCGCGCAGGCGGTGCAGCCAGGCGCGCAGCAGGGGCGCGGCCTTCATATCGGTGGGGAAAACGCGTCCGGAAGTGCCCACGAAGGTGTCCACGCCGAGGCCATGAATCCAGTCGCGCACCGCCTGCGCATCGAAGCGCTCCAGCCAGGGCGCCACCTGCGCGGCGCGCGCGCCGTAGCGCTGGAGAAAATCGGCGGAGGGCTCCGAATGCGTGATATTCATGCCGCCCTTGCCCGCCAACAGGAATTTGCGCCCCACCGAAGGCATCGCATCGTACAGATCGACCGCCACCCCGCCCTGGCTCAGGACTTCGGCGGCCATCAGGCCGGCCGGACCGCCGCCGATGACGGCGACGCGGGCTTGGGGAGGGTTTTCAGCAGGCATGACAGACTCGGTGCGGCGGTTGGACGACCCGCATTGTAGTCGACTTCGGCAGGCGAAAAATAGATGTAAAGCTTGCTTGACATGCCTATTATTCATCCCTACTATGTAAAGCATACTTTACTAACGAGGAGACTGACATGCATGAAAAGATCATCGGCCGGCGCTACCTGCGCGAACTGTTCGGCGCCATCGGCATCTATGCGCTGATCCTGACCGCGGCCATCGTGTTCGGGCGCACGCTCGCCGCAGGCCCGGCGCGCACGCTGGTGCTGGCCAGTCCGGTGATCGGCATCGCCCTGGCCGCCTGGGCCATCGTGCGCCACATGCGCCGGGTGGACGAATTCATCCGCCAAAGCACGCTGGAAAACCTGGGTATCGCCGCCGCGCTCACGGCCGGCCTGACGCTGACCTACGGTTTCCTGGAAACAGCCGGTTTTCCGCGCCTGTCGATGTTCACCGTCTGGCCCCTGATGGGCGCCAGCTGGCTGGTGACGGGCCTGGTGCGCGGGTGCTTCTTTAAATGAACAACACCATTCGCGCCCTGCGCGCGCAGCATGGCTGGAGCCAGGCGCACCTGGCCGACCTGTTGAAAGTGTCACGCCAAACCATCAACGCCATCGAAACCGGACGCTACGACCCGAGCCTGCCGCTGGCGTTTGCCATTGCCCGGCTGTTCGCCCAGCCGCTTGAAACCATTTTTCATCCCGACCAGGAGACTGCATGATTGCCCGCCTTGTTGTAGCACTGATGATGGCGGCGGCCGCGCCCGCCTTTGCCGCCGACACGGCCCCGCCGCCGGCCAACCGGTTCGCCGCCACCCTCGTTCCCGCCGAACGCTTCGAGGCCGGCGCCATGCTGGTCGAACGGCACGGCCAGCGCGGCCGTCCGCTGATCCTCATTCCCGGCCTGGCCAGCGGGTCCTGGGTGTGGCAAAGTACCGCGCGCCAGTTCATGGGCGACTACACGGTCTACATCGTCACCCTGCCCGGCTTCGACGGCCGCGCGCCGGTGCCGGGCAAGCAGATGGAAGCGGCCCAGCGCGCGCTGGCCCAGCTGATCGAGACGCGCAAGCTGGTCAAGCCGGTGCTGGTCGGACACAGCCTGGGTGGCGTACTGGCGCTGTCGCTGGCGGCGCAGTTGCCCGAGCGCATAGGTGGCGTGGTCAGCATCGATGGCTTGCCGGTGTTTCCGGGGGCCGAAGACCTGACGCCGCGCCAGCGCGACCAGATGGCGCAGTCACTGGCGCGGCGCATGGCGCCGGCCGACCAGCGCGCCTTCGCGGCCCAGCAGCAGGATTACATGCGCGGCACCGGCGTGCTGGACATGGCGCGCGCCGACGAACTGGCCAAGCTCAGCGCGCGCAGCGATCCGGGCGCGATGCTGCGCTACATGGCCGAAACCTTCGCGCTGGACTTGCGCCCGCAGTTACCCAGGATCAGCGCGCCGGTGTTGCTGATCGCCCCGTATTTCGAGCCCGACGCCATCCAGCACGAGCTGACCGAGGACACCAAGAAGAGCTACTACGCCTCGCTGATCGAAGCCGCACCCACGGCGCGGGTGGTGACGGTGGCCCCGGCGCGGCACTTCGCCATGTTCGACCAGCCGGAACGGGTGAACGATGCCATCCGCACCTTCCTGAAAGCGCTGTAAGCGAGCAAGGGTTGCAGCACCGCCACACGCCACAGCCCTCCGCTCTGCTAGCTTGACATCCCCGAACGCGCGCCCGCTCTGGGTTCATGCCGATGCCCGCCCGCTGCGACCGGCGGCGTCATCAATGGCGCTTGCCCCGCAAGATCGCGAATGCTAACGTGGTTTGGACCGGCCCCCTGAAACACAGGCCCGGCCATGTCAACCGGGTTCCGTCGCCGACTTGCGGCGGAGCATGCCCGGATCGCCTTCGGAGGAGCATCAGCCATGCCACCCAGGATTGCGCCCACCCCACTTCCTTTCGGCCTGAGCGAGCCCGGCTCGCCGGCTCCCGGCAGCGCACCGTTCACACCGGGCACCGACAACGCGTCGGCCGAGCTGCTGCTCCAGCTCGCTTCCGGCGAATGGCTGGGCGACGCCGCCATGGCGCCCGAGGAAAACCGCGCCACGCTGCGCGCGCTGGCCGCCGCGCTGCGCAATGGCGGCCCCGGGGAAGGCGAGCCGCTGCGCATCGGCGACGCCCTGGTGGCGCTGCGCCGCCAGCCCGTCGTCAGCACCCGCCTGGAGGGCGCCGCGCCGGCGTGGAGCGCGGGCCTGGCGGCCGAACAGCGCGTCGGGCCGGTCGCCGACCAGCTTGGCCGGCCGTTCTGGCTCGACCTGTTTCGCCCGCTGCGCCAGTTGCGTTTCGTGCGCAGCCACGGCGGCCCGCCCGTGCTCAGCCTGCCCATCGTCCAGGCACCATGGGCCCTGGGCGGCGCCTATCTGCGCACCGGCCAGACACTCGACCTCGGCAAGGGCAGTCTCTGGTTCGCGGCCAGCCTGTTCACCGTGGCGCCGCCGAACGTGTACTCCGGCGTGCGCATCGCGCGCGGCAGCCTGCGCTTTTCGGTCGACCTGTCGCTCGGCGCCGATGAAGTGCTGTTGCCGCCGGGTGTGGCATTCGAACTGCAGCTCGACTTCGATGTATCCGCTGCCAATGCGCCCGCGCCCGGCAGCGTGCTTGCCACCACCGGGCGCCGCTCGCCCGACGGCCTGGTCATCGGGCTCGGCCCGGCCGGCGCCACCATCGCCGTCGTGGGCGATGCCGGCCTGGGGCTGGGCGCCAGCACGGTGACGCTGGCACCGGCCGCCGGTCCAGCCCGTTACCGGCCCGAGCTGAACCGTCTGGTGGTGCCGATGACGCCGGATCGCGCCAGCGTCACCATCGGCGCCATCGGCTCGGCGCTGTTCACGCCGTCCGGGGCGGCACCCGTTGCGGCGGCCGGCCTGGCGCTGCCGGCGGCGCCGATCGATCCCGCCAACCTGGGCCAGGCAAGCGGCGCCGGCGCCCTGATGCTGGAACTGGAACCCGGCCTGGGGGCCACCTGGCATGCCGAGCCGCGGCCGGTCGAGCTCGGTCCGGTACTCATCTTGCTGGACGAAACACGGCTGGCCATCAGCGGCCTGGCCGCCCGCGCGAGCGGACGCGCGCTGCGCCCACCGCTGGCGCCCATGTCGGCGCCGGCCACCCTGGCCTATGCGCGGATCGACAAGAGCGCGCTGCACTTCCTGGCCGGTAGCGACGGAGCCGAGTCGGTCACGCTGACGGCCAGGGTTGAGGTGCGCCTGCCCAAACCGGTGGACGTGGCCGGCAACCGGGTCGGCCTGACCCTGGCGGCGGCGCAGCTCGTCATCGCCACCACGCTGGCCGGCCAGCGCAGCCTGAGCGTGAGCGGCCTGGCGCTGGCGCGCCCGCAGGAACAGGCGATAGCCTTCGCGCTCACCAATGCCGTCATGCGCGCCACGCGGCCGCGCGCCTTTTTCATGATGGGCCGCCTCGACGGCGAGCGCATCGTCGAGGGGCTGGCGCTGACCGCCTACGGCATGGGCGGCCTGCTACCCTCGCTGCCCGACCCGTACGCCGCCAATACGCCGCTCGGTACGCCCTTCGCCGCCGCCGGCCAGGGATACCTGCTCAGTCAATTCCAGTTCGGCCCGGCCGGCGAGAAGCTCGGCTTCGTGCTGCCGCAATCGCTCGCGGTGGTTCCACCGCTGGCCGGGCCGGGCTTCGCCGGCGTCGGCGTGCCGCCCACGGTCAGTGCCACGGCGGCGCTCAATGTCGGCGACCTGTTCGACTTCGAGGCGCAGACCAAGATCGTGCTGCTCGACGTCTCATCCAACGCCAGCCGCTTCGGGGTCGCGGTGCGTCCGCCGCGCCGGGGCAAGCAGGATAGTGTCAGCAGCGCGCCGCTCAAGCCGGTCACGGTGCAGGGACTGGACCTGTCGCTCGACGGCCGCATGCTGGTGCTGCTCACGCTCCCGGCGGTGCAATGGGAGCCGGTGCGCAACGTGCCCGGACCGGAACCCTTTCCCGACGAGGTGCGCTTTGCCAACAACGGCGTGCCGGCTACCATCGACGTGCCCGGCGTGGAGCTGGTGCGCATCAATCCGCTCGCCGCGTACGACACGATCCTCGGCAATTTCGCCCTCGACCATCCGCAGCCATCGCGCGCGCGCTTCACGCTGCCGTTCGGGATGGTCGCCGATGTCCGCCTGCAAGCAGCTTCGCCCGCCGGGCGCAGCGCCGAGGTCGGCGAAGTGCGCCCGGCCATCGACGCTATGCGAGGCGCGCATCAACTGCGTATCGGCGCGCTCGATCCGGCCCTGGCGCCAGGCGCCACGCCGGCGCTGCCCGGCTTCATTGCGCAACTTGCCGTTGCGCAGCCGGTCGGCGGCGGCGTGCCGGCCAGCATCCTCGGCGCCAGCGTCACGGCCATCGTCAACGGCTATCTCGGCCTCGGGCAACCCACGGCGCTGGTGCCGCTGACGCGGATCGACCTGTCCGGCCATGGCGAGAGCCTGTTCAGCGCCTGGGCCAATCCGGACGAACCGGAAACCGGGGTTGCCGCCGCCGAATTCCAGGTGCTCAACGGGCGCGCCGCGCACGAGGTGGTCCAGGTCAAGAGCATCCTGCTGCCGTATTTCGTGCCGGTGGTGCGCATCATTACGCTCGGACGCAAGGGCAATGCGGTGTTCACGCGCGAGGATAGCGGCTGGCTGCCGGCTGGCGAGGGACGCTACCGGGCCGCGCCGGGCAGCGGCATCGTGGTCCATCCGGGCGTGGTGCAACGCGCCACGCGCGTGTCCAACATCCGCGAAACCGGCAGTGCCCTGGCGGCCGGCGGCATGGAGTTCGTGGCCGTCTATTTCGACACCGACCTGATCCTCGACGGCGCCGCCGCGCCGGTGCCGGCACGGCGCCAGCTCGGCTATGTCAAACTGTCGATCCCGGTCCTGGCCGCGCCCGTGTACGCCGCCCTGATCGCGGCCGCCGGGACGATGGGCGGCGCGCTCGACGCCAGCATCCAGGTTGCCGGCGGGCGCCAGCGCATGCGCCTGCACCGGGTCGGGGTCGGCGTCGCCGGCCCCGAATTCGCGATGGCGGCCTGGGGCGGCCTGGCCTTTCCGGCCGGCGGCGGCGACTGGTCGGTGCTGGAAGCGGCCAATCCGGCCGATGCCCCGGCCGCCATCGCCGCCGAGCGCGGCCTGCCGCTGATCCGGCACGGCGCGGCCGGGGTGCCGAGCGCCGCCCCGTACCGCTTCGCCGATCCGGAAGACTTGTTCAACGAGGCCGCGCCGCAGCGCGACTACGGCCTGCTGCACTCGATGGGCACCCAGCGCGCCTTCTTCCGCCGCCCGCGCATCGACATGGGCGCGCCGCACCGGATCGTGTCGTCGCAGCGCCCGGTGCTGGCCGATCCGCTGATCCTGGCCACCTCCACCGGCGCCTTTCCGCGCCAGGCCGAGGCGATTCCCTTCCCGAATGCCGCCTTCGGGCTGGAAGCGCGCGCCGATGGCAGCTGGGTGCTCGATGCGCCGGCCAGTTTTGCGGCCGGGGTGGCGCGCCGCACCATCCGCAGCGCCGGCAGCGTGCGCAGCGACCTCGATTATTCGGGCGCCACCGTCACCTACACGCTCGACACTGCCGCCCCGGTCGCGTGGCGCTTCGCGCTCGACGACGCGCTCAAGATCATGGCGCACACGGCGATGGGCGACCTGCTGTCGATGGCCACCGATATCGACGCCCAGGCCGGCCGCGCCACCCGTTTCGCCGATCCGGCCCTGCGCATCGGCGGCCCGTTCGACATCGTCCAGGATTTGTTGACGATCCTCAAGGACCTTGGCGTCCCGGCCCAGCCGGAGGTGCGCTTGACCAACGAATGGAAGCTCAGCGTGGCCCTCGAGGTGCCCTTTGTCGATGCCAGCGGCGAGGATTTCCAGGTTCCTCCGGGCGATCCGTTGCCGACCATCAAGTTCGCCGACACCGGGGTGATGGTCGAGGTGGCCGTGGCGCCCAAGGCCGACGAAGCCAGCCTGAAACTGCACGGCTCGCCGATGTTCGCGATCAAATCGGTGCCCGGCCTGTATGTGGTGGCGATCATCGAATTCGAACTGAAGTTGTCGACCGAGACCGGCACCACCTACGGCTTCCTGATCGGGGTCGGCATCGCCTACAGCCTGGAGGCCGGGCCGTTCGAGCTGGAGGGTCTGTTCGCGATCACTTTCTTCGCGGTGTTCGGCGATACCGTGCTTGGGTACGGCGTCGGCTTCCTGGTCAAGCTCTCGGCCGAGCTGCCGCCCATCGTGTCAATTGAATTGTCGCTGGAAGGAAAGCTGGCGCGCGTGGTGGCGCACAGGGGCTTGCCGGATGAAACGGTGTTCCAGATCGCCAAGCTGGTGTTCGCCATCGAAGTGTCGATCTTCCTGGTCTTTAACATCTCCCTCGAAGTAGAAACCAGCAAGATCGAAGTCATACGCGGCCCGCTGCTCGAGAGCGACGCCCCCGATATCATCTGAAAACAGGAGCCTGCCATGCCACTGCCGATCCGCCTGATCCTGTTTCCCTTCCTGCAAGGCTACGACGGCAATGTTCTGTCGCTGCGCCTGCTGGCCGCGCCGCAGACCGATCCCACCGCCGCGCCCGCGCCCGGGCTGACGCCGTTCGTCGCGACCGATTTTGAATTCGAGCTGCGCTTCGTAGCCGACCTGGCGCAGCTGCCGACCAGCGGCGCTGCGGCGACCGTCATCGACCAGGCGTCGGCGGCGCCCGCGAACGCTGCGGCCATCTGCGCCGCCCTCAATGCGCAGTTCGGGATCGACGCCAGCATCGGCCCCATCGACGGGCGCGCCGGTGCCCCGCGCATCGTCAAGTATGCGCCGCCGGCCTACCGGCGCGCAACCGGCTATGGCGGCGAGCATCCTTTCCTGCTGACCGACGACAGCTATCACTGCGCGCTCAAGGCGCCGGTGCCGGCCGGGACCTCGGTCAAGGTGACGCCGCCGGTCATGTCGTGGGGCAAGGTGCTGGCGCAGGTATTGCGCCAGCCGCTGCTGGCCGAAGCGACCGGCCTGGTGCGCCCGTCCAGCGTGACCCCGCCCGCCGATATCGTCGCCGGCGGCGGCTGGCTGTTCGTCACGCTCAAGGCAGGCAGCCCGTGGAGCGACCTGGCCGGCACGCCGGGCGCGCTGCGCTCCTACGCCACGCGCATCGCACCTCTCAGCGGGCCGCGCGCGCTGTTTACGCCGGTGCTGTTCCAGGTGGCCGCCGCGCCCGCGCCGGGCGTCGCCTGGGACGACCTGTTCCGCGAATCGATCGAGTACGACGACGGCTTCGCCAAGGCCGTGTATGCGCGCCAGCCGCCCCAGGCCGATCCGCTGGCCGACGACGAGGGCGAGCGTCCACCCGAGGATCGCGGCATCCAGCTCGGCTGGGACGATGAGCAGCTCGTCACCTGGCTGAACCGGCAGTTCGACATCGATGCCGACGCGCCCATGGGCGTGATGGGTTATCGCGTCGATGTGCGCGAAGCCGGCACCCCCGCCTGGGAATCGCTGGTGCGCGCGCGCACCGCCGTCACGCTCGGCGCCGTCGACGCCGGTGACAGCGAATTTGACTGGCGGGTGGAAGTCGCGCCCAACCGGCTGATGGGCGACACGGGCAACCGCAGCTGGCTGCCCAGCTACCTGAGCGCCTGGAACGGCCCCTCGCTGATCGGCATCGATGCCCTCGCCGCACAACTGCGCGGCCTGCCCGCCGCCGCGCCCGTGGTCCAGGGCTTGCCGCCGGCGACCGCGCTGCGCTACGGGCACAGCTACGAATTCCGGGTCCGCTTCAATGACCTGAGCGGCGGCGGGCCCGCGCTGGCCGACGCGCCCCGCAACGGCGGGCCGCAGCCGCTGGCCGCGATCGACTTCCGGCGTCCGGTGCGGCCGGCCGGCGTCGGCATCGATCCGCCACTGCCGCTGGACGCCGACCCGGGCGCGCCGCCGGCCAGCCTGACGGTCTCGCGGCCCTTGCTCGGCTACCCGGCCTGCCTGATGGCGGGCGGCTCGCCAGCGGCCCTGCTGGCCGATATCGCCCCGGCCATGCTGGCCCAGCGCGCGCCGGGCCTGCCCGACCCTGACGTCGGGCAGCTCGAAATCGTGGTCGAGGTGGCCACGCCGGAAGCGGGCGCCGCCAGCCGCTACCTGGCGCTGTACAGCGTCACGCGCGCGTATCCGCTTGAGGGGCCGTTGACGCTCGACTTTGCATGGACCGATATCGCCGATGCGCGCGACCTGCCCGCCGCGCCGGCCGGCCCGCTGCCCTTGCCCACCTCGCGCAATGTGCGTTTGCGCCTGACCCCGCTGGCCGACGCGAAGATTGACTACTATGCCGGCGAGGAGGTGCGGCGCGGCGAAACGCGCCTGGTGGCCATGCGCGCCCCCGCCAGCGACGAACGCGGCCTGCTGGTGCAGGGCGGCGGCTCGCTGGTCGAGGGCTTTTTCCTCCAGCCGGCCGAGCTCATCTCCCCGGCGATGATGGCGGGCCGCCAGGCCGCCGGCCACGGCGACCAACTCCCCGACGATCCGCTCGGGCGCCTGGCCGCCGCGCTCGACCTCGACCGCAAGGACAGGAGCTTGCGGGCGCGCCCCGGACGGCGCCTGATAATCGGTGCCGGCGCCCTGCTGCGCCAGGTGGTCGGCCCGGACCGCGCCAGCCTGACCTTCGCCACCGCCAATGACATGACGCGCCTGTGGCTGGTGGCGGTGGTGCTCGAACTGCGGCGCGACTGGAGCTGGGACGGGCTCGACTATCTGCTGGTCGAACGCGACGGCGCCGAAGTCGGGCGCATCGGCGCCAGCACCAGCGCCGGCCACGAGGCGCTTGGCGACGCCGAACGCGACAGCTCGGCCCTGGTCTTCCTCGACGCCATCGACCCCAAGCCGGCAGCCGGCGCGTTTCCGCGCCCCTTGACGCCCACCTACCGGATCACGCCCGTGTTCCGCGTCGCGCCCGGCCAGCAGGATGCGCCGCTGGGCGCGGCCATCGTCTTGCCGGTGACCACGCCGCCGGCGCAAGTGCCCAAGCTGGTGTCGGCCGGGCTGGCGCTGTCGCCTTACCGGCGCGATCCGGCCTATGCCGCCAGCGAGGAGCGGCAAACAGCGGTCTGGCTCGAATTCGACCGCCCGCCGCTCGATCCGGAGGACCGCTACTATGCGCGGGTCATGGCCAGCGCGCCGGACCCGGTGCTGACCAACCAGTTCGGCAACGTCGCCGCCATCGCCGACTTGCCGCTGCCGGTCGATCCGGAACCGATCCGCCGCATCGTTCCCGGCCAGGGTGACGACCACGCCGGCCAGGCCAGCATGCAGCTGCTCGCGCCGACATCGAGCCCGCTTCATTTCCTGCTGCCGCTGCCGCCGGGACTGACGCCCGGGTCGCTGGAACTGTTCGGCTTCTTCACCTATGAATTCCGGGTCGGTCACGCCGGCATCTGGAGCACGGCGCAGGGCTTCGCGGGCCGGGCGCTGCGCGTGGCCGGCCTCCAGCACGCGCCACCGCCACTGGCTTGCGCAGTCACCCGCAGCAAGGGACGGCTGACCGTCAGCGCCGCCTTTGCCGAACCGGTGCGCGATGGCCGCTCGCTGCGTCCGGCCACCCCGGTCACCGATTTGTGGGCGCTGCTGTATGCGCGCGTGCACCAGGCCGATGACGCCGACCGCCGCAATATCCTCTTGGGTACGCGCCGGCTCGATCCGGCGCGGCGCCAGCAGCAGCCCGGCGCGGCCGGCGTGGCTGCCGATGGCATGGCCGACTGGTCGAACAATGAAATCAGCGCCGGCCTGGCCCTGCTGACCCTGGGCCCGGACGCGCCGCTCAGTTGCCTGGTGGTCGAAACCTTGCCCGGCGAGGTGCCGTATCCCGATCCGCTGGCCGCCCAGCTGGGCTACGAACGCTTCCTGCGCACGTCCCCGCTGACGGAGGTGCCCGATATCTGTTGAGCGCCGCCACGCCGGCCGCTACGTGCGGTCGCGGATGACGCTACGCGGCGCGGCGTTGACCAATGACCTGAACGGCGTAGGACACTGCTGGTCCCCGGTGTATCGACTTTGGAGACCAATGAAAAGTGCATTGGCCATTCTGGCGATTTGCGCAGGCTTGAGCGCGCTGGCGGCATCGGCCGCCGTGCCATCGCAAGCCGTTCGCGCCAGCGCATTGCTGCGCATGGAGGCGAACGCGCCCAACGTCGAGCGGGTGCGCGCCGCCGTGCGAACGGCTGTATCGGAAGATGAACAGATCCACCAGATTCACCTGCTCGGCGGCCTGCACACGCGCAGCAATGCTTCCGGCATGAACGACGCCATCGTGGGCGAGCTGCGCGCGCTGGCCGCCTCGCCCAGCCGGCGCATCGCGCGCAGCGCCACCTTTCCGCTGGCACTGGCAGTCGGCGCGGAAGAAGCCATCGAGATCCTGATGCGCGCCAGGCGCAGCGGACGAATGGACGGCGAGGAGGTCGCCGGCGAACTGGCGCGCGCACTGCGCTTTGTGCCGCGCGATCGGCAGCTGCGCTACGTACAGCTGATCGCCGCCGAACCATCGCGCTACGCCGTGGACGTGATGGTGTCGAGCTTCGACAAGCGCCTGCTCGACCCCATGCTGCCCGAGACGCGCCACGCCATCGGCGAACTGCTGCGGCACGCCCGCGTCGATTTTCCGCAAGCGATCGGCAGTTTCGGCGCAGGGGACGCGTTCCGCTATGCCGGCTGGCTGCACGCCAGTGCCCTGACCGCGCAATCGGTCAGCGGCCGCCCCTATGCCGACAGCGTGCTGGCGCAGCTGGACGACCCGCAGCTCGACCCGCGCAAGATCATCGCCTATCTGGGCATGCCCGAAGGCCAGGCGCTGATGGCCAGCGTCGGCCGGCGCGCCCCCTTTGCCGGCGCGGTGCGGCGCGCGGACGCCTACGCCCATGCCTTGCCTGGCAGCCTGCACGTCAAAAAACTGGTGGACGTTATCGTCGAGGCCTGGCTCAAACTGCCGGCGTGACGCGCCCCGCTGTCAGCTGCGGCAAGGATGCCATCAGGTCGGCGAAGCGCTGCCCCTGGATCATCACGTGGCTGCGGGTGAGCTGTTCCGCCTTCTCGCCGTCGCCGGCCAGGATCGCCCGCACCACGCCATCGTGCTCGGCCCAGGAGGCGCCGACCCGGTCGCGCACGCGTAACTGCAAGCGGCGGTAGGGGCGCAGGCGTCGGTACAGGTTGCGCGTCTGCTCGAACAGGAACTGGTTATGGCTGCCCGCGTAGATGACTTCGTGGAAGGCTTCGTTCTTGTAGAAGTACGCATCCGGATCGCTGGCATCGCGCGCCTCGCGGCAAGCCTCGTGCGCGGCCAGCAGGTGCACGTGGTCGGCCGGCGTCATGCGGCGCGCCGCCAGCCGGCTGCAGGTCGCCTCCAGCTCCGACATCACTTCGAACATCTCCACCAGCTGGTGCGGCCCCAGTTCGGCCACCACCGCCCCGCGCCGCGGACGGATCACCACCAATCCCATCGACGCGAGCTGGATCAGGGTTTCGCGGATCGGCGTGCGCGACACATGAAAGCGCGCCGCCAGTTCGGTTTCGTCCAGATGCTGGCCCGGCGCCAGCGCGCCCACCGCGATCATTTCTTCGATGGCTTCCCGAAGTGTTGCAGAACGGTTTGTCAAATACACCTCCACACATCTTGTATACAAGAATTCATTCGAGCTACCCACTGTGCATTGACAGTCTTTTTAGAAACATTACTGTATACATACAAACACCGCTTGTATACACTTCGCGGCCCATGAGGCGCCGTTGCGCGACTCGTCCCCCAAATCTGGAGTAATTATGACCGTTATGACCCGCCGCGCCATCCTGGGTGCCCTCGCCACCAGCCCTTTGTGGATGCAACCGGCCTGGGGCCAGAGCACCAGCCTGAAGATTTCGCACCAGTTCCCTGGCGGGACCATCAGCGAAGGCGACTTCCGCGACCGCCTGTGCCGCATGTTCGCCGCCGAAGTGGAAAAGCGCAGCAAGGGCGCCTTGAAGTTCTCGGTCTATCCGGGTTCGTCGCTGATGAAGACCAACTCGCAGTTCTCGGCCATGCGCAAGGGCGCGCTCGACCTGTCGCTGGTGCCCCTGTCGTACGCCGGCGGCGAGGTTCCGGAGGTGAACATCGGCCTGATGCCCGGCCTGGTCACCACCTACGAGCAGGGTTATAGCTGGAAGAACGCCGAGGTGGGCAAGGAACTGGCGCGCATCCTGGCCGAAAAAGGCATCGTGATCCTGAGCTGGATCTGGCAGGCGGGCGGCGTGGCCTCGCGCGGTAAACCGATCGTGGAGCCGGAAGACGTGCGCGGCATGAAGGTGCGCGGCGGCTCGCGCGAGATGGACCTGATCCTCAAGGCCGCCGGCGCAGCGGTGCTCACCCTGCCATCCAACGAAATCTACGCCGCCATGCAGACCGGCGCGATGGATGCGGCGCTGACCTCGTCGACGTCGCTGATCTCGTTCCGCCTGGAGGAAGTATCGAAAGCGCTGACCACGGGACGCGGCGGCGCGTACTGGTTCATGTTCGAACCACTGATGATGTCGAAGGCGATTTTCGACCGTCTCTCCAAGGAGCAGCAGGCGATCATGATGGCGGTCGGCGGCGAACTCGAAAACTTCGCGCGCGCCTCGGCCCAGGCCGACGATGCGGCCGTGGCGGCGGTGTACCAGAAGACCGGCGCCAAAGTGGTCGACCTGAACGCGGCCATCGTCAAGAAATGGCAAGCCATCGCGCGCACCACCGCATGGACCGACTACCGCGAAAAGAACGCCAACTGCGCCAAGCTGCTGGCGCTGGCCGAGAAAACCTTGTGAGCCATGGTTTCGAACTGGCGCCGGCCAGCGGGCCGGCGGTGCCGGACCATCCGCTGCTGGCGGCGGTCTCGCGTCTGCTGGACCGGTTAAACAGCCTTCTGCTCAAGCTGTCGATGGCGGCCCTCGTCATCACGGCGCTGGTGCTGACGTATTCGGTGGTGTCGCGCTATCTGTTCAAGCTACCCACCGACTGGCAGGATGAAGCGGCGGTGTTCATGCTCGTCGGCGTGACCTTTTTCTGCACCGCTCATGTGCAATCGCTGCGCGGCCATATCGGCATCGAGGCGTTGGCCTCCTTGCTGCCGCCGCGCGTGAACGCGGTGCGCCTGTTCCTGGTGGACCTGCTGTCGTGCCTGTTCTGCGCCTTCTTTTCGTGGAAGTCGTGGGCGCTCTGGCATGAAGCCTGGGTCGACGGCCAGACCACCTCGTCGACCTTTGCGCCGCCGCTGTGGATTCCGTACGGGATGATGGCGCTCGGGATGTCGTTGCTGACCCTGCAGATCCTGGTCCAGGTGCTGGCCCACCTCACCAACAAGCCAGCCGGCCAGCGGAGCGCGCCATGACCGACCTGACACTGGGCGCCCTGTACGGCGCCGTGACGCTGGTCGTGATGTGCTCCGGCATGCCGATCGCCTTCGCCCTGGGGGTAGTGGCGATTGGCTTCATGTACTTTTTCATGCCGGCGTCCGCGCTCGACACGGTGACCCAGAACGTGTACGAGGAAATGGCCTCCATCACCCTGCTCTCGATCCCCCTGTTCATCCTCAAGGGCGCGGCAATCGGCAAGTCAGCGGCCGGCAAGGACCTGTATTCGGCCATCCACACCTGGCTGCACAAGATCCCCGGTGGCCTGGGCATCGCCAACGTGTTCGCGTGCGCGCTGTTCGCGGCGATGGCCGGTTCCTCGCCCGCGACCTGCTCGGCCATCGGCTCGGCCGGGATTCCCGAAATGCGCAAGCGCGGCTACTCGCCCGGGTTCGCGGCCGGCATCATCGCCGCCGGCGGCACCTTGGGCATCTTGCTGCCGCCGTCGATCACCATGATCCTGTACGCGGTAGCGTCGGAACAGTCGCTCGGACGCCTGTTCCTGGCCGGGATCGGCCCCGGCATCCTGCTGGTCGCCCTGTTCGCCGGCTACGCGGTGTTCCGCGCACGCAAAGAGTACGCCATGGCCAAGGCCATCTACGAAGCGGGCGGCGTCAAGTCGCCTTACCTCGACACCGCGCACTTTACCCTGCGCGAAAAAATCGAGATGCTGCCGCGCGTGCTACCCTTTATCGTCCTGCTGATCGGGGTGATGGTGGCGCTGTACGGCGGCTATGCCACGCCGTCCGAAACGGCCGGTCTCGGCGCCCTGCTGGCGATGGTGCTGATCGCCGTGGTCTACAAGGTGTGGCGGCCGAAGGACTTGTCGCCGATCCTGGCCTCGACCATCAAGGAATCGACCATGCTGCTCCTGATTATCGGGATGTCGCTGCTGTATTCCTATGTCATGAGCTACCTGCATATCAGCCAGTCGGCCGCGCAGTGGGTGGTCGACATGCACCTGTCGCGCTGGGTGCTGCTGTCGGTGATTTTGCTGATGGTGGTGGTGTTCGGCTTCTTTTTGCCGCCGGTGTCGATTATCCTGATGACCGCGCCGATCATCCTGCCGCCGCTGAAAGACGCCGGCTTCGACCTGATCTGGTTTGGTATCGTGATGACCGTGGTGATGGAAATGGGGCTGATCCACCCGCCGGTGGGCTTGAATATCTTCGTGATCAAGAACATCGCGCCCGATATCCCGCTCAAGGATGTGATCAGGGGCGTCATGCCCTTCCTCGGCCTGATGTTCGTTGCGGTGGTGCTGCTGTGCCTGATCCCCGAGATCGCCACCGGCCTGCCCGACATGATGATGGGAGTGAAGTAGATGACTGCGACCTGGAATTCTCTGCAAGCCAACCGCGCCGGACGCCTTGCGCGCGCCGCCGCGGCCCTCGGCGCGGCGCTCGACGGCAAGGCGCTGCCGGCGGCGCTGCTGGCCGAGCTGCTGTACGCCGTGATCGAACCCGGCGACCGTGTTTGCCTCGAAGGGAACAACCAGAAGCAGGCCGACTTTCTGGGCCAGGCGCTGGCGCAGCTCGACCCGGCCCGGGTCAATGGTTTGCACATGCTGCAATCGGTGCTGGCGCTGCCGCAGCACCTGGACGTGTTCGAGCGCGGCGTCGCCGACCGCCTCGATTTTTCGTTTTCCGGGCCGCAGGCGGCACGCGTGGCCAAGCTGCTGGCCGCCGGCAAGCTGAAAATCGGCGCGATCCACACTTACCTTGAGCTGTTCAGCCGTTACTTCATCGACCTCACCCCGCGCGTGTGCCTGATCGCGGCGGAAGCGGCCGACCGTCACGGCAACCTGTACACCGGCCCGAATACCGAAGACACGCCGGCCATCGCCGAAGCGACCGCCTTCAAGAACGGCATCGTGATCGTGCAGGTGAACCGCATCATGGACACCCTGCCGCGCGTGGACATTCCCGGCGACTGGGTCGACTTCGTGGTGCAGTCGCCGCGCCACTACTATATAGAACCGTTGTTTACGCGCGACCCGGCCCAGATTTCGGAAATCCAGGTCCTGATGGCGATGATGGCCATCAAGGGCATCTACGCGCCTTACCAGGTCGAACGCCTGAACCACGGCATCGGCTTCGACACGGCAGCCATCGAGCTGCTGCTGCCGACCTACGGCGAGTCGCTCGGACTGAAGGGCAAGATCGCGCGCCACTGGGCGCTCAATCCCCATCCGGCCCTGATTCCCGCCATCGAATCGGGCTTCGTCGAATCGGTCTATTCGTTTGGCTCGGAACTTGGCATGGAAGACTATATCCGCGCCCGTCCCGACGTGTTTTTCACGGGGCCGGACGGTAGCATGCGCAGCAACCGTGCCCTGTGCCAGGCGGCCGGCCACTACGCCTGCGACATGTTCATCGGCTCGACCCTGCAAATCGATTTGCAGGGTAACTCCTCGACCGCGACCCAGGGCCGCATCGCCGGTTTTGGCGGCGCGCCCAACATGGGCGCGGACGCGCGCGGACGGCGCCATGCCAGCCCGGCGTGGCTGAAAGCCGGCCAGCAGGCGCGCGAAGGCCGCAACACCATCCCGCGCGGCCAGAAACTGGTGGTGCAGATCGTCGAAACCTTCCGCGAGCATATGCAGCCGGCCTTCGTCGACCGGCTCGACGCGTGGGAGCTGGCCGAGCAGGCCGGCATGGCGCTGCCGCCGGTGATGATCTACGGCGACGACGTGACTCACATCCTGACCGAGGAAGGCATCGCCAACCTGCTGCTGTGCCGCAGCGACGAGGAGCGCGAACAAGCCATCCGCGGCGTGGCCGGCTACACGCCGGTGGGCATGGCGCGCGACCGGCGCATGGTGGAGAACCTGCGCGA
The DNA here is from genome assembly GCF_011682175.1 of Massilia frigida. GTDB lineage: Bacteria > Pseudomonadota > Gammaproteobacteria > Burkholderiales > Burkholderiaceae_D > Telluria_A > Telluria_A frigida. The sequence goes on from NZ_WHJG01000011.1 coordinate 110,053, forward strand.
GCGCGGTATTATCCAGCGCGCGGAAGATATCGGCGTCGACAAAAGGCTCGCCACGCGCGACCTGCTCGCCGCCAGGAACATGAAAGACCTGGTGCGCGCTTCCGGCGGTTTGTACAACCCGCCCAAGCGCTTCCGCAACTGGTAAATACTGGAGAATCATATGGAAACGCTCGCATATCGCTTTGAACAAGGCAGCCGCGCGCTGCCGGCCAAAGCGCAGGTGGTCGGCGTGGTCGGCTCGGGCAACCTGGAGGTGCTGATCGAATCGGCGCCGCTGGACGGCGCCTGCACCATCGAAATCAAGACCGCCGCCGTGGGCTTCGGCGCGACGTGGGAAGCGGTCATGCGCGACTTTCACGAGCGCTGGCAGCTGATGGACGCCCGCATTGCGATCAACGACATGGGCGCCACGCCCGCCGTGGTCAGCCTGCGGCTCGATCAGGCGGTGCAAACCATGCTGGGAGACGCAGCGTGAACAGCTATCTTGAACTGACTGCGCGCGAACGCCTGGCGTGCCTGTTCGACCAGGGCAGCTTCGAGGAATTCCTGCCGCCGTCGGCGCGCGTGGTCAGTCCGCACCTGGGGCAACTGAACGCGCCGGTCGCCTTCGACGATGGCGTGGCGGTGGGCCGCGCGCTGCTCGATGGCCAGCCGGTCCTGTGCGCCGCACAGGAAGGTGGCTTCATGGGCGGCGCGGTGGGCGAAGTCCACGGCGCCAAGCTCACCGGCCTGCTGCGCCGCGCGGTACAGGAACGTGCCGGTGCGGTGCTGCTGCTGCTCGAGAGCGGCGGCGTGCGCCTGCATGAAGCCAACGCCGGCCTGATCGCGGTCTCCGAAGTCATGCGCGCCCTGCTCGACGCGCGCGCCGCCGGCATACCGGTGGTCGCGCTGGTAGGCGGCTCGAACGGCTGCTTCGGCGGCATGGGCATCGTGGCACGCTGCGCGAATGCGGTGATCATGTCGGAAGAAGGCCGGCTGGCCATGTCCGGCCCCGAAGTGATCGAAACCGCGTCGGGGGTGGAAGAATTCGACTCGCGCGACCGCGCGCTGGTCTGGCGCACCAACGGCGGCAAGCACCGCTACCTGATGGGCGACTGCCACGCCATCGTGCCCGACGAGGTGCAAGCGTTCCGCGCGGCGGCGATCGAGGCCATCGCGCACAGCCGGCGCGCCGGCGTGGAACTGAGCCTGGCCGCGCTGGAAGCCGAACAGGCATTGCTCGGCCAGCGCATCGCGCGCTTCGGCGCCTGCGCCGATCCGCTCGACGCCTGGCGCGAACTGGGCGTACCCGACCCGGCCGCCGTGCCGATGATGGAGGCCGACGCCTTTTCCGCCCTCGCGGTCAATCACACACTGGGAAGCGCACAATGAACTGGAACGAACTCGCCGCGCAGTTGTTCCCCGAAGGGCATGCGATCACGGAAAACGACAGTTTCATCAGCGGCAGCGCGCGCGTCGCCGGCGCCGATATCGCGGTGGTCGGCACCACGGACCACGCGCCAATCGGGGTCGAAATCGCGCTGGCACAGGCGAGCTTCGTGCTGCGCACGGTGCGCGAGCATCCGGGGCGGCCGATCCTGATCCTGGTCGACACCCAAGGCCAGCGTCTGCGCCACCGCGACGAAATGTTGGGCATCAACAGCTACATGGCGCATCTGGGCAAATGCGTCGATCTGGCGCGCCGTTCGGGCCACACGATCGTCGGGCTGGTGTACGACCAGGCGCTGTCCGGCGGGTTTATCACCAGCGGCATGATGGCCGACGCCTGCTACGCGCTGCCCGACGCCACCATTCGCGTCATGGGACTACCCGCGATGGCGCGCATCACCAAGGTACCCGAGGAACGGCTCAGCGAACTGGCCGCGTCCAATCCCGTGTTCGCGCCGGGGCCGGAAAACTATGCCCGCATGGGTGGCATCGAGGCGATCTGGGATGCCGACCTGGCAGCGAGCCTGGCACAGGCATTCCGTGATGCCAGCACCACCGACATGCGCAGCGTACGCGGACTGGAACGCGGCGGGCGCAAGCTCGCACAACCGGTCGTCGACGCCATCGTCGCAGGGTCCGATGTACTCGCGTCATGACCAGGCCTGGCTAAGCGATGCCGGCTGGGCCGGCGCGCTCGCTGGCGCTGCGCCGGAACACGCGGCCGCCCTCGAACAATGGCGCAGCCATGACTGGCCCTTGATCGTCACGCGCCGCACGCCGGATGCCGCCCCCGGCACACTGTGCCTGGGCCTGGCGCTGCCCCCGGATGCGGGCCGCAAACTGCGCATTGCTGTACTGGTAAACGAGCATGCCGTGGCGCGCGTTGCAGCTGCGCTGCCGCTGCACGCCGCAGCCGCAGCGGCGCCGGCCCGGTGGGCCGGTCCGCTGGCGGCGCTGCTGGCCGGCGCCGGCCCCATCACCCTGCGTGCCTACGGTTCCCTGGCCCTGCAAGCCATGACGGGCTTGAGCTATCTGACCGAATCGTCCGACATCGACCTGTTGTTCACGCCCGCGAGCAGGCAAGAACTCGACGCCGGCGTGCAGCTGCTGCAAGCGCACGCACCGCACCTTCCGCTCGATGGCGAGATTGTTTTTCCGGGCGGCGCGGCGGTGGCGTGGAAGGAATGGCGCGACGCGGCGGCCAACGACACAAGGGTGCTGGTCAAGGACGCCAACGCGGTGCGGCTGGCCACGACGGCCTCGCTGCGGGACCTGCTCGGATGATGGACACGCTCTCGCCTGCCACGCGCGTGGCCGATGTACGCCATTTCGCGCGGCGCGCCGCGCGCCTGGCCATCGCCAGCCTGTACGCCGAACTGGCGCTGTATCCCAAACCGGGGCTGGTGTCGCTGGTCGACAATGGCAGCCACGCCGACATGAACGCGGCGACTTTCATGCGCAGCCTGTTCTCGCTGCGGCATTACTTTCGCCTGATCTGCCAGGCGGGCGCCAACGGCGCACCGTTCGCCACGCTCAAGCGGCTCGGCATCGAGGCCGAGCAGCGCATGCTGCGCGCCACCGGCGGCATCAACACCCATCGCGGCGCGATCTTCAGCCTTGGCCTGCTGTGCGCCTCCGCCGGACGTGCCTGCGTCCAGGGCGGCCCGATGACGGCGGCGGCGCTGCAATCGCATCTGCGCGCGGGATGGGGCAAGGAGTTGGCACACCATGTGACACCTGCCGCCGAACGCTCGCACGGCTTGCGCGCGGCGGCCCTGCACGGCGCCAGCGGCGCGCGCCACGAAGCCGCCGAGGGCCTGCCATCGGTCTTTGGCACCGGCCTGGGCGCCTTGCGGCGCACGCTGGATGAAGGACGCGGATCGAGGCAGGCGCGCATCGACGCGCTGTTCGCACTGATGATGCATGTCAGCGATACCAACGTGGTGCACCGTGGCGGACCGCAGGGCGCGGCCTTCGTGCGCATCCAGGCCGGCGCGTTCCGCCATGCCGGCGGCACCGCATCGAACGGCTGGGAGGCGCACGCGCTGGCGATCCACCGCGCTTTTGTCGAGCGCAACCTGTCGCCCGGCGGCGCTGCCGACCTGCTGGCGGCAAGCTGCTTCGTGCACGCGCTGACGGCGGAGCACGAACGGTGACGCGCGGCCTGTTCATCATGTGCCCGGGCCAGGGCGGGCAGCACGCCGCCATGTTCGACCTGGCGCGCACCGATCCGCACGCCGCCGCGCTGCTCGACCAGGCCGGGATCAGTCCCGACCCGGCCACGCTGTTCGATAACGCCGTCGCCCAGCCGGCGATTGTCGCTTCCACGCTGGCGGTATGGGAAGCGCTGCGCGCGCACTTGCCAGAGCCGATGCTCGCCGCCGGTTACAGCATCGGTGAAGTGGCGGCATGGTCGGTGGCGGGCGCGATTAGCCCGTCCGACGCGATTGCCCTCTGCCGCGTACGGGCCACGGCGATGGATCATGCGGCGCGTGTGGGGCCGCCCCAAGCGCTGGTCGCCATCAGTGCCCTGGCGATCGACAAGGCTGGCGCACTGGCCGCGCGCCACGGATACGAAATCGCGATCGTCAACGATGCCGATGCCTGCATTGCCGGGGGGCCGCAAGACAATCTCGCAGCGCTGGGCGCGTCGGTGGCGGCGGCAGGTGCAAAGCTCCAGCGCCTGCCGGTCGCGGTGGCGTCGCACACGTCGCTGATGGCGCCAGCCCAATGCGCGTTTGACGCGGCCCTGGCAGCGCTGCGGTTCGCCGCGCCGGCCTGCCCGGTGCTCGGCGGCGTGAATGCAATGGCGCTGCACACCGAGGCGCAGGCCGTGGATGCCTTATCGCGCCAGATGGTGCAGACGATCCGCTGGAGCGACTGCATGGATGCGGCGGTCGAAGCCGGCGTGACGGTGGCGCTGGAATTGGGGCCGGGCGCCGCACTCGCGCGCATGATGCAGGCGCGTCATCCGCACATGGCATGCCGCCCGGTGGCGGACTTTCGCAGCATCGCGGGCATTGCCGCCTGGGTCGGGCGGCAGGACTAGAGAAGCGTCAGCCGCCCGTCACGGGCGGGAAAAACGCCACTTCGGCGCCCTCTTCGACCACCTGGTCGGGGCCGCACATGACCTGGTTGAAGGCGGTGCGCAGTGGGCGCTGCTCGGACAAGGCCTGCGCCCATTTCTCGCCGCGCTCCATCAGGTGGCGCCGCACCTGGGCCACCGTGTCGATGCCTGGTGGCAGAGTGACCGTTTCCTGGGAAGTGCCGAGTGCTTCGCGCACGCTGGCGAAAAAACGCAATGTAATATTCATCGATGCCTAATGCAGTAAATCGCTAAATGGGATGAAGCGCACGGTGTCGCCCTCCTTGATGGCCTGGCCGGCCGGGTTGTCGAGCAGTCCGTCGCCCCAGACGGTGGACGTGAGCACGCCCGAACTCTGGTTGGGGAACAGATCGAGCCCGCCGGCGTCGTTGATGCGCACGCGCAGGAACTCATTGCGGCGGTCCGCCTTGGACCAGTCGAAATCGGCGCGCATGGCGTAGGCGCGCGGCTCCACCTTGCCGCTCACGCCTTGCAAACGCAGGATGAACGGGCGCACGAACAGCAAAAAAGTGACAAAGCTCGATACCGGATTGCCCGGCAAGCCGAGGAAAAAGGCCGAGCCGCCGGCGCGGTCGACTTCGCCGAAGGCCAGTGGTTTGCCCGGCTTGACGGCGATCTGCCACATGTTCAGGCGCCCTTCGGCTTCCACCGCCGGCTTGATATGGTCTTCCTCGCCGACCGAGACGCCGCCGGAAGTGATGATCAGATCGTTCTGGCGCGCGGCGCTGCGCAAGGTCTCGCGGGTCGCGTCCAGCGTATCGGGCACGATGCCAAAGTCGCTGATCGCGCAGCCCAGGTTTTCCAGCAGCGCGCGCAGGGTGAAGCGGTTGGAGTTGTAGATGGCGCCCGGCGCCAGTTGTCCGCCCGGCGCTTCGCCCGGCATGGTCAATTCGTCGCCGGTGAAAAACACCGCCACGCGCAGCCTGCGAAACACTGGCAGGCTGGCCAGCCCCACCGACGCGGCCAGGCCCAGCTCCTGGCTGCGCAGGCGCGTGCCGGCGGGCAGGATGACGCCGCCGGCCTCGATGTCTTCGCCGGCGCGGCGTATCCATTCGCCCGCCTCGGGCGCGTGCCGGATCGTGACCGTGTTGTCTGGACCGGCTTCGCACTGTTCCTGCATCACCACCGCGTCGGCCCCTTGCGGGATCATGGCGCCGGTGAAGATGCGCGCGGCGCTGCCGGGAGCCAGCGGCTTGCCCACCGTGCCGGCCGGGATGCGCTGGGTGACGGTGAATGTGGCGGCGCCGCTGGCGCAATCGGCCGCGCGCACGGCGTAGCCGTCCATCTGCGTGTTGTCGGCGGAAGGCACGTCGATGGTCGAAACCTGGGCGGCGGCCAGCACACGGCCGTTGGCGCCCAGGGTCTGCACGATTTCGGTATCGAGCACGGGACGCGCCGCGCCTTGCAGGAAGTCGAGCGCCTCGCGCACCGACAGCATCGGTGCGCGCTTCTGTTGCGGTTCGTTTGCCATGCCCTTACAAACCCGTGTTGGCGGCGATGTAAGCCTGCATTTGCGCCACGTCGGCCGGCATGACGATGAACTTCTGCGGCAGCGATTCGATATCCTCGAAGCCGGCCGGACGTTCGGCGTCCACGCCCAGCGCGTCGAGGATGGTTTCGTTGAACTTGGCCGCCAGGGCGGTTTCGAGCACGATCATCGGCACGCCCGGCGCCATGTACTGGCGCGCGACCTTGATGCCGTCGGCGGTGTGGGTGTCGATGGTGATGTCGAAGTCGTCCTGCACGTCGCGGATGGTGTCGAGGCGGTCCTTGTGGGTCGATTTGCCGGACGAGAAGCCGTAGTTCGACACCAGCTTGAATTCGTCGCCGTCGCTGCCTGGTTTACCCGACAGGTCGAAGCCGCCCTGGGTTTCGACCTTGTGGAACAGCGCGCGCACGCGCTCGGGGTCGCGCCCGACCAGGTCGTAGATGAAGCGCTCGAAATTCGAGGCCTTGGAAATGTCCATCGACGGGCTGCTGGTGTGGAAGGTCTCGGCCGACTTGCGCACGCGGTACACGCCAGTGCGGAAGAATTCGTCGAGCACGTCGTTTTCATTGGTGGCGGCCACCAGGCGGTCGATTGGCAAGCCCATCATGCGTGCGATATGGCCGGCGCAGATGTTGCCGAAGTTCCCGGACGGGACCGTGAACGAGACTTTTTGCGTATTGTCGGTCGTGGCCGCCAGGTAGCCGCGGAAGTAGTACACCACCTGCGCAACGACGCGCGCCCAGTTGATCGAATTGACGGTGCCGATCTTTTGCTGCGCCTTGAACGGCAGGTCGTTCGAGACCGCCTTGACCAGGTCCTGGCAATCGTCGAACACGCCTTCGACGGCGATGTTGAAGATGTTCGGGTCTTGCAGGCTGAACATTTGCGCGCTCTGGAAGGCGCTCATTTTCTTGTGCGGCGAGAGCATGAACACGCGGATGCCCTTCTTGCCGCGCATGGCGTATTGAGCCGCGCTGCCGGTGTCGCCCGAGGTCGCGCCGAAGATGTTCAGTTCGGCGCCATCCTTGGCCAGGGTGTACTCGAACAGGTTGCCCAGCAACTGCATCGCCATGTCCTTGAAGGCCAGGGTCGGGCCGTTCGACAGCGCTTGCAGGATCAGGGTTTTGTCGCCGTTTTGTTCCAGGATGCGCAGGGGCGTGATGTCGGCGCTTTTTTCGCCTTTGCGCACGTTGCGGTAGACCTCGGCCGTGTAAGTCTTCTTGGTCAGCTTTTTGAGGTCCGCTTCGGGAATGTCGGTGGCGAACTTTTTCAGGATCTCGAAGGCCAGGTCGGCGTAGGACAGCTTGCGCCAGGCATCGAGTTCGGCCCCGCTCACCTGGGGATACTCGGCCGGCAGGTACAGGCCGCCGTCCGGCGCGAGGCCGCCGAGCAGGATGTCGGAGAATTGTTGGGGAGCTTGCGAAGCAGCGGCCTTGGCGGCGCGGGTAGACACGTATTGCATAGAGTTGGTAGGTCCGTTTTGGCTAACAGCAGGGAGCAGAACAGTGCGATCGAACACTTATTATAGTGCGGCGCGCTGCGGGATGCGAAATCGGCCACGATTTCGGAATTTTCACCGGGTTGCACCGCTACCGGCTGGCAGGGCCGCACAGCTCCCGCGCAATGCCAAGTACGCTTTCCGGGATCGCCTGGCGCTTCAGCCGGCCCGCCTGCGCTGCCGCCCGGTTCGCTGCGCGCGAGCCGGCAACCTTCAGGAGCGCTGCGGTCCAGCCGCCAACCGGTGCACGGCGAATTCCCTCTTCATTTGATCATTTTCGGCAATCGAATATGGAATTATTCAGTTTATTCAAATCAAATGATTCAGCGATAAAGCCCAAATGCATATATATCGCATTCGGCAAAATCAAAGCGGTCACGACAATATCATCGATGTCAATTTGTCGCAGATGCGCCACGTTTGATGCGAATCGCGGGTAGACGAAGAAAAAGGGAAATAGTACGATATATATAAATAAATACAGATAGCGTCCAATGCATGTCGTTATACACATCTTTTTTTATAATAAAATCAACGACTTGCGCCTGACATCGGTAGGGCGCCGTCGACATGAAACGACAGAGAATCAGTGCGGTTGATCTTAAAATACCCGCATTTCGCTTAATTTTTAGGCAAAACCTCATGGAAATCGCCGCCCCGGGTTGAAATGACGTTGCGCGGAAAAAGATGTGTATAACGATATGCGTCCAATGACATCACAATGCACAGTAATCTTTGTCACTTGTTCGCACTTACAATGTCCCGCCCTGCCACCAACCCTGATAACGCACCTATTTATCGACGGAGATATTGAAATGTTACCATACAGACTTTATGCTACCGGCCTCATGATGGCCATAGGCGTGGCCGCCACCAGCACTGCGCAGACAAATGCCGACCCGCCCTTATCAAAGGAAATACAATCCCGCATACAGGCCCAGGACGCCTTGTCTGCGCAAGTTGCCCCAATTAAATCCCAAGCCGATGTGATTCAATACATGAACATGGTTCCACCGCAATCGAATGCGATGTACCTGCTGTCACCGGCAGCCCGGGAACGTTTTGTGTCCAGCCTGACCTTCAATCAGCACGGTCTGTCAGGCTTCAGTTATGCCGACCTCCAGCGCGAGTTGCCGCCCGCGAAAATCGCCCGGGTGCTTCGCCTGTTCGGATCGGAAAGCTCGGCCACGACGATCCAGACCCAAGGGGGCACGAAAGCAAGGCCCGGCCGCCAGGAGTCCGGGCTGGGCGGTGACTGCGGAGGGTTCCAGCAAAGCGCATGGGGCACCTGCGATAGCGGCGACGGTCCCATCGGCGGCGGCCTCCCGGGTGGCGTGCCCGGTGGCGCCGGTGGCGGCGGCGCCGGCGCCGGTGGCGGCCCATCGAAACCGCCTTCCGAACCCGTAGGCCAGGAACCGCAACCGAAACCCATGCCCAATGGCGATTACTGGAATTACCGGTGCGAATGGGGCGGCGGCGGGTGCGCGCACCAGACTAACAGTATCTGCAAAGCAAAATGCTGATCGCTGGACGGCGCTCCCAACGGGAACAGACTTCAACGGACGAGAATGCCACGACGGCCAGCTCCTCACGCTACAAGCTTCTTGCCGGTGCAGCACTTTTCCTGCTGTATTCCTGCGCCTCGGCCACCTCGGACGCGCAGGCCCGCCTGGATACGTTCTACGATGCTTCGGCAGCCGTCGTGCAGAGTGGCTTCCCTGAACACCGCAAGGCCGCCATGGTCGAAACGATCTTCAGCAGCCTGTTCAAGGAGCTTGGCGGCGCCATTCCGGATGAAGACCTGGTTCCCCTGTTTCAAGCAACGACTTCCGCGCTTTTTTATACGGTCGACAAGAAAAAACTGCCGCTTCTGGACGCAATTTTTCGCCGTATGGCAACGCTGCGTACCGCCAAGACCGTCGATTACGAAAACATGTTGCAAGCTTATATAGCGCTTCGCGATTTCCAAGGCGCAAATGCATTTTTGGCGCGTTACCACAAAGGTCCGGAAGACCGGCGCATCATTCCCATTGATTCCTTGCCGGCAGCCACAAAACACCGTACCGAATGGCAAGTTGGCGAAGCACCGCGCCTGATCCGGCGCCCTGTCAATATCCCAAATGGAACGTTTCTTATCGTGCTCGCCTCGCCCTTTTGTCACTTTGCAAGCGATGCCGTACGGGCCATGGAAAATGATCCCGCGCTACGTCCATTATTGAAGAATCGCATCAAGCTGTTGGCCATCCAGGACTTGAGTTTCGATTATGATGCTTTCACTACCTGGAATCGCTCGCACCCATCCTTGCCGTATGCCCTTATCCATAGCAGGCGCGAATGGCCCGAGGTAGCGAGCGCCATTCTCCCGACGTTTGCGTTTTATCGGGATGGAAAGCTGGTGCAAGAATTTTCTCGCTGGCCGGAGAAAGGCAATATGACACAGATCTACCGTGGTTTCGGGCTTGCCGATCCCACCGTTGCCATGGAAAGCAAGCGCTAGCAGCAATCATGAAACGTTCAACGCAACACTGCCAGCACCCGACACGGCCGTTGCCGTGGGCACTTGTCATCATCGCCGCAGCCGTGGGTGCGGCGGCGGTGATATCGGCAACTTTCTGGATAAACAGCGGCAAGCCTGGCGTGCCGCTGCCAGCCCCTGGCAACATGGTGGCGCCAGCCAGGGCTGGCGCCACCCTGGCATCCGCGGCATCGGCTGTCGCCGTGGCGCAGCCAATGGCGGGCGATGTTTGCCTGCCGCCCGTGGGCGAAGCGCCCGCTGCGCCGCGCGACGAACAGGTGCGGGAAAGCATCCGTGCCGTTCTTGCCAAGAAAATGGATGTGTCGGCCCTGGTCGACCTTTCCCAGCGCAGCGATGCCGGTGCCGCACTGGCGCTGTTTCAGCGGATCAGGCCGTGTTCCGACACGACCCGCTATCTCGACAGCATGGAATTTTCGCTCGATGATGCCGGCTTTATGAGTGCGGCGGCGTGCCGCCGGATTCCGGCAAGGCTGCGTGCCAATCCCATCAACATTCTCATCCCGGCGGCCGATGCGGGGTCGACTGCCGCAAAATTATTGATATTGAAAAACGCGCCAACGGTTGCCGCCGTCAAGCAGGCGGTCGGCAACGCATCGGCAAACGACATCGCCGAACTCCAGGCCACAGCGGAGCGCTATGGCAAGGACGCGGCCAGCGCCGGATCGGCCAGCGCGGCGGCGTGGCTGGCGCAAGCCTATTTGAGCGGAGCGTTTGGCAGCAAGCGCGAGCAGGCGGCGTATGCGATCACGTATGAGATGAACCAGTCCTTGCAGGGCGAGGAAAGTCGCTCCAGACTGAACTATGTGACCGGTCGCATGTCGGCATCCGATCTGGCGCGTGTGCGCCCGATGCTCGACCGCTGCCGCGCCCGCAAGGAAGCGCGGGCCGCCTCGGTCTTGATTTCCCCGTTTCGCTAGCCGCCCGGTCAACACTGCCGATGCGGCGGCGCCCTGCTCTTCCGAACGCGGCCGTGACTACTGCGAAACCATCACCGCCTGCCTGATGTAGTTGCCTTCGCCCGCCTCCTGCAACATGAAGGCCGCGAGGTCGGCGCGCGACAGCCTGCCGGCAAAGCCCGGCATCAGTCCAGTCCCAGCGCGATAGCCGCCGCGGCGTGCGCCATCGGTCAGCATGGGCGGACGCACCAGGGTCCAGTCGAGCGCACTATCGCGCACCAGCGCCTCCATGCGCATCTTCGCGGCAATCAGCTTGCGCAGGAAGCGAATGAACAGGGACGCTTTCCTGGTTTCCGACGCGCCGTGCGCGCTCAACGCGACAAGGCGCTGTACGCCGGCCACGTTCATCGCCTGCACGATGCTGCGCATGCCGCCGGTGCAAACGGCGGACGCATCGCCCTTGCGCGCCCCGAGCACGCTGATGACGGCATCGGCGCCCCGCACCACATCGCCAACGATAGCCGGCTGGGCAAAGGTGCCGGCAATAATCTGCAGGCGTGGATGCGCGCCGGACCACGCGTCCGCATTGCGCACCAGTGCCCGCACCTCATGTCCCGCTTGCAAGGCCTGCTCGACCAGATGGCGGCCGGTGGCACCCGTGGCACCGAACATAGCGAGCTTCATTGGGCGGCATCCACGTCGGCGCTCGCCAGGACCGCAAGCGCTGCTGCCATCAGCGCAGGTGCGCCGGCAAGGAAAGCGCTGCTGTCCGGCTGCCAGGGCTGGCCGCGCAGATCGGCCACCCGGCCGCCGGCTTCGGCAACCAGCAAGGCGCCAGCGAGCAGGCCCGATCGCACCTGGCTGTATTGCCAGAACAGATCCTGATGGCCTGCGGCGACCTCGATCATCTGCATGGTGGACGGCACCGCCACATGCACCACCAGCGCCGCCTCCAGCATCGCCGTGACCGACTGGCCGATACGCCGGTAGATGTCAGCCCCTTCGCCGGGGGCCGCCTGCCCGGTTCCCACTGTGGCCGCGCGCAGATCGGATTTCGACGACGTACGCAAGCGCGTTCCGTTGAGCCAGGCGCCGCCTCCGGCCAGCGCGGTATAGGTGTCGCCGGTCAATGGCAGATGGATCGCGCTCAAGACGGGCACGTTGTCGCGCACCAGCGTCGCCGTGACGCACCAGTGCGGCAAGCCATGGACATGGTGGATCGCCCCTTCGACCGGGTCGCACACCCACCATTCGCCTGCGGGCAGGGGGCCACGCCCTTCCTCGTCGTCGTCCCAGCGGGCCTCGGGGCGCTCTTGCGACAGGGCCTCGCGCAGGATCGCCATCGAGACCAGGTCGTTGGCCTCGATCATCGCAGCGATTTCCTGCATGCCCTGCGGACGCGCGCCCGGATCGAACAGCGCCTTGACGGCATGGCCGGCCGACTGCACCGCGGCGACGGCGTGCAGCAGCAGCGCCTGGTCCCCGGAGGTCGGAATGGAAAGTTGTTCAGGATGGTTCATGGTGATCTTCCTTGGTTGCCTCAAGCGGCTCGGCATTGCGCTTGACTTGGCCAGGAAATGATATGAGCATGCTGTCGCATGAACAACTCGCAATCGAAGAAGGCTACCGTGCGGCGGCTGGTGCCAAGGAAGACGCCGTCCCAGCCGCGTTCCGCCCACACCGTCGGCACCATCCTGGAAGGGGCAGCTCACATTCTCGAACTGCACGGACTTGAAGGATATACAACAAACGCCATCGCAGCCCGTGCCGGAGTGAGTATCGGTTCCCTCTACCAGTATTTCCCCACCAAGGATGCGGTGACGATCGCCCTGATCGAACGCGAATCGCTCGACCTGGTGCGCGAGGCGACCGAGGCGCTGCAAGGACAGGATCATCGGCGCGCGCTGCGCCAGCTGGTCGAGACGGCGATCCGCTATCAGTTGCGCCGGCCGCAGCTGGCCAGGCTGCTCGATACGGAACAAGGCCGGCTGGCCTCACTGATGCCGGGTACGGCCCACGCTGCGGCAATGCATGCCGCACTTACCGGCTTTCTCGCCACCTACCCGTCCCTGGACCCGGCGCGTGCCGGACGAAGCGCATCCGACCTCATGGCGCTCATCAGTGCCTTGACCGACGCTGCGGGGCGGGTGGAAACCGAGATATCGCCGTCACTGGCCGATCCGATCGAAGGCGCGGTGCTTGGTTATCTGAACGCTGTGTCCGGAACGGTGGCGTAACCTTGCTTCGGGGACAATAGTGCGGTATCGGAATTGCGCAGCCACACTGCTTGTGTACGCGTGCGAACGGAACTGTCGACAAATCAGGTCCATACTTGACCATGTAGATACGCCAAAGCCGGAAGGTTCAACATGGACACCCCTCAGATCACGCCGCTCGCGGCACGCAGCGCAGGCCCTGTCACTCCCCTCGCGGCAACGCAAGCCATGGCCATCGAGCAGGCCCAGAGCCTGCCATTGATGACGGTTGCGCCTACCACGGTCGACCTGTCGACCTCGGGGCGCTTCCTGTCGCTGGCCTCCTTATTCCAGAAAAAGACGCTGGACTTGCAAACCTCTGTCGTTGGCGACACGGATACATCGAAAAGGCTTGCCGATGTGGCCGTTGCAGCGGCGGCCGTGATCAGCGTGTTCAACGAATTGCAGACCGGCGCGGTCGACAACACCGGCACGCCGATGGACACCCTGGGCGAGCAATCGTTGCAATCGCAATTTTTCCAGCAGTTTGGAAGCACGCCGCAGGATGCCGAAGCAAGCCTGGCCGCTATCGGCCTGAGCTTTGCGCCGGCGACCAGCGGCACCGCTGGCACCCTGGATTTGGACGAGACGGCGCTGCAGGATGCATTTCGCCAAGACCCGGCCGCCACGTCGGCATTGCTGGACCGTGCCGCCAACGCCTTCTTCGGCGTGGTCAGCACACAAGTCCAGGCACAGGCCGCCAACGTTTCTTTCCTTGCCGACGACAGCGTGATCGGCGCCGCGCAGCCGGTCCTTGCCGCCGCGCCCCAGGACCTGAGCGCCACCCCGTTCCAGCCAGCCAGCAATGAGGACAATCTGTTCGTCCAGAGCCTGGTGACAGATACTCCGCGCAATGAAAGCGAGCCGCCGAACGCACTCGCAAGCGGACTGCCGCCGCCCCTTGCCCAAGCCGACCTGGGCGAAGGCAGCGATTTTCCGGTGCAGGTGGACCTGATCGCCCCGGAAACAGAGGCGCCGGCCCAAGGCGCGCGCCCGGCCCCGCTGCCGGAAGAACCGGACGCGCAAGCGACCGCCACCAACACCGCCCTGGCCGAAGCGCGCCAGCCTGCTGTGCTCACTACGCCAGCCGAAGCGCGCCAGCCTGCGGCGCTCGCTACGCCAGCCGCAACGGCAGCGCCAACTGCAACGGCAGCGCCACCCGTTGCGGTAGCGCCGAGTACGGAAGACCGGTTGCAGCCGGCAGCCATCGCTACCACGCAGGCGACCAGCACGGTTTCCGAACCCGACACCACGGCAGGCAACCCGGTCAGCGTCGCGCAACAGGCACGCGTTCTGGCGCAACAGTTGCAAGCGGAACGCGAAGCAGCGCGCGAGCTCGACGAGAAAATTGCCGGCGCCAGCGATGCGGTACGTGCCGCCTTGGCCGATGACATCGCCAGGCGCGACGCAGTCAGGGTAGATCAGCTCAACGTGGAAAGAGCCATGGCACAGCGGCGCGCGGACCAGCTGGAGCAAGCCGGAGCGCGCCCCGTCGTGCCGGATCAGTTGGTGCGGCCCGAGGCTGCCGCGCGGACGGCCACGACGGTCCAGTCGACGACCGGGGTCCGGAACACGGAGCAGGACCAGGACATCACGCTGCGGCAAGCGCCGCTTCCGGCGCCGGACCAGGCGCAGCAGGCCGCGCGCGACCCGGCAATTGCCACCGCCATCGCGGCCTACAACGTCAACACCGGTCCGTTCGCGGCACAAAACGGCCGGCCCGACATGCAGCCACCCAAGCCGAAGCCTGTCGCGCCGGTTGCCGCTGTCACGAAGGTGGACCCCGCCGGGGCGCTCGGCACCCCTGGCGACGGATCGTCGCCATTGCGCTAAGGTGCTGCGCATGTCCGGCATATCGGTCGTTCGCGACCTGATGGACAGCAGACACCCTGCGGCCGGCGAGCGCGACAACGCCACCGCACCGAAGGTCCCGTCGAACGATCTGACCGCAACGACTTGAAAGGCAGCGCAAGCTTGTTACACTATTTGGACCAACTCCGGAAGGTTCAAATGAAGATCGTTAACATTCGGGAAGCACAGGAGCATTTATCCAGCTTGGTAGAAGATGCGGCAAAGGGCAAACCGTTCATTATCGAGATGTCCGGAAAACCAATGGTCAAGGTCATCTCCATGGATGAAACGGTCACGACGATACCCCGGCGACTGGGCTTCATGATGGTCCCGATGTCCATTCCAGACGATTTTGCCACGATGGAGCAAGACGACATCGAATCAACATTCGAAGGAGACAAGTGAGACTCTTGCTGGAACGCGCTCGCCATTGAAGGGTTAGCGCTTCTTCACCAAGAAGGTGTTGCCTGCGCATTTACTGTAGGCAGGAAATTGTCCGAATACACTACGCTTCCCAGCGCGCCACGACGTCGAACGCAAGCGGCTCAGGAATGCTCACCCTGGCGTACAGCGCTTCCTCCTCAACCTGGCTGATGAGCGACAACATCGTTTCCGAACGCGCTGTCGAACCACGCTGGTAAGGATGCCCGGCTGGCGGTTTGCCCAGGCAGCCGTGCAGCATACCCTGGAGCGCGGGATCAAGCAGATCGGCCACCTTCGCGATATCGGCCCGCAGACAGGCAACCGGGTCGCCAGCATCCTCATCGAGCAAATCCAGATCGGCAAACACGGCCAGATACTCGGCCACGACAAAGTGATCGAAGCTGGCGTAACGCAGCCGCGAGGCGCTGCAATCGCGCCATACCATGGCAATACCCTCCTCGCCGCCGCGCAGGCGCACCAGGCAATACGCATCGCCCGCGCCGGATCGTCCGAACGGCAGGAACACATTGCCATGCTGCTTGACCGGATTGAGCCATCCTGCAATGACTGCTCCCGCGCGCTGCGCCGACAGCCACTCAAAATCATACACTGCGGACAAGGCCGTCCGCTCAGGATCATCACCGCCGGTCCTGCCGCTCTCGATCAGATGCCGCAGGGTGGCCGGCAAGGCGATGCCGGTGGTTGCGGACAACGCCTCGAACGACTCACCCACGCGCCCGCCCCTAGCAAGCGGCGTGGTTGACCGTCACCACGTGAATCGCCAGCCCGCCGAGCGAGGTTTCCTTGTACTTGTCCTGCATGTCGGCGCCGGTCTGGCGCATCGTTTCGATCACGTCATCGAGGCTGACGAAGTGGGTACCGTCGCCCTTGAGCGCAAGCGAGGCGGCGGTAATCGCCTTGATCGCGCCCATGCCGTTACGCTCGATGCACGGAATCTGTACCAGCCCGCCAATCGGGTCGCACGTCATGCCCAGGTGATGTTCTATGCCGATTTCGGCAGCGTTCTCGATCTGTTCATTGGTGCCGCCCAGCGCCGCCACCAGCCCGGCCGCGGCCATCGCGCAAGCCACGCCGACTTCGCCCTGGCAGCCGATTTCGGCGCCCGAGATCGAGGCATTCTTCTTGCACAGCATGCCGATGGCGGCCGACGTGAGCATGAAGTCGCGCACCCCGCGCACCGGATCGCTCGGACGGCAATCCTCGGCGTAGTAGCGCAGTACCGCCGGAATGATGCCGGCCGCGCCGTTGGTCGGCGCCGTCACCACGCGTCCGCCGGCGGCGTTTTCTTCGTTTACCGCCATCGCGTACAGGCTGACCTGGTGCAGCGCATCGTGCGGCAAGTCGTTGGCGCGGTTGTCGCCATTCTTGGCGTCGAGCGCCTGCTTCCACAGGTTGGCCGCGCGGCGCTTGACGTTCAGGCCACCGGGCAACTGCCCGCCAGTCACCAGGCCATGCGCGATACAGTCGCGCATCACCTGCCAGATCTTGTCGATGCCGGCGTCGAGCGCCGCGCCATCCATGCGCGCGCATTCGTTCGCACGCAGCATTTGCGGGATCGTCAGGCCGGTGGCGCGGCCGTGCGCGAGCAGCTGGTCCATCGTGTCGAAGCTGTAAGGAATCGGCGCGGTGCTCTCGCCATTGCTCTGGCGCGCCTGCGATTCGCCGGCGGCGTGAATGAAGCCGCCGCCGACCGAATAGAAAATCCGTTCGATGACGCTGCCGTCATCGAGCTTGAGCGTGAAGCGCATGCCGTTCGGGTGTTCGGGCAGCGAAGAGCTCTTGTGCCAAATTAGGCCGGTGCGGGCTGAAAAGGGCACTTCGTGGGTGCCCAGCAGCTTGATCACGCCATCGAGTTCGGCTTCGGCCAGCATGTCTTCGACCCGCTCCGGGTCCACGCCCTGCGGCGTTTCGCCCATCAGGCCGAGGATGACCGCCTTGTCGGTCGCGTGGCCCACGCCGGTCAGGGCCAGCGAGCCATACAGCGCCGCTTCCACGCCCACCGCACGATCCAGCGGACCGCATTCGACCAGAAAACGCCGCGCCGCCACCATCGGCCCCACGGTGTGGGAACTCGACGGCCCGATGCCGATCTTGAATAGGTCGAATACGCTCATGTCCATCAGTTGCCTCTTGTATGTTTTTTATGTGGTGTGTGTCGGTGAAACAAATCAGGCAGCCTTGGTGAGGCTGACGTCGATATTGGCCAGCATGTCGGCCACCAGCTGGTCGAGGCCTACCTGCGCCTTCCAGCCCCAGTCGGCCGCGGCCACGCTGTCGTCCAGGCTTTGCGGCCAGCTGGCGGCAATCGCCTGGCGGCTGTCCGGCTTGTAGCCGATCTCGAAGGCCGGCAAGACGCGCTGGATTGCTGCCGCCAGTTCGCCCGGATTGAACGATACGCCGGCCACATTATAGGCAGAACGCACTGCGATTTGTCTAGATGGGGCATCCATCAATTCGATGGTGGCACGGATCGCGTCGGGCATGTAGATCATCGGCAGCGTGGTGTCGGGGCCGAGGAAGCATTCGTAGCGTTCGCCGCGCAGGGCCGCGTGGAAAATCGCGATCGCGTAGTCGGTGGTGCCGCCGCCCGGAGGCGATTTGTAGCTGATGATGCCGGGATAGCGGATGCTGCGCACGTCCACGCCATACTTGGTGAAGTAGTACTCGCACAGGCGTTCGCCGGCCAGCTTGCTGATGCCGTAGATGGTGGTCGGGTCCATCACCGTGTACTGCGGCGTGGCCTGGGGCGGCGTATTCGGGCCGAACGCGGCGATCGACGATGGCCAGAACACGCGCAGCGGCTTGCCTGCTTCGCCGCGTTCGCGCGCCACTTCCAGGATGTTGAGCAAGCCATCCATGTTCAGGGTCCAGGCCTTGAGCGGGGCCTGTTCGCCGGTGGCCGACAGCAGCGCCGCCAGCTGGTAGACCTGGGTGATGCCCTCGTCGGCCACCAGGGCCGCCAGGCGCGCTTTATCGAGCACGTCGAGCTGGGTGTAGCGCGCCGCCTTGTACACGTTGTTCGCGCCGATGTCCGAGGCGATGACGTTGCCGGCGCCATGCTGCTGCGCCAGCGCGCCGACCAGTTCACTGCCAATCTGGCCGTTGGCGCCGATAATGAGAATGCGTTCCATGTGCTTGACTTCCGTATTATGAGTGTTCTTGATTCTTGAGAATGCCCAGCTCGCGCCCGGCCTGTTCGAATGCCTTCAGTACCGTGTCGAGCTGTGCGCGCGTGTGCGCGGCCGACAGCTGTACCCTCACCCGCGCCTGCCCCATCGGCACCACCGGGTAGAAGAAGCCGCTCAGCAGCACGCCCAGCTCGTACATGCGCGCCGCGAAGCGCTGCGCCACCGGCGCCTCGAACAGCATCACCGGCACCACCGGGTGGGTGCCCGGCTTGATGGTGAAGCCGATGCGCTCGATCTCCTTGCGGAAGTAAGCGGTGTTCTCGTGCAGGCGGTCGCGCAGCTCGGTCGACTTGGAGATCCGCTCCAGCACCGACAGCGAGGCGCCGGCAATCGATGGCGCCAGCGTGTTCGAGAACAGGTAGGGACGCGATTTCTGGCGCAGCGTGTCGATCACTTCCTTGCGCGCGGCGGTAAAGCCGCCCATCGCGCCGCCCAGGGCCTTGCCCAGGGTGCCGGTGATGATGTCGATGCGGCCCATGACGTTATGGTGTTCGTGCGTGCCGCGCCCGGTCTTGCCCATGAAGCCGGAGGCGTGGCATTCGTCGATCATCACCAGCGCGCCGTATTTGTCGGCCAGGTCGCAGATTTTATCGAGCTGGGCGATGGTGCCGTCCATCGAGAACACGCCGTCGGTGACGATGACCTTGTGGCGCTTGCCGGCGGCAATGGCGGCCTGCAGCTGCACTTCCAGGTCGGCCATGTCGTTGTGCTGGTAGCGATAGCGCCCGGCCTTGCACAGGCGGATGCCGTCGATGATCGAGGCGTGGTTGAGCGCGTCGGAGATGATGGCGTCGTTCTCGTCGAACAGCGGCTCGAACACGCCGCCGTTGGCGTCGAAGGCGGCCGCGTACAAGATGGTGTCTTGCGTGCCGAGGAAGGCCGAGATGGCCTTTTCGAGTTCCTTGTGCACGGTCTGGGTGCCGCAGATGAAACGCACCGACGACAGGCCGTAGCCGTATTTTTCGGTGGCCTCGATCGACGCCTGCTGCGTTTGCAGGTCGCCCGACAAGCCGAGGTAATTGTTGGCGCACATATTAATCAGGGTGCGGCCATCGTCGGCCACCACTTCGGCGCCCTGGCGCGACGCCAGCACGCGCTCCGGCTTGTACAGGCCCTGTTCGCGCAGCGTATCCAGGTTGTGCTGCAGGCCGCTGAAAAAGGCACTTTTCGCTTGCTCGCTCATCATTATTCCTCGTCATGTGGTTGCCGGCTTGACCGACTGTTGGACTATGCTGTACCGTGCTCCGGACCGCACGGATTCATCCGATCCGTTAAATTCCGTTATGTCGAACACAAATTCAATATAATGGATACTACCCAAGGCGAGTGAACTTGGCAAGCCTCGCTTTGCTTATATGTATGGAAATTTTTTGTTTGATCACCGTTCCGAAAACCCGATGAAACCACCCGTATCGAGCAATTCCCCCCCTGAAGTAGGCGCCACTTTGCAACGCTTGCGGCTGGCGCGCGGCCTGACCCTGGAGGACTTGTCGCGGATCGCCGGCGTGTCGAAATCCATGTTATCGCAAATCGAAAGGGAGAAGGCAAACCCCACGATCGCCATCACCTGGCGTCTGGCCAACGCCCTGGGCGTGCCCATCGGCGAGCTGCTGTCGGCCGAAACGCGCCCGGTCGAGACCATCCGCGTGCTCGACGCCCACGAAACGCCGACCCTTCCGGGCGCCCACGCCGGCTACGTGCTGCGCATCCTGGGGCCGATGGATCTGGCAGGAAAGTACGAATGGTATGAGCTGACCCTGGCGCCGGGCGGCGAACTGGCGTCGCAGGCGCACGATCCGGGCACCTGCGAGCATATGACGGTGCTGCACGGCAGCATGGAACTGGAAGTGGGCAGCGACAAGAAGAAAATCAAGCTGGGCGGCACGGCGCGCTATCCGGCCGACCAGAACCACGTGATCCGCAATGCCGGCAAGACCGAAGCCAAGGCCTTGCTGGTGGTGGTACACCGCTGACCGGCGGGAATCCAGGGATCGCCAGCCATCCCTGCCTATAGCCCACGCCGTGGCAGCCATGCCAGGCACCGCCGGATAGGCGCGCGGCAGCGGCGCCACGACGTTGCCGCCCAGCGCGGGCGACAGCCCCGGCTACTGAAATGCTGGTCGCTCACCTGATACGTCCCTTCGATTATTTCACCGATGACGAAATCGGCACAGCTGCCCACTTCTGTTGTATTTTGAAACTTCCGACCGGAATTGACGGCCCGGCGTTGTCCAGACGCACGGTTGAGGGATTGCCCGCCTACACCCCGTTGGCGCCAAACTTTACCTCCACCCGCACCCGCCAGGCACCGGCCCCCTGCCCGCTCGGCTGTGCCTCGGCATGTCAAGCCAGTTGCCCGACAGCGCAACGTACTCAGCGCAGCTCAAGGCCCGGCAGCGATGCCGGGCCTCAAACTTATGCGTGAAAAATCAGCGACTTGCCGCGATCATGCGCATCAGGACCAGCGCCGCCAGCGCGGCCAGCAGGTGCTTGAGCGTGTGGCCGCTGAGCGCATGGATGGCGCTCAGGATGGCAGCGTCGGCCAGCTCGCACAGCTTGGCCAGCACGTACAGGCCGATGGCGACACCAAATGCACGCCGCTGCGCAGGCGGAGCGCCGGTCTGCCATTGCAGCACCGGGACCAGCACCAGCGGCGCCAGCTGGATCAGCAGATAGGGGCCAAGGTTGCCGCTGGCCGACCACCAGAACACGCTGGCCGCCCCAGGGCGCACAGCGCGGCCAGCGTGGGCAGCGGCGCGCAGCGCGTGGGGAAGGCATCGTGCAGCGCGGCGGCGAGCAGCGACACGCAGGCCAGCGCGATCGGCAGGCGGTCCCACACCAGGCGCGTGTCGTCCGGGGCCAGGTGGTACCAGGAAGAGCCGAAGCCGGTCAGCAGGATCGCGACGAAGAACATGGTGTGGGCCGGCCGCGTGGGACGCACGTGCAGCAGGCAGGCCAGCCCGATGAGCAGGAAGCCGAGGTTCGACAGCACGTCAGCGGCGTTGGCCAGGCCGGACAGCGAACGCACGTCGGCGAAGGCGTGGTAGCCGGCGGGCTGCGCGATCGGACCGGCCAGCAGCATGGCGGCGGCGAGGAAGGCGGCAACGTAAACGGCAGCGTTTGGTCGGGCTTGGGTGAGCTGCATGACGGTCCTTGGCAGTGGAAAGAAGCTCACTGTGACGCGTCCGGCGCGGGCGCGGGAAAGGATGGCGGGAAGTACCGTCGGGCAGGACATTCGGTGGCGGATTCCGATACGCCCCGGCCTGCGCGTATTGGGGCATCTTCAGCATGGCGTGCGCCGGGCTTGTCTTTTCTTTAAACCGCTTTTTATCGATCGCAAATACTGGAACTCTGCCAACCGCTGGCCACTTCAAGGAGAAACAGCATGAACGTCACGCTTTACATCAGCCCCGCCGAGAATCAGCCAGGCAACTATCTGGTGCTTGTCAACGGCGATGGCTTCTACAATTCGGTCAACAAGAAAGTCGGCGCCCGGATTCGCGGGGACGATGAGTGGTTCGACGACACACTCTTCAGTATTGGCGGGACCGGCATCGAACGCGTCGGTGTCGACGGCAGCTTTTCGCTGTCGAACACCGTATCCGCCAACCAGCTGAACGAAGACTGGGGCCAGGATGAGGTGTATGCCCTGGTCAGCGTGGAAGGACTCAGTGGCTCGTTCAAGACCAACACGATCAAACGCGACTTCTGACCTCCATCCCCTCGCCGCCACCAGCACGGCGAGGGGATCGCAGGTTTTACTTCGCCGCCACCTTGGCCGGCTCGTTCATGCGCAAGGCCCGGCTCAAAAAGCCCCAGCGGTCCGCCACTTCCTCGATCAGCTTGGTGGTCGGCTTGCCGGCGCCATGGCCCGCCTTCACATCGATGCGGATCAGGATCGGCGCAGCGCCTGCCTGCGCCGCCTGCGCCGCCGCCGCGAACTTGAAGCTGTGCGCCGGCACCACGCGGTCGTCATGGTCGGCCGTGGTGATCATGGTGGCCGGATAGCACGATCCCGCCTTCAGGTTATGCAGCGGCGAATACTTCACCAGCGCCTTGAATTCATCCGCATTGTCGGACGAGCCGTAATCCGAGATCCACGCCCAGCCGATCGTGAATTTATGGAAGCGCAGCATATCGAGCACGCCCACCTGCGGAATGGCCGCCGCGAACAGCTCCGGACGCTGGGTCATCGCCGCACCGACCAGCAGGCCGCCATTGCTGCCGCCGCCGATGGCCAGCTTCGCCGGCGAAGTCACCTTGTTCGCCACCAGCCACTCGGCCGCGCCGATGAAGTCGTCGAACACGTTCTGCTTGTGCAGCTTGGTGCCCGCCGTGTGCCAACCTTGGCCGTATTCGCCGCCGCCGCGCAAGTTGGCCACCACGTACACGCCGCCCATTTCCATCCACGCCAGGTTGGCCGTCGAAAAGCCCGGGGTCAGCGAGACGTTAAAGCCGCCGTAGCCGTACAGGTAGGTCGGATTGCTGCCATCGAGCTTGAGGCCCTTCTTCGACACGATGAACATCGGCACCTTGGTGCCATCGCGGCTGGTGTAGAACTGCTGGCGCGTTTCGTAGGCGTCCGGATCGAAGTCCACGGTCGGCTTGCGGAACACCGTGCTGGCGCCGGTTTTCATGTCCAGGCGGTAGGTGGTGGTCGGGTTGGTGAACCCGGTGAACGAGTAGAAGGTCTCGCTGTCGCCACGCTTGCCGTCAAAGCCCGACACCGAGCCGATACCCGGCAACGCGATGTCGCGTACCAGCTTGCCCTTGCGGTCCATGACCTTGACCACGCTGCGCGCGTCGGCCAGGTACTCGGCGATGAACTGGTTGTTCACCAGCGAGACGCCGACCAGGGTTTGCGCGGTCTCGGGGATGATCTCTTTCCACCGCTTCTCGGCCGGCTTGCGGATGTCGATGGCGACCAGGCGCGAACGCGTGGCATTCTTGTCGGTGCTGAAGTAGAACACCGGGCCATCGTTGTCGATGAAGTTGTAAAAAGCCTCGAAATTGTCGATCAGCGGCACCACCTTGGAACCCGGCTTGGTCAGGTCCTTGTAGAACATGCGAGACTTCTGCGCGGAACCCTTGTAGGCGGTGATGATCAGGTATTTGCCGTCGTTACTCACCTCGCCGCCGAAGCCCCATTCCTTTTCGTCCGGACGGTCGTAGACCAGGGTGTCTTCGCCCTGCGGGGTGCCGATCTTGTGATAGTACAGCTTCTGGAAGTAGTTGATGCCGGCCAGCTTGGCCGATTCTTCCGGCGCATCGTAGCGGCTGTAGAAAAAGCCCTTGCCATCCTTGGTCCAGGAAGCACCCGAGAACTTGACCCACTTCAGGTGGTCGTCCAGGTCCTTGCCGGTGTCGATGTCGCGCACTTTCCACTCGTTCCAGTCGGAGCCGGATGCGGCGGTGCCGTAGGCGAGGTACTTGCCGTCAGGGCTGACGGCGCTGCCGGCCAGGGCCACCGTGCCGTCGGCGGCCAGGGTGTTCGGGTCGAGCAGCAGGCGCGGCTCGTCGCTCAGCGACTTCATCGTGTAGAGCACCGCCTGGTTCTGCAAGCCGTCGTTGCGGCTGTAGAAATAGCGGCCGCTTTCCTTGTACGGCACGCTGTAGCGCTCGTAGTTCCACAGCTTGGTCAGGCGCTCCTTGATGGCGCTGCGCTCGCCGATCTGGCCGAGGTAAGCCTGGGTCACCTTGTTCTGGGCGTCGACCCACTCCTTGGTCTCGGCGCTGTTGGCGTCTTCGAGCCAGCGGTACGGGTCGGCGATGCTGGTGCCGTGATACATATCCTGCTGCTCGACTTTTTTCGTGACCGGATAGGTCGTTGGCGTGCCGCCGGGCGCGCAGGCCGGGGCCTGGGCTTGGGCCAGTGCTGGTCCGCCGAATGCGGCGAGCAGGCTGGCGACGAGGACTGCATGTCTCATTTGCATGGTTCTGTCTCTTGATGGAATGGGCAACTTTGCCGGGAAAGATAATAGCGCGAAATCCAGCCCGTGGCGATGGCCATCCCCGCATCACGCCATGCGAATCAGGCCGAACCGACCGTATCCGAATACGGCAGCGCCGACCTGGCCGGCGGGGTCCAGGCGGCGATCCAGCCAACCAGCTTGTCGGCGGCGATCGGGCGGCTCATGAAGTAGCCCTGGCCCTGGTCGCAGCCGAGCGCGGCCAGCAGGCGCCACACCGCTTCGGTTTCGATACCCTCGGCCACCACGCGCAAGCCCATGTTGTGGCCCAGGTCGATGGTCGAACGCACGATCTTGGTGTCGCCGATATCGTTTTCCATGTTCAGCACGAACGATTTGTCGATCTTGAGCTCATCGACCGGCAGGCGCTTGAGGTAAGCCAGCGAGGAATAGCCGGTGCCAAAGTCGTCGATCGACAGATCGACCCCCATCGCATGCAGGCGCTCCAGGGTCAGCTGGGCGCGCACCGGGTCGTCCATGATCGCGCTCTCGGTGATCTCCAGGCAGAACGAGCCGGCCGCCAGCTGGTGGCGCGTGAGGATCTCCTTGAACTTGGCCGGCAAGTCCTGGTCGAGCAGATCGCGCGTGGACAGGTTGACCGAGATCTTCAGATGGATGCCCTGCCGCTGCAAGTCGCTGCACAGCGCCGCCGACTGGTCCAGCACCCAGCCGGTGAGCACGCGGATAAACCCGGTCTGCTCGGCGAACGGGATGAATTCGTCCGGGAACACATTGCCGCGCTCGGGATGGGCCCAGCGTACCAGCGACTCCACCCCCACCACCTCGCCGGTATCGAGCCGGATCTTGGGCTGCACGTGCAGGCGGAATTCATCGCGCTCGATGGCGTTGCGCAGCTCCGTGAGCAGGCTCAGGCTCTTGGCGCTGGACTTGTCCATCGCCGCGTCGTAGGCCACGGCGCCATCGTTGCGCTGCTTGGCCGCGTACATCGCCACTTCGGCCATCGACAGCAGCGATTCGGGATCGGCGCCGTTGATCGGAAAGGCGGCCATGCCGAGACCGGCGCCAATGTCGACCGTCTGGTCTTCCAGCGAGAGCGGCACTTCGAGCGCGCGCAGGATGCAGGCGGCGACCTTGTGCGCATGGTCGGTCGAGGAGGCCGTCAGCAGCACCACGAATTCGTCGCCGCCCAGGCGCGCCAGCTGCGCTTGCGGCTCGGTCTCGCCGAGCAGCGCGCGCAGGCGTTCGGCTACCTTTTGCAGCAGCGCGTCGCCAAAGGCGTGGCCCATGACGTCGTTGACGTGCTTGAAGCGGTCCAGGTCCATCATCAGCACGAACACCACCTGCTCGCGCTGGCGCGCCGCGGCCAGTGCCTCGCCCAGCTGCAGCACGAACTGGGCGCGGTTGGGCAGGTCGGTCAGCGAATCCCAGTAAGCGAGGCGGCGGATTTCCTGTTCGCGCTTGGCGATCCCGTCGCGCATGCCGGCAAAAGCCTTGGCCAGCGCCCCGATTTCATCCTTGCGTTCGAGGTCGATGCGGCCGTCGTAGTCGCCCAGTTCCATGCGGCGCGCGGTGCCGGCCAGTTGGCGCAGCGGTTGCGCGATGCGCATCGCGGTGAGCACCGCCACCGCGCACGCGACCAGGGTGGCGACCACGGTGAGGATCACCAGGGTGCGCTGCAGGCCGGTGTATTCGGCCTTGGCGTCGTCGATCGAGCGCGCCAGCAGCACGTCGGCGCGGCGCGCGCCATCGACGCCGACCGGCAGCCGGCGCGCGCTGTAATGGATGCCGCCGGCATCGAGGTCGAAGGGGCGCGCCAGGTTGTCGGGCAGGGTCTGCAGGGTGCGCGCCACGCCCGGCATGACGCCGGCGGGCAGGGTCGTTTCACGCGGCGTCCAGGTCCCGTCCGGGTCGCGCGTGAGGATCGCCACTTCCAGCTGCGAGAGCTCGCGCATGTCGAGGAGCAGCTGGCGGTCGAGATGAAAGCCCATGACCACCCAGGCGATGGTGAGCGGGGCCTTGACCGGCATGATCACCACCTGCACCGGACGCTGGTCGACAATGGCGACGGCGCTGGCGCCATCGTTGTGTTCGGCCTTGTCGAGCAAGCCGAGGACCAGTTTTTCGAGCGAGCCATTCTTGACGATCCCGTTTTCGACGATGACCCGGCGCTCACCGTCGATCAGCATGGTCAGGTCGGCCCGCGCGCGCCGCCCGCTGTTGGCCAGCGCCGAGGCGATGGTGGCGCGGTCTTCCTCGTCGCCGTTGCCGATGGCTTGCACGAACGCGGTGTCGCGCGCCAGCACCTGGGCGGAAAAGCGCTGCTTCTGGGCGTTTTGCTCCATCAGCTTGCGCAAGACTTTTTCACCGTTGAGCAGTTCCGTGGCGATGCTGGAACGCGCATTGACATTGATGCCGTGCTCGATCACCACCAGCCCGATCGCCTGCACGGCCAGGATCAGCACCAGGAACAGGGTGACGATGCGCCCTTCCAGGCTGTTGAAACGCAACATCATGCTAGTAAGGCGCACCCGGCGAGTCCGGGTCCGGTGCCGGCGGTTTCATGGTGAGCTTGACGCTGGCGGCGGTGGCGCCCTCGCCCGCCTTGACCGCGACGGTTTGCTCGACGGCGGCGCCGGCCATGTTGAAATGCCAGGACGACAGCGCGTATTTACCGGCCGCCGGCAGCTCGATGCGGGCCACGCCGGCGGCATCGGTCTTGGCGAAGAACGGGGTGTCGACCACCTTGATGTAGGCCAGCATGCGGTCGTGGATATTACACCCGAGCACGACGATGCCAGCCTTGTCGAACACCTGTGGCGCGGCCGCCACGCCGGAGTACAGCTTCTGGTCGAATTTCTTGGCGGGCGAGAAGGAATAAATGTGGTGCTTGACCTTGTCGTTGTTCGGGAACGACACCCGGCTGCCGGTCTGGATCACCGAGACCAGCGGCAGGAAGCGCAGGCCGCGCTGTTCGATCTCGGCCGGCTTGAGCGGCTTGGGCAGGGGAGCGGCGCCGTCCGGCTCGGCCGTCACCACCACGTCGGCCAGCGGCTTGCCGCTACTGTCGTTGACCTGCACCGTAATGGCGGTGGCGGCAGCGGCGGCGCTGGCCAGCGACATCCCGGCCAGGCAGATCAGACGAAGCAATGTGTTCATGGGCGCGCATCCAAGGTGGGCAGTCCTTCCGCCGGCGGACGGGGCGGGTGCGAGCCTATTGTAGCGTCTCGAAGAAAGTTCCGAGCAGAACTTTCAACGGAGTTGGCAGTCGGGGAAAGAACGGGATGCCGGCACGGCATCAAGCGGCGCGGCCGCACGTTGGCATGATGAACACGGCCTTACGGCGCGCCGCGCCCGCCCTTGCCGGCGTGGGCGATCAGCCACTGGCGCGACTGGTCCAGCGCCGAGCCGATCTCGGCCGGGGTCAGACGGCGCGCCACGATAGCCTTGTTGGCATTGGCCGTTTCGTCGCCGGCGTCGGCCGCGAGCAGCATCCACATGTAGGAGCGCACGGCGTCGCGCGCCACGCCGCGCCCGCTGTTGTACATGCCGCCCAGGTTGTACTGGGCCAGCGCATGGCCCTGCTCGGCCGCCTGGGTGTACCAGTACACGGCCATCGCATCGTCCTGCGGCACGCCGTGGCCGTTGGCGTACATCACGCCCAGGTTGTTCTGGGCGCTGGCGTCGCCCTGCTCGGCGGCGCTACGGTACCAGTGCGCGGCCTGGCCATCGTCGCGCGGCACGCCCTGGCCGCTGGCGTAGATGACGCCGAGGTTGAACTGGGCGTTGGCCGCACCCTGCTCGGCCGCGCGGCGGTACCATTCGAGGGCGCGGTACTCGTCGCGCGCGGTGCCGCGCCCGTTGGCGTACATGCTGCCCAGGTTGTATTGCGCCAGCACGTGGCCCTGTTCGGCCGCGCGCGCGTACCAGCGCAGCGCCCGGTGTTCATCCTGCTCGGCGCCCTGGCCGTTGGCCAGCATCACGCCCAGGTTGAACTGGGCATCCTTGTCGCCCTGTTCGGCCGCGCGCTGCAGCCAGGCCACGGCGCGCAAGGGATCGGCGCGCACGCCCACGCCGTCGGCATAGGCCACGCCCACGTGGCGCTGGGCCATCGGGTTGCCCTGGGCGGCCGCCTGGCGGAACCAGCACAGCGCTTGTTCGTCGCTGGCCTCGACGCCCTGGCCACGCTTGTACATCAGCCCCAGGTTGAGCTGGGCCACGGCATCGCTTTGCAGGGCCGCCTTGCGAAACCAGCTCATCGCCTGTTCGTAGCTGACCGGCGCGCCCTGCCCGGCCAGGTAGCATTCGGCCAGCAAGGTCTGGGCACTGGCCGAACCCTGCTCGGCGGCGCGGTAAAACCAGGCCAGCGCCTGTTCGTGATTCTGTTCGACGCCCTTGCCCTTGCGGTACATCAGGCCCAGGTTTTGCTGGGCCGATGCCTCGCCCTGTTCGGCCGCGTGGCGGAACCAGCGGGCCGCCTCGGCATCGTTGCGGGCCACGCCGCGGCCGTGGTAATACATCGATCCGAGGTGGTTCTGGGCAAATGCCAGCCCCTGCTGGGCCGCCTGGCGCAGCCAGGTGAAGGCCTGGTCGTAGTCGCGGTCCTTTTTGTACAGGAGGCCCAGGTTGAACTGGGCGTAGGCATTGCCGCGTTCTGCAGCCAGGAGGAACCACATGAAGGTTTGATAGTTCTCGCGGGTAGTATTCTGGCGGTCCATGCTTCATCCTCCGGCGCCAACGCCGTTGAAACTGCAGAATTATTGGGCTGCAACAGGCAATAAGCGACCTGAGAAGTATTGCTAAAATTTTAATAGGACAAGCGTGCCGGAGTTTGACTGGGAACAAGCGGACCCGCAGGTTGGCACGTTAGGCGGCATGAAAAAACCCCGCTGAGATCGCTCTCGGCGGGGTTTGGTTTCGGCTTGAAACAAATTCGGGCTTGTCCCCGCTTAAAACTTGGTGCGAACGCCGAACAGGAAATTTCGGCCCGGCAGTGGCGACACCTCTTTCAATACCGAGGTCGACAGGCGTATATCCTCGTTCAACAAGTTGCGTGCGATCATGAACCAGGTCAGGTCGGCGCTACCGATATGCTGAGTATAGGAAAGATTGGCGCCGACCTGGGTGTAGCCTGGAGTGGCGTCCTGCTCGAAACTGGCGAGCCGGTCCTGGCGTTGGGCGCGCAGCAGCGACAGTCCGGCGCGCAGCGGGCCGCTGCGGTAAGCAAGATCGGCGCCGATGCGCGCGGCCGGTTGCAGCGGCAGGCTGCCGCCCTGGTCGAGCTTGCCGCGCGAGCTGTCGGCAAAGGCGCGCAGGGACAAGCCCTCGCCGTGCTGGTTGTAGGTCACTTCCGCTTCCGCCCCGCGAATGCTGGCGTTGGCTTGCTGGTAGATGCGCTGCAGCAGTTCTTCGCCCGGATTGCCTTCTTCATCGACGCGCGCGCCGCTGATATTGCCGTAGACGAAATCCTTGACCTTGTTCTGGAACACATTGGCCTTCCAGCGCACCAGGCCGGATACTTTCTGGAGCGACAGTTCGATATTGCGCGAGCTTTCCTTTTTAAAGTCGGCATTGCCGATGTCAAACGTCTGGGTGGCGTCGTGCGGGCCGCCCGAATACAGTTCCTCGGTGGCGGGGGCGCGCTGGGCCACCGAGACCGTGGCGCCGGTGGCGTAGCCGGGCATGAAGGGCCACATGGTGCCGACCGAGTAGGAACCCAGGTCGAACTGGCGCTCCTGGTTGCCCAGCGGGGTGCGCTTGACCGATTCCAGGCGCGCGCCGGCGTTGAGCTTGAGCGGGCCGAAGTCGCGCTCCTCGACCAGGAAGGCCGCGCTCGAGGTCGAGCGGGTCACGGGCACCGTGTCCGGCCCGCCTTCGGCGCTCAGGGCGCTGAAGTGGGTATTCTCGGTCTGCATGCCCAGGGTGCCGTGCCAGCCGGCCAGCGGCGCATGGGTCAGCTCGGCGCGGGTTTCCAGCGCGCGGTTCTTGAACAGCACTTCCGGACGGTTTTCGTGATCCAGTTCGGCATGGTCGTAATCGGTATAGCCGAACTTGAGCTTGATGTTCTCGACGCCGGCGAAGGGCTTGTTGAACAGGCTGTCGGCATCGTAGCGGATCTGCGACTGGTCGATCTGCGAGCCTGCCAGGGTCGGGATGCCGTAGCGGTTATTCAGCGTCGACACCGACACCCCGGCATGGCCCCAGTCGCCGATCAGCGAGGCGCCGGCGCCGAGCGTGTCCTGGCGCGTGAACGATTGCGGCAGGCGGCCCGAGGCCGAGGCCGGATCACCCACTACACGGTTGTCGGGAATCTTGTAGTCGTCGGCGCGGCGGATGTTGCCATCCAGGTGAAGGCCGATATTGCCAACCGCCGCATCGACGGCGCCCGAAGCGCTACGGCCACGGTCGACCGTGCCGTAGCGGGTTTCGAACTGGCCGGATGGATGGGCTTCGAGCGCAGCCGGGATGCGCTCGTTGACCACGTTGACCAGGCCGCCGATGGCGCCCGAGCCGTACAGCAAGGCGGCCGGGCCGCGCAGGATTTCGATCTGGCGCGCCACGGCGCCGTCGGCCGAGACCGCGTGGTCGTTCGACAGGCCGGACACGTCGGCCACCGCCATGCCGTTTTCCAGCATCTTCACGCGCGCGCCTTCCAGCCCGCGAATGATGGGGCGCGAGGCGCCGGCGCCGAAGCCGGAAGCGGACACGCCGAGTTCCTGCGACAGGGTTTCGCCGAGCGAGGAGCCGAGCTTGTCGCGCAATTCATCACCGGCCAGGATCTTGGCGGGCGAGAGAATCTGGTCGCCTTCGGACTTGCCGAAAGGCGTGGCGGTGACCACCACCTTGGGCACGACCGGATCGGCGGCCGCGGATGCGGCGGCGGCAACTTGCGCGTTGGCGTGATTGAGGGCGGACAGGGCGGACAGGATCGCGCTGGCAAGCAGCGTACGTTGGACATTCATGATAATAAAACCTCAGGCAAACAAAGAGTGACAGACAGGTGCACGCGGGCAGGCCGCGCGCGGCCTGGCGTATGCACAAGAAACAGGGAAAGCGGCTGTCAGGCCTGAGGTGGTCCGCGCGGTTCGAACGCGTTGAGGGTGCGCGCACGCGCCGCCTGGGGGGAAATCGATGCGGCCAGCGTCAGGCCGGCATCGGCCAGCACGAAGCCGTGCGCATGGCTGGCCAGCGGTCCGGCCAGCTGGGCGAACGCCAGGCACTGGTCGCAGCTCTGGTCGCGCGCGATGGCGCGCGAGAGCGCACTGCCGTCGCCGTCAGGCTGCGGCTGGGCCTGCGCCAAGGCCTGGCTGGCGGCGGACGCGGTGTTCCAGTGCGACATCACGTGCGTGGTCGCCATCTGCTGCGAGATCAACAGCAGAAGCGACAACAGGAGGCGAATGGCGAACTGACGGGTCATGGTGCCAATATTGTAAAGCGATCAGGCGTTTTGCGGCGGTTTTTTTGCCAACAGTGCCGCGTCGGCCTCCTGGCGCAGGTAAGCGGGCACCTTGGCGGCGCTCAGTTTGTTCATCGATACCAGCAACTGGGGCGCGACCGAACCGAAACCATAGGTGTGGCCCAGGTGGCGCGCGATGTGGATCAGCACCTCGGCCGCCACTTCGGCATCGGACTCGGCGCGGTGGGCGGCGCTGCGGAAACGAATCCCGAGCTGGCCCGACAGCAAGCCCAGCTTGTAGCTCGACAAGCCCGGAAACACGCGGCGCGACAGCTTGAGCGAGCACACCAGTCCCTGGTGCGCCGTCTCCAGGCCCAGCCGTTCCGCCTCGGCCTTGAGGAATTTCTCGTCGAAACTGGCGTTATGGGCGGACAGCGCATCGCTGCCGATGAATTCTAACAGTTGCGGCAACACCCGCTCGACCGGCGGCGCGGCATCGACCATGGCCTGGGAAATGCCGGTCAGCTCGCTGATAAAGTAGGGAATGCGCGCACCACAATTGACCAGCGACACATAGCGCTCGCTCACGCGGCCGTCGACGATGCGCAGCGCCGCCACCTCGGTGATGCGGTCGCCGTTGGCCGGGGACAAGCCCGTGGTCTCGAAATCGAGCATGACAATCGGTTTCTCGAACACGGCGCGTCCTAACCGAACTTGCGCACGGCGTCGAGCGCGAGGCCGGCACCGATGCTGCCGAACAGGTCGCCTTCGACCTTGCGCGCCTTCGGCACCAGCGCGCCTATGCGCTCGCGCAACATGCGCACGCCGCTTGAGCCGCCGGTGAAGAACACGGTGTCGACCGCATCCGGCGAAACGCCGGCGTCAGCCAGCAGTTTCAGCACCGTCTGGTCGATGCTGCCGACCAGATGGCTGATGGCCTCGTCGAACTCGCTACGCTGGAGCACTAGGTCGACCGGGGGTGACAGGCGCTCCAGCGCGAGCGTGGCGCTGGCGGCGTCGGACAGGGCGATCTTGCCCTCTTCCACCTGCATTGCCAGCCAGTGGCCCGAGCGCTCTTCGATCAGGCGCTGCAGGCGGCCCAGCTTGTCCGGCTCGCGGGCGTCGCGCGCCACGTCGGCCAGTTGCGCCGCCGCCTTCTTGGTGTAGGCCAGGTTGATGGTGTGCCAGGTCGCTAGGTTGAAGAAATAGCTCGACGGAATCGCGCTATTGTTATTGAGCAGGGTCTGGTAACCGAGCAACGGCATCACCGACGCCAGGCTCAGGTATTTGTCGAAGTCGGTGCCGCCGATGTGCACGCCGCCGGTGGCCAGGATATCGTCGCGCCGCTCGGCCTTCAGGGCCCGTTCGGGCGACAGGCGCACCAGCGAAAAGTCGGAGGTGCCGCCGCCGATGTCGGCGATCAGCACCAGTTCCTCGCGCCGGATCTGCGACTCGTAGTCGAAGGCGGCGGCGATCGGTTCGTACTGGAAGGCCACGTGCTCGAAGCCGACCGAACGCGCCACCTCGGCCAGGGTATCCTCGGCCAGGCGGTCGGCGGCCGTGCTGTCGTCGATGAAAAACACCGGACGGCCGAACACGGCCGAGTTGAAGCTGCGCCCCGCTTCGCGTTCGGCGCGGCGCTTGACCTCGCCGATGAAGTGCCCGAGCAGCATGCGGAACGGCAGCGCGCGCCCGCCGACCTCGGTCTGGCCGTCGATCAGGCTGGTCCCGAGCAAGCTCTTGAGCGAGCGCATGAGGCGCCCCTCGTAACCGGCCAGATAGCCTGCCAGGGCCGCGCGGCCATAGCTGACCTCCTCGTCCTCGGCGTTGAAAAACACCACCGAGGGCAAGGTAGCCTTGCCATCCTCGAGGGCGAGCAGAGCCGACTGGCCGGGGCGGACCCAGCCTACTGTTGAGTTTGACGTTCCGAAATCGACGCCGCAAGCATTCGCCATGGTACCCTTTAGATTAAGGGGCGGTATTATACCAGAGTGCGCCTGAAACGGGCATTCCTCTGCATTGTCGTTGTGGCGCAACTGAAAAGCCTGCATTCTTCCCCTCATCATATTTCTCTACAGTAAAATGTTACCACATAGCAAGCCCGTGGGCTACACTGGGCAGTCCAGCAAGGATTGTTATCCAGAAGAAATTAATGACCCACACCCCCGCGCCGCAGCAAGCCAACATTGCCGACCTGAAGCAGCTGATCCACAGCGAAGCGCGCCGCGTCACCTCGTATGACGTGGCCAGCGCGGCCGGGGTGTCGCAATCGGCCGTGTCGCGCTGCTTCAAGCCGGGCGCAAGCGTGTCGAAAGCGACCTTCGCGCGCGTGATGCAAGCCGCGACCGAGCTCGACTACACACCGAACGCGGCCGCGCGCAGCCTGATCACGCGCCGCTCCAACCTGATCGCGGTGGTGCTGTCGGACATCGTCACCCTGCACTATCCGCAAATCTTGTCCGAGCTGAGCCGGCAATTCGGCCGCGAAGGCATGCGCGTGCTACTGTTTTCGCTGGCGCGCGAAGGCGATATCGGCGCCACCCTGGCCGACGTCTGGCAGCACCAGGTCGACGGTGCCGTGCTGGCCGCCACCCTGAGCCACGCGCAGGCCGCCGAATTCGAGCGGCGCCGCATTCCCTTCGTGCTGTTCAACCGCACCCTGCGCGAGCGCTCCGTGAACGCCGTCGTGTGCGACCAGGTGGAAGGGGCGCGCCTGCTGGTATCGCGCCTGGCGGCGGGCGGCCACAAGTGCTTCGCCATGATCGACGGCCCGCACGACTCGGCCATCGCGCAGGACCGCAAGCGCGGCGTGGCCGGCCGCCTGGCCGAGCTGGGACTGGCCGCGCCCCTGATCGTCAGCGGCGACTACGACTATGCCAGCGGCGGGCGCGGCCTGCGTGAAATCATCGCCGGCCTGGGCCGGGTGCCGGACGCGGTCATGTGCGGCAACGACATCATGGCCATCGGCTGCCTGGACACGGCGCGCCACGACCTGAAACTGGACGTGCCGGGCCAGCTGTCGGTGACCGGCTTCGACGGCATGCCGCCGGCCGGCTGGCTCAGCTACAACCTGACCACCCTGCGCCAGCCGGTGCAGACCATGACCCTGGCCGCCAGCGCGATGCTGACCGGCCTGATCTGCGCCAGCACGGGCTGCCCCGAGCGGCGCGTGTTTTCGGCCACCGTGGTCGAGGGCGCCACGGCGCGGCTGGGTCCGGGCGCCTGAGATCAGGCCGTTAAACGCCGCAAAGAGTTCCCGCCAAAACGCCTGCGCTTGAGCGGCGCCAAACAGCGCCTGGCCGCGTATCGTGCGCCGGGGTGCGCTCGCTATAGTCATCCATGACACCGATGCATGGAGAGCCTGATGAGCGTGACAATCCTTCCCGGCCATGGCGAGCTGGGCGGCGACGAACAGCATGCGCAGCCGCGCGGCTGGCGGCGCTGGCTGTATGCGACCAACCACAAGGATATCGGCACGCTGTATCTGTGGTTTTCACTCTCCATGTTCATGGCCGGCGGCGTGCTGGCCCTCCTGATCCGGCTCGAACTGTTCCAGCCCGGCCTGCAATTCTTCCATCCCGAGCTGTACAACCAGTTCGTCACCGTGCACGGGCTGGTGATGGTGTTCGGCGCCATCATGCCGGCCTTCGTGGGCTTCGCCAACTGGATGATTCCGCTCATGATCGGCGCGTCCGACATGGCGTTCGCGCGCATGAACAATTTTTCGTTCTGGCTGCTGCCGCCGGCCGCCCTGCTGCTGCTGGGCGCCTTCCTTGCGGGCGGCGGCGCCACCGCGTCGGGCTGGACCATGTACCCGCCCCTGGCGCTGCAGATGGGTCCGGGCATGGACCTGACCATCTTCGCCATCCACCTGATGGGGGCCTCGTCGATCATGGGCGCCATCAATATCATCACCACCATCCTCAACATGCGCGCGCCCGGCATGGGCCTGATGAAGATGCCGATGTTCTGCTGGACCTGGCTGATCACCGCCTACCTGCTGCTCGCCGTCATGCCGGTGCTGGCCTGCGCCGTGACCATGCTGCTCACCGACCGCCACTTCGGCACCAGCTTCTTCAATGCGGCCGGCGGCGGCGACCCGGTCATGTACCAGCACGTGTTCTGGTTCTTCGGCCACCCGGAGGTCTACATCATGATCCTGCCCGGCTTCGGCATGATCTCGCACATCATTCCCGCCTTCGCGCGCAAGCCGCTGTTTGGCTACGCCTCGATGGTGTATGCCACCGCCGCCATCGCCATCGCCATCGTCTCGTTCATCGTCTGGGCGCACCACATGTTTACCACCGGCATGCCGGTCACGGCCCAGCTGTTCTTCATGTACGCCACCATGCTGGTGGCCGTGCCGACCGGGGTCAAGGTGTTCAACTGGATCGCGACCATGTGGAAAGGCTCGCTGACCCTGGAAACGCCGATGCTGTTCGCCATCGGTTTCATCTGGGTGTTTACCATCGGCGGGCTGTCCGGGGTGCTGCTGTCGATCGTTCCCATCGATATCCAGGTGCATGACACCTATTATGTGGTCGCCCATTTCCACTACGTGCTGGTGGCGGGCTCGCTGTTCTGCCTGTTCGCCGGCTTTTACTACTGGGTGCCGAAATGGACCGGCCACATGTACAAGGAGTGGCGCGCCAAATTCCATTTCTGGAACTCGCTGATCTGGGTGAACGTGACCTTCTTCCCCATGCACTTCCTGGGGCTGGCCGGCATGCCGCGCCGCTATGCCGATTATGCGATGCAGTTCACGGACTTCCACATGCTCACCTCGGTCGGCGCCTTTCTGTTCGGCCTGACGCAGGCATACTGGCTGTTTACCGTGGTGCTGCCCACCGTGCGCGGGGGCGACAAGGCTGCGGCCAAGCCGTGGGACGGGGCCGAGGGACTTGAATGGACGGTGCCCAGTCCCGCCCCTTTCCACACCTTCGAGACACCGCCGCTGGTCAAGTAACGCCGATGGAACACGAATGGCTGTTGAAGAAGAACTGTTCGATGTCACCGCGCCAAGTGGGCGTGGCATATGGCTTGCTGTGTCTGTTCCTGCTGGTGATCGGACTGGCCTTTGCCGCGCATGGGGCGTGGCCGGTGCTGGCCTTCGCGCTGCTCGACATCGGCGTGCTGGCGGTGGCGCTGCTGTGCTACGCGCGCCATGCGGGCGACCGCGAGCGGGTCGCGCTTGGCGACGGCTGCCTGCTCGTGGAGCGGGTCGAGGCGGGCCGGGTCAGGAGTATCCGGCTGGAGGCGTGCTGGACCCGCATCGGCATGCCCGATCGCCGGCACAGCCTGATCGCGCTGGAGTCGCGCGGCGTGCGCGTGGAGATTGGCGGGTTAATCGGGGAGGCATTGCGCGAGCAGGTGGCGCAGGAGTTGCGACGCGAACTGCGCAAGACGGCGTTGTTGCGTTAGTGGCTGACGTGATGGAACGCATGGGCTGAGGTGACGGATCGCATGGGCTGACGCACAGGAGCTGACACGCGCGTCAGGCCGGCCAGGACGCGCTACGGCGCGCAGGCGCCAGACGGCCTGCGCTGACAGGGTCGCGCAGACGGTTAGCGCGGACAGCTTCGCTTCAACAACCGGCGCGCGCAATGCTGCGTGGACCGCTGGCGCGCGCCCACGTGCGCTGACACGCACGCGCACGCGGCCCCCCGCACCCGCGTCAGAACTCGTCCCACTCCTCAGCCGCCGCCGGTTTTGTCAGCGCCGGCTTGACCTTGGCGAGCGCCAGGTGCGACGACGGGGTCGCACGCGCCACCGGTGCCACGCTGCGCGGCGCGGTGCTGCCGTGGCGGTCGTCGAGCTTGAACACATTCACCGCCCGCGCCAGTTGCGAGGCCTGGAACTGCAAGCTTTCCGCCGCGGCGGCCGCTTCTTCCACCAGCGCCGCATTTTGCTGGGTCACGCCATCCATTTCGGCAATTGCCTGGTTGACCTGCGAAATACCCTGGCTCTGCTCGCCCGTGGCCACCGTGATCTCGGCGATGATGGCATTGACCCGGCTGACGCTGGCCACCACCTGCTCCATGGTGCTGCCGGCTTCGTCGACCTGGCGGCTGCCGATGGCAACCTTGCCCACCGAATCGTCGATCAGGGCCTTGATTTCCTTGGCCGCCGCCGCGCTGCGCTGGGCCAGGTTGCGCACTTCCGAGGCCACGACCGCAAAACCGCGGCCCTGCTCGCCCGCGCGCGCCGCTTCCACGGCGGCGTTCAGGGCCAGGATATTGGTCTGGAAGGCAATCCCGTCGATGACGCTGATGATGTCGACGATCTTGTTGGACGACTCATTAATCGACGTCATCGTGGCGATCACTTGCGATACCGCCGCTCCGCTCTTCCGCGCCACGTCCGAGGCCGATGCCGCCAGCTGGTTGGCCTGTTTGGCATTCTCCGCATTGTCCCTGACGGTCGCGGTCAGTTCCTCGATCGAGGCCGCCGTTTCCTCCAGCGAGCTGGCTTGCTGCTCGGTGCGCGCAGACAGGTCGTTATTGCCCTGCGCAATCTCGGAACTGGACTGGGCCACGTTGTCGGCGCTTTCGTGCACCTGCACCAGCACGGCATGGATCTTTGTCACGAAGGCATTGAAGCCGGCCCCGATGACGGCCAGTTCATCCTTGCCGCGCACATCGAGCCGCACCCGCAGGTCGGCCTCGCCCGAGGACAGGTTGGTCATGGTCCGGCCCAGGGTGCGCAGCGGACGGGTCAGGCGCGACACCACCAGCACCAGGATGCCGCCCGTGGCCAGTGCGCACACCAGCGCGACGATCAGGGTGTACATCAGCAATTCGCGCGCCGGCGCCGTTGCCACTTTCTTCGGAAAACTCAGGTCCACGCTCCAGGGAGGAATGTCCGGGTGGATCGAGAGCGGTTGCAGCAGGCGGATATTGCCGCGTCCATCGTCGAATTCGTAAGCCTTGCCCTGGCGGATGCGTTCGAGCGCGGCCGGCGGCAAGTCGTCGGCCGGCTTGCCCAGGCGCGCCGGCAGCGGGTGGCTGGCATACAAGCCACCGTTCGAGATCAGCGACAACTTGCCGCCTTCGATGACCTTCAGCTCGGACAGGATCGTGGTCAGGCGCGGCAGCATGAAGTCGGCGCTGGCCGTGCCGATGAACTTACCCTCGATCATGATCGGCGCCACCAGGGACGCCATCAGCACATCCTTGCCCGCCACCGGATACACATAGGGCTCGGTGAAAAAGACCTTGCCGCTACGTTTTGGAATGTCGTACCAGTCATTCGCGCCGGCATCGGTGCCGAACACGATCGGCTCCACATTGACTTCGTTCTTGGCATTGCGCGTGAAATACGGCATGAAGCGGCCGCTGGCGTCGTAATGCGGCTTCTTGTCGGCAAACTCGGCATCCTTGGCGTCGAGTGCGTTCGGTTCAAACGTCACTGCCGCGCCGATCAAGTCCTCCGTCCCCAGCAGGGTGGCCTTGGTCAGCTCGTAGATCTGCTCGCGCTGCAAGGGCTGGCCCAGGGCCTTGGTCGAGCGCATTGCCGAACCCAGGCTGATCACGCTGGCCAGGTTGGTCGAGAGCCGGCTTTGCAGCGCGCCGACCACCTCGCGCGAGGACGTGCGCGCCAGTTCCATGGCCGCCGCTTCCGCGCTGGTGCTGCTTTTGTAGCCGATCACGGCCGCCGTCACGCCCAGGCTCAACACCACCAGCGCGGTGGCGGCGACACAAATCTTGCTGTTCAGCGAAAGGCCCGATCCGAATGCTGCCATGGTGTTCTTATCCTCGTCAGTATGATCGGTCATCAAAAGGTCTTGGTCAGCGCCACCACGAAGGTCCCGACGGCGGGATTCGATACCGCCACCTTGCCGGACGAATCGGGAATCCCGAGCGTATAGGCGTCATACGCATTGGTCGCGCCATACGCCTTGGTGTAGGCGCCCGATACGGCCCAGCCGCCGTCGAAGGCCTTGCTCACGCCCACTTTCAGGTCGCGCCAGTTCCAGACATCGTTGCCGGCGCCATCGACCCGGCCATCGCCCGCATGCAGGTTCAGGGTATAGCCTGAACCCAGGTCGACATTGGCGCCCACGTCCAGGTAACCGGTGCCGCGCGCATTGGTGATGCCGAAGAAATCCTTGGTATAGGTGCTGTTGTATTTGGCGTAGAAAAACTTGTAGGTCATGCCCAGCGACAGTTCGCCGTAGTCGTACGAGACGCCGGTGGCGTGGTACTCGGCGCCCGGGTATTTGTAGTAGTACAGCAGCGCGCTGTAGCCGATCGGGCCGGCCGTGCCGGTATAGCCGCCGTACAGGTCGACTTCGAGCGTGCCGTCTTCGATGAAGCGGTTGCTGACGGTCGACATCCACACCCCGGCCGAGAAGCCGCTGGGGTGGCCGATATCGAAGCCGCCCTGCAGCGCCGGCTTGCCCCAGGTCTGGCGGAAGCCGCGCGAAATATATTGCGACGCCAGGGTGACGTTGGCGGTCATGGTGGTCGCGGGCGCGGCTGCGGGCTTGGCATCCTCCGTGGCGGCCTGGGCTGGTGCCTGGGAAGCTAACGCGAACAAGCTGACGAGAGAAAGTGCGAAGCGCTGTTTGACGATAGAAGGCATCTTGAATTTTCCGTAAGGTTACTGAACACGCAAGGATATGCGCACCAGGTACATCTTGAGCGAAGAGTCAGACGAGGGTCAGGTCAAACGTGCGGCAGTACTTGCCGGCGGAGTTGGGGCCGGCAACGGCACCCGGTGATGCTGGGGCTCGTAACAAAGTGGACTTGCGCATGCGCAGGCCATGCGCCAAGGATAGGCGCGAGCGCGCGCCAATGTCAAACGTGTTGCACCAAGAGAAGGAAATCCGTTGTATAACGGAGAGAGGAACGCAGGGTGGAGAAGCACGTACGGCGCGCAGCACGGCGCCGGGACATTGAACGGCGCCTCACGGCATCGACGCCGATGCTGGCGCGGCAAGGCCGCACGCGCCGTGCCCTGGCGGCGGCGCGTGCGCGGCCAACGCTGTGCTGCTTACGGCAGCGCGTGTGTGGCCAACGCTGTGCTGCTTACGGCGCGGCGCCCGGTGCCGTGCCGGTGCCGTAAACCGTTTCCAGCGCCAGCGCTTCGCTTGCGCGGTAAATCGTATCGTGGCGCTCTTTCGGCATCGGCCGATACGTCCAGCGCACTGTGGCCGGCGCATGCGCGCGCAGCGATTCCGCCAGGCGCGCCGTGCCGGGCACGATGTTCTCTTCGTCGGCCGAGGTCAGGAAAATGGCCTTCGGCTTCGCCGGCAATGCCTTGATGCGCGCGTCCGCAGCACGCACCAGCGCTTCATCGTTCCACCAGACGCTCGGGCTGATGGCCACGTAGCGATCGAACAGTTCCGGCTCGGCCAGCAAGGTCTCGACAATGAACAGGCCGGCCAGCGACTCCCCCACGATGCCGGTGTCGGCCGTGGTGCGATAATGCGACCGGATATGCGGCATCAGCTCGGTGCGGATGAATTGGCGAAATGCCGCCGAGCCACCCACGCGGATCGCGATTTTCTTGTCGTTCGCCACCGTGGTCGGCCCGGTGAGGTCGCGCCGCCGTTCCGTGTTTTCAATGCCCACCAACAGCACCGGCATCATGCGCCCCGCCGCCACCAGCGTCTGCACGGTGTCGGCCACGTGCGGGAAATCTTCGGCATTGCCGCCGTCCGGCATGTAGAGCACCGGCAAGGGCGCTCCCGTTTCTCCGCCGTGGCCGCTCGGCACGAACACATTGATCCGCCGTGTCTCCGACAGCACTGTCGAATCGATCGTGAACGTCTGCGGCGCCACCGGCGCGGCAAACGACGGCAAGGCGGCACAGCCAACCATCAGGGAAAACAGAGCATTTTTCATGGTAAATCCAAAGGGGAAAGAACAACATACTGCCACCAAAACATTGTCTATACAACATAGTTGTCAGCGACCACGCCGGCCACGCTTAGCCCACTAACCGGCAAGCTCGAACGCGGCATCTACCAGGTCGACAGCTGGGGCCTCGAAGGCCAGTCCATCACGCGCACCTCCCTGCCCTATTTCCTCGACCAGCATTCGAGCAGCGTGCGGCTGGAACTGGGCGGGCGCCTGCAAACCGGCGCCATCCGGCACAAGGTGCTCGCCGGCCTCGACCACCTCGCGCGCGCCATCCGCAACCAGGATGGACAGCGCATCGCCATCGCGCCGCTCGACCTGCCCCCCCCCCCGGCTGCAAGGGGCGACGCCGTTCGCCCTGCGGCTGGAGGACGGCTACGGCGACGTGCGCGCCAGCGGCCTGTATCTGCAGGACCAGGCGGCATGGGGGCCATGGCTGCTGATGGCCGGGCCGCGTAAGACCAATATGACCACGCGCGACCTGGCGCACACCGGTTTCAGCGTACAGGCCGGTGAACAACGCTCCAGGGGCGTGGAACTGGAACTGTCCGGCCGCGCCGGGACGCACCGCGTGCCTGTGGGGCGGCTATGCGTTCGCGGGCGCCTGGCAGCCGTTGACCGTGTCGCTGGGGACGACCTACGTCGGCGAGCGCTTCGCTGACCTGCGCAACAGCTACCGCGTGCCCTCCGCGCTCGTGTGGGACGCCGGCGCGCGCTATGCGATCGGCAAGCGCGAGGGCGTGCAGCTATCGCTCAAGAACCTGGCCAACCGCCGTTAGGTCGAAGACGCGCAGGACCTGGACCTGGTCACGCCGGGTGCGCCGCGTACGGTATCGCTGCGTTACCAGCACACCTTCTGAGGCGCTCGGGCTGTGTATTCCTCGTGAAACCGGTGCCCCTGCTATGTTTCTCAGAACATTGCTGGGAAGACTATTCCACAAGCTCCTCCTGCTGATAGACTGCACCCAGCGCACTGCCCCACCATATTCTCCGACGACGATGACCCGACAATTTACCCTGCCAGTGTTCGCCAGCTCCTGCCTCCTTGCCCTCCTCACTACCAGCGCCAGCGCCCAATCCCCGGCGCCGGTTCCCGCGACCGACGCCGAGATTCTCGCGATGATCACGGCGCGCGTCGATATCGATAAAAAAGGCACCGGCATCGTGGTCGGCCTGATCGATCCGCGCGGCAGCCGGGTGATTTCCTACGGTTCCCTGAGCGCGGGCGGCGCACCGGCCGGTGTCGACACCGTGTATGAAATCGGCTCGATCACCAAGGTATTTACCGCCATCCTCCTGAGCGACATGGTGCTGCGCGGCGACGTCAAGCTGGACGATCCGATCGGCGCGTATCTGCCCGCGAACGTCAAGACGCCACTGTTCAAGGGCAAGCCGATCACCCTGCGCGAGCTGTCCGCGCAACTGTCTGGCTTGCCGAGTACGCCGCCCAACCTGGCGCCGGCCAATCCGGCCAATCCCTTTGCCGATTACACCGTGCCGCACATGTACGCGTTCCTGGGCAGTTTCGAGCCAACGCGGGCCAGCGGCGAGCTGTACGGCTATTCCAACTACGGCGTCGGCCTGCTCGGCCATATCCTGAGCCTGCGCGCCGGGAGCGATGTCGAAACCCTGGTGCGCCAGCGCATCGGCAAGCCGCTGGGCATGGACAGCACCGCCATTACCCTGAGCGCGGACATGAAAAAACGCCTCGCGACCGGCTATGGCATGCCGGGCGTGCCGGCCCAGAATTGGGACATGCCGGCGCTGGCCGGCATGGGCGCCTTGCGCTCGACTACCGCCGACATGCTCAAATTTGTCGGCGCCAATGCCGGCATCATCCCCTCGCCGCTCTACCCCGCGATGCAGGCCGCCCACAAGCCGCAGCACGCCATCGACCAGCGTCCGGGCGAGTCGATCGCCCTGGGCTGGCATATCCTGGACAAGCACGGCTCGCACATCGTGTGGCATAACGGCGGCACCGCCGGCTACCGCACGTACATCGGCTTCGATCCGGACACCCGGCGCGGCGTGGTCCTGATGTCCAATTCGCACAGCGGCTCGGACGATATCGCCCGGCGCGCCCTCAACCGCGCCTTTCCGATGACCGTGTACAGCCCGCCCCCGGCACTGATCGCGGCATTGGCAAAACGCGGTTACGATCAACTCGGCGCGATTTATCAGGAACTGCGCGCCGCCGATC
The DNA here is from genome assembly GCF_011682175.1 of Massilia frigida. Taxonomy (GTDB): domain Bacteria; phylum Pseudomonadota; class Gammaproteobacteria; order Burkholderiales; family Burkholderiaceae_D; genus Telluria_A; species Telluria_A frigida. The sequence continues at coordinate 154,130 of NZ_WHJG01000011.1, forward strand.
CGCAGTTCAGCCTCGATGAAGCGCTGGTCAACCAGTGGGGCTATGAGATGCTCATGCAAGGCAAGCCGGAACAAAGCCTCGCGATCTTCAAGCTCAATATATCGCTGTACCCCGCCAGCAGCAATGCGCACGACAGCGTGGCGGAGGCGTATGAAAAGAATGGCCGCGTCGCGCAAGCCATTGCCAGCTACCGGCGCGCGCTCGACATCGATCCCGGGGCGAAGAACGCGCAGGACAGGCTGGAAAAACTAGGCGTGCCGGCGCACGGCGAACCAGCACCATCCCGATAAAGCCGGGGGCGCGTTCAATCGCGCCGTCCGAACCAGCGCGCCAGCGTGTCGATCACGCCTGTGGAGGCCACCGGGGCGGCCTGCTGCACACTGCCGGTATCGGCGGGCGCTACCCGCACAAAGCCAGCGCGTTGCAGTAGCATGGCCAGTTCGGCGACGCACTGCTCGAAATCTTCCCACAGCAGCTCGCGTCCGCCGACATACAACTCCTCCAGCGAGGGCTCGAACAAATGCAGCCCCGAATCGGCGGCACGGGTGCTGCGCCAGACCGAAAAGCACTCCGCGGCGCTATAGCGTCCGTGTGTCAGGCGCTTCCACGCCGGATGCTCCGCTATCGTCCGGTCGAGCAGCCGGTTGAAGCCCTCGACCGGCGTTTTATCGTGGCGGCATTCGTCTTCCAGCGCCGTCCACACCAGGTTCACGTCGACCGTGTTCGCCCGTAGCACCAGAATCAGGTCCATCAGGTCCTTGAAGCGCGGGCGCACCAGGCATTGATGCAGCTTCCACGCCATTTGCAATTCGGTGGCCACGCTTTTCTGCAATACGAACGGCGCGCCAAAGCGGGGCTGGTACAACAGGGGCCGTGGCGGCGGTTGCAGCTTGAGGCCGAAACTGACATCGATCTTGCACGATGCGAGCTGGTGCTCACCGATCCACGCGACGATATCGGTATTCACGGTCGGGAAATCGTCGTCCATCGCGTACTCGATCATGCGCCAGAACGCATTCTCGGCAAAGCTGCGGAAACGAATGCCGTCATCGACACAGGTTTCCGTGACAGCCGTGACCCAGGCGGTCAGCACGCCGGCGTCCACTTGTTCCAGCCCGACCCAATCGAGGTCGCCCGGAATGCGGCGCCAGCCCTGGTCGATCTGCTGGCGCGTGACATAACTCCCCTTGAGCATGAAGGGTCCGTCCACCAGCGCGGCGCGCCTGAAAAACGCTTCTTCCACCACGATGCGCTGCGCGGTCGATTCGGGCAAGCCGCTGTGCGCGGCGTAGTCGCGTATGGTTGCCAGGTCAATTGTCATCGCTATGCTCCAGCCATCCATGATCGAGGGTGAGATTGCTGTCGAAGACGACGCGTTCCCACTGCTGTTTTTCAATCAGCCATCCGTGCGCGCCGATGGCGGCGGCCAAGGCTGCAACGCGCCGGCGCAATGCGGCATGCTCGCCCGTCTCGCGCAAGGTCACATAGCGGATGTCGCCGCCGCGAATTGCGTTGTTGGACAAATGGCCGCCATATTGGTCGCTAAGGGCCGCCAGCCGCAGGCGGATCGCTTCCGGCACGGCCATGCGGCCATGCCATTCAAAATAATGGTGCCGGCCGCCCGGTGCGGGCATCACGTCCGCAGGCGCGTCCTGCTCGATCTTGCAGCGCACCACCTCGAAACCGGCGTGCGCGGCCTGGCCGGCGAGCGATTGCGCGAAGCGGATCACCGCATCGAGTTCGCCGCTGCGGCACAGGGTCAGCATCGGTTGCACCGGATGGACGCCGCGCGCCAGTGCGATGACCATGGGCCGCGCGCCGATGGACGCGGCGTAGCGGTCAAACGCCGGCCACTGGGCAGCCGTGAGCGGCGCTGTCGTCAAGTGAATCTCATACATGTGCTTCAGGCGGCGCGGGGCGCGACATATCGAAAAGCAATATGATACCGCGCGCCGCCAAGGCTAGGCCTGCGAGGCCGCCAGGGTCGCGCGGTGGCCCGCCGTCATCAGGAACACCGCATAACCAGCCAGCAGCAAGCCGGCGAACACCAGCGCCATCACAAAGTTGTAATAGACCATGGTCCCCAGGCAAACCAGCGCACCGAGCAGGGCAAACAGCGGAAAGAAGGGATACAGCGGCGCACTGAACGGCCGCACCATCTGCGGCTCGCTGCGGCGCAGCTTGAACAGCGCCAGCATGCTGACGATATACATCGTGATCGCCCCGAACACCGACATGGTGACGATATTGGCCGTCAAGGTCTGCCCGCCGATCTTGATCAGCTCATCGCTGTAGATCGCGGCGATCCCGACTACGCCGCCGGCCAGCACGGCGCGGTGCGGCGTCTTGAAGCGCGGATGAATTTTCGCGAAATAGTGCGGCAGATAGCCTTCGCGGGCCAGTGCGAAGATCTGGCGCGAATAGCCAAAGATAATGCCGTGGAAGGAGGCGATCAGCCCGAACAAGCCCAGCCACACGAGCATGTGCAGCCAGCCGCTGCTGCCGCCGACGATCATCTTCATCGCCTGCGGCAGCGGATCGTTGATGTTGGCCAGCTTGGTCCAGTCGCCCGCGCCGCCTGCGAACAGCATCACGCCCAGGGCCAGCGCCACCAGCGTCAGGATGCCGCTGACATAAGCGATGGGAATCGAGCGGCGCGGGTCCTTCGCCTCTTCCGCCGCCATCGCCACGCCTTCGATGGCCAGGAAAAACCAGATCGCGAAGGGAATCGCCGCGAACATGCCGGGAATGGCCGCCGCGCTGAAGCTGTCCTGGCCGGCCCATCCCCCCTTGGTGAAGTTGGCCAGCGAAAAGCCCGGGGCCACCACGCCCATGAACACCAGCAACTCGAAAATCGCCACGATGGCCAGCATCAATTCCAGCGTGGCCGCCACCTGCACCCCGATGACGTTCATGGCCATGAAAACAAGGTAAGCAACCAGGGCGACCAGCTTGGGATCGAGCGCGGGAAACTGCACGTTCATGTATGCACCGATAGCCAGCGCGATGGCCGGGGGCGCGAACACGAACTCGATCAGGGTGGCGGCGCCGGCGATGTAGCCGCCCAGCGGACCGAAAGCGCGCTTGCTGTAGGCAAACGGCCCGCCCGCATGCGGGATCGATGTGGTCAGTTCGGTAAAGCTGAAGATGAAGGTGGTGTACATGGCGGCAATAAAGATCGCCGTCACGGCAAAGCCGAGGGTGCCGGCCGATGCCCAGCCGTAACTCCAGCCGAAATACTCGCCGGAAATGACCAGCCCGACGGCGATGCCCCACAATTGAAAGGTGCTCAGTGCCTGCTTGAGCGCGGGAGCGCCTGCGTTGTTCGCGTTCATGAGTGACTCCAATCCGGGTAAGGTGGCGAAACTTGAGACGAAGATTGCTTGATGCGGCCGGCCAATCGCGAGCGTGAAGGAGCTACCCGAAGCGGATAAACAGTGCCGACGAGTTAAGTATGCCGTTAAATTAACGGTTTTGGCGAAGAAAATTCAAGGCATCACCAGTTAAACCCGACCCAGTAATACTCATCCTTGCCTTCCCCCTTGAACAGGTAGCCACTGCCCCAGAAGACGACGAAGTGCTGCTCGTTCGTTCTGTGCGATGGATACCAGTAGCGTGCATGCTGCGCGTACAGATAGGAAACGACATACACACCGCAAGCCATGAGCACGGCATAGATGACGATCCTGATCTTTTTAGCCATGCTGCGAATCCCCGGATGCGGACGTTCACATCAAAAAGGCCTGCAAGCGTCGCTGCAAGCCTGCGCATCCGGCGCCAGTGCGGACAGCAGGTCACGCTGGAACGCTTGCCGCACGGGCGTGACCGTATCGGACACCAGATTGCCCATCACATAGCTCATCACCCGGGCCGGCTGGCTGGCGGATTGATTGAGCGTGGCCGTGACCAGCCGCCCGTCGCTGTAGGCCAGGTTCACATCGCTGCTGGCGGCATCCTTGATCTGATGGAAGTTGTAGTTTTGCGATTGCTGGGTGTAGTCCAGCTTCAGCTGGCCGCCTGGCGTGCCCGGCGTATGAAAGCTGGCGTTCAGCTCGGATTTCTGCTGCTGCGCAATCGAGCGCTCGCCCTGGCTGCGTCCGCCAATGCTGATGCTTTGCGACATCTCGTAGGCGAAGCTGTCCTGTTCGCTCGGACGCATCGGATTGATCGACGTGGATGCCTGGCTGACCTGAGCGCTGAAGTCGGCCAGCCCGCTCAGCGCTGCATGGTCCGCCGCCGCCAGTTCCCATTTTCCGCCGACGTTGGCGCCGGCGCGCGGCGCGGTGCTGCCGACGTTGGCGTTGAGCCCGGAAAAGGCGTCCTTGAACATCGTCATCAGCCCGGCGTCGGCACGGCCCCTGCTTGCGGCGTGGTCGAACTGCTTGAGCTGACCGGCCAGCGCCCTGGCCTGCTGTTCGGGGCTGCCGAGACCCGACAGATTGCCGGTATCGACGCTGACCGACGCCGTGCCGGACGGGCCGCTCAGGCTGACCTTGCGTTGCGCGCCGTCGGCGTGAAAATCCAGGGCCTGCGTCCTTTCCGGATCGGTATCGAGCTTGATCGCGGCGCGCAGGTAAATGGGCAAATAACGCTGGAATCTTGCCTTGTTTTTTTATCAACCGTACACTTCACGACGGCCTGACAACCGAAGCAACATTGACATAAGCTTATAACGACCGCAGGCGGAGAATCATGAGGGCGCGCCGAACATTTCTCTCCAGTTCATCGACAATGAAATAGTCAGTGAAAGCGAATCCATATTCGGTTAAGATGCCTGAATGAAACCCAAGGACGACAAAAAGCTGGCCTCCATCGAACGCGCCACCTATGCGCTCGTGCAGGAAAGCGGCCTGATGCCGCTGACGCTGGCCGCTATCGCGCGCGCCGCCGGCATAGCCACCAGCACACTCTATATTTACTACCCGTCCAAGGAGGCGCTGCTCGACGCGCTGTACGAGCGCGCCAAGAGCGCCACCTTCGAGCGCCTCACGCGCGGCGCCGGAACGGAACTGGCGCCCAAGCTGCGCATCCGCCAGATCTGGCTCAACATGCTCAATAACCGCCTCGACCACCCGGCCGAGATGGTGTTCCAGGAGCAGTACGTCAGCTCCCGCTTCATGAGCGAGTCGAACCGCGAGCTGGGCAAGCGCTTCGTGCGCGAGTTCGACGAAGTCCTGGAAGCGGGCCGGCGCGACCACATCCTCAAGGCCGTCGCGCTGCCCTTCCTGGGGGCCTGCATCCTCGGCTCGGTGCGCGAAACCGCGCGCCTGGTCGCCGCAGGCATCCTGCCAGACGACGAATCGACCAGGACCACCGGCTTTCAACTGTGTTGGGACGCTCTGAAGGCTTGAGCGTTTTTTATCTTTTAACCGAATGGAGATTCACTTATCATGCAAAAAACGATACTGATCACTGGCTGTTCCAGTGGCATTGGCCGCGCCACCGCCGAACTGTTCGCCGAACGCGGCTGGAATGTGGTGGCGACCATGCGCGATCCGGCTGCGGCAGGCGCGCTCGCTGGCGCACCGAACGTGCTGGTCACCCGGCTTGACGTAACCGACGGCGCCTCGATCGACGCTGCCGTCGCGCTCGCGCTGGCCAGCTTCGGCCGCATCGATGCGCTCGTCAATAACGCCGGCTTCGGCGCCTTCGGCCCCTTCGAGACGGCATCGACGCACCTGGTCGAACGCCAGCTGGCGACCAATGTCACCGGCGTTCTCGACGTGGTGCGCGCGGTGCTGCCGGCCATGCGCGAACAGCGGGCAGGGACGATCATCAATGTCGCCTCGGTCGGCGGCCTGACGACGATGCCGCTCAACGCGATTTATCACGCTACCAAGTACGCCATCGTCGGCTTTACCGAAGGCCTCACTTACGAGCTGGCACCGTTCGGCATTGCGGCCAAGGTGGTCGCGCCGGGCGGCGTCGCCACCGACTTCGCCGGGCGTTCGCTGTCAATGACCTTCAGCGGTGACGCCCACCCCTATGCGGACTCGGTAGCAAGCGTCATGCGCACGTTCGAGAACAACCGTGGCGGCTATTCCCAGCCGCGCGCGATCGCCGAGGTGATCTTCAGCGCCGCCACCGATGGCAGCGCCCGCGTCACTTACGTGGCCGGTCCGGACGCCGAAGCGCTGCTGGCCGCGCGCGCCAGCCTGGGGACCGAAGCCTATATCGACATGATGAACCAGCGTTTCGGCTTGAAGTGAGTTGCTCAAGCTGCTCGGCGTCACATTGACAAACTATCAACTTCCCCGCGACAATACCGGCCATGCGTACATTTCCCCTGATTGACATTGGACTGAACCTGGCCAGCCACCGCTTCGCGCGTGACTGGCAACAAGTGATCGCGCGCGCGCATGACGCCGGTGTCGAGCGCTTCATCCTGACCGGCACATCGCTGAAGACGTCCAATGAAGTGGCGCTGCTGACGGAAAAAATGGCCCCTGGCAGCGCTTACTTCACCGCTGGCGTTCATCCCCATTATGCCTCCGGGTTCGACGCCGACGCACTGGACCAGCTGCGCGCGCTGCTGGCGCATCCACATGCCGTGGCGGTGGGCGAAACGGGTCTCGACTACAACCGCGACCTGTCTCCTCGCCCGGTACAGCGCGCCGCCCTCGAGGCACAGGTCGAGCTGGCCTGCACGGCCGGTAAGCCATTGTTTCTGCATGAGCGTGAGGCCGCACCGGATCTGCTGGCCATCCTGGATAACTTCAAGGACCGCCTGCCACACTGTGTCGTGCACTGCTTCACCGGAAACGAGGCGGTCGCGCGGCAGTATGTCGAGCGGGGCTTTTATCTCGGCATCACCGGCTGGGTCGGACAGAAAAACCGCAATCAAGACCTTTTGCGCGCTCTGCAAGTCATTCCACCCGAGCGCATGATGCTCGAAACCGACGCGCCCTACCTGACGCCGCCCGGCTACGCCCCGGCCATTGCGGGAAGAAACGAGCCGGCTGCACTGCCGCGCGTTGCTGAACTCCTGGCCATCGGCCGCGGCGTGCCGGTCGAGCAAGTCAGGGCGGATGCCTATGCGGCGAGCATGGCGTTTTTCGGGCTCGGAGACCTGCGCCACGCCGAAGGGTGACGTTTCCAAGGCCACCCAGGCGCCGTCCGTATCACACGGCCATCGGCATGGCTGCGCTGTCCGGCCTCGATACCTGCAGGACGCGCATTTTTCGCAGCGTGCCGGTAACGGTCAAGGAATCGTTTCCCCGCCGTCCGAGCTTGGAACTCAGCCGGTCAGCGGCAAGGTCTCGTGACTGGAACCCATTTCCGTCAATTTCCCCTCGTCGAGCCGGAGGCAGCGGTCGGCCAGGTGGAAATACTGATCGTCATGCGTAATCACCAGCACCGCCTTGCCGCGCTGGCGCAGGTCCGGCAGCAGTTCGGTATAGAACACGCGCTTGAACAGCGGATCCTGGTCGGCCGCCCATTCATCGAACACATAGAAGGGCCGGTCCTCCAGGTAAGCCGTCAGCAGGGCCAGGCGCTTGCGCTGCCCCTGGGACAATGCGGTGGTGGAGAAGCGTCCCTCCTCGATCTTGACCTTGTGCGCCAGTTGCAGCCGCATCAAATATTGCTGAGCTTGCCTGTCGGCCGCGGGATCGTGTCCGAGCACATCATCGAACAGGTAAAAGTCGGAGAACACGGCACTGAACAACTGGCGGTAGCCCTCGCGCCCGTCCGGGCCGACCGCCACGCCATTGACGAGAATCTCGCCCGTTTCCGGTGAGTACAAACCCAGCAGCAGCTTGGCAAAGGTGGTCTTGCCACTGCCGTTGCCGCCCACGACATACACGATCTCGCCTGGCTGCAAGCGCAAATTGACTGGCCCGAGCAGGAAGCTGCGCTCTTCCATTTCGTGATAATAGCGATGCGATACGGCGCGCAATTCGAGTTCGTCGAAACGCGCTGGCGGCACCTTGGCCGCGCCGTCATTGTCTTCGTGGTCGCGCCGCAGCTCGCCGCACAGCGCTTCGATGCGGCCGAGCGCAATCCGTGAACGGCTCAGTTCCGGCAGATTGGCGACCATCCCTTCCAGCGGTCCGCGCAGGTACAGCAGGACCAGCGCGTAACCGCTCAGCACGCTCGGATCGACGATGCCGATGGCCGGCGCGACAAACAGCACCAGACCCACCAGGACGAAGAACAGCAGCGAACCCCAGCTTTCCGCCGTCAGCAGGACGCTCATCCCGGCAACGTAATGGCGGCGCATATCGTCCAGCGTCGGCAGCAGCAGGCGCGCGAGAAAGGCGTCGCGCTTGTCCTGGTTGAGCTTTAATTCCTTCGCGCCATCGGTCAATGCACGAAAGTGTTTTTGCAATTCATCGCCCGACTGGCGCGAGCGCGTCAGTGCGTGCAGCGCCCTGCCCTGCGCAAACCTGAAGCTGGCAATGCCCAGCGCCAGCAGGACCAGGGTGGCCAGCAGCAAGGGCCAGGCCAGCCAGCCCATGTACACCAGGCAGCCCGTGATAACGGCCAGGTTCATGCACAGGACCGGCAGCCAGCTGAAGACATCGGCCACGATCGTGACATCGTCGGTCAGTGCCGCCAGCACCCGGTGCTTGCCCACTTCCTCCAGCCGGCGCAAGGGCGCCGCGAGAATCTGGCGCGACAAATGCTCGCGCAGGCCGGCCAGCGTGGTTTGCGACAGCCGCACCAGCAGCGTCGACGACAGCACGCGCGTGCCCAGTACCAGCACGCAGACGCCAAAGAATCCCCAGGCCAGCTGGGAACCCGCACCGCCCATCCTGGCGAGCGTATTGTTGATCAGCGCAAGCAGTCCCGCGATGGAAAAGCCGCTGATCGTGCTGGCGACGATGGCGATGAGCGTCATGCGCCACGAGGTCTTGAAGAGAATGCCGATAAGGTTCATGGAGAAAATGAGTGTGGCTTCCACCACCGCGCCTTGGCACGGCGGCGAAAGTGCCGCAAGCGGCGGTTAGAACTGGTGCGTGTAGCGCACCGCGACATTGCGCGGCGCGCCCTGGTTGATGCCATTGGCGTTGGCCTGGCTATCTTCCACGTAGCGGCGGTCGCCCAGATTGCTGACGGTCAGCTGTACCGTGTCGGATTTGCCGAACGCATAGCGCACGCCAGCATCCCACACCGAATACGCGGCAATTTCCAGCGTATTGGCATCGTTGGCAAAGCGCGCGCCGACATGGGTCAGTCCCAGCGAGGCCGTCAGGCCAGGCAGCGCGCCGCCGGCATGGTATTCCGCCCACAGACGCGCGCTTTGCTTGGGAGCGTTGCGCAGCTTCTTGCCGATCCTGGACGGGTCGGTGTCTTCGGTAAAGCGCGCGTTCATGCGGGTAAACGCGCCCAGCAGGCGCACCTGCTTCGTGATGCGGCCCGATGCCTCGATCTCGATGCCGGAGGAACGCTGCTGCGCGCCCTGCACCAGGCAGCTGTTGTCGTCGGGGTCGACCGCGCCGCTTGGATCTTCGGAAAGACCATTCGAGCGGGTCAGGTCGAATCCGGAGACGGCCCACTGCAAGCCGCCGGCCATGCTGCCCTTGGCGCCGACTTCGTACTGCGCGCCGCGCGACGGGTCGTAGCTGCGCCCGCAACCGTTGGTGGCCAGGTTGGAATCGAGTGAACGGCTGTAGCTCGCGTACAGCGACACTTGCGGCACCAGGTGATAGACCAGGCCGGCGCTCGGGCTGGTCTGGGTCGCGTTGTGCTGGTTGCGGAAGTCGAGCATGCGGTCGTGGTGGGTTTCCTTCAGCCTGTCGTGGCGCAGGCCGAGCATGACGCTCCATGCACCGGCGCTCATCTGGTCCTGAAGATAAAACCCGGTATCGGCACCGCGCAGCTGGTCCGAAAACAGCGGCGTCGCACTGTAGGTCGCGTTCCCGGACGGCACCGGCTGGAACAGGTCGACCGGGGCCAGCACGGTATTGCCGGTGGTGAGCTCATCGACCCTGCGCTCCAGCCGGTCCACGCCGGCCAGCAACTTGTGACCCACGGCGCCGGTGGCGAAATCGCCAAACGTTTCGAAGCGCACGCTATCGGCGTCGGCGTGGGTAAATGCCGCGCGCGACAGACGCGGCACCAGCGCCGGCGTCGCCGGACGGCGGTTCATATTGATCGTGAAATTCATGTCGCGGTCGAAGCGGCTGCCCGAATAGTCGGCGCGCAATTGCCATGCATCGTTCAAGCGGTGATTGAGGCGCAGCGCGCCGCTCGTGTTGCGCACCTCGTTGGTGGCGTTGGGCTCGCCAAAGAAAGCGGCAGGATCGATCCGGGTCACCGACGCCAGGTCGCGCGCATCCGGCGCGGGCTGGCCAGGGTCGCGCAGGCTGTCGTGGCGCTGATGCTCGATCATCACGTCCAGCACGGTTGCCTCCGACAAGGCAAAGGTCAAGGCCGGCGCCACGAAGAAAGCGTCACCGTCCACATGATCGCGGAAGCTGCCGATCCTTTTCGCTTCCGCGTTCAGGCGGTACGTGACATTGCCTTTCGCGTCGAGCTTGCCGCTCGAATCGAGACCGCCTTCGACCTGGCCGAAGCGGTTGGCATACAGCGTGACTTCATTCTTGCGCGTGGCCGTCGGCTTCTTGGTGACGAAGTTGACCAGCCCGCCAGGAATCAGCTTGCCGAACTGCAGCGAGGCCGGCCCACGGATCACTTCCACCTGCTCGATATTCTGCAACGAAATCTGGCTCTGGCGGTCGAAACGCAAGCCGTCGCGGAAATAATTCGACGCATTGTCGAGCTGGAAGCCGCGCGCCACATAGTTCGAGAACAGCCCGCTATGCCCCGCCGTCTGGGTAATGCCCGGCACGTTGAGCATCACATCGTCCAGGCTGTCCACGCCTTGCGCACGCATCATTTCCCCCGTGATGGATGTAATCGCCTGGGGCGTATCCTGGGTACCGACGCCCAGACGGTTGGCGTCCGGCAGCGTCGACCGGGTCGACGTCACCAGCACGGTCGGCAGGATGAGCTCGTCCGCCAGGGCGGCCGAGTGGCACAGAACCGCGCACACGATGGCGATCGGAGTAAGTTTGCAATGCGTGGACAACATGGATACCTTTCTTGCTTTGTAATTAAGAACTTTGCCGCAACAGCCGGATGGCTGTATCGGGTGCGGACACCATGGCTTCCAGCAGACGCGTGTAATCACGCGCCAGCTCGGCCATCATGGCGTCATCGAACAAATCGGTGCGGTAAACGAAGGAGGCGCGCAAGCCATCCTCGCGCTCGGCGATGCCGACCATCAGGTCAACATGGGTGGTCGGGCTGTGCGGCTCGGGCGCGTCGCCAAACGCCAGTCCGCCCATGCCGGTGCTCTGCAAGATGCGCTCGTGATGCACGTCGAACAGCACCTGGAACAGGGGCGACACGCCGGCCGCAAGCTGCGGCTTGACTGCCTCCACCACGCATTCGAAGGGCACGTCCTGGTTCGCCTGCGCGGCGAGCACGGTGTCGCGCACCCGTCCCAGGTAGCCGGCGAACGAACTGTCCGGCGCGAGCTCGGCGCGCAAGGCCAGCATATTGATCAGGCAGCCGGTCAGGCCTTCCAGTTCGAGGCGGTTGCGATTGGCCAGCAAGATGCCGACCGGCACATCAACTTCGCCCGAGCGGATCGCCAGCAAGGCCTTGAAGGCGGCCAGCATCGTCATGAACGGGGTGGCGCCCTGCTCGCGGCACAGCGTGTCGATGCGGGCGGCCAGCGCGCTGCCGATCTCGAAACGGTAGGTCTCGCCACGGTAGCTCGCTCGTTCCGGCCGTGGCCGCATTCCCGGCAAGTGCAATGGCGGCTGGTCCGCGCGCAGCTGCCCTGTCCAGAAATCGAGCTGGCCTTGCAACGCGCCGCCGCTGACCTGCTGCCTCTGCCAGGCCGCGAAGTCGGCGTACTGGAACGCCGGCTCCGGCAACGGCGACGCCTTGCCCGCGCTGAAGGCGGCGTACAGGGCGCCCAGTTCGCGCACCAGCACCTGCATCGACCAGCGGTCCGAGACGATATGGTGCAGGGTGATCCACAGGATATGTTCGCGCTCACTGGCACGGATCAGGCCTGCGCGCATCAGCGGGCCGGCGCCCAGGTCGAACGGCCGCTGTTCTTCGGCCGACAGCAGGCGCAGGAGTGCCTCGTCGCCGCCGTCGCCCAGCTCGGCCAGGGCCAGCTGTACGGCGCCGGCCGGATGGATGGTTTGCAGCGGCATGCCGGCCGCCGCGTCCCAGGCCAGCGTGGTGCGCAATGCCTCGTGCCGACGCACCAGTTCGTCGAACGCGCGCTGCATGGCATCGCGGTCGAGCTCGCCCAGCAGGCGCACCGCGCTGGGGACATTGTAGACCGTGCTGTGCGGGTGTTCGCGGTCGAACTGCCACAGGCGCAGTTGCGGGAACGACAGCGGCAATGGCTGGCCGCGCGCGGCCCGCTGCATGGGCGCGCCCTGCCCCTGGGCTTGCGCTGCCACATGCTCGGCAAAGTGCCCCAGGCGTGGATGCTGGAACACCGCACGCACCGCCACCTCGCGCCCCAGCAGCGCGCGCACGCGCGACACCAGCCGGGTTGCCACCAGCGAGTGACCGCCCAGGGCGAAGAAATCGTCGTCCAGGCCAATCCGTTCGGCGCCCAGTACCTGTTCCCAGATCTGCACCATCAGCCGCTCGGACTGGTCGCGCGGGGCGCGGTAGGCAGGGCGCTTGTCGTGGCGCGGTTCAGGGAGGGCCGCCCGGGAAAGGGCCGCCCGGGAAAGGGACGCACGGTCGAGCTTGCCGTTCGGGGTCAGTGGGAAGGCGTCGAGCACGATGATGTCGGCCGGCACCATGTGGCTCGGCAACCGTTGCTGCAAATGCTGCTGCAGCAGCGTGCTGGCCGGGGCCGCGCCGCGCGCGACCACATAGGCCAGCAGGCGCAGGTCGCCATTCTTGTCGGCACGGGCGACCACAGCCGCCTCGCGCACGGCGGCGTGGTCGGCCAGGCGCGCTTCGATCTCGCCCAGTTCGACGCGGAAGCCCCTGATCTTGACTTGCTGATCGATGCGGCCGAGGAAATCGAGGCAGCCATCGCTGTCGAAGCGGCCAATGTCGCCGGTCCGGTACAGGCGGGTGCCGGGCGGGCCGAAGGGATCGGGGATGAAGCGCTCGGCGCTCAGGTCCGGCCGCCGCAGGTAGCCGCGCGCGATGCCGGTCCCGCCGAGATAGATGTCGCCCGCGATACCCTGCGGCAGGGGCGATAACTGTTTGTCGAGCACGTGGACCCTCATATTGGCGATGGCCTTGCCGATTGGCAGGACTCCACCGTCTCCCTCATCGTCGCTGCCCGTCTCGTGCAGCGTGCACCAGACGCTCGCTTCGGTGGGACCGTATTCGTTATACAGCCGCGCCTGCGGACACCTGGCCCGGTGGCGCGCTACCAGCGCGGCCGGACAGGCTTCGCCGGCGACGATGGCGCAGCGCAAGCTCGCCAGGCGCGCCGCCGGCGCCGTTTCCAGCACCAGGCTGTAGAACGAGGCCAGCATCAGCACATGGGAAACCCGGTGCAGCTCGATCAAGCGGGCCATCGCATCGGCATCCTGCACGGCCTCGTCGCTGGGCAGGCACAATCTGGCGCCCTGGGACAAGGTCCAGAACAGTCCGGCCACCGAACTATCAAATGCGAAACTAGATGATAATAAGAACGATTCGCATTCTACATCATATTCTTGCCAGCGCGCCATCGTTGAATGCACTGCATTACGATGGCTGACCATGACGCCTTTCGGCTGCCCGGTCGAGCCGGAGGTGTAGATGATGTAGGCCAGGCTGTCCGGCGCGTTGCGCGGCGCGGGATTGGCTGTGTCTTCGAGCGCGAGGGTGGCGTCGTCCAGCAGCAGCGTTTGCGTACCCGGCGGCAGCGTGGCGGCGTGGCCGGCCACGGTCAGCACCAGCGCCGCCTGCGTATCGTCGAGCACGAACGCCAGGCGCTCGGCCGGATAGGCTGGATCGAGCGGCAGATAAGCGCCCCCCGCCTTGAGGATGCCCAGCATGCCGACCACCGCTTCCAGCGCGCGGCCGGCATACAGCCCGACTGCGGTTTCCGGGGCCACGCCGGCGCGGCGCAGGCGATGCGCGAGCTGGTTGGCGCGCGCGTTGAGCTCGCCATACGTCAGGCTCTGCGTGCCGAATTCGACGGCAACCGCGCCCGGCCGGCGCTCGGCCTGTACTTCGAACAGCGCATGCAGCAGGTCCGGGCCCTCGATGGCGCTGGCGGTCCGGTTCAGCGCCGCCAGGCGCAGGGCTTGCGCCTCGTCCAGCGCGCTCAGCGCATGCAAGGGCTGGCGCGGCTGGCGGCACGCCCGCCCGGCCAGGGCCGCCACCTGGTCGAGCAGGAGCGCGGCGGCCTGTTCGCTGAAGCGGCCGCTGTCGTAGTGCAGGGTCAGCTGCCCGCCCTCCTCCGCTTCCAGGCACAGGGCGTGCGTGGCGCTGCGCTCATCGGCGCCGACGATGCGCCAGGCGCCGCCGGCATCGGCGCCACAGCGGCGCGCAAACAGATACGGCAGGTCGGCCGGGCTGGCGCTCTCGTGGCAGGATTGCGCTTCGGCCAGCAAAGCGTCTTGCGCCCGGGTCAACGCGCCCAGCGTCCATTCTTCATTGTGCGCGGCCAGCAGCGGCAAGGTCTTGGCATACGGGCCCAGCGCGGTGCGGGTGGCGTCGCTGCGGCCGTCGTGCCGCCAGCCGAGCATGACCGCCGCCAGGCCCAGCTGCCTTTGCAGCAGGATGCTCCAGCATACCGACAGGATCGTCGATGGCGTCGTGCCCAGGCCGGCCGCGGCGCTGAGCAGATCGTCGCTCCAGCGCGCATCGTGCTGGCGCGCCAGGCTGGCCATGGCGCTGGCGGCCGGGGCGCGCCGCGCCAGTGGATGCCTGGTCTTGTCCAGGGCGGCATCGGCCTGGCGCAGCCAGAACGCGTGCGCGGCGCCGCTGTCCGCACCGGCCATGAATTCGTGCTGCCATTCGGCGAAGTCGGCGTACTGCACGCCCGGCTCGTCGGCCTGGTCATGCCGGTACGCCTGCTCGACTTCGCGCAGCAGCAAGCACAGCGTGGCGGCATCGGCATTGCCCAGGGGCGCCAGCAAGACCAGCCGATGCTGCCGTGGCGCCACGCGCACCAGGGCGGCGGCCAGGGATGGCTGTCCGGCCCGGCCTACGCCGGCCAGCAAGGCGCTTGCCAGACCGGCCTCCTCGTGCGGCGCCGCTTCCAGCCAGTGCACGGCTGCGTGCTCATCGATGACTTGCACCGGGGTCCGCATGCCCGCGACCGCATGCAGGCGCGTGCGCAGGATTTCATGGCGGGCCACTGCCGCTTCCAGCGCCAGGCGCAGCCGGCCGGCATCGATGTCGCCATCGAGTTGCGCGTGCAGGACGGCGCCTGCGCCCGCCACGTTTGCCTGCCACAGGCGCACCTGCTGGACCGAGGGACGGAAACCTTCAATATCGTGCTGCTGTTCAGTGTGTTGCATATCTTCCTCTTAAATCGCCAGATCCTTGCTATGGAATGCTTCCGCCATCGACACCAGAATCCGGCGCGGACCGCGAAATTCGTTGCGGGCGTGAACCGCCAGCATGTTGTCGAGCATGAGCACGTCGCCGCGCTGCCATGGAAACTCGATCATTGCCGCGCGATACACGGCGCGCAAATGTTCCAGCACCTCCGGCTCGATCGGGCTGCCGTCGCCGTAGCAGGTGTTCTGCGGCAGCTCGTCGTGCTTGAAGTCGGCCAGCAGCGCGTCGCGCACCTGGGGCGGCAAGGTGGACACATGGAAAAAAGTCGCATGGTTGAACCACAGCGCTTCGCCGGTACGCGGATGCTTGACGATGGCCGGGCCGACCTGGCGCGTGCGCAGGCGGCCATCGGCCTTCCACTCGACGCTGATGCCGACGCTGCTGCAATACGCCTCGACCTGGGCCCGCTCCCCGGTCTGGAAGACGGTCTGCCAGGGCAAGCCGAATCCGTCGCCGTAATTGCGCACGTACATGATTTTCTTGCGCGCGAATTTCTCCTTCACCTCGGGGGCGATGGCGCGGAAGATCTCGCGCGTGTCGCCGATCGGCGTTTCGCCCTTGTAGCCGGGCGCGATGTCGCACCACAGGAACAGGCGCAGCGGGAACACGGGTGAATAAGAGTGCTCGTTATGCGGGAAAATCTTTTCATCTTCCGGATAATCGGTCGAGGTATAGATATGAAAGCCCGGATCGACCTGGGTACGCGGCGACGCCCGGAACGTGTATTCCAGCGCGCCGCCGGACAAGGCATTGATGCACTGGTTGAACTCACCCGCCGTGGCGACAGGAAAGCCTCGGAACAGGATAGCGCCGTGCTCGTGCAGCTTGCTGTCGATCAGCGGGCGCTGACGTTGCGCCCATGCTTGCAGGCTCACGCCGGCAGTCGCCGGTTCGCATAGCAAGGGCAAGGCCCGTCCTTCGAGCATGGGCCGCATGGTCACGAGCTGATCCTCCTGCAGCTTGATCGGCTTGCGGCGCATGCCGCCCAAGGTTGGCGCGGTAGCGTCTGTGGTCTTCATTGTTGTGCGTCCTTCAAGGAACTGGCCGTATTGAGAGAAATGGATTTGCGCCGGGTCGCCTGCAGCTTGCCCAGGCCGTGCGTGGAGTGCGCGTGCTGACGCGCCAGGCGCGTTTCCTGCGCCATGCTGGAAACGGTATGGGCAAGCGCGTCGAGCGTGGCAGCCGGTTCGGCGCCGCAACGCGCCAGCAGCGCGCCCAGTTGTGCGGCGAAGGCGGCGACCGTGGCGTGCTCGAACAGGTCGGTGCTGTACTTGAGAATGCATTCGAGGCCGCCCGCCATCTCGGTCACGACCAGCAACAGGTCGAACTCGGCCTGCTCGCCTTCGAGCGGTTGCGGACGGATCTCCAGGCCGGCCAGCACCAGTGCCTCGTCGGCCTGGTTCTGCAAGACCAGCTTGACCTGGAACAGTGGCGTATAGGCAAGACTGCGCACCGGGTTGATGGCTTCCACCAGCTTGTTGAACGGCAAGTCCTGGTGGGTGTAAGCGTCCAGCACGCGGTGGCGCGTGCGCGCCAGCAGCGCATCGAACGCCGGATTGCCGGACAGGTCCGCGCGCAAAGCCAGCTGGTTGATGAAAAAGCCAAGCAAGCCTTCGGTTTCGCTGCGGTTGCGGTTGGCGATGTCAGTGCCCACGACCGGGTCGCGCCGGCCGGTCTGCGCGTACAGCCAGACATCGAACACGGTCAGCAAGGTCATGAACAGGCTGGCGCCCTGGCTGCGGCTCAGCGCCTGGAGCTGCTGTGTTACGGTGCTGTCAATGTGGAAGCGGTAGCGCTCGCCATTGCCGCTCATGACCGCTGGGCGCGGCCGGTCGGCCGGCAAGGTCAGCACCGGATGGTCGCTGCCGAGCTGTGCGCGCCAGTAGGCCAGTTGCCGCGCCAGCTCGCCACCGGCCAGCCGCTTGCGCTGCCATGCCGCAAAATCGGCATACTGGATCGCCAGCGGCGGCAAAGGATAGTCGCGCCCATCCTTGAAGGCCGCATACAGCGCGCCCAGCTCGCGCACCAGGACGCTGATCGACCAGCCATCCGCCGCAATGTGATGCATAACCAGCAACAGCACATGCTCGCTGGCCGATAGCCTGAGCAGCTTGACGCGCAGCACCGGGCCGCGCATCAGGTCGAACGGCCGTTCCACTTCCGCGCCGATGAGGGCGCCAACCTCCTCCTCGCGCACGTCGGCCAGCGGCATCGGGATGTGCAGCTGCGCGGCGATGACCTGCGCCGCTTCGCCCCCCACCTCACGGAACGTCGTGCGCAGGGTTTCATGGCGCGCGACGATGGCGCCAAAGGCTTGTTCCAGCGCCGCCACATCGAGCTCGCCCGCCAGCCGCACGGCCGCTGGCATGTTGTAGGCCGCGCTCTCCGGTTCCAGCTGGTGCAGGAACCACAGGCGCTGCTGCGCGAACGATAGCGGCAGGGCGCCATCGCGCGGCGCCAGCGGGATCGGCGCCAATTCATCCGCCGACGCCGGCTGCACCCGTTCGGCCAGCTGCGCAATCGTCGGCGCCTCGAACAGCGCGCGCACCGGCAGCTCGCACTGCAGCTCGCTGCGGATGCGCGACACCAGGCGCGTGGCCAGCAGCGAGTGCCCGCCCAGCATGAAGAAGTTGTCGTGGATGCCAGCCTGTTCGACGCCGAGCACCTCGCACCAGATACGGGCAAGCGCCGATTCGGTAGCGTTGCGCGGCGCGGCCTGCTCGCTGTCGGCGCCATGCACCGGCGCCGGCAAGGCTTTGCGATCCAGCTTGCCGTTCGGGCTCATCGGCATGGCGGCCAGCGGCACGAACGCCGACGGCACCATGTAGTCGGGCAGTTGCGCCGCGATGTGGCGGCGCAGTGTGTCGCCGGCCGGCGCGTCACCCTGCGCGGTCAGGTAGGCCACCAGGCGCTTGTCCCCGGGGCGGTCTTCGCGCACCAGGATAAGCGCCTCGCGCACGGCCGGATGGCTGAGCAGGCACGCCTCGATCTCCGCCAGCTCGATACGGAAGCCGCGGATCTTGACCTGGTGGTCGATCCGGCCCAGGTAATCGATCACGCCATCCGGCTTCCAGCGCGCCAGGTCGCCGGTACGGTACATGCGCGCTCCGGGCGCGCCGAACGGATCGGCAACGAAGCGCTCCCCACTCAGGTCCGGACGCCCATGGTAGCCGCGCGCCAGCAGCGCGCCGCCGATGCACAACTCGCCCGCCACGCCAACCGGCACTGGATTCATGTCGGCATCGAGCAGGTAGATGGCGCGCCCGGGCAGGGCCCGGCCGATCGGCATCTGGGCTGGCTTGGGCAGGTCGCCCGAGACGTAGGCGGCGCAATCGAGCATGGTCGATGAGACGGTCGCCTCGGTCGGGCCATAGGTATTAAGCAGCCGCACATGCGACAGGCCGGCGCTGCGCCAGGCCGTCACCCCTTCGGGCGGCATGGCTTCGCCGCCGATACTGACAGTACGC
Source organism: Massilia frigida (assembly GCF_011682175.1). GTDB lineage: Bacteria > Pseudomonadota > Gammaproteobacteria > Burkholderiales > Burkholderiaceae_D > Telluria_A > Telluria_A frigida. The sequence goes on from NZ_WHJG01000011.1 coordinate 173,101, forward strand.
AGCACGCCGTAGTCGGCATGCCCGCGCACAGCCCAATCCTGCACCACATGAAACCAATAAGCGGTCGTGAAGTCGGCCACGGCGACCCGGTGGCGCACGATGCGGCGATACAGTTCCTCGCTGTCCCACAGGTCCGGTCCGCGCAGGACGACGGCGGCGCCGCAGGTCAGCGCCGGATACAGCTGCTCGACGAAGCCATCGAAACTGAAGGTCGAAAATTGCAGCACCCGCTCGCCCGCCTTGAGGGCGCAGAAGTCGCGCGACGCGGCCACGTGCGCCGACAGCGCCGCGTGGATCATGGCCACGCCCTTTGGCTTGCCGGTGGAGCCGGAGGTGTACATCACATAGGCGAGCTGCTGTCCGTGCACGGGCAGCGCCGGGTTGTGCGTTGGCTGCGCGCCGCAGGCGGGCAGCGCGTCGAGCAGCAGCGCGATGCCGGCGTCGTGGGCCATGTAGGCGAGTCGCTCCTGCGGGTAGGCGGGATCGAGCGGCACGTAGGCGCCACCCGCCTTGAGGATGGCGAGAATGGCGACAATCATGGCCGGCGAGCGTTCCATGCGGATGCCGACGCGCGCATCGGCCGTGATACCCGCGCCGATCAGGTGGTGGGCGACGCGGTTCGCCTGCGCATTGAGTTCCGCATAGCTCAATTGCGCCTCGTCGCAGACCAGCGCAATCGCATCCGGCGTGGCGGCGGCCTGCAACTCGAACGCCAGGTGCACAGGCGGCAGCGCATCGACCATTGCGCCGGCAAGCGCCCAGTCATGGGTAAGCTGGCGGTACTCGTCGTGGCCGAGCATCGCCAGCTGGCCGACGCGCGCCTGGGGCGCCGCCACAACCGCATGCAGCAAGTTGGTGTAGTAGCCGGCCAGGCGCGCGGCGCTGGCCGGCTCGAACAGGTCCGTACTGTAGGTCAGGACCCCTTCCAGCTGGCCACCCCGCTCCACGACATCGAGTGCGAGGTCGAATTGCGTCGTACCGTCCTTCGCCGACACCGGATGCAGCACCAGGCCCGGCAACGCCATCGGCGCGGCGGCGCCGGCCTGCAGCAAATTGAACATGACCTGGAACAGCGGCGAATGCGACAGGTTGCGCTCGGGCTGCAACGCTTCCACCAGCCGCTCGAACGGCAGGTCCTGGTTCGCCTGGGCGCCCAGCGCCGCTTCTTTCACGCGTTCCAGCAAGCCGGCGAACGTGGTGCGGCCGTCGAGTTGCGCGCGCATGACCTGTGTATTGACGAAGAAGCCGATCAGGCTTTCGGTTTCCATGCGATTGCGGTTGGCGACCGGGACGCCCACCCGCACGTCGTCCTGGCCGGACAGGCGATGCAGCATGACGTTGAATACAGCCAGCATGGTCATGAACAGGCTTGTTCCTTGCGCCTGCCCCAACTGGCGCAGCGCGGGCGCCAGCGCCGGATCGAACGTCCAGCGGCAGGCCGCGCCCCGGCCGCTTTGCACCGGCGGGCGCGCACGGTCGGCGGGCAGGTCGAGCACGGGATGCGCGGTGCCAAGCTGCCCCTGCCAGTAAGCCAGTTGGCGATCGAGTTCTGCCCCCGAGAGGAACTGCCGCTGCCACGCGGCGAAGTCGGCGTACTGGATCGGCAACGGCGGCAAGTCGGCCCGCCCGCCTTGCAGGGCTGCCGAATACAGCAGCGCAAACTCCCTGGTGAAGATGCTCATCGACCAGTCGTCGGAAACGATATGGTGCATCGTCATCAGCAAAATATGCCCGGATTCGGCGACCTTGACGAGGCGCAGGCGCATCAACGGCCCCGCCATGAGGTCGAACGGCTGGCCGGCTTCGGCTTGGGCGATGCGCATCGCTTCCATCTCGCGCTGACCCGAAGGCATGGCCGACAGGTCGACCAGCGGCATGGCGAGATGCAGTTGCGGCGCAATGAACTGCAACGCCGCACCACCCTCTTCCCGGAACGTCGTGCGCAAGATCTCGTGGCGTGCCACGATGTCCTGGAACGCCCGCTTGAGCGCCCCGATATCCAGGGCGCCCACCAGCCGCACCGCCGCCGCCATGTTGTAGGCCGCGCTGTGCGGTTCCAGCTGGTGCAGGAACCACAGGCGCTGCTGCGCGAACGACAGCGGCAGCGCGCCATCGCGCGGCACGGCCGGAATCGGTGCCAGATCGGCTGCGGATGCCGGCTGTACCCGCTCGGCCAGCTGCGCAATCGTCGGCGCCTCGAACAGCGCCCGCACCGGCAGCTCGCACCGCAGTTCGGCGCGGATGCGCGACACCAGGCGCGTGGCCAGCAGCGAGTGCCCGCCCAGCATGAAGAAATTGTCGTGGATGCCGGCCGATTCGATGCCGAGTACCTCGCACCAGATGCGCACAAGCGCGGCCTCGGAGGCATTGCGCGGCGCGGCCTGCTCGCTGTCGGCGCCATACACCGGCGCCGGCAAGGCTTTGCGATCCAGCTTGCCATTCGGGTTCATCGGCATGGCGGCCAGCGGCACGAACGCCGATGGCACCATGTAGTCGGGCAGTTGCGCCGCGATGTGGCGGCGCAGGGTGTCGCCGGCCGGCGCGGCGCCGTGCGCGGTCAGGTAAGCCACCAGGCGCTTGTCGCCGGGGCGGTCTTCGCGCACCAGGATAAGCGCCTCGCGCACGGCTGGATGGCCGAGCAGGCACGCCTCGATTTCCGGCAGCTCGATACGGAAGCCGCGGATCTTGACCTGGTGGTCGATCCGGCCCAGGTAATCGATCACGCCGTCCGGCTTCCAGCGCGCCAGGTCGCCGGTACGGTACATGCGCGCTCCGGGCGCGCCGAACGGATCGGGAACGAAGCGCTCCCCGCTCAGGTCCGGACGCCCATGGTAGCCGCGCGCCAGCAGCTCGCCGCCGATGCACAACTCGCCCGCCGCCCCGACCGGCACCGGGTTCATGTCGGCATCGAGCAGGTAGATGGCGCGCCCTGGCAGCGCTGCGCCGATCGGCA
>NZ_WHJG01000120.1 GCF_011682175.1 Massilia frigida
CTAGGAGTCTGCGCGGCAGACGGAATTTGACCTCGCGAAACCGAGGCGGACGCGGCGAGCCGCGAGGCCGTCTCCGATTTCAGGCTCAAACGTGAGCCGATTTGCCGTGCTTGACAGCGAATTCGGACGAAAATCGCCCCGTGAGTGACTACGCGGCCATCATTTTTGCCATTCTTCGCAGGTTTAACGCCGCGCAGACGAGTTTCCACTCGGCCTGGGCCTTGGCCAGTCCGCGCATGCTAAATTGTCGAAACCCGAGAACGCTCTTTATCCAGCCGTTCGGTGGTTCCGACAGCCATTTGCGTTTTCGATAGGCTGCCTGCGTTTCCACGAGCTTGAATTTTTCGGCCATGGCGGCACACAGCGGCCGCTTCGTGGCATCGATCGCGACGTCCTTCCTGCCCTCACGTCCAAGGGCCACGATCAATTCGGCGGTATGATCTTTCAATTGATCGAACACGGCCTCCGACCGGTAGCCGGCATCGGCAAGGACTTGCTCCGGATCGGACCCGGCATCACGCTTGACGGCAGCGAGTACGGCTGGCAATTGCCCGCTGTCGGCGGCACAGTTGTCCAATTCGGCGGCGACAATAATGTGCGCGGTAGCATCGACTGCGAGTTGGCCATTGTAGGAGTACTCGAAGCCGCCCCCAGCATGCTTCATGATCCGGCTTTCCGGGTCGGTGAAATTTTCCTGGGCATTTGGCTTGGGCTCGCCGAATTTATATTTGAACCGTGACTTCTTTTTCGGCTTGCCATCGGCATCGGGCGGATCCTCATCGTCGGCGCTACGACCGCGTGCGGTGTCTGCCTGACGCTGACGCTCCTCAAGGCGTTCACGTGCCGCGCGAATCACGGCGAGGCGGTCTTCGCGACGGGTGATCTCTGCGGGGAGGTCCAATTCCGGTTCATTTTTCTCGGCCTCGTCAGCCGCCTTGGCCTTCGCCAGCAGCGCATCGATCTGCGCCTTGAGCTCAAGCTCGGCCTTCTTCATCCGGTCGTAGCTCATCGCTTTGTGACGCGATGCATTGGCCTTGATCTTGGTACCATCGACCGATATCGTACCGAGCTTCACCAAACCGCATTCCTTCGCCAGCTTCACCACTTGCACAAAGATGTCCGCAAACTCCGTCAAATGCGCGGCACGGAAGTCGCAGATCGTCCGGTGCGCCGGATAATTATCTGCGGCCAGTACCCGGAACGCCACATCCTCATACAGTTTCTTGGCCATCTTGCGTGACGAGAAGACACCGGTTGAATAACCATACACCAGCACTTTGAGCATCATTGCCGGATGAAACGGCTGGTTGCGCGAACCGCCCCCGGCATACCGAGCATGAAAAGCGGATAGGTCGAGCGAGTCGATCGTATCGCTAATGTAATAGGCAAGGTGCCCGTCAGGGAGCCAGTCCTGCAGTGCGTGGGGCAGCAGCATTTGCTGCT
>NZ_WHJG01000121.1 GCF_011682175.1 Massilia frigida
CGATGGTCTGGCACGACAAGGAACTGGAATTTGAAGGATGAGGTCTGGCTAAATCCTGAACGGGAACAACCAGAAATACTAAAGCAAGCCGCATGACTTTACGCGACATCTTTGTTGACAATTACCGTGATCGATGTTGTCAAACAGGCCTTTGATGTCAAACTCAAGAACCCAGTCGTGTTTCCAGCATCGCTCCCGTGTGACGCCGACAGCATCCAGCGCCGATTTTCCGGACCGGTAGCCATAGGAGTCCGGCAGGAACTTCGCTTCGATACTGGGTTCTATGACCCGTTTTGCCACCATCTGAGCTACCCGATCCGCTACGGTGGGCACCCCTAAAATTCTTTCCCCACCAGTCTTTTTAGGAATGGCGACCGCTTTGACCGGCGGTGGAAAGTAGCTTCCCGAAGACATCCGGTTCCAGATCCGATAGAGATTTCTCTTCAGATCTTTCTCGAAGTCCTCAATCGACTGCTTGTCCACACCGGCCGAGCCCGCGTTGGCCTTGACTTGATACGCTTCGTACACCAACCATTTATCAATGGCGAACTGCTTTGTTGCACTCATCCGTTTCCTCCTGTTGCCAGTTGAACGACGAATGCAACCGCTTGACCCGACCCCTTTGCTCCGGCCGCATTACCAGCCTTCATCGCTCGTACAGGTCGGTCCGTCCCAGTGCTCCGCATCGGTACTCTCGCCTCGTGGTTTATGCCACTTGTGCTTCTCCCTTGGCATCGGAACGACTGGTTCCCGTAGTTCCATGCGAAAGCCTGGATCAGCTTCACGCCCCCTTTACGCCGGTCGCCGCCTGCCCAATAATCAGGTGTCCGGCAAGCTGGTCCCAGGAGATAGAAACGCCCCTGGTTTTGACGACAAATAGGATAACGACGCGTCATCGGAAGGTTCACTTTCGTTCGTCTCTCTGATCCTTACCTGCCCGAGGTACGGCCTCGGCGCTTTGCCCCCAACGCTCACCACCACGGCTCTTGACCGCAGCAGCTTGGGGTGGTTTGAAGCCCGCTCCTGAAAGCCGACTTCGAGGGGCCTACCCTCATCTTTCACATAGCTTTGACACAGTCCGTCAGTTCATGCCGAACTTCCTTTCTGTGTGCCTACGGCACACTCTCGATTTCCCAGCGCGCCCGGTACCAGTCGATGAGCTCGACGACCTGCTCGGCGGTGCTGGCCTCGCGGTTGGTCAGCAGGCGCCATTCGAGCGGTTTGCTCCCCGCGGTCGCGCCGACTTCGCGTGCCACGATGCAGGTGACGCTGATGCGCCCCCGTTTGCCGTCTCCGATCTCGACCACACGCGCCCACAATTGCTGGCGCACCGCGCGCGCCTTTTGCGTGCCGCGCGTCGGC
>NZ_WHJG01000122.1 GCF_011682175.1 Massilia frigida
GCCCGTCGCGTAATGCACGTAAGGTCTCCGCCGAGGCGTGCACTTGATCGAGCCCCTTCCAGATCGTCTTGACGCCAGGTTCGCCATCGCTGTTGCGAGCCAGGAATCCACCAATTTTCGCGATCAGGCGAACGACTTCATTCAAGGTTGGTGGGGTCGCCGGCATCTTCATCTTGTTCAATAGGTGCGCGCCGCGAATTTCGTCAGGATCGAAGAACAATGCTGCGTCGAGGTCAGGGCAGTTACGGCCTTTGCGCATCAGGTAGGCCACGCGCCATGCCACCACCATGAACAGCGCCAGCGCCCTTTCGATGCGCTCAACTGCCGCCAGCTGCAGCTTTTCGACTTCGCAGCCGTTTTTGAGGACATTGAAATAGACTTCGATTTCCCACCGGGCGCGGTACCAGTCGATCAGTTCCGTGGCTTGTTCCAGCGTGGTCGCCGGACGATTGGTCAGCAGACGCCATTCAACCGGCTTCACGCCGGCTGGCGCGTCAACTTCCCGCGCCACGATGCAAGTGGCCTCGATCTGTCCTTTCTTTCCGTCGCCTATCAGTACACGCTGCGCCCACAATTGCTGGCGCACTTCACGCGCCTTCTGCTTTTCGCGACCGCCCATGGTGAAACTGATCTCGCCAAGTGGTGGGCCATTCGTGGTGGCGGCCCACAGCCTGGTTCCTTCGTTGTCAGCCAAACAACGGTCATGCTTTGCCCGCACCAGCCAATCGGCAGGTGTACCCAAGTCGCGTGCGACGCGCATCATTTCGACCATGTCCGCTTCCCGGTCGGCCAAATACACCAGCCGCGTACCAGGCAGTTCTATCGCCTGCTCCGCAATGCGCTCGTAGCCTTCGACCCAGCGACGGCTTTCCTTCAGCCCGGGACGGACACCATCGTCTCCGCGCTTTTCGCGTGCCCACATCCACGCGTCGAGCATGCCAAGCGGCTCGCGATCGGGCGTGACAGCATAGGTCGGATGCAGGTACATACCGCGTTGGGCTTCGTAGCTCAACGGCCCCAGCCCAGCAATCTCCTGGCCGTTAAAATCGAGTTCGGTCGTGTCCTGAATACACAGCACGACCGCATGTTCGCCCATACGTTCTCGAGTCCGTGCCCAGTGTGGCTCCAGGATACCTTCCCACTTCACATCAGGATTCGAAAGGAATCGATACGCCGCACAGGTCTCGCTCCAGCTGTCGCATGCTTCAGGGATACTGGATGCCGGCTTGGCCGCAAAGGTGTCCATCAATGTTCTCGCCCTCTTGTTGAGGCGCCCGTCGCCAAGATTCAGATCGGCAAATTCGTCGTCCGTCCACCGCTGTGTCATCTTGTCCAAGTGCGCCACCCAAAAGGCAAGAG
>NZ_WHJG01000123.1 GCF_011682175.1 Massilia frigida
AATGAGATTAACCATGATTCCGCCACCATAACCGACCAGAATTCGTCCAGCATCACGAAAATGCGATGGAAAGTCGCGCTCCCGTGATGCCGGCCAGTTCAGAAAAATCGTTTTGCAATTGGCTCTTGTGGAAAGCGCATTTGCAACTCATGGGCAGTCTTTGAAATCGGTACCAGCGAATCTGCTCGGCCGAATATCGCCGTGACCGGACCTGTGTAACGTCCCAATATACACTCCCGCGTTGCCAAAAAACTATTTACGGTTATTTGAAAAAAATGCGGGTCGAACATCTCAGCATCACCAAGCAATGCCATAAACTGATCCACTTTAGTGCGATTTAACTCTCCCAAAAGCCGTTCAAAAATGTGCGGTATTGCGAAGAGTTGGCCCACCATCGGCCACAGCGTTTCGACTGAGGGGCAAGAGCGATAACCCTTCAGGACCTTGGATAGCTGGTCAGTTGGGCGTGCAGCCAGCTCTGCCTCGGCAAGCCCTGCATATGCTGCGCCTACATCGAATACCGGCGCGAGCAGCACCAAGCTACGAACCTTCTCGGGATACGAGCACGCCAAATTTGCGCCGATCTGCGCTCCAAAGGAACTCGTCAGCAAGTGAACAGGCCCTCCACAGGCTTGCACGCACTCATCGAGTTTTTGCATTGCTGCGCTCAGCAGGTGAGGCCAGGGATTATCAGGGTTTTCCCGGGGCTGATCCCACCAAATAATGTCGTTAACGTGGCTTAAGTGGAGTCGCTCGAATTTTGCCGAACTGCAAGGGCCGCCATGGACAAACAATATCGTATTAGTGGACATTTTCGCGCGATCGAGAGATAGAAAGGAAAAACATGCAACAGTGACAAACGCTTAACTTTTCGGTCACTGAGGGCTTTCGACTCATATTTTACCTGAAAGGTCCATAGTGCAATTGCATCATGTTCTAAAATTTTTATCTGACCTACCATTAAAGCAATAACCCAGTTCGGCCGAACTCAACATCGTTGTGATGTTCATGCCTGATAAGACAACCTTGCACGGAGTGCTAAATGTTTCGAAAATCGATTGTTGTTGGTATGATATAACGATATAAGTTGAAGCCGTATGCCTGACGCCAGGTTGAAGCGTAGCCGAATCTGACGATTCTTTCGATACGAATCGTAGCCGATGCTTAGCGCCCGATTTTTCGGTTTTTCCTATTCACTCCTAATGGGCTGTACTCATCACGTTATACACAACTCCGAACTCCCTGTCGCCATGACGAGAAAACCCGTTAACATTCAAGGAGTTACAGCCGCCACTTGTAAACTGTAGCGAAATGGCGTTTACTCTTGCCTTTTGGACGAC
>NZ_WHJG01000124.1 GCF_011682175.1 Massilia frigida
TATCTGCGCATGTCCAAACTCGCTCATTTACCCGTCAATCCCTTGCAGGCCGCCGCGAAGCGGTCGGTTTCAATTAGGCGATACCGTGGCGGTCGTCAAGTTTCACCGAAAACGTCATAGAGCCATATTCTTTCGACGCCAAGCTCCTTATAAATATGCGTTTTCCAGCCTCCTCACTCAGACCAATTTCAACCGAATAAATCGAGAACATCAAGTCATCAAGCAATATATATTTACTCATTTCATCTCACTGGAAAAATTGTGATGGCTTCCCACACTTTGACAACAGCATTAAATTCATAGGAGGCTTGAACCTTAGGGCACCTCGAATTACCGGTAAATCCCGCGTAATCGCCGGTCGGGATGCCGGCAGATGCGTTTTTTGATGTCAGACCGAGCTGATTCCCGCCCGTGTTGCGGGTGCTGAACCTCATTTTGTGCAGTCCGGACGGACTGCGGGCGTCAGAACGCCTCGACCCTGGCCTCCTTCAAGTAGACCAAGCGCCGCAAATTGTAAGCGGCGACCTTCCAATTGAGCTGCAACGTGGCGCGCGCCAGTCCGATCGTGCGAAGGCCCTTGCCGCCCATCTCGGCCAGGCCGCCAAACACATGCTCGATCCTGGCGCGGGTCTTGGCGATGCGCGTGTTGCGCCGCTTTTGGGCCTCCGAAATTGGCTTGCCCTTGCTTCCTTTGCGCTGGATGTGCATGCGCCATCCCTGCTGCGTCAACCTGTCTTCGCGCTCGCCATCCACGTAGCACTTATCTGCCAAGACGTTGCGACTGGTATTCGAGGGGTCGAGCACCGCCTCGAAATGAAGGGTGTCATGCTCGCTGGCAGTGCTGACCTTGATCTTGCGTACCAGCTTGTAGCGTTTGTCTGCGTTGGCTGATACCTTGTAGCCGAAGTAGGACTTGCCATGCTTCTTGGTCCAGCGCGCGTCCATGTCTTTCTGCCGGCGCTTCGCAGGCTTCCAGCCGATTGGCATGGCCCCTTCTCCAACGAGCGCTTTTTCCTCTTTGCACATTGACTGTTTCGGCGTCTGCACGATGCTCGCGTCGACCATCTGACCGCCACGCGCAATGTAGCCATGCCTGGAAAGCTGACGGTTGACGGCGTCAAAGATACTCTCGCTGGCACCGGCCTTGAGCAAGCGCTCCTTGAAGGTCCAGATCGTTGTCCGGTCCGGTATCTGACTACCTGAGGCTCTTGCAAAACTGGCGTAACGCATGGGAACGGCTTGGCATCGCAAGCATAAAGGAGGGTGTGGGCGCACCCATTTCTGGCATGATGCAGTTTCTCAAGACTTCACCAAAACGCCCACACAAT
>NZ_WHJG01000125.1 GCF_011682175.1 Massilia frigida
TGCATGCCGTCAAGGGTGCGCTACGCCGGCACGCGCGCAGCGCGCGCCGCCCTTGACCGCACTCCGGGACGGTAGAACCTCACAGCATAGCCGATGTCAAGTTTCACCGGAAACGTCATAGGGCCAGTGCTGTACAGGCAGGTTTTTTCACATCAGGTCGTCATTGCGCCTCGATCGAAAACTCATCCACTGATTATCCTTTAATTACTTTGTATTCGGTAATGTTGATCATTTCTAAGTTAATACTTCGGACCTGGCCAAGCTCATTAAATAAGAACGCAATTTCAATGTTTGCTGCGGGATTTGACCAGTTTGACGTATCAAAACTCCCGCCGATGTTTTTTAATTTCCACTTTCTGATGAAGTTGCATACAACCACTTCCCGATTCACACTTGGAGTGCATTGACCTCTATTTTTCACGAAAATTTCTTCGATTTTATTTCGATCTTGCCCAGCAAACAATTCACTTGCATAAGAGCTAATTTTTTCTTTATCAATTCTACCAACGCCGATGGAACCGCTGCTGTGCCCCGGGGTGAGAATTTACGTCCGAGTAGGATTTGCGCAATATATCGGATAAAACGTCATAGCCCAGAACGGAAAAATCATCTACGGCTACTGGGAAACATCCAGCCAATGCCACAACAAGCGATAATGCTAAAAATTGGGCACTTCGAATTGTTACGCCTGGTACGCAAATTTGATTGCCAACGATTTCCATAATTTCATCCAGAAGTATATATTTGTTATATTGAGAAAAAGTTGCGGAAGATGGTAGCATTAATCTCCATGCTTCCGTGAAAGCGCGGCGTCCAAACATCCCGGCGGATGGATTGGATTGCCAGAGGGAACTGAGGTCTACATGGCGGGTCTAGTTCTTTACGACACCAATATTCTGATCGACTGAAGCAAAGGGTATGCGGAAGCGCTCAGCGAACTTGCTCACTGGGATAATCCAGCCATCGGCGTGATCACCTGGATGGAGTTGTCTGGGGGGCGCCGATGTGGATGACGTGCCGCGTTTCGACGAATTCATGGTGGACTTCGGATTGGAGATCATCGAGACCGACGCCAGGATCATGCAGGCCACAGCGGTCATCATGTCCAAGCGCCGCCGTTTTGGCCCGAAAATTGGATTGGTGGACGCAATTATTCAGGCAACTGCCGATATCAAGAAACTGACCATTGAGCCAATTGCAAAACGATTTTTCTGAACTGGCCGGCATCACGGGAGCGCGACTTTCCATCGCATTTTCGTGATGCTGGACGAATTCTGGTCGGTTATGGTGGCGGAATCATGGTTAATCTCAT
>NZ_WHJG01000126.1 GCF_011682175.1 Massilia frigida
ATCAAGGGTGGTTCGCTCGACAGCCAGCAAGGCAATCTGTTCGATGACCCGATCGAGGCGTTTAAGAAAGAGAAGGCCGCGCTGGGTATTCGGCGCGTCAAATGAGCGCGCAGGTAGTTGATAGCTCGCAGTCCACTTTCGATTGGAATGAGTATGGCCGCGCTGTGCTGGCCGGGGGAATCCCGGTCTGCCGCTGGACCCGCATGGCGGTCGAGCGGCACTATCGCGACCTGGCCGAGGGCCACCTTCGCGGCCTGTGGTTCTCCGATGTGCATGCCCAGCATGCCCTGGAATCGTTCCTGTTTTTACGCCACTCAAAAGGGGAGTGGGCGGGCCAGATGTTCGTGCCGACATTGTGGCAGCAGTTCTGGGTCGCGCTTGCCTTCGGCTGGATGCGCGCAGACGGCACGCGGCGCTTCCGGGAAGTGTGGGAAGAAGTACCGCGCAAGAACGGCAAGAGTACAAAACTCGCTGGCATCGGCCTGTACCTGTTCTTCTTCGACGGCGAAGGCGGCGCTGAGGTCTACACCGCCGCCACCAAGATGGACCAGGCCCGCATCACGCACGACGAGGCGGTGCGCATGGTGGCGGCTAGCCCGCATCTGCGCCGGCACATCTCCGAACGCCGCAGCGAACTGTTCGTGCGCGGCAAGGCGGACAAGTTCGTCCCGCTGGGCCGAGACTCGACCACGATGGACGGACTCAATCCGCACGGCGGCATTCTGGATGAGGTGCATGCGCACCCCAACCGCGAAATCTATGACGTGATCAAGTCGGGCATCGGCGCGCGGCGCCAGCCCATGATCTGGCAGATCACGACCGCCGGCTTGAATCTGTCGAGCTTCGGCTACGAGCAGCACCGGCATGCCCTGAAAGTCCTGGAAGGCAAAGAGGAAAATGACGAACTGCTGGCAATCGTCTACACCGTTGACGATCCGGAGAAATGGACGGACCCAATCGAATGGGCAAAGGCAAACCCGAACCTGGGCGAATCGGTGTACATCGATGGTCTGCGCCTGGCATGCGAATCGGCAGTCAAAAAGCCGACCGAGCAGGCCACGTTCAAGACTAAGCGCCTGAACATCTGGCTCTCCGGCGGCGAGACCTGGATACCGATTGCCAACTGGCGCAAATGCGCCGACCCCACCATTAGGCTGGAGCATTTTGAAGGCGAGGAATGCTGGATTAGTCTGGACCTGGCGGAAAAGAGCGACATCGCCGCGCTTTGCCTGATTTTCAAACGTGGCAACAAGTTTTACGTGTTCTTCCG
>NZ_WHJG01000127.1 GCF_011682175.1 Massilia frigida
CACAGCTTGACGACAACGACACATCCCGCGGTTTCCTCCTTCGCGGCTTGCCCAACGCCGGCCGGAGACGCTTGCGTGCATCAGTTTGAGTCTGTGACGGCGGCCGGCATCGGACAACCCTTAACGGCAGCTGCCTGTCGTGACACTTGGCGACTTGTCCACTTTGGCAATCTGCTATCGAGTGCCGAACGGCCGAGATCGGCCGGAAACCAACGCTCGTCAAAATATAACGGAATCGGAAGCCGCTGTTCGTCTGGTTCACTGCGTTCGCCTTTTCATGCATGTTAAGATGAAAATTTTCCACGGTTGAAATGCTATGAGCGACATCCATCCTGACGCTGCCCTGCGGGTATTGCTCGAAGGCAGTCCGGTACTAAGCTTCACCTTGCGGGATCGCGACTATGGCATGCCTTGCCCTACAGATCGTTGGCAAGTCAAAGCGGCAGTTGATGATCTTCTGAAACCAGCGCGCGAGGGCATGGTGCTTGACTTGGATGTCGTGGATGCGACCGGTGATGACGTCCTAGTGATCGGTGTCGTTGATCTTCATACCGCCCTGCCGAAGTTACGTGACTTGCTCAAGAGTTTGAGTGTTCCTGCTGGAGCAACCTTGGTGTTGGACGGCGGTGAAGAAAACCTGGTACCGGACTTGCCCACGCGGGATGAATTGGTACGCCAGACGACCGACAGCATGATTCAAATGGTACTAGCGGAATGTATCGAATCTGCGCCATCTGACTGGCAAGCCGGAATGCTAACCATTCAGTGCGATGGTAACTGGCTTGGCTATCGATTGAAAAATGCCAAGTCCAGAAATGCAGCAACGATCAGCGGCCGTCTCAGAGCCTTGTGCGAAGAAATAGCCGTGCTCATGTGGAAGAACGGAAATAAATGGCGCGAAGCGGTCCTTCAATACGAAGGCAAGAGCTTCACAGTCGAATTCAGTTATGAGGAACCGCTCGATCCAATTCCACGGTCCCCCACTGCCGCAGCAGTTAAGCCTTGGTGGAAATTATTGTGATGCGATGAACTGGCCGCCATCGATCGACACCGATTGTGGCGACGCTGGGGACGTCGGCAGGCGCTAGATCGGCGGTGTTCGTGACCAGTAGCAATTTGCCGTCCATCAGGCGTGCGTGCGCCAGCGCGCGCTCGTCGATCGAGTACGTGAACAACTCGCTTTTAAGGTCCACCCGG
>NZ_WHJG01000128.1 GCF_011682175.1 Massilia frigida
ATATATCCGCAGCTTCGGTGACTGGCTTAGCCCCGTTACATCTTCCGCGCAGGACGACTCGATCAGTGAGCTATTACGCTTTCTTTAAATGATGGCTGCTTCTAAGCCAACATCCTGACTGTTTTAGCCTTCCCACTTCGTTTTCCACTTAGCCAATCTTTGGGACCTTAGCTGGCGGTCTGGGTTGTTTCCCTCTTGACGCCGGACGTTAGCACCCGACGTCTGTCTCCCAAGCTCGCACTCATCGGTATTCGGAGTTTGCAATGGTTTGGTAATTCGCAATGAACCCCTAGCCATAACAGTGCTCTACCCCCGATGGTGATACTTGAGGCACTACCTAAATAGTTTTCGGAGAGAACCAGCTATTTCCAAGTTTGTTTAGCCTTTCACCCCTACCCACAGCTCATCCCCTAATTTTTCAACATTAGTGGGTTCGGACCTCCAGGGCGTGTTACCGCACCTTCATCCTGGCCATGAGTAGATCACTTGGTTTCGGGTCTACACCCAGCGACTGTCGCCCTATTCGGACTCGATTTCTCTACGGCTTCCCTATACGGTTAACCTTGCCACTGAATGTAAGTCGCTGACCCATTATACAAAAGGTACGCAGTCACGGAACAAGTCCGCTCCTACTGTTTGTATGCACACGGTTTCAGGATCTATTTCACTCCCCTTCCGGGGTTCTTTTCGCCTTTCCCTCACGGTACTGGTTCACTATCGGTCGATTACGAGTATTTAGCCTTGGAGGATGGTCCCCCCATATTCAGACAGGATTTCTCGTGTCCCGCCCTACTTGTCGCACGCTTAGTTCCACACATCGAATTTCGTATAAGGGGCTATCACCCTCTATGGCACCAATTTCCAGTGGTTTCTACTATCCGTCATGCTAAAACGTGCAGGCTCATCCCATTTCGCTCGCCACTACTTTGGGAATCTCGGTTGATTTATTTTCCTGCAGCTACTTAGATGTTTCAGTTCGCCGCGTTCGCTTTGCATACCTATGTATTCAGTATGCAATGACCTAAAAGGCCGGGTTTCCCCATTCGGAAATCTGCGGATCAAAGCTTGTTTGCTAGCTCCCCGCAGCTTATCGCAAGCTACTACGTCCTTCGTCGCCTGTAATCGCCAAGGCATCCACCATGTGCACTTATTCGCTTGTCCCTATAACGTTAGCCTCT
>NZ_WHJG01000129.1 GCF_011682175.1 Massilia frigida
TGATACGCTGGCAGTGCAACAGCAGCCAGGATACCGATAATTGCAACAACGATCATCAGTTCGATCAGGGTAAAACCGGCTTGTGCCTTCTTCATCATTTTCATCGATTTCATTTTGCTACTCCTAGAGGGAATTAATTCGGAACTTGTGAACCGCACTGGGGTATATGCAAGCGCCGTGCCAGGTCGATCGTCGGACACGTCCCCCGTGCATTTCATTGTTGGCGAATGGAATTCGTTCATTGCCGTTCAAGTGCCTGCTGACAATTTACGACAGGTCACTGCCGTCCAGTGCGGCCTGCTGACAATTTATGACACGTGCAAGGCGGTCGAACGCGGGTGCTGGAAAAACAGGGCGGCAAGCCGGGCGACTGGCATGCCGCGATTGACGGCTGACGGCACGGCGCTTGAATTGGCGAACTTGCCCGAGCCCCGCACGGGATAATCCCCCAGGTGTTGACCGGACAGGCAGCGGTCGCGTATTTCCGCTTGATGCCATCCATCGCGCACGTCCAGCGACCGGCGTCGCCGCGCGACCAGATGACTTTTTTGGCCGTCGCCGTGGCCGGACCGGCCTTGATGCTGCAGATGATCTCGGCTTTGCCATGTCGACCGCAGTGACGCTGAGCGCGCAGTTCGGGGGAGCATCCATGGTGTTTTTCGATATCCATGGTGGGCGTCATGATGATTGAGTATCAATGCCGACTGTGCCGAAGGACACTGCGCAGCGAGGGAATTTGATGCCAACGGTCCGCAGCCGGGCGGCGAGGACGAAAACTGGTCAGCACAGCCCAGTGCTTGCCCGATGGCGGACTGGGCTTCGTTGAGTGATTACTTACATCACGGCGGGCAAGATGGGGTGGTATGCTCGGCAGCGACGCCGATGGCTTTGCAGGTCCAGTTGCCGCTCGTGGCGCGCGACCAGGTGACGGTTTTCCCTGTCACCGAGGCGGGGCCGCCTTTGATGGTGCAGCTGAGGTCGACAACCCCGGCAGTTGCGGCCGTGGTGCTGATCGTGCAATTGATCGATTCGGCCTGCATTTTGGTGGCCTGCATGGCCGCAGCGGCACTCAGATTGGGGCTTTGCATCACCTCGGTATCGATACCGGTTCTGCCGCCGGCTGCTTCGTCTGCCGC
>NZ_WHJG01000012.1 GCF_011682175.1 Massilia frigida
GAATGAGATTAACCATGATTCCGCCACCATAACCGACCAGAATTCGTCCAGCATCACGAAAATGCGATGGAAAGTCGCGCTCCCGTGATGCCGGCCAGTTCAGAAAAATCGTTTTGCAATTGGCTCATAGCAATTGCCGCTTGCGCTGGCTACGCTGGCTGGCGCCTGCTCAGCGCAAAATAAACATCCTGTACCTTAACTTATCGCGGGAAATCGGAATGAATCCATTTCCCGCAGTTCTTTTGAGGAGGCGAACGATGTCTGACGCTGACGTAAATTTCGTGGTCATGTTCACGATTCTTGTTGGAGTAATACTCCTGTTGTCGCGGGTTGGTGGGCTAACGGAGCGGCTGAAAAAAGTAGAAACTCTATTGTTGACGCTTCCGGTGGATAAGGCGGCACTGGACTTGTCGCCGGAAGTAAAAAAATTGATTGCGGAGGGCCACAAGAATAAGGCCACGGCTTTGCACCAGAAACAGACCGAGTCTTCCTTGCGAAGTGCCCAAACTGTGGTCGAGGACTATATCGCCCGGGAAGCAATTTCCCCAAGCAAAGTTTGACCGCCACCGCTGCTTGAGCTGCTTTGCACCGGACTCATCGCCGACCATCGGCGGTGAGTCCGGGAACCACTCAGCGTTGCTGCACGCTCCCGATCACGGCCGCCAGACTGGCCGCGCCTTGGTATTGATGTCGGTGGCCGATCCCACGTTGGAGGTGGCATCGACGAAGCCGGACCGGTTGCCCGAGCCGAGATTGAGGCCAGTCCCCCGATACTCCACATCCCCGTACAGGTTCAAGCTGCCCGACGCGGCCTGGGCGCGCTCGAAGAACCCCAGTGGATAGAAGGTGGTGCGTACCTGCGCCGAGCCGCCGACGATAAAGGCATTGTCGCCGTTGTTGCCCCTCTCGCCGATGATGCTCAAGCCGCCCACCGTCCCACCCGATACCGTGCCGTTGGCGATGATGGCCTGGTCCTCGATGCGCGCATTGCCCGTCACCGAGTTACCGGCCAATACCGTGGCATACGGACCGACGTAGACGCTCGCCGGCGTGCTGGACGGCGCGCAGCCGCCGCCGTTGACGTGACGCGCGGTACCCGATGGGCAGGCGTCGCGCTGGCCGTTCTGGAAGCCCTGCGGCCAGGCGTTCGCCAGTTCGATCATGTAAGGGTAACGCCAGATGGAGCCGTATTCCTGCTCCGCGACGATGGTCTTGAACACCGCCGGCGTGGCCGTCACCACCAGGAACAGCGGCTCGCCCGGATTGACTTTGTAGGTCAGGTTGGCGTCGAGGCCCTTCTGCAGTGCACTGTAGCGCGGCGCGGTGAATTGCGCATTGGTGGCCACCAGGCCCCAGCGGAAATCGGCGTCGGAGCCCGGCTGGTTCACGCCACGGAACTTGACGGTGACGGTGGTGGCGCAACTGGCCGGATACAGGCGAACCACGTTGTAGCCGAATCGCTGGGGCGCGCCATAGTTCGGCGAGACGAAGCGGCGGTTGCCGGTCCAGTTGGTGTCGAGCGCTTCGAGCGGCATCAGGCGATGCATGCGCTCGGACTTGTCGGCCTGGGTGATATTGCCGTATGCGTTGCGGAAAGCGTCGGGCGTGGACTTGTAGTCCCACGTCACATTGTGCATCGCCCAGTCGCCGAAGAAGTCATTGAGCTGGGAGATATTCCATCCGCGCGACTTCTGGATATTGGTGAACGGGGCCGGACCCGGGGTGGTGTGGATCTGGTTGGTCGCGGCCGGGCACTGCTTGTCTTTCAGGTACTCCATGAACTGCCAGTTGCAGTAGCGGTCGCGGGTCGATCCGAGGTACAGGTGCGGCGCGTTCGACAGCATCTCGGAACAGTGGGCCTCGTTCTTGTATTCCGGGAGCTGGTGCGGCGTGTAGTTCGCGTGGCTCTCGGCGATCCAGCCGCAGGTATTCGAGTCCGGGCAGCCAAGGCCGCAGTTGTAGGCCATCCAGAATTGCCAGGCGTGGGTGAATTCGTGGGTCAGGCCCCAGTGGTCCTTCAGGGCGCCAGGGCCGATCCACATGCCGACCCGGTCGCGCGCCCATCCGCCAGCGCTCAGGCCATCGGTCGAGTGGATGTGGATCGAGGGCTTGATCTTGTTGGCCGTGTTGTAGAACGGCTCGGGCATGAACAGATTGCTGTTGAAAAGGTTCTGCCACACCGTGTTTTCGAGCGTGGATACCGCCAGAGTGAGGTCGGCATCGGAAACCGCTTCGTCGGAATAGAAAGCGAAGTGCGTCGATTCCTTGACCAGTCTGTAGTTCGGGCGGTCAGGGGAGGGGCCGCCAGCCGTCCAGGTACCTGGCGTGGTGGCCGGCTTGGTGGTATCGCAGCCCGTGGCCCAGACGGTGGTCGTGGTGCCGGCGTCGACCACCGGCGTGGGAGTTGGTGTCGGGGTAGGCGTCGGAGTTGGTGTCGGCGTAGGCGTAGGCGTAGGAGTTGGCGTCGGCGTCACCGGACCAATCGCACAATATTTTTTCTTGCCCGGGACCGGATCGCCAAAGGTCGTGTTGTTGCACGCTACGTTGCCGGAGAGGCTCTTGGTGACCCACTTGTTGCTGACGCCGTAAGAAACCGAGCGCTTGCTGGCGCCGACGACACAGGTTTCCCGCTCGGCGGCGCACTTCGCATAGCCGCTCGGCCAGTCAGCTGCGAAAGCCGGTGCGGCGGCGCTACAGGCAACCAAGGCGGTGGCGCTGGCGATCAAGGTCTTGCGAATGATATTTGTCATGTGTCTCCCATTAGTTATTTAAAGATAAATCATATGTTATCAGACGACTTGTAAATTAGGTAAGTATGTATTGATACCATCGTGGACTTTTTCCGCCAAGTGCACATGCAACCCGCACGGGACGGGTGATCGGACCGGCGGCATCGGTGGCGCGGGGGCGTTGCTTGCAGCGGCGCGCTGAAAGTGGCCGTATCGACCACATCCTGTGCTAGAATCTCGCCCGCTGCCCGGATGGTGAAACTGGTAGACACCCGAGACTTAAAATCTCGTGCTCGTAAGGGCGTGCCGGTTCGATTCCGGCTCCGGGCACCAGCAATGGCGGGGTTTTGTAGCTTCAAAGCCCCGCCACCTTTTCCGCAAAAGCGGGTTTATTCCGCAAAAATCCCCCCTTCCTTGACTGGCCGGTCGGCCGTGCCCGCGCGACGCTGGTACTGTGCCCAATTGGCCGCCGCCGTGTCATCCAGCGCGATCCGCTGTGCATTCCCCTCGTCCACGGTATGGTGTAGCATTCGTGGCGGCGCGCCGTAGCCCGGCGCGCCGCAGCATTTACAAGGACACGAATTGAACATCACTATCAACGAGGAACTGCGTTCCTTCATCGACCCGCTCACCGCCAACGAATACGCCGCGCTCGAACGCAGCCTGCTGGCCGAGGGCTGCCGCGACGCCCTGGTTTTATGGAACGATGTGCTGATCGACGGCCATAATCGCTACGAAATCTGCCAGAAGCACCATATCGAATTCAACACCGTGCAGAACGCGACCTTCGCCACGCTCGATGACGTGATGCTGTGGATGATCGATAACCACCTGGCGCGCCGCAGCGTGTCGGACTACCAGCGCGGCGTGCTCGCCCTGCGCAAGAAGGATATCGTCGCCGCCCGCGTGGCGCAGCGCGCCGCCGAGCCGGAGCCGAAAGCCGCCGCGCAGGACGCGCAGGATGCGCCCAAGGTGCCCGAATCGCCGCCATGGAACACGCGTGAAGACGTGGCCAAGGCCGCGCGCGTGTCGAGCAATACCATCAGCCAGATCGAACGCATCCAGAAAGCGGCCACGCCGCAGCTGGTCGAAGCGGTGCGCTCCGGGACCATCTCGATCAACGCCGCCGCCAACGTGGCCTCGCTGCCGGAATCGGTGCAGATCGCGGCCGTCGCCGGCGGACGCAAGGAACTGCAGCAGGCCGCGCGCCAGGTGCGCGAACAGAAGGCAGCGAGCCGTCCGCCGAAAGAGGCGCCAGCCGATGCCGAAACCGAACTGCGCGCCCAGGTAGCTACCCTGCGCGGCAAGGTCGACGCCCTGAGCGCCGAGAACCAGGTCCTCAGGGAGCGCCTCGCGGCATTGGGCGACAGCGGCGCGTAGCAACGCGGGCGGCTGCCCCGGATCACCATCCTCGTCAGGAGATTCATCGATGTTTCGACCCGTTCTCGTTTTGACACTGCTAGGCTGCGCCATCCTCGGCGCCATGCTGCCCGCCTGCGCCGCTTCCGACACCCGCCCCGGCGCGTCCGCGCAACAGGCGCGCTGGAACAAGACCGCCCGGCGCGTGACCATCATGCGCGACAAGTGGGGCATTCCTCACGTCTTCGGCAAGACCGATGCCGACGCCGTTTTCGGCCTGCTGTACGCGCAGGCGGAGGACGATTTCAACCGGGTCGAACTCAATTACATCAATGCGCTTGGCCGCCTGGCGGAAGTCGAAGGCGAGGCTGAAATCTGGCGCGACCTGCGCATGAAGATGTACATCACGCCAGAAGGCATGAAGGCCAGCTACGCGGCCAGTCCGGCGTGGCTCAAGAAGCTGATGATTGCCTTTGCCGATGGCCTGAACTTTTACCTGCACACCCACCCCGAGGTCAAGCCGCGCCTGATCACGCATTTCGAGCCATGGATGGCGCTCGCGTTCAGCGAAGGCAGCATCGGCGGTGACATCGAATCGATCAACCTCAAGGAGCTGGAACAGTTCTACGGCAAGAAGAGCGCGCTGGCGCTGGCCGACGCGTCCAATGTTCTCGACAAGGAACCGAGCGGCTCGAACGGCTTCGCCATCGCGCCGAAACGGAGCGCGTCCGGCCACGCGCTCCTGCTGATCAACCCCCACACTTCTTTCTACTTCCGCCCCGAGGTCCATATGGTCAGCGACGAGGGCCTGAACGCCTACGGCGCCGTGACCTGGGGCCAGTTCTTCGTCTACCAGGGCTTCAACGACAAGGCGGGCTGGATGCACACCTCGGGCGGCGGCGACGTGATCGACGAGTATCTCGAAACGGTGACCGAAAAAGACGGCAAGCATGTCTACAAATACGGCAGCGGCGAGCGCGCCCTGCGCGAAGTGAAGGTAACGCTGCCTTACAAGACCGCTGGCGGCATGGACAGCAAGACCGTGACGGCTTATTTCAGCCACCACGGCCCGGTGGTGCGCGAGGAGGGCGGCAAATGGGTGTCGGTCAAGCTGATGGAGGAGCCGCTCAAGGCGCTGATGCAGTCGTACACCCGCACCAAGGCCCGCAATTACAAGCAGTTCCGCGCGTCGATGGAACTGCGCACCAATTCGTCGAACAATACCGTGTACGCCGACGCCGATGGCAACATCGCTTACTTCCACGGGAATTTCCTGCCCCGGCGCGACACCGCCTTCGACTGGAAAAAGCCGGTCGACGGCAGCAATCCGGCGACCGAATGGCAAGGCTTGCACGCCATCGACGAGACCATCACGCTGTTCAATCCCGCGAGCGGCTGGCTCCAGAACACCAACAACTGGCCGTTCGCCGCTGCTGGCGCAAGTAGTCCGCGCCAGCAGGACTATCCCCTGTATATGTGGTCGCTGCCCGAAAACGCGCGCGGCCTGCATGCCGTGGCGGTGCTGGAAAAGCAAAAGGACGTTACCCTCGACAGCCTGATCGCCGCCGCTTACGACAGCCACCTGACCGCTTTCGACCCGCTCATCGGCTCATTGTCGGCGGCGTACGACGCACTGCCTGAGGGCGACGCGCTCAGGGCGCAACTGGCGCCGCAGATGGCCGCCTTGCGCGGGTGGGACCGGCGCTACGGCGTGGCGTCGGTCCCGACCTCGCTGGCGATCTACTGGGGCCAGGACATGATCGGGAGAGCGTCAAGCGCGGCCAAGGCCAAGGGCGTGCCGACGGCCGACTACATCCGCGACAGCCTGGCGCCGGCGGAGCGCTTGCAGGCACTGGTGCGCGCCACGGCCAGGCTGGAAGCTGATTTCGGTACCTGGCAGACGCCATGGGGCGAGATCAACCGCTTCCAGCGCATGGGCGGCGACGTCACGCAGCAGTACGACGACGCCAAACCGAGCTATCCGGTGGCGTTCGCGTCCGCCACCTGGGGCTCGCTGGCCGCCTTCGGCATGGTGGCGCCGCAAACGACCAGGCGCATATACGGCGACCGTGGCAACAGCTTCGTGGCGGCCGTGGAGTTCGGGCCGCGCGTGCGCGCCAAGAGCATTCTGGCGGGTGGCAACAGCAGCAATCCGGCTTCGCCGCACTTCAGCGACCAGGCCGAGATGTACAGCAAGGGGCAGTTCAAGGACGTACTGTTCTACAAGGCGGATATCGAGAAGCAGCTCGAACGCAAATATCATCCCGGCCAATAGGAGCGCCACGTGAGACTGAGTGAAAAACAAAAAATGCTGGCTGGCGAGGCGTATCGTTTCAGCGACCCGGAAATCCAGGCCGACCATGCGGCGGCCAAGGCATGGATGGTGCGCTACAACGCGGCGCTGGCCGAGCCGGCACCGGCGCGCCACGTTCTGCTGGCCGAGGGGCTCGGCGAAGTCGGGGAGGGTGCGGCGATCCGCCCGCCGTTTCACTGCGATTACGGCTACAACATCCGCCTCGGCAAAGACGTTTTCCTGAACTTTAACTGCGTTATTCTCGATGTCGTCGGCGTGACCATCGGCGAAGGCACGATGATCGGTCCGGCCGTGCAGATTTACACGGCCGACCATCCACGCGACCCCGAGCAGCGCCGCGCGGGCCTGGAATTCGGCCGTCCGGTCAGCATCGGCCGCAATGTGTGGATCGGCGGCGGCGCCATCATCCTGCCCGGCGTGAGCATCGGCGACGATGCCGTCATCGGCGCTGGCAGCGTGGTCACGCGCGACGTGCCGGCCGGCGCCACGGCGGTCGGCAACCCGGCCCGGGTGCTAGCGCCGCGCGACTGAACCGTGGGCGGCGAGGCGCGCCTTCAAAAAATCCAAAAACAGCCGGGTACGCGCCGACAGCAGGCGCGTATCGGTAATCGCATGCACCGGGATCGGCGCCAGGCTCCATTGCGGCAGAACCCGCCGCAGCTGCCCTGACGCCAGTTCCGCGCGCGCGATCACGTTGTCGAGGATGGCAATACCGGCCCCCTGGGCCGCCAATGCGCGGCTCAGCCCCATGCTGTTGAGCATGAAGCGCGCTGCGATGGGCACCGTCGTGCTGTCCGCGCCGTTGAAAAGTACCCATCCTTCCTGCTTGATCCCTCCGGCGACGCACAAGGTGTGATGTGCCAGGTCCTCGGGATGGGCCAGCGGCGGCGCCTGGTCGAGATAAGCGGACGACGCATATAAATGGCGCTCCAGCAGCGCGATCTGGCGCGCGACCAGGGTCGATGGCGCGGCCGGGGCAGGCCCCATGCGGATCGCCAGGTCGAACGGTTCGGCCAGCAGGTCGACCCGGCGCGCGCCGGCATCAAGTTCAAAGTCGATCAGCGGGTAGGCTGCGGCAAATTCGGCCAGCAGCGGTGCCAGATAGTTGATGGCAAAGTCCACCGGCATCGAGATGCGCAGCGTGCCGCTCGGGTGGACCGCTGCGCCGCGCAGCGCTTCGTGCGCCATCTTCGCTTCTTCCACGATGCCCTGGCAGCGGTTGAAGTAAGCCTCGCCGGCCTCGGTCAGTTCCACCCGGCGCGTGGAGCGGTGCAGCAGGCGTACGCCGATTTCCTTTTCCAGCGCGGCGATATTGCGCGAGAGCGTGGAACTCGACATGCCCAAGGTATCGGCCGCTTTGCGGAAATTCTTGGTCCGCGCGACTTCCACGTACAGATGCATGTAATTAAGTAGTTGCATATCGATTGCTCCATTTTTGCAGCAGTAAATCCCATTCCTGCCTATTTCTACTATCAGCGCATCAATGTACCATGGCTTTTCACTCAGCCAGAAGGGAATCAGATGAATACGCTTTTCACCCCGCTCGACCTCGGCCGCCTCACTTTGCCTAACCGCGTCGTCATGGCGCCCATGACCCGTTCGCGTGCCGATAGCGCCAGCGGCGTGCCGTCCGCGGCGACCATCACCTACTACGAACAGCGCGCCGATGCCGGCCTGTTGATCACCGAAGGCACCTGGCCTGGCCCGATGGGCAAGGGCTACGTGCGCACGCCCGGCATTCATACCGGCGAACAGATCGCCGCGTGGAAGAAGGTTACCGATGCGGTGCACCGCAAGGGCGGACGGATCTTCATGCAGTTGATGCATTGCGGGCGCATCTCGCATCCGACCCTGCTGGCGGACGGCGCCGCACCCGTTGCGCCATCCGCGATCAAGGCGGCGGGCACGGTGTACACCGATGCCGGACCGCTGGAACTGGCGCAGCCGCGCGCACTGACTACCGGCGAGGTGCGGCAGGTGGTCGAGGAGTACCGCGTGGCGACCCGCAACGCGCTCGCCGCCGGCTTCGATGGCGTCGAGCTGCATGCGGCGTCGGGCTATTTGCCGGAGCAGTTCCTGTCCTCGTCGACCAACGAGCGCACCGACCAATATGGCGGTTCGATCGAGAATCGGGCGCGCTTCATTCTCGAGGTGCTGGCCGCGATGGCGGGCGAAGCCGGTGGCGAGCGTGTCGGCATCAAGATCTCGCCGGAGATGGGCTTTAACGACATCAGCGACGCCACGCCGCAGGAGACCTACCGCTATCTGGTACAGCAACTGGCGCCATTCAAACTGGCGTACCTGCACGTGGCGCTGTTCAAGACATCGTTCGACTACCACGCGGCGCTGCGGCCCCTGTTTGCGGGCGCCTACCTGCAGGGTGGCGGATTGACCCAGGCGAGCGCACAAGGCGTCATCGGCGAGCAGCGTGCCGACGCCGCGGTGTTCGGCGGCCTGTATCTGGCCAATCCCGATCTGGTGCAGCGCTTCCGCGTGGACGCGCCGCTCAATGCGCCGGACCAGTCGACCTTCTATTCGCCCGGACCGGCCGGCTACACCGACTACCCGACGCTGGGAGAAGCAGCATGAACCGCGCCGTTCGGATTCATGGTTACGGCGGCGCCGGCGTGGTACGGGTCGATCAGGTCGACGTACCCGCGCCGGGCGCCAGCGAGGTGCTGGTGCGGGTGCATGCGGCCGGCGTGAATGCGCTGGACTGGAAGGTCCGCCAGGGATACCTGCAAGCGGCATTCCCGCTGGCGCTGCCCGCCACGCTGGGCATCGAACTGGCTGGCGAGGTGATGGCGGCCGGCGTTAGCGTGACGGGGTTCGCGCCGGGCGACCGTGTCATGGCGCCGCTGGGAAGGCTTGGCGCGTATGCCGACGTGGTCGCGATTGCGGCGGACAAGCTGGCGCTGGTGCCGCCAGCGATGGATTACACGCAGGCGGCGGCGTTGCCGGTGGCCAGCCTGACCGCGTGGCAATCGCTGCGCGCCGCCGGCCCGCTGCGGCCCGGCCAGCAGGTGCTGATCCACGGCGCGGCCGGCGGGGTAGGTGGCTTCGCGGTGCAGTTTGCAAAGGCGGCGGGCGCCGTGGTGGTGGCGACAGCGTCGTCGTCGAGCCGCGCGCATGTCCTCGCGCTGGGTGCGGACCGCGTCATCGACCGCCACGCCGAACGCTTCGAGGAGCAGGTGCGCGATGTCGACCTGGTGCTCGACCTGGTCGGCGGCGATACGCTGGACCGCTCCTGGCAGGTTCTCGCCAAGGGCGGCGCCATCGTCAGCACGGCCGCGCCGGACATCGTGGCGCGCACCCCGGCCGGACGGCGCGGCCTGTGGTTCATGATGGTGGCGGACCAGCGGCAGTTGACCGAGATTGCCGCATCGGTGGCCGCCGGCAGCGTGCGCTCGACCATCGCCCGGGTGGTCGCCTTCGATGCCCTGGCGCAGGCGATCGAGGAATCCCACAGCGGACATGGGCCCGGCAAGGTGGTCGTCGATTTCACTCGCTGATGCTAAGGTGCAACAGGCTGGCCCGCCGCGCTTGCTATAATGACGCGCTTCAATTGGTGGGAACACGCAGTGGCAAAACTTTATTTCAGGTATTCGGCGATGAACGCCGGCAAGTCGACAGCACTGCTGCAGGTCGCGCATAACTATGAAGAGCAGGGCCAGCAGGTCAAGCTGTACACGGCCGCGATCGACAGCCGCTATGGCGTGGGGCAGGTGACGTCGCGCCTGGGGCCGCAGCGCGAAGTCGATATCTTCGATGGCGCGACCGATTTCCTGAACGATGCGCCGCATGTGGCTTGCGTGCTGGTCGACGAAGCGCAGTTTTTATCGACCGCCCAGGTGCAGCAATTGCACCAGTTGGCGCAAATCAGGGGTGTACCGGTGATTTGCTACGGCTTGCGCAGCGATTTTCGCGGCGAGCCGTTTCCTGGCTCGGCCTATTTGCTGGCGCTGGCCGACGATATCGAGGAATTGAAAAATATCTGCACCTGCGGCAAGAAAGCCACGATGAATATCCGCGTGGACGGGCAGGGCAAGCGGATCCGGGAAGGCGAGCAGGTCAGCATCGGCGGAAACGAGCAGTATCGCCAGGCTTGCGGCCGGTGTTTTTATGCGGGCTGACCAGCCCCGAGGGTAAGGAGGTGTTTGCATGTCTCATCCCGTCATCTATATTCATCTTGCGCCGGGCGATACGCCCACCGGGCGCGTGCAGCCGGCACCGTACAAGATGGTGGTCATCGCCGATGCCGCCGTGTCGCCGGAATGGCAATCGCAGGTCAGCAACTGGATCGTCAAATCCGGTTGCCGCTACATGGTCGCCTGGGGTGTCGATTGCAGTTCCTGGGACGACGCGGTCGACATGGCCAATATCGAAGCGTTCGACTTCGGCGAAATCCCGGACCAGCATTTCATTCCCACCTCGTGGCATGCCGACGACTTGCTCGCCGATGTGTTCGGCTTTTGCAAGCACGATGTGGCGCATCCGGTCGTGAAACTGAAGCAGACGGTCCTGCTGCATATTGCCGACGCGGCAAACGAGGAAGCGCTGCTGCAAGCGTACGCGGCAGCGTAAATCGGTCTTGTCGCGCTTAACGCCGTGAGGAGCGCGGCGGCTTGGAAGGCTTGATGAATTGCGCCGCAACATCCCTGCGCACGGACGGGCTTTTGATCACGCTGATTGCCAGGGCCTTGATACGGGTGGCTTCCGCAAAATCCTCGTTCCCGGCCAGAATCGTGACCAGCCGCTTTACCTCGTCGACGTAATTAAAGATAGTGGCCCAACGTGCGGGGGCGCGAGTAACGGGTCGATGTTTGATGCGTCCGATATCGTGTTCGAGCATGATTGCGCGTTGGCGTAGTAGCGGCTCGGGTGGCGGCATCAGACGCGCCGCTAGTGCATAGTCCTTCGCCGCCACAATCGCGGGTAAAGCCGCGCGTGCGCATTCCGTCGCCAGCGCCGGACACGACTCTGCAAGCGCTACGTAAAGCTGATAGGTGAGGGTAGTATTGCCAAGCTCCCTGTCGATGGCCATGACATCCCGAAACCACTCCAGCCCGGCGTCGCCACGTAGCAGTGCTTCCGCCTTGTCCTTGCGAATGGCGCGCAGCGCGTCGAGCGCTTTTGGATAGACTTGCCCCAGCTCCGTCCAATAACCGAGCGCGAAGGACAACCTCACACCGTACAGCGACGGTTCCTCCTCCAGCGCGTGATGATGGAACCAGATAAATTCCTGTAAGGCTTCTTCGTGGCGACCTTCGCGCGAGGCTTTTGCCGCATTCTGGAGCCGTTCGTGTCCGTTCATGTTTCC
Source organism: Massilia frigida (assembly GCF_011682175.1). Lineage (GTDB taxonomy): Bacteria > Pseudomonadota > Gammaproteobacteria > Burkholderiales > Burkholderiaceae_D > Telluria_A > Telluria_A frigida. The sequence continues at coordinate 11,723 of NZ_WHJG01000012.1, forward strand.
CCTTAAAGATGGGTACTTAGTCAACCCTCGATCTGATCGAAGATGCTTTCGGCCTATATAAATACGCTGTGTCCCGCCTGGTATTGGAACTAAATCAGACGGTCCTGCTGCATATTGCCGATGCGGCAAACGCGGACGCGCTGCTGCAAGCTTACGCGGCAGCATGAATCGCCCATGCCGCGACGGATGCTGTCAGGAGCGCCGTGCCTTTGCAGGTTTGCTCAATCCGGCCGCGACTTCCCTGCGCACGGATGGGCTTTTGATCAGGCTCACTGCAAGGGCCTTGATGCGGGCCGCTTCGTCAGGATCGCCATTCCCGGCCAGGACGGTGAGCACCCGCTGGACTTCGCTGACATACGTGGTGATTTCTGCCCAGCGCTCGGGTGTTCGCGACAACGGACGGTGCTTGATTGCCGCAATCTCTTGTTCGAGCACGATGGCCATTTCGCGCACAAACGGCTCCGCTGCCGGCATCAGGCGTGCCGCCAGCGCATAATCCTGCGCCTCTACAATCGCGGGCATGGCAATCAGCGCGCACTCGGCCGCAAACACCGGGCACGCCTCGGCAAGCGCGAGATAGAACTGATAGGTCGCCGCCGTATTGCCGAGTTCCGCATCGATGATGACGATATCCCAAAATAATTCCCGGTCGCTTTCACCGCGCAGCAGCGCATCGGTTTTGTCGCTGCGGATCGTGCGCAGCGCCTCGAGCGCCTTGGGGTAAGCCTTGCCGAGTTCGACCCACATGCCGATCAGGTAGTACCGCATTTCTTCCAGCGACGGATCTTCTTCCAGGGCATGCTGATAGAACCAGATAAACGCTTCCAATGCCTCGTCATGGCGGCCTTCGCGCATGGCGTCTTCCGCATCCCTCAGTCGTGTCAGTGCTGTCATGATTTCCTTTCAAGTTGGGCGTGCTGCCCGAAAGGCGCATGATGCCATACTTGCCATTGCTGCAAAAGGCGGCACCGAAGCCCGTTGTACTGCGCGCCGATCTGGTGGATAATTCGCCCATGAACGATACCACTACACTCCCCCCATTGCCCGACCGCCTGTCGATCGACCCGCGCAGCCCTTTTCACAATGAAGCTGCGTTCGAACGCGACGTCGCCATCAAGCTCAACGACAAGGAATACCTCAACGTCGAGGAATACTGCATCAGCGAAGGCTGGATCAAGATTCCATCCGGCAAAGCACTGGACCGCAAGGGCCATCCGATGCTGATCAAACTCAAAGGCAAGGTCGAAGCGTTCTATAAATAGAGCGGTTTGACGTCATCCTGCGGATGTAACGCCGGGTGCCGCACTTGTTGTTCCATTGTCATCCCCGCTGCGATGCCGCGCTGTTTTCAGGCGGTATTGCCACCGGGGATATTATTTTGTGCAAGCGGTCGTTGCAATATCCCCGTCGGCTGCCCGACTGTCACCAGCAGGAGCCAAACAGGATGCACTGGATACTGCAAGAGGGATTTGTGTCCGAAACCGGCTGGGATGCCCTGATCGCCACCCTGGAGCGCTTCGGCATCGGGTATTCGGTCCACGCGGTGGCGCCGAAAACCGGCGAGCTTCTGCCGCCAGCGGTGATTGCCCACGCCAATGTGATGTGCATCGGTTCGTACTCGATGCGCCACGTGGCGGCAAAACACGGCTGGGTGCCGGGCGTTTTCGACCTGTATGCGCAGGATTTCGGGCAGCAGCGGGCGCACTGGGGCGAGCATATGCTCAACGCTGGCGCCGTCGTTAGCACGGTGCGCGACGCGCGCTTCAGCGGCGGGCAGATGTTTGTTCGTCCGGTCAACGATTCCAAATATTTTTCGGGGCGGGTGTTCGATGCGGACGCCTTCGCCGCATGGCAAAACGCCGTCTGCGATCCTTCGGACCGTCATGCCACCAGCCTCGCGCCCGACACCCTGATCCAGTTATCCCGGCCGGTGGCCATTTACGCCGAATACCGTTTTTGGGTTGTTGGCGGCGACATCGTTACCCAATCACTGTACAAGCGCGGCAGCCAGGTCATTTATTCCAGTGATGTCGATGAACGGCTCACGCAATTCGTCAAAGCGCGTATCGAGGAATGGTCGCCGCATGACGCATTCGTCATCGACGCCTGCGATAGCGCGAATGGCATGAAGATCGTCGAAATCAATACCCTCAATTCGTCCGGCTTTTACGCCGCTGATGTCCAGCGCCTCGTGCTCGCGCTGGACCAACGCTACGTCGGACCATGAACCCCGCCGCCCGCGCCGAACTGGACCAGCTGCGCCTGGCACTGCGCAGCGCGTCGCTGGGCACCGCGGGCGGTTTTCGTCCGCCGCAGGACCCGCTGACATCGTGGTTCGGACGCGGCGTCGGCTTACCGCACGAAACACTGCCTGAATTTGAAGGCAGTGCCATGTTCCCGCTGCTGCAGATCCGGGTCAGCGAACTGCCATTCGTGCCCGAGCAATTGCGCGACGTCGCGCTGCTGGTGCTGTTCCAGAATTTGTCGCGCCATCCCTTCGACCTGCCGCACGGCGAAGGATGGCTGATCCGCGAATATGCGAGCGTCGACGGCCTTGTTGCGCTGCCCGGGGTGGCGCATCCGTGCCGGCCCTTTCCCATCCGCTGGACCCGCGTGGACGACGATGCGCCGGGCTGGGAGGGGGCTTGGGAAATTGTCGGTCTGACAGCGGTCAACGGGGGCGAGGCTGCATCCGATGCATTCTTCGACGATTTTTCGCGCCATATCGGCACCAAGGTCGGCGGCTATCCGTACGAGATCCAGCACGGTGCCGGCCTGCATGACTTCGTGTTCCAGGTCGGCTCGGAAGAGAAGGTCGGCTGGATGTGGGGCGATAACGGGGTCGGCTACTTTTACCGCTCGTCCGACGGCCAGTGGCGCTGGGAATGCCAGTTTTACTAGTGCACTCAGGCGTGCAGCCGATACGGCGACGTCAGCAGCTGCGGCAGTGCCGCCACCCGCACCATGTGGCTGTACGCGGCCGACATCCCGTGCTTGCGGTCCACCACTGTCCAGCCATCGTCGCGCCGGTCCAGGCGCGGCCTGGCGGCATGCGCCAGCACGAACAGCGATAGTACCGTGCCTTCGGTTAGCGCATGGCCGGTGGCGAACAGACCCTTCGGTTGGACGATCGAGGGCGGCATGACAGGTTCCTGACCGATCATATGGCCCGCAAATTCGGTCGATAGCCAGAATCCCTTTTCCGCCGCCGATCTGGCCAGCCGCGCGGCCAGTTCCGATACCTTGATGCCGGGACGGCAATACGCCAGCGCGTCGTCAAGGCTGTCGCGGGCGTCGTTCAGTAGCGCGCGCCGTGCGGGAAGGATGGTCCCGGCCTGCATGCTCCAGTTCTGCACGCAAAACGCGCCGCCGCCATCGGTGCTGCCGAAGGCGATCTTGACGATATCGCCATCCTTGATCAGGGTATTCCGGTTTGGAACGCTATTCATCGCCTGCGTATTGATGCATGCCGAAATATCATCGGGAAAGCCCATCTTGGTGCGGAACGACAGCCCGATTCCCAGTGTTGCCGCCTGCTCGCGCGCAACGTCGGCCAGGTCGGCGGTCGCCATGCCCGGCCTCACCGCGTCCAGCAAGACCGCAAGCAGCTTGCTGTGGGCGCGCGCCAGCAGCGTGATCCGGTCGTTCACGGCGGGTGGATTGGGAACGGTCGGGTGGATGACGGTAAACAGGGGCATGGGCGGTCAATTCGGCGGGGCGGGGAGTGAGGCACGCACGATAGCATGCGGGCGTCCTGTCGGCCTGGTCTATGGTATAAGTTCGGCCATGAACGCCGGACAATTCCCCGCCGCATTGCCGATAGCCGCCCCATGAAGGAAATTCTCCTCTACCTCGCGCCATCGGCCGCGCTGGCGCTGGTGATCCGGGTGCTGGCCGGCGCCCATCCGTTCTTTTTCCTGTTCACCGTGGCCGGCACCATCTGCCATGAACTGGCGCACTTCGTGGCCGGCCTGCTGACCGGCGCGCGGCCCGCCTCGTTCACCGTGATTCCGCGCAGGGTAGGGCGGCATTGGGAACTCGGTTCGGTCATCCTGACCCGGGTGCGCTGGTATAACGCTGCGCCGGCCGCCCTGGCGCCGCTGGTGATCGTGCTACTGCCGTTCTGCGTGGCCTGGTGGCGCACCCGCCAGAGCTGGCAGTTCGACCTGCGCGACCTGTTCATTGCGCTGGCGCTGGCGCCCCAGTTCCTGTCGTTCTGGCCATCGATGGTCGATTGGCGTATCGCAATACGCTCCTGGCCTTATCTGTTTATCATCGTCGGCGCGGCCTGGGTGGTGTTTCACTTCCGGCCGCACCTGTTTCAATTTGTAAATCCATGAACCCGCACCGCCGCCAGCCCGTAAGCTCGGTTTCGCGGCAACGCGCTGGCTGGCTCTGCCCCACGCCACTATCCTGTTAGAATCAGCAGCAGTAGCCGATTTAGCGGCTGGGCGCCCTTGCAGTGCACGGTTTCGCCCGCAGATAACACCAGTTCCCGCTCGGAGAGACAACGAATGAAGAAGCACATGTTGATGGTCGCACTGGCATTTGCCGCGACGACACAAGCGGCAGTCCCGCAGCCCGTCAAGGTAGGCGCCACCCAGCTGCGGCCGGTTGCGACGCAAACGCAGGCCGCCGCCTGGGCCGCTACCGTCTTTGGACGCCACCATTACAAGGTCACGCCGCTCGACGATGCGATGTCCGAAAAGATTTTCGACCGCTACCTCAAATCGCTCGATGGCGACCGCCTGCATTTCCTGCAGAGCGATATCGATTCCTTCGACAGTATCCGTACCAAGCTCGACGATGCGATCAAGACAGAAAACCTGACCACGCCGTTCAGCATGTACAGCCTGTACCAGCAGCGCTTCAACGAGCGCTTCACCTATTCGCGTGAACTGCTCAAGGGCAAGTTCGACTTCACCGTCGACGAAACCTTCCAGATCGACCGCGAAAAAGCCGCCTGGCCGAAAAACCTGGATGAAGCACGCGACTTGTGGCGCAAGCGCGTCAAGAACGATTGGCTGCGCCTCAAGCTGGCCGGGAAAGATGACAAGTCGATCCGCGAAACGCTGGACAAGCGCTACGAAAATTACGCCGGCCGCATGAGCAAGGTCGATAGCGAAGATGTGTTCATGACCTTCATGAACGCTTACGCCACCTCGATCGAGCCGCACACCAACTACCTCGGCCCACGTTCGGCCGACAATTTCGCCATCGCCATGCGTTTGTCGCTCGACGGCATCGGCGCCGTGCTGCAACAGCGCGAAGATTACACCGTCATTCGCGAAATCGTGGTGGGCAGCCCGGCCGGCATGTCCGGCAAGCTCAAGGTCGGCGACCGCATCGTCGGCGTGGCCCAGGCCGATTCGCCGGGCTTCACCGACGTGCTCGGCTGGCGTATCGATGACGTGGTGCAACTGATCCGTGGTCCCAAGGAATCGGTGGTACGCCTGAACGTGCTGCCGGTCGACGCCGGTACCGATGGCAAGACCGTCACCGTGTCGCTGGTGCGCAAGAAAATCAACATGGAAGAACAAGCCGCCAAGAAAACCATCATCGAAGTCAAGGAAGGCGGCGTCAAGCGCCGGGTGGGGGTGATTTCCCTGCCAACGTTCTATCTGGACTTCGAGGCGCGCCGCCGTGGCGACAAGGACTTCAAGAGCGCCACGCGCGACGTGGCCCGCATCCTGGGCGAGCTCAAGAAAGAGAAAGTCGACAATGTGCTGATCGACCTGCGCAACAATGGCGGCGGCGCCCTGGGCGAGGCGGTCGAGCTGACCGGCCTGTTCATCGATAAAGGCCCGGTTGTCATGCAGCGCAGCGCCGAAGGCAAGGTCGAGGTCGAAAACGACACCCAGCCGGGCCTGGCCTGGGATGGCCCGATGGGCGTGTTGATCAATCGCGGCTCCGCATCGGCGTCCGAAATCTTCGCCGCCGCCATCCAGGATTACGGCCGTGGCCTGGTGATGGGCGAACCGAGTTTCGGCAAGGGCACTGTCCAGACCCTGGTCAACCTCGACCGGGGCAATCCGGGCGAAAAAGCGCGCTACGGCGAACTCAAGATGACCATCGCGCAATTTTTCCGCATCAACGGCGGTACCACGCAGTTGCGCGGCGTCACGCCCGACATCAAGATGCCGGTCACCTCCGATCCGGAAGGCTTCGGCGAGTCGAGCTACGACAATGCCCTGCCGTGGGTAGCGATCAAGCCGGTGGCGTTCACGCCGTCGGGCAACCTCAAGCAACTGGTTGCTCCGCTGCAAAAGCGCCACGAAGCGCGCATCGCCAAGGACAAGGACTTCCAGTACTTGCAGGAAGACATGGCCGAGCTGCGTAAGTTGCGCAAGGATAATGTGATCTCGCTGAACGAAGCGGTGCGCCGCAAGGAACGCGATGCGCTCGAAGCCAAGGCCAAGCAGCGCGAGGCACGCCAGGTCGCCCTGCGTGCCGCCGTCACCGACGAGCCGGCCGATATGACCGACGCCAAGGATGCGCGCAGCAAGCTGGCGTCGCCGGCCAAGACCGCCAAGGCCGCCGCCACCAAGCCGAACCGTCAGGACGATGGCTTGCAGGCCGACGAGCGCAACCTGGCATCCGAGCTGGCCGCCGAAAAAGCGGCCAAGGATGCCAAGGACGTGATGCTGCAGGAAGCGGCGCACATCCTGGCCGACGAAATCGAGATGCTCAAGACCGATACGCGCATGGCGGCGCGCCTGATGCCTTATTTGCCGGCTGTTAAAGCGGGTAACTGAGCAGGTCTGGAATAGATCGCAATGCGGGGCCGTTGAGGCCCCGCAGTCGTTTACATGCTGACGTATGCGAGTTGCCCGGCTATGGCGGCGGCAGCTCCTCCCATATCGCTATCGGGAGGCGCAGAACAGCGTCCATTGGACGCTGGCGCCATCCCCGCTGGCGTCAGCGTGTCCGCGTCCTGGTACGGACGTATGCGTTCCAGCCGACGCAAACGAGCGCGATTGCGATTGCTCCTGACGCCATACCCGTCGTCACCATGTTGAAAATTCCGTGTTCAGCCGATGTCACGCGTCGAAACAGTCGCCCCCACGCGCCACCAAGCACGCTTGCCACCCCGACAGCGGCCAGGGCCAGCCGCCGCTGCCTGTCGCTGAAACAAGGTTGATAAGGCGGGCCCGGCTCGCTGCGTGACAACCAGGCGGCGGCATAGCTGGCGATAACCATGAATCCGACCAGGCTGCTCATGTGCTGAAGAACTTTGAATACGGGTATATCGTGGCCGCCGACCGTGACCAGCGTGCGTAACAGGTCGAGGCGGGAGACAAGCATCGTATCGGGGTGAGTGAAACTATCCCAGATTAGATGGGTCGACGCGCCGACCGCCAGTGAAACGAGCATGACCGATACCGTTCGCACGCTTTGCAAAGGCATGGGAATGTGCCACGCCATGCGCGCGCTCACCGCTTGCGGCAGCCACGCAAGGAATGCTTGCCTCAACAGTGCGGAATAGAGGAGATACACCAGGGCGCCGACGGGGACGCAATACAGGAATATCCCCGGCACGCTGTGACTGAACCTGCCGCTGACGCCAAAGGCAAAGAAGTAGACGAAATCGGGCATCATGCTGCCGATCACCAGCGCCGGCAGGGATGTGAGGCCGCGTGCACATCGATGCAAGGGAATGACGATGGCGGGATGGCATAAGGTAAATGGCATCTGAGCCTTTATTGCCGCGCCGTTCGGCCACTGCTCAGCGGCCGTGTGCCGGAAAATCTGGCAATGAACGAGCGCTGAGCGTGCGCCTGAAGGTCAATGCGAATCGTCGCACTGCTGTCCCAGCAGGTGATGGCATGTCACCCTGGGATTATTTAGGGCGATGCAGCGCGCAGAGTTTATTACCGTCCGGATCGCGTACATACGATAAATACACGGGGCCCATGTCGCCCTCACGCAAACCCGGAGGGGCTTCGCACGATACGCCGCCATGCGCCACCGCGACATCGTGAAATTGCGTTACCTGCTCAGGCGAATTGCATTTGAAGCCGATCGTCGCGCCGTTCGAGCACGTCGCTTCCTCGCCGTTGATCGGCTCGGTGATGCAAAACGTGTTTCCATCATGGCGATAGAACAGCCGGGTGTGACCGGAGGCGGCCACGTTGCGAAGCGGCGCCCGCGCCGAGCATGCCAAGCAGCGCGTCGTAGAACCGTTTTGAGCGCTCGATATCGTTCGTGCCCACCATGATGTGATTGAACATACTGTTTCTCCTTATATCCTGACTGTTCTCAGGGCGTGGTTCTTGTGGTGCTTAAAGTTGACACTGACGGGAACGACATTGGACTGCGTCCTCGTCAGTCCTGTTGCGTGGAAAAGTCTCGTGATCATAAGCTTTAACAGCGTGGCGTGGTGCGTGGTGCGGGCTTGGCTGTGCAGGGCTTGGGTCATTGAATAGCCGTCAACGGATCGATTGAAACAGTGTACGCTAAACCGCTCTGGCCTTGAAAAGCGGCCAGCTACGGATGGGTACATAGTCCCCCGAGTCCAGACACGTCGATAGGAAAAAGGCGGCATCAGGACATCGATGCCGCCTTTGACGTTTCAGGCCAGCGCTTCAGCCCGTGCCTATCAGCAAGTCAGATGGGGACCGGTGGGTACGCCCAAGTTCTGGGTGAAGGTCGTGTAGTAATTCACCCGGGTCTGCATCTGTGCCGGCCCCTGGTACTCGGTGCCGCCTGCGCATTCGCGATTGCCGTTAATGGCATTGATGGTCTGGCCGAAACCGTATCCGCCCACCATCGAGTCATGCGCCGACCTGCCGGCGCGGCCCGGTTGGGTCATCCAGTACCAGACCGCACTTCTCCAGGCAATGGTGGCGTTGGTGGCCAACAGTTCCGGATTGTTCACCAGTTGCTCGCCCAGGCCCATGGCGTTGCCCAGACTGCGGTAGTTCGAGGTCCAGCTGATCTGGATCGGGCCGCGACCAAAGTACTGGTCGACCATGTTGGTGCTCTTGCAGGCGACGCGTACCCAGTTTACGTCGCAGTACAAGGGCCAGTTGGCGGTGTTGTACTCCCTCACTGCCTTTAGCTTGTCCGACTCGTGCTGCAGGTTGGCGAAGAAGGCGGCCACTTCCTGCTTGTCCAGGGTAGCGTTGCCCGACTTGGCAAAGCCTGGATAGTACCCTGCTGCAGTGACGAAGTCGGCGTATTGGTAGAACGAACTGCGGCTGGGGAACCATGCTTCGAACTGCGCTTTTGACAGGCCGGCAAAACTACCTGCCGGGTCGGGAGTAGGCGTCGGCGTTGGCGTGCTGCCACAAGTAGTTTGCTGCCAATACCAAGTGCTAATGGTCGGATCAGTACCGTCGGAGCCGTTGGTGCCGCTATTGACGACCTTGTAGAAATTGCCGTTAGCTGGGTACTTCACCACGCTGCCCAAGCTGTAGTTCACTCCTGCGCTCCAGGTCTGGGATGAGCAGGTCGGTGGCGGGGTGGGTGTCGGCGTCGGTGTTGGCGTCGGTGTCGGTGTCGGCGTGGTGCCGCACGAGCCACTCACCGTCCATGGCTTGCCACTTCCAGCGGCCCCGCTGTTGGTCGATGGATTGTCGCCCTGCGTCCAGTAGGCGGCCGTGTAGTTGATCCCCCCGTAGCTGGCCGACTTGCCGCCATCATAGACGGTGGCGCTGTTCCACGCTGCGTTACAGACGCTCGTTGCCGCCAACATCTTGCTTTGGGATGACTGGGTGCCGGTGGACGTATTGTCGCCGCCGCCGCCGCACGCGGCCAGCGTCCCGCCCAGTACGCTGATGATCAGGCTATTGAGGATTGTTTTGTTCAATTGAGGCTCCATATCAAATTGTCGGGGCACTTGCATGCCGGGGATAAACCTGGTCGATCCGTGTGCCGCGCGTCACTCCGTGCCCGCGCGGTGATGGGCGGAATCGATTTACGCGACAATTCCGATGTTTTATGTGCAAGATCGGTATACCAATATAACACCAATAATCGGATATATGCATACCAAGTTGGAGGAAATTAATACCAAATTGGGCCACTGAGGAAATGAGAGACCGTCATGCCTGGCACTTCGAAGGGCGCGCCGCTCAGGTCAATTACCGTCACATTGGCGCCCGCTTCGGCGCGGCGTTTTTTCGCGGCAGAGCAGGGCACGCGGACAAGGCCGATTTCCTGGTCCGGAGACAGGTTTGGGGGGATTTACGTCGAACATGCGACCCATCCGAAAGATGCGAGCCAGATAGGGGATACATGGCTGGAAAGCGGGCCCGATCATCCGGCTGCCCTCGCTGAAATTCAAGAATCGAAAACAGCGCCAGCTGACTTTTATGAGCCTCACCTTGTCATCGTGACGGGGGCGGGCGACACCGCATTTGCCGATGACGCGACGGCACCGCTTCTGGCGCCGGAGAATCGAACCACATTATCCATTTTGACGCCCTCCGCTGCGGTGCGGAAGCGTGCTTGAGATGGTCGCCTGCCGCGACTAGCCCTTCGCGTTGCTATTGCCGTGCCGTGCCGCGATGTCCCATCCACCGTCCACGCACAGCTGGTCGAACTGCTGCGCCAGATCGGCCAGCACCACATTCCCCAGACTCTCGATCAGGATCGCCTGCGCCCGTTGCAGCGCCTCGCCCAGCGCCTGGTTGACCACCTTTTCTACCGCGCAGTCGGGATGTTCGTTATCGACGCCAATAGCGAACAAATGCGGCCCGCCGACCGCGCGATGAATATCGAGCAGGGTCACCGACCGTAAATCGCACGCCATCGACCAGCCCCCATGCTTGCCCGCGCCGGAGGTCACATAACCCGCTTCGCGCAAGCCGGCCATGGTGCGCCGCACCACCACCGGATTCGTATCCAGCATTTTCGCGATGTGTTCCGATGTCAAAGGTCCGTCGTGCCTGGCCATGTGCAGCAGCACATGAAGCACGCGGGAAAGGCGGCTGTCTGTTCTCATTCAATTCTCGGTCGAGGTGATCTGAACGCACAGTTTACCGCCTCGCGGCGTACCGCGTGGGCCGATCTTCATGCCCGCAAAAGCCATCTTCCCGGCGCGATTATTTCGGGTACAATCATTGTGAACGGTCGTGCTATTTTTAGGCGATAACAACAAGGAGACTGTATGGACCTGAACTATACGAGCGAGGACCTGGCGTTCCGCGACCAAGCGCGCGCCTTCCTCGACGCCAATCTTCCGGCCGATCTGCAGCACAAGGTGCGCCAGCACCTGCGCCTGTCGAAGGACGATTACGTGCGCTGGCACCAGACCCTCGCCAAACAGGGCTGGGTGGCGCCGGGCTGGCCGACCGAATTCGGCGGTCCGGGCTGGAGCGCCGTGCAGCGCCACATCTGGGAAGAAGAATGCGCCCGCGCCGGCACTCCGCCCATCCTGCCGTTCGGCGTCAACATGGTCGCCCCGGTCATCATGGCCTTCGGCAGCGACGCACAGAAAGCCCGCTTCCTGCCGCGCATCCTGTCCTGCGAGGACTGGTGGTGCCAGGGCTACTCGGAACCGGGCGCCGGCTCCGACCTCGCGTCGCTCAAGACCAGCGCTGAACGCGATGGCGACTTTTACGTCGTCAACGGCCAGAAAACCTGGACCACCCTGGCCCAGCATGCCGACATGATCTTCTGCCTGGTGCGCACCGATAGCGGCGTGCGCAAGCAGGAAGGCATCTCCTTCCTCCTGATCGACATGCACAGCCCCGGCGTGACGGTACGCCCGATCATCATGCTCGACGAAGACCATGAAGTGAACGAAGTCTTTTTCGATCATGTGCGCGTGCCCGTGCAAAACCTGGTCGGCAAGGAAAACAAGGGTTGGACCTACGCCAAATACCTGCTCGGCCACGAACGCACCGGTATCGCCGCCGTGGGCCGCTCCAAGCGCGAACTGGGCTCGCTCAAGCGCATCGCCGCGCAGCGCAACAAGAACGGCAAGCCACTGATCGAGGACCCGCTGTTCGCGGCCAAGGTGGCCACCCTGGAAATCGAACTGATGGCGCTGGAAATGACCGTCATGCGCGTGCTGGCGCAAGAGCACAAGGCGCCCGGACCGGAAGCGTCGGTGCTCAAGGTGCGCGGCACCGAAATCCAGCAGACCCTCACGGAGCTGATGGTCGAAGCGGTCGGCCCGATGGCGCTGCCGTTCGACCCGGCCTATCTGGAATCGGCAACGCCGCACAGCGTATTCGACGATGACGACGCCGCGCCGCTGGCCGCGCACTACTTCAATTTCCGCAAGACCTCCATCTATGGCGGCTCGAACGAGATTCAACGCAATATCATCACCCAGATGATCCTGGGCCTGTGAGGGACTGAACATGGATTTCAACTTCAAGGAAGAACAGCTGGCCTTCGCCGATGCCCTCAAGCGCTGGGTAACCAAGGACTACAGCTTCGAGACACGCAAGAAGATCGTTCACTCCGACGCGGGCACCTCCGACGCGGCGTGGGCCACGCTGGCCGAACTGGGCATGCTGGCCTTGCCGGTGCCGGAAGAGCAGGGCGGCTTCAATGGCACGGCGGTCGACATGTTCGTCGTGATGCAGGAGCTGGGGCGCGGCCTGGTGGTCGAACCGTACTTCGCCACCGTGCTCGGTGCGCATTTCCTGGCGCTGGGCGGCAAGCATCCCGACCTGCTGGCGCAAGTGGCCGGCGGCGAACTCAAACTGGCTTGCGCGCTGGCCGAAAAACAGGCGCGCCATGACCTGTCGGACATCGCCACCACGGCCGTCGCCAATGGCGGCGGCTACCTGCTCAATGGCCACAAGAGCGTGGTGGTGCACGGCGGCCAGGCCGGCAGCCTGATTGTGTCGGCGCGCAGCAGTGGCGCCCAGCGCGGCGTCGGCGGCGTATCGCTGTTCGTGGTGCCCGTGGACGCCGCCGGCGTGACCGTGCGCGACTACCGCACGCTCGACGGCCAGCGCGCCGCCGAGATCGCGCTGGCGAACGTCCAGCTGCCGGCAGCAAGCCTGATCGGCAGCGAGGGCCAGGGCTGGGACCTGCTCGACGCCGGCGCCGACTACGGCGCGGGCCTGCTGTGCGCCGAAGCGCTGGGCGCGATGGAAGCGATCTTCGCGGCCACCCTCGACTACCTCAAGACGCGCACCCAGTTCGGTGCGCCGATCGGCAAATTCCAGGCGCTCCAGCACCGCATGGCCGACATGTACATCCACCTGGAGCAGGCGCGCTCGATGGCGCTGCTGGCCGCCGTGCGCCTGGCCTCGACCGATGTGGAAGAACGCCGCCGTACCGTCTCGGCGGCCAAGTTCCGGGTCGGCCAGGCGCTCAAGTTCGTCGGCCAGCAGGCGGTCCAGTTGCACGGCGGCATGGGCGTGACCGACGAACTGCCGGCCGCGCACCACTTCAAGCGCCTCACCATGATCGAACTGTCGCTGGGCGACTCCGACCACCACCTGCAACGCTTCATCGCGCAGCCCGGCTTTGCGGCGGGTGACATGGCATGAAGAAAACCACATGGTATTTCGAGGACTTTTACGTCGGCCAGGAGATCGCGCTCGGCAGCCGCACCGTGAGCGAAGAAGAAATCATCGCTTTTGCCACCCAGTTCGACCCGCAGCCCTTCCACGTCGACCATGACGCGGCCAAGGCGTCCATCTTCGGCAGCGTCATCGCCAGCGGCTGGCACACCTGCAGCATGATGATGCGCATGGTGGTCGACGGCCTGTGGTGCGCCTCGTCGAGCATGGGTTCCCCGGGCCTGGACAAGGTGCGCTGGCCGCAGCCGGTGCGCGCCGGCGACACGCTCACCGTCACCTACATCACCACTGCGCTCAAGCCATCGAGCTCGCGCCCCGACCGCGGCGTGGTCTGGTCGACCTGGCGGGCCGTGAACCAGCACGGCGAGGTCGCCTGCGTCATCGAGGGCATGGGCATGCTGGGGCGCCGCCCGAAGGAGAACGGCGATGCGTGAATTTTCCAGCCTGGCCGAGATGCAGGCGCTGGTGGGGCAGGAACTGGCCGTGTCGGACTGGGTCGAAATCACCCAGGAGCACGTGAACCTGTTTGCCGACGCCACCGATGACCATCAGTGGATCCACGTCGACCTGGAACGCTGTGCGCGCGCATCGCCCTACGGCGGCCCGGTGGCGCATGGCTTCCTGACGCTGTCGCTGATCTCCGGCCTGTTCGACCGCACGCTGCGCATGGTCGATGCGAAAATGGTCGTCAACTATGGCTTGAACAAGGTGCGCTTTCCGGCCCCGGTGCCGGTCGGCAGCCGCGTGCGCGCGCGCCTGGCCTTGCAGCAGGTCGAACCCATCGAGGGCGGCGCGCAGCTCGCATGGAGCGTCGTGGTCGAGCGTGAAGGCGGCACCAAGCCGGTGTGCGTGGCCGAACTGCTGATCCGGCGCTACGCCTGATCGTGCGCTAACCCGGACCTTCGCGAACGTAGCGGCATGATTTACCTGGCTGGGGTCCAGCCGGCCGCTATGTTTCGCACGACCTGCAACACCATCTGCTTGCTCGCATCGGCCCGCTTCCCGCTGCGCCACGCCATCATGACTTCCCACTCCCACAGCGGCAAATCGGCGATGTCGAGTTTGACCAGACTCCCGTCCTGCAACTGTCTTGCTACCGCCATGTCAGGCATGAACGTCAGGAAGCCATGCTCCAGCACCAGCTCAAGTGCGGCACTGGCCGGCTGGATCGCATGAATCGGCGTATTCGTTGTGCGACTGGCGTGCAGGCGTCCGATTAATTCATCGCATTCCGCACCCCAGAATTGCGGGGCCAGCCGTGCGTTCGCGATATCGGCCAGCAGGCAAGCGGGCGAGCGCGCGAGCGGATGATCGCGATGCACCACGGCAATAATGGGCGACACGCAAATGCGTTCCAGCTCGATGCCGGCAATCGCCGGGCATCGTAATACAAAGCCGAGCTGGGCCTGATCGGTGAGGAGCATATCCATGATGATCGGCGAGTGATTCGTGGTACAGCGAATTTCCATGGGCGCCTCCGCCAGGGCCAGCAGGATCGGGCCGAACAGCATGGACGCGAGCGATGGCACACACGCAAGGCGCATTTTCGGCAGCGCGGGCGCGCCCTGGACCGATTCCATGCCGAGCTCGAGCGCAGCGAGCGCGGCCCGCGCCGCCGGCAGGAACGTGACGCAGGCTTCGGTGGGGACGGCGCCGCGGCGGTGGCGCCGGAACAGCTGTACGCCAAGCTGGTCTTCCAGCGCGCCCACCCGCTGGCTCACCTGCGGCTGCGACCAGCGGCGGCGCGCGGCGGCCTGGGTAAAACTGCCGTATTCCACGATTTCAATCAACAGGCGCAGGTCGTCGAAACTCACAGACATAAAAATATCCAATATCACACATCCGAATCCGGTGTCTTCTATTATGTCTTGCTCTTGCCTAAGATGAAAGCTCATTGATGACGTGGGAGCAGGAACATGGCAGGAACAAGCGACGCCAGGCGGCGCGGCAAACGCTTTATCATGATCGACAATCTGTTGGTGGTGGTCGGCTTCTATGTGGTCTTTCCCATCATCGGCCTGCATTTTATCGATCGGCTCGGATGGGCCGCGGCGGCGGTCGGCCTGGCGCTCGGCTTGCGGCAAGTGTCGCAACAGGGCCTGGGGCTGCTCGGCGGGTCGCTCTCCGACCGGTTTGGCGCCAAGCCCCTGATCGTGGGCGGCTTGCTGCTGCGGGCAGCCGGTTTCGGGGTACTTGCCTACGCCAGCAGCCCGGCCCACCTGTTCGTTTCCTGCATCCTGTCAGGGCTGGGCGGCAGCCTGTTCGAGCCTGCGCGCGGGGCGCTGGTCGTCAAGCTGACCCGTCCGGCCGAGCGCAACCGCTTCTACGCGCTGCTGATGATGCTGGAAAGCGCGGCGGCCGTGCTGGGAGCCTTGCTCGGCACCTTCCTGCTTGGCCTGGATTTTTATTGGGTCGCGATGGGCGGCTGCGCGGTGTTCGTGTTGGCGGCGCTGGTCAATGCGCTGGCGCTGCCCGCCTACCGGGTCGCCGTTCCCGGCACGGCTGCGCTGGCGGCGATCCGCGTTCCGCTTGGCGACAAGCCCTTCCTTACCCTGGTGCTGACCCTGAGCGGTTACTACGTGTTGCAGGTCCAGCTGATGTTGCTGCTGCCGGTGCTGGTGACGCACGTGACCGGGACCACCCAGTCCGTGGCCTGGATGTACAGCATGGATGCGCTGCTCGCCGTGCTGCTGCTGTATCCCATGGCGCGCCTGGGCGAACGCTACCTGAGCGAGGAATCGCGCCTGCTGCTCGGGATCGGCGTGATGACGGCCAGCCTTGCAGCCATGGCGCTGGTCTCGGGCGCGGCCGGCGTGTTTGGCGTGATGGCGCTGTTCTATGTCGGCGGCCTCATCGCCGAGCCCGCGCGTGAGGCCATCGTGGCGCGCCATGCGACGGCGCGGGCACGCGCCAGCTACATTGGACTGAGCAGGATCGGGCTGGCGCTGGGCGGGCTGATCGGCTACGTTGCAGGCGGATATCTGCTTGACGCGGGCCGGGCGCTGGGCCTGCCGGGCCTGCCCTGGATGGTGCTGTGCGCGGTCGGCTGCCTGACCCTGGCCGCGCTGGCGCACCAGTTCTTCCGCGCCGCCTCCTGGCAGCGGGCGCGCGCATGATTCCCGCTGGCGCGCAGACGCAGGCAGCGACCGCCAGCACTCCTTGTACATCATAAAGCCGATGTATTCATCTGCGCGAAGGAACGCACGCCGCAACTATCAATATGTACGGGCGAACGCCGCGCGCACTTGGGACTAGTATGGACTGACGGGTAGTTATCGTCGTTCATACATCAGCAGGAGTCCGGATGAAAATTGCGAACTTGAAGATCGGCGTTCGTCTGGGGGCCGGTTTCGGCCTGCTGTTGCTGCTGATGGGGACCCTGGTCGCTACCGGCATCACCCTGCTCAACAGCGCGGGCAAAAGCACCGCGCACATGGTCGACCACGAATGGGTCAAGGCCGAAGCGGCCAACCAGATCAACGTCGGCACGCGCGCCAATGCGCGCAGGACGCTCGAACTGTTCATCGTCACCGACCCGGCGCAGCTGGCCAACATCCACCAGCGCATCGAAGCGAACAAGAAGCAGATCACAGCCGCCCTGGCGACGCTGGAAAAGCTGATCGACTCACGCGAAGGGCGCGAACTGCTGGCCCGGGTGGCGCGCGAGCGCACCGTCTACGTCAGCTCGTACTCGCGCATCGATCAACTGATCGGCGAGAACAGGCGCGATGAAGCGTCGGCCCTGATGCGCGCCGAAACGCTGCCGGCGCTGGACGCGCTGCAGACCTCGATCACCGCCCTGGCAGCCTTGTAGAAGCGCCTGGCCGACGCGGCCAGTGCCGCCGTCGAAGAGAGCATCGCCGGAGCCCGTACCATGATGCTGTGGCAGGGCGCACTGGGCCTGCTGATCGGCGTGGTGGCCGGATGGTGGATCACGCGCTCGATCACGCTGCCGATCAATGATGCGGTCAGGGTGGCCAGGACGGTGGCCGCCGGTGACCTGAGCGCCCGGATTGCGCCCGGATCGTCGAGCGAAACGGGGCAGCTGCTGCACGCGCTGGGCGACATGAACGCGGGCTTGCGCGACATCGTCAGCCAGGTGCGCAGCGGTACCGATGCCATCGCGACGGCGTCGAGCCAGATCGCCAGCGGCAACCTCGATTTGTCGGCGCGCACCGAACAGCAAGCCAGTTCGCTGGAGGAAACCGCGTCGTCGATGGAACAACTGACATCGACCGTCAAGCAGAACGCCGACAATGCGCGCCAGGCCAACCAGCTGGCCATTTCGGCCTCGCACGTGGCGC
This sequence comes from Massilia frigida, assembly GCF_011682175.1. GTDB lineage: Bacteria > Pseudomonadota > Gammaproteobacteria > Burkholderiales > Burkholderiaceae_D > Telluria_A > Telluria_A frigida. The sequence continues at coordinate 29,520 of NZ_WHJG01000012.1, forward strand.
TGCAGGGCGGGGCCGTGGTGGCGCAGGTGGTCGACACGATGGGGTCGATCAACGAATCCTCGCGCAAGATCGTCGACATCATCGGCGTGATCGAGTCGATCGCGTTCCAGACCAATATCCTGGCCCTGAATGCGGCGGTGGAAGCGGCGCGCGCGGGCGAGCAGGGGCGCGGCTTCGCGGTCGTGGCCAGCGAGGTACGCAACCTGGCGCAGCGCTCGGCGGCGGCGGCCAAGGAGATCAAGATGCTGATCGACGACTCGGTGGACAAGGTCGCGCAGGGCAGCGAACTGGTTGACCGGGCCGGATCGACCATGCAGGCGATTGTCACGAGTATCAAGAGCGTGGCCGACATGATGGGCGAGATCACGGCGGCCAGTGTGGAGCAGACCGCCGGGATCGAGCAAATCAACCGGGCCATCACGCAGATGGACGAGGTGACGCAGCAAAATGCCGCGCTGGTCGAAGAAGCGGCGGCCGCCGCCGGGGCGCTGCAGGATCAGGCGGGAACGCTGGCGGGCGTGGTCAGCGTGTTCAAGCTGCCGGCCGGCGTGGTGGAAGGCCGCGCCAAGCCGGTGCTGCGCGAGGTGGCGGCGAGGGTGGCGGCGAGGGTGGCGGTCGAACGGCCGGCGCGGGCGGCCAGTCCGGCGGGCGCGCGCAAGCGCGAGGTGGCCGCCGCCGGGACGGACGATTGGGAAGAATTTTGAGCCGCCGTTTTCCCATCGGCCCTGCCGGGACCCGGCCGCCAACTTCACATTCCTTGATCTGGATTGGTTGACGAGGCCAGAGCGCCGGCATACAATTTCTTTTTGGAAACAATGATGGCATCGCAGTCGCGCCGCAGGGAAGGCAGCGGCGCTGCAGGCCGCCGCGCCGGCCATTGCTCGTCTTCTTCCGCCCGCCCCAAACCAGCGGGCGGGCTCACAAGCACCTCCTTTCCGTTAACGTCGCGGCGTCCAGCCAGCGCTGGCGCGCCCGCATCACCCGGGATAGTCGGATGAATATGACAAACTTGCGAATCGGAGCGCGCCTGGGCGGCGCTTTCGGCATGATTTTGCTGATCATGGCGGCCCTGATCGCCACGGCACTCACACTGCTCGCCAACCTCAGCGCCGTCAGCAGCAACATGATGGAGCGCGACATGGTCCAGGCCGATGCGGCCAACGTCATCAACGCCGGCACCCGCGCCAACGCGCGCGCCACGCTTGAATTGTTCATTGCGCCCGACGCCGCCTACAGCGCCAGGGTGCGCGACAAGATCGAAGCGAACAAGAAGGACATCAGCGCCGCCATTGCGCTACTCGACAAGCTGGCCAGCGACGCCGAAGGCCGGCAACTGCTGGCCAGGATCAAGGCCGAGCGCGCGCTGTATGTCGGCTCGTTCGCCAACGTCAGCAAGCGCATCGCCGCGCAGGAGCGCGATGCGGCCGCCGCCCTCATGCTGGGCGAGACCCTGCCGGCGCAGGTGGTCGACACCATGGGATCGATCAACGAATCGTCGCGCAAGATCGTCGACATCATCGGCGTGATCGAATCGATCGCGTTCCAGACCAATATCCTGGCCCTGAATGCGGCGGTGGAAGCGGCGCGCGCGGGTGAACAGGGGCGCGGCTTCGCGGTCGTGGCCAGCGAGGTGCGCAACCTGGCGCAGCGCTCCGCGGCGGCAGCCAAGGAAATCAAGGCGCTGATGGGCGACTCGGTGCACAAGGTCGCGCAGGGCAGTGAACTGGTTGAGCGCGCCGGAACGACCATGCAGGCGATTGTCGCCAGTATCGGCAGCGTGACCGACATCATGGGCGAGATCACGGCGGCCAGCGTGGAGCAGACCGCCGGGATCGAGCAGATCAACCGGGCGATTGCGCAGATGGACCAGGTGACGCAGCAAAATGCCGCGCTGGTGGAAGAAGCGGCAGCCGCCGCCGGGGCGCTGCAGGATCAGGCGGGAACGCTGGCGGATGTGGTGAGCGTGTTCAAGCTGCCGGCGCGTGTGGTGGAAGGCCAGGCCGGCGGCGCGCCCGGGCACCGCGTGGGGCGGCGGCAAGCGCGCCCTAATCGGGCTGTAAACAATAGCGGTTGCGGCCCCCCGCCTTGGCCTCGTATAACAGCGCGTCAGCCATCTTGATCAAGCCACCCGGTAGCAAGCCATCGGCCGGCATCAGGCTGGCCACCCCCATGCTCAGGGTCAGCCACGGCGAGGCCCCGGATTTTTCGTGCGGGATGGCCAGCAGCGCCAGTTCGTCGAGCAGCTTCCTGGCCACCACCTCGGCGCCGCGCTTGTCTTCCTGCGGCAGCAAGATCACGAATTCCTCGCCGCCATAGCGCGCCACCAGGTCTTGCGGGCGTGCCGCCGCGCGCCGCATCGCCGCGCCCACCTGCACCAGGCTATCGTCGCCGGCCTGGTGTCCGTAGGCGTCGTTATACGCCTTGAAATGGTCGATATCGGCGATGATCAGCGCGATCGGCAGCTTGGAGCGCGCGCAGCGCCGCCATTCGGTATCCATCGCTTCGTCGAAACCGCGCCGGTTGGCCACGCCGGTCAGGCCATCGGTCAGGGTCAGCTCGCGCAGCGCGTCGCTCTGGCGCTTGACCGTCAGCTGGGTGCGCACGCGCGCCCGCACCACCGCCGCGTTGACCGGCTTGGTGATGAAATCGGCGGCGCCGGCTTCCAGCGCCCGCGTTTCATCCTCCGGCGTCTTGAGCGCCGTGACGAAAATGATCGGAATGTCGCGCGTCGCTCCCGACTCGCGCAAGGCCCTGCACACCGCGTAGCCATCCATGTCGGGCATCATCGCGTCGAGCAGGATCAGGTCGGGGCGCTGGTTCTGGGCGATATGCAGCGCCTTGGCGCCGTTCATCGCAAACAGCACGTCGTGCTCGTCCTGCAAGGCCTGGTGCAGGATCTGGATGTTTTCCATCGCGTCGTCGACGATCAGGATACGCCCGTTCCTCGCCATATCGGTCCAACTCATGCACGGTCCCTTCGTTTCAAAATCTCTTGCACCTGCAGCGCGGCGTTGGCAAAAGCCAGCGTGGCGACGGCGTCACCCAGCGCGGCCATCACCGCCGGGGCCAGGGCCGCGTCCAGCACCGGACGCAATGCGTCAAATGCCGCCATGGCCTTCAGATTGTTATTCTGAAGCAAACTCAGAAGATCCGCCAGCGCCGCATCGACTTGTGCGGGGTCTTGTAGTCCCGGCTGCACATCCGCCGCCGCCGGCGCGGGCAGGGCGCGCGCGGTGTCGAACACCGCTTGCAGCGCCTTGTCGAGCGCCCCCAGGCGCACCGTCAGCTCGGCGCTGCCGGCGCCGCGCAAAGCCTGTTCAAAATCGAAGGCCAGCGCCGCCAGCTCGCTCGCCCCCAGGTTGGCCGCCACGCCACGCAAGCGGTGCACGCGCTGGATCGCCTCCAGCCGCTGCTCGCCGCGCAACAGCGCGCGCACCTCGTCCAGGGTGTGCCCCTGCGAACTCTCGAAGCGCTTGAACAAGGTGATGAAGTTATCGACATGGCCACCGAAGCGCGGCAGGGTCGACGCCAGGTCGATGCCCGGGATATCGAGCGCGCGCACGCTGTCGGGCAGTGCGGCCCTGGGCTCATGGACCATGCCCGCGGGCGCGTGCGCCTCGGGCGCGGCGCCGGCCGACGTCACCCGCAGCAAGGTGTTGACCATGTTGTCGACGTCGATCGGCTTGGCCACGTGGCCGTTCATGCCGGCCTCCCTGGCGCGGCGGCGGTCCTCTTCCATCGCGTTGGCCGTCATCGCGATGATCGGCAGGGTCCTGATGCCCATGCGCCGGATCGCTTCGGCCGCCTCGTAGCCGTTCATGACCGGCATCTGGATATCCATCAGCACCGCGTCGTAGCGGCTGGGGGAATCGGCCAGCATGCTGACCGCGATGCGCCCGTTGCCGGCGATGTCGACCGCGGCGCCGGCGTGCAGCAGGATATACTTGGCCACTTCCTGGTTGATCTGGTTATCCTCGACCAGCAGTACGTACATGCCCTTGAGCCGCCCCGCCAGCGGCTGCTCGGGCGCCGCCACCGGCGCCGCCTTCCCGGTGTGCAGCTCGATTGCCGCCGCCGCCAGCGCCAGCCGCGTCACCGGCTTGCTCAGGATGGCGTCCAGTTTCAAGTCGTCCTGCAACGCCACCAGCTGTTCGCGCGCGCTTTCGGCCACCATCAGCGCGCAGCGCGGCATGACGATGGCCGGGTCGGTACGCGCGAAGGTCAGTACCGCGATGCCATCGAGTTCGGCCATCGCCGTATCGAGGAACATCAGGGCATACGGCGAACCGGCGCGCCCGGCCGTACGCAGCAGTTTGAGCGCCTCGGCGCCGCTGGCAGCGCTGTCGACATCCCATCCGAAGCCGGCGCACAGGCGCGCGATGGCCTCGCGCGCGCTGCGGTTGTCGTCCACCACCAGCACCCGCCGCATGGCGCCGCCGGGCAGCGGGGGCAGTGCGGGCAGCAGCGCCGCCTCGCCGGCCTGGGCGATGCCGAAGGCCGAATCGAAATGGAACTCGGCGCCGGCGCCAAGTTCGCTGCGCACGCCCAGGGTGCCGCCCATCAGGTTGACCAGGCGGCGGCAGATGGCCAGTCCCAGTCCGGTGCCGCCGTATTTGCGGCTGGTCGAGGTGTCTCCCTGCGAGAAGGCGTCGAACATGTGGGCCTGCTGCTCGCGCTCGATGCCGATGCCGCTGTCGCGCACCGTAAAATCGAGCACCACCACGCCATCGTGGTCGCCGCGGCGCGTGATCGACAGCACCACTTCGCCCTGGTCGGTGAACTTGATCGCGTTGCCGATCAGGTTCAGCAGCACCTGTTCAAGCCGCAGCGCGTCGCCCACCACGGTCAGCGGCACGTCCGGCGCCACCGCGTACACCAGCTCCACGCCCTTGCTCCAGGCATTGGCCGACAGCAGCACCGACATGCTTTCCAGGACCTGGCACAGCGTAAACGGCGCCGATTCGAGCACCAGCTGGCCCGCCTCGATCTTGGAAAAATCGAGGACGTCGCTCAGGATGCCCATCAGCGAACGGGTCGACATCTTGATCTTGGCGACATAACTGCGCTCGCGCCGCTCCAGCGCACCTTCTTCGAGCAGGCGCGCCAACCCCATGATGGCATTCATCGGGGTACGGATTTCGTGGCTCATATTGGCCAGGAACTGGCTTTTCGCGCTGCTGGCCGATTCGGCCCGTTCCAGCGCCTGGATCAACTGCTCGTTGATCGATTGCAGGCGCAATTCGGTGCGCTTGAGTTCCGACACATCCGAAATGAGCACGTAAAAGCCGCGCACCGCACTCTCTTCGTCGAAGTCGGGGATGTAATTGGCCCAGGTATGGCGCACCTCGCCGGAGGGATCGTGCAGCTCGCGCGAAAAATGGGTGGCCTGGCCTCCCAGGACTTCGCGCAGGTACGGCGCGATGTCGGCCATTGTTTCGGGGCCGAGGATGTCGTCCATGCGCGCGCCCGTCATGCCGGTGGCGCTGCGCCCGCACAGCTCCAGGTAGCGGCGGTTGGCGAACTGGCAGCGCAGTTCCGCGTCCCAGTAGGCGACCATGCCGGGCACGTTGTCGGTCACGGTGCGGATGAAGCGCTCGCTCTGTTCGAGCCGCTCGCTGGTGGCGCGCAGCGCCTTTTCGGCCGCCACGCGCTCGCTGATATCGCGCACGGTCGATTGCAAAATGCCCTTGCCGCCGATGTTCACGCTGGTGAGCAGCACATCGGCATGGAACAGGGTGCCGTCGCGGCGCATGTGCAGCCACTCGAAATGGTGGCTGCCCGTTTCGATCGCGTAGCGGATGAACTGTTCGGCCTTGTCGTCGGAGCGGCGTCCGTCCGGCTGGAACTCGGGCGAGGTGGTGGCCGGCGACAGGGTCAGGAATTCCTCGATGGTGGCGCAGCCATAGATGCGCACCGCCGCCTGGTTGCCGCCGATGAAACCGGCGCCCTGGGCGATCAGCATGTGGGCGTCGCCCGACATTTCGTACAGCGCCCGGAACTGCTCGTTGACGTCGCGCAGGCGCTCCGAGAGCAGCTTGCGCTCGCTGACATCGAGCACCACGGCACTGATGCCGACCAGCGCGTGGTCGGCCCCGAACACCGGATGGTAGCTGGTCACCCAGTGGCTTTCCACATCGGGCGAGCCGGGCACCGAGCGCGATTCGTGCACCGACTTGAGCGGCAGGCCGGTATCGCGCACCTGGCGGTACGCCTTCTCGAATTCGGCGCCGAGGGGGCCGAGCAGCTCGGGCAGGGTGTGCCCCAGGTGGTCCGCCACCGGAATCGCGTTGACCGCGGCCAGGTAGTCGTTGACCATCACGATGCGCAGGTCGCTGTCGAGCAGGGCCAGGCCCACCGGCGCGGTGGCGTACACGGTTTCGAGCAGGGCGTTGGCGCGTTGCAGTTCGCCGGTGCGCTCGGCCACCAGGGTTTCGAGGTCGTTGCGGTAGCGTTGCAGTTCCCCGTCCATGTGCTGCAGGGCGCCGGCCACCTCGGCCACCTCGCGGATTTGCATCGGCGGCAGCGCCATCGGCTCGCCGCGTCCGAGCGCAGCTGCCGGTGCGCACAGGGAGCGCACCGAGCGTCCGATCACGCCGCCGATGCTCCACGCGGCGGCAAAGCCCACCACCAGCAGCGCGGCCACGCTGAGGAACACGCTGGCCAGGGCCTCGCGCATGGCTTCATAGGCCGCGTCGCGCGGCAGGGCGACCGTGGCATACCAGCCGCGCGTGGGAGAGCGCTGCAGGCTGGAGATGACGGGCACGCCCTCGCGCGAGGTCAGTTCCATCGTGCCGGCATTTGCGCGGCGCGCCAGGTCGGCCATTTCCGGGCGCGCCAGCGCGCCGATGAACTTGTCGGGAGCGATGCTGCGCGCGACAAAGGTGTCGTGGCGGTCGAATACCTGGGCGTTCCAGCGCGGCGGCAGGCGCTGTTCGGCCAGCAGCTGGTTGAAGCGTTCGGGGCGTAACTGGGCCGACAGCACGTACACCACCTCGCCGTGGCGCCGCACCGGCACCTCGACCGAGACGGTGTAGGGATCGGTGGGGCTGGCGCGGTACAGGTCCGAGGTGGCGGCCAGGCCGCTGGCGGCCACCTGGCGGATGGTATCGGCATTGCCGTTCGGTGGCAGGGGCAGGCCATGGGCGACGCGGGTGTTGAGTAGCGGCGTGCCATCGCGCTCGCTCAGCACGAAGGCGAAGCCCGGGAATTCCGGTCCGAGGATGCTGCGCGCCTGCTGATGGAAGGCGGCCAGGTCGGCCCTGGTCAGGCTGGGCGAGCTGGCCAGGGCGCGCGCGGCGGTTTCGCCGGCATCGAGATCGCGCTCGACGGCCATGAGCACATTTTGCGCCAGGCGCTCGGCATTGCGCAGCAGGTTCTGGTGCTCGCGCTGGAAGGAATCGTAGGACAGGGCGGCGAAGCCGATCAGGGTCGGCAAGGCGCAGGCGAGGACCAGCTTGGCGGTCTTCGAGCGGATGGACGGCAGGGTTGAACGTGATGAAAACGACACTGCCCGAGCCTCCGCCGCATCAAACGCGGCGCCGCGCACCGCTGTGAGACCGATGGTAGCCGAGCGCGCGTTTTCTTCAAAGCACTTTACGCCAGCCGTGCGCGGCCATCGCTCGCCATTTCTCCAGCAACGTTTCCTAACCGGGGTCAGAGCTCCGATTCGACACGTTTCTTCATTGAGGTCTGACCCCAATTGCGCCCGGCAACATTTCTTAACCGGGGTCAGAGCTCCAATTCGAAACGTCTCTTAATTGAGGTCTGACCCCGATTAAGAAACATTGCCAGCTGGATCGGCGGGTCAGGAGCGGGTGATGGGCAGCGAGAAGTCTTCGCCCAGCTTGATGTGCTTGGCCAGCTCGATCTTGGCAATCGCGTTGCGGTGCACTTCGTCCGGGCCGTCGGCCAGGCGCAGGGTGCGGTTGCCGGCCCACTGGTAGGCCAGCGGAAATTCGTCCGACACGCCCGCCGCGCCATGCGCCTGGATCGCCCAGTCCAGCACCTGCTGGGCCACGTTCGGTGCCAGCACCTTGATCATGGCGATCTCGGCCTGGGCGTGCTTGTTGCCCACGGTATCCATCAGTGCGGCGGTCTTGAGCGTCAGCAGGCGCGCCGTATCGATCTGGATGCGTGACTCGGCGATGCGCTCGCGCCACACTCCCTGGTCGGAAATCTTTTTACCGAAGGCAACACGGCTGTTCAAGCGCAGGCACATCAGTTCCAGCGCGCGCTCGGCCACGCCGATGGCGCGCATGCAATGGTGGATGCGGCCCGGTCCCAGGCGGCCCTGAGCGATCTCAAAACCGCGTCCCTCGCCCAGCAACAGGCTGGAGGCTGGCACGCGCACGTTCTCGAACAGGATTTCGCAGTGGCCGTGCGGGGCGTCGTCGTAACCGAACACGGGCAGCGGGCGGACGATGGTGATGCCGGGCGTGTCGGCAGGCACCAGGATCATCGATTGCTGGGCATGGCGCGCCGCTTCCGGATCGGTCTTGCCCATGACGATGAAAATCTTGCAGCGCGGATCGCCCGCGCCCGAAATCCACCACTTGCGTCCGTTGATGACGTAATCGTCGCCGTCGCGCGCGATGCGGGTTTCGATATTGGTTGCGTCGGACGAGGCCACGGCCGGTTCGGTCATCGCAAAAGCCGAGCGGATCTCGCCGCGCAGCAAGGGTTCGAGCCAGGTGCGCTTGTGTACTTCGCTGCCGTAGCGCTCGATGGTTTCCATATTGCCCGTGTCGGGCGCGGCGCAATTGAACACTTCCGGCGCCCAGCCGACCCGGCCCATGATCTCGCACAGCGGGGCGTAATCGAGGTTCGACAAGCCTTCCGGCGCGCGCACCGATTTTGGCAGGAACAGATTCCACAAACCCTGCTCGCGCGCCAGCGGCTTGAGCCGCTCGATCAGCTCGGTTGGAATCCAGCGGTTGCCCTTGTGCGTGCCGTTGCGGTCGACTTCCTGCTTGAACGCGGTCTCGTTCGGATAGACGTGCTGGTCCATGAAGGCGAGCAGGCGCGCCTGCAACTCTTTGCAGCGGTCGGAGTAATCGAAGTTCATTAGTTATCCTTGGAAAGAGAAATGGCGCGCTGCGCATACTGCCAGCCCAGTTCGGCCATGGGCCGCGCGGCCTTGCCGTTTTCGAGGGCTTGGGCGCTGGAGGCGGTGCCGTCGACGTAGCGTTTCATGATGCCTTGCATGATGCCGGCCAGGCGGAACATATTGTAGGCCAGGTAAAAATTGAAATCCTCTATGCGGATGGTCTTGCCGGTGCGCGCCGCGTAGGCGGCGATGTAGGCTTCCTGGGTGGGAATGCCGAGCGCGTCCAGGTCGAGGCCGGCGATGCCGCGGAACTGTCCGGGCGGGATGTGCCAGCTCATGCAATGGTAGGAGAAATCGGCGGCCGGGTGGCCCAGGGTCGACAGTTCCCAGTCGAGCACGGCCAGGATGCGCGGCTCGGTCGGGTGGAAGATCATGTTATCGAGGCGGAAATCGCCATGCACGATGGCGGTATCGTCGCCCGGCGGGATGTTGTGCGGCAGCCAGGCGATCAGCTGGTCCATGGCGGCGATCGGCTCGGTGACCGAGGCCTGGTACTGGCGTGTCCAGCGTTCGATCTGGCGTGTGAAATAGTTGCCGGGTTTGCCGTAATCGGCCAGGCCGATGGCGGCGTAGTCGACCGTGTGGAGGAGGGCGATGACGCGGTTCAGCTCATCGTAGATGGCGCCGCGTTCGGCGCGCGTCATGCCGGGCAGGGACTGGTCCCACAGCACGCGGCCATCGATAAATTCCATCACGTAAAACGCGCGGCCGATGACCGACTCGTCGGTGCACAGCGCATACTGGCGGGCGGCGGGAAAACCAGCCTTTTGCAAGGCATCCATGACGCGGAATTCGCGCTCGATGGCGTGGGCGGAGGGCAACAGCTTGGCCGCCGGTCCGGGTTTGGTGCGCAGCACATAATGCTGGCCGCCGGCGCTGATCTTGAAGGTGGGATTGGACTGCCCGCCCTTGAACTGGGCCACTTCCAGCGGGCCGCCGGGATAGTCCTCGACATGGACGCGCAGATAAGCGTCGAGGGCATCGACATCGAATTTCTGGCGCTCCGAGACCGGCTTGGTCCCCATCATTTCCTCGAACATCTTGTCTCCTGCTGGTTATATGAGATCTATTCTAGCGCATGAATAGAACGACCGTACTAATTTTTCCACAACCGGGGTCTGACCTCTGATTAGCAATAGTTTCCTGAAGTGTGGCAGAGCGAGGATGATCATCAACGTGTTGCTAGTCAGAGGTCTGACCCCGGTTTTGCCGCTCAAACAGTCGTATATCGAAGTCTCGCCTTGCGAACGTCCTCAGTGACCCGGCGGACGAAGCAGTCTCCTACAAATAGCACCCCGAAATTGCCGAATTTCCTACAACCGGGGTCTGACCTCAATTCAGAAATGTTTCGAGTCAGAGGTCAGACCCCGGTTGGGGAATGTTGTTGGCGGGAAGCTTAGCGCGAGAGGCGGTATTGCTCGTACAGCTGTTCCATCGTGGTGCTGCGCGTCTCGGTTTGCAGCGGGGCGGGTGGGGAGTAGTTGACGAAGCGAACTACCCAGTCGGCCTCGGCATCACCCACGTCGAGCGCGTTGATGCAGCCGGCCGTTTGCGATAGCCCGCCCAGGAACATGCGCTGGCCCGTCAATGCCAGCGATAAAATCGCGCAGTTGACGCCGCCATGGAGCACCAGCAACGCCGTGTCCCAGTCGTCCTGCCCACGCAGGCGCGTGACCGCCGGATGAATCCGGTCCATCAGCTGCCCCACCGATTCGCCCCCCAAAAAGCGCTTGTCTTCGCCCACCATGCCTTCGAAGGCGCCCGTAAACGCGTCCTTGAGGTCGGTATCGGCAATCGTCGACAGGCGCCCGCCACGGATTTCTTCGAACTCGGGCCAGAGCTCGATATCGATCCCCTGGCCAGTCACCGCCAGCACGCGCGTGGCCGTTTCCACCGTGCGCGGCAGGCCGGAGACGATCACGCGGTCGAACTGGATGCCTTCGGCCGCAAACGCCCGCCCGGCAGCACTGGCTTGCGCGCAGCCCTGCTGGTTGAGCGGAACGGTTTCTGGAAGGAATGGTTTGCCTGAGGCATCAAAATAGGTAACGCTGCCATGGCGCATCAGGAAGATGCGGCGGCGCTGGGATGTAGGGGACATGGGTCCTTGTGGTCGGTTCAGAAAAACAGGGCGGTGCGGGTGACGATGCTGCCCGTGTTGGTGTATGGGGCGCTCGCGCGCACGGCGCCGGTGGTGGCGACGCCATCGTCGAGCTTGCTGTCGAGCTGCTGGGCGAAGGAGTCGGGCAGGTTGTCGAAGCGCAAGCCGTTGCCGCTGCGCCCGCCCACGGCGTCGTTGTAGATGTACACCGCACCGCCCTGGGCGCTGGTCATGAAGTCGGTGCTGCCGTTGTACGCGCCGGTGATGAAGCCGGACAGCGCCAGGTGCTGCGGCGCCGACAGGTATTCGGTGATCTGGCCGTCGCCGTTGCCGTTGGCGGTGGCGCCGGCCACATGGGTGGTGGCCAGCACGTCGTCGCCGGGCAGCGCGCGGAATTTGTCCTGGTAGGCGTTCACCGCCGCCGCCAGTGAGTTCGATTGCTGGATGATGTTCTTGACCTTGGCGCTGTCGATCAGTCCCTGCCCCTTGAGCACGCCGCCCAGCAGCAGACCGATGATCACCAGCACGATGGCGATTTCGACGAGGGTGAATCCTTGTTGTCGTTGCATGAGGTTCTCTCTGTTGTGACGGCCGCTGCGTATTATTCTAGCGTATCAAGGATGGGCCCGGCGCCGGCGGGCCGAAATGTCGTGCAGCCGTCGTTCCAGGAACGCGAGTTCGCGCGGATCGCTGACCTGGCCGCCGGCGAGCATGGCGCCGATCAGCGCGGTGGCGCTCTCGTCCTCGCCCATGTCGTCGAGGATGAACAGTTCCATCTGGCGCGCCCACGCCGGCACGACCGCAGCCGTGGCGTTGAGCGCGTGCGCATACCGCCGCGCCAGGGCGGGATCGTGCAACCGGTGATGCGCCACCAGCGCCGCATGCGCCAGCCACGGCCAGCGCCGGCCGGGGTCTTCGCCAAAGCGCCGGTAGACAAAATCGAGCATGATGCGGGTGCGCGCGGGGTCGCTGCTGGCGCTGTACACCTGGCTCGCCGCCAGCAGCGGCGCCTGCCCGCGCGGGTCCAGGTCGACGATGCGCTCCAGCCAGGTGCGCAAGGCGCTGTAATCGATGGTACCCAGCGGCGTGGACGCCTCGTCCTGGCCTTGCACGTACAGGGTCATGGCTTTGGCCAGCACCACCGGTTCGCCCAGGCTGGCCAGGCGCAGCACCGCCAGCGGAGGCGCTGGCGCCAGCCCGGCTACGGCGCGCTGCTGCGGTGCACGCGCGGCGTGATAGCCCACCTGCAGCGCCAGCGCGGCCAGCAGCAGCAGCGTCACCGGAACCGGCACGCGCGCGGCCATCACAGGTCCTTGCGGTAAAAATCGACCAGCGCGGCGGCCCCCAGCAAGGTGACATAGATCGCCGTCTGCGCCAGCAGCGGCGCCAGTTGCGCGCCGCCGTACACCAGCCATTCGCTGCGCGTAAACTGGTCCAGGTGCGGCAGCAGCGCCGCCAGGGCGTCGATGGCGATGCGCGGCAGCTGCGTGCCGTCCTGCGCCATGGCTTGCAGGCTGCCGATCGCCCGCGCCAGCAGGTAGAACGCCAGCGTGGCCGTCAGCGCCGCCATCGCCTGCCCGAGCGTCAGTACGCACAGCAGGCAAAATGCGGCGACAATCCACAGTTCCCACCACAGCGACAGCGCCCACGACACGCACCATGCGGCCGGCGCGAGCATCAATGCCATCGCTCCGAACAGCAGCGCCGGCAGCAGCGCCACGAGACCAAATCCGGCCAGCTTGCCCAGCACGTAGGCGGCGCGCGGTATCGCCAGCGCGAGCAGCAGTTCCTGCCCTTTGTCGGCCGCTTCGCGCACCACGCTGGTGGCCACGAAACCGGCCACCAGCAGCACGCAGCACAGGCGCAGCAACGCCGCCAGCAGGGCCGCTTGCAGCGCGGCGCTTTCGGTCAGCGCCAGTTGGCCCACGAAGCCGCCCAGCGCCACCGCGCCGATGGCCAGTGCGCCCAGCACCCACGCCAGCCGGTTGCGCAGCGCTTCGAGCAGGGTGAATGAGGCAATTGTAAAAATGGGTCCCAGCATGGGCTAGCGCGGCAGCGTTCCGGCGGCAACCATGCGGTTGAACAGCACATTCGGCGAGACCCAGATGACCAGGTCGTCGTACTCGCCGCCCGGCGCGGCGGGGCTGTCGCTCGGCGTACGCGCCACGAAGGCGATGCCGGCGCTGCTGGCGTTGGTGCGCTCGTCGACGTTGCTGCTGCTCGTATCCATGCTGCGGACACCGGTGTCGCCAAAGCCGCCGGCACCGTTTTTCCCGTGCGAGACGATCACCGCCGGAATATCGTTGATGCCGGTCGCCGCCACCACGTTGCCGCGCGCATCGCGCGTGCCGATGGTGATGTCGCGCGCGGTCTGCAGCGTGAACATGGTCTGGCTGTTGCTGTACGCCGGCGACACGCTGTAGTGATATGCGTGCCCCCAGCTATCGAGCTTGGGCAGGCCGAGCGTGGCCCACGGCAGCACGCCCTGGCGCTTGCCATCGCGGCAGGTGGCACCAATCCGGTCTTCCAGCCCGTTGACCGGCGAGACGGCGGGGCAGGGCAGGTAGCCGTTGCGCAGCGCGAAACCCATCAGCGCTTCGCGTGCTTCGTCCATCGTTTTCTGGGTATCGCTGATCTTGCGCTGTTCCATCTGCACCGCCAGCGGGGTCAGTAGCCCCCCGATCATCAGTCCGACGATCACCAGCACCACGGCCATTTCGACCAGGCTGAATCCCTGCCGCGCGCGCGTCATGGCTTCTCGACGTCGGTGACGGTGCCGGCGTTCACGTCAACGCTCTGCCCGGGTTTGAGCACCACCTTCTGGCCGGAGGGCAGCGTCAGCGTCACGCGTGGCGCCTGCGCCGGTCCGCTGAAGCGGTTGCGCGCGCCTTCCTGCGCCTCGTTGTTCACCCACACGGTGGACTTGCCGCTGCTGCGCCGCACGAAGCCATTCACGGTCATCGGCTGCGGCGCGGGTGCCGCTTCCACCACCGGTGCGGGCGGTGCCGCGATCAGGCCGCGCTGGACGTCGAGCTGATGGCGTTCAGCCGGCGTCGTGAACAGGCGCCCCATCGGCGCCGTCTGGGCCCGGGCGTTCAGGGTTGCGCCGAGCAGCAGGCAGGCGGCGACGGTGGGTTTCATGGCGATTCCTTCGCAATCGGCTGCGGCGTGGCGCCGAGCGTCAGCCAGACCAGGGTGCAGTTGGCCGTCAGGCGCGCCACGCCAATCGATTCGGCCGGTGCGTCGGTGCGTTTCAGCTTGCAGTCCTGGACCGTGAAGCGCCCGGCGCCGCGCAGGTCGTCGATGAAGTGGAACAGGTCCAGTTCGTGCACCAGCCCGAGTTCCACGCGCATGCGGCTACCGCGCAGCTGGTAGTCGCCCAGCGCCATCGGGGAATGGAAGGCAAGCGGCTGCTGCACGTCGATGTCGTAACTGGCCGAAACCAGCTTGCGCGTGAGCTGGATCGATTTGATCGATTCAATCCACGCCAGCCGGTTCTCGTCGCCGATCAAGCCGCCCGCCTGCAGTTCCGCAAAGCGCGGCTGGTAGATGGCGATGTCCTGCTTTTCCGATTCGACGTTCTGGAAGCGGCTGGCCGCCGCGCCGCGCTCCTGGGCCGCTTGCGCCAGCGATGCCGCCTGCCGCGCGCCGGACCAGGTGGCCGCGCCCACCAGCAGCACGGCGGCGCCCAGCACCCCGGCGCACAGCCGGGCGGACGGCGCGATCATGCCGATTTCATCGCGCCAGGTGGGTACGCGGGCGTCGCTCGGCTTGCGGCGCAGGGCGTTCGGCTTGGCCATCATGGTTTCCAGGTCACGTTGATGACGAAGCGGGGCTTGACGCCGGCCTCGCCGGTGTCGGTCTTGCCGCTTAACTTGACGCTCTGGCGCACGTCGAGCGGCGCTTCGACAATGTGCACCGCCACGCCGGGATTGCCCGCCATGTCGAGCGCGAACTGATTCACGCTGTCGAGAATGGCGCGGTAATCCGACCGCCCGAATTCAATCTCGCCATCGATGCGCAGCACCTGCACCGGCGCCGATGGCAGGCCGACCAGGCTCGCCGCGATCGGCTCGACGGCGTCGCCGGCGGCCGGTGCCGCGAGACTGGCGACGGCGCCGGGCTGCGCGAGCGCCGGCTGCTGCACTTGCCAGTCGAGCGCCAGCAGGCGGATCGCGGAGGCGCGGTCGAGCGCACGGCTCACCAGCGCCACCAGCGGCGCCGGCGCGGGGGCGGTGGCACCGAGCAGGCGGTCAAGCCGCACCGCGCCCTTCATGTTGGCGCTGCGCGCGGGCGTCGGCGGCAGCGTCGCCATGATGGCGCGGTAGCGCGCATCGAGCTGCGCCGCCTCGGCCAGCAGGCGCGTGGCTTCCCGGCCATCGCGCACGCTGCCCCACACGCTCCCGAGCAGCCAAATGGCGCCGACGACGGCAATCGCGGCGCTGGCGCCGTTGAGCGCCAGGCGCGCGCGCCAGGTCTGGTAAAAGCGCCCGGCCGCGCCAAGCGGGTACTGGCTGGGCGGGGAGTCGCGGCCCAGCAGGCCAAGCAACAGCTGTTCGGCCGTGCACACGTCGCCGGCCAGTTTCAGGCGCGCGCAGGCGCTGTCGATGTCGATGAAGTGGAAGGCGACCTCCGGATCGTCTTCGCAGCGTTCTTCCAGCGCCGCCACGCGCGCCGAGGGCGCGAGTACCACCACGTGCAGCATGTCGCCCCTTCCCAGCAAGCGGGTACTGGTCAGGAATTGCTGCATCTTGGCTGTTTCGAGGGCGGTGGCGTCGACCACGTCGTCGTGCGCGGCCAGCACCGTCAGGCGGGAAAATTTCAGGTACTGGCGCTGGAAATAGCTCTGGCGCAGGCCGCCGCCCTGTTCGGCGATCAGCAGCAGATGGTCCTGGGCGATGCCCATGCGGCGCACCAGCTGCGCCGACAGGTGGACCGCCGAATACAGGCCGGCCAGCGCGATCCTGTTCTGCTCCATCGCGGCCACCCACGGCTGCACCATGGCGGCGTTGGTCAGGGCCGAGAACACGGTGTGGTCGTCGCGCCGGCCTTCGCTATCGCGGTCCTGGATGTCGGCGTGGCGGAACGGCGTGTCGCGGAAGGCGTGCGTGAGGCGCCGCTCGACCAGGCTGCGTCCGGCGCGGCCACCCACGTGCGGCAGCAGGCAGCGCTGGAAGTCTTCTTCGACCAGGTCGGCCACGAGGTAGGCGCGCGTGCCTTGCGCGCCATCGAGGTAGCGCGCAAAGGCGTCCATGCCGTCACGGTCGGCGGAAAAGCAGGGCCCGGGCGTGAGCGTGCCGGCGCGCCAGTCGAAGGCGCACAGCCGGTCGTTCGTCACATAGAATAATTGTTTGGGCAGCACTGCCATCCTCAGGTTTTCAACTGGCTCATGGTGTCGTAGATCGGTCCCAGCACGGATAGCATGATCCATCCGAGCAGCAGGCCAAGCGTGACCGTCATGGCCGGTTCGATCAGCGACTGCACGCGTTCGATCATTTCCTTCACTTCCCGATTATAGAAGTAGCTGACGTTGCGCAGGGCGTTGTCGAGCGAGCCGGTGGCCTCGCCCACGCGCAGCATGCGCAGCACCAGCGGCGGGAAGATGCTGCTGTTCTGGAACGCCAGCGTGACGCTCTGGCCGTCCGAGATCAATTGCGCGGCGCGCTGCAGGCCGGCGGCGACCACGCGGTTGGCGACGATGCCTTCGGACAGGCGGATGCATTCGAGGATGGTGATGCCGGAACCGTACATCAGCCCAAAAAACGTGGCGAAGCGCGCCAGGATGATCTTGTGCAGCACGGGCCCGATCAGCGGCAGGCGCAGTTTGAGGCCGTCGGCCAGCATGCGCGCGCTGTCGCTGCGGCGCAGCCATGCGCGCCCGCCAAAGTACGCCACCAGCGGCAGGGCGAGCAGGATGTACCAGTAGTGGATGAACACATTCGAGACGGCGATCAGCGCCCTGGTGTGGAACGGCAGCTTGCCGCCCATGTTCTTGATAAAGGAGGTCAGTTGCGGCACCAGCACGATCATCAGGAAAAAGGTCACGCCCAGCACCACGACGGCGACCACGATCGGGTAGGTGATGATTTTCCTGGTCTGGGCGGCCAGTTCGTCCTGCCATTTCAGGCTGTCGGACAGGTTGCGGAATACTTCGGCCAGTTTGCCGCTCGATTCGCCGGCGGTGATGAGGCTGGTGAAGGTGTTGTCGAACACTTCGTCATGGTGGCGCAGCGCTTCGGACAAGGTCAATCCACCTTCGATTGACTCGATCAGGTCC
This sequence comes from Massilia frigida, assembly GCF_011682175.1. Lineage (GTDB taxonomy): Bacteria > Pseudomonadota > Gammaproteobacteria > Burkholderiales > Burkholderiaceae_D > Telluria_A > Telluria_A frigida. The sequence continues at coordinate 47,001 of NZ_WHJG01000012.1, forward strand.
GTGACGATTTCGCGAAAGCGCGGGTGGTCAAGGGAGTCGCGCAGGTCGCCCAGGCCCTCCAGGATCGGCACGCCGGCGGCGCTCAGCTGCTCCATGTGAAAGCAGAAGTTGATCAGGTCCGCGCGCTTGACCACGCGCTTGCCGAAGGCGACCGCCTTCTGGCCGGCGATATGGAAGTCGATCAGGTCCAGCTCCATGCGGCGCAGGCGTAGCTCCAGGTCGGCGCTGTTGGTCGCGTCCATGGCGCCGGGTACCATCTGGCCGGCCAGGTCCATCGCGCGGTAGGCGTACAGCGGCATCAGGCCAGCCTGTCGGTCAGGTCGACCACGCGCGCCACTTCGTCGAGCGAGGTGGCGCCCTCCAGCACGCGGCGCATGCCGTCGTCCACCAGCGAGCGAAAACCGGCGGCGCGCGCCGTCTCTTTCAGGTCGCGCAGAGAGGCGCGGCGGGCGATGGCTTCGTCAATGTCGGCGTTCACCTTGAGCAGTTCCATGATCGCCATGCGGCCCTTGTAGCCCTGGTGGCCGCAGGCTTCGCAGCCGGCCGCGTGGCAGATGGTGGCCGGCGGGTCCTCGGCGTTCAATCCGAGTAGCCGGCGCTCGGTCGCGTCGGCAAGCGATTCGTTCTTGCACGCCTGGCACAGGCGCCGCACCAGGCGCTGCGCGATGATGCCGATGATGTTGCCGGCCATGATGTCGGGCAGGATGCCGATGTCGAGCAGGCGCGAGACCGAGCCGATGGCCGAATTGGTGTGCAGGGTCGTGTACACCTGGTGGCCGGTCATGGCTGCCGAAAACGCCATTTCGGCGGTTTCCCTGTCGCGCACTTCACCGACCAGGATGATGTCCGGGTCCTGGCGCATCATCGAGCGGATGCCGTCGGCAAAGCCCATCTTGGCCGATTCGTTGATCGAGGTCTGGCGGATCATGTTCATCGGGTACTCGACCGGGTCTTCCAGCGTCATGATGTTGACGCTCTCGGTGTTGATGTGGTTCAGGATCGAGTAGAGGGTGGTGGTCTTGCCGCTGCCGGTCGGCCCGGTCACGAGAATGACGCCGTGCGGCCGGGCGATCATCAGTTTCAAGAGGTGCAGTTCGTCCTCGCCCAAGCCCAGGCCGTCCAGCGGCACCAGTCCCTTTTGGCGATCGAGCACGCGCAGGACAAAATTTTCACCGTGCGTGGTCGGTTGGGCCGAGGCGCGAAAGTCGATCTGGCGTCCCGAAAACTTGATCGAGATGCGCCCGTCCTGCGGCGCGCGCGATTCGGCGATGTTCATATTGCTCATCACCTTCAGGCGCACCGCCATCGCCGGCCAGTACGACTTGTGCAGGCTGCGGATCTGGCGCAGGATGCCGTCGATGCGGTAGCGGATGCGCAGAAAACTCTGTTCCGGCTCGAAGTGGATGTCGGAGGCGCCATTTTGCACTGCGTCGGCCAGCAGCGCGTCCATCAGGCGCACCATCGGCTGGCTGTATTCGTCGGTGGTGGCGGCCATGGCGGCGTAATTGACTTCGCCGGTTTCAATCTCCAGCAAAATGCCGTCGATCGACAGTTCGAAGCCGTAATACTGGTCGATGGCGCGCGCGATGTCCGATTCGTTGACCAGCACCGGCGCAATCGTGATCCCCTTGACCAGCATGGCGCTGATCTGGTCCAGCGCGACGATGTTGCTGGTGTCGGCCATGGCCAGGATCAGGTTGTCGGTATCGCGCTCGTACACGATCGGGAACACACGGTAGCGCTTGGCCACGTCCTTGGGAATGAGTTTGAGGGCGATGGCGTCGACCACCAGGCTGGTGAGGTCGGCGCTTTGCTGGTTCAGGTTTTCGGACAGCGCTTCGCGCACCGTCGCTTCGGTGACGAAGCCGAGCGTGATCAAGAGTTTGCCGAGCGGCTCGCTGCTGCGTTTTTGTTCGATCAGCGCGATGCGCAGCTGGTCTTCGCTGATGACCCCTTTCTGGATCAGCAGTTTGCCGAGGGGGAATTTTGCATGTTCCGACATGCGGTTATTGCCCGCCCAGTTCGCGCGCGCGGGTGGCGGCCGCCTCGCGGTCGAAATTGACGGCGCCGCGCTGCGCCAGTTCCAGCGCGCGCTGGTAGTAGGTCAGCGCCAGTTTGCCCTGGTTCAGCCGGTCGAGGCCGATGGCCAGGTTGAAGGCGTAGTCGGCGTTGTTCGGATTGGCGGAATAGGCGCGGAAATAGTGCTGCTGGGCTTCCGGCCAGCGTCCCTGGCGCGCATACAGATTGCCCAGGGCGAACAGCAGCGGGCCGGATTCGGGATTGCGCTCGACCACGCGGCGCAGGCGTCCTTCGGACTGGCCCGGGTCGCCCTGGCGCACGCTGCTCAGGCCGGCCAGCGCATCGTTGTCGTTGGGATCGAGGTCGAGCAGGCGCGCGTAGATGCCGGCTGCCTGCTCGGCCTGGTTGTCGCGGGCGGCGAGGGCGGCCATGCCGAGCAGGGCGTCGCGATTGTTGGGGTCTTGCCGCAGCACCGTCTGGTAGCTTTGGCGCGCGGCCGGCAAGTCGCCATTGTTGTAGGCCGTAAAGCCATTCTGGAGCGAGGGGTTGAGCTGCTCGGGCTTGCTCACGCGGGCCACGCGGATGGCGCTGCTGTCGGCCGCCGCGGCCGGCGCGCGCGGCGCGGCTTGCGGCGCAGCTTGTTGCTGCAACTGTTGCAGGCGCATCGCTTCATCCGGCGGGATCTGGTCGCGCGAGGAGGGCGGGGGCGCCTGCGGCACGTAGGCCTGGACCGGCTGGGCTGGCTGTATCGGCGCCTCCGCGCCCGGCTGGGCGGCGATGACGGGAACGCCGGGCGCCACTGCGCCGGGGTCGGGGGCGGCCGGCTGGTTCTGGCCCGGCATCGGCACCATCGGCAAATGCCGGCTGGAACCGGGACCGTACACAGCGCTCCAGTACATGTAGGCGAACACGGCCGCGATCAGCAGGGCGATGCTGCCGAGGACGGCAATGCGGATGGTGCGCGCATCCATGCGCGCCATGGCGCGCTTCCGGGCCTTGACGCGCGGCGGTGGCGGTGGCGGGGCGTTGCGCGATCGGCGCGGTGGCGCGGCCTGCGGCTCCGGCACGAAGCCGATGGACGGCTCGGCGCGCGCCTCGGCCGGCCCCGCGTCGAGCGGCGACAGGCTCAGCGGCTCGGCGGCCGCGGCCTCCTCATGCGGCGCCAGTGCCAGTACCTCGTCGTAGGCTTCGGAGGGCTTGGCCAGTTCCTCGTCGGGAACGTGGTTTTGCTTGGCGCGCTCGGCTTTCTTGAGCGCCTGCATCAGGAGGCTCATGGTCGGTTCACCTTTGCGCGCACAGGTTCGGAGTACGGTTCGGATGATGCCGAACCTGCGCCGGTGCTGTCGGGCAGCAGGTAGCGGTAATCCTTGTAGTCGCCGTTGACGCTGGCGTTTTTCACCACCACCGGCCGGATGAAGATCACCAGTTCCGTCTTGCTGACTTTTTCATTGCGGTACGAGAAGAAATTGCCGATCACCGGCAGCACGCCCGCGCCCGGCACCGCATCCTTGGCGTTGTCCACCGAATCCTGCATCAGCCCGCCCAGCACGGAAATGTCGCCGCTGTAGACCTTGAGGATCGATTCGACTTCGCGCGCCTGGATCACGGGCACCTGGCTGGTCACCTTTTCGGCGGCCAGCGCCGGGTTCGGGTCGGTCACGTAGCCGACAATGCGGGTGATCGTCGGGCGCACGTTGAGGGTGACTTCGTCCGTGTCGGCAATCTGGGGCGTGACGCTCATCACAAAGCCGACCGGCACCGTTTCAAGCTTCGATTCGTAGGTGGCGGGCGTGGTGACGTTGCCATTCACGCCGATCACGGCGGGCGTCACCTTGATGGTGAAGAAAACGTTGTTGTCGACCACTTTCAGCATCGCGGTCTGGTTGTTCAGCACGCTGATCTTGGGACTGGACAGCACTTTGACCTTGCCGAACGATTCGAGCAGCTGGATCGCGGTGGTGATGTTGCCCAGCGCCGAGGCGGGATTCAGGTAATTGATCGAAAACAGTCCCGGCGTGGTGCCGACTGCCACGTTCGAGCTGGGCAGCGCGCTGCCGACAGACTTCTGGGTCAGGGTCAGCCCGCCGTGCAGGCGGCTCCAGTTGATGCCCTGCTGGTACTGGTCCGACAGGCGCACTTCGATGATGGTCGCTTCGATCAGCACCTGGCGCTTGGCACTGCCGAGCACGATGTCGAGGAATTGCTGGATCTTTTCGTGCTGGCGCCCTGTCGCGCGCACCGCCAGCAGCCCGCCCTCGGCATTGACGATGACCGATGGCGCGTTGCGCTGGCGCTCGTTCGAGGATGCGTTGAAGGCGGCCAGCACGGTGTCTGGCACGGCCTGCGGCGCGGGCTGGGTCGGCTGGTTCGGGTTCGCCGGGGCTGCGCCGGCGGCGGATGGCGGGGGCGCCGACGAGATCGTACTCGGCGCGTCACCCAGCGTCGTGTCGCGCAGCATGTCGCGGATATTCTTTTCCAGGCTGCCCCAGAAATTGTTTTCCGAGCGGTTGGTCACCGAGGTCGTCGAATTGTTGTTGCTCGACCCTCCGGGCGCGGCCGCGCCACCGCTGGTGGTGCCGTTGGCGTTGGTCAGCGTGGGGCTGCTGGAGCCGCCGCCGGTGGTCGATATCTGGGTGGCGATGTTGACACTGCTGTTGGTGCTGCGCGCCATGTTGACGTAGTCGACCTTGTAATTACGCCACACGGGGGTATCAGGCAGCACGGTCAGGGTGGCGCCATCGATTTCGTAGCGCATGTCCACCTGCCGCGATATGCGGGTCAGGAGCTGCGGCAGGGTCTGGTCGAGCGCGTTCAGGGTCACCGTGCCGTCGATGCCGGGATGGATATCGACATTCAGGCGGGCGTCGCGCGCCAGCGCGAACAGCAGCGACTGCACCGGCACCTTGTGCACCGTGACGCTGTAGGTTTCGGCCTTGGGCGTGGCCTTCGGTGGCGGCAGCGGCGCGCTGTGCATGACCGGGTCGGGAATCCGTCCGGCCGCCGGCGGCGCCTGGGTCACATGCGATGGCGAACCGGGCAGGGTAGGCGTGGCACACGCGCTCAAGAAGGCGCAGGCAATGGCAGTCCCGGCGGTGCTCAGCGGAAAAACGGATTTTTTCAGGGTCATTGGTGCGCTCTTGAATGCCATGACACAATAATGGCGGAAAAGTAAGCGTGGGGCAATTGCTGCACGCCTAATGAAAGAAGATGCTGCGCGAAACGAGCCACGCCAGCAACGCCAGCGTGGCCGCGCCAAGGCCGGCCAGGGCCAGGGTCTTGCCCGTGGAGCCGCCGCTGGCGGCAAAGGCGCAGTCGGCGATGGCCGCCTTGGCGTGGCGCGCTTCGACCCGGTCGGATTCGTCGATGTAGGCGGCCATCAGGGCTTTGTCCGCGAGGATATTGATGCGGCGGACGATGCCTTGCGATACGCGCGCGATCTGCCTGGTCGCGGCGGCGCTGAACACGGCCGGGCCGTTGTAGCCGGCCGCATGCAGGCGAAATGCCAGGAAGTCGGGAATCACGTCGGGCGGCATGGCCGGCACCACCAAGTTGTGGGTGATGCGCTCCTTGAACTGGCGCATGCTGGCCAGGTTCAGGTGCTCATCGAGCTCGGGCTGGCCGAACAGTACGATCTGCAGCAGCTTGTGGCGCGCCGTTTCCAGGTTGGAGAACAGGCGCACCTCTTCCAGCGTGTCGAGCGGCATGGCCTGGGCTTCCTCGACCAGCAGCACCACCTGCTTGCCGGCGCTGTGGCGGGCGATCAGGTCGGCCTGGAGCATGCGCGTGACTTCGTCGATGCGCTTGCCGGTCACGTCGAGTTCGAGTTCGCCGGCGATGGCGTAGGCGACCTCGGTGTTTTTCAACGTGGGATTGGCCAGGTAGATCACATCGATGTGCGGCGGCAGCTGGTTTTCCAGCATGCGGCACAGCATGGTCTTGCCGCTGCCGACTTCGCCCGTGACCTTGATGATGCCTTCACCGTGCTCGACCGCGTAGAGCAGGGCGTCGAGAATCTCGCCGCGTGTGTTGCCGGCGTAGAAAAAGACGGGATTGGGCGTGATGCCGAAGGGCGACTGCTGCAGGCCGAAGTGCTGGTGGTACATGGGGTTCAGTGCACGCATGCGAGGAAGGCCTGTTCCAGCGTGGCGGCGCCGTAGGTATCGCGGCAGGCGGCCGGGGTGCCGGTGAAGCGCAGCTGGCCGTCGTGCAGGATGGCCACGCGGTCGCACAGTTCTTCGATGTCGGCCAGCGCGTGCGAGCTGAAAAATACGGTGGCGCCCTGGCTGCGTGCGTTTCGCAGACGCTCTTTCAGGCGGGCGCGCGCTTTCGGATCGAGGCCGCTCATGGGCTCGTCCAGCACATAGGCTTGTTTGTTGGACAGGAAGCAGGCGGCCAGGCCGAGTTTTTGGGTCATGCCCTTGGAGTGCTTGCGCACCGGCAGGGACAGCGCCGCGTGGTCGAGCTCGAGCGCGTCGAGCATGGCGTGGGCGGCTGTGGCGTCGTAGGCGTTGCCATGCAGTCTGGCCATGTACTTGAGGAATTCGGCGCCGCTGAGGTAGTAGGGCGGCGTGAAGCGTTCGGGCAGGAAGGCGAGCGGACGGCGCGCCCCGGCCAGGCGGTGGCCGTGGCCGAAAATCTCGATGCTGCCGGACTCGAACGAGACGAAGTCGAACAGGCATTTCAGGAGGCTGGTCTTGCCGGCGCCATTCACGCCGACCAGGCCGACGCATTCCCCTGCCGCGATGTCGAGGTCGATGCCTGCCAGCACCGGCGCGCCGGCGTAGCGTTTGACAAGCTGGCGGAAGCGCAGCGCGGGTGTGCTCATGTTGACAATGTTGGCAGTGGTAGCAAGGTTGACAGGGAGCGACGCTCCGACTGTAGCGCATTCAGTGTCGCTTGCACAATGGTTGCACGTTCGCACGACACAAAATCGTTGTGAATGTAAAAAACGAGTGTTTCTGGAATAGAATAGTTCGACGGCTTCTCGCGCCCCGAGGCGAATACCGCTATCTTAAGAATGACGGTTTTGGGTGTAGCGATAGACGTGCGCAGCGACCGTCTTATCCACTCGACAAGCACATCAACAAAGGTCTTCATGGCACGCCCAGAAAAAGTCCGCCTCGGCGAAATCCTCGTCCAGCAAAAGCTGTTATCCGAAGACCAATTGAGTGCGGCGTTGCAAGACCAGAAACGCACCGGCCGCAAACTGGGCCGGGTGTTCATCGAAAACGGTTTCGTGACCGAGGAGCAAATCTCGGGCGCGCTGGCCAAGCAGCTCGACATTCCGTACATTAATCTCAAGTTTTACAACACCAACCCGGACATCGTGCGCCAGTTGCCGGAAACCCAGGCCCGGCGTTTCCGCGCCATCGCGCTGGAAGACCGGCGCGGCGCGCTGCTGATCGGCATGTCGGACCCGACCGACCTGTTCGCCTACGACGAGATCGCACGCCTGGTCAAACGCAATATCGAACTGGCCGTGGTCAACGAGACCGAGGTGCTCGCTGCAATCGACCGCATCTACCGCCGCACCGATGAAATCACCGACTTCGCGCGCGAGCTGGAACAGGACCTGGGCGACACCTTCGTCGACTTCGGCACCCTGGCCGCCAATCCGAACCTGGAAGAGGCGCCCATCGTCAAGCTGCTGCAATCGGTGTTCGACGACGCCACCCAGGTGCGCGCCTCGGATATCCACATCGAACCGCAGGAAACCCGGCTGCAAATCCGCTTCCGCATCGATGGCGTGCTGCACCTGCAAACCGAGGCCGATATCAAGATCGCCACGCCGCTGGCGCTGCGCCTGAAACTCATGTCCGACCTCGACATTTCCGAAAAGCGCTTGCCGCAAGATGGCCGTTTCGCCGTCAAGGTCAAGCAGCAGCGCATCGACGTGCGGATTTCGACCATGCCGACCCAGTACGGTGAATCGGTCGTGATGCGGCTGCTGAACCAGGGCGGCACCACCCTGCGGCTGGACGCGATCGGCATGCCGGCGCGCCTGGTCGAAAAATTCCGCGCCATCGTGCAGCGCCCCAACGGCCTGGTGCTGGTTACCGGCCCGACGGGTAGCGGCAAGACCACCACCCTGTACAGCGCGCTGGCGGAACTCAATTCTGTCGAGAAAAAGCTGATCACGGTGGAAGATCCGGTCGAGTACCGCCTGGCCGGCATCAACCAGGTGCAGGTGAACGAAAAAATCGACCTGTCGTTCGCGCGCGTGCTGCGCTCCGCACTGCGCCAGGATCCGGACATTGTGCTGGTCGGCGAGATGCGCGACCAGGAAACCGCCCAGATCGGCCTGCGCGCCGCCATGACGGGCCACTTGGTGCTCTCCACCCTGCACACCAACGATGCCGCCAGCACGCCGCTGCGCCTGATGGACATGGGCGTGCCGCGCTACATGGTGGGCAGCTCGCTGCAAGCGGTGCTGGCGCAGCGCCTGGTGCGTGTCATTTGCGAAAGTTGCACCACTACTTACCAGCTGACGCCGACCGAGCGTGAATGGCTGCGCGCGGAGTTGCACGAGCATGCCGAGAGCACCCAGTTTTTCCACGGCAAAGGATGTTCGCATTGCAACGGCATGGGTTACCGCGGCCGTACCGGCGTGTACGAGCTGCTGGAAATGACGCGCGCCGTGGTCGATGCGGCCAACCATCCCGATCCGGCCCACTTCCTGAAAGCGGCGCACGCCGAGATGCAGGGCGAAACGCTGCGCCGCCACGCCGTGCAGCTGGCCGTGCAGGGCCGCACCACGGTGTCCGAAGCGATGCGCATCAGTAACCAGATCGAGGAATAAACCGTGCCGTTTTTCGCCTACAAGGGACGCAATGCCAAAGGCGAGCTGATGCAAGGCGTGCTGGAGGGGGCCGATAGCGGGGCCGTGGCCGACCAGCTGTTCGGCAACGGCGTCACGCCGCTCGACATCAGCCCGACCAGCCGCGCCGTCACCAGCGGCGGCGACGAGGAAAGCTGGCTCGACCGCATGTTCGAGAAAAAAGTCACCTCGATGGATGTGCAGTTATTCAGCCGTCAACTCTACACCTTGCTCAAATCCGGCGTGCCGATCATGCGCGGGCTGGCCGGGCTGCAGGAGTCGGCCATCAGCAAGTCGTTCGGCAAGGTGATCAAGGATTTGCGCGAGTCGCTCGATTCCGGGCGCGAACTGTCGGCGGCCATGCGCCGCCATCCGGCCGTGTTTTCCAATTTTTACCTGTCGATGGTGCGCGTGGGCGAAATGACCGGGCGCCTGGAAGATGTGTTCCTGCGCCTGTTCGACCACCTCGAATTCGACCGCGACATGCGCGAGCGGGTGAAAACCGCCACGCGCTACCCGATGTTCGTGATGATCGCCATGCTGCTGGCGATGATCGTGGTGAATATTTTCGTCATTCCCCAGTTCGTGAAGGTGTTCGAGAGCTTCAATTCGCAGTTGCCGCTGATGACGCGCATCCTGATCGCCAGTTCGAACTTCATGGTGCGCTTCTGGCCGGCGCTGCTGGGGCTCTCGGTGGTGGGGTTTTTCGGCTGGCGCACGTATATCAATTCGACCGAGGGCCGCATGTGGTGGGACCGCGTGCGCCTGCGCATCCCGATTGCCGGCAAAATCATCCTGAAAGGCACCATGGCGCGCTTTGCGCGCAGCTTCGCGCTGTCGATGAAGAGCGGGGTGCCGATGGTGCAGGCGCTCACGGTGGTGTCGCAAACGGTCGACAATGCCTATCTGTCGTCGCGCGTGGAACAGATGCGCGATGGCGTCGAGCGCGGCGAGAGCATCTTGCGCACGGCGGTGGCGGCCGGGGTATTTACGCCGATCGTGCTGCAAATGGTCGCGGTGGGCGAGGAAACCGGCTCGCTCGACGACTTGATGGATGAAATCGGCCAGATGTACGAGCGCGAAGTCGATTATGAGCTCAAGACGCTATCGGCCCAGATCGAGCCGATCATGATCGTGTTCCTGGGGGCGATGGTGCTGGTGCTGGCGCTGGGCATCTTCCTGCCGATCTGGGACTTGGGCAAAGCGGCTTTGCATAAATGAGACAGATTGCCACTCCGTCAAGCGCAGTGCGCGCCAGCGGCTTTTCGCTGCTGGAAATGGCGGTGTGCACGGTGGTGATCGCGCTGTTGACCGGTGTGCTTTTACAACGCTTGCTCTACTATCGCGAACAGGCCGAACTGGCCGCAGTGGAACAGCTGGCAGGCGTGCTGCGCACTGCCTTGCTGCTCAAGACGGGGCAATTGCAAGCCCGTGGAAAGGAGGCCGAAATCCCCTCTCTCATTGGGAAAAACCCGATCGATTGGCTGACTGAAAAACCACGCAATTATGCCGGCGAATACTTCGCGCCGACCCCGGCCCAGGTCGCTCCCGGCCACTGGTATTTCGACCTGAAAACAAAAACCTTGGTCTACTTGATAAGTAAGGAAAAGAAATTTCCACAAGGCACTGCGAATCGCATTCACTTCAAGGTAGAATTCTCTCGCTTGCCCACAATCCCCGCCAAGCAGAGTGGTACGCCAGAAACAAGGACCGTTGCCCTTACTCAAGTTAATAGATAATCCGCCGTTAAAGAATACGGTAGTCGTGTTTCTGTTACGCACCTCACATTTCACTGCTTAAATCGAATTTGGAGATCCACATGAAAATGCAATCCCACGGTAAGTTCATTCGCACCACCCAAGCCGGCTTCACCCTGATCGAACTGATCGTTGTGATCGTCATTCTCGGCATCCTCGCGGCCACCGCGCTGCCAAAATTCGCCGACCTCGGCGGTGACGCCCGCAGCGCCACCATGAAGGCTGCCAAGGGTTCGCTGGAAGCGGTCTCGGCCATGGTGCACGGCAAGTTCCTGATCGCCCCAAGCGCGACCGTGTCGCTCGAAGGCACCGCGGTGACCGTGGCCAACGGGTATCCGACCGGCAACGCCGCCCTGCTCGAAGCAGCCGGCTTGAAGGATACCGACTACCAGCTGATCACCACCGCGCAAAGCTCGGTCAATACCCCGACCACCATTGCCGGCGAAGTGGCGATCGTGCCGCTGAGCGTGTCGGGCACGGTCAAGGGCTTGAACTGCTACGTGCACTACAAGCCAGCCGTCGCGCCAGTGGCCCCGGCCACCGATGCGACCCCGCCGGTGATCACTGTCAAAGCAACGTCCTGCTAAGCCGTACCGAGTGACTGGCTCACTGGCGCAGAGAAACACGGGCATCGCGGCCAAGGCCGCTGTCCGCTGCGCCAGTCGGGCCGGCAACTTCCCCATGAGCGGCATCCCCCGGCGCCACGGCAAGCCTCTCCAGCAGGGTTTCACGCTGGTCGAGCTGATCGTGGTCATGGTGATCATCGGCATCCTCGGCGCCGCCGCCGCCACCCGCTATTTCGACCGCGCCGTGTACGACGCGGCCGCCTTTACCGAACAAGCCCGCTCCCTGATCCGCTATGGCCAGAAAGTGGCCGTCGCCCAGAACCGCCCGGTGTTCGTGCGGCTCGACGGCAACAGCGTGGCGCTGTGCTTCGTGTACCAGGCCGACGGCAGCTGTGCCGCCAACCAGCGCGTCATGTCTCCCTCCGCCAATAATACCGCCAGCACCAATACGCTGGCCGGCTGCAGCAATTCGACCAGTTGGGCCTGCGAAGGCAATCCGCCCGGCGTGACCTACACCAGCAATCCCGCCACCGCCTTCTTTTCCTACGATGCGCTGGGCCGTCCCGCCAACGTGGGCGCGGCCTTGTTCACCAGGATGAGCATGACCGTCAAGTCCGGCGCCAGCAGCGTCGCCCTGGTGGTGGAAGCCGATACCGGCCATGTGCACTGAGCGCGCCCGCATCCTTGCTTACCAGCGCGGCATCAGCTTTGTCGAGCTGATCATCTTCATGGTGATCATCGGGGTCGGCCTGGCCGGCATCCTCAACGCCATGAACCTGACCACCCGGGTCAGCGCCGACCCGCTGGTGCGCAAGCAGGCGCTGATGCTGGCCGAGGGCTTGATGGAAGAAGTCCAGCTGGCCCGCTTTACCTTTTGCGATGCCACCGACGACCAGGTCGAATCGGCCAACGGCGCGGCGATTGGCCCGGCCGCTTGCGCCGCCCTGGTCGAGAACGTCGGCAACGAGGCCGGCGGCACGCGTCCGTATGACAACGTCAACGATTATGTGGCCGCCTACGGCACAGCAACGGAAGCCTTCCTGAGCGCCGGCAAGCTGAGCGACGCGGCCGGGCAGGAAATCCCCTTGCCCGGCTACACCGCCAGGCTGACCGTGACGCCCACCAGCCTGCTGGGACCGGCGGGCGCCGGCTTGCCGCAATCGGAAGCCCTGTGGATCCGGGTGGCGGTGTCGTACAACAATGTCGAAACGGTGGTGCTGGACGGCTACCGCGCGCGCTACGCACCGAATTCGCCGCCATGATGCCGCCGCGTTCACGCCAGCACGGCTTTACCCTGGTCGAGGCGATCGTCGTGATCGTCATCACCGGCATTTTGGGCGGCATCGTCGCCACCTTCCTGCGCCTGCCGGTGCAAAACTATGTCGACAGCGCCGGCCGCGCCGAACTGACCGACGTGGCCGACACGGCCGTGCGGCGCATGGTGCGCGAAATCCGCCTGGCGCTGCCGAACACGGTGCGCGTGGCAGGCGCGGCGAAAACCTCGATCGAGTTCGTGCCGACCAAGACGGGCGGGCGCTACCTGGCCGCCGAGGATGTCGAGGCCGGCCAGCACCTGAACTTCGTCAACAGCGCCGATCTCGACTTCCGCGTGGTCGGCCCGCTGCAGGGCGGGACCCAGCAGATCGTGGCCGGCGACACCGTGGTGGTCAACAACATGGCCATCGATGGCGACCTGGCCAATGTGTACGCGGCGGTGCCGACCAACCGCGCCCAGGTGACGGCGGTGGATGCGGCCAACAAGCTCGTCACCTTGGCGGCGAATCCCTTCGCCGTGCAAAATCCGCCCCTGGCCCATCCGCTGCACCGCTTCCAGGTGACCGGCCAGCCGGTCACCTACAGCTGCGCCAACGGCATGCTGTACCGGCACGCCAACTACGGCTTCAAGGCGGTCCAGGATCCGCTGCCGAGCGCCGCGCCGGCGGTCCTGGCGACCAATGTGGAGTCCTGCGAATTCGATTATTCCGTCGTCGGCAATACGCGCGCGGCGCTGGTACGCCTGACGTTGACCTTGCGCCGGCCGAGTGGCAGCGACGGCGCCATCCGCCTGATCCAGGTGGTGCACGTGGACAATAACCCATGAAACGCTTTCCGAACCTGGGGCGCATGCGCGGCGTGAGCCTGGTCACCGCCATCTTCCTGCTGGTGGTACTGGCCGGGCTGGCGGTGGCGATGGTGACCCTGGCCACCAGTGCCCAAACCACGTCGGCGCTCGACTTGCAGGGTACGCGCGCCTACCTGTCGGCGCGTGCCGGCGCCGAATGGGGCGTGTACCAGGTCACGCGGGTCAATGGGGCCTGCGCCAGCAGCACCTTTCCGATGCCGGCCGACAGCACCCTGGCCGCCATGAAGGTGACGGTGATCTGCACGCGCACGCTCGACACGGTCAGCAAGCTGCAGCGCTACACGGTGCTGAGCACGGCCTGCAACACCCCCGGCAGCGGCGCTTGCCCCAGTCCGACCAACAACATCGACTATGTGCAGCGCGTGGTGCACGTCGAATTCAGCGAGCCGGGGCAGCCATGACGCAGCGCATCGACAGGTTCTGGCGCGCCGCGCTGGCGATTGGGTGCGGCGCCGGCCTGCTGCTGGCCAGCCTGCCGGCCCGCGCCGACACGCCGATCGCGCTGTTCAAGAGCTACGCGGGGCGGCTGAACTTCACCGGCACCCAGAAGACCATGCGCACCGGGGCTAACGGCAGCAACCCTTGCTCGATCAATAACGGGGTGCTGACGGCCAAGCTGGCCGGCATTCCCGCCACCGCCAAGATCGTCAGCGCACACCTGTACTGGGCCGGGTCGAGCAGCACGCCCGACTATAGCGTGAGCATGGATGGGGTGGCGCTGAGCGCGCCGGCCAACCGCCGCTTCACCACCGCGACCATCGGCTACAATTTTTTTTCGGGCGCGGTCGACGTGACCGCGCAAGTGACGGCGAAACGTAATGCCGACTACACCTTTTCCAATCTCACCATCGACAACTCGTCCACCTACTGCGGGGTGGAAGGGGTGGTGGGCGGCTTTTCGCTGCTGGCGATCTATTCGGAGCCGAACGAAACATTCCGCGTGCTCAATCTGTACGAGGGCTTCCAGTACATCCGCACTTATGGCGCCGACAATATCAAGGTCAGCCTGAACCTGAGCAATTTCAGGACGCCATCGCCGCTGGGCAGCGCCACCGGCCGCATCGCCCACGTGACCTGGGAAGGCGACAGTTCGCTGTCCGGCGGCGGCGAAAACCTCAAGTTCAACGGTTCCGAGATGGTCGACGCGGCCAATCCCACCGGCAACCAGTTCAATTCCACCAGCAATATCGGCGCCACGGTCGACAACCTGTCATACGGCATCGATTTTGATTCCTACCTGCTGGCCAGCCCCAAGCTGTTCGCCGGCCAGACCACCGCCTCCATGCTGTACGAGTCGGGCCAGGACATGGTCTTGCTGAACGCCGAAATCGTCTCGGTGCCGAACGTCGACGTGGCCGACCTGTCGCTGGCGATCGCGCTGACGGGCACGCCGGCGCGCGGCAGCAATGTCAACCTGATCCACACGGTCACCAACCTGGGCCCCTTGCCGGACGCCGGGCCGATCACGGTCAGGCACACCCTGGCCAACGGCCTGACGTACCAGTCCTCGTCCGGCACCGGCTGGAGCTGCGCCGCCAGCGGCCAGGTGGTGACCTGCACCAGCGCCGAGTCGCTCGACGTGAACGAGTCGGCGCCGGCACTGACCATCACCGCCAGGATCGGCATCACCGCACCCAACAGCATGACCAGCAGCGCGACCGTCAGCGGCTTGCAGTTCGATAATGACATGGCCAATAACAGCGCCAGCAATACCATCACCTTCAGCAGTGCGCGCTATGTGTTTACCAATATGCCGTGCGAAGTCGGGGTCGCGTTCGGTACTCCCGGCAAATGCAATCTGCTCAGCGTGCCGACCTTGCAGGCGGGAGTGCAGTCGCCCGTGTATGTGACCTTTGTCGACAGCAGCTTCAAACCGGCCGTGCCGCCATCGTCCACGCCGACCCTGCAATTCTCGTTTCGCTGCGTCAATCCCACTACCGGCGCCGGCGGTGTGGCCAGACTCAAGGGCGTGGCGCTGAAAGCCTGCATTTCCAGCACCGCCTTGCAAAGCGCGACCCAGTGGCAAGGCATCGCCATGGCGTTTGCGACCGGCTCGCCGAGCAGCGCGCTGATGCAGTTCGTGTATGGCGACGTGGGCATGATCGAGCTGTTTCTGTCGGAAACGGCGTCCGCCGTGGCCCTGACCAGCACCAGCGGCCAGTTCGTGGTCAGGCCGTATAAATTTGCCTTGAGCACGCCCTTGAGCAACCCGGCCGGCGCGGTCGCCGCCGACGACATGACGGCCGACATCGGCCGCTTCTGGAAGGCTGGCGCCGGCTTTACGCTGAACGTGGTGGCGCAAGCGGCCGACAGCAGCCCGACCCCCAATTTTGGCCAGGAAACCACGCCGCAAGGGGTGGAGCTGCTCACCACGCCGACCATCGATTCCACCAATTTCGCCATCCCCGGCGACCCCAATTCGGACACCTTGCCGTTCGCCGACATGGCAAGCGAGCCGGGCGACCCGGTGCCCAAGGTGGAGGGCAGTTTCGGGGCCTTCAGCGCGGGCGCGGCCACGGGCGCGAACTTCACGTTCGCCGAGGCCGGCATCGTCAACGTGAGCGTGCACATGAATGGCGGCACGTATCTCGGGGTTGAGGATGTGGCCAGCGATGGCGTCGCCCTGGGCCGCTTTTACCCTGACCATTTCCGCACCGCCGTGCCGATCGCGATCTTTTGTGCCGCGCCGCATCCGCTCAATTGCCAGAATATCGGGCTGCATTACTCGAAGCAGCCGATCCAGACCATCGTGACTGCCTACAATGCCGCGGGCAATATCACCAAGTTTTACCAGGGCAAGTTCGTCAAGTCGCCCAAGCTGCTGCCCTACACTGCCTTGGGCGGGCTGACCCTGGCCGCCTCGGGCACGCTGACGCCGAGCCCGATCGCCAACGCCGCCAGCGTGTTCGTGCAGGGCAGCGCCACGGTCTGGCCGAGTTTCGATTTTGCGGCCAGCAGCATGGCGGCGGTCGATATCTACCTGCGCGCCAGCGATGCCGACCTGGTCACCTCGGGCCGCTCCGGCCTGTCAGTCGAGGGCGCCACCAAGATCGTACGCGGACGCTTGCTGGTCGAAAACGCCTTCGGTTCGGAATTGCTGGCGCTGCCGGTCGTGATGCGCGCCCAATACTGGACCGGCACCACGGCCAGCGATGGGCGCTGGGCCGACAGCCGTACCGACAGCATCAGCATCGTCGCCACGCCGGTGGCCGGCTCGGGCGTGGTGTCCTTCCCGCACAGCGTCACCGCCAGCCAGCTGGTGCTGAGCTATTCGCAATGCCTGAAAAACATGGCCGCGTGCAGCACGGGCACGCCGCTTCCCGATCCCAAGGCCACGCTCGGCAATGCGAAGATGGTCGACGGCCTGGTGAAGTTCAAGTTCGCGCCGACCAACAAGACCGGCAGCGTGAACGTGAGCGTCAACCAGCCGGCCTGGCTGCCGGCGGCGGCCGGCAAGCTGACCTTCGGCGTGTACAAACCGACGCCGCTGATTTACATCCGCGAAGTTTTTTGATGGCTTCGTGTAAAGTACATTCCATCCTGCTACGGCTATGCGGTGGAAATAAGACGGTTTTAGTTGCCGATCGCAAATTTCGTGTTAAATCGCGGCGAAACTTGAATATAATCAAGACGCTACCGGGCGAACTTCGCGCGCTGTATTGATAGAGATTGCGGGCATGGGATTTTTCTCGAGATCAAAGAAGAAGGATGGCTTGCTGGCAATCGCCTTGCATGGCGAGGGCGTGTTCGCCGCCCGCGTCAAGCGCCAGGCCGAGGGCCTGCCGCGCGTGGCGCTGGCCGCGTTTTACCCCGCCGACAAGGGTGGCGGCCCGGACATGCTGGAAAAGACGGGCAAGGACTTGCACGCCAGTAGTTTTCGCTGCTCGACCGTGCTCGGCGCCGGCGAATACCAGTTGCTGTCGGTGGAGTCGCCCAATGTGCCGGCCGACGAGCTGCGCACCGCCGTGCGCTGGCGCCTGAAAGACATGCTCGACTTTCCCGCCGACCAGGCCAGCATCGACGTGCTTGATATTCCCACCGATAAAGCCCAGGGCCGCAGCCAGTCGCTGTTTGCCGTGGCCGCACGCAACAGCCTGATCGAAAGCCGCCAGAACCGCTTCGTCGATGCCGGCGTGCCGCTGGCCGTGATCGACATTCCCGAAATGGCGCAGCGAAATATCTCGGCCTTGCTCGAACCGGAAGGGCGCGGCGTGGCCATGCTCTCGTTCAGCACCGACGGGGGCTTGCTGACCGTCACCTACAAGGGCGAGCTGTACCTGGCGCGCCGCATCGATGTGACTCTGGATCAATTGCTCGACAGCGATCATGATCGCAAGCACGTGTGCTACGACAAGATCACCCTCGAGTTGCAGCGCTCGCTCGACCATTTCGACCGTCAGTACAACTTCATCAATGTCTCGAAACTGGTGCTGGCGCCGACCGGCGCGAGCGGCCTTGACGAATACCTGTCCAGCAATCTGTACACCAAGGTCGAATCGCTCGACCTGGCCTCGGTGCTGGATCTGGGCGGCGTGCCGGAACTGGCTGCGCTGGCCCAGCAGCAGCGCTTCTTCCTGACCCTGGGCGCGGCGCTGCGGCAAGAGGAGGCCGCCTCTTGAGCCAGCAGATCAATCTATTCAACCCCGAATTTCTCACACAGAAGAAGGTCTTCACGTCCAGCGCCATGCTGCTCGCGCTCGGCGTGCTGGTGGCCGGCGCCCTGGCGCTGGTGATCATGGGCCGCCACAGCGTGTCCGTGCTCGAAGCGGAAGCGGCCGCCGGCGCCGAGCAGTTGGACCTGAAAAAGAAGCGCCAGGCCAGCGCCATGGTGGAATTCGCCCCGCGCCAGAAAAGCAAGGAACTCGATAACGAGATCGCCAGCGCGGAAGCCGAACTGGCCGCGCTGCACCAGGTGGCCGCTGTGCTCAACGGCAAGTCCATGAGCGACGCGCGCAAGGGCTATTCGCGCTTTTTCAAGGCGCTGGCGCGCCAGTCCACGGGCGAGCTGTGGCTGACCGGGGTGCGCATCGGCGGCGCCGAATCGCGCATCGCCTTGCAGGGCAGGGCGCTCGACGCCAAGCTGGTGCCGGCCTACGTCAACCGGCTCACGCGCGAACCGGCCATGCAGGGCAAGAGCTTTTCCAGCCTGCAAATCAGCCGCGCCCGTTTGCAGGTCGATGGCAAGGAGTCGGAAGACCCGTCCCAGCTGGCGCCGTATATCGATTTCACCCTGCAGGATGTGGCGGCTGAGCGGGTGGCGGCATCGGCCGTCGCTTCGTCCGCCCCGCCCGCCGAGCTGGCGCAAGTGGCAGCCAGGATCAAGGCGGAGACCGCCAAATGAAAGCGCGCCTGCTCAAGCTGCAATTGAAAATCGATGCGATGAGCGTGCGCGAGCGTGCCATGGTGTTCGGCGCCACCGTTGGCGTGATCGTGTTCATCATGTTCTCCATGCTGTTCGACCCGCTGTTCGCGCGCCAGAAAACCTTGCGCAGCCAGATCAGCCAGCAACAAAACAATATGCAGGGAATCGATGCCGAAATCACGGCCCTGGTGCAAGCCCACGCGCTCGACCCGGACCTGGCCAGCAAGGCGCGCCTGAAGGCGCTCAAGGCGAACAGCGCCACCCTCTCGGACAGCCTGCGCACGGCGCACAACAGCCTGGTGGCGCCGGAACGCATTGCACCGCTGCTCGAAACGATCCTCAAGGCCAATGGCCGGCTGCGCCTGGTAGGCCTGAAAAGCTTGCCGGTGACGGCCTACGACGGCGCGTTCGAGTCCGATCCGCGTCCGCCCGAGGCGCCGGCCCCGGCCGCCGCCAGCGTGCCGCCATCCGTTCCCAGCCGCGCCATTTACCAGCACGGGGTCGAGGTGACGGTGCGCGGCAATTACCTGGACATGATCAATTACATGGATGCGCTCGAAGCCATGCCGACCCAGCTGTTCTGGGGCAAGGCCCATCTGGAGGTCGACGCGTATCCGGATGCGCGCCTGAGCCTGACGTTGTACACGCTAAGCCTGGACAAGAAATGGATGGCGCTATGAAGCCGCGCCTGCTGCTGTGCGCCGCCGCGCTGGCGTTGCAAACCCTGGCCGCCGTGGCCCAGCCGCTGGCCGACCCGACCCGCCCGCCGCCGCGCTACTACGCACCGGCCGGCGACCCGGCAACGGTGCCGGCGGCGGCGCAGGCGCAAGCGCTGCCGCAACTGCAATCGGTGCTGATCGCGCGCCATCCCGGCGGGCGCCACGTGGCCGTGATCGATGGCCAGACCGTGCGCCTGGGCGACCAGTTCAAGGGCGCGCGCGTGGCCCAGATGACGCAAACCGAAGTTGTCCTGGTGGACGGCAAGAGCCGCCGCGTATTGCGGCTGTACCCGCCGGCGCCACCGCCGCAGCGGCATAACGAGAGAGACTGACAACAGCATGCATAAACACCTCGTGATGGCAACCATGATGGCAAGCGCCGCGCTCCTGGCCGGCTGCAACGCCACGCCCAAGCGCGACACCTACGACAACATCACCGCCCAGATGGCGGCCGCCGCGCGCCCCGTGCCCGCCACGGCGCGCCCCGACGACGCCGTGGCGGCGGCCCTGCTGCCGCCGGTGGCGGCGCTGGCCGGGCAATTGCCCAAGTCGCGCCAGGCGCTCGAAGAACGCTTCAACGTCAGTTTCAACAATGTGCCGGCGCAGCAGTTTTTCAATTCGATTGCCACTGGCACGCGCTACAACATGCTGGTCCATCCCGAGGTCGGCGGCAACATCAGCGCCAACCTGAAGGACGTGACCCTGGCCGAAGCGCTCGACGCGGTGCGCGAAATGTACGGCTACGATTACCGGATCGAGGGCAACCGCGTCTCGATCAAGCCGCTCACCATGCAGACGCGCATGTTCCAGGTCAACTACTTGGTGGGCAACCGCAAGGGCAAGTCGAACCTGCGCGTGACCTCCACTTCCGTGGCCAATGCCGGCACCAGCAACAGCGGCGGCGGCAGTGGCGGCTCGGGGCAGGGCAACAATAACAGCAGCAATAACAACCAGAGCGGCGGCAGCGGCGCCACCACCGAGCGTTCCGACAGCAGCAACGTGAGCACCACCTCGGACAGCGATTTCTGGGTCGAGCTCAAGGCCTCGATAGTCGCGATTGTCGGCGCGAAGGAAGATGGCCGCACGGTGGTGGTCAATCCGCAATCGGGCGTGGTGGTGATCCGGGCCATGCCGGAGGAATTGCGCAATGTCGACCTGTTCCTGAAAGCGACCCAGCTGTCGGTTGGGCGCCAGGTGATTTTGGAAGCCAAGATCCTTGAAGTGGAATTGAACGACAGCTACCAGAGCGGCATCAACTGGGCCTCGTTCGCGTCCTTCCCCGGCTCGCACGGCAACCGCGTCTCGACCGGTTTCCTCACGCCCGGCACCACCCTGGCGCCGCTGCCGTTCGGCACCGGCCAGCCACCAATCATCAGCGATGGCAAGACGATTGCCGCCAGCACCGGCTTCCTGCTCTCGAACGCGGCTTCGGCGGCCGGATCGATGTTCGGGTTGGCCTTCCAGACCAGCAATTTTGCCGCGCTGATTTCCTTCCTGGAATCGCAGGGCACCGTCCACGTGCTGTCGAGTCCGCGCATTGCCACGATCAACAACCAGAAAGCCGTGCTCAAGATCGGCACCGACGAGTTTTACGTGACCGGCGTGTCGACCACCACCAGCACGGGCGACAACAACAATACGGTCAGCCCGAGCGTGACCTTGCAACCCTTCTTTTCCGGCGTGGTGCTCGACGTGACCCCGCAGATCGATGACAAGGGCAATATTTTGCTGCACGTGCATCCTTCGGTCAGCCAGGTGACGACGATCAACAAGTCCGTCAGCCTGGGCAGCGCCGGCAATCTCAGCCTGCCGCTGGCGGCTTCCTCCACCTCGGAAATCGACAGCATGGTGCGCGGCCAGGATGGGCGGGTGGTGGCCATTGGCGGCCTGATGCGCCAATCCTCGACCGCCGACGGCTCGCAGGTGCCGGGCGCGGGCAGCGTGCCGCTGATCGGCGGACTGTTCCGCAACAAGGCCAACGTCAACCAGAAGCGCGAGCTGGTAGTGCTGATCAAGCCGACCATCGTCGACGGCCCCAACGGCTGGAACCAGGACTTGCTCGACACCAGCCGCCGCTTCGACGACCTGGACCCGAACGCGGCGGGGCGCCGCTGACATGTACACCTCGCACTTCGGCCTGCGCGAAGTCCCGTTCGGCATCACGCCGGACACGAGTTTCTTTTTCACCAGCCCGGATTCGCAGGAAGCGCTCAATACCCTGCTGGTGGCCGCCCGGAATGGCGAAGGCTTCATCAAGATCACCGGCGAAGTCGGCACCGGCAAGACGCTGCTGTGCCGCAAGTTCATGGCGACCCTGGGCGACGCTTTCTTCACCGCCTACATTCCCAACCCGTATCTGGAGCCGCGCACCCTGATGCTGGCCCTGGCCGACGAACTGGAAGTGGTGCTGGACACGAATGTCGACCAGCATCAGTTGATCAAGGCCATCACGAACAGGCTGCTGGCCTTGGCCAATGAGGGCAAGCGCGTGCTGCTGTGCCTGGACGAAGCGCAGGCGATTCCCATCGACAGCCTGGAAGCGCTGCGCCTGCTGACCAATCTGGAAACCGAAAAACGCAAGCTGCTGCAAATCGTGCTGTTCGGCCAGCCCGAGCTGAACCGCAACCTGGCCCTGCGGTCGATCCGCCAGCTGGCCCAGCGCATCACCTTTCACTACCATCTGGGACCGCTGACCCGCGACGATGTGGAGTATTACCTGGCGCACCGGCTGCGGGTGGCCGGGTTTACCGGCGCGCGCCTGTTCAGCCGGCAGGCGGTGGGCGCGCTGTACACGGCCAGCGGTGGCATTCCGCGGCTGGTCAACATCCTCGCGCACAAGGCGCTGATGCTGTGCTACGGGCAGGGCAAGCAGCAAGTGAGCCGCCGCCATGTGAGCGAAGCGGTGCGCGATACCATTTCCGCCAGGCGCCGTCGGTGGCCCTGGTTTGCCGCGCTGGCGCTGGCCCTGGCGGCGGGCGGCGGACTTACCTGGGCCTTGAACACATGAGTCTGATCAACAAGATGCTGCAAGACCTCGACAAGCGCGGCTCGCCCGGTACCGATGGCGCGCCGGCCGATATCCGGCCGGTGGGGCGGGGCGAGCGCGCCGTGCCGCTGCCGCTGGTGATGGGCGCGCTGGCCGGGGTGCTGATCCTGGGTGCGGGCGCGGCGATTGGCTGGCGTTTCCTGCACCAGCAGCCGGTGGCGCCGGTGGCGGTGCCATCCGCGTCGGTAGCGCAGGTCGTGATCAGTCCGCCGGAACAGTTGCCGATGCCGGAAGCCGTGCAAGTGCCCCAGGTGGCGACGGTGGCGACCACGCCGCCGCCGCAGCAGCTTGCGGCGGTGGTGGAAAAAGCGAAGCCGGCCGTGCGCCAGGACGGGTTGGCGCAAGTTGCGGCGGTCGCGGAGAAAGCGGTGCCGCGGCCGAAGCCGGTCGCGCACAAGGACGAGACGCCAGGCGCGCCGCCGCGCGAGGCCAGTGCGGCGCCGCTCAAGGACAAACCAGCCGTTCCTGCGGCCCACGCAAAAACGGTGGCGCTGGCGCCCCAGGAAGGCCGCCAGGCGGTGGGCGGGCAGGGCGCCGAGGGTGCTTACCGGCGCGCGCTGGCCGCCTTGCAGGAGGGGCGCGTGACCGAGGCGGTGGCGCAGCTGGAGCAGGCGCTTGGCATCGATGCGCGCCATGAGGCGGCGCGCCAGACGCTGGTCGGCATCCTGATCGAACAGCGCCGCAGCGCCGAGGCGATGCGTTTGTTGCAGGCCGGCCTGGCGCTCGATGCCAGGCAGCCGGCCTTGGCGATGCTGCTGGCGCGCATGCAGATCGACAGCGGCGCGTCCGGGGTCGGGACCCTGATGGCGAGTTTGCCGGCTGCTGTGGGCAATGGCGAGTACCACGGCTTCCTGGCCGGGGCGTTGCAGCGCGAGCGGCGCCACCAGGAGGCGGTGGAGCAGTATCAGGCCGCGCTGCGCGGCACGCCCGACAATAGTGTCTGGTGGATGGGACTGGGAATCTCGCTGGAGGCGGAGAAGCGGCTGCCGGAAGCGCTGGCGGCGTTCCAGCGCGCCAGGGCGGCGGGGAATCTGTCGCCGGAGTTGCAGGGCTTTGTCGAGCGCAAGGTGGGCGCATTGGGCCGCTGAAACGCCCCGGCCCTGCGACGTTTGGAAACTTGACGTATTATTATTCTCCTACGTCAACTTCCTTGTTCAGCCATGACCATCGCCATCGAATCTCCCGACCAGCCTGACGTGATCGCCCTCATCGCCGAACTCGATGCCTACCAGGACAGCCTGTACCCGCCCGAGTGCCGGTATGCGCTGGACCTGGCATCGTTGAAGCAATCGCATGTGCTGTTTGCCGTGGCGCGGGCGAGTACGGGCCAGGCCATCGGTTGCGGGGCGATCGTTCTCGGCCCTGAATTTGGCGAAGTCAAACGCCTGTATGTCAGCCCGCAGGGCCGGGGGCAAGGCGTGGCCAGGGGGCTCATGGCACTGCTCGAAGCGCGGGCCATGGCGTGCGGCTGTCAGGTGTTCAGGCTGGAAACCGGACCGTTCCAGCCCGAGGCGCTGGGAATGTATGCAGCGGGCGGCTATGCGCGGCGGGGACCATATGGCGACTACAAGGATGACCCGATGAGCATCTTCATGGAAAAACGCGTCGCAGCCTGAGGCAAGCGCTACAAGGTCGCCAGTTCGCCCCAGATCTGCTTCATCGGAAAGCGCAATTTCGCATGGTCTTCATGCAGGGCTTCCGCAATTGCACAGCCCGGCTGGCTGGTCATGCGCTGCTGCGACTCGGGCAGGCTCTTGCCGTCGGCCGAGCGCAGCACATGGACTGCCAGACCCGCGCCGTCCTCGTCGCGGCGCGACACTACGCCCAGCTCCGCATTCTCCAGCCGCACCAGCGTGCCGGGCGGATAGGCGCCGATCTGGGTGGCGAAGTGCCCGAGCACGATCTGGTCGTACGGCATTTCATTACCTACGGATAAACGTTGCAGCGCCATCGGCGGCAGCAGGGAACGCCGGTAATTGCGCGCCGAAACGAAGGCGCAATAACGGTCGGCCAGCCCGATCAGCTTGGCGTTTTGCGAAATCTCGTCGCCCAGCTTGCCGGCTGGATACCCGCTGCCATCGTCATTTTCGTGATGCATCAGCACCAGGTCGAGCCAGGATTCATCGCTGACGCCGGCGAAGCGCAGCATCTCGACGCTGGCCGACGGATGGCGCCGCACCAGTGCCCGTTCTTCGTGCGACAGGGCGCCATCCTTGTTCTGGAACTGGTCGGCCTGGCGCACCATGCCCACGTTCATGCTCAGGGCCGCCGCTGTGATCACCAGCAGTTCGGCGGGCGTCTTTTGCATGGCGCGCGCGATCAGGCAGGCGACCACGGCCGTTTCGGTGCAATGACGCACGGCATAGGCGCCGGCGATCTGGTTCAGGAAAATGGCCGCCAGGGCGACGTCGGCATCGCGTTCGACGGTGGCGATCAGGTCCTGGGCGATGGCGCGCAGTTCGCGGTCGGCGCTGCCCTGGTCGCGCAAGTCCATCAGGGTGCGTTCGAGGCGGCGGTTAATTTGATTTAACGATTGCAGCACCGATACCGGCGACGACGCCTCGGCATACAGTCCCGCTTCGATCCAGTCGTCGAGCTGGCCGGGGGCGAGCACCTGGCCTTTTTGCAGCAGCGGACGGTTGGAGGAGGGCGTGCTGAAAATATCCCAGCGCAGGGGTTCGCCGAATGCCAGATCTGCCAAGGTGATGCGCCTGATTGCCATGATGATGTTCCAGCCCCGTGAATCAAAGTCTGGCCAGGCGCTCCAGCGCCAGGCGCAAGGTTTCGTCTTTCTTGGCGAAGCAAAAACGCACAATGCCGGACTCCCGTCCCTGGCTGTAAAACGCGGACACGGGGATGGCGGCGACCTTGATTTCGGTGGTCAGCCATTGTGCAAAATCCGACTCTAGTATAGGCGAAATCGCCTCATACTTGACGCACTGAAAATAAGTTCCGTCGGCTGGCAACAACGTGAAGCGCGAGCCTTTCAGGCCGTCGCGGAACAGGTCGCGCTTGCGCTGGTAAAACGCCGGCAGGTCGCGGTAGGGCGCCGGATCGGCCATGTAGGTGGCCAGGCCGTGCTGCATTGGCGTGTTGACGCTGAAGACATTGTATTGGTGGACTTTGCGGAACTCGGCCATCAGGCTGGCGGGTGCGGCGACGTAGCCGATTTTCCAGCCGGTGACGTGATAGGTCTTGCCGAAGCTCGATACGACGAAGCTGCGCTCTGCCAGTTCCGGATAGCGGCATACCGACTCGTGGCGCACGCCGTCGTAGACCATGTGTTCGTAGACTTCGTCGGACAGGATCAGGATGTCGCTGCCGCGCACGATGCCGCCCAGGGCGTGCAGGTCGGGAGCGCGCAGGATCGCGCCGGTCGGGTTGTGCGGGGTGTTGATGACGATCAGGCGGGTGCGCGGGGTGACGGCTGCGGCGACCTGGTCCCACGGGACCGTGTAGCCTTGTTCGCCGAGTTCCATCGCGACCGGCACCGGGACGCCGCCAGCCAGGGTGATGGCGGGCAGGTAGCTGTCGTAGGCCGGTTCGATGACGATCACTTCATCGCCCGGGTGTACGCAGCACAGGATGGCGGTGGTCAGGGCCTGGGTGGCGCCGGCGGTGACGGTGATTTCGCTGGCGGGGTTGTATTGCGCGCCGTAGAGGGCGGCGATCTTGGCGGCGATGGCGTCGCGTAATGCGGGTACGCCGGTCATCATCGGATACTGGTTGTGGCCGGCGCGCATGGCGGCGTCGACGTGGTCGAGCAGGGCCGGTTCGCAGGGGAAATCGGGAAAGCCCTGGCCCAGGTTGACCGCGCCGTGCTCGCTGGCCAGCGCCGACATCAGCGAAAAGACAGTGTAGCCGACGGCGGGCAGGCGGGTTTGCAGGACGGGAGTGGACATGGAGCATTCGGTAGCTTAAGCGGACAAGTATTGTAGCTTAGCTGCATCGCACCATCCCGGCTATCAATCGCGAACCCGGATGCCGGCTGCTCAAGCCGAGGTGCCGGCGGCTGGGACCAAGCGGCCAAGCCGCTCAACTGGACGATAGCGCACGTTCTTAGCCACTAAAAACGAGAAGCCGTACCCGGCCCCACGCGAGAGGCAGTGGGTTCGGTACGGCTTTTTTGTTTAATAAAGAACAACCTGGGAGCGGCCGATTTCGCTATGGATCAGTCCGTGTCCGATTGTGGGCAATGCCCCCGTCGTAATTAACGTGCCCGAATGTCGTCACTGCCGCTATGCCCGGCACGGGAAATACGCGCTGCGTTCAACAACGCGATAGAACCACGACGAGGCCCGGGTGGCACGCTTGTTCAGTGAGCGCACCACAGGGATGTTCTGGTTGGCCGCACTGGTGGCGTTTTCGATGGCGCGGCAATTGCGGGGATCGAAGGATGGCTGCGAAACCGGCAGCGCGGAGGGCGGTTGATACGCGATGGGCGTGAATTGTTCAGGTGAACGGATGTGCGACGGGGCGACCCGGTGCTGCAGGTTCGGCGCCGGTCTGTCTCGGCTGGCGCGGAATGGCGCCGCCGGCCGGACCGTCGATGCAGGCGTGCTCCACATACGCCGCCAGCGCGGCAACCGTCGGGCTTTCAAAAACCACGCGCAGGGCAAACGAGATTGGCCATTCGCGGCGGATCAGCGTGGCCAGGCGCGTGGCGGCAAGCGAATGCCCGCCGAGATCGGCGAAGAAATCCTGATCGATACTGTCCGGGCGCGCGCCCAGCACTTGCGCGAACAGCGCGGCGATCGCCTGCTCGACCGGCGTTTGCGGGACACGCAAGGGCCGCGCGGCCGACACCGGCTGGTCGGGCAGCGGCAGCGCGCCCCGGTCCAGCTTGCCGGCGGCGTTGAGCGGCAGGGCGGCGAGCGCGCAGATCCGATCCGGGATCATGTAATGCGGCAGCGATTCCCGCAGCCAGCCGCGCAGCAGTTCGGGATCGCATTCCATGCCGCTGGCGGGTACGACGAACGCGACCAGCCGCTCATCGCACGCGGGCAGGCGCGACAGCCACAACGCGCGCAGCTTTTCGTGCGCCGGGCTCATTTCACCGCCTTCACGATCGCCATCGAATCGGCCCACCAGTACTGGCAGTCGGCAGGCGGGCGCAGGCCCCGCACCAGCCCGACCGAAAACGAGGAGAAGTGTTCCAGCAGCAGCCGCTGGTGGCGCCGCGACAGCGAGTCGATCTCGTTGGTGTAGTAGGTGAACACGCCGCCTGGCCGCAACATGCGCTGGGCGGCGGGGAAGAACGATGCCGCGAACGTCGGTGATGCGGCGACCTCGGCGCTGTACTCGTCCTCGGACGTCGGGTAGGTGTCGAACAGCACGCCGTCAAAGGACCTGGGCTCGAAGGCCCAGTCCTGCCAGCGGGTGGGCACGACCGTGACGGCGGCGTCCGGGCGCTGCGCGCGCCAGCGGCCGAGTCGTGCCAGGACGTCCGGATGGCACTCGACGATTGTGTGGGAGCGCACCCCGTATTGCTGCACCAGCGTGGCCGAGAT
This sequence comes from Massilia frigida, assembly GCF_011682175.1. Taxonomy (GTDB): domain Bacteria; phylum Pseudomonadota; class Gammaproteobacteria; order Burkholderiales; family Burkholderiaceae_D; genus Telluria_A; species Telluria_A frigida. Next base: position 74,940 of record NZ_WHJG01000012.1, read on the forward strand.
GCCCATCCCGAAACCGATCTCGGCGACGTCGCCGCCGGACCCGGCCGCCGCTCCGGCCAGCGCCCGCATCAGGGGCCGCTCCCAGTCCTGCATCACCTGCTGGCCGTCGATCAGCAGCTCGCGCTCCGACCATGCGGCCGCGCTGGCCACCCAGCTCTCGCCCATCTCGGGCCGGGCCGACCCGGCGACGCACCGGCGGGCGATGGCGTCAATCGCCGTCAGATCGGCGACGGCTTCGTCGAGCGTGCGCTGCAGCAGCCAATTGCGCTGCGCCGGCTGCGGCGCCGGGGCGAAGCCGGGCTGCAGGAAGTTCAGGTAGAGAGCGAACTGGGGGGTGTTGCGCCACATGGTCTGGCTCCGGATCTGGTCTTGGTCGGTGTCGAAGCGATACAGGAATTGCGCTCCGGACGGGGTGAGCTGCTCCAGCCGCCACTGCAGCAGTGCGGCGTGCGCGTGTGGAATCGAGGGCAAGCGCATCAAGGTGGCCGCCGCGGCGCGCACGGTGGGGTGGCGCGCCAGCGCCGTTTCGATTTCCCCGGGCTCGATGCGATAGCCGCGCAGCTTTACCTGCTGGTCCGTCCGGCCGAGGTAGTCGAGCTGGCCGTCGGCGCGGTAGCGCGCGCGGTCGCCGGTGGCGTACAGGCGGCCCGGCCCGAACGGATTGGGAATGAAGCGGCGTGCGGTCAGCGCCGCGTCGTTCAGATAGCCGCGCGCCAGTCCCGCCCCGCCCAGATGCAATTCTCCAGGCAGGCCCGGCGGCACGAGTTGCATGGCGCCGTCCAGCACATACGCGGTGTTGCCGGCGATCGGACGGCCGATGGGCGGCGCCGCCAGCTGCGTCGCGTCGCGCGCCAGATGCGCGGCGGTGGCGGTAATCGTCGCCTCGGTCGGACCATAGGCGTTGATGAGCTGGACCGAGGGCAGCGCCTGCGCCAGCCGCGCGGCCAATGCCGCGGGCAGCGCTTCGCCGCCGACGAGGATGCGGCGCAAGGTGGTGCAGCCGGCAAAGCCCTCGTGATCGAGCAGCACGGCCAGCAGCGAAGGGAAGAGATCGAGCAGCGTCACGCCGCGGCTGCGGATAATGCGGACCAGTTCGTCGACATCGCGCCCATGGTCGCCGGCCAGGACGACTTCGGCGCCCGCGGCCAGGCCGCCCAGCAGTTCCGACAGCGCGGCATCGAAACTGAAGGAGTATTTTTGCAGCACCACATCGGCCGGGGTCAGATCCAGGGCCGTCTTGAGCCAGCGAACCTGGTTGGCGAGGGCCCCGTGTTCGATCAGCACGCCTTTCGGCACGCCGCTCGAACCGGAGGTATAGACTACCGCCGCCAGGCGCTGCGGCGGGATCGGCCGGGCGGGCATCGCCGGCGTATCCGGCATGAGCTCCTGCCACCAGGACGCGTCGTCGAGCACCGCGACCGGGGCGGCATCGGCCAGGATCGCCGCCGTGCGCCGGGCGGGAAGCGCCGGGTCCAGGTAGACGAACGCCGCCTCCGCCCGCCATGCCGCCAGGATGGCGACGGCGGTGTCGAGTCCATCGGCCAGCCGGATGGCGACGACCCGCTCGGGACCGGCGCCGCGCGCGCGCATGAGCGTGGCAAGCCGTCCGCACCGGCGGTCGAGTTCGGCGTAGCTCAGGCTGGCGTGCGGGGCGGCCAGCGCGGTACGCTCGCCGAAGTTCTCGAACACCCAGCCGGCGCGCGGCGCTTCCGCCTGCCCGGCCCAGGCGCACAGCTGCGCCTGGTCGGCGGGGCTGGCCAGTTGCAGCGTGCCGATCGGCTGGTCGTGCGACGCGAGCACGGCCGCCAGCACGCGTTCCCAGTGATCAAGCAGGCGTGCGACGGTGGCGTCGTCGAACACGTCGAGATTGAATTCAAAGCGGCTCAGCAACCCTTCTCCGCTTTCGAACAGGTCGAGCGCCAGATCGACGTTGGTGGAGGTGCGCTGATAGCCGATCTCCTCGCGCACCGCGCTGGTCCGCGCTGCGCTGTGGCTGGACTTGAAGAACTGCACCGTGGCCCGGTACAGGGGATTGTGGCCCAGCGCGCGGCGCGGCTGCAGGTGCTGGACGAGCCTGGCGAAAGGCAGTTGTTGGCCGGAATAGGCCGCCACGCTCGCTTCGCGCGTGGCGGCCAGCACCTGCAGGAAGCTCTGTTCGGACGTCAGCCGCACGCGCAGCAGGATGGTGTTGAGGAAGAAACCGATCAGGTCCTCGACTTGCGCCGGGGCGCGGTTGGCCACCGGCGTGCCGAGCACGAGATCGGTCTGGCCGGTGTAGCGATGCAGCAGGGTGGCAAAGGCCGCCAGCAGCACCTGGAACACGGTGGCCCCCTCGCGGCGCGCCAACGCGTACAGGCCATCGCGCAGGGGCGCGGCCAGCATGCGCGTGCGCACGTGCGCGCGGCGGGTGGGGATGGGTGGCGGCGCGCGATCGGTCGGCAGCGCCAGTTCCGGCGCGCCATCGAGATAGCCGCGCCAGAACGCCAGCAGTTCGTCCAGATGAGTGCCGCTCAGCTGCGCGCGCTGCCAGCGGGCGAAGTCGGCGAACTGCACGCGCGGCGGCGCCAGCGGCACTTCCCGGCCCTGCGAGAGGGCCTCATAGGCGGCGTTCAGGTCGCGCATCAGGACGTCGATCGACCAGCCGTCGGCCACGATATGGTGGATCGTGAGCAGCTGTATCCACCCGCCGGCCATGCGCAGCAGGGCGGTGCGCAACAGGGGGCCGCGGGTCAGATCGAACGGTGCCTCGGCCTGCTCGCGCGCCAGGCGCGCCGCCTGCGCCTGTTGCGCCGGGACCGGCTCGCCCGACAGGTCGAACACCGGCATCGGCGCCACGTCCGCGTCCCCGATCACCTGGAACGGGACGCCGTCGCGTTCGATGAACCGGGTGCGCAGCGTTTCGTGGCGCTCTACCAGATAGCGCCACGCCGCGTCCCAGGCGGCGCGGTCCAGCTCCACCGGCAGCGCCAGCTGCATGTGCAGGTGATACGAGGTGTCGTCCGGCTCGAGCTGTTGCAGGAACCACAGGCGCTCCTGCTCGAACGAGGCTTGTTCCTCGCGCAGGCCGGCGCGCGTGATCCGGTCCGGGCGGGCCAGCCTGTCGAGCAATTCGCGCCGTTCGGGGGACAGGCTGGCCAGGCGTTGCGCGAGGCTCACGCCGGCCCCCTTTCACCGAGCAGCGCGACCACTTCAGCATCCGGCATCGCTTCGATCCGGTCCAGCAGCCGCGCCAGTTCGGGGTCGGGCTGCACGTCCAGCGCGGCGGACAACTCGGCCACCGTGGGATGGTCGAACAGGATGCGTACCGGCAGGTCGCGCTGCAGCGCTTCGCGCAGGCGCGAGACGACCTGGATCGCCAGCAGCGAATGGCCGCCCAGCTCGAAGAAATTGTCGTCGGCCCCGACCGGGTCGATGCCCATCAAGTCGCGCCAGAGATCGGCGATCAGCGTCTGCAGGCCGGGGCTGGGCGCGGCGAAGCCAGTCGACATGCGGGGCCGCTCGTGCGACTCGGCGGCCGCGGGTCTGGACGGCGCCACCGCGCTCTGCGGTTGCAGCCAGCGTTGCAGGCGCGGACCGAGCGCGGACACCGAGACGATCAGCCGGTTGATGTCGGGTGTGGCCAGCACCCGTTCCAACACGTCGATGCCGTCGTCGGGGCGGATCAGCGGCTCGCCGCGATCTGCGCCATGGGTGTCGAAGGTCCAGCCATCCCAGTTGATGCTGATCCAGCGCGTGGCGCCGCCGCCCTGGGCCGCGGCCGCATCGAGCATGGCGTTCGCGGCCGCGTACGGGCCGAAGCCGATCCCGCCCAGCACCGCCGAGATGGACGACATCAGGCAGATGAACTCGGGTGGATCGTCCCGCAGCGCGTCGGCCAGCAGGCGGGCGGCGCGCGGCTTGGCCGCGAAATGCGCTTCGGAGACGTCGCGGCCGATGTGCGCGAAGCCGGGGAAATACGGCGCCCCCGTCAGCCCCGCGGCATGGAACACGCCGTGCAGCTTGCCGGCTTCGGCGCGCGCCTCGGCGACCATCCGCGCCACGTCGGCCGCCACGCCGCCGTCGCCGCTGCAGATCACGACCCTGGTGCCCATGGTTTCGATCATGCGCAGCCGGCCGATGCGCGGATCGGCGCTGTCGTCCCATTGTTCGCGCGGCGGCATGCCGCTGCGGCCCGACAGCACCACCGTGGCCGCGCCGCGGCGCGCCAGGAATTCGGCGATCAGCAGGCCGATCTTGCCGAGCCCGCCCGTGACGAGGTAGTTGCCCTCAAGCGCAGGCGCCAGTTCCGGCTGGGCCGGTGCCAGCGGGGCCGGCTCGAACGTCATCACCCAGCGCTGCGCGCCGCGGTAGGCGATCCAGGGCGCCGCTTGCGGCAGCGCCTCGGCCAGCAGGGCCGGGGCGTGCGCGCCGCCGAGCAGCGACAGCGCGGCCGCATCGAGGTCGATCACGCGGCAGCTGAGCTGCGGATATTCCTGCGGCGCGGTGACGGCCAGGCCGACGATGCCGGCCAGCTCGGGGTCGATTGCGCGCTCCTGCGGCGTCGCCGCGAACACCCGCCGGGTCACGAACAGCACGGTGGTGGGCGCGCTGCGGCGGCTCAGGCCATGCAGCAGCGCCAGTGCGCGATAGTAGAGGTCGGGGGGCGGCATATCCGGATCAATGCCGTCCAGCGAGATGACGGTGCTTAGCGCCGGGTCCGGCGTGCCGAGGGCCGCGGCGCTGCCGACGCACTCGACCGTCTGGCCGAGATCGGCCAGCGTGTCGGCCAGGGCGGCCACCTGCTCGCCCGAGCCGCCGACGATGGCCCAGGCGCCGGCGTACTCGGCCGGCAGGGGCGCGGCGGGCGCCGTGCGCACCCAGCGCGGCTGGTACAACCAGTCTTCCAGCGCCTGCGGGGTTGCCGGGTCCGCCGGCAGGGCGGCGGGGGCGGGAGCGGCGCCGGGCGGCTCGATCCAGTAGCGCTGCCGTTCGAACGGGTAAGTCGGCAGATGGACGCGCCGGCGCCGTTCGGCGCCGTAGAACGCGCGCCAGTCCACCGCTGCGCCGGCCGTCCACAGGCGGCCCAGCGCGTTCAGGGCGACGGCATCGTCGTCCGCCGCGTCGTGGGAGTGGCGGCAGGACGACACGATGACGCGGCCGGGCGCGCTTGCCTCGTGCTGCCGCGCGAAGCCGGCCAGGGCTTGGCCGGGGCCCACCTCCAGCAGCGCGCAGCCGGTGTCGCGCAGCAGATGGCCCAGGCAGTCGCCGAAGCGGACCGTGCCGCGCAGGTGGCGTCCCCAGTATTCGGGGCTCTGTGCCTCGTGCGGGCCGATCCAGTTGCCGGTCAGGTTGGACAGATAGGCGATCTTGGGCGCATGCAGGCGCACGCGCCCCATCGCGTCGATCATCGGCTGGACGGCGCCATCGACCAGATGCGAGTGGAACGCGTGCGAAGTGCGCAGCGCGTGCACGGTGACGCCTTCGCCTTCGAGCTGCCGGCCGATGTCCGCGATGGCCGCTTCGGTGCCGGACAGGACGCACAGCGATGGCCCGTTGACCGCCGCGATATCGGCCGCGCCGGCGAAGCGCCCGCGCAGCGCCGCCTCGGGCAGCGCCACCGCCAGCATCGCCCCGGGCGCCATGGCGGCCAGGATCTGGCCGCGCCGGACGAGCAGGAGCAAGGCATCCTCCAGGCTGAGCACGCCGGCAAGGCATGCGGCCGTGTATTCGCCCACGCTGTGGCCGGCAAGGGCGGCCGGTTTGATTCCCCAGTGCATCCACAGGCGCGCCAGCGCGTAGCTGGCGACAAACATCGCCGCCTGCGTCACCTCGGTGCGGCGCAGCGCGTCGCCATGGCCATCGTCGTGCATCAGTGCGCGCAGGTCGATGCCTAGCGGGCCGCGCAGGATATCCGTGCAGTTATCGACGATGTCCCGGTACACGGGCTCGGCGCGGTACAGGCCGGCGCCCATGCCGGGATGCTGGGCGCCCTGGCCGGGAAACAGGAAGGCGACGCCCTCGCACTTGCCGTCGTGCGGGTCGGGCGCGGCGCGGCGCGGCGCGCCGGCGCGCCGCCGCAGGCCGGCGGCGACGGCGGGCGAGGCGGCCGGCACCACGACGGCGCGGCGGCATGGCATTTCGCTGCGGCCCAGGTGCAGGGTATGGGCCACGTCGGGCAGGGACAGTTCGGGGTGGGCGTCGAGGTGGGCGGCCAGGCGCGCCGCGGCCGCGTCCAGCGCGCCGGGGGTACGGGCCGACAGGACCAGCAACTGCGCTGCGCGCGACGCGTCGTCGGGGGGCGGCTCGGGCGCTTCCTCGACAATCACGTGCGCATTGGTGCCGCCTATCCCGAAGGAACTGACCGCCGCGCGCCGCACGCCGCAATCGGGCTGCCAGTCGCGCAGCGCGGTGTTGACGAAAAATGGGCTGTTGTCCATGTCGAGCTTTGGGTTGGCGCGCGTGAAATGCAGGCTGGGCGGAATCTGGCGGTGCTGCAGCGCCAGCACGCACTTGATCAGGCCGGCGACGCCGGCGGCCGAGTCCATGTGCCCGGTGTTGGACTTGACCGAGCCCAGCGCGCAATAGCGGCGCCGCGAACTGCGCCGCCACGCCTGGCACAGCGCGGCGAACTCGATCGGGTCGCCCAGCGGGGTGGCGGTGCCGTGGGCTTCCATCATCGTGATCGTTTCCGGCGCCACGCCGGACATGGCCAGCGCGGTGGCGATCGCGTTGGCCTGGCCGGCCACGCTGGGCGCCGTGTAGCCCACTTTGTCGGCGCCATCGTTGTTCAGGCCCCAGCCGCGGATCACAGCGCAGATGGGGTCGCCGTCGGCCAGCGCGTCGGCGAGGCGCTTGAGCACCACACAGCCGGCGCCGTTGGCGCCGACCGTCCCCATGGCGGCGGCATCGAAGGAGCGGCAGTGGCCGTCCGGCGAGGCGATGCCGCCTTCCTCGTAGAGGTAGCCGCGCACCATCGGCACGGCGAGCGTGACGCCGCCGGCCAGCGCGACATCGGACTGGTATTCGATCAGGCTCTGGCAAGCCAGGCCGACCGCCACGAGCGACGTCGAGCATGCGGTACCCACCGTTATCGCCGGGCCTTTCAGGTTGAGCTTGTACGCGACCCGGGTGGCCAGGTGGTCCTTGTCGTTGCCGATCAGGATCTGGAAGTCGGTGACCCGGCCGGCCAGCCCGGCATTGCCGTAGAGGTGGAAGGCATAGGTGCTCATGCTGGTGCCGGCGAACACGCCGACCGCGCCCGGATGGCGCTCCGCGACGCAGCCGGCGTCTTCCAGCGCGGCGGAGGCGCATTCAAGAAAGACGCGCTGCTGCGGATCGAGGATCTCGGCCTCGCGCGGATTGAAGCCGAAGAAGTCGGCATCGAACTGGTCGATGCCGTCGACGACGCCGTTGGCGCGCACATAGGCCGGATGGGCCAGCAATTCGGCCGGCACGCCGGCCTGCAGCAGTTCTTCGTCGCTGAAAAAGCTGATGCATTCGCGTCCCTGGCGCAGGTTGTCCCAGAACTCGGCCACGTCGGCGGCCTTGGGAAAACGGCCGGCCATGCCGATCACCGCCACGCATTCGGATTGATCCGTCATGTGCTTCTCCTGTGCCGGCGCTCGGCCCGCGCGCTGCGCTGCTGCGCGATGCGCTGGTCGAGCAAGTCGATGGAATCGGGCATGTCCGCCCCGCCGTGCTCCCCGGTTTGCTCCACGTGCCGCGCCAGCGCCGCCACGGTGGGAAAGCGGAACAGGTCGACCATCGACAGGGAGTGCCCCAGCAAGCCGGCCAAGCGGCTGTGAATCTGCTGCAGCAGCAGCGAATGGCCGCCCAGGTCGAAGAAATTGTCGTCCAGGCCGACCCGTTCGTGGGCCAGCACTTCGCGCCAGACGGCGGCGATGAGGCGCTCGATCTCCGATTGCGGCTCGGCGAACGGGGCATGCGCGAGCCATTCGCCGCCTTCGTCGGGCGGCAGGGCCTTGCGGTCGATCTTGCCGCTGGGCGTCAAGGGGAAAGCGTCGAGCGGGATCAGCGTGGCGGGCACCATGTATTCTGGCAACTCCTGCTGGAGGAAACGGCGCAGCGCCTGGATGTCGTGCGCCCGGTCGAGCACGGCGTAGCCCAGCAGGCGCCGGTCCGCGCCGCCGCTGTCGCCGCTGGCGATGACGCAGGCATCGCGCACCAGCGGATGGCGCCGCATTACCGCCTCGATGTCGCCCAGCTCGATGCGAAAGCCGCGCAGTTTCACCTGGTGGTCGCGGCGGCCGATAAACTCGAGCGCGCCGTCGGCGCGGTAGCGCACCTGGTCGCCGGTCCGGTACAGGCGCTGGCCGGAATTGGGCGACGCGAACGGATTGGGGATGAAGCGCTGCGCGGTCAGCTCCGGGTCGCCCAGGTAGCCGCGGGCGACGCCGTCGCCGCCGATGTACAGCTCGCCGACGACGCCTGCCGGCGCCAGCTGCATTTCCTGGTCGAGTACGTACAGCTCGGTGTTGGCGATGGCGCGCCCGATCGGCACGCGCGGTTCCAGGGCCGCGCCGCGCTCCATCCGGTGGCAGGCGGCGAAGGTGGTGGTTTCGGTGGGGCCGTACCCGTTGATGAGCACGCAGCCGGGCAACTCGTCGAGCACGCGCCGGCACAGCGCAGGCGAGAGCACGTCGCCGCCGGCGAGCAGTTGCCGGACCCGCCACAGCGAACCGAGCTGGGCCTCGACCATTTGGTGGAACAGGCTTGCCGTCAGCCACAGGATGGTGACGCCGGCGCGCTCGATGCAGGCGCCCAGCTCTTCGAGCGACGGCAGCCCCGGCGGCGCGATTTCCAGCCGCGCGCCGTTCAGCAGCGCGCCCCAGATCTCGAAGGTCGACGCGTCGAACTGCAGCGGCGCGAACTGCAGCATCACGTCCCCTTGCGTAATGGTGCAATAGTTGCTGTTGCGGACCAGCCGCACCACATTGCGGTGGCTTACGCACACGCCCTTGGGCTGGCCCGTCGAACCGGACGTAAACAGCACGTAGGCCAGCGCGTCGGCATCGGCGCCGCTGTCCGGCGCGCTGTCGTCGGCCGGCAGGTCGATGGCGTCGAGCAGGGCCGGCCGGTGGCGGCCGACGGCGGCCGCCGCGCCGCTGCGCGAGACGATCAGGCGCGGCGACGCCTGCCCGATCATCGCGTCCAGCCGCGCCGGCGGGTAGGCCGGGTCGAGCGGGAGGTTGGCGGCTCCGGCCTCGACGATCGCCACCAGCGTCGCCACCATGTCGATCCCGCGTGGCAGGCAGATGCCGACGACATCGCCGCGCTGCACGCCTTGCTGGCGCAGCCAGCGCGCCAGCCGGGCCGTGCGCCTGGCCAGTTCGCCGTAGGTGAGGGTGCCGTCCTCGCCATTGAGCGCGACCGCGTCGGGCGCGGCCAGCGCCTGCTGGCGGAACAGCTGGCCGAGCGTGGCATCGCGCGGATAGACCGTGCCGGTGCTGTTGCAGTCGGTCAGCAGCAGTGCGCGCTCGCGCGGCGACAGCAGCGGCAGCCGGGTGATCGGCACATCGGGGCTGGAGGCAATGCTTTGCAACAGCGTTTGCCAGTGGCCTATCAACCTGGCGATCGTGTCGTCCGCGAACAGGTCGGTGCTGTACTCGACAATAGCGGAGATGCCATTCTCGTCCTCGCCCAGGTACAGGGTCAGGTCGAACTTGGCGTTCCCGTACGACACCCCGGAGCACGCCGCCGGGCCGGGCTGGTACGACGGCGCTTGCGCCGGGCCGCCGCGCTGCGCCGCGCCGTTCTGCAACACGAACATCACTTGGAACAGGGGATTGCGGCTCGGATCGCGCTGGGGATGCAAATTTTCCACCAGCTTTTCGAACGGCAAGTCCTGGTTGGCGTAGGCGCCCAGCGCCGTTTCGCGCACTTGGCGCAAGTGCTCGCGGAAGCTCGGCCGCCCCGCCAGGCGGGCGCGCATCACCAGCGTGTTGACGAAAAAGCCGATCAGCGGCTCCACCTCGGGCCGGTTGCGGTTGGCGATCGGCGTGCCGACCACGATATCGTCCTGGCCGCAATAGCGCATCATCAGCACCTGGAACGCGGCCAGCAGGGCCATGAACAGGGTTGCCCCTTCGCGCTGGGCGATGCGGCGCAGGCCGTCGACGACGGGCAGGGCGGTCGTTGCGCACTGGAAGGCGCCGCGGTAGCTGGGCGTGGGCGGGCGCGCGAAGTCGGTGGGCAGCTGCAAGTCCTGGTAGCCGTCGAGCTGCTCGCGCCAGTAGCCGAGCTGGGCGCCGAGTGCCTCCAGGGTCTGGCTCTGGCGCTGCCACGCGGCGAAGTCGGCGTACTGGATCGGCAGCTCGGGAAGCGGCGACGCTTGGCCCTGCACGAAGGCCTCGTACAGCGCGGCGATCTCGCCCGTGATGATGTCCATCGACCAGCCGTCCGTGACGATGTGGTGCATCGTGAGCACGAACAGCGACGCGTCGTCGGCCAGGCGGATCAGCGTAGGGCGCAGCAGCGGACCGCGGGTCAGGTCGAACGGGCGCTGCGCGTCCTCCATGGCGGTGCGGCGCGCCGCTTCCTCGCGCGCGCCGGACGGGGTGTCGCGCAGGTCGACGCTGGCGACCGGCACGGTCAGCGCTCCCAGCACTTGCTGGACCGGTTCGCCGTCGACGGCGTGAAAGACCGTGCGCAGGATTTCATGGCGCCGCACCAGCTCGCTGATAACCCTGCACCACACCGCTTCGTCGATCGCGCATGGCAAGGGCATATCGATCTGCAGGTTGTAGAAGGGGCTGGCGGGCGCGAGCAGGTGCAGGAACCACAGGCGCGTCTGCGAGTACGACAGGGGGAAGATGTTGGCGGCGGTTTCCATGCTCAAGCCATCGCGTCGTCGGGATGCAGGGTGGACAGGCCGAGATCGGTGCAGATCGCGTGCTGCACCAGGACTGGTGTCTTGTAGAGGTAAAAATGACCGCCGGGAAAGAGTCGGAGCCGGAACTCGTCCGCCGTGTGCTGGCGCCAGGCGCGCAGTTCGGGCCGGCTGATGCGCTGGTCGGTGATGCCGCCGAGGCAGGTGATGGGGCAGGACAGCGGCGGCGCGTGCCGGTAGCGGTAGTGCTCGGCGATCTCGAGGTCGGAACGCATGACCGGCAGCAGCGTGTCCATCAGATCGGGCTGCGCCAGCACCTCGGGCGGCGTGCCGTCCAGCCGCAGCAGCTCCGCCTTGAGCAGATGCCCTGGCAGCGCATGTAGGGGCGGGCTGCGGCCGTTCAGGTGGGGCGCGCGAAAGGCCGAGACGAACAGGTGCTCCGGCTGGCGCAGTCCGGCGCGGCGCATCATGCGCGCCAGTTCGAAGGCCACCAGCGCGCCCATGCTGTGCCCCAGCATGGCGTAGGGCTGGTCCAGCAGGGGTTCCATGCCGTGCGACAAGTCCCGCAGCAGCGCCTCCATACGGCGCGGCATCGGATCCTTGTAGCGCGCTTCGCGGCCGGGCAGCGCGACCGGCATGATTTGCAGACTGTCCGGCCCGGCCGCCAGCCAGGAACGGAATTGCGAAGGGCCCGCCCCCGCATGGGGAAAGCAAAGAAGCCGCATGGTGGGTTGCCCCCTTGTTGCACCAGTTCGTTAGCCCAGTTGGGCGATCATGGCGAGGATTTCTTGCTGCTTGCCTTCCAGGTCGGCGATCAGCGCCGCGACGCGCTGCTGCTGCGCGCGGCAGGGGGCGGCGGGCGGGTCGGCCTGGGGGGGCGCGGGCCGGCCCGCCTGCGGCACGCCGGCGCCCTGGATCGGGTCCGGCAGCGCCAGGTCGATCGCGCTCGCCGCCAGCAGTTGCCTGAGCTGTTCACACTGGCGCGCGTCGCCGGTGCGGATTTCAGGGTGCGCGGACAGGGCCGCGGCCGCCAGTCCCGAGACGAAGGCGCAGGCCATCGATGTGCCATCCCAGGCCGCGTATCCGCCGGGCACGCTCGATATGATCGCCACACCCGGCGCGATGAAGGCCGTCTGCGGCCCGCTGTTGGAGAAATTGGGCACGAACAGGCTGGTCGCGTCATTGCGCAGTTCGGCGATGCGCAGCGCATGGGCGCTGCCGGCGGGGAAGGCGTGCATCGAGCCGAATGCCGTCACCGCCAGCACGCCGTCGCTGGCCGCCGGGTGGCAGAGCTGGTGGCCGCCGTCATTGCCGGCGGCGGCCACCAAGGTGATGCCCGCCTGGGCCGCCTCGGCCAGCTTGAGCGCGAGCAGGGCGCTGGGGCTGTCGATGGCCAGGCTCATATTGACGATATCCATGCCGTTGTCGATGCACCATTGCAGGCCTTCGAGCAGGTCGCTCAGCCGGCCGCCGGGAAACGCCTTGACGGCATACAGGGCGACGTCGGGAGCGACACCGCATACGCCATTGACCGCATTGCGGCCGCCGATCACGCCCGCGCAGTGGGTGCCGTGGCCCTTGTCATCGCTGCGGAAGTCGTCCGCGCCGGCCCCGTCCAGCGCGTTCATGCCGCCCGCGACCACCAAGTCCGGGTGGTCGGCAATGCCGCTGTCGAGCACCGCGACCTTGACGCCGGCGCCTCCGGACACCTCGCTGGTCATGCCCAGCCACTGGCGTTCCCACGCAGCGGCGCCGCGCGCAATCAGCGGGGTCAGGGTGACCTCGGTCGTCCGGTCCGCCGCCGGCGCCGGGATCACCCGCGCCCAGTAGTTGGCGGCGGGCGACACGATCACGTGTTCGATCACCTGATCGAGCACGCGCACGCCGGCCGTGCCGTCCTGCCCGGTGCGGCCCCGGTAAGTGGCGCGCTCGCCTTTCACGAACAGCGTCGCGCCCGCGACCGGCGCGCCCGTTTGCGCGTCGCGCACGGCAAAGAGGTATTCCTGGCCACGGTCCGGCCCTACCTCGAAACCGAGCGCCGGCATCGGCGCCAGCAGCGTGAGCGGCTGGTCTTCCTCGATCAGCATCTCGCCATGGTCGCGTGCGAGGTTATCCGCTTCGGCGGCTGTCATTTCCACCACCTGCGTGCCGCTCGTGCCGGCGCGTCCCAATTGCTGTTCCGGCAGCCCTGCGACCACGTCCTGCAAGCTCAGGCCCGAGCCCATCCGGACGTGCCGGGGCACCGCGATGATGTACCGCTTCGTGATCGACATGACTTCTCCCTGACCGGGTCGTGCAGCATCTGCCGACCGGCATAACGTTCAGCGTACACCGAGTGCCTGCGCCTGTTGGTGCTGAGCGGTATGCAGTTGCTGCAGGTAAGCCAGCATTTCCGGCGGCATGGCCGCCCACTGTTGCTGCGCAAGCTCGGCCTCGTGTCGCGCCGCGCCCTCCCGGTAGGCAGCTTCTTCCAGCATGGCGAGCTCGACTTCCTGCAGCGCGGCCGCATAGGTCGGCAGGTTCATGCCGGCGGCCGCCGCTTCCTGCTCGGCCAGCGCCTGATACTGCTGTTTTTGGTACTGCGCCAGCCCGGCCAGCTGCTGCTGTTCGTGCTGCTGAGCGAGCTGGGCCATTTGCTCTTGCTCCTGGTGCCGGGCCAGCTCGGTCAGGTGGTATTCATGCGTCTGCAGCGCGGCCTGGTAGGTGGGCAGGTCCATGCCGGCAGCAGCGGCTTCGTCCGTCGCAGCCCGGTGCTGTTCGTGCGTCTGCAGCGCGGCCAGGTAAGTGGGCAGGTCCATGCCGGCAGCAGCGGCTTCGTCCGTCGCAGCTTGGTGCTGTTCGTGGTCCTGCAGCGCGGCCAGGTAAGTGGGCAGGTCCATGCCCGCGGCAGCGGCTTCGTCCGTCGCAGCCTGGTGCTGTTCGTGGTTCTGCAGCACGGCCAGGTAAGTGGGCAGGTCCATGCCCGCGGCAGCGGCTTCGTCCGTCGCAAGCAGATGCATGTGTCGCGCTTCGGCGGTCTCCGCTTCGAATTGCGCATGTTCCAGCGCGGCCAACTGCTCAAGCAGCATCGCCTTCCGCAAACTGTATTCGTTCATGGCTTTACCTCCTACGCGGTGGTTTTTTGCCGCGTACGGACGGACTGGGCGGCAGGTCGGATGGGTGTTCGGAGTCGGATGGGTCGGGTCCCGCCGTGCATCATCGGCGGGTCGAAGCATGGTCAGCAGCTGGTCGGATACGTTGACGAGATGATCGAGGGTGGCGCGCAGCTCACTGCGCAGCTGCTCTTTTTCAGCCTCGGGAAGATCGGCCATCTGCGACAGGGCGTGCTGGCAGGCATCAATGGAGCGCCGCAGTTCGCGGCTTTCCAGGGCAGCGCCGTCAATCACCGCCGGGGATGGCCGGGCAGGTGCGTTGGCGCCCGCAGCTACGGCGGACAGATGGTCCGGGAACTCGCTGTAGCCCCGCAGGAACGCTTGGGAAAGGCGGGCTTGAAAAGCGTTAGCTTGCATGGCATTCGAACCTCCATTCGACCTGAACCCAAGTGTATGCCGATTGACTGGCGAAAACAACCAACTGGTAATAAAAAAAGAATAATGTTGTATTTACTGGACGAAGGCATTGCCGTTGCCTCCGGCGACACACCGATGAGTGTGGTTTGCGCATGTGCGTCGCCGCACCGGTGAACGCGGGATAGTGCCAGTGATTGTCTTGCTCAGGTGGCGCTGTCGACATCATGTGTGTGTCGAGAAAATACCTAAGCCCCATGTGACATTGGGGCTTCAATTCCTCTCAAAGTCTTGGATGATGCAGGTAAAGCTGAAGCGCAGGTTCAAGGTCAGCAAGGCCAACCAACACGGCAACGTATACGTGGAAAATGTGCGCGATGCTTCCTCTTGTCAATTCAAGAAGGGGACGCTGCGGTATGGTGGACACATTGCAGGTGCGTGACTGTCAAGTCTCGTCCGGCCCCATGTCTTTCTGGACTGTCCAGGTCGCCGATGGATGCCCTAAGAATTGCCTTGCGCGGCTTCCGTATCGATCGCCGTCGCAGCACCGAGCTTGACCCATGCCTCAGGCAACATAATGCGGAACATGCCCGCCTGCGCTGTCTTGCGCGCCAGTTTCAGCAGCGCCTTGTCCTTGGTAATGAGAATGTCGGCGCCGGCGTCTCGTGCCAGTTCCAGGAACTTCTGGTCGTCGCGGTCGGTGCAGACCGGCAGGCGCACCGGTTTTGTGTCGGGGGCGACGACGGTGATCAGGGCGTCGAAACGCCCGGCCGCCAGCGGGCGGGAAGCGTCGTCGAGCGGCAGGTGCTTGTAGTGCAGCACCACCAGATATTCCTCGCGACAATCGGCGCGGGTGACGGCTTCGACCTCTCCGCTCTCGATGGCGGCCAGCAAGCTGGCCCAGCGCGGATCGTGGAAGACGAACAGGTCGAGGCAGACATTGGTGTCGAGCACGATGCGTTTGGCTGGAGCGGGTATCATATTGGTCTGTTTATTCGTAGTAAGTTGATTGAATCTTATGCTGATTGTCTTGTCGCCCGCCAAATCGCTGGACCTTGAAACGCCGCCGACCACCAAACTCCACACCACGCCCGATTTTCTCGACCGTTCCAGTGCGCTGATCGACGTGCTGCGCCACTATTCGCCGCCCGAGCTGGCCAGCCTGATGCACTTGTCCGACACGCTGGCCGACCTCAACGTCGGCCGCTACGCGAGCTGGAGCAAGGACACCAGCGATGCGCGCCAGGCGATCATGGCCTTCAATGGCGACGTCTACGCCGGTTTCGACGCGCGCACGCTCAAGCCGGGCCAGCTCGATTACGCCCAGCACAGCGTGCGTATTTTATCCGGGCTGTACGGCGTGCTGCGTCCGCTCGACCTGATTCATCCGCACCGGCTGGAGATGGGCACCAAGCTTGCCACGCCGCACGGCAAGGACCTGTACGCATTCTGGGGCGAGACCGTCACCGGCGCGCTCAACGAGGCGATTGCGGCCAAGGGCGCCAAGGTGCTGGTCAACCTGGCGTCGCAGGAATACTTCAAGTCGGTCAAGCCCAAGCTGCTGTCGGTGCCGGTCGTCACGCCCGTGTTCGAGGATTGGAAGGGAGGCAAGTACAAGATCATTTCCTTCTTCGCCAAGCGGGCGCGCGGATTGATGGCGCGCTACGCGGCGGTCAAGGGCATTGTCGATGCTGAAAAACTCAAGAGTTTCAAGGTTGACGGCTATGCGTTCGACAAGCACGATTCCGACGACCGCACCTGGATGTTCCGGCGCAAGGTCGAGGGCTGACTCGGAACATCCCGAATTGCGCTCACTTTAAAACCGTCGCCCCCGCGCCAAGGCGCGGGGGCGACGGACGATAACCGCCGGGGCAGCGAAAATTCGTCTAGGGGTAACAACAAAAAACCGGGTCTCCCCGGTCTTTTGCATTGTCCTCAGCGGGCCTTACTGCGCCGCGCGGTCCGATTTGGCCCAGAACTTCCACCACGATTTGCCGCTGGCGTTCGGGTCGAGGAACTTGCTGCTCGGGTAGTTGCGTACGAAAATGCGCTTGGTGTCGTCGCGCAGTTCGGGCATGCCGAGCTTGTCGTAGTTGCGCATCATCAGGAACAGCGCCTCTTCCCGCGCCGGCGCATCCTGGTAGTCCGAGACCGCCGCCATCGCACGGTTCAGCGAGGCCAGGTAGGCTCCGCGGTCATGGTAGTAGTTGGCCACGTGTACTTCGTACTGCGCCATCGCATTCACCAGATACTTCATGCGGGCAATCGCATCGGCCGCGTAGATGCTCTGAGGGAACTTGTCGACCAGGGCCTTGAAGGCGGCGAAGGCTTCGCGCGTCGCTTTCGGGTCGCGCTCGGTCGGGTCTTGCTCGTAGACGAAGCTCAGGAAGCCGATCTGGTCGTTGAAGTTGATCAGCCCGCGCAGGTAGTACATGTAGTCGACGTTGGCATGGTTCGGGTGCAGCTTGATGAAGCGCTCCACCGCCGCCAGCGCCTGTGCCTGGTCCTGGCTCTTGTAGTAGGCGTAGGCAATTTCCATCTGCGCCTGCACCGCATAATTGCCGAACGGGTAGTTGGTTTCGAGGCGTTCGAACAGCTTGATTGCCGCCTCGTAGTGGCCGCCCGCCATTTCTTCGCGCGCCTCAGCGTATAATTTCGTCACCGGCCAGTTTTTGGTCTCGTCGGTTTTTTCCGGCAACAAGCTGCAAGCGGACAAACCGAGCAGAAGAGTAGCAGCAACGGTAGTAGCAACAGTACGGGCAACAACACGCGATAATTTTTTTTGCATAACTTTTTGCAAGAGAGTATTAACTGAGATTCAACGAAAGGCTGATTATAGCCGATGGGACTGCTGTGATATTAACTCCAACGCCGAATTTGGCGGATTTGCCCTTAGACCCCGATCTGGAGATCGACCTCGACGACGAGGCAGGCGACGAATACGTGCCTGCCGCCCCCGGCATCGACCTCTCTCCGATCCACCTCGAACTGACGCCGGACGCTTGCGGCCACCGTCTGGACAAGGTCATTGCCGGCCTGGTCCCGCAATTTTCGCGCAGCCGCCTGCAACTGTGGTTCGAAGCGGGCCACGTGCTGGTCGACGGCAAGCCCGCGCGCGGCAAAGACACCGCCTATGGCGACGAAGCGGTCGTCATCCTGCCACAAAGTGCGCCGGAAGACGAGGCCTACACGCCAGAAGCGATGGAACTGAACATCGTCTACGAGGACGAGCATATCATCGTCATCAACAAACCGGCCGGTTTGGTGGTGCATCCGGGCGCCGGCAACTGGGCCGGGACCTTGCTCAACGGCTTGCTGCACCACTGTCCGCAACTGGCCGGCGTGCCGCGCGCGGGCATCGTGCACCGGCTCGACAAGGATACCAGCGGCCTGATGGTGATCGGCAAAACCCTGGCGGCGCAAACCGACCTGGTGCGCCAGTTGCAGGCGCGCAGCGTCAAGCGCGAGTATTTTGCGCTGGTCTGGGGTACGCCGCAGCTGAGCAGCACCATCGACGCCTCGATGGGCCGCCACCCGAAAGACCGGGTCAAGATGGCGGTGTCGACCAATTTTTCGGCCAAGCCGGCCATTACCCACTACCAGCGCATCGCCACCGGTATGTTGGACCGGCGTCCCGTCAGTCTGGTTCAATGCCAGCTCGAGACCGGCCGCACCCACCAGATCCGCGTGCACATGCTCTCGATCGGCTTTGCGCTGGTGGGCGACGCTGTATACGGCAAGCAGCACCTGACGCCGGTCTTCCCGCGCCAGGCGCTGCAGGCGCGCCGTCTGGGCCTGGTGCATCCGGCCACGGGCGAGGATATGGAATGGATCGTGCCGCTGGCCGATGATTTTGCCGAGCTGATCGAGCGCGCCGGCATTCCCGAGCCCGAGCAGGTGTGATGCCCGGCGAGCATCTCATTACGCCCGACTGGCCGGATATGCCGGCCGGCGTGGGCGCCATTGCCACCTCCCGGCTCGGCGGCGTCAGTCCGGCGCCGTATGGCGACGGGGCTGGCGGCGGTGGGCTGAACCTGGGCGAGCATGTGGGCGACGATCCGGTGCAGGTTGGCCTGAACCGCGCCCGCCTGCGCCAGTCGCTGCCGGGCGAGCCGGCCTGGCTGTCGCAGGTGCATGGGGTGGCGGTGGTCGACGCCGCCACCGTGCGGCCGGGCCAGCCGGTCCGGGTGGGCGACGCCAGCATTGCCAGCGTGCCCGGCGCGGTGTGCGTGGTCATGACCGCCGATTGCCTGCCGGTGCTGTTCGCGTCGCGGGATGGCAAGGTGGTGGGCGCCGCGCACGCGGGCTGGCGCGGGCTGGCCGCCGGGGTGCTGGCCGAAACCGTGGCGGCGATGCGCGCAGCCGGCGCCGGCGGCATCACCGCCTGGCTGGGTCCGGCAATCGGTCCGGCCCAGTTCGAGGTTGGCAGCGATGTGTTCGACAGTTTTATGGCCGGGACGCAGGGCCTCGATGAAGCGAGCCAGACCGGGCAGTGCTTCGTGCCGTTTCCTGGGCGTCCGGGCAAGTACCTGGCCGATATCTATGGGCTGGCGCGCATCATGCTGGCGCGTGATAGGGTGACCGATGTTTCCGGCGGAAGCTATTGCACGGCCAGCGAGCCTGGGCGCTTCTATTCTTACCGGCGCGACCAGGTCACCGGCCGCCATGCTAGCCTGATCTGGATCAAGTGAGGCCTGCGGCGCTAGTCGCTGCTCGAACCGCTGTCGCCACCGCCGCTGTCACTGCCGCCGCTGTCACTGCTGTCGCTATCGCCGCTGTCGCTATCGCTGCGGTCGTGCGCATCGCGGCGGCGCGGATGCTCGTCGGCGCCGCCCTGGGCCGCTCCGCCATGGCGCTGCGCGCGTGCGCGGCGCGCCAGTTCCTCTTTCCGTGCGATCTTCATGCGCCGCATCTTGGAGCCGGCGATGTACCAGACTATTGACAAAGGCAACACACAATAGCCCAAAAACGTCATAATCCCTGCGACAATACCGTGTTCGGTAACCTCGGTCACCGCCATCAGTCCGACCACATAGATCCATGCAATAGCGACAAGCCACATACAACTTTCCTTGGAAAAGATTGAAACAATGAACGCAAACATGAATATGCCCGACCCGCAAGCGATGGCCTCCGCATGGATGTCGCAAATGACCGATCCCTCCGCCTGGCAGGCAATGTTCACGGCGGTGCCGCAGGGCACCAGCCCGGTGGCCAAGCTGCTCAAGGATGCCGGCGCGACCATCCCGCCCCAGGCGCTCGAAACGCTGCGCAACGATTACCTGCAAAAAGCCGCGGGATTGTGGCAGGAATTTCTTGCAGGGAAAACCCCTGCGCTCGCCGACCGCCGCTTCGCCGCGCCGGAATGGCTGTCCAACCCGATGTCGGCCTATAGTGCCGCATCATACCTGTTAAATGCCGAGTTTTTGACTGCCATGGCCGATGCCGTCGAGAGCGCGCCGCGCGAACGGCAAAAGATCCGTTTCGCCGTGCAGCAGATGGTCGATGCCATGTCGCCGGCTAATTTCTTGGCAACAAATCCGGAAGCGCAGCAAAAACTCATCGACACCAAGGGGGAAAGCCTGACCCGCGGCCTGGCCAATATGCTGGGCGACATGCAGAAAGGGCGCATTTCGCTGTCGGACGAGTCGGCGTTCGAGGTAGGCCGCAACGTGGCCACCACGCCGGGCCAGGTGGTGTTTGAAAACGAGCTGTTCCAGCTGATCCAGTACACCCCGGCCACCCCGACCGTGCGCCAGGTGCCGCTGTTGATGATGCCGCCTTGCATCAATAAATTTTACATTCTCGATTTGCAGCCCGAAAACTCGGTGGTGCGTTACGCGGTGGAGCAGGGCAATACCGTGTTCCTGGTGTCGTGGCGCAATCCGGATGCCTCGATGGGCGCGACCACCTGGGACGATTATGTCGACACCGGCGCGATCAAGGCGATCGAGGTCACCCGTGCCATTTCCGGCTCCGACAAGGTCAACGCCTTCGGTTTTTGCGTCGGCGGCACCATCATGAGCACGGCGCTGGCGGTACTGGCGGCGCGCGGCGAACAGCCGGCGGCCAGCCTGACCTTGCTGACCACCTTGCTCGACTTCGAGGAAACGGGCGTGCTGGAAGTGTTCATCGATGAAACCCAGGTCGCCATGCGCGAGCAAGCGCTGGCCAAGGGCGGGCTGATGCCGGGGCGCGACCTGGCCACCACCTTTTCGTCGCTGCGTCCGAACGACCTGGTGTGGAATTACGTGCAGTCGAACTATCTGAAGGGCAAGGAACCGCCGCCGTTCGACTTGCTGTATTGGAATTCCGACAGCACCAACCTGCCGGGTCCGATGTTTTGCTGGTACCTGCGCAATACCTACCTGGAAAACAGCCTCAAGGTGGCGGGCAAGCTGACCGTGGCCGGGGCCCAGGTCGACCTGGGCGCAATCGAGGCGCCGGTGTTCGTCTACGGCTCCAGGGAAGATCATATTGTTCCGTGGAGCGCGGCGTACGGCTCGATGCACATCCTGAACCCCGGCAATGCGCAGGCCAACCGGTTCGTGATGGGCGCGTCCGGGCACATTGCCGGCGTGATCAACCCGGCGTCGAAGAACAAGCGCAGTTACTGGACCAATGACGCCGCCCCGGCCGGCAAAGGCAAGAGCAAGGCCAAGGCCGAGGCCAAGGCCGAGGCCAAGGCCAGCGTCACGCCGGCCCAGGAGTGGCTCGATGGCGCGACCGAGCACAAGGGGAGCTGGTGGCCGGAATGGGCCGCTTTCCTGGCTGACCATGGCGGCAAGCAGGTCAAGGCGCCGGCCAAGGCGGGCAGCAAGGCCTACCAGCCGATCGAGCCGGCGCCAGGGCGTTACGTCAAGGTCCGGCCGGACTGAGGCGTGCAATGGGGCAGGGCAACGGGGGTTGCCCTCCACTTATGATTTGGGTGCGACGCACTATTTGCTGCACACGGCCCGGTAAAGTGGTATTTTTGCGAATATCCACTCTATAATGCAAAAAGTAGGCGTGTCAGGAGCGGACCTTCAGTCCGCTTTTTTTTCGTGATCAGTCAACATGCGCTGCGGCGCAATAAGTGGAACCTTGAGATGAGTAGTGCAAAAAAGAGTACGGAACGCCTGATCAAGAAGTACCCGAATCGTCGTCTGTACGATACCCAGACCAGTTCGTATATCACCCTGACCGACGTCAAGCAGCTGGTACTCGACGCGGACGAGTTCACGGTGATCGACGCCAAGACGAACGAAGACCTGACCCGCAGCATCCTGCTCCAGATCATCCTGGAAGAGGAAGCGAACGGCGCGCCGATGTTTTCGAGCGGCGTGCTGTCGCAAATCATCCGCTACTACGGCCATGCCATGCAGGGGATGATGGGCTCTTACCTGGAGAAAAATGTCCAGGCATTCACGGATATCCAGAACAAATTCACCACCGGCTCCACCGGGGCGTTCGAGGGGAAACCTTTCAGTCCTGAAATGTGGACCCAGTTCATGAATGTGCAGGGACCGATGATGCAGGGGATGATGAACAACTACATCGACCAGAGCAAAAACCTGTTCGTGCAGATGCAGGAACAGATGCAGAACCAGAGCAAAAGCATTTTTGGCGCGGCGTTTCCGTTTCCGCCGGTGGAGAAGAAGTGAGACTGAGGTAGTTAGGTAGCGCTTGCCTCAACCTCCGTCGTTCCCGCGCCAAGGCGGCACTCGGCGGGAAGTCGGTTCTGGCAATGCCAGAGACGACGGGTTGGTGGCGGAAACTACGGTTTTCCGGCGCCAACAGTAGCGCAGGGGCAACACCTAAACCACCATCACCCCGCCCCAAACAGGTATAATCGCAGATTACCCTGCCTTATTGTGCCTCCAACATGTCCGAACTCCGTCGTATTCCCCTTCCTGGTGCCGCTCCAAAAGTCGGCTTTGTCTCGCTCGGTTGCCCTAAAGCGCTGGTCGACTCCGAACAGATCCTGACCCAGCTGCGCGCCGAAGGTTACGAAACCGCCAAGTCGTACGAAGGCGCGGACCTGGTCATCGTGAACACCTGCGGCTTCATCGACGCCGCCGTCCAGGAATCGCTCGACGCCATCGGCGAAGCGCTGGCCGAAAACGGCCGCGTGATCGTCACCGGCTGCCTCGGCGCCAAAAAAGATGCTGCCGGCGACGACATCATCATGAAAGTGCACCCCAAAGTGCTGGCCGTCACCGGCCCCCACGCCCTCGGCGAAGTCATGGACTCGGTCCACCTGCACCTGCCCAAGCCGCATGAGCCGTTCTTCGACCTGGTGCCGGCACAAGGCATCAAGCTGACCCCGAAACATTACGCTTACCTCAAGATTTCCGAAGGCTGCAATCACCGTTGCAGTTTCTGCATCATTCCATCGATGCGCGGCGACCTCGTCTCGCGCCCGATCGCCGACCTGATGCTGGAAGCCGAAAACCTGTTCAAGGCCGGCGTCAAGGAATTGCTCGTCATTTCCCAGGACACCAGCGCCTATGGCGTGGACGTCAAGTTCCGCTCCGGTTTCTGGAACGGCCGCCCGGTCAAGACCCACATGACGCAACTGGTCGAAGCGCTCGGCCAGCTGGCGGCCCAGTTCGGCGCCTGGGTGCGCCTGCACTACGTCTACCCGTACCCGCACGTCGACCAGATCATTCCGATGATGAGCGGCGGCTCGGTCCTGCCTTACCTCGACATTCCGATGCAGCACGCCCATCCGGACGTGCTCAAGCGCATGAAGCGTCCGGCCAGCGGCGAGAAAAACCTCGACCGCATCCAGGCCTGGCGCGCCATGAATCCGGAGCTGACGATCCGCTCGACCTTCATCGCCGGCTTCCCGGGCGAAACCGAAGCCGAATTCGAGTACCTGCTCGACTTCCTCAAGGAAGCCCAGATCGACCGCCTCGGCTGCTTTGCGTATTCGCCGGTGGAAGGCGCCACCGCCAACCTGCTCGATAATCCGGTGCCGGAAGAAGTGCGCGAAGAACGCCGTGGCCGCGTCATGCTGCTGCAAGAAGAAATCTCCGCCAAGCGCTTGCAGGCCAAGGTCGGCAAGACCATGCGCGTGCTGGTCGATGAAGTCGGCGGCAAGGAAGCCATCGGCCGTTCGTGGGCCGACGCGCCCGAAATCGACGGCGTGGTGCACATCAAGCGCTCGCTGGTACCGGGCAAGAAGCTCACCGTTGGCGAATTCGCCGAGGTCACCATCACCGCCGCCGACGCCCACGATCTGTGGGCCTCGGTCGTCTAGTTCACCACGGCTGGCACGGCCGCCCCGGTGGCCGCGCTGCCACCGGAAAGCCTGCCAGCCGATGAAAACTTCCCCGCAGACCCAACTGATTCATAACGCCTACGAGCCGCCCGCCGGCTTCGCGGCTTTCCCCACCCCGATCCATCACGCCTCGACGGTCCTGTTCAAGGATGTTGCGGCAATGCGCTCGGGCGACTGGAAAGACAAGAGCGCCTACACCTACGGCTTGCACGGCACGCCGACCACCTTCACCCTGGAAGCGCGCCTGGCGGCGATCGAAGACGGCCAGTTCTGCCTGCTGGCGCCGAGCGGGCTGGCGGCGATCGCCATGGTCGATTTTGCGCTGCTCAAAAGCGGCGACGACGTGCTGCTGCCCGACAATGTGTACAACCCGAACCGCGAACTGGGCCGCTGGCTCAGCGCCGATTTCGGCATTACCGCGCGCTATTACGATCCGATGATCGGGGCCGGTATTGCGCAATTGATGCAGCCGAATACCAAGCTGGTCTGGACCGAGGCGCCCGGATCGGTCTCGATGGAAGTGCCGGATTTGCCGGCGATCTGCAAGGCGGCGCATGACGCGGGCGCGCTGGTGGCGCTGGACAACACCTGGTCCGCCGGGCTGGCATTGCGTGGCTTCGAGCATGGCGTCGACATCATCATGCAGGCGCTGACCAAGTACCAGTCGGGCGGTTCGGACGTGCTCATGGGTGCCGTGATCACGCGCGAGCGCGCCCTCAACGACCGCCTTGCGATGGCGCACATGCGCCTGGGGCTCGGCGTGAGCGCCGATGATGCCTACCTGGTGCTGCGCAGCCTGCCCGGCATGAAGCTGCGCTTCGAGGCGCACGACGCGGCGGCCCGGAAAGTGGCGCACTGGCTCAAATCGCGTCCGGAGATTGCGCGGGTGCTGCATCCGGCGTTTGCCGATTGTCCGGGGCACGCGCACTGGAAGCGCGACTTTAGCGGCGCGGGCGGCTTGTTTTCGGTGGTGTTCGATGCGCGTTACAGCGAGGCGCAGACCGACCGCTTCGTCGACAGCCTGGCGCTGTTCGGCATTGGCTACAGCTGGGGCGGGGCGAACAGCCTGGTCATGCCGTACCGGATGCAGGCGATGCGCAAGGATTGGAAGGATGCCGGGGTGCTGGTGCGCTTCAATATCGGGCTGGAAGATGCCGATGATCTGATTGCCGACCTGGCGCAGGGGTTGGCGCGGCTCTGAGCCGCCAGCCACCGTCGTTCGCGCCACTACCCCGTCGTTTCTGCCATTGGCAGGAAAGACGGTTTTGAAGTTTGTGGTCAGAAAATGCTGAACCTAACGCCATTGCGTCCAGAGAGCAGTTCCTGGAGAGGCGGGAACGCCCCTGACCGTTAACCCGGCATCGCCTGATTCTTCTCCAGATCGAAAAACCCTTTCAGCAAGCGATAGGCCTTCCAGATCCACGCCAGTCCACCAATGACCCACGCGATAAAGATGCCGAGGCCGAACACCCACCACAGCGCGATCCAGAAAAACGCGGCAACCACGGCCCACACGAAAAACCACCAGAACGAGCGGATCATCCAGCTGTGATGGCTGTACAAATACGACCCCTGCGTCTCCGGCCGCTTGATATAGTTCGCGATCAAAGGTATCACCGACAGCAGGCCCAGCGAGAAAACCAGGGCCAGCGCATGCACGATGTACAGGATGCGCGCCACGTTTTTTTGTTCTTCCAGATTGGAATCGAGTATCAGCTCTTGCGTCATGATTCATGCTCCTTTAGCAATATGGCCCGATTGTAGCAGTCCCGCCGTAACCCATCCGCTTGTTTCGCATGCATATCACGCGTGGCGCATGAGAGCATCCACCCAGGAAACAATCCCGTTCACATCCATCGCGCCCGGCTGGCGCGCGACCTCCCGGCCATTGCGAAACAGTGCCAGCGTGGGAATGCTGCGGATGTTGTAGCGCGCCGCCAGGTCCTGCAGGTGTTCGGTATCGACCTTGAGCAGGCGCACGCGGGGTTCGAGCCGCTTGGCGGCCTGCTGGTAGGCCGGCGCCATCATCTTGCACGGCCCGCACCATTCAGCCCAGAAATCGACCAGCACCGGAATATCGTTGCGCTCGACATGCTTGTTGAAACGCGCCGTGTTGACGTCGATCGGCATGCCGACGAACAGCTCGCGCGTGCATTTGCCGCACACGGGCGTGTCGTTCAGGCGCTCGTGCGCCAGCCGGTTGACCGCTTCGCAATGCGGGCAGACGATGTGGACGGGGTCGGTCATGAAATCCTCCTGCGTACAGTTTGGTAAAACGCCATTGTAGTGCGTGCGCGTCAACCGTGTTCGATGCGCGCGCCGCACGCTGCTACACTTTCTCACCATGACAAATCGTACACAACACCCGAGCGGAACGCTGCGCATCGGCTGCGCCGGCTGGACCATTTCGCGCGAGGCGGCGCCGGCGTTCGAGACCGAAGGCAGCCACCTGGAACGCTATGCGCGGGTGCTCGGTACGGTCGAAATCAACTCCTCGTTCTATCGTCCGCACCAGGCCAAGACCTACGCGCGCTGGGCGCATAGCGTGCCGCCAGCCTTCCGCTTCGCGGTCAAGCTGCCGCGCACCATCACGCACGAGGCGCGCCTGTCCGGCATCGACGCGCCGCTGCGCCAGTTCGCAGCCGAAGCCGGCGCCCTCGGCGACAAGCTCGGTTGCCTGCTGGTGCAACTGCCGCCCACGCTCGGTTTCGACGCCGCCGTCGCCAGCGACTTTTTCGCGCGCCTGAAAGACGCCTTCGGCTGCATGGTCGCCTGCGAAGCGCGCCATCCGAGCTGGTTCGGCGACGACGCCAGCGCGCTGCTGCGGCGCGACACCATCACGCGCGTGATTGCCGATCCGGCCAAGGGCCAGGAAGGGCTGCACGTGCCGACCACGGAGAGCATCTACGTGCGCCTGCACGGCGCGCCGCGCATCTATTACTCCTCATATCCGGACGACTATCTGGCGCAGCTGGCGCGCGACATGGCGACCCACGCGGCGCACGGGCGCGATGTCTGGTGCATTTTCGACAACACCGCGTCCGGCGCGGCGCTGCCCAATGCGCTCGACCTGCGCGCCGCGCTGGGCCTGGCAAGCCCTACGCCAGCGCCAGATCCAGGTCTTCCAGCCTGATCGGCTTGGTGAAGTGCCGGGCAAACCCGGCGTCCAGCGCCAGCGTGCGGTCCTTTTCGCTGCCGTAGCCGGTCAGCGCGATGAGTTCGATGCCGGCGGTGCGCTGGTCGGCCTTGAGCGCGCGCGCCACCGCATAGCCATCCATGCCGGGCAGGCCGATATCGATAAAAGCCAGCTCCGGCTGCCCGGCCAGCGCCGCGGCAAGCGCTTCCTGTCCGCTGGCGGCACTGGTCACGTCGCACGAGCGCAATTGCAGCAGCATCGCCATCATCTCGCGCGCATCCGCATTGTCTTCCACCAGCAGCACGCGGCGCAGGCGCGCCGATGGGGCCAATGGCGCATCGGAGGCCACGGCCGCGTGCCCGGCCAGGCGCGGCAGGGTGACGGTGGCGCTGCTGCCCTTGCCGCTGCCTTCGCTGTCGATGCGCACATAGCCGCCATGCAGCTCGACCAGCCGGCGCACCAGCGACAGGCCGATCCCCAGCCCGCCATGGGCGCGCTGCAGGCCCTGCTTGCCCTGCACGAAAATGTCGAACACGTGCGGCAGCAGGTCGGCCGGGATGCCCAGCCCGGAATCGCGCACGCTCAGTTCGGCGGCGTCGCCCACCTGGCGCACCGACAGCACGATCTCGCCGCCGCCCGGGCTGTACTTGATGGCGTTGTCGAGCAGGTTGTCGATCACTTGCAGCAGGCGGGTCGGATCGGCGTTGACGGTGGCTGGCACGGTCTCGACGCGCAGCGTGAAGGCGGCCGTGCGCCCGCTCGCCTTGAGCGTGTCGACGCAGCGCCGCACCACCTCGGCCAGGTCGACCGGCGCCTTGTCCAGTTCCAGCTTGCCCATCAGGGCGCGGTTCACTTCGAGCAGGTCGTCGACCAGCTTGCGCAGGTGGTCGGTCTGGCGCCGCAGCACGTCGCGCGCGCGCTGGGCCATGGCGTCGTCGATGTTGCGCCCGTTGTCGAGGATGGAAACGGCGCTGGCCACCGCGCTGAGCGGATTGCGCAGCTCGTGGCCCAGCATCGCCAGGAATTCGTCCTTGGCGGCGTTCTGTTCCTCGGCGCGCGCGCGCGCGCTCTTTTCCGATACCAGCAGCGTATTGCGCTCGTTCTCGGCATCGGTGCGCGAGCGCATTTCCGCTTGCAGGCGCATGCTCGCTTCGCGGATCGCCTCGTTCAGGCATTCCAGTTCATGGATGCCCGAGCGCGGCAGCGCATCGACTGCGCCGCCCCGGCCCAGCAGGGCGGCCGCCTGCGAGGCGCGCGCCACGAAGCGCACCAGGTGGCGTCCGGCCAGCATGGCCAGGGCCAGCGCCGCGACCAGGGCGATCACCAGGCCGGCGCCCATCACCGGCACCCCGCGCCAGACCGCCGCGTCGATCTCGGCCACCGGCGCGCCGATGTTGATAGCCCAGCCCGAACGCTCGGAACGGGTGAAGGCGTCGACCATGTCCTTGTCGTCGCCCGGCAGATGGGTGACCACGCCGCTGCGCAGCTTGCTGATGGCGGCCAGCGTGGCAGGACGCGCCGTGAGCCCGACGAACTTGTCGGCATTCTCGCTGCGCGCGATGATGACGCCGGCACGGTCGAGGATCGCCACGCGCCAGCCGGGCGGCAGGGTGCGTCCGGCGAAGGAATGGGCAAAGAAGGCTGGCGAAAATGCCTGTCCGATCACGTAGCGCTGGCCGCCCGGGGTCTGGATCGGTTGTTCGACCATGACAAAATGGTTTTTCAGCGCCTGGCCCCATTTGATGCCGGTGACCTGGCCCTGGCCCGATGCCAGCATCGCCGTCACCTGTTCCGGATCGGGCCGTTTGGGCAGCACGCTGCCATACGGACGGCGCGTGTTGAGCAGTTGCTGGCCGCTGGTGTCGTACAGGATGATCCAGCCGCCCGGCGCGGCGCTGGCCTCGCGCGCTTCCTCGTAGAAGTGCGCCAGGTCGCCGCCCGCCAGCGCATGCGAGTGGCCGAGCACCTTGAGCACCGACTGGGCGCGGTAGATATCGGCATCGATGGCGCGCGCGGTGAGCGTGGCGCTGTGCTCGATGCGGCCGATGGCCGAGCTGTGCTGGGTGTCTTGCAGGATGTGCAGCGCAATGGCGCCGAATACGGCGACCGGAACGGCAATCGAGATGGCCAGGATGAGATAGTGGGAACGCAGGCGTATCAGTGTGTGGCGCCGCTGCGGCGCGAGGGGAATGCTGCTGGCATGGATCACCGGGGGAGGGGGACGATGGACGCGATTTTACCGCACTGGCCGGCTGGTCCCGGCAATCGCTTCAGCGCGCGCGCCGCCCGTGCTCCACGGCCAGCGCCAGCAGCGCGCGCCACACGACCAGGCTGGCCGCGCTGGCGCCGCCGCACAGCCAGGCGCGCAGGTCGAGCGTGGGCTGGGAAGACAGGAACCACATCATGGCCAGCATGCCGCCGATGGTCACGATCATGGCGGCCAGGGCGGCCCAGGCGCGCCAGTTGGCCGCGCGGGCGGTGGCGGCGGTGCTCAGGGTCAGGGCGATTTGCTGGTGAATGTTCATGCGGCCCAGCATACCTGTTGGGATGGCGAATGTCCATGCCAGGCGGGCAGGCTTGCTGGTACACTCACGTCAAATGCTTGACTGAAACTACGATCCAACCAGACCCCACTGCGAGGCGCTGAACCGACGATGAAAACGTATCTTGGAAGTTGCCATTGCGGCGCGGTGCGCTTCGAGGCCGATATCGACTTGAGCCAGGAAACAGTGCGCTGCAACTGTTCGATGTGCAAAAAGATCCGCTGGTGGGCGGCCATCGTGAAGCCGGAATCGTTCCGCCTGCTGTGCGGTGCGTCGGAGCTGAGCGATTACCAGTTCCAGCGCCGCATCGAGCACCACCTGTTTTGCCGCCACTGCGGAGTGCGCCCGTTCGGCATCGGCCAGTCGCCCCGGCTGGGCAAGTTTTACGGGGTCAATATCGCCTGCCTCGATGGCGTCAGCGACGAAGAACTGTCGTGGGTGCCGCTGCGCTACGTGGATGGCCGCAACGACGAGTGGGACCAGCCGCCCGCCGAAACGGGCTACCTGTAGCGCGTGACGGCGCCCGCTCAGCGGTGGCGCCAGCCGCGCCCGACATGCGCGCGCCCGTAGCCGCCGTGGCCCCAGGAACGGCCGAAGCCGAATCCCAGGCTGAGCGAGATCGGCGGATAATAATAGGCGGGCTCCTCGACGTACACGGGCGCCGGCACGTACACCGGTTGCGGCACATACACGCGCTCGACGACCTGCACCGGGCGCGACGAATACTCGACGCGCGACCCGGTGGGCGAGGCCGCGGCCACGCGCTCGCCCGTGCCGGGCGCGACTGGCGTCACCGACACCACGCGCCACTGGTAGGGATCGGATGGCGGGACACGGCCCTGTGAAGATGGATAGGTGGCGCAGCCGCCCAGTGCGGCCATCAGCGCGATAAATAACAGGTTTTTCATGGCGGGAAACTCCTCATTCTGATGCTATCACTATAGGCAAACGGTGGGTGCCGGCGCTGCTACTTACAGCTTGTTACAACGTTGGCAAGAGATGAAACTTTTTTGTCATTGACACCTTCCTACATGTACACTATGGAAATGTTTGCATAACCAAGTGACGTGGAGCGCGATTTGCAGGTGGATGAGCAAGAACTGGGTCATTATCGGCTGAAGCGTCTGTTGGGTGAGGGTGGCTTCGGGCAGGTATACGAGGCCTGGGATTCCAAGCTCCAGCGTACCATTGCCATCAAGCGACTCAAACCGCAATTGCTGTCGTCACGGCCGGACAACCTGCTCGACGAAGCGCGTCTGGCTGCGTCGCTGCGCCATCCGGGCTTCGTGCGCATCTTTTCGATCGAGGGCGATTGCGCCCAGCAATCGATCGTGATGGAATTCGTCGATGGCCGCACCCTGCGCGAAGCGGGCAAGAGCGGTCCGATGCCCGAGCACGCCGTGCTCGATATTGTAGCCCAGGTGGCCGACGCCATGCGCGAAGCCCACGCAGCCCGCTTGATCCACGGCGACATCAAGCCGGCCAACCTGATGCTGGAGGCGTCCGGCAAGGTGCGCATCATGGACTTCGGCCTGGCGCGCAAGATCGATCCGCAAGCGACCGAATCGGTGGTGTTCGACCAGACCGAGGGCACCATCGCCTACCTGGCGCCGGAATTGATGATGGGCTCCACGCTCAGCGCGCAAAGCGATGTGTATGCGCTCGGCGTGGTGATGTACGAACTGCTCACCGGCACCCGCCCGTTTTCGCACCTGAGCGGGCTGGCGCTGGCCGCTGCCCATATCCAGTCATCCTCGGGTCTGTGGCCGTTCCCGGCCGATACCAGCCCCGGCGTGATCGCGCTGGTGCGCGCCATGACGGCGCGCCAGGTCGAGGACCGGCTCGCCTCGATGCAAGCGGTCCAGGAGGCGGCGTTGCGCCTGCGCCATCCAGCGCCGCCAGCGGCCGCGCCAGCCGCGCCCGCGCGCGCTGCGGGCTGGCTGGGCCGGAACAAAGTGCGCATCGCCATGCTCGTGGCCGGGCTCGCGCTCGCGGCCGGGCTGGGCGGCGTGCTGCGCGGCGGCAACCTGAGCGACTGGTACCAGCGTAACGATCCCTTCTTTTCCGAAGCGACGGCGATGCAGACCGGCCTGACGGCGCTGCGGACCTTCGAGCGGCCCGAGAGCCTGGACCTGGCGGTGCGCAGCTTTTCCGCCATTCTCGCGCACGATCCGGAGCATGCCGCCGCCGCCGCCGGCTTGTCGTTCGCCTACAGCTTCAAGCAAACCAGCGAACACCGGGACGAGGCCTGGCTCAAGCGCGCCGATGCCAGCGCCCAGCTGGCCATCAAGCTCAATCCCCAGCTGGCGCTCGGCTACGCGGCCCAGTCGACCGTGCGCTCCGGCCAGCGCAGGCTGCCGGAAGCGCTGGCGCTGGCCGAGCATGCCTTGCGCCTGGATCCGCTCAACTGGTTCGGCCTGATTACCAAGAGCAACTCCCTGACGCGCTTGCGCCGCTATGGCGAGGCCGAGCGCACCTTGCGCGATGCGATCAAGATCCATCCGACCGACCACGTGCTGCAAGATTTGCTGGGCACCCTGTTTTTCGAGCAGGGCTTGCTCAAGGACGCCGAGCAAGCATTCCGGCACAGCATCAAGCTGCAACCGGACACGGTCAGTTCCTACGCCAACCTGAGCCTGGCCTTGCAGCGCCAGAACCGCATGGATGAAAGCCTGCAAGTGTTGCAGCAAGGCTTGCAGGTGCGCCCGACGGGCGGTCTCTACACCAACCTGGGCAATGCCTTGTTCAACCGTGGCGATTACGTCGGCGCGGCCGAGGCCTTCCAGCGCGCCGTCGGGCCCCCGTTCACGACCAATTCCGATTACCTGCGCTGGGCCAACCTGGGCGATACCCTGCGCTGGATTCCGGGGCGCGAGGAGGATTCGCGCAAGGCGTACCGGCAAGCGCTCGGGATGCTCAAGCCGCTGCTGCTGGAGGCCCCCGGCGAAGCCACCTTGCAGTCGCGCATGGGGCTGTACGGAGCACGCCTGGGCGAGCGCGCGGCGGCGCTCGAACACACCCGGCGCGCCGTGGACATGCGGCCGGACGACCCCAACCTGCGTTTTCGCGCGCTCATGGCGTATGAGCTGCTCGGCGAGCGCGACCTTGCCCTGGCGGAGCTGGCGGCGGCGCGCCAGCGCGGTTATCCCGTCCATCTCATCAACGCCGAGCCCGACCTGATCGCGCTGCGGCGCGACCCGCGGTACTTTGATTCCACCACAGAAAGTGATAAATGAAGAAACCGACATCGATGCTCCTGGAAGCCAATTTCGACATTAACCAGATCGGCGAAACGCTGGAATGGAAGTTCAGCCGCAAGGATGGGGACGGCAATCCCGTCACCGGGCGCTACGCCGGCGCCATCTACTTCACCATGGGCGAACTGGTGCGCATCAAGGTGCGCGCGGGTGGCTACGAGCAGATCGAGTCGTTCAAGGTGCTCGATTGCTCCCTGATCACGCGCCCGCAAATCGTCTGCATCGCACCCGGCCAGCTGGCCGTGTATGCCAGTGCCTCGCCGTTCGACGGCGTGGCCGGCGCCTGCGTGGCGATTGCTCCGGACCAATTCGGCCCGGGCCATGCCCATGCGAGCGAGGAAGAGGGGCGCAAATACCACACGATCTCGCGCAAATGGGACAACTTCCTCACCGTCGGCAAAGACACCGGCCGCTGGGAAGTCTCGTTCGTGCTGACCGTCGAAATCACGCGCTGCTCCGGCAAGCAGGAAACGCGCGTGTTCGCCTTCGATCCTGAAGGCGTGGTCGGCGCCGGCGTCACCCCGCCCGACATGGCCGAAGGCGGCGACGGCATCGCCTGCATGCCCGAAGGCGAAGTCATCGGCAGCTTGCCGGCCTGATCCGGCTAAGCTAGCTGGTGCCGGCGTCCAGGCCGAGCACCCGCAAATGGCGGCGCAGCGCCTCGCTCGGCGTCTTCAGGCGCGAGGCGCAGCGCGCCAGGTCGCCGCCATCGGCGCGCAGGGCGGCGTCGAGTTCATCGCGCGGGATCAGGGCCGCCGGGCGGATTGCCGGATGCGCTTCGATCAGCTTGTACAGCGAGGGCCGCGACAAGCCCAGCTGCTGGGCCGCGCCGCTGATCTGCCAGCCATGTTCTTCGAGCGCGCCGAGCAGGTCGTCGTTGCTGATCTCGGCCAGCTTGCGGCGCGGGGCGCTCTCTTGCGGCGTTTTCAGGCTGGCGCTGCGCGCCTGTTCGTACGGGGCCGCGAGGCTGGCGCTGGCCGAGCGCAGCGCCGCCGGCGCGTGCACATACTGCGCCAGCAGCGGCCGCTCGCCCGCCTGCAGGGCCATTACCATGCGCCTTGCCACGTTGGACAACTGGCGGATATTGCCCGGCCAATCGTAATTGCACATCTCGCTCACCAGCGCGGGCGGGAAGGCGGCCAGTTCCTCGGCTTTCAAGCCGCAGCCTTTTAACATGTGCACCAGCAGCACCCCGATATCTTCGCGCCGCTCGCGCAAGGTCGGCACCCGGATCACGAACGCTTCCATGCGGCGCAGCAAAGGCTGGTTGAACCCGCGCGCGTCCAGGTCCTGGTCGGTGGCGGCGATCAGGCGCGCCGTGGTGCGCGCATCCTGGCTCGCGCCCAGCGGCCGGTAGCAACCCGTTTCCAGCACCCGCAGCAGCATCGGCTGCACCGACGCCGGGGTGTCGCCCAGCTCGTCGAGGAACAGGGTGCCGCCATCGGCTTCGGCGAACAAGCCCTGGCGCGGCGCCTGCGCGCCAGTGTAGGCGCCCTTGGCCGCGCCGAACAGGTCGGCCGCGGCCAGCGACTCGCTCAGGGTCGCCATGTTGACCGCCACCAGCGGATTGGCGCTGCGCTTGCTGGCCTGGTGGATCGCGCGCGCCGCCACATCCTTGCCGGTGCCGGTTTCGCCCAGCAACAGCACGGCCAGGTCGGTGCCCGCCACCTGGCGGATCAGCTCGCGCGTGGCGATGGCGCCGCTGCTCACGCCCAGCAGGCCGGGAAACAGGTTAGGGCGGGGAAAACTCGTCATCCAGTGCAGGCACAGCAGCACATGGCCGCCCAGGCCGAGCACCACGCCGGCGGCCACCTCGTCGCGGGAAAAGCTGCGCGTGCCGCTCAGCAGCGTGCCATTGACTTCGAGCGCCATGCGGCTGTCCGGCGCGGCCAGTTCGACGCCATCGCTGGCGGTGCGGTAGACCATCAGCGGCGCGCGCGCGATGGCGCGGTGGCCCAGCGCGATGCCATCCTGGCCGGGACGGAAGAACAGTGGCGCGTAGCGGCACACCTCGATGTAACCTTCCTCGGCCGGGCCGATGAACTGCTCGCCGATGCGCTCGGTTTCCGGGTGCCACAGGATCGTCAGGCCCAGCAAGGCACTGGTGATGCCATTTTTCTGCGAGAAAAGCTGCGTCGTCAGCGTGTTGTCAACATCATTCACCGTTCGGCTCCATGGCACAGCGTTTAGTAATTGCCAATTATAGAGGAAAGCTGTCAATTGTTGACATGTAAAGAACCTCTGCTTTACACGTGTTTTACACGTTTCCTGTCGCATCCCCTCCGGGCGCTTCCGTGTCATCTTGCTATCAGACATGTAAATAGATTCTTATTTACATGCCCGTTGACATGTTTTTCCTTGTAAATCAAGGAATTGGCATGCCATTTAGGCACTTATCAGTGTGGCACGGGAGTTGCTATGTACTTAAACGTGGCCTTGTCGGGCTGCAAGTGGATAATCCGCCGGAGAGAGTTGGAAACATGGGTATCGTGATCGAGAGTTATGCATTTGTTGGCGTGGCAACCCGGGCAACCGGGCCGACGGCCCAGGTATGGCTGCCGCCCGGCTTTACGCTGACCGGCGGCGGCGCCTACGACATGGGCCGCGGCACGTCGAACACGCTGACCGCCTGCTACCCGACCCGCAACCACGCAGGCGTCTTCAACGGCTGGACTGCCGCCGGCCGCGATTTCGGCCTGGCCGACCCGGTGCCGCTGGCGGTGTACGCGGTCGGCATCCGCATCACCCGCGACGGCGTGCCGGTCAAGGTCGAGCAGCAAGTGTTTTCCGCCACCAGTGCGCTGGTGTCCGAGCCCGGCGTGAGCGTCAAGCTCGGCGCCGGCTGGATCGGCACCGGCGGCGGTGCCCAGGATAACTACGCCACCCCGGTGAACGGCAATATGCTCACCGCCAGCTACCCGCTGATCGGGCCCGACGGCAAGATTTGCGGCTGGAGCGCGGCCGGGCGCGACCACGACGCGGCCGACCAGGCCCGCGTGACCGCTTTTGTGATCGGCATCCGCACCGGGCCGGACGTGGCGCTCGATGCCCATATCGTCTCGAACACCAGCCTCCTGACCGGCTACCCGAGCGCGCTGGTGGCGGCCCCGCACGGCAATGCCGTGGTGGCCGGCGGCGGCGCGCTGGTGGGCGAGAATGGGCGCGGCACCATGCTGAGCGCCTCGTGCCCCATCATCAGCAGCCAGGACGGCCGCCTGACCGGGTGGTTCGCCGCCCGCAAGGTGCAAAAATCAGCCCCGCCGAGCGGCATTACCGCGTATGGAGTCATGCTTGAAGCTGCGTGACTGGATCCTGATCGGCCTGGCGCTGCTGGCGATGGCGGTGGACTTGCCGGCACGCGCCAGCGCGGTTGGCGCCAGCGGCGGCGTGCTGGCCAGCGGCGTCCACTCCGACCGCCTGGCATGGCAGCACTTCGCCGGCATCGTGGCGCCGGCCGGGCGCGGCCGGGTCGAATTCGAAACCTGGGCCAGCGACGAGAACATCTACACCGAGACCCCGGCCTGGCCGGGCGAGGACGCCCCGCGCCGCCTGCGCAGCAGCGTGCTGCAGCGCGTGCTGGCGCCGCATGGCAGCGCAGACGCTCCCAGCGGCGACTGCGGCGCGGTGGCCGATGCCGTGTCGGGCAATTTCCCGCTCCAGGCGCCGCAGCCGGGCCAGGCGCCGTGCTTTGCCGAAGAAGTCAGGCGCAACCTCGCCACCTACCGCTACATCGTGCAAAACCAGCTCAATACCCAGGCCGGGCTGGCCGCCGCCTACCAGAAGGCGCAGGGCGGCTGGCGCGTGGCGCTGCCGGAAGACGCGGTCCAGGTCAAGGCCGACTGGGTGCCGGTCGAGACCCTGGTCGCCTGGCTGGGACGCAACGGCGTGCGCATCAACGCCGCGCAGGTGCGGGCCCAGTTCCACACCACGCTGGCGCAGGGCACCAGCTTCGCGCTGGTGGCCATGCACATCAGTTCCAAGGATGCGCCGAACTGGGTCTGGGCCAGCTTCGAGCACCGCCTCAATCCGGGCCGCTGCGACACCATGGGCTGCAACGACAGCTACGGCGCGGCGCGGCGCAGGATCGCCCCGCTGGCCGGCGCGCAGAATGGCCAATACGCCGACTGCGCCAAGACGGCGGCCCTGAAAAAACTGTTCGAGGTCAAGCGCGTGGCGCCGGCGTGGAACAACTACTGCCTCAAGGCGTCCGAAATCGCGTTTGTCGCGCGTGACGGCGCGCCGCTCATGCACGGCAATTCGTTCACCGAGCGGGTCGCGGCCGGGATTCCGATCAAGCGTTCCTCGTGCATTTCCTGCCACGCCAGCGCCGGCTTCGGCCGCGACGGCAGAGCGTACATCAAGCAACTCACTTCGCACCCCATGGGCACGGTAAAACTGCCGGCCGACATCGTCGCCAACGATTTCATCTGGGGCATCCTGACAATCAACGCCGTGCCAGTGGAGCAGGCGAAGATCCCGCATAACCTCGATCGAACGAGGATTACAGCCAGACGATAGGCGGACGGCGTTCCACCGCGCCTGCCGCTGCACCCTTCGTCTCCTTTTACGCGCACCCAGAGTGCGCGTTTTTTTTCTTTAGCGCCTGGCCACGGCGATCATTTCTCCGGTTCGATGCATGCTGAACTCTGCTTGGACACGTACACGGGATTTTCCTGCCTGCGGAACTCGCAGTAGTAACGGTATTCGAATTGCCGGAAACCTTTATCCCTGCTCTTTTCGTCGTTGCGGATGAAGGTCAGCACAGCGCCGGGATAGTCCTTTTTAAGCCGTTCCAGATAGTCATTACAGGCGGCCGTGCGATTGAAACCGCCTCCGCGCCACTCGCCCCAATTGCTTTTGTGTTCATCGATGGCATAGCGTTCGATCCCGTGGCTGGGATGCTGGCAGACGGGGTAGGCGGCGCAGGCGGCGGATTTCTTCGATCCCACCCCGGCGGCGCTCAACAGATGCTGCGCGCGGGCGATCGGAATCACGTAGGTGATCAATTGCCCACGGTCGTTCAATGCCACCGCCATCCCGACCACCGTGCCATATTGCCCGAACACCGGGCTGCCGCTATTGCCCGGACTAAATGCCAGATTGGTTTGCCACCACGGCTTGATCTGACCTTCCACGATGGTGTTTTGCGCCGTTTTCTGTCCGCCGGGTACCAGCGCCAGATCCGCCGAACCGGCAAAGCCGAGTCCGCTCAATGCGGCGCCCACGGCAATATCGCCCGGCGCGGCGATCGTCACGGCCGGCCACGGCGCATTCGCCGGCGCCGCCGGCAGCTTCAGCAGCGCCAGGTCGGATTCGTGATCGCGCGAGACAATGCTCGCTTCGACGGGCGGGTTGAGCAGGGAGCCGGGGCGCACGGTCACCATCGCTGAATTGATCGTCAGGTCTTTCAGTTGCGGGCTGACGACATGGGCGTTGGTCAGCACATGACCAGCCGGCGAGACAATGAATCCGGTGCCATAGTCAACGCCGGTGCCGTCGGGCGTGCTGTACTCGTACTTGATATGCACGGTCGCGCCCTGGTTGGCAGTGAACAGGCACTGCATGTCCTGGGCCGCCGCGCCGGGCGACAGGAAAGCGGACACGGTCCAGCAAAAGCGAATCCGCATGCTCATTTGCGCTCCCCTTCCTTGCTCAGGGTTATACGCCGCAGTGGCTTGTATCCGGCCTGCTGCAGCTCGCCCTGCGTGTACGACCTGCGGCACACGCCCCCGCACGATTTGTTCGCCGCCGATTCGATGACGACCACCACCGGTCCCGCTGGCCCGTTGTGAACCGACTCGACCAGGCGCACATGGCTGCGCGGTTTGTTGACGATGTCCGCCGGAGAC
This sequence comes from Massilia frigida, assembly GCF_011682175.1. Taxonomy (GTDB): domain Bacteria; phylum Pseudomonadota; class Gammaproteobacteria; order Burkholderiales; family Burkholderiaceae_D; genus Telluria_A; species Telluria_A frigida. The sequence goes on from NZ_WHJG01000012.1 coordinate 113,324, forward strand.
AGTTCGTGCCAGAGCACCGGCCTGCTCACGGCCCGGTCGGGAAGGCTGCCGGTGGTGAAGTAGCGCCCGGTTTGCCATGCGTAGGAAACAAAACCCGAGCAATCCATCCCCGTACTGTTGGCATAAACGCAGTTGACGTTGCGGCAGGTGCAGTCGTCCCCGGCGAGCCGTCCCGCGTCGAGGTGCTTGGAGAAATTGGCCAGCGCACTCATGTAGCCGCCCCAGCGGTAAGGCACGCCGCTGACATCCTTGCCGAGCAAGCCGTCGAGGCGGAGCGGGCGACGCCATATGTTTGACGGTGGAGCGCACCGGTTGGCTGCGGCGGCGTGCTCGAATGCGCTCGCCTTCAGGCGCCACACCAGTTCCAGCGGCGCGCGGGCGCGTTGCAGGATCTGGCTGGCGCTGATGGATGTCATGGCGATATTTGTGGCGCCGGAAACGCCATTGAGGCGTTCGAGTGCGCGCAAGGTGTCGTCGTGTTCCGCGATGAGCGTCGCAGCGGCAAGATGGGGTCCGAGTGCCAGCGGCTCGGCTTTGCCCAGCGGCGAAAACTGGATGGTATCGAGCGCGATGGTGTTGTCCTGGAAAACCAGGCTGACGACCGTTCCGTCGGCGCGGCGCGCGTATGGACGGCGGGTATCGCAGGCGAAGGCAGCAGGGCGGACATAGGCTTCGGCGTGCGCGGCGCCGGCGGCATCGACCTTGAGCAGGCGCACGTAGGCAGCCTCGTGAGGCAGGCGCCGGCTCTCGTGCAGCGCCACCAGCGCACCTTCGCCTTCGTTGACCCACAGGACCCGGGCGTCGACGACGCGCATGCGCGACTTGAGCGTCAGTGTTGAAAGCGGGCCGGCCACTTGAGCCGATGCGATGACGATGGTCGCCGGATCGGTACGCGGGGCCGTCGCGGCATACGACGCGGCGGCGGCCAGGTTCGCAAGCACCGGCGTCCCTGTCTGCCGTGCCGAAAGCGGCACATTGACCCGCTTGCCATTGAGGTCGTCGAGGGCGAAGCCGTCCGCCAGCGCGATCAGGCGCGGCACGCCCGCCTCGGGATCGTGGCCGGTGCGGGTGCGCGCCAGCACGTCGCCCTTCGCGCTCACCATCGCGACCTCCCCAAGCGCTCCGACAACCAGGAAGCCGCGTGAAGTGGCAATGACATCGACCGGTTCGAGGAGGTCGGCCGGTAGCGCGATGTCGTGCCTTCCTGCGGCTGCCAGCACGACGATCTTCCCGTTGACCTTGTCGAGCAGCGCCGTCGCATCGTCACCGGCGGCGACCATGGCGGCCGGTCCCTGGCAGTCCTGGTTGGGATGCATCTCCAGGCCGATCTGGCCAGGACCTGCCCCGACTTCCAATGCCATGCCGCCAGGCGCTTGCGCATACCCGTACAGCGAAACGGCCATCAGGCAGGCCGGCAGGACGAAGAAACGGGAAAGATTGCGCACGTTACCTCCTGGAAATAATCGATGCCCGGGCCGGGCAGAACGCCAGATTAACAGCAAGGACGTGCTGATAACGTCGCTAAATGTTGACGTAGATCAGATCGGCTGACTTGAAAATGTACTAGGTACGCATCAAAAACGAAGGGAATTTGTTGCTCAGCTTCAGGCGACCATGCGCCTGTCGCTATACTTGAGCCTCAATTCGCCCGCCGTCCCTTGGCCAAGCTCTGTTATCAGGAATCGATTCGCCATGTTCACTATCCGCCCGGCGCGCATGTCCGAAAAAGCGCAGCTCGAAGCACTCATCGCGCGCTCCGGAATTGGCTTGGCCGATGGTTTCTATACGCCGCAGGAAGCCGCTGCCGTCACGCGCGAGGTGTTCGGCGTCGACAGCGCGCTGGTGGAAGATGGGACGTATTTCGCGGTCGAGGAGGGCGCCACCGTGGTCGCCTGCGGCGGCTGGAGCCGGCGCGCCACCGATTTCGGCGGCGATGGCGCCAAGCATGGCAACGACCGCCTGCTCGACCCGGCCACCGAGCCGGCGCGCATCCGCGCATTTTTCGTGGAGCCGGCGATGGCGCGGCGCGGCCTTGGCAGCCTGCTGCTGCGGCATTGCATGGAGGCGGCGGCGCAGGCCGGTTTCGGTTCGCTGGAACTGGTGTCGACCATGCCGGGCGAGCCGCTGTACCGGGCGCACGGCTTCGCGGCGATCGAGCCGATTGCGCTGCCGCTGCCCGCTGGCGTGGTGATCCGGCTGACCCGCATGGGGCGCAGCCTGTAGCGTTTTACGCGAGGATGGCGAGCAGGCCGTCGAGGCCCGTGTAGGTCAGCGCCACGTCGGCTTGCTCGCGCACCACGGGCTTGGCGCGGAATGCCACCGACAGGCCGGCAATGCTCATCATGCGCAGGTCATTGGCGCCGTCGCCCATGACGATCGCTTGCGAAGTGTCGATGCCCATGTCGGCGCACACGCGTTCGACCGTGCGCTTTTTCTCCTCGGCGTCGACGATCCCGCCCAGTACGCGCCCGGTCAGCTTGCCGTCCACGATGTCGAGCACGTTGGCATGCGTGTAATCGAGGCCCAGGCGCGTTTTCAGGCGTTCCGTGAAGAAGGTGAAGCCGCCCGACACCAGGAGGGTGCGCAGGCCGGCCGCGCGCACCTGCGCCAGCATCGCTTCGCCGCCCATGGAAATGGCGAGGCGTTCTTGGTACACGCGGGTCAAAGCCGCCGCGTCCAGGCCCGCCAGCAGCGCCACGCGCCGCGTCAGGCTTTCGGAAAACTCCAGCTCACCGCGCATGGCCGCCTCGGTGATGGCCGCCACCTGGGGTTTGAGTCCCTGCATGTCGGCGATTTCATCGATGCATTCGATGGTGATCAGGGTCGAGTCCATATCCATCGCGACCAGCTTGAAGTCGGCCAGCGTGCGTCCGGGCGCGATGAAGGTGGCGTCGACGCGGGCCGGGCCGGCGGCCGCCTCGATGGTCTGCCTGAGGGCCTCGGAGTAATGGACTTGTTCGCAGCGGATGGCGCGCGCGCCCAGCTCCGTCACGCGCGCCGGATTGGCGAGGGTGGCGATGCGGCGCAGGGTGTCGATGCTCGTGTCAGGGCCTTGCAGCACCAGGTTCATGGTCGTCATGTTCGTTTTACGCTAACAGTTGTTTGATCGTTTGCTTGACCTGCGTGACCCGCGCCGCGAGATCGGGCATGCTGGCCGTGATTTTCAGCTTGTCCTGGCCGGCCAGCTTGATGTGCCGGTTCTTCTGGATCAGCGTGATGATGCGCATCGAGTCGATCGGCGGATTGACCATGAATTGCAGGCTGGCCGCCTCGCCGTGGGCATCGATCTTGATGATGCCGACCGCCTTGGCGGCGATGCGCAGCCGGTGCGTTTCGATCAGGGCCTTGACCGGGTCGGGCAGCTTGCCGAAGCGGTCGATCAGCTCTTCCTGCATGTCGTCGATCTTTTCTTGCGCGCCGCAGTTGGCCAGGCGCTTGTAGATCGACAGGCGTTCGTGCACGTCGCCGCAGAAGTCGGCCGGCAGCAGCGCCGGCACGTGCAGGTTGATTTCAGTGGTGGTGGCCAGCGGCGCGGCCAGGTCGGGCTCCTTGCCGGCCTTGAGCGAACGCACCGCCTCGTTGAGCATGTCGGAATACAGCTGGAAGCCGATTTCGAGCATGTCGCCGGACTGGTTCTCGCCCAGCACTTCGCCGGCGCCGCGGATTTCCAGGTCGTGCATCGCGAGGAAAAAGCCGCTGCCCAGTTCTTCCATCTGCTGGATGGCGTCGAGCCGGCGCTGCGCCTGTTTGGTCAGGCTGCTCACGTCGGTGACCAGCAGGTAGGCGTAGGCCTGGTGGTGCGAACGGCCCACCCGCCCGCGCAGCTGGTGCAGCTGCGCCAGGCCGAATTTGTCGGCACGGTGCATGATGATGGTGTTCGCGGTCGGCACGTCGATGCCGGTTTCGATGATGGTCGTGCACAGCAAGATGTTATAGCGCTGCGCCACGAAGTCGCGCATCACCTTTTCCAGGTCGCGCTCGTGCATCTGGCCGTGCGCCACGCCGATGCGCGCTTCCGGCAGCAGTTCGGTGAGCATGGCGAAGCGGTTCTGGATGGTCTCGACCTCGTTGTGCAGGAAGTAGATCTGGCCACCGCGTTTGAGTTCGCGCAGACACGCTTCGCGGATGATCGAGCCATCTTCGCTGCGCACGAACGTCTTGATCGCCAGGCGCTTTTGCGGCGCGGTGGCGATGATCGAAAAGTCGCGCAAGCCTTCCAGCGCCATGCCGAGCGTGCGCGGAATCGGGGTGGCGGTGAGCGTGAGCACGTCGACTTCGGCGCGCAGGGCCTTGAGCGCTTCTTTCTGGCGCACCCCGAAGCGGTGTTCTTCGTCGATGATGACCAGGCCCAGACGGGTGAACTTCACGTCCGGCGAGAGCAGCTTGTGGGTGCCGATCACGATGTCGAGGGTGCCGTCGGCCATGCCCTTGATCGCGTTGTTGATCTCCTTGCCGGTCCTGAAGCGCGACAGCTCGGCAATGCGCACCGGCCAGTCGGCGAAGCGGTCGGCGAAGGTTTGCGCATGCTGCTCGGCCAGCAGGGTGGTCGGCGCCAGGATCGCGACCTGCTTGCCGCCCATGACGGCGATGAAGGCGGCGCGCAGCGCCACCTCGGTCTTGCCGAAGCCGACGTCGCCGCACACCAGGCGGTCCATCGGTTTGCCGGCCGTCATGTCCTTGATGACGTTGTTGATCGCCTCGGCCTGGTCGGGCGTTTCCTCGAAGCCGAAGCTGTCGGCGAAGTTCTGGTAGTCGTGCGCCGAGTAGTCGAAGGCGTGGCCCTGGCGCAGCGCGCGCCGCGCGTACAGGTTAAGCAGTTCGGCGGCGGTGTCGCGCACCTGTTCGGCCGCCTTGCGCTTGGCTTTTTCCCACTGGCCCGAGCCGAGCGAATGCAGCGGCGCGTCTTCGGGCGAGGCACCCGAGTAGCGCGAGATCACATGCAGCTGCGAGACCGGCACATACAGCTTGGTGTCCTTGGCGTATTCGAGGTGCAGGAATTCGGTTTCGCCTTCGCCCAGGTCCATGCTGGTCAGGCCCATGTAGCGCCCGATGCCGTGGTTGATGTGCACGACCGGGTCGCCGATCTTCAGTTCCGACAGGTCGCGCACCATCGACTCGACCTGGGTCACGCCTTCCTGCTTCTTCTTGCCGGCGCGCCGGCCCGAGCCCGCATACAGCTCGGTCTCGGTGATGAAAATCAGCTTGCCGGTGCCCGCTTCGGATAGCTCGAAGCCGGCCTGCAAGGGCGCCACGCCCAGCGCCAGCCTGGCGTCGGACTGGACGAAGCCGGCGAAGCCCTCGACCGGCACCAGCGCCAGGTTGTATTCGTTGAAGTACTGCTGCAGCGTTTCGCGGCGGCCGTTCGATTCGGCGCAGATCATCACGCGCGAGTCGTGTAGCTGGTTCTGCAGCAGGTAGGCGCGCAGATTGGTCAGCGGGTCGTCGATGCGGCGGTTCACCGCAATATTGGGAATCGGCGCCGACAGTTCGGACGCCTGCAGGTCGGCGTCTTGCGTGAGGACCCAGCGTCCGTACGATTTGGCCAGGGTGAAGAAGTTCTCGTCGCTGAGGAACAGTTCATCGGGCGCCAGGATCGGGCGGTCGCGGTCGGCCTTGAGGAAGCGGTAGCGCGATTCGGTGTCGAGCCAGAAGCGCTTGATGGCGCCGTCGATGTCGCCCACCAGCGCCAGGCTGGCTTTTTCGGGCAAATAGTCGAACAGGGTCGCGGTCTGCTCGAAGAACAGCGGCAGGTAATATTCGATACCGGCCGAGGCGATGCCGCTGCTGACGTCCTTGTACACCACCGAGCGCGATGGATCGCCCTCGAAGCGTTCGCGCCAGCGGCTGCGGAAGGTGGTGCGGGCCGCTTCGTCCATCGGGAATTCGCGCCCGGGCAGCAGGCGCACTTCCTTGACCGGGAAGATCGAGCGCTGGGTGTCGGCGTCGAAGGTGCGGATGGTTTCGATTTCGTCGCCGAACAGGTCGAGCCGGTAGGGCAGGGCGGAACCCATCGGGAACAGGTCGATCAGGCCCCCGCGCACCGAGTATTCGCCGGGTGACATCACTTGCGAATTGTGGGTGTAGCCGGCCAGCGTGAGCTGCGCTTTCAGGCGCGTTTCGTCGAGCTTTTCGCCCTGCTTGAAGAAGAAGGTGTAAGCGGCCAGGAACGAGGGCGGCGCCAGGCGCACCAGCGCCGTGGTGGCCGGCACGATCAGGACGTCGCACTGGCCGTTCTGGATTTCGTGCAGGGTGGCCAGGCGCTCCGAGACCAGGTCCTGGTGCGGCGAAAAGGCGTCGTAGGGCAGCGTTTCCCAGTCGGGCAGCAGGTGGCAGGCCAGCTTGCCGTCGGCGAACCAGGGGATTTCATCGAGCAGGCGCTGGCCGTCGCTGGCGTTGGCCACGATCACGGTCAGCATCTGCCTGGCCGATTTGAGTTCGAGCGCCGCCACCGCCAGCGCATACGCGTCCGATGATCCGTACAGGGTCGGAAGGGCGAAGCGGTTACCGGATTTCGGGAGTGATTTCTTTAAATCGAAAGGCATGCGGGCGGCGGGCTGTGAGCGGGACGGGTAATTATAGCTGGATATGGATGAAGGTGACTGCGCCCGGCCAGCGTCCCGCGGTTGGCCTACGCCGGGCGCCGGTTGGCGATCCCGAACGGCACATGCACCATCGGGATGGTCCCTCCGGGCGAGGATGTCAGGTGGGTCAGCTGGTCGTCGAAGAAAATATGCGGTTTGAAGATCGACAGCACGCGCGTCTTGTTCATCCCGCCCAGGAAGAAGGTTTCGCTGGCCGACACGCCCCAGCTCTTGAGGGTGGTCACCACGCGCTCGTGCGATGGCGCATTGCGCGCGGTGATGATGGCGATGCGCAGCACCTTCTTGTAGGCCGGGTCGCGCCGCTGCGCGCGCTCTTCCAGGCGCTGCATCAGCGACAGCCTGCGGAACATTTTCGCCAGGGGCCCCGGCTGGTGCGGAACGGCCATGTGCAGGGTTTCGTGCGCGTGGAATTCTTCAACGTCGTTATTGCGCTTGAAGATGCTCTCCGATTCGTCGTCGGCGATCACGCCGTCGAAGTCGAAGGCCACGCGCAGTTCGATGTCGTCATCGTCGTCGACGATTTTCGACGGCAGCACCAGGCCGGCCGGATAATCGGCCGCGATGGCGCTCTTGACGTCTTCCTCGTTCGCGCTCAGGAACAGCGCCGCGTTGAATGCCGGCAGATAGGTGTAAGGCGACTTGCCGGTGATGAAGGCGGCGCGCGAGATATCGAGTCCGTAGTGGGCGATCGAACGCATGACACGCAGCCCCGTTTCGGGCGAATTGCGTGAAAGGAGCACGACTTCGACCGGATTGTGGCGCGGGAATACCTTGTTGATGTTCAGGAAGCGCCGGATGAAGGGAAACGCCACGCCCTTGCCGAGGATGACGTCGAGATTGCGCTCCTGGTACCTGCGGTATTCATCCGGCCCGCTATCCAGGTATACCTGGTGCGAGGCGGTCAGGTCGAACAGGGCGCTGGACGCCACCCCGATCACCAGCTTGCCCTCGATCTCAAACGACATCACTCATCCTCATTCTGGAGTTCTTCGAAACAGGCCAGGCCGGCCGCGTCCAGCCCTTCGAGCACGAACGGGTCGTCGGCCTCGAAGTGGGCCGAGTCGACCAGCATGCGCAGGCGGCTGATCATGTCGCCCAAGGCCAGCGCATGCGACAGCGGCGTGCCGTCCGTCTGGCCGGCCTGCTCGATGGCGCAGACCACTGTATCAGGAAAGCCCCATGCCTCGGCGATCCGCACCGACAGGGCGCGCGCCTGCGCGTGCAGGGCGATGATGAACCCGTCCGTTTGCGGCAGCGCCGGTTCGCTATTGACCTGGTCGAGCAGGCGAAAGCAGACGATCAGGCCCAGGTTGTACAGCAGCCCGGCGAAATACGCTTCGACCGGGTTGGCGCGCACCGCCGGCGCCAGCACACTGGCCGCCAGCGCACATTTTTCGCATTGGCGCCACAGCAGCGGGGTGGACAACTGCGAAAACGGCCCCGGCGTCATGCTGATGATGTTCGGCAGCAGCGCGGCGCGCCCGACCAGCATGCGCAAGCCGTTCACCCCGAGCAGCATGGTGGCCCGTTCGACCGTGGTGACGGGGTCGTTGGTGTGGTAGTGCGGGTGGTGGCAGGGCCGGTTCGCTTCGCGCAGGATCTCGGCGACCAGTTCCTTGTCCTGCGACAGCTGGCGCGCCAGGTCGGCGCCGGACACGGTGCTGTCGCGCATGCTGCGCAGCAAATGCGGGAACAGGGGCGGCATGCTGGGCGCGAGGGTGATCTCGTCCATCGGCAGCTGGCCCATGTAGGCCAGGTCGACCAGAATGATTTTTTCGTCGCTCGACGGGCCGCTATTGGGCGTGATGCCGGCCAGCCAGCGGTAAAACAGCGCGTCGACCTGCTGCGCATGCACGGGATCGGGTGCGCGCATACGCGCGGGGGCGGGCGCGGGCGCGACAGGGGCGGGCGCAGGCTTGCTTTCTTCGCTGTCGCTGCCCAACAATCGATCTAACCACCGTTTCATTGCGTTTCTCTTTTTACCTGCACAAAGGCTGTCCCCTGGATTTTACATGATTACTCAGTAGAAACTTAGGGTTGCCGTGTCCAGCGTCGCGTCTGGTGCACGAACGTTGTGTGAACGTCAAGTTGGCGGCGCCGGGCTGCCTAGTCGCACCGGAGCAGGACGGCCGTGACATTATCGCGGCTGCCATCCTGCAAGGCAGTGGCAATCAATTGCTTGCAGCAGTCGCCCAGCCCTTCCACGCTGGCACCGGCCAGCACGGCGGCGATGCGCTCGTCGGAGGTCGCGCCGTACAAACCGTCGCTGCACAGCAGATACACATCGCCCGCTTCCACCGCCTGGATGTGCAGGTCCGGATGGGTATCGCACGAGGGGCCGAGCGCTTGCAACAAGAGATTGCGTGGTGGCAAGTGTTCGGTCGCGCCCGCTTCGATGGCTTCCTGGTACATGGTCTGGTCGCGCGTGAGCTGGGTCAGGCGGCCGGCCCGGTAGCAGTACAGGCGGCTGTCGCCGACGTGAAATACCAGCAGCGGGCCGCCCGGCGCGCTCTGCCACACGCCGGTGAGGGTGGTACCCATGCCGCCGCCGTCGCCGCGCCGGTTGGCCAGATTGGTCTGGTACATGCGCTGGTTGGCGAACTCGACCGCATCGTGCAGGGTGACCATGGCGGCCAGGGCCGCTTCGCTGGCCACGCCATCCGGATCGGTGGCGCCGGGGTCGAACGGGCTGGGACGGAAGTTGGGGGGCGCCCCGCTGCTGCCGGGGGCGGTGCTGGCGTGCAGGAAGTGGGCCAGCGAGGTGAGCGCGTCGGCGCTGGCGACTTCGCCCGATTCGTGCCCGCCCATGCCGTCGGCCACGGCCACCAGGCCGAGGGCGGCGTCAATCAGGAAATTATCCTCGTTGGAGGGACGGACGGTGCCGGTGTCGGTCATGCCAAAAGCCGTACCGGCGGCGAGGCGGTGCGGTGCGGACGGTGAAAGTTGCTTCCAAAAATACAAGGCGGCTCCTGAAGGTGGACCGGCGCCGATGGTGGGCGGCGATCGCATATCTGCCATGCTAGCACGCAGGGTGGGCTTTGTCCGGCTTGCCAGGGGAAAAAACCTGGGCCGGCCGGGCCCGGGAGGGGCGATGCACGCTACGTAGTTTGTTGCAATTACGGCAAAGCGTTCGGAAAGCCGGGGCGGGCTAGAACCAGATCGGTCCGAATTGCGCGGTCAGACGCCGCCAATCCGCCAGGTCGCCCCCCGCAAAATACTCGTCGTCGTCAGCCCATTCATCGAAGTTTCCTTCTTCCTGGTCTTGCATGCTCGTGAGCGACTTCCGGGTGACCAGGTCGTAGTAGCGGGATACATCGGGATCGTTCGAGGCCGCAGCTTCGTCGAGCGTATACTGATCGCCAGCCTGGGCAAGGTACTGCAAGTAATGATCGTACTCCACTCGCTTCCAGCGCGGAATGCTCGCAAGCGCCGCCGGGCCGCCCGGATAGATTTCGGCAAACATCGCCGCGAGTTTCGGCGGGCCCGGTCGGCCCAGATCGTCGAATCTTTGCCGCGTCCGCTTCATGTCAATCCTCAAGGTGTCGTACTTTTTTTTCTCCTCTTTTGCTCCATCGCTGACCGCTTGCTTCTTCTTGCCGTCGAAGCTAATGGCACGATATGCCGGTGGGTTCAATGCCGATACCAGGTCGTCAGCCTGGTCTGCGTTTCCGAATTGCTGTTCGTCGGCTGGGCCCACGTCAAAAATGGTCGCATAGGGCGCCTTTGCGCTGGGATGCCTTCGGGGATCGAGGGTGGGCGTGAGCAGGAATCCGCCGCCGTCGGCCGGATCGGGGTAGTCGAGGCCCCTCGCTTCGTGCGGGTCGGTCTGTGTCTTGATGCTGTATTTGTGCTTCAGGATCAACTGCATCATCTCCCTGGCATACACGGTCATGCCGAACGTGTCCTTGTTATCGGGTTTTTTGTAGACCGATGCCGCAGTGATCGGAGAAGCACCGACCACCTGCCTTCCGCCGTGAATCGCCCCGGTGACCAGGGCGGAGTTGACGAGCAAGGACCAGGGCCATGCCATGAGATATTTGGCATTCTGCTCGACCGACTGGGCCTGCTCCTTGGAGTGGAACAGGCTGTCATAATCGCGCATGAGTTTATAGTCCTTCAGGTCGCCGAGTACCATCACGCCGTTTCCGTGCAGTGCGGCGGAGTACCACTTGAAGCCCGAGGTCGCATGTTCGGGATAGAACGGCTTTTCGACTTTCCCACCGTATTTTTCGGTAGGGCGCGTGTGGAGCAGCAATCCCCTGGTCGCGAGGTTGAAGATGAAACGGTCTTCATAGCGCGGAAAGTAGGTGGCGACAAAGCGCTGCGTCATCGCCAGCGATACGCGCGAGGTCCGCGCGTAGGCCCACAGTGTCGCGGTATCGAGGAGCAGGAGGAATCGGTAGCACAGCGACGCATCGCTGGCGATGACGCTGGCGAGCTTCTGCGCAGCGTCCGGGACGTCTAATTCCCCGGTCATTGAAGGCAAGGCTGTCGCTTGCAAGCCGGCGTGTTTCTTGACGTGGACGCTGCCGTGGGGATGCCCCTGCGCTTCGGCGTGCATCTCGCCGGTGACATCGAAGCCCGACAGGTCGTCGGTCTCGATCCAGGATACCTCACCATTCTCGGCGCGCACCCACACCGGCTGGAGAACGCTACCGTTTGCACTCGCCAGGCCCGGCTCCCGCGCGTCGCGGGACGCACGCACGCGCTGGAGCGGGTCGCTTCCCGCCTGCATCGCCCGCGCTCCCATCACGTCCGCCTCGCGCTCCAGGCCGGCATCGTCATTGACCGCCACGCCCGGCTTCATCTGCATGGTAGGACGTACCCGCCCCTGCGCCTGCTGCACCACGTGCCAGGCCTCATGCGGCAGATGCCGTTCCTGGCCCGGCGCCAGGTGGATCTCGCTGCCCTGCGCATACGCATGCGCTTGCAACTGCCCCGGTTTATCCGAGTTGTAGCGTACCTTCACATGATCCATGCTCATGCCGGAGAGCGACTCGATCCCCGACTTCAACGGCGTGGGCAGGCCGTTGCCGTCAGGCTTAGCTTCGCGCTGGACTGGCGCGTTCATGTGCATTTGCATTGCGCGCATGGCCGTGGCGGACGTTGTCGACGCCATCAGCGCGGCCCGCTCCTGCAACTGCATGATCCGGGGCGAGTTGTTCGCCAGTTGTTGAAAGCGTTGCAGTGCCGCTGCGCTGGTGCTGGTGTTGGCCATCGTGCCGAGCGGGGAGGGGCGCAATGGCGCAGTTTGTTTCGCCCCCGCCGTCTGACGGTTCGGGGGCGCCAGCGCTGCTTCACGTGTCGTGTGCGTTTTCATACTGACTCTTTTCACCTTTTTAAAAGGGATCCAATGCAGATGTTGCGTGTTGCCAAGTGTTACAACATCCAATAGGCTACAGCTTTTTACCGAGAGCCGCGACAAGAATGTCGCATCTGTCCCCCTGAAGGCAGATTCAGGACGGCGCGAGAAGGGCGGCGGCAATCGGTCCGCACGCACCGGCCAGCCCGGCAAGCATGCACCAGCGCCGGCCCGGCCGGCTGGCGCGTGCGAACAGACGTGCCAGCAGCGCCGCGCCCAGCCCGCCGAGGAGGGGCAACAGGCCGGCGCCGTCCAGCTGCATTGTTAACCGCGGAATCAGGAACATGACAAGGGCCGCGTACAGGAAGGCGGTCGTCACGACGCCGAGGCACGCCAGTGTCATTCGCGGTGCCGGCCCGGATAGCCGTGGGCGGCCTACGCGCCCGTCCAGCACCGCCGCTGCCAGCACTGCGCCGGCCAGCGCGGCCGCGGTGCCAGCGAGATAGGCGCCGGCATGACCGACGTGGTCCGCCAGCACGGCCCCGGCGGCAGGTGCGCAGCAGGCCGCCACCGCCGCGCCGCCGGCCAGTTGGGCCAGCGCACGCGCACCGCCGCCGTCGGCGTTGTCGTGCGCATAGCCATGGCAGGCGCTGAGCATCAGCCCCACGCCGGCGCCGGCCGTGGCGCGCGCGAGCATCAGCAGCGCCAGATGGGGCGCGAATGCGGTACAGGCCAGCGCCGCCCCTGCGACCAGCGCACCGCTCACGTAGCTGCGCCGCCGTCCGACGCGGTCCGACCACGGCCCGGCCCAGGCCAGCGTCAATGCCAGTGCCAGCACGAACGCGCTGACCGGCAGGGCTGACGCGGCGCCATGCTGCGCCAGCACCGGCTGCGCCACCATCGCGGCAAACACGCACAAGAAGGTGAGCAGGCGCACCGTGACGATGCGCAGGCGGGGCAGCGCCACGCCGCTGTCGTCTTCGTCGAAGCGGTAGCGCGCGCGCAGGCGCCGCAGCACGATGGCGCCGACCGCTTGCTGCCCTGGCACGGCAGCGCGCTGCGCGACCTCGCGAAAGCCGTCGTTGATGCGCGCTTCAAGCGCGTTCAGGCGCGCCGCCAGGGCTTCGGGCGGGCCGGCGCTGGTGCGGTGACGAAAGTCGCCGGCCGCCATGTGGCGCATGACCGCGATCACCTGGCGCACCGGGGCCGAGAAATTGAGCGTGATGATGAACCACAGCGCCTCGAAGGCGATGCAAAGACTGGCCAGCAGCAGGATCGCCAGGTCGTAGCGCAGCGCCAGCAGGCGCGTGCGCACGTAGCCGCGCTCCACACCCACGTGCACCTGCCCGTGCCGCACATAGCGGTGCACGATGTCGGCACGGGTGTCGAGGTAGTCCTCCGGCGCGATCACTTCGGCGCCCGCGCCACCGCGGTACAGCACCTTGCCGCTGGCGTCGGTGAGCAGGATATAGGCGATGTCGCCATGGCGCGCCAGGATGGCCTGCCATGCGGCGCTGGCGGTGGCAGCCTGCGCCAGCGGCGTTCCCTGGTCGATGGCGCGCGTCAGCCGTCCGGCCAGCGCCACGCCGATGGTCTGGGCCTTGCGTTCGAGCGCGGGCAGGAAGCGCTGGTCCGCCAGCGACCAGGCGTAGGCCGCCAGCGCCACTTGCGTGAGCAGCATCACGGCCAGTATGAAAGCGCACAGCTGGCGCATGGGGCGCGCATAGAGTTCACGGTCGCGCCGCTGCACCTGCATCATCTGGCGCCCGGGGCCAGCGTGTCGCGCGCCGCCGCCAGGTCGTGCAGCGCGCTGGCGGCCGCCTGGTTGACGTTGTCCACCAACGGGGCGGCGCCGTCGCCGGACCGGGGCTGGCCGAGCGCCGCGTTCATGCGCGCCAGCGTGCCGTCCATGCGCCGTACCAGCAGGTCGACGCCGACCACGGAACAGAAGGTGGTGAGCAGCACCGCGCACACGGTGGCCAGGGTCAGTTCGCGTGTCACCATGGCGACGGCGCCGGCCTGGCGCTGCGTGGCATGGCGCAGCAACAGCGTGCCGGCCGGGACGCCATCGGGCTGCGACAGGCGCGCGCCGAGGGTGACGAAACCCGGTTCGCGCAGCAGCCAGTCGCGCGCGGCGGCCTGGCGCAGCAGCGCCGGCGGATCGGTGCCGCCCGCGCCCGCGCCAAACACAGGGGCGGCGGCGTTGTCGATCACGCTGATGAAGACGATGTCGGGATCGCGCCGCAGTTCGCGTTCGAGCGCGGCGGCGGCATCGGGCAGGGCCTTGAGCGGCAGGCCGAGCGCCATGCGCGCCTCGAACCGCTCGCGCAAGTCGTCGAGCGTGAAGCGCAGCCGCGATTCCTCGATGGCGCGCGTCGTGTCGTCAAGGCGGTCCGCTTGCAGCGCCACGCCCAGGCCCAATGCCATGACGGACACCAGCACGATGGGCGCGGCAATGAAGAGGCTGAGTCGGGAAGGCGCCATAGGCGTTCTGCGTGGAATAGTATTCGAACGACAACAAGTGTAGCATCGAACGAGCTCATCCACTGTTCGCCAGGACGCCGGCCGGCGTCCCGGGAACAAAAGGCGCCGCAGGGAGCGGCGCCGGGCCGGTCAGGCGGCCACTTTTTCGGCGTTGCGTGCGGCCCAGCGATACAGGCCGCTGACGATCGCGCCGCCCAGCACCAGCGCGACCAGCATCTGGGTACCTTCGCCCATGCCGTTGGGGATGGCCAGCGGTTCGCCCACTCCCGAGGCGACGATCAGGCCGGCCAGGCCGACGTTGAACAAGCTCTCGCCGACGATAAATCCGGACATGATCAGCACGCCGATACGCTTGGCCGTTTCGCCCCAGGTCGCATTGTGCACGGCGCGTTCGAACAGCCAGCCGGCGACGGCGCCGACCACCACCGGCGCGGTCACTGCGCTTGGCAGGTAGATGGCCAGGCCCACGCCGAGCGGCGGCAGGCTGTAGCGGTCGGCGCTGGCCTTCTTGATGATGAAATTGACGACCACCAGCAGCAGGCCGAGCGCTGCGCCGTAACCGACCAGGTTCCATTCGAGGTTGTGGCTGATGACGCCTTTGGCCAGAGTCGAAATCAGGGTGGCCTGCGGCGCCGCAAGGGGATTGTCCGAGATCACGCCGATATTCGGCGCGCCGGCAAAGCCATTGGCGCGGTTGAGCAGTTCCAGCACCAGCGGCACCACGGCCGACCCGGCGCCGACGCCGATCAGCAGGCCTACCTGCTGCTTCCACGGGGTGGCGCCCACCAGTTGGCCGGTTTTCAGGTCTTGCAGGTTGTCGTTGCCGATGACGGCCACTGCCAGCACCACGGTGGTGACGAACAGCGCATAGGCGACCAGGGCGTGGGCCACTTCCGGACCCATCATGTGCTTGCCGACGAAACCGACGCTCAGCGAGGCACCCAGGATGGTGAGGATGGCGATGCCGGACACCGGCGAATTGGACGAGCCGATCAGGCCCGCCATGTAGCCGCACACGGCGGCGGCGAACACGCCGGCCACCAGGATATAGCCGACACCGACCAGCACCAGCGGCAGCGCGAGGCTCGACAGCACGCCGCCCTGCAGGAAGCTGGCCAGCAGCCAGCCGGCGGGCACCATGGCCAGCAGGGTCACCAGGCCGACGATGAAAATCGGCAGGTCCTGGTCGGCACGCGGAATCTCGGCGCCGCTCATCTTGGCCTTGCGGGCCGTCTCCAGGGCCGACTTGAGGCCACCGAGCACCGGTTTGCCGAGACCGGCCAGGGTCACGATGGCAGCCGCGCCGATGGTGCCGGCGCCGATGATGCGCACCTGTTTGCTCCAGACGCCGAGCGCATGGTCGGCGGCCGACAGGTCCGGCATCGGGTAAATCGACGTCAGTACAGGCACCAGCACGCCCCAGGCGATGATCAGGCCGACCAGCATGGCGATGCCGACGGTGATGCCCATCAGGTGGCCGGCGCCCAGCAGCGCGAGCGAACTGGCGGCGCCGATGCCGGTGGCGCCGGTGCCGGTCTTGAAATAGACGGCTACTTCAGCGGCCATCAGCTTGGCGCCGGCGGCAGCGGCGAACAGCGCGGACGTCACGCTGCCCCAGATGACGGCCATCAGACCGAGTTTGCCCTCGGCCGCGCCGCTGCGCGACGAGGTGCCGACCTTGAGCACTTCGGCCGCGGCCACGCCTTCGGGATAGGGCAGGTCGGACTGCGATACCAGCGCGCGCCGCAGCGGTACTGTATACATGACGCCCAACACGCCGCCGATGGCGCAGGCGCCGAAGGTCGGCCAGAACGGCACGTGCGCCCACCAGCCGATCATCAAGAGCCCTGGCAGCACGAAGATCACCGATGCCAGGGTACCCGCCGCCGAAGCGATGGTCTGGACGATGTTGTTTTCCTGGATGGTGGCGTCCTTGAAGGCGCTCAGCAGCGCCATCGAGATGACGGCGGCCGGGATCGAGGTGGCAAAGGTAAGGCCGACTTTCAGGCCGAGGTAGACCTGTGCGGCTGTAAAGACGAGGGTGATGACGATTCCGAGGAGGACTCCCCTGATCGTGATTTCTTTTGGTCCGGCTTGTACGACGTTCGCCATCGACTGCTCCAGTATGAGAAAGGGGGGGGGGGCTAAAAAAGCGTCTCATCATAGCTGGCAAAGCGCAAACGCGGAAGTGAAATGCGTAACGCCGTCGTTCCCGCCATTCCCCCGTCGTTCTGACCACCCAGCCGTCGTTTCTGCCAATGGCAGGAACGACGAGTGTGCGGCTAGCCGCCCGCCTGCGATTCGGCGCCGTGCACCGGTTGCGGTTGTTGCGGCACCGGCGGCACGGCGGGCAAGCCCGGCACCGGCGGCTGGCCCGGCACGGCCGGTTCGCCCGGCTCCGCAGGGTCGCCCGGCAGCGCCGGCAGCGCATCCATGTCGATCGTCTTGAACTCGGTGCTGCCCGCGTATTCGGCATAGATCCAGTCGTCGTCCTCGCGCACCACGCCTTCCGGCACGGCGCGTTCCTTGCCGGGACGCTTGTCGAGCGCGGCGCGCATGTAGTCGACCCAGATCGGCATGGCCAGGGTGGCGCCGAACTCGCGCCCGCCCAGCGAACGCGGGTCGTCGTAGCCCATCCAGGCCACCCCCACCACGTTGCCGGCATAGCCGGCGAACCAGCCGTCGAAGGCGTCGCTGGTGGTGCCGGTCTTGCCGGCCAGGTCGCTGCGGCCAAGCTGCCTGGTGGCGCCGGCGGCGGTGCCGAAGCGGGTCACGTCGCGCAGCATGCTGTCGACCAAAAAGGCGTTGCGCTGGTCGATCACGCGCATGGTCTCGTCGCCGCCGGCGGGCACCGGCGTCTCAAGCAGGATGGTGCCGTTGCCGTCCTTGATCGTGGCGATCAGATAGGGCTTGACGGCGAAACCGCCGTTGGCAAACACCGCATACGCGCCGGCCAGTTGCAGCGGCGTGACCGCGCCCGTGCCGAGCGCCATGGTCAGGTTTTTCGGGTGGCGCGTCAGGTCGAAGCCGAATTTGCCCAGGAATTCATGGCCGTAGCCGACCTCGATGGCGCGCAGCAGGCGCACCGACGGCACGTTTTTCGAGTGCACCAGCGCGCGCCGCATGCTTACTTCGCCGTCGAATTTGCCGTCGTCGTTCTGCGGGGTCCAGGTGTTGCCGCCGCCGCTAGGCATCGCCAGCGCTTCGTCGAGAATGCGGGTGCCCGGCGAATACCCTTTTTCGATGGAAGCCGAGTAGATGAAAGGCTTGATCGAGGAGCCGGGCTGGCGCCAGGCCTGGGTGACGTGGTTGTATTTATTCAGGCCGTAATCGAAGCCGCCCACCAGCGCGTGGTAGGCCCCGGTGGCCGAATCGATCGCCACGAAACCGGCCGCCACCTGCGGCAGCTGCACGATCGACCACGGTTTGTCGTCCTTGTCCTTCTCTTTGTCTTTGGCCTTGTCCTGGGCGATGCGCACCACCGCGCCCGGGCGCAGTTTGATAGCGGCCTTGGCGCCGGCCGCCAGCGCTGGCGCGGCGAAACGCAATCCGGCGCCGCTGATCTCGATGCGCTCGCCGTCCATGGTTTCGACGGCGACCAGTTTGGCCGATACCTCCGTTACCACGGCCGGCATCAGGCCGTCGCTAACCGGGCGCTTGCGCAATTCTTCACGGATGTCGTCGGCGCGTTCCTCGGGATTCGACGGCAGGTCGATGAACGATTCCGGACCGCGGTAGCCGTGCCGCTGGTCGTAGGCCAGCACATTGCGGCGCACCGAATCGTAGGCGGCGTCCTGTTCGGACTTGAGGATGGTGGTGTGGACGGTGATGCCGCGCGTGTAGGCGTCATCCCTGTATTGGTCGAAGACCATCTGGCGCGCCAGTTCGGCCACGTACTCGGCGTGGGTGTCGAACTCCTGGCGCTTGGCCGCGATGCGGATCGGTTCCTCTTTCGCGCTCGCATACTGGGCGTCGTTCAGGTAGCCCAGCTCGCGCATGCGCTTGAGCACGACCAACTGCCGCTGCCTGGCGTTGCGCGGGTTGACGACCGGGTTGTTGCTGACCGGGTCGCGCGGGACGCCGGCCAGCATGGCCATTTCGGCGATCGAGAGCTGGTCGAGGCGTTTGCCGAAGTAGGCCTGGGCGGCGCTGGAAAAGCCGTACGAGCGCCGTCCCAGGAAAATCTGGTTCATATACAGTTCGAGAATCTTGTCTTTCTTGAGCGCGCTCTCGATCTTGAAGGCCAGGGCGACTTCATCGGCCTTGCGGCCCAGGACCTTGTCGCGCGTGAGGAAGAAATTACGGGCGACCTGCATGGTGATGGTCGACGCCCCTTCGCGAAAGCCGCCGCGCAGGTTGGCCCGCGCCGCCCCGGCCGCGCGGATCCAGTCGACGCCGCCGTGCTGGTAGAAGCGCGTGTCTTCGATGGCCAGCACGGCGTTCTTCATCATGTCGGGCACTTGCTGGATCGGGATGAAGTCGCGGTGTTCTTCGCCGAATTCGCCGATCAGCACGTTGTCGGCGGTGTAGATGCGCAGCGGGATCTTGGGGCGGTAGTCGGTGACCGCGTCGATGGCGGGCACGCGCGGCACGATCACGCCGTAAAAGTAGCCGAGCAGGCCAAGGACCATCAGCAGGCCTGCGGCAAGCGCCAGCAGCAGGGCGCGAAGGATGTATTTGCGCGTCAGCCAGCGCTGTAAGAAGGTGTCTGTAGTCAAAACGGTGTCCGCCAGAGCGGGCCGTGCCAAGAGTGACGGCCCTGTCCGGCGAATTATAGTCGATCGCTTTGGCGGCCCCGCGTCCGCTCAGACGAAGGCCAGGTCGTGCTGCAGGATCAGGTGATCGAGCCAGTCGTCGCTGTGGCCGAAGCGGTAGCCCAGCTGCGCGGCGCGCGCGGTATCCATCATATATGGGGCCGGGTAGTCGAAGGGACTCAGTTCGCCGGCCGGCACCGGCGGTTTGACGGGCAGGGCGCGCACCGGCACGTCGAGCAGCATGCCGATGCGCTGGTACAGGTCGAATGCGGACAGGCCGCCGTCGCAGGCCGCGTTGACCGGTCCCAGGAAGTCCTGGGCGCCGGCCCACAGCAGGAAATTGCTGGTGCCCTGGGCGCTCATGAAGGAGCTGGCGGCGGCCGCATTCGCGTAGCGCAGCGGCGCGTGCTGGCGCACCAGGTCGACGTAATGGGCCAGGCGCCCGGTAAAGTCTTCCGCCCCGGCCAGCACGTGGCCGATGCGCACCGTTACCAGCGGCAGCGAGCCGTCGCGGTACAGATAGGCTTCGGCCTGGAGTTTACCCATCACGTAGCTCTGGGTGGCGAGCCGGGTGTCGTGCCACGGGTAGCGCGTGTCGATCGGCTGGGCGAGCATATTGATGTCGTCTTCCGCGAACGGCGCATCCTGGCGGCCGAGCAGATCGCGGTAGACGTCGATGGTGGAGGCGACGATGTAGCGTTTGACCTTGCCGGCGAAGACCTTGACGGCGATGGCCGCGTCCAGGGGGCTGTAGCACATCTGGTCGTAGACGATGTCGTAGCCGCCGGTGGCGGCGAAGGCGGCGCGCATGGCATGTTCGCTGCGGCGGTCGACCCGGATGCGGGCGATGCGCGCGCCGAACGGGTCGGCGGTGATGCCGCGCGTGGCAATCGTCACCTGGTGACCCGCGTTAAGCAAACGCTGCACCAGCAGCTTGCCGAAGTAGCGGGTACCGCCTATCACCAATATATTCTTGCGCATCGCATTCCCTTGTTGATTCCAGTATATTTTCTGCTTAGTATGGCGATTCAACAACCGAGAAAAATTGAACCGATGAGCAAGAAAATCTTATTCATGGAATATGCATGAAGCCATTGCGCACGCTTTCCGGGCTGCTGGACTTCGACTGCGCGGCGCGCTGGGGCAGCTTCAAGCTGGCGGCCCAGGAGCTGCACAAGACGCCGGCGGCGATCAGCCAGCAGGTCAAGCAGCTTGAAGAAAACCTGGGTTTTTCCCTGTTCATCCGTCATGCGCGCCATGTGACCTTGACCGCCAAGGGCCAGGAACTGGCGGTGCTGGTGGCGCGCATGCTGGCCGAACTGCGCGCCAAGATCGGCGCGCTGCAAGGCGGCGACGAGGAATCGGTGCTGCGCATCTCGACCACCCATTCGTTCGCGATCAAGTGGCTGGTGCCGCGCATGCACCGGTTTACCAAGCTGTATCCGGAACTCGATATCCGGCTCGACTCGAACGATGCGCCGGTCGACCTGGAAGACGACAGCAGCGACGTGGCGGTGCGTTACGGGCCGGTGGGCGATGGCGACCCGGCGCTGCTGTTTCGCGAGCGCCTGATCGCCGTCTACAGTCCGGACCTGCTGGCGCCGGGCCAGGCCGAACTGACCCTGGCCGACCTGCCCAATTTCCCGCTGCTGTACGAAAATTCGACCGAGTCCTGGCTCCAGCTGCTCAACGAGAACAAGGCCCTGAAGGGTAAATACGATTTTTCGCGCGGGTACAGCCACTGGGGCGTGCTGGCGCAGGCGGCGGTGGCGGGGCAGGGGATCGCGCTGGTGGCGTACGGGATCGCGTTCCAGGATATCCTGAAAGGGTCGCTGCGGCAGATCAATTGCCGCAGTGCGCCATTCGGTAGCGGCTACCGCTTCCTGGTCAACCGCAGCAAGGAGAACATGCCGAAGGTGCAGCGCTTCCGCGCCTGGCTGGTGGCGGAAATGAACGAGATGCAGCGCGCGCTCGATCAGATCGGGTAAACGACAACGGCGGCCCGCGGGCCGCCGTTGTTCATGGTGCTACAGCGCTTACTTCACGCCGTGCATCAGTTTCTGGATCTGTGGTGCGAGCAGGAACAGCAGTACGCCACCAGCCATCAGCCACCAGAATCCCTGCGTGTAGCCGTTCAGCGCCGACGCGATCGACATGCCCGATTCGCCGCTGACACTGCTGGCGAAGATGCCGGACAGGTTATTGCCGATCCCGGTCGAGAGGAACCAGCCGCCCATGCCCAGGCCGACCAGGCGCGTTGGCGCCAGCTTGGTGACCATCGACAGGCCGATCGGGGACAGGCACAGCTCACCGATCGACTGCACCCAGTAGACGGCGAACAGGGTCCAGAACGGGATCTTGCCGTAGGTAGGATCGACCAGATGGGTCAGCGCGTACATCAGCAGGCCGAAAGCGAGGCCGTTGAAAATGATACCCAGGCCGAATTTACGCGGAATCGACGGATTGACGTTGGCCTTGCCCATGGCAACCCAGACCCATGCGATGATCGGAGCGCAGGCGATGATGGCCACCGAGTTCACGCTCTGGAACCAGGCGGTCGGGAATTCGGTCATGCCGAATGGCGCGGTGATGAAGGACAGCGCACCCTTGCGGTCGACGATGCTCTCGGCCAGGAAGGTGAACGAGCTGCCAGCCTGCTCGAAGAACATCCAGAACAGGATGTTAAAGGCGAAGATGATCATCATGGCGAAGGTCTTGTCGCGCGCGATTTTGCCGTCGCGGATACCTTCGGCGATCAGCATGCCGGCCAGGATCAGGAACAGGATCGTGAGAACGACCTGCAGATTGTTGGCGCCGGCCTTGAGCAGGAAATACATCAGCGGAATGACCAGCAGGGCGCCGGCGACCACCATGAGCATGCGTTTCGGGCTGTTGTCTTCCGCTGGTGGGGCGCCGATACCCTTGAGGGTGGCGCGGCCGAAGAAGAACCATACCAGGCTGATCAGCATGCCGATACCGGAAGCGAAGAACACGACCTTGTAGGCCGGGATGTCGCCGGTGTTGAACACTTTCTGGGCCAGCACCTGGGTGAAGATCGGAGCGAGGAATGCGCCGGCGTTGATGCCCATGTAGAAAATGGTGAAGCCGGAATCGCGGCGGGTGTCGTTCAGTGCGTACAGCTTGCCGACCATGGTCGAGATGTTCGGTTTGAACAGGCCGTTACCGACGATGATGGTGGCCAGGCCGAGCTTGAACACATCTTCGTTAGGGACCGTGATGGCGAACAGGCCGGCTGCCATGAAGGCGGCGCCGATCAGGATCGAACGCTGGTAGCCGATCACTTTGTCGGCGACATAGCCGCCGAAGACGGCGCCGGCGTATACCAGCGCGAGATAGGAGCCATAGGTCAGGTTGGCCGCCTGCTGGCCGCTGGCGTCGCCCCCGTAGAACTGCGTGACTATATATAGCACGAGCGCCCAGCGGATGCCATAGAAAGCAAAACGCTCCCAGAATTCGGTCATGAACAACATCCAGAGCGGACTTGGATGACCCAAGATCTGCTTGAACTCCGGGATTACAACTTCCTGGTGGGGTGTGGTAGCGGCACCGCTCATGCGGTTTCTCCTGAATATGGTTATGGTTGGATAAATCATATGGACAGCCGTGGCTCGTGACCCCGGATTTCCAATAGGGTCGCATTTTAATGTAAATCGACTACGCCCAGCGAATTTTTGCCAGATGTGCTAATTAAGCCATGAAACGAGGCGGCGCAAGCACAGAGGAACTTGTGCCCCCAAGAGCGGCGAGTTGTCGTATATTGGCATTGCAGGCTTGTTTGTTACACAGAATCGAAAAGGATTTGTACTATGGAACATGACGTTGTCGATACCCTGATTTCGCCGGAAGGCCAGCTGGAAGTGCTCTCGAAAGCCGAAGTCTATAAGCTGCTCGACACCAGCCAGGGCGGCCTGTATCAAATCTTCCGCAACTGCGCACTGGCGGTCCTGAACTGCGGCAGCACCATCGACGATGGAAAAGAACTGCTGGAACGTTATAAATCCTTCGATATCAGCATCGTGCAGCGCGAGCGCGGCATCAAGCTGGAGATCCGGGGCGCCCCGGCGATTGCCTTCGTCGATGGCAAAATGATCAAGGGCATCCACGAGCACCTGTTCGCGGTGCTGCGCGACATTATTTTCATCAGCAGCGAAGTGACGGACAATCCCAAGTTCGACATGTCGCGCACGGAAGGCATCACCGATTCGGTGTTCCATATCTTGCGCAACGCCAATGTGCTGCAGCCGCAGCGCAACCCGAACCTGGTGGTGTGCTGGGGTGGGCACTCGATCAACCGGATCGAATACAACTATTCCAAGGAAGTCGGCTACCAGATGGGCTTGCGCGACCTCGACATTTGCACCGGCTGCGGCCCGGGCGCGATGAAGGGGCCGATGAAAGGGGCCACCATCGGCCACGCCAAGCAGCGCCTGGCGGGCGGGCGCTACCTGGGCATTTCGGAGCCGGGCATCATCGCCGCCGAATCGCCCAATCCGATCGTCAACGACCTGGTGATCATGCCGGATATCGAAAAGCGGCTCGAAGCGTTCGTGCGCACGGGACACGGGATCATCGTGTTCCCGGGCGGCGCCGGCACCGCCGAAGAGATTTTGTACATTCTCGGCATCCTGCTCCATCCGGACAATGCCGACATGCCGTATCCGCTCATTTTCACGGGACCGGAGACGGCGCGCGACTATTTCATCCAGATTAACCAGTTCATCGCCGATACCCTGGGCGAGGAAGCGCAGAAACGCTACAAGATCATCATCGACGATCCGGAAATGGTGGCCAAGGAGATGCAGCTGGGGATTCGCCAGGTGCGCGAATTCCGCAAAGCGCGCAGCGATGCCTATTATTTCAACTGGCTGCTCAAGATCGACGAGGAATTCCAGCGTCCGTTCCGGCCGACGCACGAAAACATGCGCAACCTCTCCCTGCACAAGAACCAGGAAAAGCATCTGCTGGCGGCCAACCTGCGGCGCGCGTTTTCGGGCGTGGTGGCGGGTAACGTCAAGGATGAGGGCATCCGCGCAATCGAGAAATTCGGGCACTTCGAAATCCACGGCGACGCCGCCATCATGGGACCGATGGATGCGCTGCTGTCGTCGTTCGTCGCGCAAAGCCGGATGAAATTGCCGGGCAAGGCTTATACGCCTTGTTACCGTGTGATTACCTAAGCTGCATGGTGCGCGCCGGCCGGCGCGCACCACTTTGCATTCGTGCGCGTCACTCGAACTTTTTGACAAAGCCCACGTAGATGCGCCGGGCGAGGAAATGATCGTAGCCGTCCTGGCGGAAGGTGCTCGCAGCGGTGCGGTAGGTGCGCTTGCTGCCATCGAAGATATCGCTGGCGTTGACCGTCAGGCTGAGCGTCTTGCTCAACTGGCGCTTCCAGCTCAGGTTCACATTGCTGGTCGCGCCATGCCGGCCGAGTGGCGTGATTGCCGACGACTGGCCATGCGCGTCGAGCGACAGATTGTCTGGTCCTGCGCTGTAACTTGCCCTCAGGTTGATATATCCAGCGATGCCGTCCTGGCGCACAGCACCATACAAATCGGGGGTGGACAGCACCACGCGATAGGCGCCGCCATCCATGCCCAGACTCAGCTTCGCATCGGGCGTCCAATCGAGAGAGCCTGTGACGCCTGCCGAGCGCGCCTGCCCGCCATTCTGCTTTGAGGTGACCAGCACGTTGTCGGCGAAACTGCGCGCATCGGCCACCGTATCGCGGCTGGTTCGGTAGAAGGTACTCGCACTGCCGCTCAGATGCTCCATGTCCGCGTTGGCGCCGATCTCCCATGAGGTCAGAAGCTGCGGCTTGAGGCCGGGATTGCCCCGGCTGAGGTTTTGCGCATCGACGTAGGTGGTGAACGGATTCAGATCGCGCGGATCGGGCCTCTGCAGGCTGCGCCGATAGCTGAGCGTCAGGTCGGCTTCGTCGCTGGCGGCATACTTCAGGTGCAGGCTGGGATTGAATGCCTGCCAGCGTCCTGTCTGCATGGCGCCGTCTGCCGGTCTGACCCGAAGCGCCATGCGCTCCATCCGTCCGCCCAAAAGCGCTTCCCATTTCCCATGCCTGATCTGGTCGGTGAGATAGGCGGCACTGAGCGTGGTGGCCACGGCATAGCCATTGGTCGTCTCGGGATCGGGCGTCTCCGCTCCCGTCGCACGGTCGACCGACGCCTGATAGTTATGGAGGTCGTTGACCTGGTCCTGGATATCGAGGCCCATGCCCCACTGGCCGTGAGCGGACGCGCGGCTCCAGTCGAGGGTGGCCTGGTCGAGGTGGCGCGCCGACCTGGTGGCACCGCGACTGTAGCTGGTGGCGCGCGCCGGTTCGACGAATACATCGCTGAATGACTTGTCGATCAGGCCTTTCGTATGGCTGCGCTGGACCATCGCCTTGAGCGCGCTCCCCTTGTCCTGGTGGCTGTAATTGAGGCTGGCGCTGTCGTCGGCCTGCTCATTGGGGCCGTAGGAGATGCGATGAAAGATGGTCTGGCCGGCACCGTCGCGGGCCACGTTCAGCGTGTCGTGCAGCGGACGCGAACCCCGGTCATTATATTTCACCGACAGGCTCAGGCTATCTGTGTCGCTGAGGGCGACATCGACGCCCAGTGCCGCACTGTGGACTTTGCGGCGCACGAATATCTCCGAGGTCTGCACGGTCGTTCCGGTTTGCCCGCTGAGAGGATTATTCCACTCGACTGCCGACCGGCGGAATTTTTGCGTGCCGTCGCGGCGATACGCCAGGTTGCCGTGCACGCTGATATCCTTGCTGGTCAGGTCGCCCGATGTGCCGACATTCCACAGGCCGTGGTCGGCGGCGCTGGCCTGCATCTGCGCGCGCGCACCCGCTTTGCGGTTGCGCTTCAAGACGATATTGAGGATCGCCCCGCCATTGGCGTTGTAGGCGGCGGACGGATTGGTGATCACTTCGATGCTGGCGATGTCGGCGCCGCTCATGGTTTGCAGCGCCACCGCCCGCTCATCGCCCGACAACATCGCCGTCGGCTTGCCGTCGACCAGGACCGTGACCTGGGTATTTCCCTTGACCGAAATCTGGCCGTCGGCCGTCACCGCGACCTCGGGCGTCGACTGCAACACGTCCTGGGCGCTACCGTTGGCCGCCCTTGGCATGCTGGACACGTCATGGACAGTCTTGTCGATCTTTTTGACGACCGGCGCTTTCTTGCCTGTCACGGTCACCGTCGCGACTTCGGCATCGTCAGCGCGCGTTGGCGCTGGCTGCGCGGCCAGCCCGAACAGGATCAGGGAGAGTGCGGTCCTGGACAGGGAGCGTGGATCGAAATACATGCCGGCATTTTAACGTTTCCACGATGTCAACGGGCGAATTTCGAGTGCCGCCCGCTGGCATTTTTGGCTGCGCACACGCTTTGGCGAGCCGAATTTTACAACTGGCTGGCATAGCGGCCTGACGGCGGCTCCAGCAGGCAGGCGGCAATGGCGTCCCATCCGCCGGAGGCGCTCAGCGTCTCGATGTGCTTCTTGTGCGCCTGTTCGCTGTCCCACTGCTCGACCAGCGTGAACACGGCCGGATCGTCGCTGGCGCGGAAGATGCTCACCCCGCGGCAGCCGGCAACGGTGGGCAGCTCGCGCTTGACGCCATCGAGCATCGCGCGGAAGTCGGATGCGGCCTCGGGCCGGGTGGTGAATGTGATGATGAAGGTGGTGCCGGTCATGGTTGCGTCGCTTTGCACAGGTTGGTCGCGGCCGCGAATCGGCCGTACCCATACGATAGGCGCTGGCGCGCGGCGCCGCCAGCGCCCGGGCTGCGCTTATATTGACTGGGCCTGCTGACTTGCGAGCTGGCGCGCGTATTGCGCCGGCGGGGCCCCGTAGCGGCGCTTGAATTCGCGCGTGAAGTGCGCGGCGCTGTCGAAGCCCGTCATGGCGGCCACCTCGCCGGGCCGCTTGCCGCCGGCCAGCAGCAGCACCCGTGCCTCGTCGAGGCGCGTATTGCGCAAAAAATGCATCGGCGCCAGTCCGGCCACCTCGCGGAAGGTGTGGGCGAAGTGCGAGGGACTCATCGCCACGGCGCCAGCCAGTTCGGCGATGTCCAGCGGGCGGCGGAAGTGCTGCTGTATCAGTTGCACCGCTTTCTGGATGCGGGCCGCCGAACGCTTGATCGCGGCGGCATCGCGGATGGCGCCCGCAGCGCCGGACCTGAGCAGGCGCACGATGATCTCTTCGACGATCAGCGGCGCGATGGTGGCGCGGTCGACTGGGTGGTCGGTCGCCGGCAGCAGGCGCGTGAACGCGTCGAGCACGCGCCCGTCGACCGGCGCGACGTAGTTCGGGGTCGTCTGCGCAGTGGACGGCGGCGCGGCGCCGGCCAGCGCGATGAAGGTCTTCACCAGCAGGTCGGGCGGCAGGTCCATATGGATCGCGAGATACGGACGGCCCGGGCTGGCCTCGACCACGGTGCCTTCGCAGCGGGTTTCGGCGCCGAGCACGAGGCAGCTCATCTCGTCGTAAGCGAGCGTGCTGGCGCCGAGGCGGGCGCTCTTGCGGCCCTGAAGAACGACCACGATGCCCGGCGCCAGCGTCTGGGTTTTGTCGTAGCGGACCGGGGTCGAAAAGCGGTAGTAGCGCAGGCCAGGCCAGATGGAATCGGTGCGCCCTTCGTTCACGGCGCGCGCGGCGACCATGCCGCGCAGGCACGCCAGGGATGTCGAACCGGCGTCGGCGTTCACGAAGCGTGCACCAGTTTGTCGGGATTGCGCACCACGTAGATTGCAGCAATCCTGCCATCTTCCATATCGAACGACATGGTCGAATCGAGCTTGCCGTCGACAAGGCGCAGCAGGCCGGCCTCGCCGTTGATGGTCGCGTGTTCGAAGGTGGTGGCGGCGCCATGCTTGCGTGCCATGCTTTCGTAGAAGCGCGCGATCTTGTCGGCGCCGCGCACGACGTTGATCGTGGCCGAGACCTTGCCGCCGCCGTCGGCGCGGAAGGTGGCATCCGGCACGAACAGCTGCGCCAGTTGCGCGCGCTCGCCGCTTTGCGCGGCCGTCACGAAGCGCCCCAGCAGCTCCATGTGGGCCGCATCGCTGACCGCAAAGCGCGGCTTGTCGGCGCGCACCCGTTCGCGCGCGCGGTGCAGCAGCTGGCGGCAGGCCGCTTCGGTCTTGTCGACGGCGGCGGCGATATCGGCGTAGTCGCAGTCGAACACCTCGTGCAGCAGGAATACCGCGCGCTCTTCGGGGCCGAGGCGCTCGAGCATGAGCATGAAGGCCATCGATACGTCGCCGGCCAGTTCCAGGCGCGACTCGGGCAAGTCGCTCGCGCGCGTGACGATGGGTTCCGCCAGCCACGGGCCGATGTACGCTTCGCGTTCGGCGATGGCGCTGCGCAGGCGGTCGATGCACAGGCGCGTGGTCACGGTGACCAGCCAGGCATCGGTGCTGGCGAGGTCGGCGCGCGCGTCGTTGGCGTTCCAGCGCAGCCATGCATCCTGCACGGCGTCGTCGGCATCGGCGCGCGAGCCGAGCATGCGGTAGGCGATGCCGAACAGGCGTGGACGGAGCTGGTGGAATTGGCGGGTGAAGGTGTCGTTCATTCTTTTTGAGGAAAGCTGTCACAAACCGTGCGGAGGATTCGTCTAATGATTGTAAGGCCAACCAGTCAACATCACCAAAAAGGAATCAGCATGGAACGCATCAATTTTCAAACCGCTTCGCCGAACGCCATCAAGGCATGGATGGCGCTCGAACAGTACATCGCCACGTCGAGTATCGACACGCCGCTGGCGGAGCTGGTGCGGCTGCGCAGTTCGCAGATCAACGGCTGCGCTTTTTGCGTGGACATGCACGCGACCGACGCGCGCAAGGGCGGCGAGACCGAACGGCGCCTGCATGCGGTGTCGGTGTGGCGCGAGACGCCGTTTTTCACGCCGCGCGAACGGGCCGCGCTGGCCTGGACCGAAACCATGACGCGCCTGGCGCAGCAGCCGGAGACGGGCGAGAGCTACGCGGCGCTGGCCGCGCAGTTCAGCGCCGGGGAAATGGTCGACCTCACGCTGCTGATTTCGACCATCAATGGATGGAACCGGCTCGCGGTGGGATTTGCGAAGATGCCGGAGCCGTGAAGCGCCTACTCGTGCACGATCTTGATGACGCCGCTATGTACCGTGACGTACAGCGTGCTGTCGCTTGTAGCCGTGATTCCGGCGAGCCCCGACAGGCCGCCGGGAAGGGGCCCCAGGGCGAGCGTATAGTCCAGGTCTGAGTAAGTATAGTTGCCGGCAATGAGCTTGCCCACACCATCCGGTGTGAACATGAGTACCACGGAAGAATATCTGTTGACGACATATACCCGGCCCGCCGCGTCGACCGCCATGGCGTTCGGCTCGTTCAGGCATGTCTTGCGGAACGCATCGCCCGCGCACGTGATCTTGCTGGCCACCAGGGGCGAGCTCTTGCCGTTGGGCGATACCTTCATCACCGTCAGGTTGCTCTGGTCCAGGATATACACATTGCCGTCCGAATCAGCGGCCATGGCGGTGGGCATGAACGTCGCTTGCATGGACGGCTTGCCCGCATAGATGTCTTCCCACGTCGTCAGCGTGGTGGCCACGCCGGCTGGGCTAATCTTGCGGATGGTTGCGCGTGCCCGCTTGCCGCAGGTATCGCGCGCCGGCGCGTCCGCGCAAGCCGCTTTGAAGGACCAGAGGGATGCGATGTAGTAGTTGCCGCTACGGTCGGCTGCGATGGCGACATGCTGTGGCGGGTGGACCGGCGCGCCCAGCGTGGCAAGGACCGGGTCGGCCGGTACCTCGACGGTGCTGACGACGCCGTCCGGCGTCATCTTGCGCAAGTAGCGATTCGCGAGTGCCGCTTTGCTGTCGAGCAGATAAACGGTGCCGTCGCCAGCGACCGCCATCGCCGCGGGATCACGCAAGCGGGCGTCGGCGCCACGGCCGTCGGCCTCGCCGCTGACGCCGGGCGTGCCCGCCAGGGTACTGACCACGCCGCCAGGCATGATTTTACGGATCGTATAATTTTTGCTGTCCAGCACGTAGACATTGCCGGCAGCGTCGGTCCCCATGCGTGTTGGCTCGTTGAACAGCGCCTCCTGGCCGATGCCGTCGAGCGAACCGGCCACCATCGATACGCGCGGTGCGCCCATCACGGTCGATACCGCACCTGCGCGCGTTACCTTGCGCACGATACCGGCCGGGTTATCGGCCACGTACAGCATGCCGGCGTTGTCGATGCTGATGGCGATCGGCGCCGTAAACCTGGCCATGTTGCCGAAACCGTCGCTGCTGCCCGGCAGGAAGACGCTGCCGGCGATGGTGCTGACCAGTCCGGCTGAGCTTACCTTGCGAATGCTGCGGTTGCCCTTGTCGGCGACGAACAGCGTCCCGTCGGCATCGAGTACGATGCCAGCCGGTGAATCGAAGCGCGCACCGGCGCCGCTGCCGTTGGCGGCACCGCTGGCAAGGGCGTCGCCCGCGAGGGTGCTGACCTTGCCGGCCGGGGTAATCTTGCGGATCGAGGTTTTGTCTCCCACAAACAGGTTGCCCGCCGTATCGAGCGCAAGCGAGCGGACTGCGCCGAAGCGAGCTGCCGCCCCGGTGCCGTCGAGCGGCGTGCCGACCTTGTCCGCGCCGGCCAGGGTGGTCACTACACGATCGAGGCCGATGCGGCGCACTGCGCCATTGCCGGGGTCGCCGACATACACCACGCCGCTGGCATCGACCGCGACCGCGCTGATGCTGGCGAAGCGCGCGCTGTCGCCGGGACCATCGGTGCTGCCAAGGTCAAGCTTGCTGCCGGCATAGGTGGACAGTACGCCTGCCGCCGTCAGCTTGAGAACGTGGTTGCCGCAGCCAGTGTAGATATTCCGATCCTTGTCGAGCGCGATCCGTCCCTCGTTGGCGCACACGTTCGAGCCCAATTGGGTCCACTCGCGCTTCGGCCCGCCTTTCCACAGGCTCTTGCCCTCGATGCCGTAGTGGGTACCGTCGGCATCGACGGCAAGCGAGGTGAAGTTGAATGCCGGGTTGGCCAACAGGACGATGGGCTTGACGCCAAGGGCGCCGGCAAAAGGGCGGGAGCCGATCCCGTTGACAGTCAGCGCAATGCCGTTGCTTTCGCCCGATCCCGCCGGGCCGCTCGCGTTGACGCGCAGTACGGCGGCGTTATCGCTGGCACTCATGGCTGTACGGGTATACGTGGCGCCCGTGGCACCCTCGATCGGTGCGTGGTTGAGCGTCCATTGATAGCTCAGGGGGCCGGAACCGGACGAGTCCACCGAGAACGTGGTCCCGTCCGCAGCCAGCGTGATCGTGGGCGGCTTGATACTGGCGCTGGTTTCGGGTACCGGCGGCGACGACGGCGGTGGCGATGGCGGTGCCGGTGCCGGTGCCGGTGGCGCGCTAGCAGGCGTAGCGCCGCCGCCACCGCCACCGCAGGCACTCAGTGCGGCCAGGCAAAGCCCG
This sequence comes from Massilia frigida, assembly GCF_011682175.1. Lineage (GTDB taxonomy): Bacteria > Pseudomonadota > Gammaproteobacteria > Burkholderiales > Burkholderiaceae_D > Telluria_A > Telluria_A frigida. The sequence continues at coordinate 144,956 of NZ_WHJG01000012.1, forward strand.
GATAACAGTGCGGCCGGAATGCGCCATCCGACATGTCGATTACTCATTTTCATTCAGCTACTTTCAAGACGTTTAAACAATCATAATTTCCTATTGTTAATATTATAGATGGGGAGGTAAGCGCGGAAAGAGTTTAATGAAAAAACAACATCTTTTGCGTCGAGGAAAGCTGTTGAGAAGTGCCCCCGCGCATGGCCGGGGCGAGTGGCGCCGCGCCGGCGGCGCCGGGGAGGATTGCCGGTCAGGCCGGGTCGCGGCCTTCGCCGGCCAGCCAGCGCAATGCCGTCAGGCTGGGCATGAACAGATATTCACCGCCACGCACCGTGCAGAAAGTCTGGATGCCGTGGATGCGCTGGCGCACCGGGCGTTTCTGGATGGTGAAGGTGCTGTCTTCATCCTGCTGGCCGAGGATCGGATCGCGCTCCTTGCCCAGGTCCATGAAATTGCCATGGTCGACCCACTCGGCCTGCATGAACTCCACCGTTTCCGGCGCCTTGGCGCTGATCCCGATGAAGAACAGGCCGCGTTCCTGGCCGTCGTCTTCCAGCAGGTCCGCGCGCCACGGCGCACCGAAGGTGGTGCTGCGGCGGATGATGCGGTGGATGTTCACGTCGGTCAGCACGGCCAGCTTGCTGTCGCGCGGGTTCATGCGGCGCATGTGGCAGCCGTGCGGCGCCTGCAGGCCGGCCTGGTCGTCCTTGTACGTGAAGTCGTTGTTGCGCTTCGGGTCGGCGCCGAGGGCTGGATCGTCCTTTTCCGGCGCCAGCGTCAGCGGTGCGCCGCTGCGCCAGCGGCCCACCAGCTTGGCCGCCAGCAGTTCCTGGCCGGCTTCGTCGTCGGCGTTATCGCGCAGGAAGCGGTTGAAGGCGGCGGCGTCGGCCTGGTACTTGCGGATCACGACGAAGGTGCCGTTGCGCCCCAGCGCTTCCGGCTGCGGCATCGCCATCGGCACGCCCGATTCGCCCGGATAGCCGAGAATCAGTTCGCCCGCCTTGATCGCATCGCCCTGGCCCGGCAGCAGGTCTTCGATGCCGCCGTCGATGGCCGGGTTGCTGATGTTGTCGCGGTAGCCGAACGGGTTCAGGCTGTCCGGCTGCGCGCCGAAGTCGTGCATGCCCAGCAAGGTGACGCCCTGGACATCCTTGAATTCGTTCTGCGCGGTGGCCAGCGCGTGCTTCCACGATGCTTCATCGGGCGCGAAGATCGAGATCGTCACGTGCACGTCGCCGCTGCCGTAAGGCGCTTCCCAGTTCGCCGGTGCGCTCGCGCCGATGTCTTGCAGGCGGTCGGCACGCGCCGCCATCCCGGCGCGGAAGGCGGCCGGGAAACTGGCCAGCGACTCCTCTGGGATGTCCAGCGCCACCAGGCCCGCGTGGCTCAGGGCCACGGCGATCCATGCGGTGGTATTGGTGCGCGCGTCGGCCGCGCTGCGCACGTGCGGCGCCAGGCGCGAGAGCAGCGCGCGCCCGCCCGCGGCCTCGCCGATTTTCAGCAGCACGTGGGTGCCGAAGTAAGGGTCGGGACGCTTGAAAAGGATGGTGGCCTGGATGTCGTCCAGCTCCAGCGTTGGCGAGGAGTGGACCAGGTTCTTGAGGGTGTCGATGATCGTCATGGGAACCTCAGGCAATCTTGTCCAGGAATTCCTGGAGCGCGTCGTTCTGCTTTTGCAGGCGGCGCGTTTCGACCACTGACAGGTTCGGATTGGCGACGTACCAGCCGTCGGCGGTGATCTGATGGCCGGCGATGAAGTCCTTTACGCCCGGATCGGTGATGCCCGGCCAGCCTTCGACGGACGAAAACAGCAAATCCATCAGGTCGGGAATCTTGGTCGCGAAGTCTTCGATGTAGGTATCCCAATCGCCGTCGTAGGTGGTGGCGAAGAGGATCTTTGTATCGTTTTCAAAAAACACGAAGCGCATGTCGTGCAGGGTCGAGACCTTCTGCGCGCCGTTGAAGTTGCCGTTGACGAGTTTGAAGATGCGGCGCAGGCGCTCGGCGCCGCCCGGTTTCAGGTTGGCCATGGCGGTCAGTTCGGAGATCTTGCCGGACTGGCGCCCGATGCGGCCGGCCGATCCCGCGTGGCCTTCGGTATTCGGGTCCTGCTCGCGCAGCATGTTTTCGAGCGCGAGCTTGAGCAGGTCGGGGGCGTCTCCCAGGACCTCCTGGACCTTGCGCTTGATGTCGGCGAGGTCATTGGAAGATTTATTTTGTGGGGTGGTATCGCTCATGATTGCTCCTTAAGTCTTTAAAAAATGGTACTGCCTGGACTGCTTGACTACTTAATCTGGTACCTGGCCGATGCTGTCGATCTCGATGCGCGGCTGCGCATTCATCTCGTGGCGGAACTTGGACGACGCTTCGTAGGCCTTGATGCGCGCGCGCATGATGGAGCCGAGCGGGCGGTGCGCCTCGATGCAGTGCCAAGGGTTGAACGAGAGGACGTCGTCGGCGAACACGCGGCGCGCCGGGCTGAAAGCCTGCTGCGGCGGGATGGTCAGCTTGGCGACCGGCTGATAGGGCGACGCTTCCTGCGGCCACTCGATCGAGGCGTCTTCGATCGGCATGGTGGCGATGTCGGTGCACAGCTGCGCGCGCAGCTCGTACTCGGCGCCCTGGCCGGCGAAGAAGTCGACCACCAGGTTGCGCAGGGCCGAGTCGTCGGCGTCGTCGCCGAGCGGCTGGCCGGTGAGGGTGCGCACCTTATCCGACAAAGGTGCCGCGCACAGCTTGGCCACGTAGTCGCCGTAGCGCACCGCTGCCATGCTGAAGAAGGTCTCGCCGAGGATATGGTTGTTGGGGGCGCCGAGCGTATCGACGACGGGGTTCTCGATGCCCAGTGCGTGCAGGGCCTTGCTGCCGCCACGGGCGAGGGCGGCCACGATGCGGCGCACCATGTCCGGGTCGTCCGCGTGCTTTTCCAGCAGCTTCTGGGTCTTGAGGTAGGCGGCGGCGTGGCCGAAGGCGATCACGGGGTGGTTCACCAGCAGCAGGTCTTGCGTGGTCGCGTCCTGGCGCTTGGGCAGGAACTGCGGGCCGTCCACGCCCAGCATCTTGATCGCCATGCCGCGCGGGGATGGCAGCTTGTCGCTGTGGATGTCGCCGGGCGCGGTGGAGAGGCGGATCACAACCGGGTAGGTGGCGGGGCGGGCGAACACGCCCTGGGCCAGGTGCGGGGCCAGGTTGTCGTACACGGTGACGTGGCCGACCAGCACCCCGTGGCACTTGGCGTGGGCATCGCGCTTGGCGTGGCGGTGTTTGTCGAATACGCGGGTGTTTACGCGCATCATCGATTCGACCACGCTGTCGATGATCTCATCCTCGTTTTCCTGCTTTTGTTCGAGATTGTCGTTGTAAGGGACGTACGTGGTTGTGGACATGGGGGTTCCTCGCTTGTTTGTAATATTGCAATGGAACCAAGGAGTGTACCGATGGTGCGGGGGCGTTCGATAGAATGTTTGTTCGAACGGGGGGGTATGGTGGGGGATGTGGCGGGGGTAAAGGCGGATACAGTAAAAATGCAGACTCCGTCGTCTCTGGCATTGCCAGAGACGACGGGGGCGCGGGCATTGCGCCCGCCGCCGTCTTTACTCTTCGCGGCGCAGGTGCGGGAAGAGGATCACGTCACGAATGTTCGGCGAATCGGTAATGAGCATGATCAGGCGATCGATGCCGATCCCGCAGCCACCAGCCGGCGGCATGCCGTATTCCAGGGCGCGGATGTAGTCGGCGTCGTAGAACATTGCCTCGTCGTCGCCCGCATCCTTGGCCGCGACCTGCGCCAGGAAGCGCGCCGCCTGGTCTTCGGAGTCGTTCAGCTCCGAGAAGCCGTTGGCCAGCTCGCGTCCGACGATGAACAGCTCGAAACGTTCGGTGATGCCGGCTACCGTGTCCGACGCGCGCGCCAGTGGCGATACTTCGGCCGGGTAGTCGACGATGAAGGTCGGCTCCCACAGCTGCGCTTCGGCGGTTTCCTCGAACAGCGCCAGTTGCAGCGCGCCCAAACCAGCGGTCGAAAACGGCTTCACGCCGAATTTGAGCAGTTCGGCCTTGATGAATTCCGCGTCCTGCAACTGCTCCGCGGTGTAGTGCGGCGCGTAGGCGTTGATGGCGCCGACGATGGTCATGCGGCGGAATGGCTTGGACAAGTCCAGCGGCTTGCCGCCGTAGGTCAGTTCGGCGGTACCGTGCGCATCGATGGCGGCCTGGCGGATCACCGCTTCGGTGAAGTCCATGATCCACTGGTAGTCGGTGTAGGCCGCGTAGAATTCCATCATCGTGAATTCAGGATTGTGGCGCGGCGAGACGCCTTCATTGCGGAAGTTGCGGTTCACTTCGAACACGCGGTCAAAACCGCCGACCACCAGGCGCTTGAGGTACAGCTCCGGCGCGATGCGCAGGAACATTTCCATGTCCAGCGCATTGTGGTGGGTAACGAACGGCTTCGCGGCGGCGCCACCAGGAATCGAATGCAGCATCGGCGTTTCGACTTCCATGAAGTCGTTCTTTTCCATGAAGCGGCGGATCGACGACATGGCGGCGGTGCGGGCCTTGAACGTACGGCGCGCCTGGTCGTTGGTGATCAGGTCCACATAACGCTGGCGGTACTTGGTTTCCTGGTCCGACAGGCCATGGAATTTGTCCGGCAAAGGACGCAGCGACTTGGTGATCAGGCGCAGGGTCGACACCTTGACCGTCAGTTCGTCGGTCTTGGTCTTGAACAGCGTGCCTTCGACGCCCAGGATGTCGCCCAGGTCGTAGTGGCTCAGCGCTTCCATGGCCGCTTCGCCGGTCTTGTCGAGCGTGACGTAGATCTGGATGCGGCCGTCGGCGCGCGCGCCGGACGAATCCTGCAGGGTTGCGAATACGGCTTTTTTACCGGCTTCGCGCTTGAGCATCATGCGCCCGGCCAGGACCACGGGCACCTCGGTCGCTTCGAGTTCTTCGCGCGTCTTGCCGCCGAATTCCTCGACCAGTTGCGCCGCCTTGTGCTGCGGACGGAAATCGTTAGGAAAGGCGATACCGCCTTCGCGCAGCGTAGCCAGCTTGGCGCGGCGTTCGGCGATCAGTTTGTTTTCATCTGCCGGGGCGGGGGCTTGGTCTTGGATGTCCGTAGTCATGGTGAGTGTCGCTTTGTGGGTTGGTGCGAATGTAAATCAGGAGGAAAACAGGGCGTCGATCGTCAGCTCGGAAAAATCGCTGGCGATGTGGATGACGTTGTCGAATTCGGCAAAGGCGTCGGCGGACAGGGTGGTGGTCAGCACCACGGCGCGCATGCCGGCGCGGCGCGCCGCTTCCACGCCCAGCGGCGCGTCTTCGAACACGATGCAGTGCTCGGGCGCGACGCCGCAGCGCTCCGCCGCGAGCAGGAATACGTCCGGGTGCGGCTTGCCGCGCGCGACATCGGCCGCGCCGACGACGGTGTCGAAGTGGCGGCGCAGGTCCAGGCCATCGAGCGTGAAGGTGATGTTGGCGTTGGGCGCGGCGGTCGCCACGGCCAGCGCCACGTTCATCTCCTTGGCCAGCGCGATCAGTCCATCGAAGCCGGCCACCGTTTTGCGGTGCGGCTCGTACAGCTCGCGGTAGACCACTTCCTTTTCGTCGTTCAGGACCCGCACCTCGTCGTCATTGAGGTGTTCGCCCATCTCCGAACGGATGATTTCCTTGCCCTGGCGGCCGGCCGTGGTGCGGAAAAATTCGTCGGCGTCGATGTCCTTGCCACGGCGCCGGAAAAAGGCGATCCAGGACTCGGTGTGAAAGGACATGTTGTCGACGATGGTGCCGTCCATGTCGAAGATGAATGCGCGTCGGGTAGCGGTCATGAATTACACGCCTTGCTTGAGGGAGGCCGAAATGAAGTCGTCCAGGTCGCCGTCCAGCACGCCCTTGGTGTTACCCGTTTCGAAGTTGGTACGCAAGTCCTTGATGCGCGACTGATCGAGCACGTAGGAGCGGATCTGGTGACCCCAGCCCACATCGGTCTTGGAGTCTTCGAGCTTTTGCTGCTCGCTCATGCGCTTGCGCAGTTCGTGCTCGTACAGCTTCGCCTTGAGCATTTCCATCGCCTCGGCGCGGTTGCGGTGCTGGCTGCGGTCGTTCTGGCACTGGACCACGATGCCGGTCGGGCCGTGCGTCATGCGGACTGCGGAGTCGGTCTTGTTAATGTGCTGGCCACCGGCGCCGGATGCGCGGTAGGTATCGACGCGGATGTCGGCCGGGTTGACGTCGATCTGGATCGAGTCATCCACTTCCGGGTACACGAACAGGCTGGTGAACGAGGTATGGCGGCCGTTGGCCGAGTCGAACGGCGACTTGCGCACCAGGCGATGCACGCCGGTTTCAGTGCGCAGGTGGCCGTAGGCGTACTCGCCTTCGACCTTGAGGGTGGCGGTCTTGATGCCGGCCACCTCGCCGTCGGACTGTTCAAGAATCTCGACATTGAAGCCTTTGCGTTCGCAATAGCGCAGGTATTGACGCAGCAGCATCGAGGCCCAGTCCTGGGCTTCGGTACCGCCGGCGCCGGCCTGGATGTCGATGAAGCAGTTGTTGGCGTCCATCGGGTTGCCGAACATGCGGCGGAACTCCATCGCCTCGACCACGGCCTTGATGGCATCGGCGTCGACGATGACCGCTTCGAGCGTGTCGTCGTCGTTTTCTTCGCGCGCCATCGCGAACAGGTCGTTCGCGTCCTTCAGGTCGGCGTCGGCCTTGATCAAGGTGTGCACCACGCCTTCCAGCGCCTTTTTCTCTTTACCGAGATCCTGGGCGCGTTTCGGATCGTTCCAGACGGTCGGATCTTCTAGTTCTTCGTTGACTTGTTCGAGCTTCTCTGACTTTTTATCGAAGTCAAAGATACCTCCGAAGTTCGGCTTCACGATCCGTCAGGTCGTTGAGCAGGGCGGAGAGGGCGTTAATGCGTTCGGCTTCCATGGCGTTTCCGGTCTTATTGAATTGGTTAAATCGAACCTTCGATTATACCCCAGCGCGCCACATTTCCGGTCGCCCCGGCGCACCTGGCTTGATCGGCGTGGCGGCGCTGCCGTATCATGCATCGAATATTCCCCTGCCACCCGCCGAAATTGCCCCTATGCGTTATCAAATTTGCATTCCCGCCGTGTCCCTGATGTTGTGCGCCGTCGCCGGCGCCGCCACGCCGCCCACCGGTTCGACTGCGGTGGTCGGGGTGATGGAAACCACCGACCTGCATTCGAACGTGGTCGGCTACGATTACTTCAAGCTCGCGCCCGAGCCGTCGCTGGGCCTGGACCGCACCGCCTCGCTGATTGCCCAGGCGCGCCAGCAGTTCCCGAACAATCTGCTGTTCGATAACGGCGACACCATCCAGGGCACGGCGCTGGCCGACTACCAGGCACTGGCCAACCCGCTCAGGTGCGACCAGACGCTGGCGATCTACAAGGTCATGAACAAGCTCGGTTACGACGGCGGCGGCATCGGCAACCACGAATTCAATTACGGCCTGGCTTATCTGAGCCAGGTGACCGGCAACCGTTTCGAGGTCGATGGCGTCGATGCGTCCAGGCCGCGCTGCGCCGGGCCGGCCTTTCCGCAGGTACTGGCCAACGTCTACAGTCTCAAGACGCATCAGCCGCTGTTTACACCTTACCGCATCATCGAAAAACAGATTGCGGCGCTGGACGCCGACGGCAAGCCGGTGACGGCCACGCTCAGGGTCGGCATCATCGGCTTCGCGCCGCCGACCATCCTGTCGTGGGACAAGCGCTGGCTGGACGGGAAGGTCTACACCGAGGGCCTGCGCGAAACCGCCGCCAAATTCATCCCCGAGATGCGCGCCAAGGGCGCCGATCTGGTGGTGGCGATTTCACACGGTGGCCTGGACGACAGCACCTACGCGCCGTCGATGGAAAACGGGAACTGGCACCTGTCCAGGGTGCCCGGCATCGACGCCATGCTGATCGGGCACTCGCACCTGCCATTTCCGAATGCGGCCAGCACCGTCCCGCAATTCAACCTGCCGGGGGTGGACAAGGTCAAGGGCCTGGTCAACGGCGTGCCAACGGTGATGGCCAACCTGTGGGGCAAGCACCTCGGCGTGATCGGCCTGCACCTGTCGTACGACGGCCAGCGCTGGGTGGTCGACGCAAGCAAGACAACGGTGGAGGCGCGCGCCGCGCAGCAGGCCGATAAATCGTTCATCGCGCCCGATCCGGCCATCGCCGCGCTGGTCGCGAGCGAGCACGAAGCGACCATCGGCTACGTCAAGACGCCGGTCGGCGCGACCGACTTCCGCATGTCGACTTATTTTGCCGACGTGGGCGACGTGTCGGCCGTCACGGTGGTCAACCAGGCGCAGACCGATTACGTGGTGAAGTACGTCAAGGCCAATATGCCGCAGTACGCGGCCCTGCCGGTGCTGTCGATGGCGTCGCCGTTCAAGGGCGGCACGGCCGGCGTAACCGATTACACCGACGTAAAGGCGGGCAACCTCGCGCTCAACAATGCTGCCGACCTGTACCTGTATCCGAATTCGCTGTACGCGGTGAAGGTCAATGGCGGGGAACTGAAGGACTGGCTGGAGCGGGCGGCGGAGCGCTTCAACACCATCGATCCGGAACTGGCGACGCCGCAGGAGCTGATCAACACCGCGTTCCCGACCTATAACTTCGATGCGCTCACGTCGAAGGAGGTCAGTTACGAAATCGATGTCACCAAGGCACCGGGCCAGCGCATCAAGAACCTGCGCTTCCGGGACAAGCCGGTCAATGCCTCGAACGAGTTTTTGGTGGCGACGAATAACTACCGCGCCAGCGGCGGTGGCGGCTTTCCGGGCCTGGACGGCAGCAAGACCGCGATTGCCGCGCCGGACGCCAACCGCGATGTGCTGATCGCCTACATCAAGGACGTGAAGAACCTCACGCGCGCCCGGAACGGCCAGCAGCGCAGCTGGCGCTTTGCCAAAACGCGCACCGCCGGGCCGGTGGTGTTCCATTCGGCGCCGGCGATGCTGCCGCTGGCGCAGCAGGCCGGCCTTGGCAATGTGTCGCTGCTGCGGGCCGACGATGGCCTGGGCAAGGGCTTCGCGCTGTACGCGCTCGACCTGTCGAAATGATGCGGCGCCTGCTGCTGGCGGCGCTGCTGTGCGGCTGCGCTGCGGCGCGCGCGCAGCCGCTCGATCCGGCCGGCCTGGCGCGTTTGCAGGACGCGGCGGGGCACGATGCGGCGGCCGCGTATGACCTGGGCCGCATGGTCCGCAACGGCATCGGCACGGCGCGCGAACCGCTGCGCGCCTTTGCGCTGATCGCGTCAAGCGCGCGGCGCGGCCATGCGCCGGCCATGTTCACGCTGTCGGCCATGCTGGCGGCAGGCGAGGGCTGTGCGGCGGACTTGCCGGCGGCGCGGCGCTGGCTGGAGGCGGCCGCGGAACTGGAGCATCCCGAGGCCCTGCAGCAGATGGCCATGTACGTGCAGGAAGGCGCGCTGGGGTTCGCGCCCGACCAGCAGCGCGCTGCCCAGCTGCTGCGTGAAGCGGCGCACGCGATGACGCATCGCGCGCAGGATCATTAAGTTAGCGCTTGCCGGCCTCCAGGTAGGCCGTCAGGCCGTTGCAGCTTTCCTCGCCCGGCCCTTTGGTCCGCGTGATGTTCAGTTCCTTCGCCATCCATGTTTCGACATCGCGCATTTCGCGCTGCGTCAGCGTGGCTTCTTCGCGGGCGTCGTCGCGGCTGGTGCGCGACAGTTTCAGCATGGCCGCTTCGTTAAGCGCGCCGGCATGGGCCACCGTCCAGGTCTGGAGGGCACGTTCATACGCGACCGCTTTGGGCGGCGCGACTTTGCCGCAGGCCGCCACCAGTTCTTTCAACAGGTCCTTGCGCGTGTACAGGCGCAGCGCATCCTGCTGCGCAGCCGTCAGCGGGGCTTGCGGTGCTGGTGCGGGCACTGGCGCGGATTCCTCCGCCTCCGGCTCGTAGGTCACATCCTTGCCCGGCGCGGGCGGCAGGCTACGGATTTTTTCGATATGGGCCAGCAGCGCGGTGGCGCTTTCGGGCCTGCCGCCCGCGCTGCGCTGCTCCTTGCCATCCTTGAACACGATCTGGCGCGGTATGCCGCCGTTCTCCACCCGTGCTCCCATCTTGGGGAACTTGTACCAGACGGGCCACTGCACGCGCGCGAACACGGTGTTGCGGTCGGTGGACGTGGCCGCCGCCTGGTCGAAGGTCTGGTCGGCGCCGATGCAGTATTTGCATCCGCGGTCCGGCGAGGTGAGTTGCAAGACCACGTATCCGGGCCGGGACAGGAAGGCATCCACTTCAGCCGGTTTGAGTTCGGTCACCTTGGCGGCGTACGCCAACGTGCAGCCTAGCGCGGCGCCAACGGCCACGGCGATGTTCAGAAATTTCATCGGTTTTTTCCTCGTTGATGTGTGTCGCCAGGACGTTCAGAGCGTGCGCAGTCCGCCCGGCGTGTTGATATGGGCGCGCAGATAAGGCCGGGCGCCTGCATCGAGCCGCACCACCGTCACCGGCGCGTGCATGCCGATCGCGGCCAGCATCGCGTTCACGCGCGGCGGCTCGGGGTGGAACAGCTACAGTTTTTCCAGCGTCAGGCCCATATCGGCCATGCCCGCCGCCGGGTGCGGCCCGGCATCCCACTCGATCAGCGCGGGGCCGGCGCCATCCATCGGCACGCCGCCATCGGCCGGAATGGTGATCAGCCAGTTGCGCGCCCCGCGGCTCATGGGCGTGACAGGGCCGAGCGGCGCGATGGCGTCCACCGCGCCGGCCGTGGCGGTGATATCGCCGGTGCGCGCGACCCAGGCCGACAGCGCCGGCGCCGCATCGCTTGCCAGCGTATCGAGCGCAAACCAGCGCGGACGGCCGGGCGCCGGCGCGTCGGGATCGATCGCGATGATCTCCAGGAACAGGGCGTCGCCCAGGCGCAGCAGCAGGTTGTGGGTGCCCATGGCGGGATGTTTTCCACCCGCAGCGGCAACGACGCCGAGAACATCGTGGACCCAGGCTGCGCCCTGGTCGAGCGTGCAGGCGGTGACGCTAATGTGGTCGAGCTGGTAGGGTGGCATGCGGACGTGTTCCGACGTGGTTTGAATATGAAAGACACAACATTCTAGCACCACGGAGCGTCAAAAAACCGGCATCGGGACCGGCCTGCGGCGGGAAACGCCTATCAAAAGAGCTATTTAGCATGAAAGCGATTTCAAGAGTGATGAAATTTTCTCGCGTCAGTTTTTCACCACGCGTGCTGAGTAGACCAGGAAGCTGTTTAGCGCACTGTCCGGCATATGCACGTTGCGGAATTTTACATTTCCTTCTTGCAGGAGATCTTGAACACCAAGCATCTTTATTTTGTGCTTATTTCGGCGCATTTTCTCTATGTATTGACCATGAAACGCATGAAAGCCCCGCTGTTGAGGGAGATACTTGTTCTTTTTTCTGGAAACGGTTCACAAATGCTCCGCCCGGAACACACCTGTTTTCGCTCAGCAATTGCTATATGTGCAATGCAAAAACACCCATTTTTGTGTTCTTGACATTTAACCTTTGCAGCAGATACATTGCGTCCATACCTCAGTAACTGCTGGTTTCGTTACCCGATGTATAGCCTTGGCCCGGACACGTCCGCAGCCAGGGAATTTGGATAAAAAACGGTCACTTGATCGTTTTTTTTGAAAAACAGTTGAAAACGTTTTCAAGCCTGTGTAAAGCGGGGTCGGCATGGCCGGCTCCTCTGTGCAGGCCCTGTATGCGCCGCAGCCTTGCTCTGGGCAGTGGAAGGTGCGGCACATGCAGACAGCGAAGGCATCCACCTGCCTTCGGGCGCAAGTCGATTCCTGCTCCGGCAGGCAGCGGCCGGCGCAACGGGTTCCGCGCCGTGGCCGCCCGCCACGGACCGGGACACGGGCCAGAAACTGAAACCACCGCCATCGGCACCGGTGCAACCGGGAAGAGGGCGGCAACCATGCCGGCGTACGTGCCTCACGGACGCCATAAAGTACGACAATTGCGAGGAGACTCCTGAATGAATTCGATGTCCAAAATTAAACTGAACGCCGTTACCGATGCCCTGCGCAACAGCGGCAGCGGCCGGAACCTGGCGCGCAGCGCGATGCGCGGCCTGCTGGCCCTGTCGATCACGGCCGCCACCGCCGCCGCGATCAGCCTGCCGATGATGGCAACGGCGCACGCCGCCGCCGATGCGGAATACACCCAGCGCTTCCTGGCCCAGTACAAGAAGATCAAAGATCCTGCGAACGGTTATTTCAGCAAGGAAGGCGTACCGTATCACTCGGTTGAAACGCTGATGGTCGAAGCACCGGACCACGGCCACGAAACCACGTCGGAAGCCTACAGCTACTGGCTGTGGATGGAAGCGCAGTACGGCCGCGCCACCGGCGACTGGGGCCCGCTGAACGCGGCCTGGGCCAACATGGAAAAGTACATCATTCCATCGCAGTCCGACCAGCCGACCAACAGCTTCTACAATCCGGGTAAACCTGCGACCTACGCCGCCGAATACGATCTGCCGAAAAGCTACCCAGCGCCCCTGAACGGCGGCGTACCGGTCGGCCAGGATCCGATCGCCAACGAGCTGAAATCGGCTTACGGCACCAGCAATATCTACGGCATGCACTGGCTGGTTGACGTCGATAACTGGTACGGCTATGGCAAGTGCGGCGACGGCACCACGCGTCCTTCGTACATCAACACCTTCCAGCGCGGCTCGCAGGAATCGGTATGGGAAACCGTGCCGCATCCATCGTGCGAAACCTTCAAATGGGGTAAAAACGGCGGCGGCGAAGGCTTCCTCGGCCTGTTCATCGGCGACAACAACCGCGCCAAGCAATTCCGCTACACCAATGCACCTGACGCCGATGCACGCGCCGTGCAAGCCGTGTACTGGGCCTCGGTCTGGGCCAAGCAGCAAGGCAAGAGCGCGCAAGTGGCCGACCTGGTCACCAAAGCGGCCAAGATGGGCGACTTCCTGCGTTACGCCATGTTCGACAAGTACTTCAAAAAGATCGGCAATTGCACCAACGCCAATTCGTGCCCAGGCGGCAATGGCCAGCAGGATGCACAAGGCGAACGCGACAATCAGCACTATCTGATGAGCTGGTACTACGCATGGGGCGGCGCAACCGATTCCAACGCCGGCTGGGCATGGCGCATCGGTTCGAGCCACAACCACTTCGGTTACCAGAATCCGCTGGCAGCATGGGCACTGTCGACCCAGGCCGACTTCAAGCCACTGTCGCCGACCGCCGCTGGCGACTGGGGCAAGAGCCTGACCCGCCAGATGGAATTCTACCGCTGGCTGCAATCGGCTGACGGCGCGATCGCCGGCGGCGCGACCAACAGCTGGGGCGGCGATTACCTGACCCCACCGGCAGGCACCCCGACCTTCCACGGCATGTTCTACGATGAAAAACCGGTCTACCACGATCCGGCGTCGAACACCTGGTTCGGCTTCCAGGCCTGGTCGATGCAGCGCGTCGCCGAGTACTTTTACGCCAGCGGCGACGCCCGCGCCAAGGCAGTCCTGGACAAATGGGTTGCCTGGGCATCGGCCAACACGGTCCTGAAAGCGGATGGCACCTACACCATCCCGAACACCCTGGCATGGAGCGGCGCGCCTGACACCTGGAACGCGGCAACCCCTGGCGCGAATGCCGGCCTGCGCGTGAAAATCGTCGACAGCACCAACGACGTCGGTATCGCCGCCGCCCTGGCCCGCACCCTGATCTACTACGGTGCCAAAGCCAACAACGAACCTGCCAAAGTGCTGGCCAAGCAACTGCTGGACCGCATGTGGGCCAAGCATCAGGATACGGCTGGCCTGGTGGTTGACGAAACGCGCGCCGACTACAAGCGCTTCACCCAGGCTTACGATCCGGCTACCGGTTCGGGCGTGTACATTCCACAGGGCTGGACCGGCACCAACGGCCAGGGCGCGACCATCGATTCGAGCGCAACGTTCCTGAGCATCCGTCCGAAATACAAGGACGATCCACAGTGGCCCAAGCTGAAAGCCTACCTGGACGGCGGTCCTGCACCAACCTGGCGCTACCACCGCTTCTGGGCCCAGGCCGATATCGCCAATGCGCTGGCCGATTACGCCAACATTGTCGGCGGTACCGACTCGCCGTCGATCGTCACCAGCACCAATGCGCTGAGCGTACCTGAAGGCGGCTCGAACAGCGTGCGTATCAGCCTGTCGAAGGCGCCTGCCGCCAACGTCACGGTGGCGATCGCCAAGGCAGCCGGCGGCGACGTCGACCTGACCACGCCACAGACCACCCTGCTGTTCACGCCTGCTAACTACAACGTGCTGCAAGCAGTGTCGATCAACGGTGCGGTGGATGCGGATGCTGTCAACGGCAGCGCCAACTTCAGCTTCACGGCGCCTGGCTACCTGAGCGCCACCACGGTGGCTACCGAGGCGGACCGCGATGTGGTGGTTCCAGTGACCCTGGTTGTCACCGGCGCGCCGCTGTCGGTACCGGAAGGCGCATCGCGCACCTTTCAGGTCCGCCTCGGTGCCGCTCCGAAAGCCAACGTCACGGTCAGCGTAGCCCGCCTGACCGGCGACACTGACCTGTCGGTTGCCGGTGGTGCGACGCTGACCTTCACGCCAGCAAACTGGAACGTGACCCAGGCAGTGACGGTTGCCGCCGCAGTTGACGCGGATAGCCTGAACGGCAGCGCCACCTTCGCAGTCACCGCGCCGACGGCAGCCGCCGTCAACGCCGTCGCCACCGAAGCGGACAAGGATGTGGCGACCGGCGGTTGCGCTGTCGATTTCGACACCACCAACGACTGGGGTTCAGGCCAGGTGCCAAAGGTCGTGCTGCGTAACACCGGTGCCGCGCCGATCACCGGCTGGACACTGAACTGGACCGCGTCCAACGACGTGACCCTGAGCAACTCGTGGGGCGCCACAGTGACCCAGAGCGGCCGTGCGTTCAGCGCCACCCCAGCTGCCTGGAATGCGACCATCGCCGCCGGCGGCAATGTCGAGTTCGGCGTGCAACTGGCTTACAGCGGCGCCAAAGTGCTGCCGACCGCCGTGAGCTGGGCTGGCCGTAGCTGCACCATCGCTGTGAAGTAATTGTTAGTCGTCCGCGCGGGCCATGCTTGGCCCGCGCGGATTTTTTGCGTTTGAAACAGACAGGCGTTTGAAAACAGAGGAGGACGACCATGACGATTCGTTCAACACAAGCCGGGATCGCAGTGCTCGCCGTGGTACTCGCCGTCGCCGGGGTAGGCGCCGGCATCAGTTACAACACGCTCAGCGCCGCGCGCGCGGGCGGCACCGACGCCTGGCGCGACCTGACCCAGATCCACGCCGAACGCGCGCGCCTGGCCAGTACCGCGCTCGAAGGCGCGGCGCGCGCGGGCGGACTCGATCAAGCCTTTATCGAGCAGGCCCGGACCAGCCTGGTGCGCGCCAGTGCGCTGCCGACCAACAGCGATGTGCTGAACGACCTGGAAGCGGTCGATACCTACAAGCGTTACCAGGGTGAGTTGACCGGCGTGCTGTACCGCCTGGCGGGAACGCGCGGCGCGCCCGAGCTGGAAACAGTGTCCTCACTCAAAGAACTACGCGGCAAATTGCCACAAGACGAGCTTGCGCTGGCCGACGCCCGCAACCGTTACGGAAAGTCGGCCGAAGGCTACAACGCCCTCGTCGGCACCTTCCCGGGTGCCGCGGTCGCAGCGGTGACCGGTTTTCGGCCGCTACCAGCCGGGCTGTAACGGGCCCGCTTCAAGTCATCTCACTTATATTGGAGACGCACGATGATTACCCCGAAAGTAGTAAGTAAACTGGCGCTGTCGCTGGCCCTGGCCTTCGCGGCCACGGCCGGCCAGGCCTTTACCGTATCCGGAAACAAGATCCTGGACGATGCCAACCGTCCGGTCGTGCTCAAGGGCGTGAACTGGTTCGGTTTCGAGACCTTTGACGGCACGGTGCACGGCCTGTGGACGCGCAACTGGAAGAGCATGCTCGACCAGGTGCAAGCGAACGGCTTCAACGCCCTGCGTATTCCGGTGTGCCCGGCCACCTTCCGCGAATCATCGGTCAAGCCGAATATCGACGCGCTGGCCAATCCCGACCTGGTGGGACTGAACTCGCGCCAGTGGCTCGACGTGTTCCTGAAAGAAGTCGACCGTCGCGGCATCTACATCCTGCTCGACCACCATCGTCCGGATTGCAACGCGATCTCGGAACTGTGGACGACGCCGCAGTACACCGAAGAACAGTGGCTGACCGACCTCGAATACCTGGCCCAGCACTACTCCGGCCTGCGCAACCTGATTGCGCTCGACATCAAGAACGAGCCGCACGGCCAGGCCAGCTGGGGTACGGGCAACATCAAGACCGACTGGAATCTCGCGGCCGAGCGCGCATCGAAGCGCATCTTGGCGGTCAATCCGAACCTGCTGATCTTCGTCGAAGGCATCGGCAGCAATCCGGGCGGTTGCCAGGGCCAGTTCGGCCATTTCTGGGGCGGCAACCTGGAGCCGATGAACTGCAAGCCGCTGGACATTCCGCGCAACAAGCTGGTGCTGTCGCCGCACGTGTACGGTCCGGACGTGTTCGAGATGGATTACTTCAGGGCCGCCAATTTCCCGGCTAACATGCCTGCGATCTGGGATCAGCAGTGGGGCAAGTTCGCCAAGGATTATCCGGTGGTGCTGGGCGAGTGGGGCGGCAAGTACGGCCACGGCGGCGGCCATCCGAAAGACAAGGTCTGGCAGGATGCGCTGGTGAAATACCTGAAAGAACGTGGCATGATCAGCTCGTTCTACTGGACCCTCAATCCGAATAGCGGCGACACCGGCGGCATCTTGCAGGATGACTGGAATACCGTCTGGCCGGACAAGATGGCATTGCTGAAAAACTTGTGGGCGGGTGCGACGCCGACCCCGACCCCAACGCCGACACCAACCCCAACGCCGACACCGACGCCAACACCGACGCCAACGCCTACACCGACGCCAACGCCGACGCCGACGCCGACGCCGACGCCAACGCCAACGCCAACGCCAACGCCGACACCAACCCCAACGCCGACCCCGACGCCGACACCATCGGTCACGGCAGTGGTGAAGATTTCGTCTGACTGGACGGCTGGCTATTGCGCCGATGTTGCGGTGACCAACAACGGCACGACGCCGGTGGTGTGGAAGATCCAGGTATCGGTGCAAGGCAAGATCAACAACCTGTGGAACGCGGTCTACACCCAGACCGGTGCGGTTTTGACGGCATCGGGCCAGGCGTACAACGCGACTGTGCAGCCGAAGGGCACGCAATCGTTCGGCTTCTGCGCCGTGCGCTAAGCCGGCATGTGGCTTAACCGGGGTCTGACCTCGGTTAAGCAACGGCCGCGCAGTATTCCCCAACCGGGGTCAGACCCCGGTTAGGGAACAACGGCCGCCCATGTATCAATCATGGCAAATTAGCACTTGCATCGCCGCAAAAAATCGCCTACTATCGCACTCCCAAGCAGGCCAACCATTTTAGAAAAGGAGATCGATCATGCAAAAACTGAACATAAACGCTCTTTTTCTGGGTCTGGCTGGCTACATCCTGCACTGAACCGACGGCATTCGCCCGTCTGTCGCATCGTTTTAGCCCTCTCTTGACGAGTTAATCGTCAGCGCTCCGCCAGCGCCCAATCCCGTATCGAATTTTTTTGGATTGGCATCACATGGGCAATTTTGTTCAGCAAATTTCTGATCGTATTTCGATCATCGCGTCCGACCGTCTGTGGCTCGAAGACGCAGCAATACAACAAACCAAAACCACGGCCGCACTGGCCGGCATGCAGCGCGTGGTCGGCTTGCCCGACCTGCATCCGGGCCGCGGCTATCCCGTCGGGGCCGCATTCTTTTCCACCGGACGCCTGTATCCGGCACTGGTCGGCAATGACATCGGCTGCGGCATGGCGCTGTGGCAAACCGACATCCTGGCCGGCAAGGCCAAGCTCGACAAGATCGACAAGCAGATCGGCAACCTCGACGATGTGATCGACGAGGAAGAATGGGCCGCCCTGGAACGCATCGATCCGTCCTGGCCGGCGCGCATGGATGCGCTGTCGGCAGCGCTGGCAGCAGCCGGCCTGGACCTGGCACCGCTGCGTTCGCTCGGTACCATCGGCCGTGGCAATCACTTCGCGGAACTCCAGGTCATGGATGCTGTCGAAGATGAAGAGGCCCTGGGGCGCACGGCGCTGACCCGCAAATGCCTGCAGTTGCTGGTGCACAGCGGTTCGCGCGGTTTGGGCCAGATGATTTTGCGTGCCCACGTTGACGTGCACAGTCACGCCGGCCTGGTCGATGGCAGCGCGGAAGCGCTGGCCTATTTGCGCGAGCACGACGCGGCGCTGCAATACGCCGAGGTCAACCGCTCGCTGATCGCGGCGCGGATTTTTCAGCGTCTGCGTTGCGAGGCCGTGCGCGTGCTCGACGTTCACCACAACACGGTGACGCCGGCATGTATTGATGGGCAGGCAGGCTGGCTGCACCGCAAAGGTGCCACGCCGAGCGACCAGGGGCTGGTCATGCTGCCCGGTTCGCGCGACGACTATAGTTACCTGATCGAACCGGTGCTGTCGGCCGGTGAGTTGAGCCTGCATTCGCTGGCGCACGGAGCAGGGCGCAAGTGGCAGCGGACCGATTGCAAGGGCCGCCTGGACAAACTGGCGACGCCGGCGCAGTTGAGCCGCACGTCGATGGGCGGGCGCGTCATCTGCAATGACCGTGCCCTGATTTACGAGGAGGCGCCGCAAGCCTACAAGAATGTCGACAGTGTGCTCGGCTCGCTTGTGGGAGCGGGACTGGCCAAGGTGGTATCCAGAAGCAAGCCTGTGCTGACCTACAAAACGCGTGGGGAGTGCTGCTGATGATCTGGTTACAAATTACGGCCAATACCGGCCCGGTGGAGTGCTGCCTGGCAGTGACCAAGGCGCTTGCGCAACTGAACCGCGAGGCGCGGAAGGCAGGCGTGGCGGTCAGCGTGGTGGAGCAGCTGGACGGACCCGTGGGTGGAACGTTGCGCTCGGTGCTGCTGGAGCTGGACGGACCTGCGGAACTTGAAGGCGAACTGGCTGCGCGCTGGTGTGGCAGCATTCAGTGGATTTGCGAAAGTCCTTACCGCAAGATGCACAAGCGGAAGAACTGGTTCCTGAGCGGCGCTGCGTTCGCGCCGCCGGCGGTGTCGACCGAGTTCGGAGAGATCCGGTATGAAGCGACGCGCGCCTCCGGGCCGGGCGGGCAGCATGTGAACAAGACCGATAGTGCGATCCGGGCAACCCATGTGGCGTCGGGCTTGTCGGTGAAGGTGCAGACCGAGCGCAGCCAGCATGCCAACAAGCGGCTGGCGGCGCAGCTGTTGCTCAGCAAGCTGGGGGAATTGGCGACGGCGGAGGAGGGCAAGAACAAATCCGAGCGCCGCATGCATCACTTCCAGGCCGAACGCGGCAATGCTGAACGCGTGTTCGTGGGGATGGGTTTCGTGGAAAGGACGACCTGACGGATCAATGCAGCCGGTAATGCGATCGATGCCCATGGCGTCGCCGGCCTTGGAATACGTCAAGGCCAGCTTTCCTGCGCAGGCCCATCGCTGACTCCGCTGTGATTGCCGAACTCGTGGCGCGCTTGCGTCACGAGCCGGAACGGTTTGCTTGTATTCATTGCAAGCCAAGGTCACCTTGGCTTGCCTCCCGGCTTACTTCCAGATGCGGTCGACAAGATCGCCGATTTCCAGCGGCTTTCCTGCCGCCTTGGCTTCGGTCGCCCACTCCGCTGGCGAGGGCATCGGACGCGACGGAACAGTTCCTCCAGCGACACCATATTTCATTGCGAGCACGACGGTTCCGCCGTTCACCGCCGGCGGCCGCACGTCTTTGGCACCGGCGAGCAGCGCGTCCGCGACCGCCTGCGGCAAGGGCGGATCGAAATCCAGCCAGAATCTCGATTGCTGGCCCGGACGGATGGCCACGACCAGGAATCCTCCGCTGGCCGGCCCGGCATTCGCCGCACGCAAGGTGCGGCCAGCGACAGCGTCGACTTGCTTGAGGTAGGGGGCGAGCTTATCCACGCTGACCCGCGCACCGATGACTTTTTCAGGCTGCAGCAAAACAACGCCGCCGGCGGTCATGCCGGCGGCGGCCTGGACGCCACTGGCGCAAAGCCATGCCGCAAAAAGAAACGCGATCGAACGCATGAGGAACTCCATCAAGAATAGCAGCGGCAAGGCGCCGCAGGCGTATTGGACCACATTCGGAACGTTGCCGGGAAACGGCTGTCAATCCACGCCGATGGCATGATGTACTATTGATTTCCGACCGCGCCGAGGAGATTGCCACCATGTCCATGCTGCTGCCCATTGCCAGAAACAATGCATCCGAACCGCCGCTGGTGCTCGACTTGCTGTCGGCGCTGGTCAACCGCCACGGCTGCATCACGGGCGCAACTGGCACCGGCAAGACCGTGACCTTGCAGGTGATTGCCGAGGCGCTGTCCGGGATCGGGGTGCCGGTGTTCATGGCGGACGTGAAGGGCGACCTGTCCGGCATGGCCAAGGCCGGCAGCGCGTCGGAAAAGATGACAAAGCGGCTGGGCGCACTGGGCGTCGACGCGCCTGCGTGGGCCGCGTGCCCGGTGACCTTGTGGGATGTGTTCGGCGAAGCCGGCCATCCGGTGCGCGCCACGATTTCCGACCTCGGTCCGCTGCTCCTGGCGTGCATGCTGAACCTGAATGATACCCAGGAAGGCGTGCTGCAACTGGTATTCAAGATCGCCGATGACAATGGCTTGCTGCTGCTCGACACCAAGGATTTGCGCAGCATGCTGCAGCACGTGGGCGACCACGCAGCCGATTTTCGCACGACGTACGGTAATATCTCGGCGGCCAGCATTGGCGCCATCCAGCGCGGCCTGGTGGCGCTCGAGCAGCAGGGCGGTGACCGCTTTTTCGGCGAGCCGATGCTCAATATCGATGACTTGCTGCAAACCGACGCCCAGGGCAAGGGCATCGTCAACATCCTCGCCGCAGACAAGTTGATGAATGCACCGCGCCTGTATGCGGTTTTCCTGCTGTGGCTGCTGTCGGAATTGTTCGAGAACCTGCCCGAGGTGGGCGACCTGGACAAGCCGAAACTGGTGTTTTTCTTTGACGAGGCGCACCTGCTGTTCAGTGAAGCGCCCAAGCCCTTGCTGCAAAAGATCGAGCAAGTGGTGCGGCTGATCAGGTCAAAAGGCGTGGGCGTGTTTTTCATCACCCAGAATCCGCTCGACATTCCCGATACCGTGCTCGGCCAGCTCGGCAACCGCGTCCAGCACGCCTTGCGCGCCTACACGCCACGCGACCAGAAAGCCGTCAAGGCCGCTGCGGAAACGTTCCGCCCCAATCCGGCGCTCGATACCGCCCAGGTCATCACGGAACTGGAGCTGGGCGAAGCGCTGGTTTCTTTCCTCGACGAGAAAGGGCGTCCGAATATGGTCGAGCGCGCCTACATCCTGCCGCCGGCATCGCAGATCGGACCGATTGACGAGGCCGAACGCCAGCGCGTGATGGCGCAGTCGGTGGTGGCCGGCGTGTATGAGCAAGGCATCGACCGCGAATCGGCGCACGAACTGATTGCCGCCCGCGTGTCGGCTGCGGAACAGGCGCACACGCCTGCGCCGCGCGCCAGGACCCCGGCCGGCGGCGCCCGCAGCGAGGTGCCCGAGCGCGCGCCCGACACGTCCTTGGGCGGCATGCTCGGCGGCCTGTTCGGCGGCAGCAGCGGCAAACGGCAATCGCCGGTAGAGGCGATGGTGAAGTCGGCCGCGCGCAGCATCGGCTCCCAGGTCGGGCGGGAAATTATTCGCGGCGTGCTCGGATCGATCCTGAAGCGGCGCTAGGCGCTTAGTGCCACCCCGTTCAAGGCCTTCATACGATCCGCCCCTCCTTCAGAACCCGTGCAGTGGATACATGTTTGCGTACTCTTTCTGGGTCAGCACGTGCCGCCACTTGCAGCAACAAGTCCGCCAACTGGCAGGCATCAAGGTTGTCGTAAGCGCGCCAATCACTGCTGGGAAGGGAGATCATGATGCCCTCATAGGCTGCCTTCACCTCCAGTGCGAGGTAGAAGGCCGATAGTTCGATCTCGCATCACAAGGCTTCGGTCAAAAAATCAGCTCCGCATCAGTAGCGATAAATAGCATTTTCGTTTTTCTTAACATTGAAAAACGTATTACCTGGTCTTGTTAACCCGTAACTATTCAGCCGCTACGCAGTTGGCCTGATCGGATCGCCAGCAAATGCACGGCGCAGCACTTCCAGCATGCTGTGCCCTTGTTTGCGTAGGGTGTCGAGGCAGGAGCGGATGGTGCAGAAGTTA
>NZ_WHJG01000130.1 GCF_011682175.1 Massilia frigida
CACTGCTCGATGGCCGACATGACCTTCAGTTGGCCCAGGCTCAGGTGACCGCGCTGTGCGTGTCGCCAAGCCGGGCCGTGGGCGCGGAAGATGTCCGCGACCTCCAGGTCGGGGCGCTCCATAGCACCCCCTACGCTGACTGCAAGGTGTCGAGCGGGCTGATCACTTCGCGCAGCAGATCGGTGGCGACCTGGGCGTATAGCGCGGTCGTATCGAGCCGCTTGTGGCCAAGCAGGGTCTGGATCACTCGGATGTCGACCTTCTGCTCCAGCAGATGGGTGGCGAAGCTGTGGCGCAGGATGTGCATGGACACGCGTTTGTCGATCCGTGCCAGGTCGGCGGCCGCGTGGATGGCGCGGTTCAGCTGTCGCGTGCTGAGCGGGTCGATGGGATTCTGTCCGGGGAACAACCAACCGCCATGCAGGATCTTGCCTTCGGCGCGTGCCGTCCTCCACCAGGCACGCAGGCAGTCGAGCAGTACCGGCGACAGCATGGCATAGCGGTCCTTGTGTCCTTTGCCTTGTTCCACGCGCAAGACCATGCGCCCGCTGTCGACGTCGGTTACCTTGAGCCCGATCACTTCACTCGCACGCAGGCCCGCGCCGTAGGCAACCGACAGTGCCGCCCGGTATTTGGGACTGCATGCCGAGGCGATCAGGCGCGCGGCTTCGTCGCGGCTGAGCACCTGGGGGAGCTTGCGGGGAACCGGCACGGGATGCATCCTGGCCATCAGTTCGGGATGGTGAACTGTGACCTCGAAGAAAAATTTCAAACCGGTGATCGTCACATTCAGGGTGGTTGACGTGAAGCCTTGCTCAACCATATGCAACTGAAATCGCCGCAGATCCTCACTTGTAGCGGTGTCGGGTGGGCGGTGCAGGAACGCGGCCAGGCGCCGGACGTGCATCAGGTATGCAGACTGGGTCTTGGGTGCGAGCTTGCGCATGCGCATGTCGTCGATCATGCGTTGGCGCAATGGGGTAATGGCTTGGGTCATGATACTGCTCCTGTTGGAATGAGGCCGATTGCCTCACTAACCAACATAGGAAACAGCTACAATCTTGCAGCAGAAACCCGGCTGTGGCGGGACCACAGGCTGCATCGAAGTCCGACTACCGCGCGAGCGGTTTAGTCC
>NZ_WHJG01000131.1 GCF_011682175.1 Massilia frigida
TGGTGCTGCACACATGGGGCTCGGCACTGACCCACCATCCGCATGTGCACGGAATCGTCCCCGGCGGCGGCCTGGCGCCGGACGGCACACGCTGGATCGCCTGCAGGCGAGGTTTCTTCCTGCCGGTGCGGGTGCTCTCGCGCTTGTTCCGGCGGCGCTTCCTGGATGCGCTGGCCGCAGCCCATCGCGCTGGCCAAATACGCTTGTTCGGGGAGTATGCGGCGCTGGCGGAACCAAATGCCTTCGCGCGCTCGATGGCGCCGCTGCGACATTGCGAGTGGGTGGTCTACGCCAAGCGCCCGTTCGCCGGGCCCGAGGCAGTGCTGGCCTACCTGTCGCGTTACACGCACCGGGTCGCCATCTCAAACCGGCGCCTGGTGTCCATGGATGAGCGTGGCGTGACGTTTCGCTGGAAGGACTACCGTGCCAAGGACGCGATGCACAAGACGATGACGCTCGACGCTGGCGAGTTCATGCGCCGCTTCCTGCTGCATGTCTTGCCCACAGGTTTCCACCGGATCCGGCACTACGGGATCTTTGCAAACGCCGGACGCAAGGCCAACCTGGCGCTTGCGCGCGCACTACTGCATGTGCCGACGCCGGTGGCAGCAGCGCAGATTGCCGAGCCAATTGCGCCAACGTTCATCTGTCGGCATTGTGGCGCGCCGATGGCGATCACAGCTATCTTCTTGCCGATCCATCCGATTCCAGCACCACCACGACATCAAGGCGCTCCGCCATGAACCACGTCGCGCCCCCAATTTGCCAGCGCCCAGGTCGTCGGTCATGGCCGACGTGGGTTTGCTTTGCCTTCGGCACCATAACAGCTAACATCCAAGAGACCGAACCTGGTTCCGGCGTTCATATCGCGATCGCTAAACGCCTCGCCGACGCCATCGACACCCGATCGGCCGCCTCAATCGACAGCCATCCGATCACCGGCACCATTCAAATCGCCATAGCCGGTGGCACAGCTTGACGACAACGACACATCCCGCGGTTTCCTCCTTCGCGGCTTGCCCAACGCCGGCCGGAGACGCTTGCGTGCATCAGTTTGAGTCTGTGACGGCGGCCGGCATCGGACAACCCTTAACG
>NZ_WHJG01000132.1 GCF_011682175.1 Massilia frigida
CCTGCATGCCGTCAAGGGTGCGCTACGCCGGCACGCGCGCAGCGCGCGCCGCCCTTGACCGCACTCCGGGACGGTAGAACCTCACAGCATAGCCGATGTCAAGTTTCACCGGAAACGTCATTGGGCCGCTGTTACGATGGTCAGACTTGACACCGTTACCGTTAATCGTAGCTCTCTAAGAAGTATTTATTTTTACCGAGTATTTTATCGTACTCCTCTCTAAGTATCACCAATTTCGGCGGTTCAAAACCACTTATCATTAACATCGTACCATCGTCATAGATACTCTTATTAGAAATTGGAGCGCTTATTTTCAAGGCATCGCTTAATTTGGAGGCGATAGTAGTGGTGTCGTTATCCAATTCTGTTTCGCAAGAGGAAAGGGTCAGCAATACTGGAAATTGATCATTCTCATCATTTTCAGTTACAAGGCAAAATAAGTTCCTTGCCGGCGCTGATAAATCAAAATTGTGCAGATACTGCAAGTTAATTTCATCGCTATGAATGTCGTATGCTTTGGCCAAGGCCGCCAACAAAAAGTCCCGGGAAGGTATTTTTCCAAGTTGCATGTCAAAACCGTCTATCATAGATTTGCCTTGTAAATACCTGCGCCACTCACATGTCACACCGGATAATTTTTCTCGGAGAATTCGTCCCAGTCGTCGATCTGTTCCGCCCCTCGGGCAATAATTCATTGGCGTGGATGATCATGGTGTTACACTCGCCGGTGCAGTAAATATTTACGGAAGCACGTTGTCGCTTATCCTCTTGGGCCGCGGCATCATAAGTTGATTTACTGACAGAGTAAAGCAGCCTACTTTTTCATATATTGGGCATACCGTAGATTTTAATTTTTCCAAACCTCCAAAAAAGAAGCCAGTTTCAATTTCGTCTATTTTTTCAAGTGTGACTCGATTATTGCTCATCTAAATACCTCATTTATTCGCCAAGATGATTGAGCCTCTTGCAAAACTAGCGGAACGGATGAAAATTGCTTGGCAGCGCAAGCGAAAAGGTGGGGGTGGGCGCCCATTTCTGGCATGATTTAGTTTCTAACGCTTAATCAAAACGCCCACACC
>NZ_WHJG01000133.1 GCF_011682175.1 Massilia frigida
GCGCCATGCGCAGCGGGGCATCCTGCATCGCCTCTTGCGCCATTACCAGGAAGGCCACATGCACTGCCTGCCCCGCCGATTCAAATATCGCTGCCTCTTGTTCCATCACTTCCATCAACGCTCTCCTTTCAGTTTTTCCCGGCGCATACGCGCTTCATATTTCGATGCCTCTTTCGGCAGGGCCTCCGTAGGGCCGTCGAGCAAGTAGCTCCTGCCGCGAGCATCTGTTCCGACCCTGATCCCCACCGGCACCGGTGTACCCACCGTGTGGCCGTTCTCTGTTGCGTAGAACACCGGTTTGCCGCGCATGCCTTCGCGTAGGATGCTGTCGATGTAGTCCGCTCCAAACGCGGACCGGAGATCGTCAATGAATTCAGCTACCATCGGCATCTGTTCCCTCATGCTGCCCTTCGCCATATCGACCGTCCTATTCTGGTTAAATCTTTCATTTCAGCAAACCCTCCACACCCTCATACAACCCTCAACATGCTTTAACCCTTATTCCTATTGGTGTTGTGGAGACTATTAAGACTATTGAGGGTTAAATTCAAAATTTATCGATGAATGTCCCATCTCCTTTCATGCTTCGGCTCGTTTTGCGCCTTCACATGCGCGTGGAGCTATAAAAAACCGTCCATACCCTCCACACTGCCAACAAACCCAATAACGACGGGCGCTATCGACGTTGAGGGTTGCCTTGGAGGTTGAGGGTTAGCCCTCAACATGGTCACCTCCCCGGCTTCGGTACTTCTTCACTGCGGACTCAAAAACAGCACCGGCGCCTTCTGCCGTCTCGCGCAGGTTTTTGCCTTCGGGCTGTTCACCGACCAAAAACACCAGGCGCTGTTTGAAGTCGTGGCCCAGGTCGTACTTGATTGCGGTCTTCCGGATCGCGGAGCCGGCATAGCGCTCGATGGCCGGACTGAACATCGTCTGGGACGTGTACTTCGATTCGCCGGAGCGGCCGCACCAGATCTGAAACGCTTCGTACAGCTGGGTGCATCCGCACGTCACGAACGGCAGCGGTAGAAGGCCGCTCGACCACTCTC
>NZ_WHJG01000134.1 GCF_011682175.1 Massilia frigida
GTGCCGTGGCGGCGATACAGCCGGATGATTTCCTCGGGTGCTGCATCCAAGCTGGTCCACCAGCCTTCGATCTCAACCTCCGGCTCGATCAGGTGCTGCCCCTTCTTGTCGATGCTACGCTCGGTGACCGACACGATCAGGCGCAAGGTCCGGCGTTCCTTGCCGTGGGCGCGCTCAAGCTGCTGCGACAGCAACGCGCAGCGTTTGCCGGGACGCGCCTCGCTGAAAGCGTTGGCATGCTCGGCGCTCGCCACCCAGGCGGCCTTGTCCTGTTTGCGGGGATTCCACTTGATGACATAGTCCAGTTGCCGCCCCAGCGGCACGAGCCGCTCGCGCTCGGCCTCGCATTGAAACAACAATTTGGCGCTGTCGAAGCCGCTATCCTTGCGCAACAGTACATGTCGGTCGGCAGCGAGCAGGCGCTCGAGCTTGCCGTAGACCCGCTCCATGAAGAAATGCGTCTCCGCTGCGCTGTGCTGTTTTCCCGGACGCAGTTCCAAACCGATGTTCCAGCCTTCGTTGCCCAGGTAAGCCGCGATCGGCGTGTAGCCGTCGACGCCCTGGTAGGTGCGGCTCACATCCTCCTTCTTGGTGCCGCTGTTGTTCATGACGAAGGTGTCGATGTCGAGGCACACGTAGGCGCCGTCGGCTGTGATCGGCGCGCCTGTCCGCTCCAGCAACCGCAGGCTGAGCTCGTCGGTGTACTCGCGCACATCTCCCGCGATGGCATCAAGACGCTGGCGCAGCCACACGCTGCCGGGGACCTTGGACAGATTGAGCGCCTTCTTGAAGAAGCGGTCGTTGCGAAACGGTTCGATGGCTTCGAAATCGCTCTTGCCCAAGCACAGCAGCGCGGTCATGCTCTTGGCGATGTCGGAGGTCTTCATGCCCTGCGATACCGGGAATCTGGAATCGAGAACTGCCTCGACTTGGGCGGCCTCAAAGCATTGGCCAATCAGGCCGAGCCCGGCGTGCGAGGTTAATTCCAGGTTGCGCGATTGCTTGACTTCAAAGCGTGGCATGATCAGTCGGGTGAAA
>NZ_WHJG01000135.1 GCF_011682175.1 Massilia frigida
ATGCGCAGCTTGCCGCTGGCGACGACGGTGGACGAGGTGGAGGCGCTGTTGCCGTGGAATTTGCATAGCCATGATTTAGCCAGCGAAACGGTTCCCTGAACAGCCTGGGGTTCATGGGGCACTTACGGATATCCAAACAAGATGACCCATTCGACGACACGATTGAGGATGGAGGAAAGCTTAGGCCGCTGCCGGCGGATGAACAAGCTTGGCTGCGGGACGCCCTGCTTACATGTGACCACACCGAAACGATCCTCATACACGCACTCGCGCTCGCAACTGGTGCAAGGATTCAAACAGTCCTCACCTTCCGGGTGAAGACCGTCAATTCACCGATACGAGGCAGTGGCCTGGTGCGGATTTTAGCCGGCCCCCATCGCGGTCACAACACGGGGATCGATACGAAGAACAATAAATGCATTACTCTCCAGGTACCGGA
The DNA here is from genome assembly GCF_011682175.1 of Massilia frigida. Taxonomy (GTDB): domain Bacteria; phylum Pseudomonadota; class Gammaproteobacteria; order Burkholderiales; family Burkholderiaceae_D; genus Telluria_A; species Telluria_A frigida. The sequence goes on from NZ_WHJG01000135.1 coordinate 440, forward strand.
CTGGCTGTACTTCGACTTACAAACATACGCTGGAAGTGATCGGGCGCGGCGCCGGCGGAAGAAGGCGCCGGGTGGCGACCATCCGGACCAGTATCTGTTCCTTAGCCCTCAGGGACTGCCTCTTTACGTAGCCAAGCAGGACCAACATTACGGAGAGAGATTAAGCCGCCACAAGAAGCGGGGACAAACGGTGCGCGCGTATATTGCAAAGTACATAATCCCTCACGTCCGGCGTTCACACTCGCCAACGTTTAGCTATCGCTTTCACGACTTGCGGGCAACCTTCGGTATGAACCTCATGGACGCGTGCAAGAAGCGGATCGAAGCTGGGGAAATTACCTATACCGCTGCACTCAATATGGTCTCAGGACGCATGTGCCACTCTTCGCCCGTTATTACCGAACGCTATTTCAACTACCACTACTGAGCCTCTTGCAAAACTAGCGGAACGGATGAAAATTGCTTGGCAGCGCAAGCGAAAAGGTGGGGGTGGGCGCCCATTTCTGGCATGATTTAGTTTCTAACGCTTAATCAAAACGCCCACACCATG
>NZ_WHJG01000136.1 GCF_011682175.1 Massilia frigida
CCAGGTTGCGCGATTGCTTGACTTCAAAGCGTGGCATGATCAGTCGGGTGAAAACAGGAAATGCAATATTTTACTTTGCAATCAATGACTTGATCAACTATTGCATGGGCTGGAACACGGATTCAGGGATACTTTTCGGGTTATTTCTTTCTGGATTTTATTCGCTATGCTCCGCAGAAATAGACATTTCGCAGCGGCTACAGGATTTTATTGCAATGACCGATGCAGTTTCAACAAGCGGCAAACCGACTGCGGAAAAAGCCAATTTAATTGACGCGGAGTATACAAAGAATTTCGCCACCGGCGCGTCGACCATATCTGATGACGAGTTGGCGGCGTTTTTCGCGGCGACCCAGTATGTGATGTTCTATACATTGGACAAGTCCAAATTGCCCTTGTTTGAACAGACATTTTCCAGGTTAGTCGACACAGGCCAGGCGACGCCGGACCAATATAAACAACTGTTGCAAACGTACTACGCTCTTCGCGAATTTGAAAGAGCGAATTCGCTTATTGAGCAGTACAACCCAAATTCTTTACAACACATAATTTTGGCAAATGACCTGACAGGCGCTTCGGCGCGGCGAACTGCTTGGACTTTTCAGGAGAAACACGGCTTAACACGACGCCTTGTGGACTTGCAGAAGGGATTGCACCTCGTTATTATTGGCTCGCCTTATTGCGGATTCGCGAAAAAAGCCATATCAGGAATTGAAAGCGACCCCACGCTTGCGCCGTTACTGCGCGAAAAAGTGACGCTTTTGGCAATGCACGATTTTAGTTTCAATTACGAGGTGTACACCAAATGGAACCAGTTGCACCCTTCGCTTCCGTTCATATTGGCGCATAGCCGGGAAGGCCCTATGACGTTTCCGGTGAAACTTGACATCGGCTATGCTGTGAGGTTCTACCGTCCCGGAGTGCGGTCAAGGGCGGCGCGCGCTGCGCGCGTGCCGGCGTAGCGCACCCTTGACGGCATGCAG
>NZ_WHJG01000137.1 GCF_011682175.1 Massilia frigida
GCGGCACTCAGATTGGGGCTTTGCATCACCTCGGTATCGATACCGGTTCTGCCGCCGGCTGCTTCGTCTGCCGCCGCGGTCACTTTCGTCTTCGCCACGTAATCCTGGTACGCCGGAAGGGCTACCGCTGCCAGCACGCCAATGATGGCGACAACGATCATCAGTTCAATCAGCGTGAAGCCGGCCTGAGCCGCATTTGCATTGGAATGGTGTGATTTCATGGTGCCGTGGGAATAAGGAAGTTGCGTATGCCCGCGATGGGAAAACCGTCGACAGGACCATCTTGCATTTTGATGGAGAGGAAAAACTGGAAACGCGTGGTCGGCGTCTGGCACGCCGGCATTACGAGATACGGCCGGCTCGACCGGTGTAACGCAGGGCAAGCACTAACGATGAGGCCTCTTGCGGGAAATCCCGGAAGAGGCCTGGAACTTGTCATTTTGTGTCTATCACGTTCAATAGAAACCTGAACAAGCTTTGGACATGCCCCGCAGCAAGATGCTGGCGGGGCCATGTCAGATTAGATGCACTCTTTTGGTTTGTATTTGTCGTCAGCGGTGCTCGAGCAGCTCCAAGCGCCGGTATCAGCACGGGTCCAGGTCACGGCTTTGCCGAGAACAGCAGTGTTACCCAGCAAGGTGCAGGTAATCGTACCGGCGCCAGTGACAGCAACGTTCGCCGAGATCGCGGAGCAACGCTTGGTGGTAGCCAGCAGGCCGATTTCAACAGGGCCAGCAACAGCATCGCCACCTGCCAGTTTGGTCTCGACGTTGACTTTACCTGGGGTGATTTCAGCCAGGCCAGCACCAACTTGCGACTTAGCAACATAGTCCTGATACGCTGGCAGTGCAACAGCAGCCAGGATACCGATAATTGCAACAACGATCATCAGTTCGATCAGGGTAAAACCGGCTTGTGCCTTCTTCATCATTTTCATCGATTTCATTTTGCTACTCCTAG
>NZ_WHJG01000138.1 GCF_011682175.1 Massilia frigida
CTGAACATCGTCTGGGACGTGTACTTCGATTCGCCGGAGCGGCCGCACCAGATCTGAAACGCTTCGTACAGCTGGGTGCATCCGCACGTCACGAACGGCAGCGGTAGAAGGCCGCTCGACCACTCTCGGTAAAAGCGCTCTGCCGGCGCCAGGCTCTTCTCGATCAGCGCATCCTTCGCCTTGTTATAGATCGGCTTGGTGTGCTCATTGAAGTCCCCCATATCCAACTCGTACAGCAGATAGTGATAAAACGCCTCGATGCCGCCACGGGCGATTTCGTCGGCCACGCCGATGTAGAATTCGCGCGACAGCGCCGGCGGCGTCCATATCACCAGGTAGCGTCTGTCGGTCTTGTCGAGCGCGAGCGGCTGCAGCTCATTCGACAAGAACACGAAGTTCATCTGATTCGCTTCACTGTGCTCGGGCAGCCCCTTGGGATTGACGATGACGGTGTCGCCCGACACCAGGTACTTGAGCTTCCCCTTCATCTGCTTCAGCTCCGAGCGCGTCACCACCTCATCCGCCACCATGAACAGCCTCGTCGAGGCCCAGTCGTTGAAGTTGGACTCCAGCTGGGCATTGCCGATGACGTAGCCATACTCGCCATAGATCACCTTGACGACCTTCTCGAAAAAGAAGTTTTTGCCGGAACCCTCGTCGCCATGCATGATGATCGACGTTTCCATCTTGGCGCCGGGGTTGCGGAGGGGGTACGCCAACCATCGAGCTATCCACGTCTCCAGTTCCTCGACGCCGTTGCACAGGTGCGAAAGCAATGTCTGAATCTGAATGCAGTCGCCCTTTTTCGGCGTCATCTTCCAGCCGCTGAACAGATTGACGGTCGCAGTCGGCCCGCTCGGCGCCGGACTGGGGCGTTCACGCGGATCGAAGACGATGTTCTTCTTCAAGATCCATTTGCGCGCATCGCCGCCCCAAAACTTCATCACGTCGC
>NZ_WHJG01000139.1 GCF_011682175.1 Massilia frigida
ATCGAGAACTGCCTCGACTTGGGCGGCCTCAAAGCATTGGCCAATCAGGCCGAGCCCGGCGTGCGAGGTTAATTCCAGGTTGCGCGATTGCTTGACTTCAAAGCGTGGCATGATCAGTCGGGTGAAAGCAGGAAATGCAATATTTTACTTTGCAATCAATGACTTGATCAACTATTGCATGAGCTGGAACACGGATTCAGGTAATCGTCATCGAAAAAACGATATTTAGGGGGAGGCAAAGGGCGACTGATATGATCAAGTTCTGTCCACTTCGTAAGCCGGTCCCTATGCCAAAACAGTTCAAGTCGTGGTGCGACTTCATGTCGTTTTCGAACGCAGTAAAGTACAAATCCAGGTTTGTTCATGACAAAGTCATACATGCCTTTCTCGATACACTTTACCAAACAAGTAAGCTCAGGCACCGCCGAATCACTACGGACAAATGTGTCTGGCGGGCTCAGTTGGGGCCACTACTGTCGATATGGAGCAAGATGGAGTGGAGTACACGGACCCGGCGCCATTTCCAGCTAAGCGCATGAAACCACTGTCTAATGCGGCACATGAAGGCAGGGTAAATCCGAAGGGAATACCGTGTCTGTACGTTGCCAACGACCGGGAAACGGCAATGTCTGAAGTACGACCAGGAGTTGGTGCGGAGCTCTCCCTGGCGCAGCTGGTTTTGAATCGCGAGATTACGCTGATCGATTTTTCGGTCGGGCATGAGGATGTCGGTACGCCATTCTTCTTTGAAGAGCCGACGCCAAAAATGCGGGAGAAGGCGGTCTGGAAGCAGGTGGAAGACGCATTTTCTAAGCCTGAGCCTCTTGCAAAACTAGCGGAACGGATGAAAATTGCTTGGCAGCGCAAGCGAAAAGGTGGGGGTGGGCGCCCATTTCTGGCATGATTTAGTTTCTAACGCTTAATCAAAACGCCCACACCATG
>NZ_WHJG01000013.1 GCF_011682175.1 Massilia frigida
CCGACACCGACACCGACACCGACACCAACGCCGACACCAACGCCAACACCGACGCCAACGCCGACACCAACCCCGACGCCCACGCCGGTGGAAAAAATCGGCGTCGCTGAAGCATCGCGCTTCCTGGCGCAGGCGTCGATGGGTGCCACGCGCGAGCACATCGCGCGGGTGCAGCAGCTCGGCTACGCCGGCTGGATCAACGAACAGATGGCCATGCCGCGCTCGCAGTCGCGTTGGGATTACCTGGTCTCCAAGAAGTTGAACACCGTCGAATTCAAGAACACCGAAGCCGGCCACGATGCGGCGTTCTGGCGCAAGATGGTATTCTCACCTGATACCCTGCGCCAGCGCGTCACCCTGGCGCTGTCCGAAATCCTGGTCGCTTCCCTGAGCGGTTTCAACGCAAGCTGGAGTAATTTTTCCAGCGCCGCCCACATGGACTTGCTGGAAGCCCACGCCTTCGGCAACTACCGCACCTTGCTCCAGCAGGTATCGCTGAGCGCACCGATGGGCGAGTATCTGACCTATCGCGGCAACGTCAAGGTCAACCCCACCACCGGCGCCCTGCCCGATGAAAACTATGCGCGCGAAGTCATGCAGTTGTTCACCATCGGCCTGGTCCAGCTGAACAACGACGGCACGCCCAAGCTCAGCGGTGGCTTGCAGCAGGAAACCTATACTCTGGACGATATCACCGGCCTGGCCCGCGTATTCACGGGCTGGAACTACGACATGGCCGGCGCCGACAACAATACGCCGGAATACAAGCGCCGCCCGATGAGCCTGACGGCCAGCCGGCATGACACGAGCGCCAAAAACTTCCTGGGAAGCAGCATCGCCGCCGGCGTCGACGGCCTGACCAGCCTGACGCGCGCGCTCGACACCATCTTCGGCCATCCGAACGTGGCCCCATTCATCGGCAAGCAATTGATCCAGCGCCTGGTGTGCAGCAATCCCTCGCCCGCCTACGTGGCCAGGGTCAGCGCCGTGTTCAACAGCGACAATAACGGCGTCAAGGGCAACCTGGCCAAGGTCGTGTCCGCCATCCTGCTGGATACCGAAGCGCGCAGCGCCAGCCGCCTGACCGACCCCAACTTCGGCAAGCTGCGCGAACCGGTGCTGCGCTTCACGGCGTGGGCGCGCGCGTTCAAGGCCAACTCGCCGACCGACGCCTGGGCGATCGGCAACACATCCGACCCCGGCACCCGCCTGGGCCAGAGTCCCGGCCGCTCGGGGACGGTATTCAATTTCTTCCGTCCGGGCTACGTGCCGCCCAACAGCGCCATCGCCGCTGCGCGCATGGTCGCTCCGGAGTTTCAGATCACCAATGAATCGACCGTGGTCGGCTATATCAACTATATGCAGACGGTGGTCAGCAAAGGCGTGGCCGACGTCAAGGCCGACTACAGCGCCCTGCTGCCGATGGCCGATGTCGCGGACAAGCTCGTGGCCGAGCTGAACCTGGTGCTGGTGGCGGGCCAGCTGGCGCCGGCGACGGTCAACCTGATCAAGGGCGGGATCGACTCCATGCCCAAAGGAACCGACCCCGCCCGCCTGAACCGCATTTACGCCGCCCTGGTACTGGTGCTGGCATCCCCCGAATTCATCGTCCAGAAATAGGAGCAGCCATGCAAAATAAAAATGGAACCAATGCATCGCGCCGCGCCTTCTTACAACGCGCGTCGGCCCTGTCGGTCGCCGGCGTCGCCGCGCCGTGGGCCATCAACGTCGCCGCCATGGCCGAGGCGAGTGCCGCCACGGCCACCGACTACAAGGCGCTGGTCTGCGTGTTTCTGTACGGCGGCAACGACTATGCCAATACCGTCACGCCCTACGATCCCGACAGCTACGCGAAATACCAGTCATTCCGTCCCAGCTTCGCGCACAGCCGCACCGCGCTGGCCGCGACCGTGCTGAACCCGACCGTGGTGCCACAGGACTCGGCCGGCTTCGCGCACCAGTACGCGCTCGCTCCCACGCTGGCGCCACTGGTGCCGCTGTTTAACGACGGAAAACTGGCCGTGATGCTGAACGTGGGCAATCTGGTACAGCCCACCACCAAGCTCCAGTTCGTCAACAAGTCCGTCCGCTTGCCGCCCAAACTGTTTTCGCACAACGACCAGCAATCGGTGTTCCAGTCGTCGTCGCCGGAAGGCGCCACCTCCGGCTGGGGCGGACGTATCGGCGACCTGTTCCAGGCGAGCAATACGAATTCGACCTTTACCTGCATCAATGTGTCGAGCAATGCGGTATTCTTGTCGGGCAATACGGCGGTGCAATACCAGGTATCGACCAGTGGCTCGGTGCCGCTGGCGGGACTCAAGAATCCGCTGTTCGGTTCGACAACATCCTCGGCGGCGCTGCGCACGCTGATGACCCAGCAGCGCAGCCACGTGCTGGAAGACGAATACAACCGCATCGGCAGGCGCTCGATCGAAGCCAATGAAGTGCTGACCGGGGCCCTGAGCTCGACGCCGGCGCCGAAAACGGCGTTCCCGGCCGCCAACAACCTGGGCGACCAGCTGAAACTGGTCGCGCGCATGATCGCCGCCGGTCCGACCCTGGGTGCGAAACGGCAAGTGTTTTTCGTCTCCATGGGCGGCTTCGACACGCACGATGGCATGCTGACCAATCACCCGGCGCTGATGACCAAGCTGGGCGACGCGATGGCAGCGTTTTACGCGGCGACAGTGGAATTGGGCGTGGCGGAGAAAGTGACGACGTTCACCGCCTCCGACTTCGGCCGCACGATGGCGGGCAATGCCGACGGATCGGATCATGGCTGGGGCAGCATGCACTTCGTGATGGGTGGCGCGGTCAAGGGCAAGCGCTTTTACGGCACCGCGCCGGTGGTGGCCAATGGCGGACCGGACGATGTCGGCCAGGGACGTTTGCTGCCGACCACCTCAGTCGACCAGTTTGCGGCCACGATGGGTGCGTGGCTGGGAGTGTCCAACAGCGAATTGCTGGCCTTGCTGCCGAATCTGGGGAATTACAACGCCAGTACGCGTAACTTAGGCTTCGTTTAATACGGCCAACGTAGCTCCGTCGTTCCCGCGCAGGGCTAGGCGCCCCCGCGGGAACGACGGACTTGAGGCTAAGGGTTTTTTGCCCGATCACCCTTTCTTCATCACCAGCGTCAGAATGTCATAACTGGCCACCAGTTCATCATTCTGATTAGTGACCTGCACATCCCACGCCACCACGCCCTGTCCCACGCCCTTGTCGTCGGTACGGTTGCGATCGACCTTGCGCTTGCACGTCAGGCGCGCGCGGATCGTGTCGCCAATCGCCACCGGCGTGATAAACCGCAGATTATCCAGCCCGTAGTTGGCCAGCACCGGCCCCGGTGCCGGCGACACAAACAGCCCCGCCGCCGCCGACAGCACGAAGTAGCCGTGCGCGATGCGCTTGCCGAACTGCGAATCCCTGGCCGCGATCTCGTCGAAGTGCATGTAGAAATAGTCGCCCGAAATCCCGCCGAAGTTGACGATATCGGCCTCGCTCACCGTACGCCGGTGCGTGAGCAGCGAGTCGCCCATCTGCAGTTCCTCGAAATACTTGCGGAACGGGTGCAGGGCCTCCTCGCGCACGGCCGCGCCGCGCACATACTCGCCCGTGATCGCCGCCAGCATGGTCGGCGAACCCTGGACCGCCGCACGCTGCAGGAAGTGGCGCACCGCGCGGATGCCGCCCAGTTCCTCGCCACCGCCGGCGCGTCCCGGCCCGCCATGCTTCAACTGCGGCAAGGGCGAGCCGTGACCGGTCGAATCGACCGCCGCTTCACGCTCCAGCACCAGCACGCGGCCGTGCGTGGCCGCCGCCACCGGCACCGCGTGCGCCGCAATGGCCGTGTCCTTGGTCACCAGCGTACTGACCAGGCTTCCCTTGCCGCGCGCGGCCAGCGCCAGGGCTTCGTCCAGACTTGAGTACGTCATCATCGTGCTGACCGGGCCGAAGGCTTCGATATCGTGCACGGCATCGTTGTTCATGCCGTCGCGGCACAGCAGCAGCGTCGGCGAGAAGAAGGCGCCATTGGCCGCACCCTCGCCCACCGGATTGAACCCATCCTTGGCGCCGAACAAAATCTCATTGCCGCGCGCGAGCATCTCGACCCGCTCGCTGACGTCGCGGTGCTGGTCCATCGACGCCAGCGCGCCCATGCGCACCTCTTTCACCGACGGGTCGCCCACCACGATCTTGGCCAGGCGCTCGCGCAGGCGTTCGCCGACCGCTTCCACGTGCTGCCTGGGCACGATGATGCGGCGGATCGCAGTGCATTTCTGGCCGGCCTTGCCGGTCATTTCGCGCGCGACTTCCTTGACGAACAGGTCGAACTCCACATCGTCTGGCGTCACGTCCGGTCCCAGGATGGCACAGTTGAGCGAGTCCGCTTCAGCGGTGAACGGCACCGAGTGGGCGATCAGGTTCTTGTTGACGCGCAGCTTGGCGGCGGTGTCGGCCGAACCGGTGAAGGTGACGACATCGGCACCGGTCAGGCGGTCGAGCAGGTCGCCGGTGCTGCCGATGACCAGTTGCAGCGCGCCTTTCGGCAGCAGGCCGGAATCGTCCATCATGCGCACCACGGCTTCGGCCAGGTAGCTGGTGGCGGTGGCCGGCTTGCCGATGCAAGGCATCGCCGCGAGAAAACTCGGGGCGAATTTTTCGAGCAAGCCCCAGATCGGGAAGTTAAAGGCGTTGATGTGCACCGCCAGCCCGCCGCGCGGCACCAGGATGTGGGTGCCGGCGAAGCCGCCGTTCTTGCCGAGGGCGAGCGCCGGACCTTCGTGCAGCACATTGCTCGACGGGAGTTCGCGGCTGCCCATGCTGGCGTAGGCGAACAGGGTGCCGATGCCGCCTTCGATGTCGACCCAGCTGTCTGGACGGGTGGCGCCGGTCAGGTGCGAGATCGCGTACAGCTCTTCCTTGCGCTCCATCAGGTACAGCGCCAGCGCCTTGAGGCAGGCGGCGCGCTTCTGGAAGTCGAGCGACATCAGGGCCGGCACGCCGGTGCTGCGCGCGTAGGTGACTGCCTCGTCGAAGTCGATTTTTTCGGCGTGGGTGTGGTAAATCAGGCTGTTATTGAGTGCGCTGTGCAGCGGCACCGATGCTTCGGCGCCAAGCCAGCGGCCGCCGATCAGGCTTTGCAGGGTAGATATGGTTTGCATTGTGTCTTCTCCAAATTCTCTGTTTTATTCTTTAGGGGCGTGCATGCCGGGACCCAGGTCGATGCGCGCGCGGTCCGGCTCCGGTTCGGTCAATGCCTCGACTTCGCGCATCGTCTCCATGGAGCGGATCGCTAGGTCGTGGTACTGCCTGGTGCCGAAGCTTTTCCAGCTGATTTCCTGGTCCGTCAGTTCGCGCATGATACGCGCGGGCGTACCCATGACCATGCTGCGCGGCGGGATCAGCATGCCGGCCTTCACAAAACTCATCGCGGCGACGATCGATTCCTCGCCCACCACGGCGCGGTCCATCACGACGGCATTCATGCCGACCATGGCATTGCGCTTGATGCGGCAGCCGTGCAGCACCGCGCCGTGGCCGATGTGGCCATCGGCTTCGACCACCGTGTCTTCGCCGGGAAAGCCGTGCATGACGCAGGTATCCTGCAAGTTCGCGCCCTCTTCCAGGATCAGCCGGCCAAAGTCGCCGCGCATCGATGCCAGCGGGCCGATGTAGCAGCGCGGACCGACGATCACGTCGCCGATCAGCACCGCGCTCGGATGCACGTAGGCGCTCGGATGAACCACCGGCGTGACGCCATTGATTGCATAGACCTTGACCATGGCGCGCACCTTATACTTTTTCGATGACCAGGGCAATGCCCTGCCCGACGCCGATGCACATCGTGCACAGCGCATAGCGCCCGCCGGTGCGGTGCAGCTGGTTGACGGCCGCCAGTACCAGGCGCGCGCCCGAGGCTCCCAGCGGATGGCCGATGGCAATCGCGCCGCCGTTCGGGTTCACATGGGCGGCGGCGTCGGCCAGGCCCAGGTCGCGCGTGACCGCCAGCCCCTGCGCGGCGAAAGCTTCATTGAGTTCGATCACATCCATCTGGCCGATGGACAGGCCCGTCATCGCCAGCACCTTTTTGGTCGCCGGCGACGGCCCGAAGCCCATGATGCGCGGCGCCAGGCCGGCCATGGCCATGCCGACGATGCGCGCGCGCGGCGTCAGGCCGAAGCGTTCGGCGGCGCTGCCGGAAGCAATCAGGATGGCGCAGGCGCCGTCGTTGATGCCGGAGGCGTTACCGGCGGTGACGCTGCCGTCGGGCGTGACCACGCCTTTGAGCTTGGCCAGCATCTCGATGCTGGTGTCGGGACGCGGATGTTCGTCGGTGTCGAACACGCGCGCGTCGCCCTTTTTCTGGGGGATGGTGACGGCGACGATTTCTTCCTTGAACACGCCGGCGGCATGGGCGGCGGCCCAGCGCTGCTGGCTGCGCAGGGCAAACGCATCCTGGTCGGCACGGCTGATGTTGAATTCCTTCGCCACGTTTTCGGCCGTTTCGGGCATTGAATCGATACCGTATTGTGCTTTCATGAGCGGGTTGATGAAGCGCCAGCCCATGGTCGTGTCTTCGATCTTGGCGGCGCGCGAAAACGCGCTGTCGGCCTTGCCCATGACGAAAGGCGCGCGCGTCATGCTTTCGACGCCGCCGGCGATGATCAGGTTCGCTTCGCCGGCCTTGATGGCGCGCGCGGCAATGCCGACGGCGTCCAGGCTGGAGCCGCACAGGCGGTTGATGGTGCTCGCCGGGACCTCGGGCGGCAGCCCGGCCAGCAGCGCAGCCATGCGGGCGACATTGCGGTTGTCTTCGCCGGCCTGGTTGGCGCAGCCGAAGTACAGGTCGTCCACGGCGGTCCAGTCCACGCCCGGATTGCGCGCAATCAGGGCGGCGATCGGCAGTGCCGCCAGGTCGTCGGCGCGCACGCCGGACAAGGAACCGCCGTAGCGGCCGAACGGGGTACGGATGGCGTCGCAGATAAAGGCGTCGGTCAGTTTGCTCACAGGTGCTCCTTGGTTCAATTCGATGATTTCGGGCGCTGGTCGATCACGCGCCGGGCCTTGCCGGTCAGGGTGCGCTCGATGCCGTTGGCTGGCAGCAGGTTCACCCGCGTGGTCACGCCCACATAGGTCTTGATGCGGTGTTCAAGCTCGCGCGCCAGGGCCGCCACGGCGTCCTGCGACTCGGCGGGGTTCGCTGGCAAGTCGCGCAGTTCGGCCACCACATCGAGCTTGTCCAGATGGCCATCGCGCGAGACCAGCAGCTGGTAGTGCGGTGCCAGAAGCGGCATCTGGAGGATCAGTTCTTCGATCTGGCTGGGGAATACGTTCACCCCGCGGATGATCAGCATATCGTCCGAGCGGCCGGTAATCTTGCCCATGCGGCGCATCGCGCGCGAGGTCGGCGGCAGCAGGCGCGTCAGGTCGCGCGTGCGGTAACGGATGATCGGCAGCGCTTCCTTGGTGAGCGAGGTGAATACCAACTCACCCTCGGAGCCGTCGGGCAGCACTTCGCCGCTGTCCGGATCGATCACCTCGGGGTAGAAATGGTCTTCCCAGATCACCGGACCGTCCTTGCTCTCGATGCATTCGCTGGCCACGCCCGGCCCCATCACTTCGGACAGGCCGTAGATGTCGACCGCGTCGATGCCGGCGCGCCGTTCGATTTCACCGCGCATGGCATCGGTCCACGGCTCGGCACCGAAAATGCCGACCTTCAGCGACGACGCCGCCGGATCGAGCCCCTGGCGCGTGAATTCCTCGATGATGTTCAACATGTACGACGGCGTGACCATGATGATCTCGGGCTTGAAGTCGCAGATCAGCTGCACCTGCTTTTCGGTCTGCCCGACCGACATCGGGATCACGGTGCAGCCCAGCCGCTCGGCGCCGTAATGCGCGCCCAGCCCGCCGGTGAACAGGCCGTAGCCGTACGAGACGTGCACCATGTCGCCGGCACGCCCGCCGGCGGCGCGGATCGAGCGCGCCACCACGTTGGCCCAGGTGTCGATATCCTTTTGCGTGTAGCCCACCACGGTCGCCTTGCCGGTGGTGCCGGACGAGGCGTGGATGCGCACCACCTTCTCGCGCGGGACCGCGAACAGGCCGAAGGGATAATTGTCGCGCAGGGTTTTCTTGTCGGTGAAGGGGAATTTGGCCAGGTCCGCCAGGGTGCGCAAGTCGTCCGGATGCACGCCGGCGGCGTCGAACGCGGCGCGGTAGTGCGGCACGTTGTCGTAGGCGTGCCTGAGCGACCATTTCATGCGTTCGAGCTGCAACGCTTGCAGTTCGTCGCGGCTGGCGCGTTCGATTGCTTCGAGCTCGCCGGGAGCGGGCGTGCGCTGGACCATGGTGTTCTCCTTATTGCGCCAGTTCGGCCACGTTGCCGGCCACCCGATGCGATTTGCCACGCAACAGGGCGACCTTGCGGCCATCCTGGTTGGTGACCGTGACGTCGTAGACGCCGGTTTTCCCGGCCAATGCCTGTTCGGTGGCTTCGGCCGTCAACAGGTCGCCTTCGCGCCCCGGAGCCAGGTAATCGATGGTGCAGCCCGCGCCCACGGTGTTCAGGTTGTGCGAATTGCAGGCGAAGGCAAAGGCGCTGTCGGCCAGCATGAAGATGTAGCCGCCGTGGCAGGTCTGGTGGCCATTGAGCATATCGACGCGTACCGGCATCGTCATGCGCGCGTAGCCGGGACGGATTTCTGCGAGCAGCATGCCGAGCGCCTGGCTGGCGGGATCGCGCTCGAACATGGTTTTACCGGCCAGTTCGGCCAGCGCCTGAAGATCGTTATGCATGGGTCAGAAGCCGCTTCCATTGGCGAGTTTGCGGCGCAGCAGCGCAGAGACGCGGTAGCGGTCTTCGCCATAGGCGGCGGCCAGGTTGGCCAGTACGCTGACGATATGCGGTATACCGACCGCATTCGTCCAGGCCAGCGGCCCACGCGGGTAGTTGACGCCCTTTTGCATCGCGATGTCGACCGCCGGGGCGGTGCACACGCCCTGGTTGACGGCATCGGCCGCTTCGTTGGCCAGCATGGCGACGGTGCGCATGACTGCCATGCCAGGCACGTCGTCCAGGCGCGTGACCACGAAGCCGGCCGCCTGGAACAGGCCGACCGCCGCGTTGTAAGCGGCGTCGCTGCACTGGTCCGCGCGCGCCAGGGCGATGCGGGTCGCCTTGCCGTAATCGAGCGCAAGGTCGAACAGCACCGTGTCCGGATGGCGGTTGGCGCTGGCGCGCTCAGTGGCGCTGCGTCCGTCGGTCAGGAAGATGGCGGCGCCATTGCAGTGGAAGGCCGGCGCTTCGTTTTCGCCCGCATTCGGCAGCGGCTTGCGGTGGCCGACCGTGAAGCCGGCGCCGGCCAGGCGCTGTTCCAGCGGATGCGTCACGGTGTCGGGCACGTCGGCATCGATGCTGATGCTGACCACTTCGGGACGCGCATGCGCCGCCTCCTGGCTGGCCGCCGCCTTGGCCGCGCCTTCGCCGTACTGGTAAAAGCCGCGCCCCGATTTGCGGCCGAAGAAGCCGGCGTTGACCATCTCCTGCTGCAGCACCGACGGCGTAAAGCGGGGGTCGCCGAAATAGGCGTTGAACACCGACTGCGTGACCGAGAAATTGACGTCGTGGCCGATCAAGTCCATCAGCTCGAATGGACCCATGCGGAAACCGCCGCAGTCGCGCATCACCGCATCCAGGGTGGCGGCATCGGCGGCCTGTTCCTGCAACAGGCGCAGGCCTTCGGCGTAGAACGGGCGCGCCACGCGGTTGACGATGAAGCCGGGCGTCGACTTGGCGTGCACCGGGTTCTTGCCCCAGGCGGTGGCGGTGGCGTACACCGTCTCGGCGACGGCCGGATCGGTGGCCAGGCCGCTGATGACTTCGACCAGCGCCATCAGCGGCACCGGATTAAAGAAGTGCATGCCGACCAGGCGTTGCGGGCGGCGCAGCGGCGCGGCAATCGCCGTCACTGAAATCGAGGAGGTATTGGTCGCCAAAATGCAGTCGTCGCCGACCACGTTCTCCAGGTCGGCGAACAGCATGCGCTTGACGTCGAGGTTTTCGACGATGGCTTCGACCACGAGAGCGGCGTCGCCGACTTCCTTCAGGGTCGCCACGCTGTGCAGGCGCGCGCGCGCGGCGATGGCTGCCTCGCCGCTCATGCGGCCTTTTTCGACCAGCGTGGTGTAGACCTTGCCGATATCGGCAATCGCCTTGTCGACCGCGCCGGTACGCGTGTCGAACAGCTTGACCACGTAGCCGGCGGCGGCGGCCACCTGCGCGATGCCCGCGCCCATGGCGCCACTGCCGATGACGGCGACGATGCTGCCTTGTTCCAGTGCTGCCATGTTCATTCCCCCATGAAGTGCGGCGTGCGCTTCTCGATGAAGGCGGTCACGCCCTCGCGGTAATCGTGGCTGTATCCGAGTTCGCGCATCATGTCGCCTTCCAGCTTGAGCTGCTCGGGCAGGGTGTTGGCGTAGCTGGCCTGGAGCGCGCGCTTGGTGAAGGCCAGGCCCTTGGTCGGGGCGACGGCGAAGTGTTCGGCCATGGCCATCGCATCGTCCATCAGGGCGGTGTCGGCAACGGCCTTCCAGATCAGGCCCCATTGCTCGGCCAGTTCGGCCGGGATCTTTTCACCCAGCATGGCCATGCCCATGGCGCGCGCATGACCGACCAGGCGCGGAAGATGCCAGGTGCCGCCGGTGTCGGGAATGAGGCCCAGTTTGCAGAACACTTCGACGAAGCTGGCCGATTTGGCGGCGATGACGATGTCGCAGGCCAGCGCCAGGTTGGCGCCCGCGCCGGCGGCCACGCCGTTGACGGCGCAAATGACCGGCATCGGCAAGGAGCGCAGGGTCATCACCAGCGGTGCGTAATAGGTTTCGACCGAGTGGCCCAGGTCCACGCCTTCGGCGCCCGGTTCGACCGCACGGTCCGACAAATCCTGGCCGGCGCAGAAACCGCGTCCGGCGCCGGTGAGCAGCAGCACGCGCACGGTGGGGTCGGCCTGCACGGCGGCCAGCGCGGAGCGCACTTCCAGGTGCATCGCCTGCGTGAAGCTATTGAGCTTGTCGGGGCGGTTCAGGGTCAGGGTAGCGATGCCGTGCTCGATCTGGAACTTGATGTTTTCGTAGTTCATGGCGCGTCCTGGGGTTGTGTGTTCGATTGTGGGTTGGATTATTCGTGCTGGTCGAAATCGACGACTACTTTGTCTGTCACGGGAAAGCTCTGGCAGCTCAACACGAAACCGCGCGCGATCTCATAGTCTTCCAGCGCGTAGTTCACGTCCATGTCGACCTTGCCGTCGACCAGCTTGCAGCGGCAGGTCGAGCACACGCCGCCCTTGCACGAGTAGCGCATGTCGATGCCGGCGCGCAGGCCGGCGTCGAGGATCGATTCCTTGTCCTTGTCCATCGTGAAGCTGGTGTGGTTGCCGTCCAAAATGACGGTGACCTCGGTCTCGTGGCGCACCAGCGCGTCGAACTGGCGCGGCTTGTGCTGGTGCTTGGGAATGCTGGCGGCGAACAGCTCGACCTTGATATTCTGCTTCGGCATGCCGGCTTCCTGCAACGCCGCCGAGACGCCGTGCATCATGTCTTCCGGGCCGCAGATGAAGGCGATGTCGATATCGTCGATGCGAATCCAGTGCTTGATGAACTGTTCGACCTTTTCCTTGGTGATGCGGCCGTTGAACAGGTCAATGTCCTGCTGCTCGCGGCTCATCACGTAGGCCAGGTTGAGGCGCTCCATGTAGCTGTCTTTGAGGTCGGTCAGTTCTTCCTTGAAGATCACCGACGACGAGGCGCGGTTCCCGTAGAACAGCGTGAAGCCGCTTTTCGGCTCGGTAAGCAAGGTGGTCTTGATGATCGACAGGATCGGCGTGATGCCGCTGCCGGCCGCAAAGGCGACATAGTGGCGCGCGTTATCGGCCGCCAGCGGCACGTTGAAGTGCCCCATCGGCGGCATCACGTCAAGCACCGCGCCGGGCTGGAGATGCTCGTTGGCCCAGCTCGAAAACAGCCCGCCCGGGGTGCGCTTGATGGCCACGCGCAGCGTGCCGTCCTGCACCGCCGAACAGATGGAGTAGGAGCGGCGCACGTCTTCGTCGCCGATCTGCGCGCGCAGGGTCAGGTGCTGGCCCTGCTGGTAGGTGAAGCTGGCGGCCAGGTCGTCCGGCACGGCGAAGGTGACGGCGATGGTGTCGCGCGTTTCGTTGCGCACCTTGGCGACGGTCAGTGGATAGAATTTGCTCATAGCTGGCCTTAGTGGCACTTGAAATAATCGAAGGGTTCGCGGCAGTCCAGGCACTTGTAGAGCGCCTTGCACGGCGTCGAGCCGAATTGGCTGGTCAGTTCCGTATGGTCCGAACCGCAATTGGGACAGATGACGACCAGCTTCGGCGCCGCCACGCGCTTGACGCCCGAATGCAGGCCGCTGATGTCGATCGCCTGCTGCGCCGGTGGGGCAATGCCGTAGCCTTTGAGCGCGGCCTTGCCGGCGTCGCTCATCCAGTCGGTGGTCCACGCCGGCGAGAGCTGGTTCACCAGCCGCACCTCGGGCACGCCGTGGCTGTGCAGCGCGTCGCGCACCGAGTCGGCGATTACGGTCATGGCCGGGCAGCCCGAGTAGGTCGGCGTGATGGTCACCACGCAGGTGGCCTCATCCCACGCCACCGCGCGCACGATGCCCAGGTCGACCACCGAGATCACCGGGATCTCGGGGTCGCTGACCTCGCCCAGCCAGGTCCAGACCTGTTCCGTGCTGGCCGGCTGCGTGCTCATTACCACTCGGCCCCGGGGTACGACCGTTGCAGGAACTGCATTTCGGCCAGGATGTAGCCCAGGTGCTCGCTGTGGCGGCCGGTTTTGCCGCCGCGCTGCATCCACGCCGCCGGATCGGGCATCGTCAACGTCGCTTCGGCGAAGATCTCGGACACATGCTCGATGAAGGCCGCGCGCAAGCCCTCGGCGGCGGGCGCGACGCCCTGCTCCACCATGGCGATGTCGATGGCGTCGTAGAGGAACATCTCGCCGCTGTACATCCACAGTTCGTTGACGGCGGCCTGGGTCTTGGCGTGGCTTTCTGGCGTGCCGTCGCCCAGGCGCACGATCAGGTCACCGCTGCGGCGCAGGTGGTAAGTGATTTCCTTGATCGATTTTTCGGCAATTTCCGCGATGCGCGCGTCAACCGATTTGGCCAGCCCCTGCATCAGGAAGTAGTGCCAGGTATCGAAGAAGAACTGGCGCACCATGGTGTCGGCGTAATTGCCGTTGGGCTGTTCGACCATCAGGCAGCAGCGCATTTCATGGGCGTCGCGCAGGAAGGCCAGCTGGTCTTCGGTGCGGCCGCGCCCTTCGAGTTCGCCGGCGTAGGTCAGCCACATGCGGGTCTGGCCGAGCAGGTCGAGGGCGACGTTGGTCAGCGCCATGTCTTCTTCGAGCGCCGGCCCCTTGCCGCACAATTTGGACAGCTGCTGCGACAGGATCAGGGCGTTGTCGCCCTGGCGCAGCAGGTATTCGATTTTCTGGTCCACAGGCACGCTCACAGGTTCTTGACTTCTTCCGGCATCGGGAAGAAGGTCGGGTGGCGATAGACTTTGCTGTTGGACGGCTCGAACAGGGCCGACTTGTCGCCCGGGCTGCTGGCGACGATGTCGGCGGCGCGCACGACCCAGATCGACACGCCTTCGTTGCGGCGCGTGTAGACGTCGCGCGCGTTATTGACCGCCATTTCGGCGTCGGACGCGTGCAGGCTGCCCACGTGCTTGTGCGCCAGGCCGTGCTGGCTGCGGATGAAGACTTCCCACAGGGGCCATTCTTTACTCATGTTTATTCTCCGGTGCGGTTCTGTGGATGCTGTGGATCAGGCTGCGGCGCGCGCCGATTTCTTGTCGGCATAGGCGACCAGCGCATCGCGGAACCAGGCGCCGTCGTCGTACGCCTTCACGCGCGTGCGCAGGCGCTCGCGGTTGCACGGGCCATTCCCCTTCAGGACATTCTGGAACTCGCTCCAGTCGATCTCGCCGAATTCGTAGTGGCCCGTCTCGGCATTGAATTTGAGGTCGGGATCGGGCACGGTCAGGCCAAGGTACTCGGCCTGGGGCACGGTCTGGTCGACCATGCGCTGGCGCAGTTCGTCGTTGGAGAACAGCTTGATGCGCCACTGCGCCGACTGCGCGCTGTTGACCGATTCGGCATCCGACGGGCCGAACATCATCAGGGAAGGCCACCACCAGCGGTTCAGCGCATCCTGCGCCATCGCCTTTTGTTCGGGCGTGCCCTGCGCGAGGCTCATCATGATGTCGTAGCCCTGGCGCGCGTGGAACGATTCTTCCTTGCAGACGCGGATCATTGCGCGCGCGTACGGACCGTACGAGCAGCGGCACAGCGGGATCTGGTTGATGATGGCCGAGCCATCGACCAGCCAGCCGATCGCGCCCATGTCGGCCCACGACAGGGTCGGGTAATTGAAGATGCTCGAATACTTGGCCTTGCCCGAATGGAGGGCGGCCAGCAGTTCGTCGCGCGAGACGCCCAAGGTTTCGGCCGCACTATATAAGTAAAGCCCGTGCCCCGCCTCGTCCTGGATCTTGGCCAGCAGGATCGACTTGCGCTTGAGCGTGGGGGCACGCGTGACCCAGTTGCCCTCGGGCAGCTGGCCGACGATTTCGGAGTGCGCGTGCTGGGAAATCTGGCGGATCAGGGTCTTGCGGTAAGCCTCGGGCATCCAGTCCTTGGCTTCGATCTTGACGCCGGCATCGATGCGCGCCTGGAACTCGCGCTCCTGCTCATCCATGTCTTCGGCGCTCTGGACTTTCTTGAGGCCGGTTTCTACGAGTTGTGCATACATGGTGCTGCTCCCATTGCAAAGGCGATCGACCGATAATACGATACGTAAAATAAGATGTACACAGTTAAATTGAGTCGCATTGTATATCCGTATCTCATCGGAATTGAATCGATAACAAAAAAACCATGCTGCGCCCAACACGCGCTAAAGTAAACGGCTGCTTTGCTTGACAATCACCCCAGCGCGCCAGACCATGCACCCATGAAACAACTTACCAGCACAGCATGGATCGCCGACTTTCTCGCCAGCGATCCGCCCCGTTCCAAGTCCCTTGTGATGACCATCTTCGGCGACGCCATCGCCCCGCACGGCGGCACCATCTGGCTCGGCAGCCTGATTGAATTGCTGGCGCCGTTTGGCGTCAACGACCGCCTGCTGCGCACCAGCGTATTCCGGCTGGCGCAGGAAGGCTGGCTGGTGGCCAACCGCGACGGGCGCCGCAGTTCCTACGCCATCCTGCCGCAAGCCCTGCCCCGCTTCGAGCGTGCCAACCGGCGTATTTACGCGCCACTGACCGCGCATTGGGACGGCAACTGGACCCTGGTGCTCTCGGGCGCCGGCAGCATCGACGCGCCCGAGCGCGCACTGCTGCGCAAGGAAATGCTGTGGGAGGGCTACGCCATGATCGCACCCGGCATGTTCGGCCACCCGGCCAGCCATGCCGGCGTTCTCGAAGAACTGCTCGCGCGTGTGGGCGTGAAGGACAAGCTGTTTGTGTGCCGGGCCAGCGCGCTGCCGGGCGTATCAGGCAGGCCGCTGCAGGACCTGGTGCAGGATGGCTGGGACTTGTCCGGCGTGGTCCAGGGCTACCGCCATTTCATCGAACGCTTCGCGCCCTTGCTGGACCTGTTGGAAAACGATGAGGCGCTCGCGCCCGAGCAGGCGTTTGTGATCCGCACGCTGCTGGTCCATGCCTACCGGCGCGTACAGCTGCACGACCCGATGCTGCCGATCGAACTGCTGCCCAATCCGTGGCCAGGCAGCAGTGCCTACGAACTGGCGCGCGCCGTGTATGCGCGTACCTACGCGGGCGCGGAAGCGCACATCATGGCCACCCTGCGGCGCGAGGACGATGGCGCGCCGCAGGCCGACGCCGGCTTCTTCCAGCGCTTCGGCGGGCTGGCCGACGGCGGCGCGCTAGGCGAGGCGCTAGGCGACGCGCTAGGCGACGCGCAAAATGGGTCGCCGGGGCCGCGATAGCGACGCTACAATTACACGCAACTTTTGCGCGTACAAGAGGCTACAATTGGGCGCACGTCCCTCAGCCACATTACAAAAAACTCGGAGACTGTCATGCAACGTCGTTCCTTCCTCACCAAAAGCGCCGTGGGCGCCACCGCCGCCGTCATTGCCGCGCCGGCGCTGGCGCAAATCAATCCTGAAGTCAAATGGCGCATGGCGTCGAGCTTTCCCAAGTCGCTCGATACCATCTTCGGCTCGGCCGAAGCCTTCACCAAGCGCGTAGCGGAACTGACCGGCGGGCGCTTCCAGATCCGCCAGTTCGCCGCCGGCGACATCGTGCCGGGCTTGCAGGTGATGGACGCGGTGCAGGCGGGCACGGTCGAAATGGGTCACACGCCGTCGTACTACTACTTCGGCAAGGACGCCACCTTCGCGTTCGACTGCGCGGTGCCGTTCGGCCTTACCTCGCGCCAGCAGACCGCCTGGTTCGACCAGGGCGGCGGGCGTGAACTGATGCGCGACTTCTTCAAGGGCTACGGCATCGTCAATTTCATGGCCGGGAATACCGGCACGCAGATGGGTGGCTGGTACCGCAAGGAGATCAAGAGCCTGGAAGACGTCAAGGGCATGAAGATCCGCATCGCCGGTTTCGCCGGCCGCGTGATGGAGCGCATGGGCGCGGTGCCGCAGCAGATTCCGGCCGGCGACGTGTATGCGGCGCTGGAAAAAGGCACGATCGACGCAGCCGAGTGGGTCGGTCCGTACGACGATGAAAAGCTCGGCCTGGCCAAGGTGGCGCCGCACTACTACGCGCCGGGCTGGTGGGAAGCCGGGCCGCAGCTGTCGTTCTACATCAACATCAAGGAATGGGAAAAGCTGCCGGCGCAGTACAAGGCGGCGGTGGAAGCGGCCAGTTACGAGTGCCACGTGACGATGCAGGCCGAGTACGACACCAAGAATCCGGCGGCGCTGGCGCGCCTGATCAAGAACGGGGCCAAGCTGCACACCTTCTCCAAGGCGATCATGGACGAGGCCTACAAGATCTCGACCCAGGTCATGGAAGAGGAAGCGTCGAAGAACGCCAAATTCAAAAAGGTGTACGATCCTTGGAAGCGATTCCGCCAGGACCAGAACATGTGGGCCTCGGTGTCCGAGCAAGTGATGCAGAACTATATGATTTCGATAGGAAGAAAGTAGCTTAGGGCTCATTTGCGCCAGGTCAAACGAATCGGCCGGCGCATTTGATACCTTCGATGCGGCGACCCTGCCTGGGTGCGTCGCTTACCGGGGACTGATTATGGATGGCATCTATTTTTCCTGCGCCGACGTGACGAGCCTGAGCCCGCACGGCTTCTGGCTGCAGTGTGGCGAGGAAGAGTTGTACTTGCCGTTCGTGGAGTTTCCGGTTTTCGAGCACGCGACCATTGCGCAGATTTGCCGGGTCAAGTGCGTGAGCACCGGACGGGTGTATTGGCCGGAGCTCGATGTGGATTTGACCCTGGAGGCGATCCGCAATCCGATGGCGTATCCGCGCGATAGCATCAATTACGATTGCTGAGTTGGGCCTTGCACCGTCATTCCCGCCATTGGCAGGAACGGCGGTGCAAGGTGCGCGGATGACGGTGGTCTGCGCGATCTGCCGGGATACTACAAAAGCCGCGTCTCTGCCGGCACATTCCACCAGTTGTTGTGCAAGCCATCCGCATACTTCAGCGGCGCCGCGATCAGCTCTTCCGGCGTCACGTCGTCGAGCGCGGCCACATTGACCGACACGAACGCCCCGCCGATCTCTTCCACATACCCGCGTACGAACGAGCGCACGCCGCATTGCCGGCAGAACGGATGATGCACGCTCCTGGTCGCGAACTGGTAATCGCTCAGCTGCTCCTCTCCCGCCAGCAAGCGGAACGCCTCAGGCTTGATCGCCACGTTCCACGCCCGCGTCTTGCTGCAGATGGTGCAGTTGCATTTGCCGGTACCCTGGCTCAGGTCGATATCGGCTTGGTAGCGTACCGCGCCGCAATGGCAGCTGCCGTGATAGGTCTTTTTCATCGCTGTTCTCCTTCGGTGTGTTCAAAACATCAGCATAGAACCCAAACAGGGCGATTTTCGCCCTGTTAACCGTGTTGAATCCGAAGGCGTATCATGACGCCTCGCGCGCAAAGCTGTCGCGCTTCTCATTCACCAGCCAGGGACACACCATGTCTATCAAAATCAGCAGCCGGTTCGACGCCGGCGCCATCGATATCGTGAGCGCCACCAGCGCCTCTTCGATCGACCTGAACATCCGCCGCGACTCGCACGCGGACATCACCCAGTGGTTCTACTTCCGCCTGCAAGGTGCCCAGGGGCAGGCGTGCACGATCCGCTTCCTCAACGCCGGCAAGAGCGCCTATCCGGCCGGCTGGGAAGGCTACCAGGCCATGGCCAGCTACGACCGCGTGCAGTGGTTCCGCGTGCCCACCAGCTTCGATGGCGAGGTGATGACGATTACCCACGCGCCCGAGATGGACAGCGTCTACTACGCCTACTTCGAGCCCTACTCGTGGGAACGCCACCTGGAATTGCTCGACCGCGCCCAGCTCTCCGAACAGGTGCGCATGCTCGACCTGGGCAGCAGCGTCGAAGGGCGCGACATGAACGTCCTGGTGATCGGCGACCCGGCAGCGAAGAAAAAGGTATGGGTCATCGCGCGCCAGCATCCGGGCGAAACCATGGCCGAATGGTTCGTCGAGGGCATGCTGGACGCCCTGCTCGACCCGGCCGACGCCTTTGGCCGCCATCTGCTCAAGGAAGCCGTGTTCTACGTGGTGCCGAACATGAACCCGGACGGCTCGGTGCGCGGCAACCTGCGCACCAACGCGGCCGGCGCCAACCTCAACCGCGAGTGGAATACGCCGACCATGGAACGCAGCCCGGAAGTGTTCGTGGTCAAGAACAAGATGAAGGAAACCGGCTGCGACCTGTTCCTCGACGTGCATGGCGATGAAGGCTTGCCCTACGTGTTCGTGGCCGGAAGCAACTCGCTGCCAACCTTCACGCCAGAGCAGGCCGCGCAGGAAAAACGCTTCGCCGACGACTTCAAGATCGCCAGCCCCGACTTCCAGGACGTGCACGGTTACGGCGACTCGCCTTACACCGACGAAACCATCACCATGGGCTCGCCGCATATCACGCACGCCTTCGGCTGCCTGTCGCTGACGCTGGAGCTGCCGTTCAAGGACAACGCCAACGATCCCGATCCGATTTGCGGCTGGGACGGCGCGCGCAGCGCACGCCTGGGCGCAGCGGTGCTGCAACCGATCCTGCAAGCGCTGCGCCATCCGGCCTGATGCGATACGGCTTTTCGTCATTGCTTCAATTTTTTGATTCACATCAACGATTTAGTTGAGGTCAATCAATAAACTTCTTCCATACCCAATGACAAACGAAGAAGGAAGTAGTGATGAAGAGCAAATTGTTAGCAGTCGCAGTGAGCATGCTGGGCCTGATCGCCGTTGATGCCCAAGCCCAGGACGGACCATGGCTGGTGCGCGCGCGCGCCGCGCACCTGAACCCGGCCGACAAGGCCACGCCGGTCGGCGGCGCCGGCGCGTCGGACCGCATTTCGGTGTCCGACAAAACCATTCCAGAAGTCGACGTCAGCTATTTTTTCACGCCCAATTTCGCGGCCGAGCTGGTGCTGACCTATCCGCAAAAACATGAGGTGATGCTCGATGGCGCCAAGATCGGCACCTTCAAGCACTTGCCGCCAAGCGTGCTGGGCCAGTACCACTTCAACCCGATCGGCCAGTTCAAGCCTTACCTGGGCGCCGGTATCAACTACACGCGCATGTCGCAGGTCAAGCTGCTGGACGGTGCGGGCGGCCTGGAAAACCACAGCGTGGGCCTGGCCCTGCAAACCGGCCTGGATTTCAGGATCGATAAAAACTGGTCGCTCAACCTGGACATCAAGCGCATCACTATCCGCAGCGATGTGATGATCTCCGGCGCCAAAGTGAGCACCGTGAAGATCGATCCGGTCCTGATCGCCGTGGGCGCCGGTTACCGCTTCTGATGCAAGGGGGCGTGCCTGCCCTGGCAGGACGCCCTTTGCGGCCTAGCGCAGATTGGCTTGCGGCTTTTTCGTCAGTTCGTCGACGGCCGCCAGGATCTCGGCTTCCTTGTAGCCGCCGAAGCGGCGGTACCCCACGTACGTGAGCGGATAACCGCTGCCTTCGAGCGCGTTGTAGGCGATTGCGCCAGCTTCCGATGCCTCGACATCGACATCCTCGAAGGGGATCTTCTTTTCCTCGAACAGTTCGCGCTGCGCCTTGCAGTAGCCGCACCATTTGGTCCCGTACAGCACTACCCTGGGCTTGTCCTGCGCATCGAAATGGTTGGCCATGACGATCCGTTCGCGCCGCGTCAGCGCATCCTTGCCCAGCACTTCGCCGAGCATCCCGGCCAGGGCATGCACATCGTCGCCGACGCTGCGCTGCTTGCCGGCGATGACCGTGGGCAGCGCGTCCACGCGGTATTTGTTATCCGGCTCGGTGAGGACCACTTCCTGGAAGGTCGGCACGCGCTTTTTCAATTCATTGCGTATCTTGTCGCAATGGTCGCCGCACTCGGCGCTGGTGAACAGCATCACGGCCGGCTTGCCATCCTTGTCGAACGCAGCGCCGCCGCCAGCGGACAGGCGCCCGGATTTGTAGGCATACAAGGCGCCGCCGGCGATCAGGGCAAGGAACAGGATTCTTTTCATAATCGCTTCAATAAATAAAGGGGCCGGGCGACGCTGTTCGCTTCGCCCGGCCCCGGCCGCCGCTCCCGCGCAGGGAACGAAGGGGTTTTACTTGCGGCCGGCCTTGATCATGTACTCCACCATGGCCGCTTCGGACACCGAGGCCCACATGTTCTGGTCCTGGCGGAATCGCTTCCACGGCTCGTAGATGGTCTTGAACTTGGCGTTCTTGGCCGCTTCTTCGTTCATCACGTCCTGCGCCGCCTTGTAGCAGGCGTCCATGATCTCTTTCGAGAAGGTGCGCAGCTTGACGCCGTTCTTGAGCAGGCGCGCCAGCGCCGCCGGGTTCTTGGCGTCGTACTCGGCCTGCATGCCGATGTGCGCTTCATAGGTGGCGCATTCGAGCGCGGCCTGGTATTCCTTGGGCAGCTTTTCCCATTCCTTCATGTTCACGTAGAACGAGAAGCTCGCGCCCGCTTCCCACCAGCCCGGCGCATAGTAATACGGCGCGACCTTGTAGAAGCCCAGTTTTTCGTCATCGTAAGGACCGACCCATTCGGCCGCGTCGATCGTGCCTTTTTCCAGCGCAGGATAAATGTCGCCACCGGCCAATTGCTGCGGCACCAGGCCCAGGCGCTCCAGTACCTTGCCGGCGAAACCGCCGACGCGCATCTTGGTGCCCTTCAAGTCTTCCACCGACTTGATTTCCTTGCGGAACCAGCCACCCATCTGGGTGCCGGAATTACCGCCCAGGAAGTTGACGATGCCGTAGCCCTTGAAGAAGTTGCGGGTCAGTTCGCGTCCGCCGCCTTCCTGGTACCAGGCCGTGTGCTGGCGCGAGGTGAGGCCGAACGGGACCGCGCAGTCGAAGGCAAAGGTGGCGTCCTTGCCGAAGTAGTAGTAGGACGCGCTGTGGCCGATTTCCACAGTGCCGGCCTGGACCGCGTCGAGCACTTGCAGGCCAGGGACGATTTCGCCGGCCGCGAACGAGCGGATGGTGAACTTGCCACCGGTCAGTTCCGAAACGCGCTTGGTCAGGATATCAGCCGCGCCGAAAATGGTGTCCAGGGATTTGGGAAAGCTGCTGGCAAGGCGCCAGGTGATGGTCGGATGCGACGGCGACTGTGCCAGCGCCGGTGCGGCGACTGCGCCCGCTGCAGCGCCAACTGCCGCTTTTTTAATAAAGGAACGTCGTTCCATATGTCTGTGTCTCCTGAAGTGTTTACGTCACGGGAAAACCACCAGTGTCATGGTGCTAGAGCTAGTGTATTTGCGTCTAGGCAAGCATGCAATGTAATTTATCTTACAGGAGTCTTACAGAAGGAGCGGAGGAGTGTGAGCGGTATTCCGCGTGGGCACAAGATACCCGCGCGGAATACCATCAGCGGCGATCAGCTGCCGGCCACGACCATGTTTTCGATCAGGATCGATCCGGTCTGCTTGTTTCCACGGATGAGAGTGTCATTGCCGATGGCGACGATCTGCTGGAAGATATCCTTCATGTTGCCGGCGATGGTGATTTCCTCGACCGGATACTGGATCACGCCATTCTCGACCCAGAAACCGGAGGCGCCGCGCGAATAGTCGCCGGTCACGTAGTTGGTGCCCTGGCCCATCAGTTCAGTGACCAGCAAGCCGCGCCCCATCTTTTTGATCATGCCGGCGAAGTCGTCGCCGCGTTTGGTCTGGGTCGAGCTCATGGTGAGGTTGTGCGAACCGCCGGCATTGCCCGTGGTTTTCATGCCCAGCTTGCGCGCCGAGTACGACGACAGGAAATAACCCTGCACCACGCCATCCTTGACCACATTGCGGCGCACGGTGCGCACGCCTTCTTCATCGAACGGGGCCGAGCCGACCGCGCCGATCACGTGCGGGTCTTCCAGGATCTGGATATGCGAAGGGAACACCGACTGCCCCAGCGAATCGAGCAGGAAGGTCGACTTGCGGTACAGCGCGCCGCCCGAGGTGGCTTGCACGAAGGCACCCAGCAGGCCGGCTGCCAGCGGCGCCTCGAACAGCACCGGGCAGGTGCGCGTATCGAGCTTGCGCGCGTTCAGGCGCGCCAGGGCGCGTTCGGCGGCGTAGCGCCCGACCGCCTCCGGCTGGGCCATCTTGTTCGGATCGCGCACCGAGGTGTACCAGTCGTCGCGCTGCATTTTGGCGCCCTTGCCGGCGATCGGCGCCACCGACAGGGTGTGGCGCGAAAACGGATAGCCGCCCGCGAAACCGCGCGAATTGGCCGACACGAAGTGCGACTGCTGCACGTGCACGCTGGCGCCTTCGCTGTTGGTGATGCGCGCATCGACGTCGAACGCGGCCGCTTCGGCGCGCTGCGCCAGCACCACCGCTTCTTCGGTGGAGATCATCCACGGGTAGCACAGGCGCAGGTCGCGCGGCTTCATTTCAAGCATGTCGGCATCGGCCAGGCCGGCGCAGTCGTCATCGGCCGTGAAACGGGCGATGTTGTAGGCCGCGTCGACGGTGGCGCGCAGCGCTGCCGGGGAAAAGTCGGAGGTGCTGGCATTGCCGCGTTTTTGACCGATATACACGGTCACGCCCATGCCTTTGTCTTTATTCTGCTCGATCGTCTCGATTTTGCCACGCCGGACCGACACTGACAGACCGCTTCCCTCGCTGATGTCGACGGCTGCATCGGTGCCGCCCATCTCCTTGGCAAAGGCCAAAACGTCGCGCGCCAGCTGCTGCAGCTGATCCTGGGTGTGGATAAAGACGGAGTCGTTCATGTGGTGTTTTCTTCGGCTGTCCGGTTAAACGGGTATGATAGCAGTCGTTTACAGTTTTTACTGATCGGCTTTACGCCTATCGGAACCATATCATGCCAAATCCAAACCGGGGCGCCTGCGGCTTCCAATCGTCCGAGTTCGAGCAAGAATACGAACGCCCTTCCAAGTCCGAACTCAAGCGCCAGATGAGCGAGCTGCAAAAGCTCGGCGAAGAACTGGTCGCCGAAGCGCGCGACCGCGTCAAGCGCGTTCCCATGCCCGAAGACGTGCGCGATGCGATCCTGGCTTGCCAGCTGATCACCAACCACGAGGGACGGCGTCGCCAGATGCAATTCGTCGGCAAGAAGATGCGCACCCTCGACGAGGAAGAAGTGGCCGTCATCCAGCGCACTATTGACAGCTGGAAAGGCATGTCCAAGGCCGATACCGCGGCCCTGCACGCGCTCGAACGCCGCCGCGAAAAGCTGCTGGCCGACGACAAGGCCCTGACCGTGCTGCTCGAAGAAAACCCGGAACTCGATGTGCAGCACTTGCGCACCCTGATCCGCAACGCGCGCAAGGAACAGGCCGAGAACAAGCCACCGAAGGCCTACCGCGAGATCTTCCAGATCCTCAAGGATATCAACAAGAAGGGCAAGGCCGCGGCCAAGCCTGCCGACGAGGACGAAGACGGCGAGCCGATCGATGACGAGTCCGACGACGAGTAATTCCACGCAGTTGGCGGATGAGCTGGTGATCGGCCTGGTGTCGGTCTCTGACCGCGCCAGCGGCGGCGTGTATGAAGACAAGGGCTTGCCGGCGCTGGCCGACTGGCTCGCCGGCGCCCTCACCACCGCCTACCGCATCGAAACGCGCCTGATTCCCGACGAACGGGCGCAGATCGAAGCGACCCTGCTCGACCTGGTCGACGTGGCGCGCTGCCACCTGGTGCTGACCACGGGCGGCACCGGCCCGTCGCGGCGCGATGTCACGCCCGAGGCCACGGTCGCCATCGGCACCAAGGAAATGCCCGGTTTCGGCGAGCAAATGCGCCAGATCAGCCTGCAGTTCGTGCCGACCGCCATCCTGTCGCGCCAGACGGCCGTGATCCGCGAAATCGACGGCCACGCCGCGCTGGTGATGAACCTGCCCGGGCAGCCGAAGGCGATCAAGGAAACCCTCGAAGGTCTTAAAGATGATGACGGCAAACAACTGGTCGGCGGTATTTTCGCGGCCGTGCCTTACTGCGTCGACCTGATCGGCGGTCCGTATATGGAAACCAACCCGGCCGTGTGCAAGGCATTCCGGCCGAAATCGGCGCAGCGTCCCGCGCCGCCTACCGAAAATGAACGCATGAGCAAACTGTTAGACAACATCGAAATCGAAACCGCCCCCAACCCGACGGTGGCGATCATCTGGATGCACGGCCTGGGCGCGGACGGCAATGACTTCGTGCCGCTGGTAAGCGAGCTCGACTTGAAAGGCTTGCCCGGCATCCGCTTCGTTTTCCCGCATGCCAACACGATGCCGGTGACGGTCAACGGTGGCTACGTGATGCGCTCGTGGTACGACATCGTCAATGCCGACATCGGCCGGCGCGAAGACGAAGCCGGCCTGCGCGCATCGCAATTGCAGGTCGAAGCACTGATCGCGCGCGAAAAGGCGCGTGGCATTCCCGCCTCGCGCATCATCCTGGCGGGCTTTTCGCAGGGTTGCGCAATGACCTTGCAGACCGGCATGCGCCATCCGGAAAAGCTGGCCGGGCTGATGTGCTTGTCCGGGTATGTGCCGCTGGCCGACAAGATCGCCGCCGAGCGCTCGGAAGCGAGCCTGGGCACCCCGATTTTCCAGGTGCACGGGCAGCACGACGGCGTGATTCCGATCGCCCGCGCCCTCGCCTCGCGCGACCTGCTCAAGTCGCTGGGCTACCAGCTTGAATGGCACGATTACACGATGCAGCACTCGCTGTGCCAGGAAGAAATCGACGATATCGGCGTCTGGCTCAAGAAAGTCCTGGCCTGATTCACACTGGCGGCCGTGCAAGTGAGTCGGTCTGCCCCGGAGAGCGTAGAATGCGTTCTTTGATAGCAAAGGCAGACAATGAAAAAAACCGGCATGGCAAAGAGTGACGCCAAAAAATTGATGGGCAAGATGGTCGCCCCGGGCGCAGCTGGATTCGGCAACGCCGACAACGCCGCCGTCGACCGCCGCGAACAGCGCAAGCGCGATCAGGCGCTCGGCCTGGTCCCGTTCGCCGTCAAACTCAACAGCGACCTGGTGCTGCAACTGCAAACCCTGGCCAAGGAACGCGACACCGACCTCAACGAGGTTGTCGCCGAACTGCTGGCCAAGGGCCTCGCGGCCTGATCGACCCAAGGTGAAAACGGTCGTTCTCGGCGGATACGGTAACTTCGGCGCCCGCATCTGCCGCGCCCTGGCGTCCAGCCCCGGCATCGAACTGATCGTCGCCGGGCGCGACCTGAACAAGGCCAGCGCCCTGGCCAGCGCCTGCGGCCACGGCGCCGCTGCTGCGCGCATCGATATCCACGATCCCCACCTGGCACAGGCGCTGCGCGCCCTCGGCGCCGAACTCGTCATCCACACGGCAGGCCCTTTCCAGCAACAGGATTACGGCACCGCGCTGGCCACGGCGGCCGCTGGCGCCCACTATATCGACCTGGCCGACGGGCGCCGCTTCGTGTGCGATTTTCCAGCCGCGCTCGATCACGCCTTCCGCCAGCAACAGCGCCTCGCCATCACGGGCGCGAGCAGCGTGCCGGCCATGTCGTCGGCCGTGGTCGACCATCTGACGGCGGGCTGGCGCAGCATTTCGTCGATCGACATGTGCATCGCCCCGGCCCAGACCGCGCCGCGCGGGGTGGCCACCATGGAAGCGGTGCTGAGCTACTGCGGCGCGCCGATCCAGGTGTGGCAGGATGGCCGCTGGGTCACCCAGCCGGGCTGGGCGGCGCCGAAGATGGTCGCGTACGCGCGCCTGCGCCCGCGCCTGGCATCGCTGTGCGACATTCCCGACCTCGAACTATTCCCGGCCCATTATGCGGGCGTGCAGTCGGTGATGTTCCGCGCCGCGCTCGAAATTGGCGTGAGCCAGCGTGGCATGGCGCTGCTGGCGGGCTTGCGCCGCATTGGGCTGGTGCCCCGTCCGGAACGCCTGGCCGGCCTGCTCAACCGCGCCGCCGACGGCTTGAATTTTCTCGGCTCGTCGCTGGGCGGGATGGTGGTGCGGGTGCGCGGCCTTGACGCCAACGGCAAGCCCGCGCAGCGCGCCTGGCACATTGCCGCCGATCACGATCATGGCCCGGAAATTCCGTGCATGGCCGCCGTGCTGCTGGCGCGCCGGCTGGCGGCGGGTACCCTGGACCGGATCGGCGCGTTTACCAGCGTCGGCCAGCTGAGCCTGGCGGAGTTCGAACCGGAGTTTGGCAAGTGGGGCATGGTGACCGACCTCGGCGAGTGATCGGTTATCATCCATGCTTGGACAACAACGCTGAAAGAGGTAACACCATGGCCAAAAAAGAAGAACTCGACGAAGAAACCCTGGCGCTGATTCACTGGTGCATCGAAGTGGAAGGTTTTCTGGTGGCCGGCGGCGCAACCCAGAAGCAGGCGCAGGACCATATCGAAGAACAGGTCGAGTGGTTTACCGACCAGTTCTATGATGGCTTGACGCCGGAAGAAGCGGCGAAGGAAGCGCTGGCCTAAGGCGGCGCTACCTCATCCGGCGCGGCCGGTGCATCGCGGCCGGTGCGGCGCACCGGCCTCCACTGGACGCGCTGGCCGTCCCACAAGGCGTGCGGGTCGGGCGGCGACGCTGGCGGCCAGAACGCGGCCTTGAAGCGCTTTCGGTTGTCGGGGTCGGTCGCCAGCTTGTCGCCGATGGCCAGTTCCAGCGCGTCATGCCGTGCGCGATCACGCGCCAGCGCCGGATGCCTTGCATCGGCCGCTTCCGGGGTGCCGCTGGCCGCGAGATAGCGCACCCAGATGGCCCAGTCTTCCATCACCAGGGCCAGCAGCTCAGGCGCAATCGGTGACAAGTAATAAATTTCCTCGTCACGGTCTTCCAGGCCATACATATACCCCTTCGCATAAATATGCGGAACGCCGTCCAGCTCGGCGATGCCGAGCAAATTGCCGTCGTAAAAAACGTTGACGGTCAATACACGATCGAATTTCATCTACCTCGTTCTTTCGGCCACCGGGGCTGCAAAAGTTCAATATTCCGGAGCAATCGTTGAGACGTACACAGTCGTCGTCACTTAAGGTCGGAGCGGCCTGTGCCCGCGTAACGATGCCGCGTACGCTGTCTGCACGCTCACTGCCCACCGCAGGCAGTCTCCACCGCAAAGTACTTTACAACGTTGCCAACTCCGACGTCCCGGATCATGACCATCGACCTCCGATGCGACGAGCACGATATACGAAAAATCGAATCGCTTTTGCTCGACCACGACATCGCACGGAGTTACTTCCGGGGCGAACTGCATGACTGGCTGGGGAACAGTTTCGATGGCGTTTGGCTGGAACTAAAAGGTCGCAAGCCAGTCAGACTGAATACCGAAACGAGCGCGCACCTTTTTATGATACCGGACAGGTCAACGGTAAGGGTACTCAAAGTGAACGAGGATGGCAACGCACCGGCGGGCACGAAGATCCATTTCGTCAATTCCTTCGTCCCGGACGGTGAGCAAAACAGTGTCGTTGTCTTCTCCTTGGAAAAAACGCCTGGCGTTTGGTGCGCCGCTTTGCATATCGGCAGGATGATGCTGCGCCCGGATGCACCAGCCAGACTTTGCACCGTTGCGTTTGGCATGATGGCGGTCACCGCCTACCGTCTCGGCTTCGATCATATCCAGCTTTACGCCGCAGGACGGGGACCTCTGCACCAGAACGATCCCGACGCGTATATCGGATATCGCGTTTGGCCTAAATTCGGTTTCGACGCGCCTGTGAACGCCGCCGAAATGAGCAGGCATCCCGTTGTGTCAATGCATGGGTTGCGCACGGTACAGGAAGTCGTCGCATGCACCCCGGCGTGGTGGGACGCCTGCGGCAGTGGGCGTCCGATGCAGTTTGATGTAAGCCCGACCAGTCGATCGTGGTCGACTTTGATAAACGTCCTTTGGACGACCCTGGCGGATTTTTAGCCACCGTTGCAATCACCAAAGCAATCCTACTTGAGGTGAACGCCATGAAACCACTTACCAAAGCGCAAGCAGAACAGCTCGCCGAGTACAGGCGTGCATCGGACGAACTGCGAAAAAAAATCGCTGCCACAGCTGTCCGCGATGAGAACGAAATTCTTCCGGTGAACGGCGTCTTTCACTTCCCGCGCTGCAGGCCGCTGACCTCTGAGCAGGCCTTCGCCCTGTTCGGAAAATCAGAGTTTTCCGACAGCGTGCTTCGAGAGATTGCCGACGACGGCGTCAAGCAAACAGACGAGCTTGTTGCTTACAAGCGTGCAGCGGCCACGCTGCGGAAAGAAATCGCTGCCACCGCAATACCTGACGACCGGGAAATTCTTCCGGTGGGCGGAAGAGTTCATTTAACCCTGACGGGCAAACCTTTGAATCCCGAACAACAGAAAGTGCTGTTCGGCGAGTCAGCGTTTTCCATCACCGTGCTTCGGGAATTCGCCGACGACGGTACCTGAGTCCGCCTCCTGCTACCTTGGCCGGCGTGACCGCCACTACTCCGGCAATGGCGCCGCCGTCGATACCGGCGCCGGCGTCTGCGCCGCGTTCATCACCATCGCCAGAAACGTGTAGTACCCATTGATCCCCATCAAATCGACCACACCTTTTTCGCCGAACAGCGCCAGCGCGTTGGCATACGTCACATCGCTGACCCGCTTGCTCCTGTGCAGCTCCACGCAAAAATCGTAGACCAGCGCTTCATCGACCAGCATCGCAGGCGACTTGCGGCGCTGCGCAATGGCCGCGACGATGCCCGGCTCGATGCCGCTGCGCTCGGCAATCGGCGCGTGGATCGCCCACTCGACCTGCTGGTCCCACTCGCGCGCCGTCACCAGAATCGCGATTTCCGACAGGCGCGTGCCGATCGCGCTGCGGTAGCGCAGGTACTCGCCCATGCGCTGCGCGCTTTCCATCAGCTCCGGGCTGCGCAGCAGCGGCACGAACGGCCCGTACAGCGCCCCCCGCGGGCCGTCGATGATGGCTTGGGCGACGGCCTGCTGCTGCGGCGCGAGCTGCTCGAAGGGGATGGGGCCTAGTCTTTCTCTCATCAAAGAATGTTCCCAAAGGCGGAAATATTTCGCAAATGCATAGCAAAATTAATTATAAATTCATCGTACTTTGTTTTGCTTTTTCGAGGTGTGCAGATTCATGAAAAAATTTCATGGCCCCCGAAAATGTGTGTTCATGGCGACGCTATACTGGACTCAGTGGCTCCGGCCGAACACCTCGCTGCCGGACCACCAGCTTCCAAGTGCAATGGATCTCGATGACAAAAATACTGAGGAGATATTGAGATGTCGAAAACGGCAAAGGCGGTATGGGGCGGTATTCTGGTGTTGGCGGCAGGCGGGGCATCTGCCCAGTCGTCGGTAACAATCGGTGGATTGGTCGATCAGTATGTTGGATCGTTGCAGTATAGCGGTGAACCTGCACGCCGCACGGTGGTGCAAAATGGCGGCATGTCGACCTCGTGGTTTGGCTTTCGCGGCGTCGAGGATCTGGGCGGCGGCCTGAAAGCCGAGTTTATGCTCAACGGCTTCTTCCTTGCCGACACCGGCGCCTCGGGACGCTTCGGCGGCGACAACCTGTTCTCGCGCGACGCCTTCCTCGCGCTGTCGGGCAGTTTCGGAAAAATCACGGTGGGGCGCACCAGCGCGCCGAGTTTCCTGCCTGCCGTGCTATTTAACCCCTTCGGCGATTCCTTCCAGTTTTCCCCGCTGATCCTGCACACCTACGTGCCGACCGGAACTGTCGGTGCGCGCAAATGGGTCGCCACCACGGCTGGCGATAGCGGCTGGAGCAACCAGATCCAGTATTCCACGCCGGTGGTGAATAACTTCCAGTTCAATTTCTATTATGCGCCGGGCGAGCAAGCCGGCAAGAGCAGCAACAAGAACGTCGCAGTCAACGCTTACTACAATAATGGTCCGCTCGGCTTGACCGCGGTCTACCATACCGTGCGGGTGAGTAATCCGAATGGCGGCCTGCCGATCCTCGACGCCACCAAAGCGCCAAACGATTACAGCAGCATCGAAAAGCAAACCGGCTTCTACCTGGGTGCACGCTACGATTTTTCGGTGCTTAAGGCATTCGTCACTTACCGAAAAAACAATGACGATGCCGCCGCCGCCCGCGAGATGGACGACAAGACATTTACCTTGGGGGCAAGCGTGCCGACCGCCAGCGGCGCCATCCTGGTCGGCTATGCCAATACCGAACGTGGCGGCAACTTGCTCGCGGCAGACCTCAAACGCGATACGCTCAGTGTTGGGTACGACCACAACCTGTCCAAGCGCACCGACTTATACACGATCTTCATGTCCGACAAGATCACCGCATCGTCGCGTGCCCGCAGCTTCGCGGCCGGGGTACGCCACCGGTTCTGAGTTGGGTTTGGAGCACGGCGTGGGGACCGCCGTGCTGGGATTGCCTTACTTGTAGATGCCGCAAGCGATCAGGATATCGTCGACCTTTTCAATATAGGCCGACTTCGGTTGCAGCGCTCCCGTTTGCGGATGGGGCCAGACGAAATCGACCCAGCCGCTGCCTTTCTGTTGTGCCACGTCGATGTAGCTCTTGACGGTTCGCACACCATTCTGGTCTTTCACTTCATACATATTGCGGCCAATAATTTTTGGATTGGGGCTGGCCAGGTTGATGCCCTTCATGTCGTAGGCAAAGATATACAGGCTGCCGTCGACGAACTTCCCTTTGGGGTCATTGAATGCGGCTATAGCTTTTTCACGGCCCACTTCCTTGTAATACGCAACCCCTTTTTTTACCATGGCGATTGCTTCCTCCGGCGTGCGTTTCTCTTCCGCGGCGGCGCCGGCTTGCATGCCGATGGCAAGAACAAACATCGCTAACGCTTTGAAAAAAATCTTCATAATGTCCCCTCCGGTTTGGCGTCATGGAGCCCGATTCTGGCCCGGTGAACCTTGCAGGTTCTCATTAATATTAGCAGCTTTTTTTACTAGAAACGACGGGCAACAGCGATTTGTCCGTCCGGTACGACAGCAATCCCTTACCCAATGACAGCAGCGCCGCCGCGACCAAGCCCTGGGCCTGGTGCCTTTCGCCGTCACGCTCAATAGCGAGCTGGTGGCGCACCTAGTTGGCGGCGCTGAAACGCGTCGGCGGGCAGGGCGTCATTGACCTGGCAGGCATCAACGGCTACTACACCTTTCTGGCGACGACGATGAATGCGGCGCGGACGGCTGTCCCAGTGTCGCCTGCCAAGCCGTTACCTGAGTAGACCTCCTTGCGCTTGGACTGGGAGCGATGGTCGCCAAGTAAATCATATATTGATGGCCCGTCTATTATCAGCTCCGGACTGCGCAGCAGCGGCACGAACGGCCCGTACAGCGCTCCGCGCGGCCCATCGAGAATCGCCTGCGCCGCCGCCTGCTGCGCGGCCGTTAATTGTTCCGCAGCCATCGGCCCGAGTCGGTCCATCATGGTGCTTGCCTTTCCTCTGTTGCGTTTATTGCCGCAGGTAAAAATATTCGCACAGCCCCCGGGATAAATCAAAAGAATCGCGCCGTTCTCAGCTTATTGTCAAACATCAATAATTTCAGCGATGAGGAAGCCATGAGTCACATGATGCACCGCAATCTCCGGCAAACCCCGCCGGTTGCCGTCAGCGCCCAGGGAATGCTGGTGCGCGACAGCGAGGGGAAGACCTATATCGATGCCTGCGGCGGCGCGGCGGTGTCCTCGCTCGGCCACGGCCACCCGGATATCCTGAGCGCGATGCACCGCCAGATCGACCGCAACGCCTACGCCCACACCGCCTTCTTCACCACCGACGTGGCCGAGGAACTGGCCGACCGCCTCACCGCCGGCGCGCCGGAAGGCTTGAGCCAAGTGTACCTCGTCTCGGGCGGCTCGGAAGCGATGGAAACGGCGATGAAGCTGGCGCGCCAGTATTTTGTCGAAACCGGCCAGACCCAGCGCACCAAATTCATCGGGCGCCGCCAGAGCTACCACGGCAACACGCTGGGCGCGCTGGCCGTGGGCGGCAACGAGTGGCGGCGGCGCCATTTCGCGCCCCTGCTGATCGACGTGACGCGCGTGGCGCCCTGCTACGAATACCGCGACCGCCTGCCGGACCAGACCCAGGACCAGTACACCAGCGCCCTGCTGCGCGAACTCGACGAACAGATCCACGCGGCCGGCCCGCACACCATCATCGCCTTCGTGGCCGAGCCGGTGGTGGGCGCGACCGGCGGCGCGATTCCGCCCACGCCCGGCTACTTCCGTGGCGTGCGCAGCCTGTGCGACCGCTACGGCATCCTGTTCATCGCCGATGAAGTCATGTGCGGCATGGGCCGCACCGGCACCATGTATTCGATCGAGCAGGATGGGGTCGCGCCCGACATCATCACCATCGCCAAGGGACTGGGGGCCGGCTACCAGCCGATCGGCGCGGTGCTGGCCCAGCGCGCCCTGGTCGACCAGCTGCGCAAGGGCAGCGGCGCATTCCAGCACGGGCATACCTACATCGGCCATCCGGTGGCCGCCGCCGCCGCGCTGGCGGTGCAAAAGGTGATCGAGCGCGACGACCTGCTGGCGGCGGTGCGCCTGCGCGGCGAATCGCTGCGGCGCATGCTGCAGGCCGAATTCGGCGCGCATCCGAACGTGGGCGACATCCGCGGCCGCGGCCTGCTGCTGGCGCTCGAACTGGTCAAGGACCGCGACAGCAAGCAGCCGTTCGACCCGGCGCGCAAGCTGCACGCCTCGGTCAAGAACAAGGCCATGGCGAATGGCCTGATGGTGTACCCGATGGGCGGCACCATCGATGGCGTGCACGGTGACCATATCCTGCTGGCGCCGCCATTCATCGCGACCGAAGCGGACCTGTCGGAGATCGTGTCGCGCCTGTCGGACGCCATCGCCGCCGCGCTCGACTGAAGCGGCAGCCGGCGCCCGTCACGGCGTCCGCTACGGCGCCGGCCTCCTTGCCGGCCAGCCTAGTTGGCCGGCGTCTTGACGATCATGTCGACGATGGTCCACGAAAAGTCGGAACGCAGCGTGCCGTCGAACAGCGGGTCGGTGATGCTCATGTAAAAATCGCTGGCGTACGGCATGACGGGTTTCGGCGCCGGCACGTAGGCCGCCATGTTGTGGCAGGTCATGCAGTTCGACTGCATCCCGGTGTTGGCGTTGACCGCGCCATTGATCGGGCGGCTGATGCCGGCAAACACCTCCGGCCCGAAACCGGCTTCCAGATACGGGTTGTAGCCATACACCGGCGTCCCGACATTCTTGCCGCCGGTAATAGGCTGCGCCGGCGAGACGGTGGAATACGCCAGCGCCATCGCATAGTGGCGCGCCGCGCCGTCCAGGTTCGCCATCGGCCGCGCGGCGGCGATGGCGGACGAACTGGGCGCGAATGGACGGTCGGCATTGGCCGACCACCAGAAGGTTTGCCAGGTCCACATCTTGTTTTCGCGCGTGGTGATGTGCATGCCGATCAGGATCGCGATGTCGCCGGCCTTGACCGGCTGGTTGAGGCGGGCCGACAGGAAGGCCGCATTGGCGTGGCTGATCCGGCTATGGATGAAGTCGCTCAGATAGAAGGTGTTGGCGGGGGTGCGGTTGTTGCAACCGGCATCGTTGCTGTTGCCGCCGGTGCCGACCGGCCGGTTGACGTCGACATACACGCAGCTGTTCCAGTCCGCTTCGCCAAAGCCGCTGTCCGGCTTGGCGGCAGCGGGCCCGGGCCAGCCCGGAAAACTGTAGATGCCGCGCGCCACGTTCTTGGGAATAATCTTGAATACCGGCTTGATCGCGATCGCATTTGCTGGAAAATTCGGCAGCTCGCTGTAGCCGTTCGCCATCAGTTGCTTGAGCGTGCTTTCATAAAACAGGCGGTTGCTGATCGCATGTTGCGCGGCCGGCGGGTTGTACGCCACCGACACCAGGATTTCCGTGTCGGGCCGGGCCTCTTCGGACGTGGCGTCAAGCGCGCCTGCCGTGGCATTCTTGAGCGGCCGCCGGTGGCCATGCTGGAACTGGCGCGGCAGGTGCAGGTCCAGCGTGGGACGCGGAAACGGGCCGCGCTTGCCCTCCTCGCGCTGGCGCTCGGGCGCGCTGCGGAAGATGATGTTCGACGGCGAGGTCCAGGTCTCGAACGCGCGCACCACAGCGCCGTCGATCATGCCGACCGGCTGGGTCAGCCCGGCCCACAGTCCCCAGGCGTGCTGCTGGATCTGGCTCTCGTTGCCGCCAAAAATCCACTGGTTCAGCTGGGTCTCGGGCTTGGGAAACACAAACGCCGGGTTGGGACGCGGCAGGTCGGGCAGGCATACCAGGTTGCCGTCGATATTGCCGATGTCGCCGTACTGGCGGGTGGCATTCAGGCAGGCATCGACCTTGTCGAGCGTGGTCGCCTGCGGGGCCCCACTGAGTTTTTTGCAAGTGGCCCTGAGCAGGTCGCCGATGACAAAAATATTGTTGCAGGAAAGTTGATAGCTGCCGTTGGGAATGGTCTGGGCGGCGGCGGGCAGTGTTGCCGCCCAGCTTGCCAGGGCGAGCAGGAGGGGAGTGCGATAGCTGGTCATGGTCTCTTTCTTCTATCAATTGAAAGGAGAGGGAGCCGCATGGCGCAAACAGGGCCACGCAGGCCGGCATGCCGGTTTTCCGGCGTACTGGTCTGCATGGTGTGCCTATATTCGCAGCAGAATCTAATGAAAAGTCATGCTAAAACCAAGCTATGCATTCGCACAATGAACGCGCCGCCTTGGCGCACCGCCTTGGCGCACCGCCTTGGCGCACCGCCTTGGCGCGCCGCCTTGGCGCACCGCCTTGGCGCGTCGCCTTGGCGCGTCGCCTTGGCGCGCCAAGGCGCCGATCAGCCTGCCCAGGCGATCACATCCTGCTGCTGCTCGCCGATGCCGGCGATGCCCAGGCGCAAGGTGTCGCCTTTTTTCAGGAAGCGCTGCGGGCTGCGCGCCATGCCCACGCCCGGCGGGGTGCCGGTGGCGATGATGTCGCCCGGTTCGAGCGTCATGAAGCGCGACAGGTAGCTGACGATCTGGGCCACGCTAAAGATCATGGTCTCGGTGCAGCCGGTCTGCATGCGCTTGCCGTTCAGTTCCAGGTACAGGTCGAGGCGCTGGACGTCGATCACTTCATCGCGCGTGACCAGCCACGGGCCGACCGGGCCGAAGGTGTCGCAGCCCTTGCCCTTGTCCCACTGCGGGCCGCGTTCGAGCTGGAAGGAGCGCTCCGAGATATCGTTGACGACGCAGTAGCCGGCCACGTAATCGAGCGCCTCTTCTTCCGTCACATACTGCGCGCGGGTGCCGATCACCACGCCCAGTTCGACTTCCCAGTCGGTTTTCTTGGAACCCTGCGGCAGCATTACCGGGTCGTCCGGGCCGGACAGGCAACTGATGGCCTTCATGAACACGATCGGTTCCAGCGGCGGCGTGGCACCGGTTTCGGCGGCGTGGTCGGCGTAATTGAGGCCGATGCCGATGAATTTGCCCACGCCCTTGAGCGGCACGCCCAGGCGCGGATTGCCGCGCACCAGCGGCAGGGTCTTGTAATCGATCTTGGCCAGCTTGCGCAGCGCCTTGTCGGACAGGAGCGAGGCATCGATATCGGCAACCACGCCGGACAGGTCGCGAAGGCGGCCTTCTTCATCGAACAAGCCGGGTTTTTCCTTGCCGGGACGGCCGTAACGAACCAGTTTCATGTTGTAGTCTTTCAAAGGGGACAGGCGTAAAGTCGCCCGCGATTGTAGCGCAGGCGCGGGCGGCCCGTCCCTCAGGCCACCGCCGCGCCCTCCCCGTGCCCCTGCGCGCGCGCGCTGGCCGCCACGCTGCCGCGGCGCCGCACATACAGCACCAGCCCGGGCAACTGCAACAGCACCAGGATGCCGAAGGCGGCCTGGTAAGCGCTGGCCGGATACTGGTGCAGCACATTCGCCTGCCACAAGCCCAGCACCTGGCCGAAGCCGGCCTGCACCAGGAAGGCTCCGATGAAGATCAGCAAATTGAGGCAGGTGGCGGCGCGCCCGGTCAGGCTGGGCGGCATGCTCCGGGCCACGATCGCATACTCGATGCCGGTGATGGTGCCGATCAGGGTAAACAGTACCGAGAGCGTCTGGAAGCCCGGCTTGAAGTTGAGCACGATACCGATCTGCACCAGCACGAACAGGCCGACGCCGACCGCCGCCACATCGAGCGGCTTGACCCCGCGCCGCCCGGCCCATTCGGTGATCATGCCGACCGCGATGGCGCCGAAAATCACGGCGGCCATGCTCAGGTACAACAGGTACGCCACGGCGGCATCGGAAAAATGCGCGACATCGGACAGCCAGCGTCCCATCCACAAGCCCTGCAGGCCGAAAAACACGGTGTGCGGCACCAGCATGAGCGAAATGGTCTTGCGAAACGCCGGATCGCGGTAGACATCGAGGATCGATTGCATGGTCGGCGCCGGCGCCCTGGGTGCGCCGGTGGCGGCGCGCGGGGTCACCAGCCAGATCAGCAGGCCGATGCAGGCGGCCAGCGCGCCGAGCAGGATGAACAGGCCGCGCCAGTCGGTGAACTGGAGCGCCAGGCGCACCGGCAAGGTGGCCGAGGCCGCCCCCAGCCCGCCCACCGCGATCAGGTAGCCGTGCACCGAGGGCAGGCGCTCCGGCGCGATCCAGCCGGAAATCGACTTGACGGCCGACATGAAGCAACCGCCCAGCCCGAAGCCGATGACGGCGCGCGCCACCACCAGTTCGGCGAAGCTGTTGCCATGCGCGAACATGAGGGCGCCGCTACCGGCCAGCAGCATCAGCACCAGTTGCACCTTGCGCGGTCCGTAGCGGTCGAGCGCGATGCCGACCGGCAGCTGGACCAGCGCGAAGGAAAAGAAAAAGGCGCTGGTGAGCAGCCCCAGCTGCCCGGAGGTGAGCGAGAGCGAGTGCACCAGGTTGGGCGCCAGCACGGCGTTGACGGTGCGCAGCAGCGAGGACAGGTAATGTCCCAGCGCAAACGGCAGGAACACGGAGAAAAACACGGCCAGGCCGGACAGTCGCTGCTGCTGCGCAGATCGCATCATGCTTTTCTCCAGCCTCAGGCGGCGTCGGTCTGCTTGCCGCAGCCGCCCGCGCTGGCCCGCTGCGCCGTCGTGATCGGAATCACCTTGCCGGCCGGCGCATGGCCGGCGCCATCGTTCTCGCTCTCGAAGAAGAACTTGGTCTTGCCGAAAGCCGGCACCAGGTGGTCCATCCAGGTCGCCTTCTCGTCGAACTTGGCGAAAAAGGGCTTGCGCACCCAGTCCGGATTGCGTGCCTGCAAAAATTGCAAGGCGAACAGTTTTTCGCCATTGATGTTGACCACGCCATCGATCACCACCTTGCCCGGGAAGGCGCTCATGGACGGCCCGCGCACCGTGCGCGACAAGCCGGACACCATCTGGTAAGCCGACTGGAAGATTTCGTGGGCGCGCGCCAGCGGCAGCGAAAAATACTCGCTGGGGCCGGTGTCGCGCTCGACGAACATATAGTAGGGAATCGCGCCCAGGCGCACGCCCGTGGTCCACAGCTCGGCCCAGCTGGCGGGGTCTTCGTTGATGTGGCGGATCAGGGGGCCTTGCATGCGCAGGGTGGCGCCGGTCGAGACGATGCGCTTGACCGCCTTTTGCGCCATCTCGTTGCGCAACTCCACGGCATGGCTGTAGTGGCCCATGATGGCCAGGTTCTTGCCCGACGCGACCACCTTCTCGAACAAACGCATCAGGTCGTCGGCATCGCGGTCGGTAACGAAACGCTGCGGCCAGTAGGCCACCGACTTGGTGCCGATGCGGATGTTCTGGATGTGCGCCAGTTCGGGCGCCAGCAGCGGCTCGATGAACTCGGCCAACGAGCGGGTATTCATGATCATCGGGTCGCCGCCGGTGATCAGGACGTCGGTCACGTCCGGATGGGTGGCGAGATAGGCGACCAGTTCGGTCGTTTCGCGCGCATCGAACTTCATGTCGTCCATCCCGACGAACTGCGGCCAGCGGAAGCAAAAGGTGCAGTAGGCGTGGCAAGTCTGGCCGGCGCTGGGGAAGAACAGCACCGTTTCCTTGTACTTGTGCTGCAGGCCGCGCAGCGGCGCGTCGTTTACGCGCGGCACGTTGTGGGTCATCTGGCCGGCCGGGTGGGGGTTCATGCGCATCCGGATCGTATGCACCAGCTGGTTGATGGCCGTTTCATCCTTCTTGTACAGCACCAGCTCGCGCAGCCGGGCATATTCCTGCGCTTGCAGCATGTCGCGGTGCGGAAACACGAGGCGGTAGATGGGATCGTCCGGAATATTGCTCCAGTCGATCAACTGGTCCATCACATATTCATTGGTGCGAAACGGCAGCACGCGCGAGACCACCTCCACCGCTTCCTGCAGCTCGGGCGACATGAATTTCCACTGGCG
The DNA here is from genome assembly GCF_011682175.1 of Massilia frigida. GTDB lineage: Bacteria > Pseudomonadota > Gammaproteobacteria > Burkholderiales > Burkholderiaceae_D > Telluria_A > Telluria_A frigida. The sequence continues at coordinate 39,126 of NZ_WHJG01000013.1, forward strand.
CGCATTGGCGACCGACTGGCGGGTGTAGGGCTTGAATTTGGGGGGCGAAAGATCGGTCACGACGGGCTCCTGTACAGGGTGGGAAGGCAGAAAGTCATCATATGCTTGCCCTGTGGAATCAAATTGCCTTAAATCAATATCACGAAGTGCGCTGCTTCTTGTGTCCGCGCAAGCAGCCTGAAGTGTGGCGTGCGCGCATCCTTCGCGCAGGCCTTGACATGGCGCAATCGGCGACGTGGGCGGGGGCGTAGATTACGCAATGCACCTAAGCAACAGCCCTCCCTTCCTGAAAGGATTTGCCATGAAATTGCTGCTGACCGCCACCGCCCTGTGCTTCACCTTCGCCGCCGGCGTTGCCTGCGCCGCCGAGCCCACCGAAAAAGACGCGATCGCCATGGTCGAGCGCGGCGTCGCCCTGATCAAGGCCAAGGGCAAGGAAGAAATGGTCAAGCGCATCAATGCCAAGGACAAGGATTTCGTCCAGGGCGAGCTGTACATCGACATGCGCGACTTGCAAACCGGGATCGTGCTGGCGCACCCGATCAATCCTTCGATCGTGGGCAAGGACTTGACCGACGTGCCCGATGCGAGCGGCAAGAAATATCGCCGCGACATCATCAACCTGGGCCAGTCCAAGGGCAAGGGCTGGGTCGACTACCAGTACAAGAACCCCACCAACGGCAAGATCGAGCCGAAAACCACCTACATCCAGCGGGTCGACGACGTGGTGCTGGAAGCGGGCATTTATAAAAACTAAACCATGTGCGATGCGGGCGGCATCTGCCGTCCGTGCAACGTTTTGTCGGGAGTAAGGCATGCTGAACAAACTGCGTATCGGGCCCAAGCTGCTGCTGGCCCCCGCCCTGGTGCTGATTTTGCTGATGCTGGTGGCCGCGGGCGCCTGGTATGGCATGGTGCGCCAGAATGCTTCGCTGGAAAAAATGGTGCTGGTGCATGCCACGCGCCAGAAAGCCGCGGCCGACGTCGCCGGCGACGCCAAGCATGCGCATGCCAATATTTATCAATTGCTGGCCTGGATCAACGGCAGCTTCGCCAAGGCGCGGGTGGATGCGCTGACCGCCGACATCGGCAACAAGCACCGCGCCATCGCCGGGCAGCTGACGGCGCTGGCGCGCATCTCCGACCCGTCCGGGAAAAAGCTGCTCGAGGCGGCCGGCGTCACGCTGGCGGCCTACCGCAAGGGTGTGCTGGAAACCATCGAAATGGCCCAGATGGACCAGTCGATCGCCACCAACTCGATGCAAAAGGCGGAAAAGGACTTCGTCGCGCTCAGCGCCAGCCTGGGCCAGCTGGCGACCCTGGAACAGACGATGGCCGAGCGCGCCTACGCCGAGGCGCGCGAACAATTCCGCTCGCTGGTGGGGGCGATGGCGGCCCTGGTGCTGCTCTCGATCGGCCTGTCGCTGCTGGCCACGATGCTGGTGCGGCGCGGCATGCTGGCCGATATCCGCGCCATTGCCGAGGTGGTGGGCGAACTGGCCGAGGGGCGCCTGACGGTGCGCACGCCGCACCGCGGGCGCGATGAAATCGCCGATACCTCGCGCGCGCTGGACCACACCATCGCCAACCTGAACCAGACCTTGCGTTCCGTGCTGACCTCGGTGCACTCGATCGATACCGCCTCCAAGGAAATCGCGACCGGCAACCTGGACTTGTCGAGCCGCACCGAAATGCAGGCCGGCTCGCTGGAACAGACCGCCAGCGCGATGGAAACCCTGACCCTGGCGGTGAAGGAAAACGCCAGCAATGCGCGCCGCGCCAACGAGCTGGCGTCCAGCGCCGCCACCCTGGCCGCGAGCGGCGGGCAGGCGGTCGAACGGGCGGTGACGACCATGGCCCAGATCAAGGCCAGCTCGGGCAAGATCGTCGACATCATCGGCGTGATCGACGGCATTTCCTTCCAGACCAATATCCTGGCGCTGAACGCGGCGGTGGAAGCGGCGCGCGCCGGCGAACAGGGGCGCGGCTTTGCCGTGGTGGCGGCCGAAGTGCGCACCCTGGCCCAGCGTTCGGCGGCGGCGGCCAAGGAAATCAAGACCCTGATCGCGGCCTCGGTCGCCATCATCGATGGCGGCAGCGCCTCGGTCAACGAGGCGGGCAGCAGCATGGGCAATATCGTCGCCTCGGTCAAGCAGGTCAACGAAATCATCGAGCGCATCAGCCTGGCCAGTTCCGAGCAGGCCGAGGGGATTGCCGAAGTCAATATGGCGGTCGGACAAATGGATGCCATGACCCAGCAGAACGCGGCGCTGGTGGAGCAGGCGGCGGCGGCGGCCGAGAGCTTGCACGAGCAGACGGTGAACCTGTCGCGGGCGGTATCGATCTTCCAGATCGATGTCGATCCGGAGGACGACGAGCAGGCGGATGCGCAGGATGCCGGGCATGCCGCCCTGCACGGCGACCCCGATGCCGAGTACCGCGAACCGGCCGAACGGCGCGCGGCGGCGAGCAAGATGCGGGCGGTGGGGGCGCGCGGGCTGTCGCCGGCGGCACGCGCGGCAGCGGGAAGGCGCGCGCTCTGAGCCGGGCTGCGCGCCCCGGCCAGCGTGGCCCGGCTCAGCGGAACGGCTTGCTGACGAAGCGCGAACCGGCTAGGCCGAAGCGCCAGGGCACGTCCATGGCCTTGGAAATGCCGATGCGCGGCCCGGCCACCACCACCACCGGTTCACCCGGTGCGCTGAGCGCGAACGGCGGCGCGTCCAGCGCCAGCGCGTTGTGGGCGCGCGTCACGCCCAGCGCCTGGCACAGCTTGCCGGGCCCGGAACACAACAGGCGCACATCGTCCTGCCCGCGCCGCTCGCGCATCAGGCCGATTCCCGCCAGGGGTTCGAGCGCGCGGATCAGCACTCCGGCACCATGGCCATCGTCGCGGCAGACAAAATTAAGGCACCAATGCATCCCATACGAGCGGTACACATAGGCATGCCCGGGCGGGCCGAACATGGCCAGGTTGCGCTCGCTGGGGCCGGAAAAGCTGTGCGAGGCCGGATCGTCGCGGTCGTAGGCCTCGGTCTCGACGATGCGCCCGCCCACGCCATCGACCAGCAGCACCACGCCGATGAGCTGGCGCGCCACCTCCTGCGACGGCGCATGAAAATCGATGCCCGCCAACGGTGTCTTTGTCTGCATTTTCATGAGAAACAATTCTACCTTGCGACAATGGCGCGCAATGTGTGACGGCGCGCCAACACTGAAGAAAGATTCTTTTTTGCTTGCCACAAGATCAGGCACAGCCGGGCAGACTGGTTTATAGTGATGCATTGCAAGAAATTCCTCGCGGAAACTAATCGCCGATATCATATGAGCAACCCAGCCGCCCTCGCCACCTCCTCCGACGACCCGGTCGACGCCCTGATCAAGTCGATCCGGATTCCGCCGCGTCCGAGCCTGCTGGCCGACCTGCAGCGCGAACTGATGTCGGAAGACCCGTCGCCGGCCACCATCGGACGCATCATCGCCAGCGACGTCGGCATGTCCGGGGCGCTGCTCAAGCTGGCCAATTCCTCTTTCTACGGCGGCAAGCGCAAGGCCAAGTCGATCGAGCAAGCGATTTTGTTTCTTGGAATCAACCAAGTAGCCGCCCTGATGACCGGCCTGCTGGCGCGCCGCACCATCGGCACCGACCACGCCTCGCTGGCCAGCTTCTGGGACCTGTCGACCCGGCGCGCCCAGGCCATGGTCTACCTGTCGCGCCGCCTGCGCATCGGCGAAGCCGACGTGGCCCATACTTTCGGCCTGTTCTGCGACACCGGCGTGCCGCTGCTGATGCAGCGCTTTCCCGGCTACGCCGCCACCTTCGCCGACGCCGCCAACGACCCGCTGCGCCCCTTCACCGCGCTCGAAGATGAACGCCACAGCACCAACCACGCCGCCATCGGCTGCCTGCTGGCGCGCAACTGGGGCTTGTCGAGCGAGGTCGCCTGGGCCATCCTGCACCACCAGGATTACAGCGTGCTCGAAGACGAAGCCACCGACGACGCCGTGCGCGCCCTGGTGGCGCTGTCGCTGCTGGCCGAAAGCGCCATCCAGCAGTACCAGGGCCACGGCGGCTCGCTCGAATGGGACAAGGGCGGCGCGCGCGCCAGCGCCTACCTCGGCCTGTCCGACGACGACATCACCGACCTGCTCGACGAACTGCACGATTCCTTCCACGGCGAGCACTAGACTTTCCTGCGCGCGGCGACGATACTGAAAGCACGACTTCAGGAGGCGACGATGAGACTACTTGCCAGCTTGGTCCTCTGTGCACTGTCCTTGCTGGGCAGCGGCTGCGCAGGTGTGCGCGTGCAGCCGCCGCTGCCGCTGCCGGCGGTCTTCAGCGACGCCTCGTTCGCGCCGCCGGCGTCCCCGGTCGGCCCGGAGCAGCTGTTCGTGATCAGCCCCGCCATGCGCGCCTACATCGACAGCCCCGAATTCACCGCCCTGATACGCAAGCTGGGCCCCGAGCGCGGCCTGGTCGAAGCGCTCTACACCAAGGGCGAGCTGAAACTCGAATACGATGCCAGCGTCACCCGCAACGCCGCCGAAACGTTCGACGCGCGCATGGGCAACTGCCTGTCGCTGGTGCTGATGACGTCCGCTTTCGCCAAGCACCTGGGACTGGAGGTGCAGTACCAGGACGTGATGATCGACGAAACCTGGACCCGCAACGCCGGCCTGTATTTCGCCAGCACCCACGTCAACCTCTCCATGGGCAAGCGCCGCACGGTCCAGCCGCGCGGCGTCCCGCCCGACGAGCGCATGCTGACCATCGACTTCCTGCCGCCCGCGGACAGCGCGCGCTTCAACGCGCACACGATCGAAGAGCGCATGATCGAAGCGATGTACATGAATAACCGCGCGGCCGAGGCGCTGGCCGACATGCACCTCGATCAAGCTTACTGGTGGGCGCGCGCGGCGGTGGTGCACCTGCCCTCCTTCTCCACCCCGTACAACACGCTGGGCGTGATCTACCAGCGCCACGGCGACCATCCGCTGGCCGAGCGTGCGTTCAAGGCCGCGCTCACGCTGGAGCCGGAAAGCACGATCTCCATGCACAACCTGGTGCCGGTGCTGGCCAAACTGGGCAAGACACAGGAATCGCAGGCGCTGGCGGCGCGCCTGGCCAAGCTGGAGCCGACCCCGCCCTACCACTGGTTCCACCAGGCGATGAAGGCGCTGGCAGAGGCGCGCTATGACCAGGCGCGCGACCTGCTGGACAAGGAAGTGCGGCGCGCCCCCTTCAACCATGAGTTTCACTTCTGGCTGGCGATCGCGCACTGGCGCCTGGGCGAAGGCACGGCTGCGCGCGACGAACTGGCGCTGGCGCTCGACAACAGCACCACCCACGCGGCCACCGAACGCTATTCGGCCAAGCTGGCCTATTTGCGCTCCCAGATCGGCAACCGCCAGCGCGCTTACTGAGCATGCGTTTGGGTACGTAGAAGTCGCAGCTGGCGCGCCCGGCAAGCAGCGGCCTATAATCGTCGCTCGTCCATTCTTAGCGAGCCCCCATGCGCAGCGAACTGCCCGCCCTGATCATCATCGACATGCAAAAAGCCATGGCCAATCCGGCCGCCGGCCAGCGTAACAACCCCGATGCCGCGGAGCGCATCGCGCGCCTGCTGGCAGCCTGGCGCGCGGCCGGCGCGGCGGTGGTCCACGTACGCCACATCTCGCGCACGCCGGGCAGCCTGTTCTGGCCGGGCCAGGCGGGCGTACAATTCCAGGAAGCGCTCGCGCCCCTGCCGCATGAACACGTGGTCGAAAAAAACGTGCCCGATGCCTTTATCCATTCGACCCTGGAACGCTGGCTGCGGGTGCGCGACGTCAAACGTATCGTCATCGTGGGCGTGAGCACCAACAATTCGGTCGAAGGCAGCGCCCGCAGCGCCGGCAACCTGGGATTCGACACCACCGTCGTGGCCGACGCCTGCTTCGCCTTCGCCTGCACCGACTACGGCGGCCAGGCGCGCAGCGCCGACGAGGTGCACGCAATGGCGCTGGCCAACCTGGACGGCGAATACGCCACCATCAGCGACAGCGCCAGCGTGATGCGCGAACTGGCCGCGACCTGACTTTTCCGCGCCGATTCATCAGCGTGTCATAAACAGGCTCCAGACTTCCAGCCATCGTTCACTGGAGCCTTCATGACCTCAACACTTTCACGCCGCGGTTTTCTCACGCGCGGCGGCATCCTCGCCGGCGGCACGGCGCTCAATGGTTCGCTGCTGCTGTCGGCCTGCGGCAGCTCGGACTCCCCCGCCCCCGCCGTGATCCCCAGCGACGCCGAACGGCCCAAGCTGCCCTCCGGGATCGGGTTCGGCGACGTGACGGGCGAGCGCGCCGTGATCTGGAGCCGCAGCGACCGCAATGCGCAAATGATCGTCGAATACGACACCAGCGAACGCTTCACCAACGCCAGCCGCATTGTCGGCCCGTATGCCACCGACGCCACCGATTTCACCTCGCGCGTCGACTTGTCCGGCCTGCCCGCTGGCCAGACCGTGTTCGTGCGCGTGAAGTACATCGACCCGGCCAACGGCCGCATCGAGAGCGAAGTGGTGGCGGGCCAGTTCCGCACCATGCCGCAGGCCGACGGCAAGCGCGCCATCCGCTTTCACTGGAGCGGCGACCAGGCCGGCCAGGGCTGGGGCATCAACACCGATTTCGGCGGCGTGCGCATGTACGAATCGATGCGCAAGCGCGATCCGGATTTCTTCATCCACAATGGCGACACCGTCTACGCGGACGGCCCGATCGCGGCCGAAGCGAAGGCTGAAAATGGCCAGATCTGGAAAAGCCTGGTCACCGAGGAAGTGAGCAAGGTCGCCGAAACGCTCAAGGAATTCCGCGGGCGTCATGCCTACAACACGCTGGACCTGAACTTTCGCAAATTCGCCGCGCAGGTGCCGCAGATCTGGCAATGGGACGACCACGAGGTCACCAACAACTACAGCGGCGCCAAGGACCTCTCGGCCGATGCGCGCTACAAGGAAAAGAACGTCGCCACCCTGGCCGAACGGGGCCGCCGCGCCTTCCTGGAATACGCGCCGATGCGCTATTACAAACAGGCCGAACCCCAGCGCATCTACCGCAGCATCGGCTACGGCCCCCTGCTCGACGTGTTCGTGATCGACATGCGCAGCTACCGTGGTCCCAACAGCACCAACCTGCAAAGCGAGGAAAACGCCAGTTCGGCCATCCTCGGTTCGGTCCAGGTGGACTGGCTGATCGCCGAACTGAAGGCCTCCAAGGCGACCTGGAAGGTCATCTCGTCGGACATGCCGATCGGGCTGGAGGTGGCCGACGGCAAGGATGCCAAGGGCGTGGCGATGTGGGAAGCGGTGGCCAACGGCGTGAGCGGCCCGGCCTCGGGGCGCGAGCTGGAAATGGCGCGTCTGCTCAAGGGCATCAAGACGGTGCCGAACGTGGTCTGGATCACCACCGACGTGCATTACTGCGCGGCCCACTACTACGACCCGGCCAAGGCGCATTTCACCGACTTCGCACCGTTCTGGGAGTTCGTGGCAGGCCCGATGAATGCCGGCTCCTTCGGCCCGGGCAAACTCGATATGACCTTCGGCCCGACCGAAGTGTTTTCCAAGTCGCCGCCGGTGCAGAATTCGTCGCCGTTTGCCGGCTACCAGTTCTTCGGCGAAGTCAATATCGACCCGCAATCGAAAGCGATGAAGGTCGAACTGCTGGACCTGAATGGGGTAACGCAGTTCAGCAAAACCCTGCCCGCAGCCGGAATTTAAGCCGCCACCGGCTGCGCGCGCGCGAGCTGGTGACGCATCAGGTGGAAATACAAACCATCCTGCTGCGCCACCAGTTGCGCGTGCGTGCCCTGCTGCGCGAGGCGGCCCTGGTCGAGCACCAGGATGCGGTCGGCCTTGACGATGGTGGAAAAGCGGTGCGCGATGATGATCGTGGTGCGCCCTTGCATCAAGGTGTCGAGGGCGTGCTGGACCTGCAGTTCGCTGGCCGAGTCGAGGGCGCTGGTCGCTTCGTCGAGAATCAGGATGCGCGGATCGCGCAGCAGGGCGCGCGCAATCGCGATGCGCTGTTTCTGGCCGCCCGACAGTTGCGTGCCGTGCTCGCCGACCAACGTGTCGTAGCCGTCCGGGAAGCAACAAATGAAATCGTGGGCATAGGCCAAAGCCGCCGCTGCCTTCACCTCGTCCAGCGTCACTTCCCGTTCGGCGACTGCGAACGCGATGTTCTCGAAGATACTGCCCGAAAAAAGCGATGGCTCCTGCTCGACGATCGCCAGCTTGCTGCGGATGCCGGCCAGCGGCATGGCGCCCGCGTCGACGCCATCGAAGGAGATGCTGCCGCTGTCGGGCTGGTAAAAGCCCAGGATCAGGCTCGCGATGGTCGACTTGCCGGCGCCGGACGCGCCGACCAATGCAATGGTCTCGCCGGCGGCGATGGCAAAATCGATGCCTTTGAGCGCTTGCGCGTCGGGCCGCTCGGGATACGAGAACACCACATCGTTGAAGGCCAGGTTGCCCTGCAAGCGCACCTCGCCGCCGGCCGCCGCTGGCGGCGCGCATTCGGCGTTGATCACCTCGAAAATCCATTCTGTGGCGCCGATGGTGCGCATCCACGCGTTCCAGAATTCGCCGATGGCGCCGGCCGCTTCGGTCACCATGCTGGCGTACAGGATGAAGGCGGTCAGGTCGCCCACCGACAGCGCGCCCTGGCCGATCAGGCGCGCGCCGAACCACAGGGTACCCAGCAGCGCCAGGTACACCAGGAAGGACGAACCGCCGCGAAACAGCGCGAACAGCGCGCTGCTCGACACCGACAGCGACAGCGCGTGTTCGGTCGCACCGGCATACCGGGTGCGCGCGGTGCGCTGCTGGCTGAAGGCGTGCACCAGGCGGATATTGGAAAAATGTTCGTGCGCGACCTTGGCGCAATCGGCCTGCCCGTCCTGCATCAGGCGCGCCTGCTTGCGGTACACCTTGCCGGTCACTTTGCCGAGGTACAGGGTCGCGGGCAAAAAGAACACCAGCATCAGGCACAGGACCGGCGAAATTGTCAGCAGCATCGCCACGCCGCCGATGAACACGCACAGGCAGCGCAGCGATACCGCCATGCCCATGGTCAGGGTGTCGTGCAGGATTTCGACATCGGCCGTGAGGCGGTTATTCAGTTCGCCGACATGGTGCTTGTCGTAGAAGCGGATCGGCTGGTCGATCAGCGCCGCGTACAACTGGCGCCGGATGCGCGTGACGATCATGTAGCCGGTCGACTCGAAAATGTAATAGCGCGCGGTGGCCGCCACGGCCTGCACCGCGAGCACGGCCAGCATGATCAGCGCCAGTGAGCTGAACCAGGCCATGTCCTTCTGCAAATTGATGTTATCGATGAAGTACGACAGCGCCTTGGGATAAGCCAGCTGGATCAGCACCGTGACGGCCATGCATGCCAGCCCGGCGCACAGGCGCGCGGCAAAGGGGCGCAGCAGGCGCAGGCGGTCGAGATGGGGCGATGGCTGGCTCACGCGCTGGCCTCGCTGGCGATCCGCACCTCGTCCATCTGTTCGCAAAAACTGCGCCAGTCGTCATCGCCGATCATGCCGCGCGCGTCGAGCGTGCCGGCGGCGCTGACGAACAGGTACGATGGCGAGGACATCACGGGATTGAGCATCTCGTAGTCGGCGCCGGCCACGCGCAGGGTGCTGCCAGCCAGCGAAGTCGCCCGCAGGAAGCGGCGCAGGCGCCATGCGGGTTCGATGCTGACCAGCCAGAGCGCCAGGCCGGCGTCGCGCGCCAGCGGCGCCAGGCGCTCGATCTCCGCCAGCTTCTGGCGGCATTTGGGGCAGGCGCTGGAGAGGAACAGCAACACCATGGGCTGACCGGCGTCGCCCGCCGCGAGTGGCGCGCCGCCGGCCAGCAGCTTGCCGGAAAAGGCGGGAACAGCTTCGCCCACCGGCAGCAGCGACGCCGCCTTGGCGGCCGCGCTCAGGCTATTGACGACTTTCGACAGATGCAGCGACAGCTTCAGGTTCAGGGCCACGCTCAGTGCCAGCAGCAGCAGGATGAGGGCCAGGACGTCGCTATCCATCATGCGCTCCGCTTCAGGGCGCGGGCCAGATCGTGGAAGCCGATAGCGCCGATCGTGGCGGTCAGCGCCAGCGCGGCGGCCAGCACGCTCTCTTTCTTGCCGAAGGCGGCGCCGCCGGAAAAAGCGAGGCAGACGCCAATGCTGGCGATGATCAAGCCATTGCGCAGCAAATCGAAGCCGGACACCGGCCGTTCGCTCTCGCCGAAGCAGCTGCATTTGACGCTGCCTTCCACCACGTAGCGATAGCCGACCAGCGCCGTTACCAGCACGAACAGCACCAGGGCGCCAGCCATGCCGGCGCGGCCGGTGCCGCCGCCGGCCAGGATCAGGGCGGCCAGCAGCGCTTCGGCCGCGACCACCGCGGGCGCCAGCATCGTGGCCGCCGGCCGGGGCAGGCCGAAGGAGTCGACCAGGTTATCGGCGAACGCGGCCAGCGTGCGCAATTTGCCGAGGGCGGCGCACGCGAGCAAAAAAGCGGTGAAGAAGCGGATGATCTCCGCGAGGTAGGGCGCGCTGCTCATGGCGAGACGGGGAGCTGGCTCCAGCGCGGCAAAAAGCCGCCGCTGCGGCGCTTGCGCAGCATGGCGCCGTCGCGCGTGGCCAGCAAGGCATCGTTCCACGGTGCATCGGTCGATTCGCGCAGGCCGCCGCCGACGATCGTTTGCAGGACGCGCGAAATGGCCCACGCGCACTCCTCGACATCGGGTTCGCGCCGGATGGCGAGGCCGAGTCTTGCCAGCTCTTCGCTGGTGAGCGCGTAGTTGTGCGAGTAGTAGCCGAACATCAGTTCCTTGACAACGTCCTGGCGGAACGTCTCGGTTTTGCCAGGCAGCTGGAAGCGAAGCAGCTCTTCGCCGATCTGCATCACTTCCTGGGTGGAGCGGTAGAACGCGGTCAGGGTCGGCGGGAACACACTGTTACACAGAAGGCCCAGCGATTGCAGGCGCGCCTCGTCGGAGCTGACCCCGAACCATTCCTCGCTCATGGCGCCGAACATCTTGATGTCCTGGCACGAGAACGAGGAGGCGGGGCTGTCCTCATCGCTGCCGCCATGCAGGTGGGGATCGATCGGCGAGAACATGGCCAGGTCGCCGGCGATGATTTCGTCGGCAGCCAGTGCCAGGATGGTGCCCGATGACTCGCAGTGATACGGCACGATGAAGCCCAGGTGGTCGGTGAACTGGCGCAGCAGCAGCGCGATGCGGCGCGCCGCGTTGACGATGCCGCCACGGCATTGCAGCACCACGTCCAGGCGCGGCACGCGGCCGATGCCGCGGCACTGGTCATACAAGGCGGGCAGGATCTCCATATCGATATCGGATGCGCAGAACACCAGGACGCGGCTTTTTCGCAGCGCTTCGATCCCCTTGATCTGGACCTGCATGGCAAAACGGTCTGGCTGGATCATGCGCACCCCTCAATGAGTCGGTCGGCCAGTGCGTCGAGCAGCGCGAATTCGGGAATCAACTGCTCGATATAGAGGAACTGGCCGACCGGATTATTTTCGAGAAAAACGAGGTCCTGGCCCGGCGTGACGATCAGGTCCAGCGCGCTGTAAGGCAGGTTATAGCTGCGCACGAATGCCAGGCAGCGCTCGCGCACCGCGTCCGGCAAGACGGTCGCCTCGTAGCCGATAGCGGCCGACATGTCGCGCGAATCGATGGCGGTGCGCTGGTCGTCCTGCGAATGGATTTTGGCGGCGAACACGCGCTCGCCGATGATGGTCACGCGCAGTTCGTATTGTTTGGGGATGTACTGCTGAAAATGGCAAGCCAGTTCGCCGACCGATTCCAGCTGTTCGAGCATGGCCTGGTCGACCAGGGTGGTGCCGACGCCGGCGTTCACGCGGTCGGCGTCGGCCAGGCCGTCGCCACCGAGGTTGGGGCTGGACAATGCCTTGAAAATCATGGGACCGTCAAAACTGGCGCGGAAGGCTTTCACCTCGGCCGGCGAATTGGTCGTGAGCGAGGCGGGAATGAGGAAACCCATGCGCGCGGCGCGCTGCAATTGCTCGCCCTTCCACATGGCGCCACGCAGGGCCAGCGGATGGCTCATCCAGAAACAATCGAGGGTGTAGAGCATGCCGAACAGGGATTGTTCGGTTTCGGCCCTGGCGTAGATGCGTTCCTGGATGCCGAGGTCGGGGCTGAGAAAAGAGAAGTCGGCCGGCTTGCGGCTCCAGACCGCGCCCACCTCGTCCAGGTCCAGCGTCACGCCCGTGGGCAGGTGGCGGATCCACTGGCGCAGCACGCCCCCGGCAAACCACTGGGACGTTTGATAGTCGCGCGGGAAGGCGTCCAGATCGAGACGGAAGGCCGCGCATCCCTTGGCCTGCAGGATGGGAATGAGCAGGTCGACGTGCAGGTCGGCGCTGTTACTGACAATCAAAACCTTGTTTGCCATATGCCAATGAAAAGAGGGATGCGGGGTGCGGACGAAAAAAAGCCCTGCGATGAGCAAGGCTTTTTATCCAGCGAATCGGTCAGCAATAGATACCGTTGTCGCGACCTGGGCGGCGGTCGCCGCGCGCATCAGGACCGGAGCAACCGGCGGTGGACACGCCTTCGCGCGCTTGCCACTGTGGTGCGGGTTTCGCTTCCTTGGCTTTTTTCTCGGCCAGCTTGAACGCGAACGTTTTCATTCCATTTTGATTTTTCATTTTCGTATCCTTCTAAAAATAGCGAAATTCAATCGAACGGTATACCACCTTGGGTGGCAGAGAAATGCTAGTCGCATGCCAACCTAGCGTCAAGATAAAAATTATTGTTTGTGCAATGCAATTTGCATAAGTGAATGGAGCTCGTGTATCGCTCTTGCACGGGCGGAACGTGCAAGCCCGGTCGCGCTGGTCTATTTCAATAGATCATCACGCAACGTCTTCCACACTATCAATTTTTCCATATACGGTGCCGTATACGCCGGGCTGCTCGACGGCAAGGACACGATACGGTAGCGCCGCGCGTGTTCGCCCAGCGCTTTCATGCCCAGCCGCGCCGCCGTACCGCCATTGAACGCAATCGTCCGGAGCTGCGGCAAGCTGTCCACCAATCCCACCAGATCGTTACCGACCTGGCCGCGAATCTGGCTGTCCAGACTGCCTTCGCGCGTGGCCTGCGCCACCACATCCCACAGGCCGATCCCCTGCGCCAGCAGCGCTTGCAGGCGCGCATCGTAGTCCAGCGCCACCAGGTCGACCCCGGTGGCTTCCGACATCAGCATCCAGAACCGGTTCTGGCGGTTGCCATAATATTGCTGCTGCGCCAGCGAGCGTTCGCCCGGCAGGCTGCCGAGCACCAGGATGCGGGTGTGCGCGTCGACCACCGGCGCGAAACAGCGCTTGAGCGGTGCCGCGTCCGGGTCGGCCGTGGAAGACAGGAAATCGTTCATGGCAGCGATTCTAGCAGGGCGCCAGACGGGTGTAGAATCGTCCGGCAAGCCAACCACAACAACAAAATCCGGAGACTCCCATGGACCAAGCTACCCAGCCGCGCGCCATCGATACCCTGCTCGCCAAATATAGCGAGAGCCACCTGAACCATACCAATGAAGTGATCCACTTCGTCTGCGTGCCCGTGATCGTGTTCACCCTGCTCGGGATTGTCTGGTGGATCCACCCGTTCGCGGCCGTGGCCGTCACCTTGCTGTCGCTATGCTATTACTTCAAATTGTCGAAGCCGTTCGCGGCCGGCATGCTGGCGATGTCGGCCGTGATGCTGGGCCTGCTCAGCCTGATGCCGCCCGCCACCGTGCTGCCGCTGTCGCTGGCCATCTTCGTGCTGGCATGGATCGGCCAGTTTATCGGCCACAAGATCGAAGGCAAAAAACCCTCGTTCTTCGACGACCTGCGCTTCCTGCTGATCGGTCCGCTGTTCGTGCTGAGCTTCCTGTACCGCCGCCTGCACCTCGCGTGGTAGACAGGTTGGCGCGCTGACGCATTTATGGCGATGACGGGCAGGAAATTGAGAATGCCCATATACTTTCCGCATGTCATCTCCACTCCTCTTCGCGATCGCGGCCCTGATCTGGGGCTCCACTTTTTTTGCCATCACCTTGCAGCTGGGCGAAGTCGCGCCGGCAGTGTCGGTGGTGTACCGCTTCGGCTTGGCGGCAGCCACCCTGTTTGCCTGGTGCCTGCTGCGCGGCGACAAGCTGCGCCTGCCGTGGCGCGCCCAGCGCTGGGTGATGCTGCAGGGATTCTTCACTTTTGCCCTGTCGTATGTGTGCACTTACGGGTCCGAGCAATACCTGGTGTCGGGCCTGGTGGCGGTACTGTTCGCGCTGATGGTGTTCTGGACTCCGATCTGCAGCCGCATCGCCTTCGGCACGCCGATTTCCTGGCGCACCTGGGCCGCCGGCATGATTGCCATCGCCGGCGTGACGATGCTGTTCTACCACTCGATTGCCGGCGCCTGGCAAGACATCGCCGGCGGCGGCAGCGGCCACTTCCTGCTCGGCCTGGCGCTGGCCCTGGTCGCCACCATTGCCAGCTCGGCCGGCACGGTGGTGGTGGCCAAGGTGCGCGAGCAATCGACGAACCTGATGCTGACCATGGCCTGGTCGATGTTCTGGGGCACCTCGATGGTGGCCCTCTGGGCGCTTGCGACCGGCCAGCAATTCGTGCTGCCCGCCGCGCCGCGCTACTGGATGGCACTGCTCTACCTGTCGCTGTTCGGCTCGGTCATCGCCTTCAACGCCTACTTCACCCTGATCAACCGCATCGGCTCGCAAAAAGCCGTGTACATCGGCGTGGTCACGCCCGTCATTTCGGTGTTGCTGTCGATCCAGCTGGAACATTACCGGCCCGGCCCGGTCGAATGGCTGGGCATGGTCGTCTGCCTGGCCAGCGTCGCCTGGGCGCTGCGTGCGCCCGCGCCCGCCGCCGCATCCCCCGCTTCCACCCAACCCGCGCCGGACGCCTGCCTGGCCGCCATTCCCGAGGTTCCATGAATTCCGACAACACCTTCACCATCCGCCCGGCGCAAGCGTCCGACGTCGCCCATATTTACGGCATGATCGTCGAACTGGCCGTGTTCGAGAAACTCGAACACCTGGTCGTGGCCACCGAAGCGCAACTGCATGACGCCCTGTTCGGCGCGCGTCCCTCCTGCGAAGCGCTGGTCGGCGTGGAACATGGCGAGGTGGCCTGTTTCGCCTTGTTCTTCCACAATTTCTCCACCTTCCTCACGCGCAAGGGCCTGTACCTGGAAGACCTGTACGTCAAGCAAGTACACCGTGGAAAAGGTTACGGCAAACAAATGCTCGGCGCGCTGGCGCAACTGGCGGTGGAACGCCAGTGCGGCCGCTTCGAATGGTCGGTGCTCGACTGGAATGAAAACGCCATCAACTTTTACAAAAGCGTGGGTGCGCAACTCTTGCCGGACTGGCGTATCTGCCGCGTCGACGGCGACGCCCTCGGCAAGCTTGCAGCGTCCTGAAAAGAAAAAGCCCACGGGCTAAAATCACCGTGGGCAAACCCATTTTTTTCGAATGGGGAGGGGAGACTGGAGTCAATCTACGGCTTCACTATAGTGGGCGGCTGCCGGTAATTCTTTAGCCTTTACAATTGCTTACCTCTGTTTAGAGCGGTAACTTGGTGTAAGCAATTATTATCCTCCCGAAAACGGCGTGCTTGACGCCGCGCAAACGCGTGCGCCAGCGTGCGCGCCACGCAACGCTAGCGGCGGCGCGCTATCAAGCGTTCCCCTGCTTCAAACAGCCCCTGTGTCAGCAAAGCCAGCAGCGCCGCCGGAATCGCGCCGGCCAGCAACATATCGTTATCGTTGAGCGCCAGGCCAATCGTGATGCGCTCGCCGAAACCGCCGGCGCCGATGAAGGCCGCAATCGTGGCCGTTCCCACGCTCATCACCGCCGCCGTCTTGATGCCCGCCAAAATCACCGGCAAGGCCAGCGGCAGCTCGACATGGACCAGCGTCGCGCGCCGGTCCAGCCCCAGCGCCAGCGCCGCCGTGCGCAAGCCCTGCGGCACGCCCAACAGGCCGGTGCAGGTATTGCGCACGATCGGCAGCAGCGCGTACACGAACAGCGCCACCAGCGCCGGCACGGTGCCGATCATGCCCAGCAGCGGGATCAGGATCGCCAGCAAGGCCAGCGACGGCACCGTCTGCAGCATGCCGGCCAGCGCCAGCACCGTTTGCCGCAGGCGCGGCGCGAACGCGGCCACGATCCCCAGCGGAATGCCGGCCAGGCAGGCCAGCAGCACCGATGCCAGCACCAGCACCACGTGCTGGCGCGTCAGGGTCCACAGGCTGGCATCGAACATCTTGCCCATCAGGCCAGCGCGCGCCGCCCCTTGGGCGCCCTTGGCGGGAGTCAGCCAGTTTTTGGCCACGGCGGCGAAACTCTTCCCTTCCAGTTCCACTTGCGCGTTCATGGCGATCATCTGTTCGGCCGTGATGCGCCCTTCCAGTTGCGCGATGGCCGCCCACGCGGCCGGAAAGCGCTGCGGCGCATCGAGCCGGTACAGCAGCATGGCGTCGTAACGCGGAAAATAACCCAGGTCGTCCTTGAGCACGCGCAGGCCGTACTGGCGAATCTTGGCGTCGGTCGAGTAAATGTCGATCACGTCGACCTGGCGCTGCGCCAGGGCCTCGTAGGCGATGCCGTGATCGAGGCCGCGCGGCGTGTGCGGCAAGCCGTAGCGCTGCTTGAGGCCCGGCCAGCCATCGGCGCGGCCGATGAATTCGTGCGACAGGCCGAGCTTGAGCGCCGGCTGGCGCGCCAGGTCCGACAGGCTGTCGATGCCCTTGCTGTCGGCGCGCATGGCCAGCGCATAGGTATTGTTAAAACCCAGCGGCAGCGCCACGCCCAGGCCCATGGGTTTCAGGGCCGCGCGCATCTGGTCGAGCGAACTGGCGGACGTGTTCTTGAGGATTTCGAGATCGATCGTGCCCCTATATTCGGGATACACGTCGATGCTGCCGGCCTGCAGGGCGGCCAGCACGATCGCCGTATTGCCCAGGCCCTGGCGGTGTTCGGCCCTGGCGCCGTGGGCGGCCGCAGCCTGGGTCAGCACTTCGCCCAGGATGTACGACTCGGTAAAGCGCTTGGAACCGACGCGCAGGGGTTCGCCATCGGCCGCCGTGGCGGCGCCTCCAAGGACCAGCGTAAAGACAGATAGCCAGCGCAAGGCCGTGGCAAAAAAGGTGCGCACGGCACTCTCCCGAAAATTTAACCGGGCAAGCTTACCACCGGTTTGCGCAGCACGCCCGCATTGACCACCGCGCGGCAGGGATTGAAACCGATCGCGTACGACAGGTCGGCCGGCCGCGCGATATCCCACAGCGCGAAGTCGGCGCGCTTGCCGACCGCCAGCGAGCCGATGTCGGCATCGCGCCCGAGCGCGCGCGCGGCGTGGATGGTGGCGCCGGCCAGCGCTTCCTGCGGCGTCACCCGCCACAGGGTGCAGGCCATGTTCATCGCCAGCAGGATCGACGTCATCGGCGAGGTGCCGGGATTGCAGTCGGTGGCCACCGCCATCGGCACGCCGGAGGCGCGCAGGGCCGCCACCGGCGGCTGCACGGTATCGCGCAGGAAGTAGTAAGCACCCGGCAGCAGCACCGCCACCGTGCCGGATGCCGCCATCGCATCGATGCCGGCCAGGCTGAGGTGTTCGAGGTGGTCGGCCGACAGTCCGCCGAAGCGCGCCACCAGTTCGGCCCCACCCTGGTCCGACAGCTGCTCCGCATGCAGCTTGACCGGCAGGCCGTGGCGCCGCGCCGCCTCGAAAATGCGCTCGGTCTGGGCGCTGGAAAAGCCGATGCGCTCGCAAAAAGCGTCGACCGCATCGGCCAGGCCCAGGGCCGCCAGTTGCGGCAGCATGCGCTGGCAGATCTCGTCGACATAGTCGTCGGCGCGGCCGGCAAATTCCGGCGGCAGCGCATGCGCGCCGAGGAAGGTGGTGGACACGCTCACCGGCAG
Source organism: Massilia frigida (assembly GCF_011682175.1). Classification (GTDB taxonomy): domain Bacteria; phylum Pseudomonadota; class Gammaproteobacteria; order Burkholderiales; family Burkholderiaceae_D; genus Telluria_A; species Telluria_A frigida. The sequence goes on from NZ_WHJG01000013.1 coordinate 57,141, forward strand.
CACCTGCCCCACGCGGCGCGCCACGCGCAGCATCTTGGCCTCGTCGTCCAGGGTCAGGCCATAGCCGGACTTGATTTCGAGCGTGGTCACGCCTTCGGCCAGCAGGCTGGCCACGCGCGCAAGGCTCTGGCGCAGCAGCTCATCTTCCGATGCGGCGCGGGTGGCGCGCACGGTCGACATGATGCCGCCACCTGACTTGGCAATATCTTCATAGGTGGCGCCATTGAGGCGCGCCTCGAATTCGTCGCTGCGGTTGCCCGCGTGGACAATATGCGTGTGGCAGTCGACCAGGCCGGGCGTGAGCCAGCAGCCGCCGCCATCGTGCACGCTGGCGGCCGGCGGCGCCTCGGCGCGCGGCCCGAGCCAGGCGATGCGTCCATCCTTTACCGCAATCGCGCCGTCGCGCAGTTCGCCGTAGCCCTGCTCCATGGTGGCCAGGTGCACATTGGTAAAGAGCGCGTCGCATAGCGCGTCGCATAGCGCGTCGCATAGCGCGTCGCATCGCGCGTCGCAGGATGTCATCGGCTAGTCCTCATGGAAGTAAATATCGACAATGAAAATTGTCGCCTGGCCCGCTTCGAGCGTCCAGATGGATTCGCCCTCGAACAGCACCGCGTCGTAGCGCACCATGCCGATCCGCTCATCGTCGCCGCTCACTTCCAGGCTGTCGCCTTCGGCCAGGAACAAGATCGTCACATCGGCGCGGGTGGCAAAGCCGGACGTGCCCGACAGGCTGCGCTTGCCCAGCTGGTGCGAACAGCGCGCGCGCCGCGTCATGACGTTGAAGTCCGTGGTCGGCCGCTCGCCGACGGTGGCGATGACTTGCGCTTCGCCGGCAAACTCCAGCACCGGATCGTCGTCGCCCAGCACAAAGCGGCTGTCACCATCGATATCGAGCGTCACGCCCGGGCCGTCGACCAGCGCCAGGGTGCGGTCGATGCCGGCAAAGACCGAAAACGGTCCGCTGCTGGCGATGGTAGCGAGACTGATGCGCCAATCAAACGTGTCGAGCCCCGCCAGCGGCGGCGAAATGGCGATTTCGGTGGTGCTGCCGCCGCCGTTCTTCCACGGGGACGCTTCCAGGCTGGCATAGGGAATCAGGATGGTCATGGTCGTAGCTTGCGCAGTTCGGCGATGGTCTGTTTGTAGCGCTGCGCAATCGCCGTTTGCGCAATGTGCTCGTGATTGCGCACGACCCAGCGGCCGCCCACCATCACATCCCTGACAAGATTGTCGTTACCGCAGAAGAGGAAGCTGCCCAGCACATCCTCCGGACCGATGCCGGCCAGGTTGGGATGCTCGCTGTCGAGCACCAGCAGGTCGGCCCGTTTGCCGGCCGCCAGCACGCCCACCGGGCGCCCGCTGGCCTGGGCTCCGCCATGCAAGGCACTTTGCCACAAAAAGTCGCCGACGCGGCGCTGCGTTGGAGAGGCCGCCACATTGCGCTTCTGGTGCAGCAGGCGCTGGCCGTATTCGAGCCAGCGCAATTCCTCCACCGGCGACTGCGACACGTGGCTGTCGCTGCCGATGCCGATGCGCCCGCCGGCCGCCAGATAAGGCGCGAGCGGAAACAGGCCGTCGCCCAGGTTCGCTTCCGTGGTCGGGCACAGGCCCGCCACCGCGCCGCTGGCTGCCAGCGCGGCGGTTTCGCCTTGGTCCAGATGGGTGGCATGCACCAGGCACCAGCGCGCATCGAGCGCCACCTGCTCCATCAAATAGCGTACCGGGCGCTGTCCGGTCAACGCCAAACACTGTTCCACCTCGCCCTGCTGCTCGGCGATGTGGATATGCAGCGGACGGGCCGCTGGCAGCGCCGCCAGCACCTCGCGGATCTGGCCCGCCGACGCCGCGCGCAGCGAATGCGGGGCCACGCCGACTTCGACCTGGCTACTACGCAAAGGTTCGAGCGCGTCGACGATGCGCAGCACGTCGGCGGCATCGGTGCGGAAGCGCTGCTGCTCCGGCGCCAGCGGTTTTTCGCCAAAGCCCGCGTAGCTGTACAACACCGGCAGCATGGTCACGCCAATGCCGGCCAGGTGCGCCGCGGCGACCACGCGTTCGGCCGTTTCCGCCGGCCGCGCGTACAGCGCGCCATCCTGGTCGCGCTGCACGTAATGGAATTCGCACACCGATGTGTAACCGTGGCGCAGGCATTCCGAGAACAGCTGCGCGGCGATGGCCTCGATATGCTGCGGCGTGATATTGCGCGCGAAGCGATACATCAGCTGGCGCCAGGTCCAGAAGCTGTCCGGCCCCTCGCCAGCGGTTTCGGTCAGGCCGCCAAGGGCGCGCTGGAAAGCGTGCGAATGGAGGTTGACCATGCCCGGCAAGACCAGGTCGGCGATTGGCTCGCCGGCATGCACGGCGCCCGGCGCAACCGTCAGCAGGGTGCCGCCGGCATCCCATTCGAGCAGGACGTTGGCCTCCCAGCCGTGCGCCAGCAAGGCCTGGCGCGCAAACAGGGTGCACGGCTCGCTCATGAGCGCACCCAGTCCAGCGCCGCTTCGGTAAGTTGACGCAGCAGCGGCTGGACCTCGGCCGCGACCTGCGCCCGGTAAGCGAACGGCGCGTGTTCATCCATGTACAGGTCCTGGCACATCTCCAGCTGGATCGCATGCACGTTCGCGTCGGGCTGGCCGTAGTGGCGCGTGATGTAGCCCCCCTTGAAGCGCCCGTTGACAGCGACCGAAAAACGGTCCTGCGCCTGCGCCACGCCTACCACGGCCTGTTCCAGCCCCGGCGCGCACGACGTGCCCTGGGCGCTGCCGAAATTGAGGTCCGGCAGGCGCCCCTCGAAAAAGCGCGGCACCACCGAGGCGATCGAATGCGCATCCCACAGCACGACCCTGCCGTGCAGCGCCAGCAGGCGGTCGATTTCGGAACGCAGTTGGCGGTGGTACGGCTGCCAGTAACGCACCAGCCGTCCGCGCACGTCATGTTCATCTGGCGCCTGGCCGTCCCTGTACAAGGCGGCGTTGCCGAAGGTGTCGACCGGACAAAGCCCGGTCGTATCCATGCCCGGATACAGGTTGGTGTCTTCCGGCGGGCGATTCAGGTCGATCACATAGCGCGACCAGCGCGCCGCCAGGGTCGACGCGCCCATCTCCTTCAAAAAACCGTACAGCTGCGCCAGGTGCCAGTCGGTGTCGGGACGAGCCAGCGCGTCAGGCGAGAAGCGCGCCGCGATGTCGTCCGGGATGTCGGTGCCCACGTGCGGCATCGACACCAGCAAAGCAATACTGCCCGCCTTGAAGTCAAAATCCATGATCGCCCACCTTTACCTTTTTTGCATTATGGCCTGATTATCAATTCGACGGCACAGCGCTGTACAGCGCCGCGAACAGCGGCTTGCAGGAAGCACTCAACTCGCCGTCCAGCACCATCTGGCGCGCCGCCTCGATATCCGGGGCAAAAAAGCGGTCGGCATCAAAGAACGGCACCTTCTGGCGCAGTTGCTGGTGCACGTGCTCCAGGTGCGGCGAAGACGTGAGCGGACGGTGGAAATCGATCCCCTGCGCCGCCGCCAGCAGCTCGATGGCGACAATCACCGCCGTATTGTGCGCCATCTCGTCCAGGCGGCGCGCCGCGAAGGTCGCCATGCTCACATGGTCTTCCTGGTTGGCCGAGGTGGGCAGGCTGTCCACGCTGGCCGGGTGGGCCAGCGACTTGTTTTCCGACGCCAGCGCGGCGGCGGTGACGTGAGCGATCATGAAACCCGAATTGACGCCCGGTTCGCGCACCAGGAACGGCGGAAGACCCGACAAGGTGGCGTCGATCAGCAGCGCGATGCGGCGTTCGGCCAGGCCGCCGATTTCGGCGATCGCCAGCGCCAGCGTGTCGGCCGCGAAGGCGACCGGCTCGGCGTGGAAGTTCCCGCCCGAGATGATCTCGCCGGTGTCGGCGAAGATCAGCGGATTGTCGGTGACGGCATTCGCCTCGATCAGCAGGGTGCGCGACACGTTCGCGATCAGGTCCATGATCGCGCCCATGACTTGCGGCTGGCAGCGCAGGCTGTACGGGTCCTGCACGCGCTCGTCGCCGACCAGGTGCGAGGCGCGGATCGCGCTCGACGCCACCAGTTGCCGATAAATGGCGGCCGCCGCGATCTGGCCCGGCTGGCCGCGCACTTCATGCACGCGCGCGTCGAACGGCGCATCGCTGCCCTTGGCCGCATCCAGCGACAGGGAACCGGCCACCATGGCCGCTTCCAGCAGGCGTTCGGTCATGAACAGGCCATGCAGCGCCAGCGCGGTCGAAACCTGGGTGCCGTTGATCAGCGCCAGCCCTTCCTTGGGACCGAGCACCACCGGCTCGATGCCGGCCGCCTTGAGCGCGTCAAGCGCTTCGAGCAGCTCGCCGTTCACGCGCACCTGGCCCACGCCCAGCATGGCCAGCGTCATGTGCGCCAGCGGCGCCAGGTCGCCCGAGGCGCCGACCGAGCCCTTGGCCGGAATGGCCGGCATGATGCCGGCGTTGTACAGCGCGATCAGGGTATCGATGATGAGCGGCCGCACGCCCGAAAAGCCGCGCGCCAGGCTGCCGATTTTCATCAGCATGATCAGGCGCACCACCGCGTCCGACAGCAGCGCGCCGGTGCCGACCGAGTGCGACAGGATCAGGTTGCGCTGCAATTCTTCCAGCTTTTCGTCCGGGATGCGGGTCTTGGCCAGGATGCCGAAACCGGTATTGATGCCGTAGGCGGCGTCGCCCTTGGCGACGATGGCGTCCACCGCCGCGGCCGAGGCCCTGATGACGGGGTAAGCCGATGGCGCCAGCGTCAGCGCGCCTGGCGCGGCCCACACAGCGCGCAGGTCGGCCATGCTCATTGCGCCGGGAGTGAGGGTCCAGCCTTGGTTCGAAGTCGTGTTCATGTTTGCTCTGTTCAGATATGCGTGATTGGCGGAGTTAGGGAACCATCGGCAGGTTCAGGCCATTGCGCTTGGCGCAGGCGACGGCCGTCTCGTAGCCGGCGTCGGCGTGGCGCATGACGCCCGAGCCGCTGTCGTTGACCAGCACCCGCGCCAGCCGTTTGGCGGCGGCATCGGTGCCGTCGGCCACGATGACCACGCCCGAATGCTGCGAGTAGCCCATGCCGACGCCGCCGCCGTGATGCAGCGACACCCAGGTGGCGCCACCGGCGGTATTGAGCAGCGCGTTCAGAAGCGGCCAGTCGGACACCGCATCGGTACCGTCACGCATGGCTTCCGTTTCGCGGTTCGGGCTGGCGACCGAGCCGGTATCGAGGTGGTCGCGGCCGATGACGATCGGCGCTTTCAGTTCGCCCGTGCGCACCATCTCGTTGAAGGCCAGGCCGGCGATGTGGCGCTCGCCCAGGCCCAGCCAGCAGATCCGCGCCGGCAGGCCCTGGAAGGCGATCCGCTCGCGCGCCATGTCGAGCCAGTGGTGCACCTGCTTCTGCTCCGGGAACAGTTCCTTGATCTTGGCATCGGTCTTGTAGATATCTTCCGGGTCGCCCGACAGCGCCACCCAGCGGAACGGGCCGCGGCCCTCGCAGAACTGCGGCCGGATGTAGGCCGGCACGAAGCCCGGGAAAGCGAAGGCATCGAGCACGCCCTGGTCCTTGGCCACCTGGCGGATGTTGTTGCCGTAGTCGACCGCTTGCACGCCCATGGCGTGGAAATCGAGGATGGCCTGCACATGCACCGCGCACGATGCCGCCGCGTCGGCGGTCAGGCGCGCGTGCTGCGCCGGGTCTTTTTGCGCCGCCTTCCACTGCTCCACGGTCCAGCCGCGCGGCAGGTAGCCGTTGATCAGGTCATGCGCCGAGGTCTGGTCGGTCACCATGTCCGGCACCAGGCCGCCCGCCCTGGCGCGCCGCACCAGCTCCGGCAGCACGTCGGCCGCGTTGCCCAGCAATCCGATCGACACCGCTTCGCGCGCGGCCGTGTGCTGCTTGATCAGGGCGATGGCGTCGTCAATGTCCTTGGCCTGCTTGTCCAGGTAGCGCGTGCGCAGGCGGAAGTCGATGCTGCTTTGCTGGCACTCGATATTGAGCGAGACCGCGCCGGCGAAGGTGGCCGCCAGTGGCTGCGCGCCACCCATGCCGCCCAGGCCCGCGGTGAGAATCCAGCGTCCGCCCCAGTCGCCGCCGAAATGCTGGCGCCCCGCCTCGGCGAAGGTTTCGTAGGTGCCCTGCACGATGCCCTGGGTACCGATGTAGATCCAGCTGCCGGCCGTCATTTGCCCGTACATGAACAGGCCCTTGCGGTCGAGTTCATTGAAGTGTTCCCAGTTGGCCCACTTGGGCACCAGGTTCGAGTTGGCGATCAGGACGCGCGGCGCGTCCGGGTGGGTCTGGAACACGCCGACCGGTTTGCCGGACTGGATCAGCAAGGTCTGGTCGTCTTCCAGTTCGCGCAGGGAGGCCAGGATCTGGTCGTAGCAGGCCCAGTTGCGCGCGGCCCGGCCGATGCCGCCGTAGACCACCAGGTGCTTGGGATTTTCCGCCACCTCCGCATCCAGATTATTCTGGATCATGCGGTAGGCCGCCTCCGTCAGCCAGCTTTTGCAAGCCAGTTCAGTGCCGCGCGGGGCGCGGATCGTGCGGCTGGCGTCGAAGCGGGGATCATCATCGAAACTGGTCGGATCGGTGGTCATGGCATCTCCTTCAAGAGTTTAGGGGCAGGCGCGTACGCAGGCGGCACGCGCCCCGTGCAGCTTCAAAGTCTAAGTTGTATATACAACCAAGTCAAATCATTTATGCGCCCGCTGTTTCCTCCTTCCTGTTCACTCTTTCTTGAACACCTGGCGCCCGCCGACCCAGGTTTGCAGCACGCCGACCTTGTGGATATCGGCTACAGGCATGGTGAACAGGTCCTGGTCGACGACGATGAAATCGGCCCACTTGCCCTTTTCCAGCGAGCCGGTGGATTTTTCCTGGTGGCCGGCCCATGCCGCGTCCAGGGTGAAGCAGCGCAGCGCTTCCTTGAGCGTCATGGCCTCGTTGGCGTACCAGCCGGCGGCCGGCCGGCCCGCCGCATCCTGGCGCGTGACGGCCGCGTGGATGCCGAAGAAGGGCTTGGACGACTCCACCGGGAAGTCCGAGCCGCAGGCGATGCGCGAGCCTTGCTTGAGAAACGTGCGCCAGGCGTAGGCGCCCTTGATGCGCTGCGGGCCGACGCGCTGTTCGGCCATGTTCATGTCGGACGTGGCGTGGGTCGGCTGCATCGACGGTACGATGCCGATGGTCTTGAAGCGCGCGATATCGGCGGGTGCCACGACTTGCGCATGCTCGATGCGGTGGCGCAGCGCGGCGCCGCCTTTGCTTTGATAGCGCGGGATCAGCTGCTGGTAGCCGTCGAGGATCTGGCGGTTGCCGGCGTCGCCGATGGCGTGCACATTGACCTGGTAGCCGCGCCGCATGGCCTTGTCCATCATGGCGTGGATATCGGCGTTCTGGCGGAACAGCAGGCCGTGCGATGTGGGTTCGTCGCTGTAGGGCGCGATGAGCGCGGCGCCGCGGCTGCCCAAGGCGCCGTCCGCATACAGCTTGACCGCGCGCAGCGCATACAGGTCGTTGGCGTAGGTCTTGAGCGGGCCCTTGGCCGAAAGCTGGTCGAAGTCGGCGCCGACGTCGCCGATCATGGCGTACACGCGCGCGGTCAGTTTGCCCTGGTCGGCGTAGCTGCGGTAGAGGGCATCCTGGCCGACGTTGATGCCCGCATCGTGCACGCCGGTCAGGCCCATGTGCGCGATCTGCTTGAGGGCGCGGTCGAGGACGACTTTCGCCTGGGCCTCGGACTGCCTGGGCAGGACGTTGGCGACCAGCTCCTGGGCGGCGTCGATCAGGACGCCGGTGGCGTTGCCATCGGCGTCGCGCACGATCTTGCCGCCGGCCGGGTCGGGGGTGTCCCTGGTGATGCCGGCCAGCTGGAGAGCGCGCGTGTTGGCCCAGCCGGCGTGGCCGTCGACGCGTTCAAGCCAGATGGGGCGGTCGGCGACGGCGCCATCGAGTTCGGCGGCGGTGGGGAAACGGCCCAGTTTCCAGATCTCCTGGTTCCAGCCGCGTCCGCGCAGCCAGGGGTGCGAGGGATTGGCGCGCGCGTAGTCGGAAGCTGATGTGAGGGCGTCGGCCAGGGTGGCGCTGCCGGCCAGGTCGAGCTGGGTGAGCATCTCGCCCAGGCCGAACACGTGGCCGTGGGCGTCGATCAGGCCGGGGAGAACGGTTTTGCCCTGCAGGTCGATGTGGCGCGCCTTGGGCGCTTTGGCGCGGGTCTGGGTGGCGCTGCCGACGGCCAGGATGCGGCCCTTGTCGTCGAACGCCAGGGAAGTGAAGCGCAGCAGCTCGTTGCGGCTGTTGAGGGTATAGCCGTTGGCGTTATCGAGGACGGTGTCCGCCTGCGCCGGCGCGGCCGCCCCGAGGGCGGCGAGGATGGCGAGGCAGCACTGCAGAGGGATCGGACGCATCATGTCTCCATTCGGTGGGCAAGCCCAAAGTGTAGCGCGCTTTGCCTCCTCGTCAACTTGTTGCTTAACCGGGGTCAGAGCTCTGACTAGCAATTAAATTCCCGGTCGCACGCTGTTGCAATACCGGGGCCAGAGCTCTGATTAGCAATAAAACGCGCGCGATTGATGCAGCACCAGACCTCTTCAACCGGGGTCTGACCTCTGATTAGCAATTAAATTCCAGTTCGCAAGCTATTGCCCCCACAGGGCACCACCGGGGTCTGACCTCTGATTAGCATGACCTCTGATTAGCAACGAAACGCGCGCGATTGACGCAGGCACAAGACGACGTCGCATAAGGCGTTACGCTGACGCAGCTTGTTAGCCCCCTACCCCTTTTTTCAGAGTGCCTTATGCCACGCCGAAATCGTCTGATTATTCCCGAGGTTCCCCTTCACATCATCCAACGAGGTAACAATCGCTTACCCTGTTTTTTCGTCCAGGCAGACTATCTCGTCTATCTTGATCTGTTGCGTATCGCCGCTGAACAAGCAAGCTGCAGCGTGCACGCATATGTACTGATGACGAACCACATCCATTTGCTGATATCGCCCGAGTCCTGCTCGTCGCCGGCTGTAATGATGAAGTCGCTGGGAGAGCGCTACGTTCAATACGTCAACCGGCGCCATCAACGCATTGGAACGCTGTGGCAGGGACGGTATCGCTCGTGCCTGGTGCAGGACGAGAAGTATTTTTTCGTGTGTCAACGCTATATTGAGCTTAATCCAGTACGAGCCGGCATGGTGGCTCATCCCCTGGACTACCGATGGTCGAGTTATCAAGCAAACGCATACGGAGAAGCGGACAACATCGTCAAGCCACACGCGCTGTATTCTGCGCTTGGAGCAGAACAGTCTGAGCGCGAGTGCAACTATCGCGCATTGTTCCAAGAGGAAATGCCGCAGGCAATGCTCGAGCAAGTGCGCAAAGCCACCAACGGCAACGCCGTTCTTGGAAGCGAAGAATTTATCGCACAAATGGCGATTGCCAGCGCTACAGATGTGATGCCGCGACGTCAAGGTAGGCATCGAGACTAGACCCATTGCAATAATTTCGAGTCAGAGGTCAGACACCGGTTTGGCGCTGGAGCAAGAATAAATATGCCCCAAGCAAAAAATTGCTAATCAGAGGTCAGACCCCGGTTGTAGGACTATTCGGCGTCGTGGAAGATGATGCCGAGGGTGTGGCGCTGCCCGGAGCGCACGCGGCTGACGCCGTGCCGCATCGTGACACGGTAGGCGCCGCGCGTGCCGTTCACCGGCCGCTGATTCACCGTGAAGATCACGGCGTCGCCCCGCCCCAGCCCCACGACCTCGGCCCGCGACTGCATCCGCGGGCGCTGTTCGGTCAGCACGAATTCGCCACCCGTGAAATCGTCACGCGGCTGCGACAGCAGCACCGCTACCTGCAAGGGGAATACGTGTTCGCCGTACAGGTCCTGGTGCAGGCAGTTGTAGTCGCCTTCGCCATAGCGCAGGATCAGGGGCGTGGGCCGCTCTTGCCCCGCCGCATGGCAGCGCGCCAGAAACTCGTCATGCCGCGCCGGAAACCGCGTGGCTATCCCCATCGCGCCATGCCAGCGGTTGGCGATGCGCGCCAGCGGCCCATACAGCCCTTCGCGCAGCGCCGCCAGGTGCCCGGGCAGCGGGTACCCGAAATAGCGGTACTCGCCGCGCCCGAAGCCGTGCCGCTCCATCACCACGCGGCTGCGGTAGCGCGCTTCGTCGTCGTAGGCACCGGCATAGGCGCGGCATTGCTGCGCATCGAGCAAGCCCGCCACCACGGCGCACCCGTGCGCATCGAGGTCGGCGCCGATGCGGTCCCAGTCGATCGCCACATTCATGCCGCACCACCCTCGCCGCCGTCACGTTCGCGATCAAGCAAAATGCGCTTGCGCTCGACGCCCCAGCGGTAGCCGGACAGCGCACCGTCGGTGCGCACGACGCGGTGACAGGGAATCGCCACCGCGACCGGATTGGCGGCGCAGGCCCCGGCAATCGCGCGCGCACCGGACGGCAAGCCGATGCGCGCGGCCAGTTCGGCGTAGCTGACGGTCTGCCCGGCCGGGATCTCGCGCAACGCTTGCCATACGCGCTGCTGGAAGGCGGTGCCGCGCACGTCGAGCGGCAGGTCGAGCCCCACGCCGGGCGCTTCGACCAGCCCGACCACGCGCGCCACCGTGGCTTCGAAACCGGCGTCGGCGCCGCGCAGGTCGGCTGCGGGGAAGCGGTCCTGCAGGTCGCGCGCCAGCAGGTCGGGGTCGTCGCCGATCAGAATGGCGCAGATGCCTTTGTCGGTCGACGCCACCAAAATCGCGCCGAGCGAGCAGGCGCCGATCGCGAAGCGGATCACGGCGCCGCTGCCGCCGGCGCGCCAGGCGGTGGGGGTCATGCCGAGCCGCGCGGGGGCGCTGGCGTAAAAGCGTGCGCTGGAGTTGTAGCCGGCCGCGTAAATGGCTTCGGTGACGCTGCCTGCCGTGGCCAGGCCGGCGTCGACCTTGCCGGCGCGGCGCGCGGCGGCGTAGGCCTTGGGGGTAATGCCGGTGTGCTGCTTGAACACGCGGTGAAAATGAAAGCGGCTCATGCCGCAGGCCTCCGCCAGGCTGTCGAGGTCCAGCCCGGCCTCGCTGGCGTCGATCAGCCTGCACGCTTGCGCCACCATCCTGGCGTGGCGCTCGGCCAGCGGCGGCTGGTCCGGCTTGCAGCGCAGGCAGGGCCGAAACCCGGCCTGCTCGGCCTCGGCGCCGCTGGCGTGGAAGGCGACGTTGGCGCGCAGGGCGGCGCGCGCGCCGCACGAGGGCCGGCAGTAGACGCCCGTGCTGCGTACCGAGTAATAAAAGACGCCGTCGGCGCCGCCGTCGCGCCGCTGGACCGCGGCCCAGCGCGCGTCGTCGTTGTCGTAGCCGGTGCCAGTGCCGATGGTGCTGCTGGCGCTAGTGCTGCTGCTGGTGCTGCTGCTTGTGTTCATTGCTGCTTTCATGGCGCTGCTCCCGTTCGCGATCCTGTTCGCATGCCCCCATCGTAGACGGCGCGGCGGCAGCAGTCATCCCGCTGCTTGCTTTTGAATCCGGCGCCGCGCCCACGGTGCTAAAATCCGGTTTTAAGCCGGCCTTCGGAGAGTAGTTTGGAACAGCAGATTGTGCAAGACACGACGCCGATTTTCCAGCGCATCAAGGATTATCTGCTCGGCGAAATCGCCGCCGGCCGCTGGAAGGAGGGCGATGTGGTGCCGTCCGAACAGGCCCTGGTGCGCCAGTTCGGGGTCTCGCGCATGACCGTCAACCGCGCCGTGCGCGAGCTGACGGCGGAACAGGTGCTGACGCGCCGCCAGGGCTCGGGCACCTACGTGGCGCCGCAGAAGTACCAGGCCACGCTGGTGGAAATCCGCAGCATCGCCGATGAAATCCGCGCGCGCGGCCACCGTCACCGCAGCAGCCTGCACTTGCTCGACACGGCGCGCGCGAGCGAGCTGCTGGCGCTGCAGTTCGCGCTGGCGCCCGGCCAGCCGCTGTTCCATTCGGTGATCGTGCACTTCGAGAACGAGGTGCCGATCCAGGTCGAGGACCGCTGGGTCAACCCAGCCTGCGCGCCGGACTACCTGGCCCAGGATTTTGCGGCCATCACGCCCAACGAACATCTGATGAAGGCCGCGCCCCTGCAAAGCGCGAGCTACAGCATCGAGGCCCTGCCCGCCCCGCGCGATATCGCCACCATGCTGGCGATCGGGCCGCGCCAGTGTTGTCTGGTGCTCAAGCGCAAGACGCATGCGCTGGGCCAGGTCGCGTCGGTGGTGACAATGTGGCATCCCGGCCAGTTATACCAGTTCACCGGCAAGGTCGGCTGAACGGGGCGCAGCTCTCATCCAGAGCAGAAATACGACACTTTTGCCCGCACGATAGGCAAAGATTCCTGTCGGTAAATTCCCAGAGTCAAAAAATGGCTACTATGGAGGTAGCCTAACTCCACTTCCGATGGCCCCGCCATGCCCGTTCCGATCTTGTCCACCCGTTCCCACGCGGCCGTGCGCTGGCTGCGCGCATGCGCGCTGCTGGCGGCCGCGCTGACCGGCGCCGACGCGCTGGCCCTGGAAAAGGTCGTGGTGCAGCTCAAGTGGCAGCACCAGTTCCAGTTCGCCGGCTATTACGCGGCCCAGGAACAGGGCTTTTACCGCGAGGCGGGGCTGGACGTGACCTTGCGCGAGGCCGAGCGCGGCGACGACGCGGTGTCGGCGGTGACCTCGGGCGCGGCCGAGTACGGGGTGGCCAATTCGAATCTGCTGGTGGCGCGCGCGCGCGGCAAGCCGGTGGTGGTGCTGGCGTCGGTGTTCCAGCATTCGCCGGCGGTGCTGCTGGTGCGCGCCGGCGCCGACGGCAAGCCGCAGCTGCCCGCCAGCGGCACGGTGATGATTTCGCCCAACAGCGTGGAGCTGCTGGTGTTCATGAAGAAGAGCGGCGCGCCGCTGGCCAATTATGCCCAGATGCGCCACAGTTATAACGTGGGCGACCTGGCCAGCGGCCGGGTGGCGGCCATGTCGGCCTTCAGCACCGACCAGCCCTACCTGCTCGAACGCGAGCACACCCGCTTTACCATGCTCACGCCGCGCACGGCCGGCATCGATTTTTACGGCGACCTGTTGTTTACCAGCGAGACCGAACTGCGCGAGCATCCGGCGCGCGCGGCCGCCATGCGCGCCGCCACCCTGCGCGGCTGGAGCTATGCGCTGGCGCACCAGGCCGATCTCGTGGACCTGATCCGGGCGCGCTATCCGCATCGTCTCAGCCGCGAGCACTTGCTGTACGAGGCGCGCGGCATCGTGCCGCTGATGGAGGCCGACATGCTCGAGCCTGGCTACAGCAATCCGGAGCGCTGGCGCGCCATCGCGGCCGCCTACGCCAGCCTTGGCCTGCTGCCGGCCGGGTTTTCGCTCGATGGCTTCCTGTACCAGGCGCCGCAGGCGAACGGGCCGCCGGCCTACCTGGCCGCGCTGGCGCTGGCGGCGCTGCTGCTGGTGGCGGGCGTGGCCCTGTGGCGCCTGCGGCACCTGGGGGCCACCCTGCGCGCCGAACGCGGCGTGCTGGCCGCCACGCGCGCGCAGCTGGCCAGCAGCGAGAACCTGCTGCGCTTCGCGCTGGACGGCTCCGGCCACGGCACCTGGGAGTGGATCCAGCACAGCGGCGAGCTGGTGTTGTCGGCGCGCTACAAGGAGTTGCTGGGCTATGGGCCGGACGAATTCACGGTCGATTTCAATGCCTGGCTGCTGCATGTGCACCCGGAGGACGTGGCGCGCCTGAAGGATGACCTGTCCGCCTGCCTCAGGTCGCAGGGGGCCGGCAGCGGCAACGTGCTGGCGTGCGAGTTCCGCATGCGCTGCAAGGATGGGCGCTGGAAGTGGATGCTGGGACGCGGCATCGTGGTCGAACGCGATGACCGGGAGCGCGCCTTGGGCGTGAGCGGCACCATGGCCGATATCGCCGACCGCAAGCAGGCCGAGGAGGCGCGCGTGCGCGCGGTGCTGGAAGCGTCGCCGGAAGCGATGCTGGTGCTCGATGCCGAGGGCCGCATCCGCCACGCCAACCATCTGTGCGCGAGCAGCTTCGGTTATGCGCTCGAGACCCTGGCCGGAATGCAGGCCGAGCAGCTGGCGCCGGGCGTGCGCACGCCGGGCCCGCCAAACCAGGTGCTCACGGCGCAGCGGCGCGACGCCAGCCAGTTCCCGGCCGAGGTCAATCGCACGCCAATCCAGTTGCAGGGCCATACGCTGACCATCGTGTCGCTGCGCGACATCAGCGAGCGCCAGCGCGCCGAGCAGGCGCTCAAGGCGCTGGCGGCGCGCCTGCACGAGATTTTGCAGATGATGCCGATCGGCCTGTACATCAAGGATACCGAGGGCCGCGTGACGCTGATGAACAGCGCCTGCGAGAGCCAGTTCGGCCTGACCTTTGCCCAGTTGAGCGGGGACGACAAGGGCGGGCACGGCATGCTCAGCGCGCGCGAACAGGAAGCCTTTGCCGGCGGCGTGATGCTCGACGATGTCGAGACGGTGTACAACGCGCGCCTGGGCCGCGAGCTGCATGTGCGCACCATCCAGAAGCCGGTGCGCAATGAGCAGGGCCAGAGCGAGTACCTGATCGCGATGATGGTCGATATCAGCGCCAGCATGGGCACCGAGCAGCAGTTGCGCGAATTGAACGAGCACCTGGAAGAGCGCGTGCAGCAGCGCACCGCGCAGCTGGACCAGGCCAAGAAGGTGGCCGAGGAGGCCAGCCTGGCCAAGGGCCAGTTCCTGGCCAATATGAGCCACGAAATCCGTACCCCCATGAATGGCGTGATCGGCATGGCTTACCTGGCGCTCAAGACCGACCTGAATCCGCGCCAGCGCGACTATATCGAAAAGATCCGCTTCGCCGGCGAGCACCTGCTGGGCATCATCGACGATATCCTCGACTTTTCCAAGATCGAGGCCGGCAAGCTGGAAGTGGAAATGGTGGGCTTTACGCTCGACCATGTGATCCAGACCCTGTCGACGGTGGTCGCGCCGAAGGCGGCCACCAAGGACCTGGCGCTGGTGTTCGAGCTCGATCCGGCGCTGCCGCCGGCGCTGCAGGGCGATCCGCTGCGCCTGGGCCAGGTGCTGATCAACTACACCCACAATGCGATCAAGTTTTCCGACAGCGGCAGCATCACGATCCGGATCGACAATATCGACGACCGCGCCGACGATTGCCTGCTGCGTTTCCAGGTGTGCGACAACGGCATTGGCCTGACGCCCGAGCAGACGGCCAAGCTGTTCCAGTCGTTCCAGCAGGCCGACACCTCGACCACGCGCGAGTACGGCGGCACCGGCCTGGGACTGGCGATCTGCAAGCAGCTGGCGCAGCTGATGGGAGGCGACGTCGGGGTCGAGAGCCATCCGGGCAGCGGCAGCTGCTTCTGGTTCACCGCGCGCGTGGGCAAGCTCGATCCGGCCGCCGTCGGCGACCACGGTGGCCGCGGCCGGGATGGGAGCGCCGCCGGCGCGCGCCCGCCGGGCCAGGATGCGCTGCTGCGCGGGGCCCGCATCCTGCTGGTCGAGGACAATGTCTTCAACCAGCAGATCGCCCTCGAAATGCTGGAGGAAGCCGGCTGCGTGGTGTGCCTGGCGCAGAACGGCCTGGAAGCGCTCGACCTGCTGGCCAAGACCGGTTTCGACTGCGTGCTGATGGATGTGCAGATGCCGGTCATGGATGGCTTGCAGGCCACGCGCCTGATCCGCCTCGATCCGCGCCTGGCCGGCTTGCGTGTGCTGGCCATGACCGCCAACGCCACCAGCGAGGACCGGGAGCGCTGCATGCAGGCGGGCATGGATGACTTCATCAGCAAACCGATCCAGCCGGCGGTGCTGTGCGAGGCGGTGGCGCGCTGGCTGCCGCTGCGCCTGCCGCCGGCGGCGGCGCCGCCGGCCGCGCCGTCCCAGCCCGGCTTTCGCACGGTGGCGGGCGACCCGGAAGTGATCGACCTGACGGTGCTGGCCAAGCTGCTCAGCTACAACCAGGACAAGGTGCGCAAGTTTGCCTTCAAGTTCCTGCAAACCACCCAGGCCGGCTTCGACGAGATGGAAACGGCGCTGGCGGCCGGCGACATCGGGCGCGTGCGCGAGCTGGGCCACCGCATCAAGTCGTCGGCGCGCACGGTGGGGGCGATGGGCATGGGCGAGCTGTGCCTGCGCCTGGAAAACCTGGCCCATGGCAGCCCGGCCAGCGAACGGGCCGAGGCCAGGGCCCTGGTCGCCCAGCTGTGGCCGCTGCTGGCGCAGATCACCGAGCAAATCATGCAGAACACGACATTTGCCAGCGACGCCTAAAAAAACCCGCGCACACCTGCCTTTCGGGGGCGACTTCCGGGATAATGGCCGCGCACGCGCGAGAAAGCGTGACGTGAATAACGACAATAACAGCCGCTAAAGACAACCATGGACGAGCCCGCCAAAAAGGCCCCGGCCGCACGCATCCGCGTGCTGCTGCTGGACGATGATCATTTCATGCTGGAACTGCTGACCGAGATGCTGGCCGATATCGGCAGCGCGGCCGGCCCGGCGCCCGGATTCGAGGTGCGCGCCGAATCGGACGCGCGGCGCGCCCTGGCCAGCCTGGCGCAAGATGCGCCGGACCTGCTGATCTGCGACCTGTCGATGCCGGACATGGATGGCATCGAATTCATGCAGGCCGCCGCCGCGGGTGGCTTCGGCGGTGGCGTGATGCTGCTCTCGGGCATGGACAGCGGGGTGCGCAAGGCGGCCGAGCGGCTGGCCAAGGCGCACGGCCTGAACGTGCTGGGCGCCTTCAAGAAGCCGATCAGCGCCCAGGAATTGCAGGCGGCGCTGGCCCCGCTGCTGGTGCCGGACAGCCCCGGACACGAGAATTCGTACAATCTTTCTCCCCTTTCGGGAAAATAGGTTATTATTTCGGCTAAATCCCCGCCTGACACCCTCTGCCGCCCTTCCCTATATTGCATTTGCACACATCGTCACCACCATGGTGTTGCAAGATGAAAAAGGAAACTGGCTGGCGATCTTTAAGCAGGGTCGGCTTATCCCCCAGGCGTTATTGACCCCCTACCTCATTTAGAGGAAAACATGAGCGAAAATATTAAACACGTTAGCGATGCATCTTTTGAAGCGGATGTCCTCAAGTCGGACCGTCCGGTGCTGGTCGATTTCTGGGCCGAGTGGTGCGGTCCTTGCAAGGCGATCGCCCCGATCCTGGAAGAAGTTGCCAAGGAATACGAAGGCAAGCTGCAGATCGCCAAGATGGACGTGGACGCCAACCAGGGCATTCCGCCCAAGTTCGAGATCCGCGGCATTCCGACCCTGATTCTGTTCAAGAACGGTGTTGTCGCTGCCAAGAAAATCGGCATGGTGACCAAGGGGCAGTTGACCGCCTTCATCGACAGCAATATTTAAGACTGAGTAAAATTACAACGTGACCGCAGCGCGCCCGCGCTGCCGTCTTGTCCGGCCGGGAAGCGTTTGGCCTCGACTGATTTCTTCCCAGATGATTAACCCACGCAGTTCCCTCCCCTACCTTTACTTCCCGTCACGGGACTCAACTCATGCACTTATCTGAACTGAAGGCCATGCACGTCTCCGCTCTGTTGGAGATGGCGATTGGCCTCGATATCGACAACGCAGCCCGCCTGCGCAAACAAGAACTGATGTTCGCCATTCTCAAGAAGCGCGCGAAATCAGGCGAACAGATTTTTGGCGACGGCGCTCTCGAAGTGCTGCCGGACGGCTTCGGCTTCCTGCGCTCGCCCGATGCCAGCTATATGGCGTCGACCGACGATATCTATATCTCGCCATCGCAAATCCGCCGTTTCAACCTGCATACGGGCGATTCGATCGAAGGCGAAGTGCGCACCCCGAAAGACGGCGAGCGCTATTTCGCGCTGGTCAAGGTCGACAAGGTCAATGGCGAATCTCCGGAAGCGAGCAAGCACCGCATTCTGTTCGAGAACCTGACCCCGCTGCACCCGAACGAGCCGCTGCGCCTCGAGCGCGAAATGAATGGCCAGGAAAACATCACCGGCCGCATCATCGACTTGATCGCCCCGATCGGCAAGGGCCAGCGCGGCTTGCTGGTGGCGTCCCCGAAATCGGGCAAGTCGGTCATCTTGCAGCACATCGCCCACGCGATCACGGCCAATCACCCTGACTGCACCCTGATCGTGCTGCTGATCGACGAACGTCCGGAAGAAGTGACCGAGATGCAGCGCTCGGTGCGCGGCGAAGTGGTTGCCTCGACCTTCGACGAACCCGCCACGCGCCACGTGCAAGTGGCCGAGATGGTGCTGGAAAAGGCCAAGCGCCTGGTCGAAATGAAGAAGGACGTGATCATCCTGCTGGACTCGATCACCCGCCTGGCGCGCGCCTACAATACCGTGATCCCTGCCTCGGGCAAGGTGCTGACCGGCGGTGTGGATGCGAATGCGCTGCAGCGTCCGAAGCGTTTCTTCGGTGCGGCACGCAATATCGAAGAAGGCGGCTCGCTGACCATCATCGCCACCGCCCTGATCGAAACCGGTTCGCGCATGGATGACGTGATTTACGAGGAATTCAAGGGCACCGGCAACATGGAAGTCCACCTCGAACGCCGTCTGGCCGAGAAGCGCGTTTATCCGGCGATTAACCTGAATAAATCGGGTACCCGCCGCGAAGAGCTGCTGATCAAGGCCGACCAGCTGCAGAAAATCTGGATCTTGCGCAAGCTGCTGTACTCGATGGACGAGATCGAAGCGATGGAGTTCATCCTCGACAAGATGAAGGCCACGAAGAACAATAATGAGTTCTTCGACATGATGCGCCGCGGCGGCTAACACCCCGAAAGCATCGCGAAAGGACGGCTGCGGCCGTCCTTTTTTCGTTCTGGGCAACATCGGCCACACCGGGGTCAGACCCCCAACGGAAAAACCGGGGTCAGACCCCTGCGGGCAGGGGTCTGACCCCTGCGGGCATTATCGGCGACACCGGGGTCAGACCCCCAACGGAAAAACCGGGGTCTGACCCCTGCGGGCAAAAATCGCTGTATAATCGCCGGTTGCAGTATTTAACCCCTGGCAAGTGAGCGGCAATCGGGTCACGAGGCAAGACGACCGACGAAGTGCAGTTTGGCTACCAAACTAACCGAGGCAAGACCATGCGTAAAGATATCCATCCAGAATACCGCGACGTTGTTTTCCACGACCTGTCGTGCGATTTCAAATTCGTTACCCGTTCGACCATCCAGACCCGCGAAAAAATCACCCACGAGGGCGCAGAATACCCACTGGTGAAAATCGAGGTGTCGGCTGAATCGCACCCGTTCTACACCGGCAAGCACAAAATCGTCGACACCGCCGGTCGCGTCGAGAAGTTCCGTCAGAAATTTGGCGCCGTCGGCTCCAAAACCGCGGTTGCAAACGGCTAAGTTTTTGCCATGCATACCCAAAAAAGCAGCCCCCGGCTGCTTTTTTTTCGTTGATACTACGTCCTACCCCAATTCCCGATGCCCCCGTTATCGATGAAACCCGTCCGTCTTTCCGCCGCCGCCACCCTCGCCCTCCCGCGCTGGGCCTTGTTTGCGCTGGGCCTGTTGTACATCCTGCCCGGCCTGATCGGGCGCGCCGACTGGAAAGATGATGCTGGCAGTTTCGGCATCATGTGGACCATGGCCCACGGCAGCGGCGCCGACTGGCTGCTGCCGAATATCGCCGGCATGCCGGTGCCGGACGACGGCCCCCTGGCCTTCTGGCTGGGCGCGCTGTGCATCAAGCTGTTCGGCTGGCTGATGGGCGACATGATGGCGGCGCGCATGTCGACCATCGGCATCTTTTTGGCCGGCACGGCCTCGGTCTGGTGGACCGCCTTCCACCTGGGACGGCGCCAGGATGCGCAACCACTGCGGCTGGCCTTCGGCGGCCAGCCCGAGCCGGACGACTATGGCCGGACCCTGGCCGATACCGCCGCGCTGATCTATCTCGGCTGCCTCGGCTTGCTGATGTTCAGCCACGAAACCCTGGCCGTGACCCTGCAGGGCGGCCTGGTCGCCTATTTCCTGTACCGCGCGGTGCGCTACGTGGAAGCGCAGACGGTGCGCAATGCGGTCCTGATCGGCCTGTCGCTGGGCGCGCTGGTGCTTACGCGCGGCGTACTCACGCCAGTGACCTTGCTGCTGGCCCTGTTCCTGTGCACGCGTTTCCTGTCGGTGCCTTTGGCGCCGACCTTGCGCCACCTCGGCCTGGCGGTCCTGACGGCCGCGCTGATCGCGATGGTCTGGGTACTGCCGGCCTGGCTGGTGGCGCCGTACGGCTTGAATCCGGTCGGCGCCTGGCTGGGCTGGACCGCGCGCCAGATCGGGCTGCCAAGCTGGGTCTCGATCAAGACCTTTTTCCGCGTCGGGATCTGGTTCTTCTGGCCGGCCTGGCCGTTCGCCGGCTGGGCCATTTACGCCTGGCGCCGCCAGGACCATCTGCTACACATCGTACTGCCACTGTTTTTCGTCGGCGCGCTCACCTTGCTGATCCTGTGCGACCCGCTGCCGGAAAACGGCGACCTGCTCAAGCTGCTACCGCCGCTGGCCATCATGGCCGCGTTCGGGCTGCCGACCATGAAGCGCGGCGCCATCAATGCCATCGACTGGTTTTCGGTGATGGTGCTGACCATGCTGGGCGCGGTCGTGTGGCTGTTCTGGATCGCCAAGCTGACCGGCTGGCCGGCGCAGCTGGCCAAGAATGCGCTCAAGCTGCTGCCGGGCTTCCGGCCCGAGGTCGAGGTGCTGGCGTTCGTGGTGGCGGCGGGTGCCACCATCGGCTGGATCGCGCTGGTTCACTGGCGCATTTCGCGCCAGCCGGCGGTGCTGTGGCGCGCGGTGGTGCTGTCCTCGGGCGGACTGATTTTGCTGTGGGTGCTGCTCATGACGCTGTTCCTGCCGGACTTCAATTACAGCAAGAGCTACGCCAGCGTGGCGCGCCAGATCGCCAGCTCGCTGCCGCTCGATTCGGGCTGCATCAATTCCAACGTGGGCGCGCCGCAGCGCGCGTCGCTGGCGTTTTACGGCAAGCTGCCGTTCGATAAAATCGGCTCGGCCAAGTGCGATCTGATCCTGCTGCAAGACAGCGTGAAAGTGCACGACGAGCGCGAACTGGTCAAGCCGCCGCCGGGCGCGGAATGGCGCCTGCTGTGGGAAGGCCGGCGCGCGGCCGACCGCGACGAGCGCTTCCGCCTGTATCAGCGCGCGCCCTGAACCCCGCGCCGCCGTTCGGGCGGCGGCGACAACCTCCTTCAGCCATCCGGCAAAGGTGCGCACGCGCCGACAGCTGCCGGTGGTGCGGATACAGCACGCTGGCGCCGCTGGGACGCCTCGGCCAGCCAGGACGACATCGCCAAGGTGGCGGGTTTTCTGGCGGGGCCGGATGCGGCCTGAGTCAACGGCCAGGTCTTGCGCGCCAACGGCGCCCTGGCGTAGTGAGCACGCGCTTACCCGGTGCAGCGCCGCATCAGCCACTCGACCGGGCCTAGCGCGAAACGCCGGCGCCACAGGTGCGCGCACAGCACCGCGCCGGCCGAGAACAGCAGCGCGCTGGTCACCGCGAAGGCGAGCGTGCGGCCATTGAGCAAGCCAAGCGCTTCGAGCACGCCCATGCCGACCACGACGTGGGCGATGTACAGGGTCAGCGCCAGCTGGCCGGTGTGGACCAGGGGCGCCAGCAGGCGCGCGTTGCGCCAGCGTTCACCGATCCAGACGCAGGCCACGATCAGCGCCAGGGCGTCGCCGGCGCCAGCGATCCAGTACAGGGGCAGCGGCGGCAGCGGCCCGGATGACCACAGGTGGGCCCAGATGCCTTCGCCTGGCGTGGCGTACATGGCGCCGATCAGCATGGCCGATTCGGCCGCGATGCCCATGCCAAGGCCGGTGATGAAAATCCGGTGCAGCACGGCGGGCGACTGCAGGTCGAAACGCCCGGCGGCCATGCCGAGCAAGAGGAATCCGGCCCACGGGAAGACCGGGTGAAAACCATTGAAGAACAGGTTGCGGACAAAGCCGGCCGGGCTCCAGAAGCCGGCGTAGGCCAGCGTTTCCCAGTTCCAGCCGGCGCCGTAATCGATGGCCGTGGCCAGCAGGACGAAGCCGGCCACCATGGCAAGGGCGGCGGCGAACAGCGCACCGGTGCGCCACGACAGGACGGCAGCGCCGATCACCATGTAGGCGCCGTAGTAATGGAGGATGTCGGCCGGCCAGACCTGCACATACAGCAGGCCGGCGACGAACAGGAAGGCGGCGCGTTTCAGGATGCCGGCACGGGCGGCGTGCAGCGCGCCGGCATCGCCGGACTGGCGCGCGCGCTGTGAGATCAGCGACAGGCCGACGCCTGCCAGAACCACGAAGACGGCGGAAGCGCGTCCGTCGAGCGCATCGAAGAGCGCCAGCCACCACGGGGCATCGGCCGCGCTGGCGTGCATGACGACCTTGAAATTGACGATCACCATGCCGATGACGGCAAGGGCCCGGGCCAGGTCGAGACCGACGATGCGTTGTTTCATGGATGGCCACATTGAAAAAATCACAATGTAGCATGGGGATTGGCACTTGTTGAAAACGGCGTTTCGATCAGCACGGCTTATGCATCGTCGTGTTGTCGGTCACCGCCATCACGGCCGGCTGAGCAGATGCTGCCTGCACGGTGGGTCATCGGAGTCCTTCCCCTGTTCATCCAAAATGCGCTCCAGGACGATCACGATGGCCTGCGTGCTTGAAACCTTGAGAGCGGGGCGGATCAAGCGCCCTCCCGAGCCCAACGCGATGAAGGGTTCCGTCGAATGCAAAATGGTGTATTTTAGTGCCGGACATCGGGTTGCAGTCATTGTCGCGGTCAGTGACGACCCGGGTCTGATCGTCGTCACTGCGATGTACGCATAGGAGAACGAATCGTGCTTCACTTTACCGCAGGCTTGCGCAACGTATGGCTCAAAAATGGCTACGTCGAGAAAGAAACGCCATATGGGACAGCCGTCTCATATCAGGACCTCGATGGACTCATACGGGCCATATGCCTTGCGCTTGCACATAAGTCTGGCAAGCTGTCAGGCGCCGAGTTCCGTTACCTGCGGAGCGCGTTACTGCTTTCACAGAAGACCTTGGGCAAGTTACTTGGCTGCACAGAACAATCCGTGGCGAAATGGGAAAAGCAAGGCCGTATTCCCAAGGCTGAAGACTTCCTGATACGGCTCATCTACACCCAAAAACATCATGGGACTGACAACGTGACGGCAGCCGTCGACACGCTCAAGGCGATTGACCACATAGGCAATAGCAGGATCATCGTCTCGCAGAGCGGCGGCAAGTGGGCATGGCAACGTGCTGCAGAAGGCAATGAACAATTGCTTGAGCTAGCTTAACGCTTTCCGGTCCGTACGAGTGCACTAGACCTTCATCGGCAGGATCACCATCTGCAAGCCTTCCAGGTGCAGGCGGCGCTGTACCGCCAGCGCGGCCTGGTTGTGCAGCAGGCGCGTGAACCAGTTATCGGTCGCGAAAATCAGTTTGCTGGTGAAGAAAATCGAACTCGGATATTCGCGGTTGATCGCTTCGCATTGCCTGGTCACTTCGTCGACGGCATCGGTCCCGAAGCTGATATACGACGACGCGGCCATGCCGTGGCTCTGGCAGAAATCGACAAAATATTCGAGCGTATCGGCAGCTTCCTCGCGCATTTTTTCGAGCGCGCCGATGCCGCCATACGCATGCGAATCAACCGTGCGGGCGTTCACGAACAGGAAGTTCTTGAAGTGGCCGGGGAACATGCGCAGCACCCACAGCAAGGCATGCAGGCCGCCGCCGCGCGAGGAACCGACGATGAACACGGCGGTCTGGTCATCCGCCATCGGCTCCACCGGTTCCGTCACGGGACCGAAGGGCTGGTTGGCGAACACTTCGTCGACCGAGTGAATCGCGGCCTTGGTTTCGCGGTAGTGATTGCGGATCGTGACGCACAGCGCGGCGATGGCGGCGATGATGACGATGGTCGCCCAGCCGCCTTCGGTGAAGCGCTCGTACAGCAGGATCGCCAGGATGCCGGCGCAGATGACGAAGCCGGTCAGCGACAGCAGGAAGCGGCGCACCCAGCTCTGGCCTTCGTTGTTGCGGCTCTGCCACCAGTAGCGGCACAAGCCGAACAGCGAAATGGCGAAGGTGAGGAACACGGAAATCGAATACAGCACCACCAGCAGGGTCACCTTCCCTTCGGTCCAGAACAGGATCGCCAGCGCGGCGATGCCCATCACCAGGATGCCATTCTGGGTGACCAGGCGCGTCGAGAGGTAGCGGAATTTGTGCGGCACCCAGGAGTCGCCCGCCATGTTCGACAGTACCGACGGCCCGCCGAGAAAGCCGGTATTGGCGGCCACGAACAGCAAGCCGGCCTCGAACGCGAGCACGATCACCAGCAGGATCTGGTTGAGCAGCGGGCCGCCCAGGCCCATGCTGTCGATGATGGCCTTGAAGGTGGACGCGTTGAGGGTCTGGCCGGCCACGTGCTGCGCGTCCCACAGCAGGTACAGGAGGATGATCCCGGACGCGGTGAAGGCGAGCGACAGCGCCATGTACAGCATGGTCATCTTCCCGGTGCGCACGCGCGGTTCGGCCAGCAGGTTGACGTTGTTCGACACCGCTTCGAGGCCGGTGTAGGTGCCGCCTCCCTGCGAATAGGCCAGCAGCAGCATGCCGGCCACGCCGGTCCAGCCGATGCTGCTGGCCAGTTCGCGCGTCTCGACCATGGTGGTCGGGACCAGTTGCGGCAGGTAGGACGCATGCGCGACGATGCCGTACACGATCAGCACCAGGTGCGTGGCCACGAAGCCGAGGAAGATCGGCAGCAGGATCTGGATCGCTTCCTTCAGGCCGCGCAGGTTCATCACGATAAGGAGGCCGATGAAAAACGCTTCGGCCCAGAGTTTATAAGGCTGGAAGCCGAGCGGCAGGAACGAGGCCAGGGCATCGACGCCGGACGCGATCGAAATGGCGATAGTGAGCACGTAATCGAGGATCAGCGCGCAGCCGGAGACCAGGCCCATATACGGGCCAACCAGTTTGGTGGCGACGCGGTAGCCGCCCCCGCCCGTGGGGAACAGCTCGATGACCTGGTTGTAGGCCAGCGCGATGACGAACACGGTGATGGCGGTGGCCAGCACCAGGTAGAGGCCGAGGTGGGTATGGCCGCCGAGCGCGCGGAAGGTTTCTTCCGGCCCGTAGGCGGAGGATGAAAGGCCGTCCGCGCCCAGTCCGACCCAGGCCAGGAAGGCGACCAGCGCCATCGAGTGGCGGGTTTCGCTTTTCATCGGGTCGAGCGCTTTGCCGAGTATGAGTTCGCGGATCTTCTTATTATTCATCGTGCGCGCGGCCCGTATGGACGGCGTGGTAGCCCAAGGTAGACGAGATCATACGCCGTTCGCCGGGCTGGCGTAATGACAGCCGGGCGCAAAAATGCGAAAGAGTTGCCTGATCCGGGAAAATCAGCCATAATGCGGGTCGCGTTGCCGGGATGGCGGAATAGGTAGACGCACGGGACTCAAAATCCCGCGCTGGAAACAGCGTGCCGGTTCGATTCCGGCTCCCGGCACCAAAAGACAATATCAAGCAGTGCCAAGAAGCACCAAGACCCGCCCTTCTCATAGGAGGCGCGGGTTTTTTGTTGTGCTAAGCAGTGCCATGTTGTGGCGTAGAATGGCAAGCGTCTGACGGTATTTCTGACGGTATCCCGAAATACCGTCACCGCCAGATACCGTCACGGGGAGAAAGCATGGCACTGACAGCGACGTTTGTAGACAAGGTAAAGGCGACCGACACGCCCAGCGGCGACAAGTACGCGGACGGCGGCGGTATGTATCTCTTGGTGAAGTCCACCGGTAAATACTGGCGGATGGACTACCGCTTCGAGGGTAAGCGCAAGACACTGGCGCTGGGCGTCTACAAGGATGTTTCCCTGGCGAAAGCGCGTGAGCGGCGCGATGAGGCCCGCCAGCTGCTAGCCGACTCCATCGACCCAGGCGCGACCAAGCGCGCTGGCAAGCACGCCCAGGCTGTGGCCGTGGCCACCTTTGAGACCGTGGCGCGCACTTGGCTGGAAAAGACGGCCGCCAATAGGGCTGAGAGCACCCAAGAGAAGAACGCGGCTTGGCTGGACCGCAACGTGTTCCCGTGGCTCGGAAACCTGCCTATCGCTGCCATAGGCCCGCGTGACGTGCTGGCCGTACTTCACAAGATCGAGGCGCGCGGCGCTATCGAGTCGGCCCACAAGATTAAACAGCTATGCGGCCAGGTGTTCCGCTTCGCAGTCGCTACCGGCTTGGCTGACCGGGACGTTACTGCCGATCTGCGCGGCGCCCTGTCCGTGGTGCCGAAAGCCCACTACGCCGCCATCACCGAGCCGCAGGAGGCGGGTGCCCTGCTTCGCTCGATCGACGCCTACTCCGGCCACCCGTACGCAATCGCCGCCTTGAAGCTCTCACCTCTCCTCTTTGTTCGTCCTGGCGAGCTACGGTCGGCAGAGTGGTGCGAGATCGACCTTGACGCTGGAGAGTGGCGCATCCCTGGCGCTAAAATGAAGATGAAGTCTGATCACTTGGTGCCGCTGTCCACCCAGGCCATCGCCATCTTGCGCAGCGTGCAGGTCATGAGCGGGGATGGCAAGTACATTTTCCCCAGCGTGCGCACTAATGACCGCTGCATGAGTGAGAACACCGTCAACGCGGCGCTGCGCGGTATGGGCTACTCCAAGGACGTGATGACCGCGCACGGCTTCCGGGCGATGGCGCGCACGATCCTGGATGAAGTGCTGGGCGAGCGCGTTGACTTGATCGAGCACCAGCTTGCCCACGCCGTGAAAGACCCGAACGGGCGGGCTTACAACCGGACCGCCCATCTACCGGCCCGCCGCGAGATGATGCAGCGATGGGCCGACTACTTAGACCAAATCAAAATTAGGAAGACTTAAGATGCCGCGGAAATTCACGACGTTTGATCCGTTCAACTCTTTCTCGACTGATGCCCAGCGCTTCCTTGATAAGAAAGGGTCAGTGCCTGCATGGCTCAAAGATAACGAAAGCGACGATTTGCTTCAGCTATGGCGCATAGGAAGTGACGCGTACCACGCCATCGGGGAGTTTGAGACGCAAGCTGATTTTGAAGAGCTTTTTTTGGAGCACCAAGACGGGATCCGAATTTTTGCAGATGTACTGACTAAAGAAGGTACCCATCTTGATTTCAAGAATCAAGATGGTGTGTCCTGGCAACCTGATTTTTCCATAACACCCAGTATGGAGATACTTTGCGTTTTCTGGCAGCTTGCGGATTCGAGAGATAAGCTTTTTGAAACCATCTCCGGCCACTTCCTCTTTGCGTGCTTGGAAGAGATCGACATGGCTTTAATGGGCAGAGTTACTGGAACGGATTATTTGCATGCCGTAATAAATGCGGTGAGGGCGTTTGGGAATTACCAAGCCCTTGCAACCGGCAATGGTGAACTTCAAAAAGCGCGTTCCGAATTGGCTTTTCTGGGAGCAAAAGAGAAGCACGCCAGGGACCCAAAGCAAGGTGAAAAACTCTTCGTTTTAGACTGCTGGAAGGAATGGCGCCAAAAGCCCGACAGCTATAGAAGCAAAGCCGCATTTGCGCGCGCGATGGTCGACAAGTGCGAATACTTGGAAAGCACAAAAAATATCGAGGACTGGTGTCGGGAATGGGAAAAAACATTTGAGTTGTAGGCGTGCTGGCATACACCGCACCGTGCCGCACGCTGAGCACTCTGCTGCATAGTGCGCACCATGCAGCACGGCAATCACTCTGCCGAGCACAGAGGTTTTAACAAACAATCACGTACATCAAGATTCACCCCGTACCGTGCCATGCCACGGAATAACTACGGAGTAGATCATGAACCAACGCGTTATCCGCATCAGCGAGCTGGCCACTACACCGGCCACCAAAACCAAACCCGCACGACCTGGCAAGCTGCCGGTCAGCGCCACGACCGTCTGGCGCTGGGTCCGTGAAGGCAAGTTCCCAAAACCATTTAAGCTGGGCGAGTCCGTCACCGTTTGGGATGCCGCCGAGGTTGATGCTTTCATCGAGCGCCAGGCCGGAGCCGCACGATGATTGCGCCCCTCCTGAGCTTCCACGAAGGGAGCAGGAAATTACCGAAGGGAGCGAAGGGAGCAGCTTTTTTTCTGTGCACCCTTCTGCACTCTTCGTGCTCCCTTCGTCGTGCCGTCGCTGAAATTCTTCGCCGTCCTGGCGTAAATTCCTTGACGCCTGCCGGGATCGAGGACTATTCTGACCCAGTTGCGAAAAAAGAAGCGACCGGGTTTGGCGACTCGACTTACTTACAGCGGACATCCGCTTCCAAGCGGCTTTTTTTCGTCCGTACTGCCTCTGTACGCCTTCAATGGCGGGCTTGGGCGGGGATGCCTTCGGGCATGCCGGTTGCTGTAGGTACCGGTTCGCCAACCTCGCTTTGTGCCCGCCTCCCTCATTTGGCGATGAACGGCGGGTTTAACACCCTACCTACAGAGGCAACCATGCCTAGCACCACCACATCCCAACATTCCCTAGCCGTCGGCACCCTGTCCGTCGAGCAGCTTTTTCAAACCGCGTTCTACAACGGTCGTACGCCACGCAGCCAGGAGTACAAGGCCGGCGCACGCATGGCGCTTGAGCACCGCATCGAGCAAAAGGACTTCGACATGCCGTATCAAGCAGGCACAGCAGCGGCTGATGCCTACTTCGCTGGTATCGAGGAAGGCAAGACTATCTGGCGCGCCGCTGTTGCAAAGATCGGCGGTGCAGCATGAACGCCCCTGTTGCGGTGGAATTCCCTGTGCCCCCTTACCGCTTCACTGGCGGCGACCTGGACCTGGACAGCGACACCGGCCGAAAGCCGTGGATCTACTTTGTTGACCAGAACGGCCAGCAGTGGCTTGCACATTCGGTCGAGTCGGTATTGCGTGTCATCGACCAGTTCCAAGAGACTGGACGCGGCGGGCGTGACCAGCTTCTCTGTGCCGCAGCGATTCACTACGGCATGGACGGGTACGCGCTGATCGACGGCCGAAGCTTCCAACCACGGCCGGAGGCGTAGCAATGCAAATAACCATGACCAACATCGAGGCCGAGTTCGGCGCAGCAATGGCCGTCTACGACCTTGCGCCGGCCGAAATCATCGCGGACGGCAAGCGGCGCCGCTTTGATGCCGCCGACGACAAGAAAGGGAAAAAATCAGCCTGGTACATCCTGCACGGCGACGGGGTGCCAGCTGGGGCATTCGGCAACTGGAAAACTGACCTGTCGGAGAAGTGGTGCGGCAAGTCTGACCAGACAATGACGCCGATCGAGAATGCCGAGTACCGGGCACGGGTCGACAAGGCCCGCCAGGAGGCCGAGCACACGCGCTTGCAGCTCGAAGCCGACGCGGCGGCGGCGTGCGTGCGCATTCTGGCTGGCGCTCAAGAGGCGACCGAGGACAACCCCTATTGCGTACGCAAAGGGATCAAGCCTTACGGCCTGAAAGAGTTCAAGGACAAGCGCACGTTGATCGTCCCGATCCGCGATGCTACCGGTGCGGTCACCAGCTTGCAGTTCATCTATGAGGATGGTACCAAGCGCCTCAAGTCGCACGGCAAGGTCAAAGGCTGTTACTACAGCTTCGGCGGCAAGCCAACCAATACGCTGCTGGTCTGCGAAGGGTTCGCTACCGGCGCCAGCCTCTTTGCTGTGACGGACTACCCCGTGGCGGTCGCCTTCAACGCGGGCAATCTGGAGCCAGTAGCCAAGGCGCTTCGTGGCAAGCTCCCAGGGGTCCGCATCATCGTGTGCGCCGATGACGACCGATTCAATGAACACGGCAATGTGGGTATGGCAAAGGCAAAAGCCGCGGCTGCTGCTGTGGGCGGCTGGCTGGCAGCTCCTGCCTTCCAATCTGGCGAGGGCCAACCAACTGACTTCAATGACATGCAAGCGCGCGAGGGAGGCAAGGCGGTTATGTCGGCCATCAACGCCGCCAAGCAGATGACAGCGGATACCGGGCCCGACCTGGTCGCTACCCGTAAATTCGTAAAGGAGTCCATAGTGAAAGCTGCTGCTGCCTGGCCGAAACCGGAGCCGCTTGCTCGCAGCACGCCGGAAGTGCCTTATCCATCCGAAGCGCTCCCCGAGGTGGTCCTGATGGCCGTACGGGAGGTCCAGGGCTTCACCAAGGCACCGGAAGCGATGGTGGCATGCTCCGCACTCGCCGCCCTGAGTCTGGCCGCTCAGAGCCACTATGACGTGGCAAGGGCTGAAAAGCTCAGCGGCCCGACAAGCCTATACTTTCTAGTGGTGGCCGAGAGCGGCGAGCGCAAGTCAACCTGCGACGGCATACTAAGCAAGGTACTGCGAGAGCACGAAAACCGCCAGCAGGAAGACGCCCAGGTCGATATCAAGCGATACGAGGCGGATCAGGCCGCGTGGGACGCTATCCGGTCTGGCATCCTGGAGTCGATCAAACTTGCTGCCAAAAGCGCCAAGGACACGGGCCAGGCCGAAAACGCACTGCGCAAACATGAGGAGATGAAGCCAGAGCCTCCACGCGTGCCGAGGCTGATCTACAGCGACTTCACGCCAGAGGCGCTTACCTACTCCTTGGCGAAGAAGTGGCCATCAGGCGGCGTCATATCGTCGGAGGCCGGCTCCGTCTTTGGTAGCCATGGCATGGGCAAGGAATCACAGCTCCGCACTCTGGCAAACCTGAACCAACTATGGGATGCGTCCAAGCTGACGTTCGACCGGCGCGGCGAATCGTACGTGGTCGACGGTGCACGACTCACCATGTCATTGCAGGTGCAGGAGTCGGCACTGATGGACTTCATCGGCCGCACCGGCACCCTGGCACGCGGCACCGGGTTTTTGGCTCGCTTTCTGATAGCGCGGCCGGCGTCCACCCAGGGCACCCGGTTTTTCACCGAGCCGCCAGAGAACATGCCAGCGCTTGCGCGGTTCCATGCGCAGATAAACTGCATCCTGCAAGTTTCGCCGCCGATCAATGAACGTGGCGGGCTTGAGCCGGCGATGCTGACGCTCTCCCCGGAGGCGAAGGCAGCATGGGTCAAGTTCCACGACGAGATAGAAAGCGGGCTGGGCCAAGGCGGCGAGTTGCAGGATGTGCGCGATGTCGCCAGCAAGATCGCTGACAACGCAGCGAGGATGGCAGCACTGTTTCACGTCGTTGCGGGAGGCATCGGACCTGTCAGCGTCGAGCACTTCGAATCCGCCAGCATCGTCACCGCATGGCATCTGAACGAGGCGCTACGGTTCTTCGGGGAGATTGCGCTACCTGACGGCCTGGCGAATGCTGCGCTGTTGGAGGATTGGATAGTCGCTTACTGCATGACCAATGGCGGCGATACGGTATCGACCCGTGTTGTGGCCCAATACGGCCCATCCAAGATGCGTGACAAGGGGGCGCTGAATGCTGCGATCCAAGAACTGATCGAGCACGGCAGGGCGGTCTTGATCGAGAAAGGACGCAAGCGCGAAATCCAGATCAACCCACAAATTCTCGGGGGGGTGTGATGGCACTTGCCGACTTGATGAAAAAAGGGTTTCTGACTTCTGCTACTGCTACCGGCGCTACAGTTGCTACAGTTGCCGGTCAAAAGCCGCTTCCGGTAGCAAGTGTAGCAACTGTAGCAGTAGCAAAAGCGCCGAACGATATTGCCGCTCCCCACTCAGTAGCAACTGTAGCAACTGTAGCGGTAGCAAACTCCAAATATCCAAAATCGAGGTTCCCCGAACCGTGGCGTAATGATCTGGTCGCTGAGTTCATGGAAGTTGACGGATTGAC
Source organism: Massilia frigida (assembly GCF_011682175.1). Lineage (GTDB taxonomy): Bacteria > Pseudomonadota > Gammaproteobacteria > Burkholderiales > Burkholderiaceae_D > Telluria_A > Telluria_A frigida. The sequence goes on from NZ_WHJG01000013.1 coordinate 88,988, forward strand.
GCGCAAGGAAGCGGAAGCCATGGCCGAAATCTCAATCCAACCGCGCACGCCCGCCGTCTGGCTGGCGATGATTGCCGACCTGAACGCTCTGATTAACACGTACTGCGCAAGTGCCCAGATCAGCGACACGGCCAAGGCTCGCATGCTCGCAGCGGCCAGTTCGCAGAGCCTGGCGAGCATCCCGGAGTCCACCGCATGGTTCCAGGTACAACTGCGCACCTTGGCCGTCCACCCAACTGAAAGTACAAAATAACCTCCAAATTTATCCACGCCGCAAACGCCGCCGACCTGGTGGCCCAGTGTGGCGCATTGATCAGCACGTCTGGACCGCTGATGCACACGTTAATGATGGACCTTGGCTTGAGTATGAAGGAAGGCAGCTTACGCTGACGACTGTGTAAACGATCGGACAAAACGTTACAGGAAATGGGAATTGGTCAGGAGTTACGTCAACTTCGTACCATCATCATGCCCGTGGGATGCAGGCCCACTCCACTTCAACAGCGGCGCAGGACGCCTGCCGAAGTCAAATCAACATCTTCACCGATGTTTAATTTCGTCAGGACTAAAGGATCCTCATAATGTCGCCATCTCACTTTCTACCACTCATAGAAGTACGTTTCGCAGGGCGAGGGAATCGTCGCGGGTTACGCCTCTGTATTCGGTGGCGCCGACTCACATGGCGATCAAGTCGCTAAGGACGTCTTCCGTGCCTCCCCGCCAGCGACCATAGCTACGGCACCGCCCGCACATGCTGCGGGCGCACAAAACCGACACGCCGATTGGCGCCGGGTCGAAAACTCCGAGGACTCACACGAGCCCCTGGTAACCGAGCAGATCAACCTCAAGACCACCGCTGGCCAGCGAGCTTTTGAGCACCTGCGTGCTGGCGATATCTAGGGTCTGATCATCGGCTACCGGGTCGCTAAAGGTGGCGCCAAGGTCTAAGTGATGTGAGAGGCTGACTCGGCAAGTAAGTTCTGGACGCAAACGGCTAAGAAAAACACAACAATAATTGCATTTGTTAATTGCCATAGTGATATTACGGTAAAATATAACTTATCAGATGCCTTGCGCGCTTATAACGTGTGCCGGCGTGAGGTCTTCCGTTAATCTGCGATTGGAATAATGCATGAGCAAAGCTTTAACCGTTTTACGTGATCTCGTAGGGGACCGTCAGAATCATCGTCTATTGCGCTTGTCATTTCCAAATCAAGACGGCCCTACTGGTCAATTGCTCATCAACAAGCTTGATGCCTTCGAGAGTTTGTCGAAGCCCTTTGAGTTCCGCGTCGAACTGCTATCTGACAATCCCGACATCCCGCTCAAGGATATGCAGGGAAAAATGCTCTGTGTGCAGTTGGTTCGCCGGGATGGCACGCTGCGCTACTTCACCGGGATTGTCTTCAGCTTCGCCCTCAAAACGGTCGATGGCGGGGTATCGTATTACGAAGCCTTGCTCGGTCCTTGGTACAAGTACCTGGGGTTGCGGAAAGATAATTACCTGTTCCACTACACGACGATGTACCAGCAGACCGCGAGCATCTTCGGCGACTATGGCAGTCTGGCTGAGTGGGACTGGCGTGTGGCCGGTGCGACCGACGTGTTGACCGACTGCTGCCAGTTTGACGAGAGTGACCGCAATTTTCTTGAACGGCGCTGGGTCGGCAACGGCATCGTGTATTGGTTCGAGCATTCGGAAAATGGCCACAAGATGGTGCTGTCGGATGACACCACCAGCGTCGAGCCAATCGACGGTGGCCCTTCCATCCGTTTCCAGCGTCATGGCGGTGCGGCGGAAGAGGACGGCCTGGGCGAGTGGTCGCCGTCGCGGCAAATTATGCAGGGTGCAGTTGCGCTCGCAGCCTTTGACTTCAAATCGCCCAAGCCCGTTCACACTTCGCTGCCGACAGTGAATCAGCAAGGAGATGTGCCGACAATTGAATCCTACGAATACACGGGGGCGTACGGGTTCACGGGTGGCGGTCGATCCCTGGCGCAGTTGCGCATAGAAGAATTCGAGGCCGCTGGCAAGCAGTTTGAAGGCTCCGGGAATAACCGCAACGTCCTTCCAGGGCGCTGGTTCAGGCTGGCCGATCATTTCGACGTGAACGCCAGCGGCGGCGACACCCAGGCGCACGAGTTCTTGATTCTTGAAGTGGTTCACAGCGCCTCGAACAACTATCACGTCAAAGACACGGCCGAATCTCACTATGAAAACCGGCTGCGCGCAATCCGCAAGATCATTCCGTACCGCGCGGGGCGCGATCACAACAGCGTGGAGACGAAAATCCACGGCATTCAGACCGCAACCGTGGTTGGGCCGGCTGGGGAAGAGATTCACACGGATGAATTCGGGCGCGTGCGCGTGCAGTTCCACTGGGACCGCGCCGGCACCAATGACGAAAAGAGTTCGGCATGGCTTCGCGTGGCGACGCCGTGGGCCGGCGCTAATTTTGGTATGACCTCGATTCCGCGAATCGGCGGGGAGGTTCTCGTGGCGTTCATGGACGGGAATCCAAACCGTCCGATTATCACCGGCATGGTGCCGAATGCGGACACGATGCCACCGTGGACACTTCCGGCCAATAAGACGCAAAGCGGCATCCTTTCGCGCTCCACGCCGGGCGGCAGTTACGACAACGCCAATGCGCTGCGCTTCGAGGACAAAAAAGGTAGTGAACAGCTCTGGCTGCATGCGGAAAAAGACCAACTGACTGAAGTTGAGCACGACGAGGATAAGTGGGTCGGCAACGACCGGCGAAAAACTATCGATAGGGACGAGACCACGCTCGTCAAGCGCGATAGAACCGAGACGGTCAATCGTAACGAGACCATTACGGTGCATCATGATCGCACTGAAACTGTGCACAACAACGAGACCATTACGATCCATAACAACCGTGCTGAACGAGTGGATCACAACGAGAAAATCAGCATCGGCGACAACCGCTCTGAGGACGTGGGCAAGAACGAAACCATCGATATCGGCGGTAACCGCACGAAATCGGTCGTGAAGAACGAGAAGGATACCATCGGCAAAAGCTGGTCCATCAACGTGGCCAAGTTCAAAACCGAGACTGTCGGCATGGCTTATATGCAGAACGTGGGTATGGGCCGCATGGAAAACGTGGGCTTGGGCTACAACTTGAATGTCGGTATGGTCATGGCAACCGTGGTTGGGGAAGATCAGATCACCAAGGTCGGCAAGAAAATTGCGACCACTGCTGGCGAAGAATTGTCGATCACGGTCGGCAAGGCGACCTTGGTCATGAAGGCGGATGGCACCATAACGTTTAATGGGCATACCTTCAGTGTAGGTACCACCGATGAACAAACCTTCAAGGCCGATGGCAACATCACCATGAAGGGCAAAAAAATCCAGGAAAACTAATGACCCAATTCAAGACGAGCGGGGCTGTCGCGCCCATCGCTGATGCCCGGGACGAGGCCGTTGCCTCCGACCAGCTTCTACACGACGTGATGATCCTGACTCCGCAACTTCCCACACGCGCCGACGGCATCGCCGTGGGTACCTTGGACGGATTCGACACAAACGGAGGGGCGCTGGTCAGTATTCCCACCTTCGGTCTGAGCCAGATCCCGGCGCGCAGCATCAACCCGCTCGACGGCACCCAAGTGGGCCAACCCTTAGCCCTCGGCTTTGAAGGTGGCGACCCGCTGCGGCCGATCGTCCTCGGCCTCATGGTGGCCGCGCCCCAAGCCCGCGTGTCCGTGCCGGCCGAGGTGCTGCTCGATGGCGAACGGATCGCGTTGACGGCCGAACGCGAGATCGAATTGCGCTGCGGCGAGGCGGCGCTGATCCTGAGCGCCGACGGCCGCATCGAGCTGCGCGGCACATACATCACCAGTTACGCCAGTGCCACGCAACGCATCCTGGGTGGCTCCGTCAACATTAATTAAGCGCAGGGTTCAAGGTGGAAGTCATCCTCGGTTCAAAAAATCTCGTAGTCGATATCAGCTACGCGCTCGACGTCGGTGGTCGTGAGCACTTGGTGGTGGTCGCCAAGGGCACCTGGCAGATCCCAGCCGCCGGCCAGCGCCCCCGTCCACTTCCGCCGCAGGCGTTGGAGCAAGCCGACGTGTTCGTCGGCGACCCCGCCGACAGCGCCATCCTGTACGGCGCTGACACGCCCCGTTTTAAGCCGCGCTGCGACGTGCTGTTCAATGCGAACGCCCATGCGCCCGACGGCGTGCCGGTTAAAGAACTGGCGGTCGTGTGGCAGGTCGGGCCGCTGCGGAAGGGCTTGAAGGCGCATGGCAAACGTCACTGGAAAAAGCGCCTCGGCTTGGTGTCGCTTTCCGACGCGGAACCGTTCCTGCGCATGCCGCTCCACTTCGGCATGGCCTTCGGCGGTTCGCGTATCTATAAAAAAGGCTGGGGCGGCAACGCCCGCGTTCTGACTGAAGCGCAACTGGCCAATCCAGCCGGTATAGGCTGGTACGGCGCGCACGCCGACGAGGATGTCGATGGCCTGCCGGCACCCTGCCTGGAGGCGCTGAATGAGCCCGTGCGCAAGCCCGACGGCAAGCAAAAGCCCGTGGCATTTTCCGCGATCGCGCGCCATTGGCAACCGCGCCCCGGCTTTGCCGGCACCTACGACGAACAGTGGCAGCGCGACGTTTTCCCCTTTCTGCCGGAAGACTTTGACGAGCAGTTCAACCAGTGCGCGCCTGCCGACCAGCAGATGGAGTATCCGACCGGCGGCGAACAGGTCATCCTGCGCAACATGATGGCCGGCCGCCCTGATGTGCGCTTCAAGCTACCCCGGCTCGATAACGTCAGCGTGCGCATCCTGCGCACCGACTACACCGGCGACGAATTGCTGGCGCCGGCCGATACCGTGTATTTCGAGCCCGATGCGGGGCGCTTTAGCGTGGTCTGGCGCGCCAGCTTCCCGGTTAGGCGCCGGATCCAGGAGTTCGCCACGGTCGCAGTCGGCCCGCTCAGCGCCGCATTTTGGGAACAAAAAGCGCTGGGCGAGGGCTGCGCCGGCTGTGGTGGCGCAGCTGCGGAATCCGCGCAGCCAGCGGAGGCCGCATGAACGGACCATACCAAACAAGTGGCGCGCAGCCTGCAAACCATGCGCGCAGCCTTCTCATCCATGCGGCCGGTTTGTGCTGTTCGTTAGGCTACCATTTGCAGGCTGCCGTGCATGCCATGCGCGCCAACATGGACCACTTCCAGGCCAGCGGTTTCTTCACCCCGAGCTCGGACCGGATTAACGTGGCGTGTCTTCCTGACGCTCTATTCGGTACCGAGCGCCTCGCGCGCTGGGTCGAGTTCGTACTGCGCGATTGCGCTTCCGGCATGGCCGATCCCGCTTCGCTTTACTGTGCGCGCCGCACCGCCGTGATCGTTCTTGCGCCGGGCACGGCGCGCACGCATGCCGATCCTGCGGCCTACGGCGGCATCGTGCGCGACGTGCTCGAACGACTGCGTGACGAGCACGATGAAGCACCCCGCCTTGCCTCCGATGCGCACCGCATCAAGGTGCTGTCTCAAGACCGTACGGGCTTGGGAGAGGCGCTCCTGCACAGCGCGCGCCTGCTGGGTGGAGAAGAAGCCGAGCAGGTCGTGGTGCTCGGAGTCGACAGCTACCTCAATGCGGGCGACATCAATGCCGCGCTGCGGGACGAACGCCTGTTCGTGCCGGGCAACAGTAACGGCTTTGTCCCGGGCGAGGCGGCCGCCGCCATCGTGCTGCGCCCGGCTGCTGCGGATGCGCCGGGTTTGCACATCAAGGGCGTGGGCCAAGCACACGAACCCGGACGCCACGATGGCAGCGTCCCCTCGCGCGGCAAAGGATTGACCGAGGCGATCCGCGCCGCCTGCAAGCAGGCCAAGCTCGAACCGACTGAGTTGGCGTTCCGCATCAGCGATCAGAACGGCGAGCAGTTTTTTTCGAAGGAAGCGGCCAATGCCATAACGCGTGTGACCTTCGGCGGTCAACGGCTCGCGCAACTGACCATCGCCGACAAGATCGGCGAAGTCGGCGCTGCCGCCGGCGTGGCCATGCTGGCCTGGATGTTGTGCGACATGGCGGAGCCGGCACTCTCTCCGGGCCAGCTCGGCCTGCTACACCTGGCAAACGATAACGGTGATCGCTGTGCGATCATCCTGCGCCACAATTTGGAAGGATGAGATGGAAACCCATGTGTACGCGAACGATAACGAAATTTGTTCCAAGGCCGCCGACGGCAAATCCGTGGTCGGTCCCGATCCTTGCTGGAGCCCACCGCCGCCGAGTGCCGGTCCGGTCGTGGTCCCCTACGTCATCACCGCCTTTGCCAAGGACTTAGCCAACGGCTCTAGTACGGTTTTCATCTGCGGCACCCCGGTGGCGTTGCGCGACGTCTCCTACCTCGACAACAGCATCGGCAACGAACCGGCCACTCGCAACCTGGGCATGGGCGTCTCAAGCCATACTATCAATGGCAAGGCGTATTTCACCGACTGGTCACCAGACGTCAAGTTCGAGGGGCTCAATGTCTGCCGCCATACTGATCCAATGACGCACAACCATAGTTAAGAGGCATCGTATGGCAAGCACGTCGAACACGCCGGCAATGTATTTCCTGGACACGCCGGACGCGAAGAAGTTCTGCGCAAAAGACATGGACGAACTGAAGAAGCAGTGCGCACCTGACGACCGTAACCAGCAAAACCGCGGCAAGGGCAAGCCGAAGGCACGAACCCGCCATGATGCCAACGGCAAGGAAGGGAACTGGGTGATGGATCATTGTGGTCCCTTGCTCATGAAGCCCGGAGAGGACTTTGAGGACTGGATTAAGGATTTCAAAGACGTTGATGGGATGATGAGAAAGGTCGCGACCGAGTTAAAAGACAAGGTGATCGGCAAGATCGAAGAGGAACTGCTTGAATATGGGGCCAAGGCGGTCGGCAAGATGGCCGTGCGGCGCGGGTTGACTGGATGGATTCCGGTGGTCGGCTGGATCATGACAGCGGTCGACGTGGCTGTAACGGCGGTCGATGTCGCCACCAAGGTGTCCGATATGAAAGACACCGTTAAGGGACTCAAGGATACGGTCGGGAGGCTCAAGGAGCAAGCTGGCAAGATAACCGATACGTACAAGAAATACGAAGACAAACTAAAGAATTTTCCCAACCTGTCCAAGGACGAGCAGGACAAGGTTGCTCGCGCTGTCATGGTCGACGTGCAGACGGCCTATGCGACGAGCAATCCCTGCTTGCGTGCACGTAAATGCATGCTGGTCCCGTATAGTAAGGGCGGTGCAGAAAAATGGGCCGGCAATGGTTGCTGCCCAGGCCAGACGGGGCATCATTTGTTGCCCGATACGATGTTCCGCGATCCCAAAGGGAGCGCGGACAAGAGGGAAAGTTGGAAAAACAATCCCGCCAATTACAATCAGGATGGGAAACTGAAAACCCTGCAGCGCAGCGGGTTGCCGAAAAAAGAATGCTGGGGAAAATATTCGGATGGGGCAGCGCCCACCATTTGCGCGGAGGGCGCCAATCAGCACTCCGGTTCGCATGGCGCGATTCACGACCTCACCGATGCTGCGCTGGCCACGTCCGGCAGCGCCGGCAAAAGCGATATGCCGTATGCGGACGCGCGCGATCTCACGCTTGGGCGTATCAGCAAAATGTACGGGTGTGACAAACGATGCCTGCAAGCCCAGCTTGACGCCTATTATTGTGGCAAGGCGGCCAGCAAGACACCGCCTTGCTCGGGCTGTGAGGGGGCGAGCGTCGTTCCCAACTCCGGCAAGGGCGGTTCCCGCGACGGTGATATAGAAGTGAGCAACGAGGAATAAAGGAGTACAAATGATTTTTGATAAGAATATGTGGGCGCATATCGGCAAGGGTTTTTTCGTCAAGGACTGCACTATTGGATTTGAAGACGGTCGACTTGGCTTTTTGCTGGTCGAGGAGGGTGATGCGGACAATCGTGACGAGGCGTGGGAAACGCGCTTGGTCGCAGTCAAGCTCGAGCTGCCGGTCGACAAGCGCTTCTTCGTCCGCAGCGGCGACAATATGGGTTCGTCCACCCTGTCGTCGGCGTGGGCGCCGGACCAGTCCGAATTCGTCATGGTCGACACTTTTCGCCGCGTCTGGAGCTACAAGCCGAAGGAATACAAGGGAAGCGAAGGGTCGATTCCTTTCGATACGAAGGGCCACGATTACGGCTCCGCCGTCACTAAGGTGGTCCGGGTCGGCACAACGGTGTATGCCATCGGAGCGCCGTTCCGCATTTTCCAGCGCACCAAGGGCCAGCAATGGAAGGAAATGGCCGGCGTTCCGATTCCAGCAGCATTCGAGAGCGGCGATCGGAAAAAGATCATCGAAGCGGTGGCCGACTCGATGTTTTTCGATCTGGCGGGGTTTTCCAATACCGACATGTATGCTGTCGGCGACGCCGGCACGGTTTGGCATTTCGACGGCAAGCGTTGGCAGCAGATTCCCTTTCCAACCAATGTGCAGCTCAATACTGTGGCCTGCGGAGAAAACGGCGACGTCTACATAACCGACATTCGCGGCAATCTCTGGAAAGGTGGCGGTACCAAGTGGTCCTTGCTGTGCGAAATGGACCAGAGCCTGCCCTTCACCGATTCCGCCTGGTTTAACGGACGCCTGTGGTGTGCCAACGATTACGGCATGTATGTCCTGGAAGGGAAAAAGCTGGTCGCCGCGCACAAAGCGAAGAGCGATCCGGTTTCCAACGAGGTCGCCTTGCACAGCCACCGCATCGATGTCTCGCCCGACGGCAAGCAGATGCTCGTCTGTGGCGGCGACGGTGCGGCGCTGCATGACGGCAAAAAATGGACCTTGCTATTCTCGGGCATGTCCTTGGTGGACTGATGGCGCCCGGCAGCGGCGCCAGCGCGGCGGCGCGCGCCGGCGGGCTGTAGGGCGGTCCTTGAGCAACTTTTTTTCGAACGTCTTTCCTGGCAATCATGAGCAACTCTAATTTTCATTTTCCGGTGATCGGCCCGCTGGTTACGCGGCACGCGGAAGATGCAGCGTTCTACTGGTCGCAACTGGACCGGGCGGCCGCATCGCCGCAGGTCGGGTTCGACAAGCTACAACACTTCAATCGTTTGCAAGACGCTCACTTAGACGGATTGCGAGCTGCCGGCGCGAGCGGTTGGCTTCCAGCATTACACGCGCTTGAACGCTGGCGCAAGGCAGGTGAGGCATTTGTATGTACTCTGCTTGCGATGCGCCCCGTCAATCGCGCTCGGCTGGACAGCATCCTCACGGTCGTCCGCCAGCGTCCCGATGAACTGCTACGCGGCCTCGTGTCGGCTTTAGCATGGATGGGCGATCAATCCGACGAGGTCATCCAGATTTGGTCGGGGCCGAAGGCAGACCCGGTAGCTCAAGTCGCAGCACTGCGTGCAGTGGCTGTGCGTGGTCCGGCCGCCGTGGCCCATCTCGCAAGTCCCCTTGCCGCGTATTTTTCGTCCTCTACACCCCACGTTAGGGCTGCGGCTTGCCGTGCAGCAGGGGTAGGTGACAAATCTGGAATTGCGCCGCTATTGATAGCAGCATTGGAGGACTCTGACCTGGCAGTGCGGGCAGAGGCCGCAATTTCCTTGGCCGCGTCCGGTGAATATGAGAATGCACTGAGTGTCTTAAAGGCATGCGTCCTATTACAAGCTGGATTGTATGCCAGCGCCACAGGTTGGTACCGGATGCAGTCGGCGCGCCGTCTCCATCGCTGGACAATGAAACTGGCCATATTGACTGCTCCGGGTACATCCTCGGCCCACGACTTGCTGGCGCTTCTGCCCGCTCGCAGCGGCCTTACCTTTGCCATGGCCCATGGGGACCTGATCCATCTGCCATTCGTCGTTGAGCACATGGCTAATCCCGAAGTTGATCGTTACGCTGGCTGGATATGGGAAACGCTGACCGGTATGGATCTCGCTGCGGCCGGCTGGACAATCCCGGAACCTGCACCATCGACCCAAGACAGCAACCAAGTCATCACCCAGACAAGGCTGGACGCCGACAATGGCCTCGCGCGGCCACTGCACGCTGCCGTCCGCGCTTACACAGCCTCAAGCCCATTCTTCTTGCTTCATGGGAAACGCGTACTGTGCGGACAGGAACTTGCCCTCGAACATGCCCTCAATTTGCTCGAAAGTGCATCTCAGCCGGTTCGATCTCTCGCCGCCCACAGCCTCGATGGCGACGGGTTCCTGGTACGCATGAATGTCTGCGCACCAGCGTCCGCACAACGCAGTGCGATGAATGCGTTATATCATATGCTTGCCGGGAAAGTGGCCGCATGAGCACGGGTTGTTTGGACCCGTGGAGCGATGCCGCCGAGATCGCCGATCGCTTGGCGTCGCCATTCGCGCGCTTGGTGCTGATGCTCGGTGCGGAAGACTGGTGCGAAACTTGCCGTTTATTCAGACCGGTTTTCGATTCCATCGCACACCAACGGGCGGGCCGGCAAGAGACCTGGCTTTGGCTCGACCTCGAAGAGCACGGGGAATTTCTGGGGGACTATATTCCGGACAGCTTGCCATTGCTCGTTGTGTACAAAGGCGCCCAACTAACGCATGCTGTGATTGCTGGCCGGGTGAACGCGACGGAGCTGGAAGAGCTGCTGGCACAACCGTCTCGCATCGAACACAGCGCTTTGCCCGACCTTCGAGGACGGCTGATGTCTTCCGATTGGGCGCTTTAGATTCGTCCAAAGTTTGCAGGAACTTTGTTGCGTTATACGCCCTAGATTGGAATTTTTGAATTAACTTTTCGCGACCAATAAACCGATGACTAAGCTATATGCAATCTCCCTGTATCGGCGCAAGAGAGCAGATGGGGAATGGGTGCAGCTCGGGTGGATCGTGATGATGCGGCGGCGAGGAAATCTTATACATCGCCGGCTGAGCGTTAAAGAATTCGGCAGCATGGACACTGCTTTGCAGGCTGCTATTGAATTTCGCGACCAGATCAATCGAGAGTGCGTTCCGCTAACCAAACGTGAGCTTTGCGCCACGATTCGCGGCACCAATACAAGTGGGGTCCCGGGCGTCTTCCGCGCGCGCGACGGTGTCCAGGAATACTGGAAGGCAGGCCTGCTGACAGCTAACGGTACTAAACGCACGAGGCAATTTTCTATCAAAAAATATGGCGAGGATGTTGCCTTCGATCTCGCCATTCAAGCGCGTTCGCAATTACTCGACATGGTCAGCGGTTTCCATGTTCATCACCCGGACATTAAGAACGAAACACGTGCGTTGCCGGCAACGCAATGTCAAGTAACGCGCCAGCCATGCAGGCTGGCGCCGGATGAAAATCCGTATGCACGGGAGAGGGAGTGCGACGTACCCGGTGTCGGGATTACAAATGTGAAGACAACTACGGCCAATGGGACGACCTACATAACAAGATACTGGACTTCCATGGTTCGAGATAAAGCAGGGTTACCCAAGCGTAGATATTTTTCTGTAGCAAAACACGGCGAAGATGAGGCAAAGCGCTTGGCTGTCGAACATCAACTTCGTGCCGCCCGGACAACGGACAATCGGGGGGCGACTCCTGAGGCAACGGTGGGGGCGGTTGTAGCCTAACGGCAACTGGTAAGGTCATATCGTGACGGTGATCCGCCCCTTCGCCCATCCTTGATCTCGACCTCCGATCCCCACAGTTGCTGCCGGACGGTATCTCCTTCCTGATCTTCACGCAAAACGGTGGCAAAGGTGATCTCGCCCAGCCGCGCTGCGATGGTCTGACGCACGCACAGACGACCCCAGCAACCTTCAAGCGATCCTAGTCGAAGAACGTGTGTCTCTGGCCGTCAACCGTCCTGAAGTGCAGATCAAGGGCGTGTTCGTCGCATGACGTGGCAGCACGGCGTAACTCATGAGTGGCCCGAAGTTCAAACGATGAGACCTGTAGGACTTCATCCTTAAGTCTGATGCAGGAGGGGACCCAGTCTAGTCAGTTGGTTTTTTTATTGCCGCCAAAGTAGCGAGCGAAAGGGGCGCATTTGAAATGCAACCCGACCAAGTGAAGTCCGAGTCCACGCCGGGCTCGGGGGGCATTCAAAGTGACCCAGGAAGCGCTATGCAGGACCGCACTCTCCCTCGACGTGCACAACCGCGAATTGGGAATATTTTTCTGGGACGGTCCCGCCGCCAGAATCAGACCCAGAGTGGGGGCATCGAAACTCCGCACGTCCATCCAGAACAGGACCGCGCCCTAGCCATTTTTTCACACGGTCAAGATAGAAAAACGGTTTTTCAGAACGCCACAAACACCCGCTGGTCGACGTGGGAAGTCTCGCCGAAATTGGCGATACCCCGGCCAAGGGAGGGGGCAAACTATGGCAGTTACCGCCCGACAGGACCGCGCTCTCCCTTCAATTTAACGCTAACCCACAAAACGCCAGGCCCGCGAATCGGCGTGCTCGATCGCCCGGCCGGCAAGCAGCAGCTTTACGCGCGCGCCTGCGTGCGCGAGGGGCGGTACCCGAAAGTGTGGAGTCATCCCGGACCTAGACCGCATCCCCTCCCACGCATAGAATTTTTCCCCCGGTAGATTTTAATCAAATCAGCAATGCGCAAATCGACCATGAGGACGCTTTCCATTTTGACGGTACTTTTGACGGTATTTACTCAATATTTACACAATTTTCCTAGCAGAATTCGATTCCGGCTCCCGCACCAATGAATTCAAGCGCTTAGGCGCATCAAGACCCTCCGGCCTTTGCCTCGCATTGGCCTTGCATGAAACATCCCCCATTTTTCATCCGCCTGACACTGCTGGCCTGTCTGCCAGATCGCGCATGGCGTTTCCCGGCCCACCATCGGCTCCGCTTGCCGCGCACGTACTGCCAGCGCGCCATCCCTCCGTCCGTTCACCGGACATTAAAAAACAATATGAATCAAGCCGCACGTTTAACAGTAAATTAATCATTTCTATTTGCAAAGATTATTTACCTGTCGGAATTTTTTACACATGATGGGCAATATATTTATCCTACTGAACAAAAACAAGGAGTTATGAAACTGGCACGTTCTATGCTCATCCTTATGCTAAGAACAATCACATGAGGGATGCCCAAAATGAACTCGATCACACGTCGTTGCGCCGCACTTGCGTTGCTGGGAATGGCCGGCATCGCTTCCAACGCGGCCTTGGCAGGACCGCTGCCAAGCTACTCCAGCACCTACCCCACGCCCAATTCGGCCTGCGCAACGTACGGCAATTTCGTTTCGTGTTCGACGGGCGTACTGAACTATCTGTCCGGAAGCAGCGTCACCGGATTCACGGGCGATTACACCTTCAGCGCGGCGCAGGGCGCCCTGCACGATTCGATTGTGGTTGCCTCGAACGGCGGTGCCATCCTCGCCAACGGCGACGCCGCGCTACCGTCGGAAAATGGATTCAAAACCAACAATGGCGGCCAGAAGGACTATTTCTTCACCGGCGACCAGAACGACCCCAGCAATAACGGCGCACTGGCCAACGACACGGCGTTCAGCTGGGACATGGGCCTCGCTACACTGAACAGCAAGCTGACCTTCGACGGCGACTACCACCAGATGATGATCGCCTTCGACTTCAATAATCCGCAGAATTCAACGGCCAGCCTGCCGGTCTGGGCGCTGGTGACGATACGCGATAGCGAGGGCAATCTGGCCAACAAATATTTTGAAACCCAACAGCTCGACCTGTTCGACATCTTCAAGGACCCGTCGCTGTTTCAGTCGACAAAAACCTTCAACGGCACTGGCGTCACGACACCCAATTCGACCGACTTTGCAATGACGGTCGGCGCCATCTGCGTGGTCAGCAGCACCACGTCCTATCCCTCGCCCGATGGCAGCAACTGCCCCTCTGGCGGCCAGCTGATCAACACCAACCAGGCGTCGAACGCCGTGGAATTCATCAACTACATCCCCAGCCTCGATTTGAAAGGACTCCAGGGCGCAGGCTACGACACCATGTCGGTGCAGGTCTGGATGGGCTGCTTCGGCACCGGCGGCAAAACCTCTGGCCCGACATTAGCCAATGGCATACCGGTCGGTCCGTGCGATACGGGCGGCTATGGCGACATTTTCCTTATCGCGGGCGCGGCCATACCGGACCGGAATGACGTGCCGGAACCGGGGACGCTCGCACTGGTCTCGCTGTCGCTGTTCGGCCTGTATGCCGCGCGCCGGCGCCGCCAGGCACCCTGATGCGCCCTACGACGCACGCCCTGGTGCGCACAGTCGACCCGCACCGTGGCGCTCGCCTTGGCGCTTGCTTTGGCGCTGCCCTGTCGCGCACACCCGGTGCGCGACATGACAACGGCCTTATCGCACACCGCATCCGCACGTGACCGGCACCCGGTCCGGGCGGACGAATCCGCTGCCCGACCCACCCCGCGTCCTTTGCGTCCCCTCCTCTGTGCCGTGCCATCGCGCTGACCTGACCAGGCAGCGCGATTTCTTTTGGAACAGCGCTTGTTCCGTTCAAATTTCCACTCACCAGCATTGATTTTTAGCAAATCGAAGCGCTTGACATCCCGGCCTTGAATTTTTGACAGCCATCAAAGCCGGCAAGGTCTCCCTCGATAAACTCAAATCTCATCTGCTCGCCTGCCGCCGCATTTCAGGCCACAACACAATAACAACAACTGCGAGGCCCTATGTCCAGGAACACCGCACTACTCGCCGTTTGCGCGCTGTCGCTCGGCTGCATGTTCACCGCGGCAGCCCGGCAAGCGCCGCCGCAAGACGCGCAGGACAAGCTCGATAACGCCGGTCGCGTGCTCGCGTCCGATACCGACAGCGGCGTCGTCACCAGCCAGGCCGTCACCGTTGCCGGCCACGATTTTTGCCAATACTTCATTGCCGCTTGGCGCGAGAAAGAAGGCAGCGAACGCTACACCCTTGCCATCCTGGAACGCCCGTCCGCGCGCCGCGGCAGTGAAGTGCGCATCGACTTCGCCCAGCGCCGCGTGTTTGAAACGCGGCTGCCGGCCGCCAGGGCGGCGATCAAGGCGCTCAGCGAAGACGCCGCCGAAAGAACCTACCAGGCGGTCGTGCAAGCTGATGCCGAGCGCCAAAGCATCAACGACGCCGACCTCGCGCCCGACGAATTCTGATCCTGTCCAATGCTGTCTCTGTCAACGCCGTACAAGTAAGGAAATCAGCCATGCCACTCCATTCCATCACGCGCGCTGTCGCGCTATGCCTGGTCGTACTGGCGAACGCCGCCACCGCGACTGAACTGGTGTATTTGCCCATCAACCCGTCATTCGGCGGCTACCCGGCCAACGGTGCCGGCCTGCTGGCCACCGCCACAGCCACCAGCAAGCACACGGAGAACAAGGGCCTCGGTGGCACTTCCTTGTTCGACCAGTCGCCGCTCGCACAGTTCAATCAAACGCTCGAACGTTCTGTGCTAAGTCAACTCGCCTCCGCCGCCACCTCCAAACTGCAAGGGCCGGATGGCAAGCTGGTGCCCGGGACGTTTTCCAGCGCCAACTTCACCATCACCGTGGTCGACCTGGGCGGCGGCATGCTGCGCATCACGACCACCGACCGCAGCACCGGCGCCACCACCACCTTCGAGGTGGCGCAATGAACGCCCTGCGCTGGGCGCTCGCCGCCACGGCCGGGGCCAGCCTGCTGACCGGCTGCGCCTTCCGCCATCCACCCTCGGCGCTCACGAGCGCTGCGCAGCTGGCGCCCGCCACGCCCGTCACGCGCGACCTGCTCAAGCTGCCGGCCCCGAAAGGCAAGGTGGCCGTCGCCGTGTACGGCATCCGCGACCAGACCGGGCAATACAAGCCGGCCCCGGACAGCTCGTTTTCGACCGTGGTCACCCAGGGCGCCTCGTCGATGCTGGTCAAGGCGCTCAAGGAGTCGGGCTGGTTCATCCCGGTCGAGCGTGAAAACCTGCAAAACCTGCTTACCGAACGCAAGATCGTGCGCGCGCTGGAAATGCCGCAACCGGCCGGTACGCCGCCGGTGCAAATTCCACCGTTGCTGGCCGCCTCGGTGCTGATCGAGGGCGGCATTGTTGCCTACGAAAGCAATGTGCGCACCGGCGGCGCGGGCGCGCGCTTCCTGGGCATCGGCATGAGCACGCAATACCGGGTCGACCAGGTCACGGTCAACCTGCGCAGCATCGATATACGCGGCGGGCAAGTACTGCAGAGCGTCTCGACCACCAAGACGATCTACTCCTATGAGATCCATCCCAGCGTGTTTAAGTTCGTGAATGTGAAAAATTTACTTGAACTGGAAGGCGGCATGACGCGCAACGAGCCGACCCAGCTGTGCGTCAGCGAAGCGATCGAAGCCGGTGTGGCCCACCTGATCGTGGCGGGACTCAAGGAGGGCAGCTGGGCGCTGGAGGATGAGGGCCAGTGGAGCAATCCGGTGCTGCAACGTTACCTGGCCGAACGCGAGCCACTGCCGCCAGCGAAACCGGCCGCCAGCGGGTCAGGAGGTGTGCCATGAACGCGCGTCCGACCTCATGGCTGCGCACCAGCCTCGCTGTCATGGGCTTGTGCGCGGCCCGGTTGGCGGCAGCAGGCGACCTGGCGCCGTCCGAACTGGACGCCGCGCCGGTACAGGCTCATGCGCTGGTGCTGCGCCAGCAAGGCAGCGGCAACGCCGCCGCCATCGAGCAGGCCGGACAGCAGCACCTGTTCGAGGGTGTCCAGGCAGGCAGCGGCCAGCGCGCCAGCATCACGCAGCGCGGATCGCGCCAGCGGGCCACGCTGTTGCAGGAAGGCAGCGCCAACACGCTGAGCCTGCTGCAAAGCGGTAGCGGCAACCAGGCAGCCGTGGGACAGGCCGGGCAGGATAATCAGGCCAGCATTGTCCAGGATGGCATGGACCACCGCGCCGATATCGACCAGCGCGGCAACCTGAATACAGCGCGCATCGAACAATACGGCCGCGAGGGAAGCGCACGGCTAAGCCAGTCCGGCAGCGGCAAGATTGCCACCTTGATTCAACACCAGGGGCGCTGACTCATTCCCGCCCCCCTTTACTGCCCCGGAGAATTCTCATGAAAACCATGTTCCCGCTACTCGCGGCAGGCATCGCCTTGTCCGTCTCGGCCAATGTCGCCCGCGCTGACAGCAGTGCTGTCGCCACCCAGCACGGCAATGCCAATCTGGGCAGCATCCTGCAGGTATCGAGCGGCCTCGGCCGCGCCAGTATCAATCAGACCGGCAATGCGAATCATGGCCAGATCGCGCAGAACCAGATCTATTACGTCGACGCGCTGGTCGAGCAGGACGGTACGAACAACTACGCCAGGCTGCGCCAAAACGATGTGGGCAATCTGGATGCCAGCGCGCGCCAGAGCGGTAGCGCCAACCGGATCGAGGTGCTCCAGCACGACGCCGGCATGGGCGGCGCCCGCATTACGCAAATTGGCGGACTCAATACGGCAACGGCCGATCAGAACCACATCGCATTTACCCAACTCGGTATCGAGCAGTTCGGCATCGGCAACCGCGCAACGGCGAAACAGTTCGTGACCGACCAGACTGTCATGGAGATCACGCAAAACGGCGCGGGTAATGTCGCCGACGGCGCCCAGTCCGGCAGCCGAAACCTGAGCACGGTCGTCCAGAGCGGCATCGACAATGTCGTGGTGCAGACGCAAAACCTGGTGGGCAATGAATCCCTGATCATGCAGACCGGCAGCGACAACAAGGCCATCGTGAACCAGACCGGCATGACCGGCTTGGGCCTGGCGTCGAATACCGCCTGGGTAAGCCAGAACGGCGACGGCTTCGTGGCGCAGCTCACGCAAACCGGGGCGATGAACCGTGCCGGCGTCAATCAGCAATAGCGGCGCATGGCCGCTGTGCGCCAATAGAATTCAGCTACCGGGGTCGCTGAATCTGATCCGACCTGACCCCGTCCACGTATGGAGGCATTTCATGAAACTTCATTTATCCGCCCTGGCAAGCGCACTGACGCTGGCGTTCGCCGCCACCTCGGCCCAGGCCCAACTCGAATCCATCACGGCGCAAAAAGGCGTTGGCAACAGCGCCTATACAGTGCAGCAAACCGCGTCAGGGGTGATCAAGGCGACGATTACGCAGATCGGGGATAACAACAAGGCGGGCGATCCCGTTGCGAAAACCGGCGGCATTGTCCAGATCGGGGCGAACACCGATATCAACGCCTCGATCGCGCAGCAGGGCAACCAGAACAACGCCGGTATCCGCCAGGAAAAGGCCGTCCGTGCCAGCGCGACCGTGGCGCAAACAGGCAATCAGAATATCGCCGCGGTCCGCCAGAACGGCGCCTGGCAGTCCGATGCCACGCTGTCCCAAAGCGGCCAGAAAAACAGCGCCACGCTCGATCAGCAGGGCGTTGTCGATTTCGAGATCATCGCCAAGCAGTTCGGAACGGATAACAAGCTGGCCGTCAACCAGATCAATTCCGGCCACCAGGGCGCCTATGTCACGCAGAACGGCGTCGCCAACGGCGTGACGGTGGCCCAGACCCAAACCGACTTCGCCGAAGTGACAATCAATCAGGTCGGCACCGGCAATAACGTCAAGGCGGTCCAAAAGAACGCCCAGTTCGTCCAGTCGACGGTTGCCCAGAATGGCACCGGCAACAATGCGCTCACCGACCAGGCTGGCATCCGGAATAAGAGCGCCATTAATCAGAAAGGCAATAACAACCTGACCACCCTGACGCAGAACGCCAATGCGAACGAATCGCTGGTGACGCAAAACGGCATCGCCAACAAGGCTACCGTGAGCCAGACCGGCACCGGCAATGCCGGTGCGCTGGCCAATGTCTCGTATATCACGCAAACCGGCAATGGCTATACCGCGACCCTGACCCAGAACGGCGGCAATAACCATTCCGGCATCGTTCAATATTAAAAAGATGGCCATGATGGCGCGGGCAACTGCGCCGTTTTCGCCGGTTCATGCGCTCCGCATCGCGTTATGCAATAAAATAGCGCGATGCAACTATCAACCATCCGCCAGCGCCTGCGCGCCTTGGGCGCCCTGCCCTTGCACGAACAGCGCGTGCTGCGCGACTGGGTCCAGGGCCGCCCCTACGATCAGGGACGGCGCCGTCCCAACGACTTCCTGCCCCTTGGCGTGCGCACCGCCCTGCCCGCGCTCGACGCCGAGCTGCACGCGATGGCACGGCTGATTTCCTCGCATCCCGCTGAAGATGGCTCGGCCCGCTTGCTGGTCGGGCTGGCCGATGGCCAGGCGGTCGAAAGCGTGCTGCTGCCGCGCGACGGGCTGTGCGTGTCCAGCCAGGTCGGCTGTGCGGTCGGCTGCCAGTTTTGCATGACCGGACGCGAGGGACTGATCCGCCAGGTCAGCAGCGGCGAAATCATCGCCCAGGTGGTGCTGGCGCGCACCCAGCGGCCGGTGAAAAAAGTGGTGTTCATGGGTATGGGCGAGCCGGCCCACAATCTCGACAATGTGCTCGACGCTATCGAACTGCTGGGGACGGAAGGCAATATCGGGCACAAGAACCTGGTGTTTTCGACGGTTGGCGACCCGCGTGTGTTTGAACGTTTGGCGCAGGGCGTGGTCAAACCTGCATTGGCACTGTCGCTGCACACGACCAAGCCCGCACTGCGCGAGCAATTGCTGCCGCGCGCGCCGCGCATCACGCCCGAGCAACTGGTCGAGGCGGGGGAGCAGTACGCCCGGCTGACGGGCTATCCGGTGCAGTATCAGTGGACCCTGCTTGAAGGCATCAATGATGGGGAGGACGAAATCGACGGCATCGTACGCCTGTTAAAGGGCAAGTATGCCGTGCTGAACATGATTCCATACAACACCATTCCGGATCTGGCGTTCAAGCGGCCCAGCTGGGAGAGCGCGCGTGCCATTGCCGCCACCTTGCATCAGCGCGGAGTGCTGACCAAGCTGCGCGATTCGGCGGGGCAAGATGTCGATGGCGGCTGCGGGCAACTGCGCGCACGCGCCGCTGTGCCGGCACGCAAGACGATTGCGATCGGTCGCGCCGACGCATCCTGACGGTTCGGTTCCGGTGGGAACATGGCGGGGCCGAACCGCCAGGATGGGACAGCCTGTGCGGACGCTATCTGCGCCGTTCCCGCCACTGCGTGCGGGTGTAGATGCGTGTCTCAGCCGTTGCCTTGCCTGAACCGCTGCCTGGTCTGAGCCGGGGCGTCCTTGCGCCGCTCTGCCTGTGCCGTCGCTCTGCCTGTGCCGTCGCTCTGCCTGTGCCGTCGCTCTGCCTGTGCCGTCGCTCTGCCTGTGCCATCGCTCTGCCTGTGCCGTCGCTCTGCCTGTGCCGTCGCTCTGCCTGTGCCGTCGCTCTGCCTGTGCCGCCGCTCGCCTGCGCCGCCGCTCGCCTGCGCCTATGCATCTGGGCCGTTGCACTCCATCCCCTTGCCGTCGCGCCCCGGCCGGCCCGTCGTTTAGCGCGCCGGAATGCCTTGCCCGGCCTCCGCTTCGGTCGGCTTGCGCTGCACCCAGTTGTCGTACTTGCGCTCAAGCCGGCGTGAGGTGCCGTCGCGGTCCATCGCGTCGAGCGCGGCATTCATCTTGCCAATCACGGCGTCGGGAATGGCGGGGTTGCAGGCGAGATAGACCTTGATCCGGTTGAACACCAGCACGGGGACAATCTTCCCCGCCCAGCCGTTTTGCTCCATGACGCTGCTGCCAGGACGCAAACCGGCGGCCCACAGGTCGATCCTATTCATCAGCAATTTTTGCGGATTGAGCATGTCGTTCGGCGCCGGATCGACCTGGAAACCGCGCGAGCGCAGATAGTCGTCGCGCGCGTCGCCGTTGTAGGTGCCGATGCGCAGCCCGCGCGCGTCTTCCAGCGTGGTGAGCTGATAAGCGCGGTCGGCCCGCCCCAGCAGCACCCACTCGCCCTCGTCGGTCGGCCCCACCCATTTGAACAGTTGCTCGCGTTCGGGCGTGCGCGTGGTCGCGTAGACGCAGCCGTTGGGCCGCTGCACGGCCGCGGTATAGGCGCGCTTCCAGGGAAGCAGGTCGATCGAATAACTGATCGATGCGCGCGCCATGATTTCGCGGACCTTGTCGGTGGAATAGCCGATCACGCGCTCCCCGTCCAGCATGCTGGCCGGCGGCGAATATTCGGTCGTGATGTACAGCCGGGGAGCAGCCTGCGGCGCGGCGGCCTGGACATCCGCCCCGGCCAGCAATCCCGCAACAAGTAATAACTGCTTCACCATACCCGGCCCTTGCGATTCCCTCGTCAAAGCATACCAGTTCCCGCGTTGAGGCGGCAATCGTGCTGCTGAGTACGAATCAGCCAGGGGAAATTTAATCCGGGAATGCAAAAAAGGGGGCGGAGGAGCACGTTGAGCAAGTCATTTTGGCCCTGGCATTCAACACCGCCATGCCTGCCAGTGGCAGGAATGACGGTGTTGAAGTGTATGGTCAAAAACGCTTCACTTAGCGGCATTAGCCACTGACAGGCATGACGGTGTCACGTCCGGGGCCAATAAGGCCAATCAATCTCTGCGCAGCGGGCAAGGCCGCCGCGACGACTTACGCCTGGACTTGCGCCAGCGCCACGGTGGCGTGACGCGCCACCAACTCGTGATACAGCGCGGTATAGCTCTTGGCCATCTGCTCGGCGGTAAACAATTCCCAGTAGCGCGCTTCGGCGCGCTTGCCCATGGCTTGCGCCAGTTCCGGGTTATCCCACAGCGTGCGCATGGCGTCGCCAAATGCTTGCGGATCGCTCGGCGGCACCACCAGACCAGTTTCAGCATCGATGTTGATGTAGGTCGTGCCGGTGCCGATCTCGCTCGAAATCATCGGCTTGCCGTACATCGCCCCTTCCAGCAGCGAAATACCGAACGCCTCCGAACGCAAATGCGAGGGGAACACCAGCGCGTAGCACAGGGTCAGCAAGGCCACCTTGTCGGCCTCGTCGAGCGCGCCGACGAACAGCACGTGGGTCAGGCCGAGCCGTTCGGCGTGCGCCTTGAGTTCGGTCTCGATCGGACCGGCGCCGACGATCACCACCGGATAATCGGTATTGGCGACCGCATCGAGCAGGATATGCAAGCCCTTGTAGTAGCGCAGCACGCCGACGAACAGGAAGAAGCGCTCGCCGATCTGGGCACGCCATTTGTCCATGCGCGCCTGGTCCGGTTCCGGATAAATGGTCTTGTCCAGGCCGTAGGTGATGACGCGCGTCTTGTCGCGATAACGGTCCAGCACGGCCGACGAGGCCATGTAGTTGGGCGAGGTGGCGACGATGGTGTCGACACTTTGCAGGAAACGGTGCTTGAGCGGCTGGTACAGGCGCAGCAACTGCTTCTGGCGCACGATGTCGGAGTGGTAGGTCACCAGGCTCGGCTTCTTGATGCGCGAAATAAAGTGCGCCAGGTCCATGAAGGGCCACGGGAAGTGATAGTGCACCACGTCCGCTTCCTCGGCCATGCGCGCCAGTTCGCCAAAGGCGGCCAGTGAAAACCCGGTCGAGGAAATCTCGAAGTCAAGCGGCAGCAGGCGCACCTTGTGGCCTTCGAAGTCGACGTCGCGCTTTTCCTTCTGGCGCGTGAGCGTCAGTACCTCATTGCGTACGCCCAGGCGACCCGTGCCGACGCACATCTGCCGGATGACCTGCTCGACGCCGCCCACCGATTCCGGGAAATAGGTTTTATAGAAATGTAGGACACGCATAGTTTCGCAAATGGCTCAGTACGACGTCAGATTATTGGGAAAGGACAGCACGATACACGGCGGCGGTTTGCAGCGCGGTGTCGTGCCAGGTCAACTGGGCTGCGCGAGCGCGGCCCGCCGCAATGCAACGCGAGCGCAGCGCATCGTCGCGCGCCAGCGCTTGCATCGCCGCGGCGATGTCGCCAGTGTTGCCCGGATCGACGTCAAGCGCCGCGCCCCGGGTTACTTCCGGCAAGGAACTGCTATTCGAGGCCACCACCGGCACCCCCGATGCAAACGCCTCGACGACGGGGATACCGAAACCTTCATACAAAGACGGAAACACAAACACGCCCGCGCCCGCATACACATGGCGCAGGCTATCGGCGCCGGTCAGCTGGTTCAGCCACACGACCTGCTCGCCGTCCTGCCGCGCCGCGGTGATGCGCGCGATCAACTCTTCGCAGCGCCAGCCGGCGCCGCCGACAATCACCAGCTGGCGCTCGGCCCGCAGCGCATCCGGCAAACTCAGGTAGGCGCTGAGCAGGCGCTCGACGTTCTTGCGCGGCTGCAAAGTACCGACAAACAAAAAATAGCCAGCCCGCAGGCCGCTCTGGAGCAAGGTCGCCGCCACGGCGGACGCATCGGGCGCCTGCAGCCACGCCGCGTCGACGCCGTTGGGCACCACGCTGATCCTGTTTTCATCGACCCCGAAGCATTCGACCAGTTCACCGATCGCAAAGTTCGACACCGCGATCACATGCTGGGCCTTGCGCGCGGCTTTTTGCTGCATCCAGTTCTTGGCGCGCCGCATGCCGGGGCTGCACCACTGCGGATACTTGATCGGCAGCGCATCGTGCAGGGTCGCCACCACCGGGCAATCCATGCGCACGATGCGGTAATCGGTCGCGTGAAAAATATCGGCCGGCATGTGCACCCGGTTCGCGCGCGGCGTGAGCAAATCGGTAAGGCTGGCCGCCTCGAACGATTGCGGCATGGCCTGGCCCACGCTGATCGCCGTGGCGTCGCCGCGCGGGCGCGGATACGAATACGCGGCCACCTCGCAGCCGGCCTGCGGCAAGTGCTGCAGCAGCGCCTGGGTGTACACCCCGATCCCGTCCAGCCGTCCACCGGTCAGGCCCGGTTCGATCATGGTCGTACCCAGGCCGACGCGCACGCGGCTCACGCCTGGTACATCCAGCGCAGCGTGTCGGCGAGCGGAATCGGGGACATGGCCCCGATCGCGCTGCGCAGTTTTTCATTGTTGCCCATCAAGACCAAGACATCCTTGGCGCGCACGAAAGCCGGATTGACCCTGACCTCGATCTGGTAGCCGGCAATCGACTCCATCAGCGCGATGACCTCGCCCAGCGAATGCGCCTGGCCGGAGCAGATATTGAAGGTCTGGCCGGCGACGTTGGCCACCAGCAGGCGGCGGTAGCTGTCGGCCACCATGCGCACGTCGGAAAAATCGCGCGCGATGGCTTGGTTGCCCAGTTCGATCACCGGGGCCGCCTTGCGGAAATGCGCAACGATCTTCGGCAACAGGAAATTCTCATCCTGGCCCACACCGGTATAGTTGAATGGCCGCACGATGATAATCGGCAGCTTGTCACTCCACAACTGCGCCATGTGTTCCATGGCCAGCTTGCTGACGGCGTAATCGTTGGCCGGCGCGCTCGCCAGGGATTCATCGATCTGGCCGACGCTGGCGTTGCCGTAGACATTGGCGGACGATGCCAGCAGCACCGCCGACGGCTGCTGGCGCTGGGCCGCGAGCGCTTCGAGCAGGTTGCGGGTGCCGACGATGTTGACGCGGTAAATCAGTTCGGCGTTGGCATGCGCCACGAAGGCGATCCCGGCCAGGTGCACCACGACGTCCGGCTGCACCTGTTCGACCATGGCGGCCACGGCGGCACGGTCAAGCAGGTCGACCGCGAACACATCGGCGTCAAGCGGATGGTCGCCATGGCCCGGCACCACGGTGCCGAACACGCGATAGCCGCAAGCAGCCAGTTCGCGCGCCACGTAGCGCCCCGTGAAGCCGTGCAGGCCGGTGATCAGGGCACGCTTGCCCTGCCCTTCGGCGCCGGGCGCGGGAGACGTTTCCGTGACCATGGCCGTCATATCAGAAGGAAAAACCTTGTTCGTTGCGGCGCATGTCGGCCTCGACCATCATCTGGCACAACTGCTCCAGCGTGGTCTTCGGCGCCCAGCCCAGCTCGCGCATGGCCTTGCCCGGATCACCGATCAGCAACTCGACTTCGGCCGGACGGTAGAACTTGGGACTGATGCGCACCAGCAGCTTGCCGGTACGGGCGCAATGGCCGGTCTCGGCTTCGCCCTTGCCCGTGAAGTCGATATCGATGCCGGCGCCCTTGAACGCCATGGTCACGAAGTCGCGCACGGTTTCGGTACGGTTGGTGGCCAGGATGAAGGTGTCAGGCTGTTCGGCCTGCAGGATGCGCCACATGCCTTCGACGTATTCCTTGGCATAACCCCAGTCGCGCTTGGCGTCGAGGTTGCCCAGTTCCAGCACGTCGAGCTTGTTGAGCACGATCTTGGCGACCGAATCGGTAATCTTGCGGGTGACGAATTCACGGCCGCGCAGGGGCGATTCGTGGTTGAACAAGATGCCGCTCGAACCGAAAATGCCATACGACTCGCGGTAATTGACCGTCATCCAGTGGGCGTACAGCTTGGCCACACCGTACGGGCTGCGCGGGTAGAACGGGGTATCTTCGACTTGCGGGATGGCCTGGACCTTGCCGAACATTTCGGAGGTCGATGCCTGGTAGAAGCGCGCTTTCGGGTTGACGATGCGAATCGCTTCGAGCAGGTGAACCGCGCCCAGGCCCGTGATGCTTGCGGTGGCGACCGGCTGCTCGAACGACACGCCGACGAAACTCTGGGCCGCGAGGTTGTACACCTCGTCCGGCTCGGCGGTCTGGATCAGGCGGATGCTGGACGAGAGGTCGGTCAGGTCGTATTCGACCAGGCGCAAATTCGGATGAGCCTGGATGCCCAGCTCTTCGATACGCCAGAAATTGACCGAACTCGTGCGACGATAGGTCCCCGTGACTTCGTAGCCTTTTTCAAGCAACAATTGCGCGAGGTAAGCGCCATCTTGCCCGGTGATCCCCGTAATCAGGGCTTTTTTTGTTGTTTTTTGCATATTCGTGATATTCGTGTGTAGTTGGAGAGCGGTAATCTGCACGTCCGACTCGCAGTTAACAACTCAGCATTGTAACAGAATCGATTTGATCATTCTTTACGCAAAAGAACCTCGTGCAATACAAACAACAACTGGCGCGCACATTATGCCCTGATTTACCGGAGGGACGGCGCCAGCTTACGCATTGTTACGCCTATCTTGAACTGTAATGAAATGTAGTAATACACGTTTTTCCTGGGCGAAATTACTACAAAGGGGAGGGCCAAAAAAAGGCCGGCATCCATGACGATGCCGGCCGTTTTTAGCGCGCGAAACAGGCGCGCCGTGTTACGCGCGGGTCAGCGTTCCGAGACCGCGTCGACCACGCACAAGGCCGTCATGTTGACGATGCGGCGCACCGTGGCTGATGGCGTCAGGATGTGCACCGGCTTGGCGCAGCCGAGCAGCACCGGGCCGATCGCGATGCCGTTGCCGGCCGCAGTCTTGAGCAGGTTGTAGGCGATGTTGGCGCTGTCGATATTCGGCATCACCAGCAGGTTGGCCTCGCCTTGCAGGGTCGAGTGCGGCATCAGCTGCTTGCGCAGCTTGGCGTCGAGCGCCACGTCGCCGTGCATCTCGCCATCGATTTCCAGCTGCGGCGCCTTTTGCTGCACCAGCGCCAGCGCCGCCCGCATCTTCTGGGCCGAGGCGCTGTTGGCCGAACCGAAGTTCGAGTGCGACAACAGGGCCGCGCGCGGAATCAGGCCGAAGCGGCTCATCTCGTCGGCCGCCATGATGGTGATCTCGGCCAGCTGCTCGGCGCTCGGGTTTTCGTTGACGTGGGTGTCGACGATGGCCATCTGGCGTTCCGGCAATATCAGGAAATTCATGGCCGCGTACACATTGGCGCCCTCGCGCTTGCCCAAGACCTGGTCGATATAGTGCAGGTGCAAATTGGTGGTGCCGAAAGTGCCGCAGATCATGCCGTCGGCGTCGCCCTTGTGGATCATCATCGCGCCGATCAGGCTGTGGCGGCGGCGCATTTCCAGCTTGGCGTATTCCTGGGTCACGCCTTTGCGCATGGTCATCGCGTAATAGGTCTGCCAGTAATCGCGGTAGCGGTCTTCGTGGTCCGGGTTGATCACGTCGAAATGCTCGCCCTGCTTCAAGCGCAGGCCGAACTTCTCGATGCGCTGCTCCAGCACGCTCGGACGGCCGACCAGGATCGGGCGCGCCAGTTTCTCGTCGACCACCACCTGCACCGCGCGCAGCACGCGCTCTTCTTCGCCTTCGGCGTAGACGATGCGCTTGAGTTCCGGCGGGGCCGCCTTGGCCACCGCGAACAGCGGCTTCATGAAGGTGCCGCTGCGGTACACGAATTGCTGCAGGCTGTCGGCGTAGGCTTCCAGGTTGGCGATCGGACGCGTCGCCACGCCCGACTCGAACGCCGCCTTGGCCACGGCCGGGGCGATGTGAATCAGGAGGCGCGGATCGAACGGCATCGGGATCAGGTATTCGGGGCCGAACGACAGGTTGCTGATGCCGTAGGTGGTGGCCACCACGTCCGACTGCTCGGCGTGGGCCAGGTCGGCAATCGCGTGCACGACTGCAATTTCCATCTCGCGCGTGATGGTGGTGGCGCCGCAATCGAGGGCGCCGCGGAAAATGTACGGGAAGCACAGCACATTGTTCACCTGGTTCGGATAATCCGAACGGCCGGTGGCGATGATGGCGTCGCCGCGCACGGCCTTGACGTCTTCCGGCAGGATTTCCGGGGTCGGATTGGCCAGCGCCAGAATGAGCGGATTGGCCGCCATTTCCTTGACCATATCCTGCTTGAGCACGCCGCCGGCGGACAAGCCCAGGAAAATGTCAGCGCCCGGCATCACTTCGGCCAGGGTGCGGTAAGGCGTGTCTTGCGCGAAGCGTGCCTTGTCCGGGTCCATCAGTTCGACGCGGCCCTTGTAGACCACGCCGGCCAGGTCGGTCACGTAAATATTTTCGATCGGGAAGCCGAGGTCGACGATGAGTTCCAGGCAGGCCAGCGCCGCCGCGCCCGCGCCCGACACCACCAGCTTGCACTCGCGGATATCCTTGCCGACCACCTTGACGCCGTTCAGGATGGCGGCGCCGACGATGATCGCGGTACCGTGCTGGTCATCGTGGAAGACCGGAATCTTCATGCGGTCGCGCAACTGGCGCTCGATATAGAAGCACTCGGGCGCCTTGATATCTTCCAGGTTGATGCCGCCAAAGGTCGGTTCCAGCGAAGCGATGATGTCGACCAGCTTGTCCGGGTCTTGCTCGTTGATCTCGATGTCGAACACATCGATGCCGGCGAACTTCTTGAACAGCACGCCCTTGCCTTCCATCACCGGCTTGGAAGCCAGCGGACCGATATTGCCCAGACCCAGCACCGCGGTGCCATTGGTGATGACGGCCACCAGATTGCCGCGCGCCGTGTATTTATAGGCGTTGCCCGGGTCCTTGACGATTTCTTCGCAGGGAGCCGCGACGCCGGGCGAGTACGCCAGGGCCAGGTCGCGCTGGTTGAGCAGCTGCTTGGTGGGCGTGACGCTGATTTTTCCGGGACGGGGGCACTCGTGATACTCGAGCGCGGCGAGGCGCAGTTGCTGGCGCAGTTCTTCCTTCTTCTCTGGTGACGAATCCATGCTGGTACGGCCTTCCTGTGTACTGTCGGGGACTGACGATTTTATCAGACGTGATCTTTCAACAAGCTACGTATTTTCACCAACGTCGGGTCAATTGCCCCAAAACACGAAAATTTCATCGCAACAGACAAAAAAGCGATCGCTCGCTCGGCGCTACAGCCCGGTACACATGGCCGACAGTTGATACAAATCCTAGACAGAAACGCAATAGACCCATGCGGGGAGCCAGCCAGACAATGCACGGGCATCGCGGCGCTGCGGGCGGGAGACCCGCTCCTGCGCGGCGCGAGCCTTCGCCAACCCTGTGAAAAGAGCGTCCCATGAACCCTATTCAACAATGCCTTCCCGCCGGCCTGATCGCCGCCACCCTGCTGACCGGATGCGGCGGTGGCGGCGGTGACGGCGGCAAACCCTTGCCCCCTCCCGCGCCGGACCCGGTCGCGCGCGTCGACGTGCTGCTCAATCACGAGCGCGGCATGAACGCCATCAGCATCGACGACAAGCATGCTTACATCGCGCTGACCAATACCGAAACCGAGGGCACCGCCGTCCTGGCCACCGCGCGCGGGGTCAGCACCAAGTCGGCCTGGCAAACGGTCGCCCTGGGCGAGTGCAAGCTGCCGGCCAGCGAGCAGGTCGCAGTGCGGCGCGCGGCCGACCTCAAGCAGGTGGACGGCAAGACCCTGCTGGTGCAGCCGGCCTGGGGCAGCGCCGACGAACACACGTTGTGCGAGCTGGACCAGGCCAAGATGACCTTCCTGCCCAAGGACAAGGATTTCCGCATCTGCTACGAGACCTACTGCGAGCGCATGCAGGTGGGCGACGTCAAGGCGGTCGGCAAGCGCTGGTTCGCCAACGGCGGCGCCGGCCAGAACGTGTAAATCTCGAACGACCAGGGCCTCACCTGGCGTCCGATCATGGGCACCATGGATAGCATGAGCTGCACCCACCAGGCGTTCGAGGTGGTGGGCGGGCTGTTGCTGACGGGCGGCGAATGCCCGCTCGACATGGCGTACGTGCGCGCCTACGCCATGAACGCCGACAATTCCGCTCTGGCTTCCAAGGTTCCGGTACCGATCAGCGTGCCGGAACTGGAAAACCGCAACGTGCATCTGATTACCACCCTGGGCAAGAGCGAGCGCGTCTTCATCGGCGTCGAAGGCGGCTTGCTGCGCAGCGACGACAGCGGCAAGAGCTACAAGTTCGTGCTCAAGCAACCGCTCAGTGGCGGCACCGGCAACTATCCCTACATCACCCGCTTGCTCTCACCCGCCGGCAAACCCAATGTGATCGTGGCGGCCGGTTTCGACAAGGCCAAGGGCTTTCCCTACCTGGCATGGTCGGCCGACAACGGCGACAAATGGACCGACCTGTCGCCCCTGCTGCCGGGCTACAAGCGCACCACTGCGGACGCCACCAGCGAAGTCACCTCGATTGCCGAAGATGCGCAGGGACGCATCCTGGTGACGGTCAACGAAGAGTTCAAGAAAAAAGGCCGCCTGGTGGAGGTCACGCTGGGCCGCCTGTAAGCTGCCGATGCGGAGCTGGCATGGCTGTACAATCGCGCATGCTCTCCGAATTCGACCTCATCAAGCAGTACTTTAAGCGGCCCCGGCCAGGGCGGGCGGCGCTCGGCATCGGCGACGATTGCGCGCTGCTCGCGCCCTCGCCCGGCATGCAGATGGCTATTTCATCCGACATGCTGGTCGAGGACCGCCATTTCTTCGCCGGCGCCGATGCGCGCATGCTGGGCCACAAGTGCCTGGCGGTGAACCTGTCCGACCTGGCGGCGATGGGCGCCAGGCCGGTCGCCTTCACCCTGGCGCTGGCGCTGCCGGCGGCCAATCGCGACTGGCTGGCCGGGTTTGCGGCTGGCCTGTTCGCGCTGGCCGACCAGCATGGCTGTGAGCTGATCGGCGGCGACACCACCAAAGGCCCGCTCAACATCTGCATCACCATTTTCGGCGAACTGGCGCCCGGCCACGCGCTGCGGCGCGACGCCGCCATCGCCGGCGACGACCTCTGGATTTCCGGCACGCTGGGCGACGCCCGCCTGGCGCTGGCCGGCTACCGCAAGGAATATCCGCTGGACGCTGCCGCGCTGCTGGCGGCAGGCGCCCGCATGCACACGCCCAGCCCGCGCGTGGCGCTCGGCATGGCGCTGGCCGATGCCAGGCTGGCCCACGCCGCCATCGATATCTCGGACGGGCTGGTGGGCGACCTCGGTCACATCCTGGCCGCCTCCAAGGTGGGCGCCACGCTCGATGTCGATGCGCTGCCCGCCGGACCGGTACTGGCCGCGCAGCCGCAGGCACTACGGCGGAGCTTCTGCGCGGCCGGCGGCGACGATTACGAGTTGTGCTTCACCGCCCCGCGTTCACGGCGCGACGCCATCGTGGCGGCCGCTCATGCAAGTGGCACTGCGGTGACGCGCGTGGGGACCATCGATGCCGCACCGGGCCTGCGCCTGGTCGACGGCGCCGGGCACGCGCTCGACCTGCAGCTGGCCGCTTTCGACCACTTCGCCAGCGCTTGATTTTTTCCGATAAATCTAGCTCCGGTTTTTAAGTCTCGGGGGCGGGCGCCCAACCGCCCCTACTCCGCCTCCACCTGCCCGGCTTCGACAAAGTGCGCATTGTGCGGATCGTCCTTGGGACCATTCATCAGCCAGTAATGATGAAACGCCAGCCGCACGTTATCGCGCAGCTGCGTCTCGTCCCACGGCTTGGTGTAGAAGCGGTAAATCGCGCCACGGTTGATCGAGTCGAGCACCGCTTCGAGCCCCGTGTAGCCCGACAAGATAATCCGTATCGTATCCGGATACAGCTCCTTGACCTTGCTCAGGAACTCGGTACCGCTCATGCCCGGCATGCGCTGGTCGCACACGATCACCTGCACCGTGTGCAGCGCCAGCAGCTCGAAGCCTTCGCCCGGCGACACCGCCGTCAGGATCCGGTAGTTATCGCGCTTGAACAGCCGGTGCAGCGACGACAGCACGTTGACGTCGTCGTCCACGATCAGCAAGGTCTGGCGGTGGTTGTCGGGCGACTCCGGCTCGGACGGCTGCGCCAGATTGGCCAGCACCATCTCGCCGAACTCCGCGGCCGGCAGCGGGCGGCTGAAATGGAAACCCTGCACTTCGTCGCAGCGGTGGCGCCGCAGGTAGGCCATCTGCGCCGGCGTCTCGACCCCTTCCGCGATTACCTGCATGTGCAGCGAATGGGCCATGCCGATGATGGCCAGGGCGATGGCCGCGTCGTCCGGATTGACCGTCACGTCGCGCACGAAGGCGATGTCGATCTTGAGCTTGTCGATCGGGAAGCGCTTCAGGTACGCCAGGCTCGAATAGCCGGTGCCGAAATCGTCGATCGCAATCGTGATGCCAAGCTGCTTCAGATTGCCCAGCACCGCTATGGTGTGCTCGGCGTTGGACATCAGCGCGCTTTCGGTCAGTTCCAGTTCCAGCAGCGAGGCATCGATCCCGTGCCGGCCGACCGCCGCGCGGATTTCGCCTTCCAGGTCGCCCTCGACAAACTGGCGGCTCGATACATTGACGGCCACCCGCACGTCGCCCACCTCGCTGGCCGACCACAGCGCAATCTGGCGGCAGGCTTCGTCGATCACCCACCCGCCGACCCGCACGATCAAGCCGGTTTCCTCCATCACCGGCACGAATTCGGCCGGAAACACCAGGCCGTAGCCGGGCCGGTTCCAGCGCAGCAGCGCTTCGGCGCCGCTGATGCGGCCCGTGCGCAGATTCACCTTGGGCTGGAAGTACAGCAGGAATTCGCCATGCTCCAGCGCGTGCCGCAGCGCCAGTTCGAGGTCGAGCCGCTCCAGCACCTGCACGTTCATGCCGGCGGTGAAAAAGCGGTAGCCGTCGCGCCCCGCTTCCTTGGCGCGGCCCATGGCCGTGTCGGCGTACTTGATCAGCGTTTCGGGGTCAAGCGCGTCGTCCGGATACATGGCGATGCCGATGCTGGCCGTCAGGCCGGCCTGCTTGCCCTGCAGGTCGAACGGCGCGCGCAGCGTATCGCGCACTTCGTTGGCGACGTTGACGGCGTCCTGCTGGTTGCGCGTCATGGTCAGGATGAGGGCGAATTCATCGCCGCCCAGGCGCCCGACCGTGTCGCGGATGCGCACGCACTGCACCAGGCGCGTGCTGAACTGGCGCAGCAGTTCGTCGCCCAGGGCCGAGCCGAGCGAATCGTTGACGGTCTTGAAGCGGTCGAGCGCGATGAACAGCACCACGATGCGCCACTGCTTGTCCTGGGCCAGCTCGATCGCTTCGCGCAAGGTCTGGTAGAACAGGGTGCGGTTGGGCAGGCCGGTCAGGCTGTCGTAGCTGGCCAGGTGCGCCAGGCGCTGGCGCGCGGCCAGGCGCTCGCTGATATCGCGCGCCACCGCGATCAGCATGCGCGTGCCGCCCACGGCCTGGGTTTGCCAGTAGATTTCCACCGCCACTTCGCGCAGGTCGGCGCGCGTCAGGTGGTCTTCGACCAGGTCGGGGTAGCGCGCGGCGTCGCGCTCCGGGTCGGCCTGGCGCGCCAGCTGGCCGGGGCCGGCCAGGCCGAACACCGTCGGGTCGAGCCGCAGCAGCTCGTCGCGCTGGTAGCCGAGCATGCGGCAGGCGCCGTCGTTGACGTCGACCACGCGCATGCTGCCGGTGTCGATCAGGAAGATGGCGTCGTCGGTGGCGTCCATGGCGCTGCGAAAGCGCTGCAGTTCAGCGGTGCGCTCGCGCACCGTCTGTTCGAGCAGGGTGCCGTAGCTCTTCGATTCGCGGTGCAGCAGGCGCACTTCGAGCATGTTGCGGATGCGGGTGAGCACTTCGACCGGGTCGAACGGCTTGCCGACGAAGTCGCGCGCGCCGGCGTCGAGCGCGGCCAGCTTTTTGTCCGGTTCGGCCGTCACCACCAGCACCGGCAGGTAGGCTTCGGTTTCCATGGGCGCCAGCGCCTCCATCACCTGGAAGCCATTCATGCCCGGCATGTGCAGGTCGAGGATGATCAGGTCGTAACGGTGCTTGAGGTGCATCGCGGCCACCCCGCGCGGGTCGGTGGTGCTGCTGACGTTGGTGTAGCCGGTGGTCGTGAGCAGGTATTCGAGCAGCTGGACGTTGACCAGCTGGTCGTCGACGACCAGGATGGCGGCGTTATGGATGTCATCAAGCGATATCATGGATTCCGCGCTTTCTGCGCAAGCTGCCGCGTGTCGGCGAATGCGAGGGTGCTGTCGATCGCCTCGTTGAATTCGTCGATATTGATCGGTTTGGTGAGGTAACGGAAAAAGCCGCTGGCCAGTCCGCGCTCGATATCGCGCGGCATGGCGTTGGCGGTCAGCGCGATGACCGGAATGTGCGCCGTGCGCGGATCGCTGCGCAATTCCTTGAGCGCGTCCGCCCCGCTCACGCATGGCAGGTTGAGGTCCATCAAGATCACGTCCGGCAGGTGCGCCTTGGCCAGTTCGATGCCGATGTGGCCATCGGGCGCGGTCAAGAGGTGCAGGTCGGGCCGGAAGCGCACGATCTCCTGCACCAGTTTCAGGTTGGCCGGGTTGTCTTCGACGTACAGCAGGCTGTGGTCGGCCAGCGGCGCGGGCGCCGCCTTGTGTTCCAGCGTCAGCACGGTCGCCTCGCCAACGGCCGAGGGCACCGGCTGGGTCAGGCCCAGTTCGATCCAGAACACGGTGCCCACGCCGACGCTGCTCGAGACGCCGATTTCGCCGCCCATCAGCTCCACCAGGCGGCGCGTGACGACCAGGCCGATGCCAGTGCCTTCCTCGCTGCCGTTCTCCTGGCCCAGGCGGTTAAACGGCTGGAACAGCGACGCGATCTGATCCGGACGCAGGCCCATGCCGGTATCCTGCACCGACAGGCGCACGCGGTTGGCGGTGACCACGCTGCAGTCGCACACCACCGCGCCCATCTCGCGGTTGTACTTGATGGCGTTCGAGAGCAAATTCAAGAGCACCTGTTTCAGGCGCGTGCGGTCGGCCTGCACCACGGCGTCCGGGGCGTCCGGGAACAGCATGCGGATCTTGCGCTGCTGCGCCAGCGGTTCGGTCATGTTGCGGCACTCGACCAGCATGTCGGCCAGCGCCACCGGTTCCATCGACAGCGTCACGGTGCCCGATTCGACCTTGGCCAGGTCGAGGATTTCGTTGATCAGGGTGAGCAGATGGCGCCCCGACTTGAGAATGTGGCCGGCAAACTCCTTCTTTTGCGCCAGCGTCGACGGCAGCGATTCGGACGTGAGGATCTGGGCGAAGCCGAGAATCGCGTTGAGCGGCGTGCGCAGCTCGTGGCTCATCGACGACAGGAAGGCCGACTTGGCCTGGTTGGCGTTCTTGGCCGCAGCCATGGCCACTTCCAGTTCGGCATTGGTCAGTTCGAGCTGCATGGTGCGTTCGTGCACGCGCACTTCAAGCTGCTCGTTGAGGTCCATGATTTCCTGCTGCGCGCGCGCGCGTTCCTCGGCTTCGCGCGCAATCGCATGGTGCGACGTTTCGAGCGCGCCGGTGCGCTGCTCGATTTCGCCGAGCATGGCATTGAACGAGTCGACCAGTTCGCCCGCCTCGTCGTCGCTGATGCGCGGGGCGCGGCGCGAGTAGTCGCGCGTGCTGACCACTTCGCGCGCGGTTTCGGTGAGCGCGACGATCGGCGCGGTGACGATGCGCCCGAGCCGGCGCGTCATCAGCCAGGCGATCAGCATCGCCAGCGCGATCACGCCGGCGGCGATGCTCAGGTAGTCGACCGCGCGCGCGACCAGGGTGTATTCGGCGCGCAGGTACACGGTACCGAGCAGTTCGCCGTTTTCGACCACCCGGCGGTACAGCAGCAGGTCGTCGCCGCTCACGCGCAGGTCGTCGGTCTGGGGGCTGACCGGGAACGCCGCGCGCTCGCCCGGCGCGCGGTAGGAAGCGAACAGGATGCCCTTGGCGTCGTAGATGGCGCCGGCCCGCACCGACGGGCGGATGCGCAGCAGCGCCAGGTTTTCGCTGGCTAGGCGGGCATCGTCGAAGGTGAGCGCGGCCGAGGTCATGTGGCCGAGCAGTTCGGCCTGGGTCGCCATGTCGCCCAGCAGGGCCTTGTGGTAGTTGCGCAGGTCGTAGGCGATCACGGTGCCGATCGATACCAGCAGCGCCGCCAGGGTGGTGAGCATCACCACCGTGACCAGTTTCTGGCGGATCGAGCGAACGATCATGTGGCCCCCTGCACGCGGTTGGCGGCGGCCAGCATGCGCGCGCTGATGCGCAGCCGGCTCGACGTGACCTGGCCGAGGGCGACGTCGAAGCGCAGCCGGTCCTGGGCTACCACGAAGGCGATCATGCACCCCAAAGCGATGCCGTCGTCGGCGTCCGACACGGTAAGCACCGACTGGCCGCGCGCGGCCGCCAGCATGTCGATCACGGTGGCGCGCTCGCCGGCGCCGACAAACAGGATGTGCAGGCCTTGCAGGGCGTCGCCGCGGCGCAGTTTGCGCACCGAAATGGCGTGCCCGCCGACGGTGCGCCCGGCCACCATTTGTTCGAGCTGGTCGGCCAGGCCATCGTTGCCGGCCACGCCGATCTGGAGCGGGCTGTCGGGGCGCGCGAAGCTGCCTTCGGGCCACTCGACGAAGCCGGCGAATTTGAACAGGTAAGCCGCCTTGACCTGGTTTTCGACGCTGGGCTGGGCCTGGGCAGCGCCGCTCCAGGCGAACAGCGCCAGTAGCGCCAATAGCGCCGGCAGCGCCAGCCAGCGTCCCGCACGCCTGCGCAATGCGAACCGGCTCAGGCCCGCCATGGCGGTTCGGCAAGCAAAAGAATCGGGGACATGGGACTCCAATCCGAATCAGACAGAAAAGCAAACTCAGCGCTAAAGCCCAGCTTATCAGAGCAACAGGCTGGCGGCGCACGGCACAAACCTGGGCGGCGCACGACGTTTTCCCCGGAACCACTCTACGCTGTTTTACTTCGCTTGGATATCCCTTTTGAAACATTGCAACAGGGTGGGCGGACAGTGTTGCAGAGCGCATGGTAAAGTAGAATCGCAGGGCCGCGCCGTCATGCGCGCGCCCTCCCCAGATCTGTTTTCCGATCCCCGATTACCGTCCAAAAGGAGCAACACGTGACGAACGACATTCTCGATCTTTCCGCCAAAGTCGGCCGCGCGCTGCAAGCGAAAGGCTTGCTGCTGGTGACCGCCGAATCGTGCACCGGCGGCGGGGTAGCGCAGGCGGTCACCGAGGTGGCCGGCTCGACCGGCTGGTTCGATTGCGGCTTCATCACCTATTCGAATGCCTCGAAAACCGAATTGCTGGACGTGTCGGCGGCGCTGATGGCGCAGCTGGGCTCGGTCAGCGAAGAAGTGGCGGCCGCCATGGCCAGCGGTGCGTTGGCAAACAGCAACGCGCACGTGGCCCTGTCGACCACCGGCATCGCCGGCCCCAGCGGCGCGGTGCCGGGCAAGCCGGTCGGCACGGTCTGCTTCGGCTGGGCCAGGGGCGACGCGGTCCAGACCGAACGCCTGGTGTTCGCGGGCGACCGCCACGCCGTGCGCGAGCAGACCGTGGTGCACGCGCTGCAAGGGTTGCTGCGCATCATCGAATAGACGCGCGATGGCGGATTGGCGCCGTCGCCTGTTCTCCCCCTGCGTTGACACCTGCCGGGCCGGCACGCGCACTGGCGCCGGTCATTTTCTGGAGCAATTCGATGCACAATACGGTTCATTTCATCCTGCAGGGCAAGGGCGGCATCGGCAAGACCCTGGTCTCGACCATCCTGGCGCAATGGCTGGCAGGCAAGGACGAGCGCCCGCTGCGCTGCTACGACACCGACCAGGAAAACGCCACCTTTTCGCGCTACAAGGCGATGGACGTGAAACACGTGCCGGTCATGACCGATGCGCGCAACATCGACCCCAAGCGCTTCGATGCGCTGATGATCGACTTGCTGGAAGAAGAAGGCAACTGCGTGATCGACAATGGCGCGAATACCTTTTCGCCGCTGATGGGTTACCTGCTGGAAAATGATTGCTTCGATCTGCTCAAGGAATCGGGGCGCAAGGTGTACATCCACACCATCGTCGGCGGCGGCGACACCCTGCACGACACGGCCATGGGGTTCGTCTCGACCGCCAAGTCGACCAGCGTGCCGCTGGTGCTGTGGGAAAACGAACACTTCGGCCCGCTGCAATCGGCCACCGGCAAGGTGTTTACCGAGTCGCAGACCTATGCCGACAACGCCGCGCGCGTGTGCGGGCGGGTGGTGCTGTCGCAGCGCAATGCCGACACCTTCGGCGCCGACATCAAGAAGATGAACATCGCGCGCCTGACCGCCAATGAAGTGCGCGAAAGCGACAAATTCAACGTCATGGAAAAGCAGCGCATCAAGGTGGTGTTCCGCGACCTGTTCGAGCAACTCGACAACGTCCAGTGGTAAGCCGGCATGGACCAGCAAAAACTGCGCACCCTCGTCTTTGAGAAAACCGGCGTGCGGATCGATATCGACGATCCGATTTTCGCGCTGGTGGCGCTGAACGAGGCGGTGCTGGCCGAAGCGGTCGAGCGCCACGTGGAGCTGCTCGACGACGCCACCGCCGACCTGGCCGACCAGGTCCAGGCGCTGCAAGAGAGCGGCAGCCTGTGCCACTTCAGCAAGGCCGCGGGCGAGCGCCCGGCACCGGCGGCACTGGTCGCGGCGCCGCCGGCGGCCATCCACGCCCAGCCGCTGCGGGAAAAACGCATCATCGCGATTGCCGGCGGCGCGGCGCTGCTGTGCGCCTTCGTGGTGCTGGCCGGCCAGGCACTGTTGTTGCGCCCGGCGCCCGCCCCGGCTGCGGCGGTGGTGGCGAACGAATTGACGCCCGCGCAAAGCGCCGCCCTGCGCGAGGGTGAAAAGCTGGCCGCCATCGTCGCCAAACTGGACCCAAAAACGCGCGCCGTCATCGCCGCCGAGATGCAAAAACCCTGAAATTGCGGCGAGGAACATGCCTCGCGGCAAAATTGCGCTATCATATCTACATATCTTCACATGTTGACTATGAAACCTTCTCCCGATAACGACGCTTCGATTGCCCAACTGGCCGACCTGTTCCACCTGCTGGGCGACCCGACCCGGCTGCGCATCGTGCTGTCCTGCCTGGCGGGACCGATTGCGGTGGGCGACATCGCCGCCACCCTGCAACTGAGCAGCTCCCTGGTCAGCCACCACCTGCGCCTGCTGCGCGCGGCCCGCATCGTCAAGGCCGAGCGCCAAGGCAAGCAAGTGTTTTATTCGACGGCGGACGCCCACATCAGCGGCGTGCTGACCGACATGCTCGAACACATCGCAGAACCCACCAATGGAATCGACCCATGACCAGCGCCCACGACCACGATCACGACCACGCCGGACACAGCCACGCGCAGGCGCCCGCCAAGGCGCCCGAAGCGGCGCACAAGCATGGCCACGGCCACGATCACGACCACGGGCACGGACACCATCATCACCAGCTCGATCCGAACGGCAATGGGCGCGCGTTCGCGCTGGCCATCGGCCTGAACACGGTGTTTGTCGGCATCGAATTCTTTTACGGATTCCTGGCCAACTCGACGGCGCTGATGGCCGACGCCGGCCACAACCTGTCCGATGTGCTGGGCCTGATGCTGGCCTGGGGCGCGGCCATGCTCACCAAGCGCGCACCGGACGGGCGCTACACCTACGGCTTGCGCAGCTCGTCGATCCTGGCGGCCCTGCTCAACGCCCTGCTGCTGATGCTGGCCTGCGGCGCGATCGGCTGGGAAGCGGTGCACCGTTTCGCCAATCCGGCGCCGGTACAGGGAATGACGATGTCGGTGGTGGCCGGCATCGGCGTGCTGGTCAACGGCTTTTCGGCCTGGCTGTTCATGGCTGGCAGCAAGGACGACTTGAACATCCGCGGCGCTTACCAGCACATGGCGGCCGATGCCGCGATTTCGCTGGGCGTGGTGCTGTCGGGCGTGGCGATCATGTTCAGCGGCTGGACCTGGCTCGACCCGGCGGTCAGTATCGTGATCGTGCTGCTGATTTTAGTTACCACCTGGGGCTTGCTGCGCGAATCGCTCGACCTGGTGCTGGCGGCGGTGCCGGCCAATGTGGATGCCGCTGCGGTGGGCGCTTATCTGAAGGCGCGGCCGGGCGTGGCCGGCATTCACGACTTGCATATCTGGGCCATGAGCACGACCGAGACGGCCCTGACCGCGCACCTGGTGATGCCCGATGGCTACCCGGGCGACGCCGCGCTCGACACGATCGTGGCGACCCTCAAGGCCGATTATGCGATCCACCATTGCACCTTGCAGGTGGAACTGGGCACGAGCGATCACAGCTGCACCTTGCATGCGGAGCAAGCAAAGCCGGCCTAGCGCGGCGCGCCACGGAGGCGGCTTTGGCTCAGCCGACGCCGGGCCGGCCAGGCTGCGGCGTAGTCATTCCAGGCCGTATTTGGACAGGAGCGCCCGCCACACCGGATCGGTCTTGCTGGCGGCAACGGCAGCGTCGATTTCCTTGGCCAACGCAGCATCGCCTTTGGCAGAAAAGACGTGGCGTTCAAAGGCGAAGTGGGGACGCGACGACGTGTACAGATTGCTGCCGGCTGCAGCTTCGGCTCCCATTTGCTTCATCAGAAAGCGAAAGGTGCTGCTCGCCATGATCGTCACGTCGACTTTGCCCGACGCGACTTTCTTGATATTCGAAAATTCTTCCTGCACGTCCTCGCGCTGGATGTCTTTGCCGAAGTGTTCTTCCAGGCCGGCATAGCGGTTCCCTTTGATACCGCCGAATTTCAAACCAGCCAAGTCCTCGGGGCCGCTGTATTCGAGCTTGCGGCTTTTGAGCGAGATGACGGCATTAGAGTCGCCAATCAATGCAGGCGACCAGTGATATTTCGCCTTTGCGCTGTCATCAACGAAGAATGGGCCGAGGAACAGCACGATACCCTTGAAGTCCGGGTCCTTCAGCACCGTATTGTTGAGCGTATCGCGAGAAACCTGTTTAAGCTGGAGTTGATACTTTCCCTTTAGCTTGTTATTCAGGTAGGCGACCGTTTCCTGCGCCAGTCCGCCATCGCCGACGACAAACGGCACCGCCGAATAGGAGTTGTAAGCTGGAATAATTTCGGCGGCAGCCAAAGCAGCATGCCCATTGGCAAGCATGGCGAGGCAAAACAAGAGACGTTTCATGACGGTCCTCCTCGGCGTAAGGGATGGCACACGATTCCGCTGTTTTTAACCAACTGGCGATTCATTTTACACTCGAATTGATCCCGCGCAATTGCTTCGTGGCGTGGAGTAGACGGTGGCTCCGAGAGGCCCGCCATGCCTTGCGTGGCGTCTTGTCGACCAAGAAATCAATGGTGTTTCTCCAATGCAGCACGGCAACGTCGAGCGGGAGAAAAAAGGCCGAAGAACAGCGCGAGCACCGCGTGGCCGGTAAGGTCGTCCTGCGCGGGCGGTCGATGCCCTCAAGCCGGCTGGCAACGGTGTCGCCGCGCCCGCATTCGCGACGACCGCGGCACCCATTTCCTCGCGCTGCACGCGCCGGGTCAGCCCGCCAGGTTGGCGAACAACGGCGTGGACAGATAGCGTTCGCCGAACGACGGGATGATCGTCACGATCACCTTGCCCGCGTTCTCGGGACGGCGTGCCACTGCGATCGCCGCCCACAGCGCGGCACCCGATGAAATGCCGACCAGCAGCCCTTCTTCGCGGGCGGCGGCGCGTGCGGTTTCAAACGCGGCCTCGTTGCTCACGCAGATGACTTCATCGAAGGCCGCGCGGTTGAGCACTTGCGGCACGAAACCGGCGCCGATGCCCTGGATCGGGTGCGGACCCTTGGTGCCTTTGGACAGCATGGGCGACGCTTCCGGCTCCACGGCGATGGCCTGGAAACCCGGCTTGCGCGCCTTGAGCACTTCGCCCACGCCGGTAATGGTGCCGCCGGTGCCGACGCCGGCCACCAGGATATCGACCTTGCCTTCGGTGTCGCGCCAGATTTCCTCGGCCGTGGTGCGGCGGTGCACATCCGGATTGGCGGGATTGTTGAATTGCTGCGGCATGAAATAGTTGGGATTGGCCGCGACCAGTTCCTCGGCCACGCGGATGGCGCCCAGCATGCCTTCCGGCCCCGGCGTGAGCACCAGCTCGGCGCCGTAGGCGCGCAGCAGCATGCGCCGCTCGCTGCTCATGGTTTCGGGCATGACCAGCTTGCAGCGGTAGCCGCGCGCCGCGCACACCATGGCCAGCGCGATGCCAGTGTTGCCGCTGGTCGGCTCGACGATGACGGTGTCGGGACCGATCTTGCCGGCCGCCTCGGCCGCTTCGACCATGGCCAGGCCGATCCGGTCCTTGACGCTGTGGGCCGGATTGTAGAACTCCAGCTTGGCCAGGATGTCTGCGCCGGCGCCATGCGCCAGCTTGCGGATCCGGACCAGCGGGGTGTTGCCGATTAACTCAGTGACGTCGTTTGCGATTCTCATGCTCACTCTCCCGCTGTAATGGTTGGACTTATTTGACGTTCACGAGTTCCACGTCGAAGATCAGATCGGCGTCGGGCGGAATGCCGCCGCCCGGTGCGCCGCGCTTGCCGTAGGCCAGGTAGCTCGGGATGACCAGGGTGCGCTTGCCGCCCACTTTCATGCCCATCACGCCCTGGTCCCAGCCCTTGATCACGCGGCCGGTGCCGAGCACGAATTCGAGCGGCGCGCCGCGCGTGAGCGAGGAGTCGAACTGGCGGCCGCGCTGGCGCGTGGCCATCGGCTTGTACAGCCAGCCGGTGTAATGCACGAATACCTTGCTGCCGGCGGTCGCTTCGGCGCCGGTGCCGACCTTGGTATCGGTGGCCACGAGCGGATCGAGCACCGGCTCGGCCAGCACCACGGTGCCAGGCGGGGTGGCAGGCTGCGCGGCCGGCTGGGCCGATGGGGGCGGTGCGGGTGGCACGTCGGTCGCTGGCACGGTCGTGGCCGCCGGCGGCGTCTCTGGAGCGGGCGGCGTCTGGCCGGCGGCCTGGGCCAGGGAGGCCGCCGCGGCGCACATCAGGAATACGGAAAAGGGACGGCGCATGATGGAATCGCTTTCAGTAAGAAATGGTCAAACTGGATACTTCTGCAACGCTATGATAGCAAGGCCTCGGGCGCCTGCACAGAAGGCACGTGAATCGCACTGTCGGCAAGGCGGCGCAGCAGGTGTCCGGCCGCGACCATGCCGAAGGTGGCGGTGACGACCATGCTCGATCCGAAGCCGGCGCAGTTCAGGCCGGTGATGCCCTCGCCATCGATGGCGCAGCTGTCGTCGCCTTCCGGGAGCGACACTGGTTCCATCGAAAATACGGCATCCACGTTGAACCTGGTTTTCAGGCTGCGCGGAAAGCCGTACTCGTTGCGCAAGCGCTTGCGCACCATCTTGAGCAGCGGCTCCTGTTCGGTCTTGGACAGGTCGCGCAGTTCGATCCGGGTCGGGTCGGTCT
Organism: Massilia frigida; assembly: GCF_011682175.1. Taxonomy (GTDB): domain Bacteria; phylum Pseudomonadota; class Gammaproteobacteria; order Burkholderiales; family Burkholderiaceae_D; genus Telluria_A; species Telluria_A frigida. Next base: position 131,929 of record NZ_WHJG01000013.1, read on the forward strand.
TGCCGCCGGCGCTACCGATGATCACCATCGGCAACTGGTGGTCGCGGCAGTAGGCGATCAGCGCGGCCTTGGCCTTGACGCTGTCGATGGCGTCGACCACGTAGTCGTACTGGTGGGCACCGATCATCTGGTCGAGGTTGTCGGGATCGATGAACTCTTCGATCAGGTTGACCTTGCAGAAGGGATTGATCTGGGCGATGCGTTCGGCCAGCGCGCCGATCTTGGCCTGGCCGATGGTGCCGCTCAAGGCCTGGATCTGGCGGTTGATGTTCGATTCGGCCACGTTGTCGAGGTCGATCAGGGTCAGTTGGCCGATGGCACTGCGGGCCAGCGCCTCGACGATCCAGGAACCGACGCCGCCGACGCCGATCACGCACACGTGGGCGCTGCGAAAACGCGCCAGCGCGGCCGGGCCGTACAGGCGGCCGATGCCGCCGAAACGGCGCTCGAAGTCGACCTCGCCCGATTCAGGAGGAAGTGGTGGGGTAGCGATGGTAGTCATGCCGCCATTTTAACGGACGCGGCCGGACAGACTGCTCTAAAATGACCGCTATGTTCCCAATGGCGTTGACGTCACCTCCGTCGTCCCCGCGCAGGCGGGGACCCAAGTTGGTCGAGCCGCCGGTGCTTGCGCAACGGACTTGGGTTCCCGCCTGCGCGGGACCGACGGTGTTGAGTGCAACGATCAGCTCGAAAGGGCTGGTGTCAACGCCAATACGGTATTTGCCACCAGCCACAAGCGAGAATCCCCATGAGCTACGCCCTGCCCGACAGCGCCCCCGGTTTCGACCAGCCGATCGCGGTGCTGAAACACTGCCACGACCGCATCCGCAAACAGCTGGCGACCCTGGAAAAACTGGTGCCGCACCTGGCCAGCCACGGCGCCGACGAGGAGGCGCGCCAGGCCGCGCGCGCGGTGATGAAATATTTCGACCTGGCCGCGCCCCTGCATCACGAAGATGAAGAACAGAACCTGGTGCCGATGCTCACGGCCAGCGCCAGCGGGGCCGACGCCGAGCTGCTGGCCCAGCTCGTCCCCGGCATCCTCGACGAACACCGCCAGATGGATGGCATGTGGCAAGCGCTGCACGAGCAACTGAGCGCGATTGCGGACGGCAGCGCCGCCGTGCTGCGCGCGCATGAGGTGCAGCGTTTCGCCGAAACTTACCGCGCCCACATGGAGCGCGAGGAAGGCCATATCGCGCCGATGGCCAAGCGCCTGTTCAGCCCCGACCAGATGGCCACGCTGGGCCAGGCGATGCAGCAGCGGCGCGGCATCGTCCCGGCCGCCACCGTGGCGGCGCCCGCCAGCGCCACCGGCGACGCCGTGGCCAGCCTGCGCAAGGATTACGGCCAGGCCAGCCTGAACGAGGGCGATGTGGCGGACGATCCGTTCGTGCAATTTACGACCTGGTTCGAGGAAGCGCTCAAGGCCCAGGTCAACGAGCCGAACGCGATGAGCGTGGCGACCGTGGACGACCAGGGCCGGCCGACCTCGCGCATCGTGCTGATCAAGCAGTTCGATCCGCGCGGCTTTACCTGGTACACCAACTACCACAGCCAGAAGGGGCGCCAGCTGGCCGCCAACCCGCATGCGGCATTACTGTTCTTTTGGACGGAACTAGAACGCCAGATCCGGATCGAAGGAAGAGTGGAGCGCACTTCTGCGGAGGAAAGCGACAAATATTTTCATAGCCGGCCGCTGAAAAGCCGGCTGGCTGCGATTGCGTCGGCGCAAAGCGAGCCGATCGCCAATCGTGGCGCGCTGGAACAGCATTACGAGGCAGTAGCCAAGCAATACGGCGAGGAGCCGCCACGTCCCGACAACTGGGGCGGCTTCCGCCTGGTACCTGAACGAATCGAGTTCTGGCAGGGACGCCGCTCGCGCTTTCACGACCGCATCGTGTACACGCTGCAAAGCGATGGCAGCTGGGCACGCGAGCGCTTGCAACCTTAGCAGGACGTGTGCGCGCACACGAGCCTGCCGCTATTGCCGGAGGTGTGCGTGTTCAACCAGATCAGACTGAGGGCCTGGAGCGAAGGCTTGCGCAGCCAGCCTTCCCTGCCCCTGCGGGTGGAGCTGTGGAACGGTCAGCGCCTGGACTTTTCGCCCGATCCGCCGCGCGTGACGGTGCATGTGCCGCACGCGCGCGCGCTGCGCTATCTGCTCTCCCCATCGCTGTACAACCTGGGCCGCGCGTACGTGGAAGGGGCGATCGATGTCAGCGGACGCGCCAGCGACATGATTGCCGTCGTCAACGCGCTGGCCGGCAACACGCGCGCGCCCCTGCCCGCACTCGGGCTGGGGCGCCTGCTCGGCGCGCTGGCGCGCAGCCACACGCGCAAGCGCGATGCCGCGGCGATACGCTATCACTACGATGTCTCCAACGCGTTCTACGCCGCCTGGCTCGATCCGGGCATGGTGTATTCGTGCGCCTATTTCGAAAACGGCGCCGAAACGCTGGCCGAGGCGCAGGTAAGGAAGATCGACCACATCCTCACCAAAATCGGCGTGCGCCCGGGCCACCGCCTGCTCGATATCGGCTGCGGCTGGGGTGCGCTGGCGATCCGGGCGGCCCAGCGCTACGGGGCGCGCTGCGTCGGCATCACCCTGTCCGACAACCAGGCCAGGCTGGCGCGCGAGCAGGTCGAACGCGCCGGTCTGGGCGGGCTGGTCGAGATCCGCCTGCAGGATTACCGCGACGTCGGCGGGCAGTTCGACCGCATCACCAGCGTCGGCATGTTCGAGCATGTGGGCGTGCGCCAGCTGCCCGCGTATTTCCGCCGCATGGCCACCCTGCTCGCGCCCGACGGCGTGGCGATGAACCACGGGCTGACCACGACCGACGTGGACAGCCATGGCGCGCCGCACGGGGGCGGCGAATTCATCAGCCGGTATGTGTTCCCGTACGGGGAGCTGGCGCACCTGGGCACGGTGATCAAGGCGATGCAGGAAGGCGGGCTGGAGGTGCGCGACGTGGAAAACCTGCGGCGCCACTATGCGCGCACGTGCGCCATGTGGAGCGACAATTTCGAGGCGCACGCGGAGCGCATCAAGCAGTTGACCGATGCGCGGCGCTTTCGCATCTGGCAAGTGTATCTGGCGGGCTGCACGCACGCGTTCACGCACGACTGGATCAGTTTGTATCAGGTGGTGTGCGGCAAGGCGGGGCGCGATCCGGCTGCGATACCATGGTCGCGGCGCTATATGTACGCGCAGGCGTGAGGCGGCGGCGATCCTGCATGCCGCGCGCCTGGCGCCGCCGTGCGGGGGCTTGCCACCGAAGCGCGTGCGTCGAAGCCATGCTTGCCCATGAAGCCCAGGTCGGCCACGCGCGCTCGCTTGCCCGGGAGCGCGGCCGGCCACAGCGGGCCTGTGTCAGCCCCGCCTTGTCAGGCCGGCCGGCTCATTTCGGTTTGAGCTTCGCGTTTTTGGCGGCATCGTCGTCGCCCGGGCGCACCGGCATCCTGGAATCGGACGAGAAAGGCCGGTTTTCATGCGATTCCTGCTCCTCGCCCGGCAGCGCCCTTGGCTGCTCGCCCTGTGCCTGCGGTGCCGCATGCGCCATGTCATGAACCACCAGGCAGGCCAGCCCCGGTACCGCGTTAAGCGGGACGTAGGCATTGTTCGCGCCGAGCGATACGACGTTATAAACCGGAACGACGCTGACATCCTTGCCCAGTACCGATTTGATGTGTGCCGATTGCTCGCTGCTCAGGGCCAGCCATCCGGCCGGGAAGAATAACTCTGATGTATTCACTATGATGCTCCCTTTTTATGTGGTTTTTAATAGGTGGTATTGAAGAAGAACGTCTGGAACAGGCGGCCGTTTTCCTTGGTGTCGCCAAAATGGCCCCGGCTACAGTGAAAGCGCTGGCCGCGAAACAGAATCAGGCGGTTGAAGCGGTTGCCGATCTGGTCGGTGACCAGCCAGCGGTCCCAGACGCCCGCGTCGGTGTCGCATTGGCGGCGCTGGGCATCATCGGCCGGATACGTCTCGTTGCCGGTCTGGTGATGCCTGAAGAAGGCGGTGCCGGCTGACGGGGGAGCGTTCGGCGTCAGGTACAGCACGCCGGACCAGGTGGTCGTGTGATCGGCATGCACCCAGGTGCGGTCGGTGGCGACACTGAACTGGAACGCGCCGTTGTAGGTATCGCGCGGCCAGTACGTGATCGGCAGTCCTACCACCGATTGAATTGCCGCCGCCAGTTCGTCGTGCAGGAAGGCCTGCGTGCGCGCACCCGGATAATTTCCCTTGACCGAGAAATCCTGGCGCAGGGCAAACGCACGCACGCCCAGTGGGTCCTGATAAAAATCGTCGGTGACGATGATCGATTCGCGCATGGTTCACATCACAGTCTGTGCAACATCGCGCTGCTGTTCGGAGTACGGGCTGACATGATCTATCCTTCCGTGCAAGTATCGGTCAAGGAACAAAAATGGCCTGGGCGATGCCGCATCACTCAGGCCACGCACGACGCGCTTAACGGGCAAGCAGCACCCGTGCGCCTGTTAATACCCTTGGTAGCCTTGATATCCTTGCACGCCCGGGTAGCCCTGGAAGCCCTGCGCACCCTGGAAGCCCTGGGCGCCCTGGAAGCCTTGCGTACCCTGGAAGCCCTGTACACCCTGGAAGCCCGGGTAGCCCTGGAAGCCCTGGCCTTGCGCGCCCTGGAAGCCTTGCACGCCCTGGAATGCCTGCGGCCCCTGGAAACCCTGCGCTCCCTGGAAGCCGACCATTGCCTGCGGCCCCTGGAAGCCCTGTTGTCCCACCGCGCCCTGGAATCCTAACGGTCCCAGGAAGCCCTGCGGCCCCTGGAAGCCGACGAATGCCTGCGGCCCCTGGTACCCTTGCTGTCCTTGAACGCCCTGGAATGCGTAGGGATTAAAGAAACCCGCCGGCCCCTGCATGCCCTGGAATCCGAAGGGTCCCAGGAAGCCCTGCGATCCCTGGAAGCCGAATACCGCCTGCGGTCCCTGGAAGCCCGTCGCCCCTACCGAGCTCTGGAATCCGAAGGGGCCCAGGAAGCCCTGGGCACCCTGGTAGCCCACCATCGATTGCGGCCCCTGGTATGCCTGCGCTCCCTGCACGCCCTGGAACGCCTGCGGTCCCTGCACGCCCTGGAATCCCTGGAAGCCTTGCGATCCCTGCACTCCCTGGACCGCCTGTGCGCCTTGCGCACCCTGAACGCCAGGGAAGTCGGGGACAATCCGGATCGACGTCATACGTTGCCCGCTGAGGGCGTGAATCTGACGAATCTGATCCTCATTCAGCGCTAACACCATGCCTTGTTCATTCATGTCCGTGCACTCCTCTAGATTTGAAAAAAACCAAAAATGACGCGTTGAGAAAAATTGGCCGTGACCCGAAACTCCTACGGAGCCTCGGGCAACGATAAGCAGCCTTGGCAAGCAGATCCGAGGCTGATACAGCATCGTGCTCAATCCCGAGAGCAGTAGGCGTGAGTCAGAATAAGCTGCCGGCGTTGCCGGGGAACCTGACGATTCGTATAGGGCCGCCCCTATCCGATCGAACAGGCGACATGCGTTGAAAAAGGAGATGAATCGGACAACGATGGGAGAAATTCGCCGGCGTCAGGCGTCGGCCAGGCGGGTGCGCAGTGCCGCGTACACCTCGTCCAGCGCGGCGCCCAGGTCGTGCGCGTGCTGCGCCCGGGCGGTATCGCGCAGGCTGGCCGCCAGCTGCTCGGTGCAGTCGATGGCGCGGCGCGCGCCGAAATTGACCAGCACGCCCTGCAGGCTGTGCGCGGCACGCTGCGCCGCCTCGCCGTCGGCGGCGGCCAGCGCCTGGTCAAGCGCCTCAAGCAAATGCGGACCGTCGCCAATGAACAGGGCGGCCAGTTCGCGCAGCAGCTCACGGTCGCCGTCCAGGCGCAGCAAGGCGCCGTCCCAATCGAGTACCGCGCCGGCCCGGTGTCCGTGAAAGCGCGCGAGTACCTCGCGCAGGCGCATGCTGTCGACCGGCTTGGACAGATAATCGTCCATGCCGGCTTCCAGGCAGCGCTCGCGGTCGCCCTGCATCGCGCGCGCCGTCATCGCCACCACCGGCACGTGGCCGCCGTGCGCCGCCTCCCACTGGCGGATGCTGCGCGTGGCCGCCATGCCGTCCAGCCCCGGCATCTGCACATCCATCAGCACCAGGTCGGCGCCGCCGTGCAGCGCATATTCCATGGCATCGATGCCGTTGTCGGCCAGGGTCACCCGGTGCCCCAATTTTTGCAGCAGGCGCAGCGCCAGGCGCTGGTTGACCGGATTGTCCTCGGCCAGCACGATGTGCAGGCGGCCCGCCGGCAGCGGCGGCAGCAGGGGCGCCGGCAGCGCCGCCGCCACGCTCTCGCGGGTCAGGGCTGGCGCGTGCGCCGGCGCGGCGGCGGTCTGCCCGAGCGGCACGCTGAAGCGGAACACGCTGCCGCTTCCCGGCGCGCTGCTGACCGAGATATCGCCATGCATCAGGATCACCAGGCGCCGGCAAATGGCCAGGCCCAGGCCGGTGCCGCCGTACTGGCGCGTGGTCGAGCCGTCGACCTGGGAAAAGGGGTCGAAGATCAGGGTTTGCTGGCCGGGGGCGATGCCGATGCCGGTATCGCACACCGCAAACTCGGCCTCGCAGCGCTCCTCCAGGGCGTGCCGCATCGTCACGGTGAGCGTCACCCCGCCTTCGCTGGTGAACTTGATCGCATTGCCCAGCAGGTTGATCAGCACCTGGCGCAGCCTGCCGGGGTCGCCCCTGACGGCGCGCGGCAGATGGGGCGGCAGCTCGCAAGCGAGCGCCAGCCCTTTGCGGCGGGCCGGCAGGGCCAGCGAGCGCACCGTTTCGCGCACCAGTTTTCCCAGGTCGAAGGGCACGTCCTCGATATCGAGCTTGCCTGCTTCGATCTTGGAAAAATCGAGGATGTCGTCGATGATGGTCAAGAGCGCGTCGGCCGAGCCCTTGACCAGTTCGATGTCTTCGCGCTGCTGCGGCGCCAGCGCCGATTCGAGCACCAGTTCGGTCATGCCGAGGATGCCGTTCATGGGCGTGCGGATTTCGTGGCTCATATTGGCCAGGAAATCGCTCTTGGCGCGGCTGGCCGCCTGCGCCGATTCGACCGCGCGCTGCATGGCGTCGCGCGCGGCGCGCTGTTCGCTGACATCGATCGAAAAACCCAGCAGGTACGATTCGCCGCCGCTGTGGATCACGATGCGGTTGACCACCAGCTCGAGCGGCGGATCGAGATGCGCCAGGCGCCGTTCGCTGGTGACCATGTGCCCGGTGCTCCAGGCGCGCTCGTCTTCCTCGCGGCTCTGGCCGGCCCAGGTGCGCGAGGCGAAGTCGTCGATGGTGCGGCCTTCGATCTCGGCCCGGCTGTGCCGCGCGAACTGCTGGAACTTGCGGTTGCAGCGCACGAAGCGCCCCTGGCGGTCCTTGAGGAACACGGGAATGGGCAGCTGGTCGAGAATTTGTTCGGTCAGTTCGCGCGTGCTTTCGCGCTGCTGCACCAAGTGTTCGAGCGCGCGGGTCAGGCCGAGCAGGTCGGCGCCGCCGGCGTCCGGATCGGGCGGCCTGGCCAGGTGCCCCAGGCTCGCTTGCAGCGAGCGCAGCACGTCGGCCTGGCGCGCCGCTTCCGCGCGCAACTGGTCGTTGGCGCCGGTCAGTTCCTCGGAGCTGATCTCGAGCATGCGGGTGCGCACCTGCAAATCGCGGTCGGATTCCTCGTAGCTGCGCGAGACGGCGTCGAACAAGGCGGCCAGGCCTTCGGCCAGGGCGGCGTCGCCGAGCGCGCGCAAGCCGCCCAGGCGCTCCTGCAAGGCCCGCTCGCTGCTGACCCCGAGCGCGCGCCGCAGCTGGCGCAGCAGTCGCTTGTGGCGCATGGCCTCAGGCCGCGTCCTGGCGGTCGGCGTCGCGGAAGCGGGCGCGGATCTCCAGCACGGCCGGCCAGCGGCGCAGCAGCGCGTCCACGCAGCGGGGGTCGAAATGGCTGCCGCTATTGTCGACCAGGTAGGTGCGCGCCGCGTCCAGGGTCCAGGCCTTCTTGTACGGGCGCACGCTGGTCAGGGCGTCGAACACGTCGGCCACGGCGACGATGCGCCCCTCCAGCGCAATGGCCTCGCCCGCCAGGCCGTTGGGATAACCCTCGCCGTCGAAGCGCTCGTGATGGGTGTGGGCGATCACGGCGGCCAGCTGCAGCATGCCCGCTTCGCTGGCCTTGAGGATGTTGTAGCCGATCGCCGCGTGCTGGCGCATGACGACCATCTCGTCGGGCGTCAGGCGGCCCGGCTTGAGCAGGATATGGTCGGGTGTGCCGACCTTGCCGATATCGTGCATGGGCGCGGCGTTGAGGATGCATTCCTGCTCCTGGCTCGACAGGCCCAGCTCGGCCGCGATCAGGCAGGAGTAATGCGCCATGCGCTGGATGTGGGCGCCCGTTTCGGGGTCGCGAAATTCCGAGGCGCGGCACAGCAGCAAGATGGTTTCCTGTTCGCGCGCGCGCAGTTCTGCGGTGGCCTTGCCCACTTCGCTGGCCAGCCAGCTGGCGCGGCTTTGCAGGGCCAAGGTGGCGCGCCGCAGTTCGAGCATGTTGCGGGTGCGCGCCAGGAATTCGACCTTGTCGATCGGCTTGATCAGAAAATCGTTGGCGCCGTTTTCCAGCGCGCGGTGGCGGATTTCCACATCCTGGCTGGCCGTGACCATCAGCACCGGCGGGCGCGCGCGCGCGTCGCCTAGCGCGTCGCCTAGCGCGTCGCCTAGCGCGTCGCCTAGCGCGGCGATGAAGTCGAGGCCATTCAGGTCCGGCATCAGGTAGTCGAGCACCAGCAAATCGCAGGGATGCTCGCGGCACCACGCCAGCGCTTCGCGCGCCGACTGGAAGGCCACCGTCTCGACCCCGGGGAGCTTTTCCATCAGGCGCGACATCAGCACCAGATTGATGTGCGTGTCGTCGACGATCACTACCTTCATGGCAATTCCCGGGTTACGAGGTGGTGCTGGCGGGCGTCACGTGAGCCGCCCGGCGAAGGTGGCCAGGAACTTGCTGACCTTGGGCGCCACCACCAGCGCGCAATAGCCCTGCAGCGGGTGGCGGCTGAAATAGTTCTGGTGCTCGTCTTCGGCCTTGTGCCAGGTCCCCGCCGGCTGCACCTGGGTGACGATCGGCGCGTCCCAGACGCAAGCCATTTCGGCGATCACCTGGCGCGCGGTCGCTTCCTGCTCGGGCGAATCGACGAAAATGATGGAGCGGTATTGGGGGCCGACATCGTTGCCCTGGCGGTTCAGGGTGGTCGGATCGTGGGTCGTGAAGAAGATTTCAAGCAAGTCGTGGTACTCGATGGCGCCCGCGTCGAACACGATGCGCACCACTTCGGCATGCCCGGTGGCACCGGCGCAGACCTGTTCGTAGGTCGGATTGTCTTCCTGCCCGCCCATGTAACCGGACTCGACCTTGAGCACGCCGCGCGCTTCCAGGAACACCGCTTCGAGGCACCAAAAGCAGCCGCCGCCCAGAATGGCTACTTGCGTGGCAGATTGCTTGGTCATGGCGCACCCCGCTGGCTTATTGATATGGGATAACTGTAACGCAAAGCGCTCCCGCATGCACCTGCAATCGGTCCGGCCGGAGGCGCCGGAACAGCCCGGGAGCGCCAAAATTTGGCATAATGGCATAAACCACAGGGCAATAATGAACACTAGCTCACCCCGCGCCGATACGCGCGCATTCGACACGGCGCAATTTCGCCAGGCATTGTCGCAGTTTGCCACCGGCGTCACCGTGATCACGACGCGCCTGGCCGACGGCAGCTTCCGTGGCTTGACGGCCAGTTCCTTCAATTCGGTCTCGCTCGACCCGCCGCTGGTATTGTGGAGCCTTGGCAACATCGCCAACAGCTTGCCCATCTTCAGCGGCAACTCGCATTACGTCATCAATGTGCTCGGCGCCGACCAGGCCCATCTGGCGCAGCGCTTTTCCAAGCGCAGCGAAAATCCGTTCGGCGACATTGAATACGAGCTCTCGCGCACCGGCCAGCCCATCTTGAAGGGCGTGTCGGCGTGGTTCGAGTGCCACAACCGCAGCCGCTATCCCGAGGGCGACCACGTGATTTTCGTGGGCGAAGTCGAAGAATGCGCGGTGCAGCCGCAAGCCTCGCTCATTTTTCACTGCGGGCAATTCGGCAGCACCCAAACGCGGTAAAATCGGCACTATCCCCAAAAAGCAGTCTATACAAGTTTGGTTTATCCAACCATCCCACCATGCGTCATTAATTAAAACAGAGACAGGAACCGCCATGACCCGATCCGATGCGCCCAGCAAAGCCAAATTCCACTGGGACGACCCGCTGCTGCTCAATCTTCAGCTCACCGACGATGAACGCATGGTGCGCGACGCCACCGCCGCGTACTGCCAGGACAAGCTGGCGCCGCGCATCCTCGAAGCGTTCCGCCACGAGCGCATGGACACCAGCATCTTCCGCGAGATGGGCGAACTGGGCTTGCTGGGACCGACCATTCCCGAGCAGTACGGCGGTCCGGGCATGAATTACGTGGCCTACGGCTTGATCGCGCGCGAAGTCGAGCGCATCGATTCGGGCTACCGCTCGATGATGAGTGTGCAATCGTCGCTGGTGATGGTGCCGATTTATGAATTCGGCACCGAAGAGCAGCGCCAGAAATACCTGCCGAAACTGGCGACCGGCGAATGGATCGGCTGCTTCGGCTTGACCGAGCCGAACCACGGTTCCGACCCGGGATCGATGATCACGCGCGCCAAGAAGGTTCCAGGCGGCTACGCCCTGTCCGGCTCGAAGATGTGGATCACCAATTCCCCGGTGGCCGATGTGTTCGTGGTGTGGGCCAAGGACGATGAAGGCGCGATCCGCGGCTTCGTGCTGGAAAAAGGCATGGCCGGCCTGTCGGCACCTGCGATTCATGGCAAGTTCGGCCTGCGTGCCTCGGTCACGGGCGAAATCGTCATGGACAATGTGTTCTGCCCGGAAGAAAACGCCTTCCCGGACGTGCGCGGCCTGAAGGGTCCGTTCACCTGCCTCAATTCGGCCCGCTACGGCATCGCCTGGGGCGCGCTGGGCGCGGCCGAGGCGTGCTGGCATACCGCGCGCCAGTACACCATGGACCGGGTGCAGTTCGGCCGTCCGCTGGCCGCCAACCAGCTGGTGCAAAAGAAACTGGCCGACATGCAGACCGAAATCACCCTCGGCTTGCAGGGTTGCCTGCAACTGGGCCGCATGAAGGATGCCGGCACGGCGGCGGTGGAAATCACCTCGATGATGAAGCGCAATTCCTGCGGCAAGTCGCTGGACATCGCCCGCGTGGCACGCGACATGCTGGGTGGCAACGGCATTTCGGACGAGTTCGGCGTGATCCGCCACATGGTCAACCTGGAAGTGGTCAACACCTACGAAGGCACGCATGATATCCATGCGCTGATCCTGGGACGCGCGCAGACCGGCATCCAGGCTTTCCAATAAGCACGCGCAAACTGAGAAAACCCGCTGCGGCGGGTTTTTTTTCGTCTGTCATGTATTTCCCGAGTACAGGCCGGGCCGGGCCGCAGGGGATGGCTGACCGTACGGAGCGTGATCCGGATTAAGCGCCGGCCAAGCCGGCCTTTCTATCATGCGTTAACGGCCCGTCTTCACGACAAGGCAGACGGCGCTGCATGCCATGGTCGGGCCGCCAGGCGCACCATGCCGCTGACTTGAATTTTTTGGGAGGAAAATCACATGGACACGCCAATTGCGCGAAAAGAACGGCTGGAACGCTTGCACGGCATCCGGTTCGAGAGAAAAAACCTGGTCCTGTGGGTGACGTCGAGCGGATGCACCGGCAAGGACGATTTCCAGATACGCCTTGCCAAGGCGAAGACGGCGCCGACGCTGGAGATTGTGCGGATCAAGCCGGACCTGTGCAAGGCGGTGAACCACGTCGTCGAACTGAGTTTCTCATGGGAAGAACTCGGCCTGGATGCGGAGGAACTCATGAGCGCCGCTGTCAAGGTAGCGAACACCTTCGCCAGCCTGGGATAGCAACGCGCATGCCATGAAAAAACCCGCCGAAGCGGGTTTTTTTACATCAGAACTTGTAGCCGATCCCGAAACTGATCACTTGCGGATCGAGCGTGATGTCCTGGGTCTGGCCGGACGAGAAATCGACCTTGGTCTTGAGGAAGGTCTTGATGTACGCCACGTCCGCGAACCAGCGCTCGTTGATGTTGTACACCAGGCCGGCCTGCAGGCTGCCGGCCAGCTTGTTCTTGACCTTGAAGGTGGTCGGCGGGCCGCCGATGTCGCTGATCGCGGTCATTTGGCCGGAACCGGTTTCCTTGGCGAAGTAAGCATACGTAATGCCCACGCCCAGGTACGGACGCAGCATCGCTTCCGGCTTGAAGAAACGGTACTGGACCAGCATAGTCGGCGGCAAGGCCTTGACCGTGCCCAACTTGCCCGTGCCCTCGATCGAACCGGCGCCGTACAGCGTGTGCTTGAACGGCATGCCCAGGTCCAGCTCGGCAGTCACGTTATCGGTCAGGCTGTAGGAAAACGAAAAGATCGGCTTGGTGTCGGAACCGATGGCGGCCTTGGTGCCCGGCAGCGCAGGCGCGCTGACGTCGCCGCTCTTGACCTTCGGGGTGATCTCGGCAACGCCGACCTTGGCGGTCCATTGACCGGCCGACTGCGCCGATGCGCTCGACGCCAGCGCCATCACGGCGGCAGCGGCGACTGCCTTGCCGACGCTATTCATACGTAATTTCATTTTTTCTCCAGGTTCTTATTATAGGTACGGTCGGCTTACAGCCAGCCTTTGATGATCATCTGTTCGGCCACGTATTTCGCGATCAGCGAATTTTCGAATGGGGTCGGATGGACGCCATCGGCGAACATGTAGCGGCTGACGTCGCCAGCGATGGTGTTGCTGCCATTGCAGCCCAGCGAGGTGTGTCCCAGGGCATTGTCGGCGCAGGCCGCGATCTTGGTTTCGCTCAGGCCATACGGAGCCGGATTGGTGATCTGGTCGTGGCTGATGGCATACAGGTCCACGTGCAGGATCTTGGCTTCGCCGGCCAAGCCAGCGCGCAGCTGGGCATTGAACTTGTCGACCATGGCGATGACCAGCGCCTGCGGCACGCCTTTGGCGGTGGACGACGGGGCGTGGCCCAGGTCCGGCAGGTTGTTGACGACGACGAAATTGGCGCCTTTGCCGACCACCTGGGTTTTCGCCAGTGCCGCCATTTCATCGCCTGCCACGCCCATCGCGGCAATCATTTTCGGTCCTTGCTCGGCGGCGTAGGCAGCACCCGCCTTGGCGCCTTCGGTTTCGGCGGCAGCCTGGGCCTTGGCGACCATCGGGAGGTACACGGATTCCTGGCCGACCGTCTGGTTGCCCGGCTGGGTTGCGGCGGCATAGACGGCAGCGCCGACGATGGTTTGCTGGGTCGAACCGGTGCGCTGCGACTCGGCCATGATGGCGCCGCCGATGGCTTGCGCAGCCGCGGCCGGATTGGTCGCGCCTGCGGCGAGCTGGCCGGTCAGGCTGGTGGCGAAGACCTTGTTGCCTTCGGCCTTGGCGGTGGCAGTGGCGGTGGCGGACAGTTGGCCCAGCATGGCCAGGGCGTCGTTGCCGCCACCGATCATCAGCACCACTTCATCGCCCTTGAACTTGCCGCCGTTGCGCGCCAGGTGATTGGCCACCTGGGTCGCCACCGGCACCGTCAGCTGGCCGATCGGGTCGCCAGTGAGCTTGTTGCCCGGACCGACAGGGTTGGTGACGCGCGCGCCACCCTGGGCATAGCTCAGGCAAGCGTTGTTGTTGACCACAGGGACCGAAAAGCCTTTGCTGGCGTCGCCATCCAGGCCGGTCTGGGCCGGGCATGGTGCGGGCAGGCCGAACTGGGCGGCCATGTACTCGGTCCAGTTCTTGCCGGTCAGTGCAGGGTTCTTGGCGGTATTGTCGCCATTGATCGTGAATTTGCCGCCGCCGATCTCCTTGACCTTGCCGACGTTGTAGGTGCCCACATCCGACAGGCTGTCGCCGAACGAGACCTGGGACGAGAATTTGGTTTTCAGTTCCTGATTGCCCGGCTCGCTGCCGCCGCAGGCGCTCAGTACCGCTGCGGTGAGCAAAGCCAGCGCAAAATTTATGTGACGCATTGTGTCTCCTGGTGAAATTTATATTCTTATTAAACGAACGCCCGTGCTTTTCCCTACCCAACTAATATGCCAGTCTTCCCCTCACTTGTATAGGAAAACAGGTTGGCAAAATATCAGTTCAGTGCAACAGGACGGTCAGCGTAAAAAAGTTGCCGGATTATATCAACCGTTCCGGCAAGCGTGCTGTAATTTACGCACTGCTCAAGGCGCCAGCGCGGCGTTGAAAAAACCGCGCGCGGCGCTCAGGCAAAACGGCGCCACCAGGCCGGCGTGGTAGCTGTCGGCCACGGCGCGCTCGCCCGATTTGCCCTCCTTGATGGCGTCGAGCTTGACGGCCAGCTTGGCGGTGGCGAAGTTGACTTTTACCGAGCGGTAGAGATCGGTGCTGCCCGGGGTATCGTCGACATCGACTTCGGTGACCAGCGCAGCGCCACTGCCGGCGCGGAAATAGTCGGTCGCGGCACGCGTATTCATGTACGCCACGGTGCGGTCTTCATGCCCGCCGCACAGCAGCAGCGGCGCGGCAGGGGCGAAGGTGCGCAAGTCGTTCTTGACGAACAGTTTGCGCAGCGGATGCTCGGGCGCGCAAGCCAGCGGCGCGCCGGCCGTGACGTTGCACGGATGGGCTTTCAGATCGGCCAGGTAGGCGTTGCGGTAGCTGGTCTTGAACAGGTTGCCAGTGCCGAAGTAGTCGGCGTAGCCATCCGCCTGCGGCAGCGAATCCTTGGCGAACAGGGCATTGTCGGGCCAGCCCGGGGACTTGAGCAATTCTTCCACGCTGATGGCGCCGCTGGCAAATTTGTCGACCGCGGCGGCAAACGGGGCTTCGTACAGGTCGCTGGCGGCGCCGTACACGCCGGCGTTGGCACGCTGGCCGGCATTGATCAGCGCCGGCAGGAAGCCGGTGGCGCCCTTGCCTGGCTTGCCGGTGAACATCTCGTCACCGAACTGGCCCAGCGCATACGGACCGGACATGCCGGCCGCCGCCGTGACCTTGAATTCGCCAGCCAGGCTCTGCATGGCACGCTGGGTGGCGACGGCCACGTAACCGCCCTGCGAGTAGCCGGTCACAAACAGTTTGCCGGAGTCGGCCGTCTTGATGGCGCCGAACACGCTGCGCGCGGCGCGCAGGCCGTCGATCATGTCGTTCGATTGCTGGGCCGCGTCGAGGTAGGGATGATAGGCCAGGGTCGAGCTGTCGTAGCCGGCGTAGTTGGGCGCGACCACGATGTACCCGCGCGCGGCGAACATGGCGGCGATCAGGCGCGATTCGGTACCGGTCAAGGTCGCCATGTCGTAGTTCCGGTCGGCGCTGGTGCCGTGCGCGTACAGCAGCACCGGGCGCGCGCCGCTGCATGCGGGATCGCTGCCGGATGGCACCATGATGGCGGTGCTGGCGTCGGTCGCCTCGCTGATGCCGCCGACGGTGTTGTAGCGCACCTTGTAGGTCGTCACGGCACAGGTGAGGTCGCCCGTGAGGGCGGTGGTGCCGCTTGCCAGCGAGTCGAGCAGTTTGCCGAACACGGCCGGCTCCAGGGTCGTGATGTTGACGCCGTTGGCGCTGACCGGCATCACCGACGCGCCGCCACCGATCACGCTGCCGCGCGCCGGCGCCGGCGTCGGCGTTGGGGTAGGTGTCGGCGTGGGAGTTGGGGTCGGCGTGGGAGTTGGGGCCGGCGTCGGGGCAGGCGCGTCGTCGCCGCCTCCACAAGCCGTTAATGATAGGGTGAGGAGGGCAGCGAAAGCGAGGCGCATATTAGTCCGTCAGGAAAATGGTTCGTGGTTGAGCAGGCCGTGCACGATGCCAGTCGATCCGTGCGCGGCGCGGCGCAAACGGTCGTTTACGCCCAGCCAGGCATCGTCCTGAGGCGGTGCTTCGACCAGTATCAGGTCGGCCCCGGCCGTATCCATCGCGCGCAGCGCCGCGTACAGGGCGTGTGCGAAACCTTCCGGGCTTGTGGGTAACTGACTCTCAGCGAACACATCCGGGAAGTGCGAGTAGTGTATCAAAGCGACATTTTTTCCCGCGTTCTTCAATCGTGCGAGGGTGCCGGCAATCTCGGCGCTGGCTTGCATGGCCACCGGCGTGTGCGGCGCGTAGTGCGATTCCAGGGTGCCGGAAGCGCGCGGGGCAGCCGCGTCGGGGGCTGCCGGCAGCGCGTCGATCACGGCGGCGATCGCTTCGGCGCTGATGTGGCCGGGACGCAGCAGCACCGGGCCGTGCGTCGCCAGGCGCGACAGGTCGACGATGGTCGACTCGATCCCGACCGCGCTCTGTCCACCGTCGAGCACGGCGTCGACCGTGCCGTCAGCGCCGAACTCGTCGATGACATGCTGGGCCGTGGTCGGGCTGACATGGCCGAATTTGTTGGCCGACGGCGCGGCCACCCCTCCCCTGCCGCCCTTGAACGCTTGCAGCAGCGCGATGGCGACCGGGTGCGAGGGGCAGCGCAGGCCGACCGTATCCTGGCCGCCCGAGACGGCGTCCGGAATATTCGGAGCGCGCTTGAGGATCATGGTCAGGGGGCCGGGCCAGAAGGCGGCCGCCAATTGCTGCGCTTCGGCGGGAATGTCAGTCGCCCAGTAGCCCAGGTCGGCACCGGGCGCGACATGCACGATGACCGGGTGGTCTTGCGGACGGCCCTTGGCCTGGTAGATGCGGGCCACGGCGTCCGGGTTCTCGGCGTCGGCACCCAGGCCGTAGACGGTTTCGGTCGGCAGGGCCACCAGTCGGCCCTGCTCCAGCAGGCGGGCGGCTTGCGCGATCGCGGCCAGGTCGAGCGCAGCGCCCGTCATGCCGCGATGCCGAGAATGGCGCAGGCGGCGGCCAGCTGGGCCTGGGCTTGTGCCAGGGTCGGCGCGATGAAGGTCACATGGCCCATCTTGCGGCCGCGCCGCGCCGCTTCCTTGCCGTACAGGTGGAGGCAGGCGCCGGGCAGCGCCAGCAGCTCGGCCCAGGCCGGTTCGGACGGGGTGTCCGAACCAGGCGCGAACCAGATGTCACCGAGCAGATTGAGCATGACGGCCGGCGAATGCTGGCGCACTTCGCCCAGCGGCAAGCGCGCCATCGCGCGTACCTGCTGCGCGAACTGGCTGGTGACGCAGGCATCCATCGTGTAGTGGCCGCTGTTGTGGGGACGCGGCGCCATTTCGTTGACCACCAGCGAGCCGTCGGTGAGCACGAAAAATTCGATGCACAGCACGCCCACATAGGCCAGTTCGTCGACGATGACCTTGGCGGCATGCTGGGCTTTGGCGGCGCTATCAAACGACACATTCGGTCCGGGTACGGTGGTGGTGAACAGAATGCCGTCGCGGTGCACGTTTTCGGCGATCGGGTAGACCACCGACTCGCCATCGGCGCCGCGCGCGGTCAGGACCGACACTTCGTAGGCCAGCGGCAGCATTTTTTCGAGCAGGCAGGTGACGCCGCCCATGGCATTGAATGCCGCGCGGACATCGTCACGGGTGCGGACCACGGCCTGGCCCTTGCCGTCGTAGCCCATGCGCACGGTCTTGAGGATGCCCGGCAGCAGCAAATCCTCGATGCTGTCGATATCGTCCAGGGCGGCGATGGTCTTGTGCGGCGCCGGGGGCACCCCGGAACGCGCCGCGCAACCCGCCAGGAAACGCTTTTCGGCAATCCGGTCCTGGGCGATCGCCACGCAGTCGGCGCCCGGAGCGACAAAGGCGTGGGTCGCCAGCAAGCGCAGGCTGTCGGCAGGCACGTTTTCGAATTCGGTAGTCACGGCCACGCAGGACTGGCCCAGCTGGGCCAGCGCCGTTGTGTCGCTGTAATCGGCCGCGATCAGGCTGTCGGCGGCGTGCCCGGCGGGACTGTCGGGCGCCGCTTCCAGCACGGCCACCTTGAAACCCATGGCCTGGGCGGCGTGCACGAACATGCGACCGAGCTGGCCGCCGCCCATCACGCCGAGCCGGGCCGGCGGCAGGAAAGGAGAATGCGATGGAGAATGCTGCATCGTCATACCGGCAGGACCGAAGCCTTGGCAGCGGCGGTCTGGCGCGCGCGGAATTGTTCCAGCTGCGCGGCCAGGGCGTCGTCGGTGCAAGCCAGCATGGCAACGGCGGCCAGCGCCGCATTGGCCGCGCCCGCTTCACCGATGGCGAAGGTGGCCACCGGAATGCCCTTTGGCATCTGCACGATGGACAGCAGGGAATCCTTGCCCGACAGATAGCGCGACGGCACCGGCACGCCGAGCACCGGCACGATGGTCTTGGCCGCGATCATGCCCGGCAAATGGGCGGCGCCGCCGGCGCCGGCGATGATGGCGCGCAGGCCGCGCGCACGGGCGCTGTCGGCGTAGGCGAACATCTCATCGGGCATGCGGTGGGCCGAGACAACCTGGGCTTCGAACGGCACGCCGAAGTCCTTGAGCATGTTGACGGCGTGCTGCATGACTTCCCAGTCCGACGAAGAACCCATGACGATGCCCACCAACGGTTTGTTTTCTGGAGTGCTCATCATCAAGCCTTCAGCGTTTCGCCGGTCAGGCGCTCGAGCGCTTCGACGTATTTGGCGCGGGTGTTGGCGATCACCTCATCCGGCACGGCCGGGGCCGGCGCGGCCTTGTTCCAGTCGGTCAGGGTTTCCAGGTAATCGCGCACGAACTGCTTGTCGTACGACGGCGGCGACATGCCGACCTGGTAGCTCGACATCGGCCAGAAGCGCGACGAGTCCGGGGTGAGGATTTCATCGATCAGGTGCACGGTGCCGTGCTCATCCAGGCCGAATTCGAACTTGGTGTCGGCGATGATGATGCCGCGCGTGGCGGCGTATTCGGCGGCCGCGGTGTAGAGCTTGATCGCGTAGTCGCGCACCTGGGTGGCGATGTCGGCGCCGACGATCTTCTGGGCTTCGTCGAACGAAATGTTTTCGTCATGGGCGCCGGCCGGGGCCTTGGTCGATGGCGTAAACAGCACGTTCGGCAATTTTTGCGCTTCCTGCAGGCCGGCCGGCAAGTCGATGCCGCAGACCTTGCCGGTTTTCTGGTAATCCTTCCAGCCGGAACCGATCAGGTAACCGCGCACGATGGCTTCGATGCCCAGCGGGGTCATTTTCCTGACCACGATGGCGCGTCCTTCGACCTGCTCGCGCTCTTCAGGCGAGACCAGCGAGACTGGATCGATGCCGGTATCGTGGTTGGGCATCAAGTCCTTGTACTTGGCGAACCAGAAATTGGACATGGCCGTCAGGATCTTGCCCTTTTCGGGGATCGGCTCATTCAAAATGACGTCGAAGGCGGACAGGCGGTCGGTCTGGATGACCAGCAATTTGTCGTCGCCGACGGCGTAAATGTCGCGCACTTTCCCACGGTGCAGGAAAGGCAGGGACTTCAGGTTTGTTTCGAGAACGCCAGACATGTGAATCCTTGAGGTGGTTAGGGCAGCCAGCCCGGCTTGCTATCGGTATGCAATTCATCTGTCACCAGGCCTTCGTAGGGCGTGTCGAAGGTGCCGAGGGTGACGGCGATACGGCTGCTGTGCTCGGCCATCTGCCAGGTCAGGTTGGCGCCGCACACGCTGCAGAACGCGCGTTCGACACCGGGTGACGAGGCGTAGCGCGTGATCCCGGCGGCACCGGCGACGATGCGCAGTGCCGAGGAAGCCACGTTGGCATAGGGGCCGTTGGCCGCACCATGCTGCTTCTGGCACATGGTGCACCAGCAGATAGTGGCGTGGTCAACGTCACCGTGGATTTCGTAGCGGACCGCGCCGCAGAGGCAGCTGCCTGTGTACATGATGAAAGATGGTCAAAAAAACAGCGATAATGACAGGACAAAAACACACGCGCCCAAAGGCGCGTGCGGGTGTTACGGTGTATTCGTACTGCAAAACATCCTGCAGTTTACTTCACGATCTGGGCCAGCTCGCCTTTTTTGTAACGCTCGGCCATCTGGTCCATGGTCATGACCTTGATCTTTGCCGCCTGGCCTTCGCAGCCGAACGAGAGGAAGCGCGCCTTGCAAATCTCGGTCGCCGCTTCACGCGCAGGCTTGAGGAAGTCGCGCGGGTCGAACTTGGATGGGTTCTCGAACATGTACTTGCGCACGGCCGCGGTCATCGCCAGGCGGATATCGGTGTCGATGTTGATCTTGCGAACGCCATGACGGATGCCTTCCTGGATTTCTTCGATCGGCACGCCGTAGGTTTCCTTCATGTCGCCGCCGAATTCGCGGATGATGGCCAGCAGTTCTTGCGGCACCGACGAGGAACCGTGCATCACCAGGTGGGTGTTGGGGATGCGCGCGTGGATTTCCTTGATGCGGTCGATGGCGAGGATATCGCCGGTCGGCTTGCGCGTAAACTTGTAGGCGCCGTGCGAGGTGCCGATGGCGATCGCCAGCGCGTCGCACTGGGTGCGCTGCACGAAGTCGGCGGCTTGCGCCACGTCGGTCAGCAACTGTTCGCGGGTCATCAGGCCGTCGGCGCCGTGGCCGTCTTCCTTGTCGCCCTTCATGGTTTCGAGCGAACCGAGCACGCCCAGTTCGGCTTCGACGGTCACGCCGATCGAGTGCGCGAATTTCACCACTTCACGCGAGACATCGACGTTGTACTCGTAGGAAGCGACGCTCTTGCCGTCGGCTTCGAGCGAACCGTCCATCATCACCGAGGTGAAGCCGGAGCGGATCGCGGTCATGCAGACCGCCGGCGACTGGCCGTGATCCTGGTGCATGACGACCGGAATGTGCGGATACGCTTCGACAGCGGCGTCGATCAGGTGGCGCAGGAACGCTTCGCCGGCATACTTGCGGGCGCCAGCGGACGCTTGCATGATGACGGGCGAGCCGACCGCGTCGGCGGCAGCCATGATGGCCTGCACCTGTTCGAGGTTGTTGACGTTAAACGCAGGCAGGCCATAACCGTTTTCGGCGGCATGGTCCAGCAGTTGACGCATGGATACGAGGGACATGGTAATACTCCAAACAATAGAAACCGGTGTGCTGCCACGGGAGCGCAGACCGCGCGGGTAGCGCGCAACGCTGGTGGGCAACGGCGGCGGGGCTGTGATTCAGCCGCGGCCGCATATTCAATGCATGCCGCGCCCACGAGGGGCGCGGCGATCAATTAACCAAACTCGCCGACGCGCACGATCTTGAGCGCATTGGTGCCGCCGACCTGCCCCATCGGCTCGCCCCAGGTGACGACGATCATGTCACCTTTTTTGACGATTCCTTTGGCGACCATCAAGTCCTCCGCCTGTTTCAGCACAGCACTGCTATCGCCTTCCTGCATCAGGTTGTAGGCGCGCACATTGCGGTACAGCGAAGCCTTGCGGTGCGTGGTAGTGCTCGGCGTGAGCGCGTAGATCGGCGTGTCGATGCTGTGACGGCTCATCCACAATGCGGTCGAACCGGACTCGGTCAGGGCCACGATGGCTTTCACGCGCAAGTGATGCGCGGTGAACAGGGCACCGTAGGCGATCGACTGGTCGATGCGGGTAAACGTGACGTTGAGGAAGTCGGCGTCGAGCTTGTTGTACTCGGACTGCTCGGCTTCCAGGCAGATCGCAGCCATCATTTCGACGGTTTCGATCGGGTAGCGGCCGGAGGCGGTTTCGGCCGAGGTCATCACCGCATCGGTGCCGTCGAGCACAGCGTTGGCGACGTCGGACACTTCGGCGCGGGTCGGCACGGCGTTGACGATCATCGATTCCATCATCTGGGTGGCGGTGATGGCCAGCTTGTTCGATTCGCGCGCCATGCGGATCATGCGTTTTTGCAGCGCCGGCACGGCGGCGTTGCCGACTTCCACGGCCAGGTCGCCGCGGGCGACCATGATGCCGTCGGAGGCGTCCAGGATTTCCTGCAGCACAGGAATCGCTTCGGCGCGCTCGATCTTGGCGATCATCATCGGCTTGTGGTGGAACGGCTCGCCGGCGATATTGGCCAGCTGGCGCGCCATTTCCATGTCGGTCGCGCTTTTTGGGAAGGAAATGGCGAGATAGTCGGCCTGGAAACTCATGGCCGTCTTGATGTCTTCCATGTCCTTGGCGGTCAGTGCCGGCGCGGTCAGGCCGCCGCCCTGGCGGTTGATGCCCTTGTTGTTGGACAGTTCGCCGCCGACTTTGACCACGGTGAAAATCTCGTGGCCGAGGATGCGTTCGACCACCAGCACGATCAAGCCATCGTTGAGCAAGAGCTTGTCGCCGGGACGCACGTCGCGCGGCAAGGCTTTGTAGTCGAGGCCGACGCGTTCCTGGTTGCCCAGTTCGCCGTTCTCGCCCCACTTGGCGTCGAGGATGAATTTCTCGCCGTTTTCCAGGAAAATCTTGCCCTGTTCAAATTTACCTACACGAATCTTGGGACCCTGCATGTCCGCCATGATCGCCACTTCGCGCCCGCACTGGGCGGCGGCGCGCCGCACCAGGTTGGCGCGGTCGATGTGGTCCTGCGCCTTGCCATGCGAAAAATTCAGCCGGACGACATCGACACCCGCTTCGATCATGCGGACGAGAATATCGAAATCGGTCGAAGCCGGGCCAATCGTTGCGACGATCTTGGTACCACGAAACATAGAGTGTCCTTGAAGTGAAAGCGCAGCCGGGAAGGCTGCGCTGTGGGCTTACTGGGAACTGCGTTGTAACAGGATTTCAACTGCCGGCAAGGTTTTTCCTTCGAGGAATTCGAGGAAGGCGCCACCGCCCGTGGAGATATAGCCGATTTTATCGCTGATCGCGTATTTTGCAATCGCGGCCAGGGTGTCGCCGCCGCCGGCGATCGAAAAGGCATTGGAATCGGCAATGGCCAGCGCCAGCGTCTTGGTGCCTTCGCCGAACTGGTCGAATTCGAACACGCCGACCGGGCCGTTCCAGACGATGGTGCCGGCCTTGGCGATCTGTGCGGCCAGCATGGCGGCCGTTTTGGGGCCGATGTCGAGGATCATGTCATCATCAGCCACATCCGCCACATCCTTGACGGTGGCCACCGCCGTTGGCGAAAATTCCTTGGCGCACACCACGTCCACGGGAATCGGCACCTGGGCGCCGCGCGCGGCCATCATGTCGATGATGGCTTTCGCTTCCGCGACCAGGTCGGCTTCGGCCAGCGACTTGCCGATGTTCAGGCCGACGGCTTTCATGAAGGTGTTGGCGATGCCGCCGCCGACGATCAGCTG
Source organism: Massilia frigida (assembly GCF_011682175.1). Lineage (GTDB taxonomy): Bacteria > Pseudomonadota > Gammaproteobacteria > Burkholderiales > Burkholderiaceae_D > Telluria_A > Telluria_A frigida. The sequence continues at coordinate 155,222 of NZ_WHJG01000013.1, forward strand.
GTCGACCTTGTCGGCCAGCGCCTTGAGGATCGACAGCTTGGACGAGACCTTGGAACCGGCCACGATGGCCAGCAGCGGACGGTTGGGAGCGCCCAGCGCCTTGCCCAGCGCGTCCAGTTCGGCGGCCAGCAGCGGGCCGGCGCACACCACCGGCGCAAATTTCGCGATGCCGTGGGTGGTCGCTTCGGCGCGGTGGGCGGTGCCGAAGGCATCGTTCACATAGATATCGCACAGCTTGGCCATCTTTTGGGCCAGTTCATCCGCGTTCTTCTTTTCACCCTTGTTGACGCGGCAGTTTTCGAGCAGCACGACCTGGCCCGGCGCAACATCGACGCCATCGACCCAGTCTTGCTTGAGCTCCACCGGCTGGCCCAGCAGTTCGGCCAGGCGCGCGGCGACCGGCGCCAGGCTGTCTTCCGGCTTGAATTCGCCTTCCGTCGGACGGCCCAGGTGCGAGGTGACCATGACGGCGGCGCCCGCCTTGATGGCGGCGGCAATCGCCGGCACGGAGGCGCGGATGCGGGTGTCTTCGGTGATGTTGCCGGCGTCGTCCTGCGGCACGTTCAGGTCGGCGCGGATGAACACGCGCTTGCCCTGCAGGGCGTGTTGGTCGATCAGGTCTTGCAAACGGGTGAAATTGAGAACAGCGTGCATTGGCGATCCACGAGTCAAATGATGAAAGAACGCTATTTTACCGCAAGCCCAGCCCGAAAACCCTACTGTAAGCAGATACGCAAGGCTGTAAAGAACAGCATGCCGAAAATGATGGTTTCAAGCATATTTCTTCGCAGCAGGTAATAGCCGGTCGCGGCCAGTCCGGCGATCAGTTTGAAGTTATCCAGGCCCAGTTGCAACTGGCCGGTGTTGCCCAGGAACAGGTCGGGCGCGATGATGGCCGCCAGCGCGCAGGCCGGGGCGAAGCGCAGCATTTCCTGGACCCGCTTGGGGATGGTGATATGGTGGCCGATCAGCCAGAACGAGCTGCGCGTGGCGGCGGTGGCAAAGGCCAGGGCCACGATGGTGATCCAGATTTCGACGTCAGACATGGGGTTCCCCCTTGGCGGCGAGGGCTTTCCGCGTGCGTTTTTCGTTCAGTTCCTGGACCGTCATGGCGGTCAGCATGCCAAGCAGGACGGCGGCCAGCAAGCCCAGTTTGTAGGGCAATTCGTAAGCCAGCACGGCGGTGGCGCCCGCCACCAGCACGCCGCACAGGGCCGCGCGGTTGATGGTCAACGGAATCATGATGCAGAGAATGGCCAGGGTGCCGGCAAAGCCCAGGCCCCACTCGGTCGGGACCGCGCTGCCCAGGAACACGCCGGCGATCGAGCCGACTTGCCAGGAGACCCAGTTGGGATACAGCAAGCCCTTGAGATAAGACACTTTGCCGTGGGCCGGTTCTTCGCTGGGGAAGCGCTGCAGGAACAGCGCCACGGTCAGGTCGCCCGCCGTATAGCCGAGCAAAAAGCGCTTTTGCCATGGCAGGTGGGCAAAATGGGGCGCCAGCAAGGCGGAAAAGATGACGAAACGCAGGTTGACCACCAGCGCGGTGGCAAATACCACCCAGATCGGCGCATCGGCCGCGATCAGGGGGAGCGAGGCCAGTTGGGCCGAACCGCCGAAGACGATCAGGGTCATGCCCAGCGCTTGCGGCACCGTCAGGCCGCTCTTGACCATCGCAATGCCGACCACCAAACCCCATGCACCGATGCCGAACAGGGTCGGCAGGCCGGTCTTGAACGCTTCGCGCCAGATGGCCCGGTCCTCATCGGCAGGACGCAGCGCGGCCGGGGGCGGAGTCACGTCATTCATGTGGTTTTCTTGCCACAACTAGATCGGGCAAGGGGTAGAAATGAAACAATGCGGTCTGGCATGAAGCGCAATCAGGGTGAGCGCCGGTATGCATGTTTTCATAGGGAAACTAGCGAACGCGGCCGTAATTTGGTAGGAGTATTTTACCGATCATTTCGGCTAATTGCCCGAATCCGCTAAAATCGAGGTTTTGCATGCCTGACGGAGAATCCATGAACGCCACGAAAACGCCTGCGGTAGAACTCGGCGACAAAGACTTGCCAGCCCATTGCCCGAATCCGGCGATGACGCTGTGGTCGTCGCATCCGCGCGTCTTCCTCGATTTTGGCCATGATGGCCTGGCCAAGTGTCCGTACTGCGGCACCGAATACCGCCTGAAGCCGGGCACGGTGATGGCGCACCACTAAGCATCACGGTCCTGCCCGGCCCCCTCCCCCCACACTTTGCCGAGGCCGCATGAAACGACGCAAACAACTCAACGGTAGCGCGGCCGAGGTCGAAGCCGCGTTCTATGAAGCGCTCAACCGCGGGGATGTCGACGCGCTGATGCAGCTGTGGGCCGATGACGAGGAGATCGTCTGCATCCATCCGGGCGGGCCGCGCCTGCATGGACATGCGGCGATCCAGGCATCGTGGGAAGCGATCCTGGAGCGGGGCGCCCTGCAGATCCGGCCGTCGCAGCTGCACGAGACGCATAATTTGATGAGTTCGGTGCACACCGTCATCGAAGGCGTGACCTCGAGCGGCAGCGAGCCGGCCCATCTGCTGGCCACCAATGTGTATATCAAGACGCCGCAGGGCTGGCGCATCGTGCTGCGCCATGTGTCGGTCGCGCCCGGCGCGGTGCCGGCGCACGAGCATCCCGCTTCCAGCCTGCACTGATTGCACCGGTGCCGAACTCCTATACAACGCCCTTCTGGCTGCCCGGCGGGCATCTGCAAACCATGTATCCGGCCGTGGCCATTGCGCGCCCGGCGGTGGCATTCCGGCGCGAACGCTGGGAGGCGCCGGACGGCGACTTCGTCGATGTCGATTTTGTCGATGGCGAACCGGGCAAGCCCCTGGTGGTGCTGTTCCACGGGCTGGAAGGCTCGTCCGCCAGCCACTATGCGCGGGCCTTGATGGCAGCCATCGCCGCGCGCGGCTGGTCGGGCGCGGTGCCGCACTTTCGCGGCTGCTCGGGCGAACCGAACCGGGCGCCGCGTTTTTATCATTCGGGCGACGCGGGCGAAGTCGACTGGATTGTGCGGCGTTTGCGTGAACGTGGCGCCGGCAAGCTGTACGCGGCCGGCGTCTCGCTGGGCGGCAACGCGCTGCTGCGCTGGCTGGGAGAATCGCAGCATCAGGCCGAGATCGTCGATGCGGCGGTGGCGGTGTCGGCGCCGCTCGACCTGGCGCGCGGGGGCGAGTCGCTGTCGTCAGGGCTGAACATGATTTACACGCGCATGTTCCTCAAGACGCTCAAGCCCAAGTGCCTGGCCAAGCTGGCGCAGTTTCCGGGGCTGTTCGAGCGCGACGCGCTGCTGGCCGCGCGTGATTTGTACGCCTTCGATAACGTGGTCACGGCGCCGCTGCACGGCTATCGCGATACCGACGATTACTGGGATCGCGCCAGCGCCAGGCACGTGCTGGGCGATATCACGGTCCCGACCCTGGTGCTCAATGCGCGCAACGATCCGTTCTTGCCGGGGAAGTATCTGCCGACGACGGCATCGCGCGCGGTGACGCTGGAGTATCCGGAGCATGGCGGGCATGTGGGTTTCGCGGCCGGTAATCTGCCGGGACGGCTGGACTGGCTGCCGCGCCGCATCCTGCGTTTTTTCGACGCGGTACAGGCTTCGCCTGGCGCGTCGCATAGCGCGTCGCCTGGCGCGTCGCATGGCGCGACGCGCGCGCCAAACGCGGACGAACTATGCGAAGCTGCCGCCCATGGATGATATTGTTAAAAAAGCGATGGCCAAATGGCCGGACGTGCCGCATTGCTACGGCTGGCTGGCACTCGATGCGCGCGGCGCCTGGCGCATGCGCGACGAACGGGCCCAGCATCTGAACCTGCCCGGCGACAAGGTGGTGCAGACGGCGCTGCTCGGTTTCATCAACCGCAACTACATGGCCGACGAGCGCGGCTGCTGGTATTTCCAGAACGGGCCGCAGCGCGTGTTCGTCAACCTGGAAGCGACGCCGTTCATTGCGCGTACCGATCCGGCGCATGGGCTGGTACTGCACACGGGCGAGGCGCTCGATGCGATCGAGCAGGCGTGGATGACGGAAAGTGGCGAGCTGATCGTATCTTCCGCCGGCAAGATCGCGCAGGTCGATGACCGCGACGTGGCGCAGTTGATGGGGGCCTTGGACATCGACGGCATCGGCGCGTCCGACGAAGCGCTGATGGGCTGGCTGGAAGGCGGCGCGGGCACGCTGACGCTGCGCTACAAGGACCTGGCGGTGCCGGTCGAACCGATCGCGCGCGCGCAGGTGGCGACGCAGCTGCACTTTGTCAGGATGCCAGCGCCGTAAGCCGGCGGCGTCAATAGCCGAGCCCTTACTCCCGCCACTGCCGGAAGTGGCGCCGATGCTGGCATGACGGTGGAGCGGCTGCGCCGCGCACGCCTGATGCAGCGCAAAGGCAGCGCAGGGACGCTGGCTACAATGCGCCATGCCCGCCCCTCACGACCTCGGATACCGTTCGCTGTTCGCCCACCCGGAGCTGGTGCGCGAACTGATCACCGGCTTTACTTCCACCAAGCTGTTCGACGAGATCCCGCTGTCGGCCTTCGAGCGGGTCAATCCGGCGTATGTGAGCGAGCGCTTGTCGGCCCGCGAGGACGATATCGTCTGGCGCGTGCGGCTGGGCGACGAGTTTCTCTACGTGTACATCCTCCTGGAATGCCAGTCCGGCGTGGACCGCTGGATGGCGCTGCGCATGCAAACCTATATCGGCTTGCTGTACCAGGACCTGGTCAAGCGTCACGCATTGTCCCCTGGCTTGCTGTTGCCGCCGGTGCTGCCGCTGGTGTTCTACAACGGCCTGCCGCACTGGAGCGCCAGCATGGACCTGGCCGGACTCCTCATGCAAGCGCCCGCCGAGCTGGCGGCGCTGCAGCCGGCCCAGCGCTACGTGCTGATCGACCAGCAGCGCCTGGAGGCCACCGCACTGGAAACGAACGCGACCTTGCTGGCGCTGCTGTTTCGGCTGGAACTTTCGAGCGCGCCCGATGTCCTAAGGAAGGTCGCCCCTGCGTTGACGGCCTGGTTCCACGAAGCGCCTCAAGACAGCCTGCGGCGTTCGGTCGAGGTATGGGTGAACCACCTGCTGGCGCGCAGACCCGGCAAATCGGGGGCATTCACATGTAACAGTGTCAAGGAGGTTGCTGACATGGGACGTAAATTTGAAACGTGGGCCGAAGAATTCGAGGAGATCGGCTTTCAAAAAGGAAGCGCCGAAGGCATGGCGAAAGGTAAGGCTGAAGGTAAGGCCGAAGGGCAAATAGCAGCACTGCGCGAGGTAGTGGGAAGCCTGTTGCGCATCAAGTTTGGCGTCTTGCCGGAATTGACCATGCAACGCATTGACCAAGCATCGGAAACTGAACTTCATCAATGGATCGAACACAGCGTCAACGCGCCCAGCCTGCCAGCGATATTTGGCGATGATACGGTACCCACTCAAGGGCAGTCGGGCTGAAGCCAGACAAGCCATCGTTTCCGCCCCGTGAATGGCCGAGCCTGAAGGCGCCTGGCTTCAGGCCCGCGTCGGCCTGTATTTCCTTACTTCTTCGCTTCCTTTAACTCTTCACGCCGGCGCGCCTGCAATTCGCGTTCGCGCGCATCGATCACGGCCATGTCGTAGAACGAGGCGTCGCTGGCCTTGCGCGCGATGGTCAATTGGTCGAGCGCGGCCAGCATGCCGCCGCTGAGCGCGTACGATTCAGCCAAGGCCAGGTGCTGCAAGGCGATCTTGCCCTGCGCCGCGTAGGTCTTGGCCAGCAGCTCATGCAATTTCGGTTCTTCGCGGTACAGCTGCACCTGGTCGCGCAGGAAGCGCGCGGCCTCGTCGAGCTTGCCGTTGACGATCATCGCATCGGCGTACTGGCGCGCAATGCCGCGCGAGAGCGGATAACGCAGGTGCGCCTGGTCCGCATCCTTGAGCGCCTGCTGTTTGACCAGCGCCGGCTGGCCGGGCGCGAGCTTGATTTCCAGCGCCATGCTGGCGAACATGGCGGCGCCATCGGAACTGGCTTGCCCGGTCGAAAACACGGCCCCTTCGGCCGGACGCATGGTGCCGCGCGCTTTGTCGAGCCAGCTCTGGGCCTGGGCCAGTTCGCCTTTTTTGAGCGCCAGGAAGGCCAGGCCGTACTGCGCGCCGGCTTGCTGCTGGCGGCTTTGCTGGGTCAGCTGGGCGTCGAAAAACGCGGCCGCTTCCACCCGTCCCTGGGTGCTTTCATCTTGCAGCACGCGGGCGCGCGCACGCACCAGGTGAAACTCCAGGCTGTCGACGCGCTGGCGGTAAGGCGTTTCGCGGATGCGCGCCTGGATGTCGGAAATGCGTTCGGAAGTGAGCGGGTGGCTGCGCAGGTAGGCCGGCATCAGGTCGCTGTAGACCCGACTGGCCGCCTGCATGCGGCCGAAGAAGGCCACCATGCCGGACGTGTCGTAACCGCCCGCGGCCATGATCTGGAAACCGATGCGGTCGGCCTCGCGCTCGGCGTCGCGGCTGAAATTGAGCTGGCGCTGGATCTGCAAGCCCTGCCCGCCCATGAACACGCCGATCGCGGCATCCGCGCCGCCCTTGGACGCGAGCGCGGCCAGGATCATGGCCGCCAGGGGAATCAGGGCATCCTGCTTTTGCTGGCCCAGCATGCGCGCAATGTGGCGCTGGGCCACGTGGCCGATTTCGTGCGACATGACCGAGGCCAGTTCGGATTCGGTCTGGGCCGCCAGCAGCAGCGCCGAGTGCACGGCAATGAAGCCGCCGGGCAGCGCGAAGGCGTTCAGCATGGGATCGCGCACGGCGAAGAAATAGAAATCGGCATTGGTCTCGCCGCGCGCCCCCGGGTAGGAGGCGACCAGGCCGCCGCCGAATGCGTTGAGGTATTCGAGAATCGGATCGTCGTCGAGGAAATCGTGGTCGCGCTTAATGTCGCGCATGATTTCTTCGCCCAGCCGCCGTTCGAGCACCGGCGAGAGGTCTTCGCGCGCGGTGTCGCCCAGGGTCGGCAGGCTGGTGGTGTTCAGATTGGCCTGGGCGGCGGCCGGATGCGCCAGGCCGCCCAGCGCCGACATCAGGGCGACGGATAGCAGCATGCCCGCCTTGAGACGGCGCGGCGGGCGCATGGTGGCTGGAGCGGTTTTGGATTTCACGGTGCTATGATAACCGCAACTGCGATCACCCCGCAGCAGCACGCGTGGCCTGACGTTTTTTGTAATCCCTACTACCCTCTTTCGACCCGATGACAACCTCCCAGAACGACCAGCTTACCCATTTCGACGCCACCGGCCAGGCCCATATGGTCGACGTCGCCAACAAAAGCGATACCCACCGCATCGCGGTGGCCGCGGGCACCATCCGCATGAAGCCGGAAACGATGGCGCTGGTGGTGTCGGGCAGCGCAAAAAAGGGCGACGTGCTCGGCATCGCGCGCATCGCCGCCATCATGGGCGCCAAGAAGACCAGCGAGCTGGTGCCCTTGTGCCATCCGCTGGCCATTACCCGGGTCGCGGTCGATTTCGAGGTCGACCAGGCGGCCAGCAGCGTGCATTGCCGCGCCCAGGTGGAAACGGTCGGCAAGACGGGCGTCGAGATGGAAGCGCTCACTGCCGTCCAGGTCGGCCTGCTGACGATTTACGACATGTGCAAGGCGGTCGATCGCGGCATGGTGATGACCAATGTGCGGGTGCTGGAAAAACAGGGCGGCAAGTCGGGCGACTGGCATGCCGCGATTGATGAATAGCGCGTGTCCCACCGGGCAAAAGAAAGTTCGCTGACGGCGTACTGTTCAGCGATCTCACGCCGCGCCATTCCACAGCGCCACAAAACCTGACCTATGCCGCCATGGTCCCCGGCGCCAGCACATGACCTAGGTTTTGAGCGGGCAGGTGGCGCTGGTATATTCAGCGACGATACCCTCCGCTTCGCATGTCCAGGCGCCTTTGACGTCGCGCGACCAGGTGATTTTTTTGCCTGCCACCCCGGCAGGACCGCCTTTGATCACGCACGTGATGCCAGCCTTACCTTCATTTGCCGCCTCGACGCTGAGTGTGCAGTTCGGCGTTTCCGGTTTGCTGAACCTGGTGGCCGCCATGGTTTTAGTAGCGTCCATGGTGGGCGTCATGATGATTTCGGTATCGATGCCGACTTTGCCGCCGGCCGCTTCGGCGATGGCCGCGCCCACTTTCGCCTTGGCCACATAGTCCTGGTACATAGGCAAGGCGATGGCCGCCAGGATAGCGAGAATGGCGACGACAATCATCAGTTCAATCAGGGTGAAGCCGCGTTGCGGAAGACAATGGACTGAGTGTATTGATTTCATGTTGCTGCTCCAATGAAGTGACATGCATTGAGATACGGCGCGACACTCGCCTTGGGCGAGCGGAAGCGCCGGCAGTGAAACAAAGGATGGCGTTTGAGCGAGAACTTGCTCAGGAAAAGCAGCCTGCCAAGCGATACTCGACAGGCGAACCTGTTCGACCTGGGGCGGGCGCAGGTAGTTCAACAATCAGTGAGGGAGTTTGATACGAACGGCCCGGAGCCGGGCGGCAAACGCGAGGACGAAGGCTGGTCAGCCCAGCCCAGTGCTTGCCGGATGGCGCACTGGACTTCCTTACGTGATTACTTACATCACGGTGGACACGACGGGGTGGTATGCTCGGCAGCGATGCCGATGGCTTTGCAGGTCCAGTTGCCGCTCGTGGCGCGCGACCAGGTGACGGTTTTCCCTGTCACCGAGGCGGGACCGCCTTTGATGGTGCAGCTGAGGTCGACAACCCCGGCAGTTGCGGCCGTCGTGGTGATCGTGCAATTGATCGATTCGGCCTGCATTTTGGTGGCCTGCATGGCCGCAGCGGCACTCAGATTGGGGCTTTGCATCACCTCGGTATCGATACCGGTTCTGCCGCCGGCTGCTTCGTCTGCCGCCGCGGTCACTTTCGTCTTCGCCACGTAATCCTGGTACGCCGGAAGGGCTACCG
>NZ_WHJG01000140.1 GCF_011682175.1 Massilia frigida
TGCGCAGCTTGCCGCTGGCGACGACGGTGGACGAGGTGGAGGCGCTGTTGCCGTGGAATTTGCATAGCCATGATTTAGCCAGCGAAACGGTTCCCTGAACAGCCTGGGGTTCATGGGGCACTTACGAGGATGTGAGCCGCACCTACCAGGGCGTCGACGGCTACACGCCGATCGCGGCTTACCTGGGACCGGCAGGCGGCGGCAGACGGAACGATTGACTGGGCAAATTCATGATTCTGGCATGCCGGACGGAGAGCGCATGGGCTGATACACCAAAACTGGCCTGAAATCGTGCCTGGCATCATTCATAGGCGGCCGACTAAGCCGCAACAGCCGTGGACAGCGGCATGGTCGGACGGAAAAGCGACGGTCAAATTGGGGACACGGAATCAGGTCCTATTTTGCGCCAGCTGATTCCACTCAAAACGACATTGGGCCAAATTCTCCGCCCCCTCTCTTTCCACAGCGAGGCTCAAAGGTGTGACTGGCGCAAATAACCCAATTTGCAGGTACATTGCTACCCAATTACAGTGCCGAAAAGCAAACACGGCTTATTTCATCCTCATCAAATTCTTCTTCTTTTTCGATGGAAGAGGAACCCGTCCGGATATTATTTTTACGTCATTAATCGATCCGGACCAAAGCCCAAAATGGCCATGATCACTCGCACTAAATATTCCTTCTATCTTTACATAGCCGTTATTCAATCTCCTAGCCAATTGTATTTGTGGCGGATGAAGTTCAATCCAGACTCCATTTTTACGAATTCCTTGAACCGCATCCTCCCGGTGAAGATAGAGGCTCTTGCAAAACTGGCGTAACGCATGGGAACGGCTTGGCATCGCAAGCATAAAGGAGGGTGTGGGCGCACCCATTTCTGGCATGATGCAGTTTCTCAAGACTTCACCAAAACGCCCACAC
>NZ_WHJG01000141.1 GCF_011682175.1 Massilia frigida
CCGGGGAAGCAAGGCGCGCTCGGCGATTAACCGCGCAGCAGGGACAACACGCCGTTCGGCAGCGAGTTAGCCTGGGCCAGCATGGCGGTACCGGCTTGCTGGAGGATCTGGCCGCGCGTCAGTTTGGCCGTTTCCGACGCGAAGTCGGTATCCTGGATCCGGCTGCGCGAGGCGGACAGGTTTTCCGAGGTCGATTCCAGGTTGCTCACCGCGGTTTCGAAGCGCGACTGCAGTGCGCCGAAGGAAGCGCGCTGGCTGTTGACGTTGGCCAGGGCCGAGTCGAGTACCTTGAGTGCGTTCGATGCACCCTTGGCGGTCGAGACGTCGATACCGGAGACGGTATTGAGCGAGGCGGCGGTGCCGGCGGTGATTGCGGTGGAACCGCTGCTGCCGACCGAGAAACCCTTGTCCGAGTTCATCGACACATAACCCATCGAGGTCGAGGTGGCGCCGGTGGCGACGGCCACGGTGGTGCCGACGGTGCCGGCCGAGTCGATCGCGCCTGCCGTGACCGAGGCCGATGCGCTGTTATTGGCCAGGGTAATGTTGTTACCGGCCGAATTGGTCAGCACCAGGCCATTATTGGTGTCGTTCAGCTTGGCGGTGACGCCGGTCTTGGACGAGACATCGTTAAAGGCGCTGACCGCCGATGCCAGGCCGGAAGCGTTCAGTGCGGCGCCGACGGTGAAGGTGACGTTGGCGGCGGTGCTGTTGTCGGAAGTGACAGCGAGCGAATACACGCCGGCGGCGGTCAGGGTCAGCGCTTCCTCGGTCTTGGCCTGGGCCGTCACACCGGTGTTGGCGGTGGCGCCGTTGATGGTCGATGCCAGCGACTGGGCGGTATCGGTGGCGGTGACGGCGATGTTCGAGGTGGCCAGGCCTTGCAGGGCGAAGCTGCCGGCGGTGTAAGCGGTGCCGG
>NZ_WHJG01000142.1 GCF_011682175.1 Massilia frigida
GACCTCGGCGGTATTGCCATCAAATACCTCGTGATAGAGCGGCAAGCCGTCGGCCGTTTGCACCACGCCGAGCATGACCTGGCGGGCAATCAGGCCCTCCTTTGACATGCCGAATTTACGGACGTCCTCGTCCTGCTGAGACAGTCCGTCGGCGCGGATAGTCGTCATGTCGTAAAACACGACGGCAAGATCCTGATCGACCATCGGACGCAGCAGGCCGGCAAGCACCTGATCGACTTCGTCCTGATGCTCCACCATTGCGTCCATCGCGCGCAGCAGTTGATGATGCTCGATTTTCTCGGCCATGATTCCGGGGAAGGTGACCGTTTCGACCCAGCGCAAGACGCCCAGTTTCGAGTCCGGGTCGCACAACCGGTTGAGCACCATCACACGGATCAGCGCCTCGATATCAATCGTGTGCCGGGTTCGCCGAAACACTTGGCGCAGGCGGTCGAATCCGAGCGAATTCCACAACTCGGTCAGGGCCCAAACATCGCCGTAGTCACGTGCTGACTCGAACGTCAGCGATGGTGTCGGCGCCGCCAGCGGGGCCGATTTTCCGGTCACACGCAGCAGTCCTGTGATGACTGATTCGAGCTCGGTATTGAGCTGGTCGAGCCGTCCCAAGGTCGCGACGGTGCGCTGCTTCGGGCGGCCATTGTCGTCGCGATACGCTTCGACCAACTGAACGTAGCGACGAGGACCGGAGGTGGTTACTTTGATGAACATGCCGTTACTCTAAATTCGCGGCGATAGGATGTCAACAACTAACAAAAACTGAGAAACGTGCCATTACACAAATTTCGCGAAATCCGAGGAAATTTGACCCTAAGTACTTGATTCATATGGAGCGTGCTCAGGAAAAAAGGTGAAAAACCGCTTCAAACTGTCGAACTCGGG
>NZ_WHJG01000143.1 GCF_011682175.1 Massilia frigida
TGAGGCCGATTGCCTCACTAACCAACATAGGAAACAGCTACAATCTTGCAGCAGAAACCCGGCTGTGGCGGGACCACAGGCTGCATCGAAGTCCGACTACCGCGCGAGCGGTTTAGTCCATCGCCCCGAAGCCGACAGTCACCGGTTGTCCAATGGCACCCGCAGTCCCCACTTTTTTTAAGCGGAATTCCTGATGGGCTATCATCGCACTTTTGCTTAAAAAAGTGCCTGTATGAAAACCGCTCAACGACCCATTTTTATCCGTCCCATGCCACGACTGCGTGCTGCTTTTGCCCGCAGGTTCAGTCTGCGCGACGATCAGGCGCCGCATGAAGAAATCGACAGTCGGATTCGGGGTGACATCGAGCTGAGGGGCGCAACTCCCTGGATTTTGATGTTCGCGATTTTCATCGCCTCGGTCGGACTGAACGTGAATTCCGCCGCCGCCATCATTGGCGCGATGTTGATCTCGCCTTTGATGGGTCCGATTATGGGAATCGGTTACGGCATTGCAATTTATGATTTCTCCCTGATCCGGCGCGCATTGAGCAGTTTAGCCATCGCCACGGGCCTGTCCATCATGACTTCAACCTTGTATTTTGCAATCACACCGCTATCGCAGGCCCAGACCGAACTGCTGGCGCGCACCACGCCCACGATATGGGACGTGCTGATCGCCCTGTTCGGTGGACTCGCCGGCAGCGTGGCGGCGACCCGCAGGAAAAAATCGAACGTCATACCTGGGGTAGCGATCGCTACGTAAGCGCGCCATAAACCCCAGACTTGTGGCATAGCTGCGGCTGCAGCATTCTTTCCCCATCTAATTTTATGTGGGACAAGGATGAAAAAGGACATGCAATTCTGGGCGGCGCATGTTGCGGCGAT
>NZ_WHJG01000144.1 GCF_011682175.1 Massilia frigida
TGAGATTAACCATGATTCCGCCACCATAACCGACCAGAATTCGTCCAGCATCACGAAAATGCGATGGAAAGTCGCGCTCCCGTGATGCCGGCCAGTTCAGAAAAATCGTTTTGCAATTGGCTCATTAAGTGATCAGTTAGGGCTCGCACCGGGTGATATTTATTCGACACCCGATAAGGCTGCAATGCAAGCTATTCGCGACATTAATCCACGTTCAATTAAAGAGAATTTAGAATATGGCGGACGAATATGCATCATTTCGAAACGGAAATGTACGTATACTTCACCAGTAACAGGGACAAGGACACATGCGACAGGAATTCCATCGTGTCCCGCTAACAGTCAAATGGGGGAATTTATCACACGCATGGTGATCATAAGCTAGGCCACTGGTCTACGATATTTTCCGGAGGTGACCAGGAAATCTCTGATTATGAGGGCGTTCCGATATATTTGGGCAACCCGGATGGGCTCATATTGAAATATACGCCTGTTCCCAACAAGCCATTCGGTGGGAAGGTGGTTATCTTGGGTCGCGGAGCGAAATAAGGAGTCGAAATGAAAAAAATCATCGTGGTTGTGCTTTTGAATTTTTGGCTAGCATTCATCCCAGCAATGGCATCTACTCCTGTGGAGGTGTCAATTGTGCAGTTAATTGTTGCTTCAGAGCGTTTTGACGGAAAACTGGTCAGTGTGGTAGGTTTTTTTCAAAACGAGATGGAAGCAACTGCAATCTATCGAGCCAGTTGCAAAACTATTTTCCTGAACCGGTCGGCATGAGGAAATCGTGATTTTTGATCACGTTTTTCGAAGTTAGACGGACTCTGCTGGTTTAAGGTGGCGGAATCATGGTCAATCTCGTAGGT
>NZ_WHJG01000145.1 GCF_011682175.1 Massilia frigida
CTGATCGCGAAAATTGGTGGATTCCTGGCTCGCAACAGCGATGGCGAACCTGGCGTCAAGACGATCTGGAAGGGGCTCGATCAAGTGCACGCCTCGGCGGAGACCTTACGTGCATTACGCGACGGGCAGGGGTGACTGACTTATGTATAAGGGCATGCCTCTGACCCCGTGCCCCTGCGCTATATTTTTTGATTGCTTTCTCATCCGACAGGCTCTAAAGATACAGCCATCTCCAAAGCAATTTTCAAATAGTTTAGTTCACCGTTTTTTGAGGGCTGTTCCTTTAACTCATCAAGTGCATAAATAATATCCACCCTGTGCCCAATCTGAAACAAGGATGTGTCTGCCTTATTGTTGACATAAATCCCTACAGGCTGAACTGTTCCGTCGCTCAACATTAAGTCAACTTCGTTATTGCAATTTAAATGCTCCTGACCTGCAACATATGCCTCAACAATCACTCCCGAGACGTAAAGCGTTTCCATCTCTGCTTGATAGATACTATCCCACCATTCTTCTGTGGCATATAACCCGAAAGCCCCCTTTAAACCCATCTGAGGCCGCGAAGAATCCAGGGTTAGCGCGTGCGTATCCACGACGGATTGAGGGTCGGCCTTAATCTTTTCGGAAAGCTCGTAAACAATTTTCATTCGAACGTCAATTAAATTCAAATCTATAAACATATAACATTCCTAATTATTTAACACGTGAGCCTCTTGCAAAACTAGCGGAACGGATGAAAATTGCTTGGCAGCGCAAGCGAAAAGGTGGGGGTGGGCGCCCATTTCTGGCATGATTTAGTTTCTAACGCTTAATCAAAACGCCCACACCATG
>NZ_WHJG01000146.1 GCF_011682175.1 Massilia frigida
ATCGGCCGACCGCCACATGTTCGGGCTTGGCTGGCGAATGCTTTCGTGGCCAAGGCGGTGCTGGGCATCACCACTACCGTCGGGCTGGTCGAGCGCCTGACCATGGACAAGACCTTGCGGCGCATTTGCGGATTTCCGCCGTTCGCAAAGCTGCCTTCGGAGGCGACGTTTTCGCGGGCTTTTGCGCAGTTCGCTGAGGAGCGGCTGGTTGAACGCGCCTACGAAGCCATGATCAAGGAACACCTGGGCGACCAGTTGGTCGGGCACATCAGCCGCGACGGTACGGCGATTACTGCGCGCGAACGGCCCGCAGCAGCGGCCAACGCGGCACCGGCACCGCGCAAGAAAGGCCGGCGTAAAGGTGAGCGCCCCGTCAAGCAAGCAGCACCAGCTGCTGGCTCGCCGATCCGGCGCCAACGCGGCCAGACCTTGCCCGACATGCTCGCCGAATTGCCGACGATCTGCGACCGCGGCACCAAGTGCAACGCGCAGGGTTACAAGACCAGTTGGAATGGGTACAAGCTGCACATTGATACTGCCGATTGTGGCGTTCCCATCGCCGCCTTGCTGTGTTCTGCGTCGATGCATGACAGCCGCGCCGCCGTGCCGCTGTCGCACATCACGAAGCAACGGGTGACCAATTTGTACGATGTGATGGACGCTGCCTATTGCAGCAAAGAGTTGCACGACCACTGCCGCGAACTGGGACATGTCCCCCTGATCGACCACAACCCGCGTGGGGGCGAGAAGGAGCACTTCGAGCCTGCCGATGAAGTTCGCTACCGTGAGCGCACTGTAGCCGAACGGACCAACGCGCG
>NZ_WHJG01000147.1 GCF_011682175.1 Massilia frigida
TCGTCCAAAAGGCAAGAGTAAACGCCATTTCGCTACAGTTTACAAGTGGCGGCTGTAACTCCTTGAATGTTAACGGGTTTTCTCGTCATGGCGACAGGGAGTTCGGAGTTGTGTATAACGTGATGGGAATAGGTCAATGTAAGGTCGTCGGTTCGTTCCGTCAAACCACTTGTACCGTGAAAACTCGTTCCGTCGGCAATCGTCAGCGTGTGCTTTTCGGTACCGATGATCGATCCATCGGTATTGTACATATTGCCGTCGGTTTGAATGATATTGCCTGCTACGAAGAGGGGGCTGCCGTCGAAGCTGCAAGCGCTGCTGCTACCTGTTGGCGTCGGCGTCGGCGTTGGCGTTGGCGTCGGGGTCGGGGGCGGCGTCGGGGGGGGGGAGGCGGGGCGGGGGGGGGCGGGCGGGGGGGGGGGGGGGGGGGGGTTGGGGTTGGGGTCGGGGTTGGTGTCGGCGTTGGTGTCGGCGTTGGTGTCGGTGTTGGTACCGGAGATGTCGACGAGCCGCCGCCACCGCAGCCTACCAGCGCAAGCGTGGCAGAGAAACCAAATACGGCAAATTTGGACAGACGTGTCGAGTGATTTGCCAGCTGACTTTTCTTCTGAATCGATTTCTTCATGGTCGTTCGTTACCTTACCTTAGATGGTTTTCCGATGAGCTTAATGCTAAAGATATCGTAACTATTCAGCCGCTACGCAGTTGGCCTGATCGGATCGCCAGCAAATGCACGGCGCAGCACTTCCAGCATGCTGTGCCCTTGTTTGCGTAGGGTGTCGAGGCAGGAGCGGATGGTGCAGAAG
>NZ_WHJG01000148.1 GCF_011682175.1 Massilia frigida
GAGGCTCTTGCAAAACTGGCGTAACGCATGGGAACGGCTTGGCATCGCAAGCATAAAGGAGGGTGTGGGCGCACCCATTTCTGGCATGATGCAGTTTCTCAAGACTTCACCAAAACGCCCACACAATGGATGCTACCCGACGCGATCTGATCATGCAACGCTGGAATGCGATTCAACATGATGTGCTTCCCGAGTTGCGTGCCGAAGTCGGCGTCGTGACACCGAAACTGGCCCGCGTAGCGCATGTTCTTGAATGGGCTCGGGTGGAAGAATTTGTCGCTCACTCGTGGTGCGGCATTGGTCGGCCGCCACATGTCCGAGCTTGGTTGGCAAACGCCTTTGTTGCCAAGGCCGTACTCGGCATCGGCACCACGACTGGCCTGGTGGAACGCTTGACGATGGACAAGCCATTGCGTCGCATTTGCGGCTTCGCTCCGTATGCCAAGCTTCCTTCGGAAGCGACCTTCTCGCGGGCGTTCGCCCAATTCGCCGAGACCAGGATAGTCGAGCGTGCCTACGAAGCCATGATCAAGGAACATCTGGGCGGTGAATTGATCGGGCATATCAGCCGTGACGGCACTGCTATCGCAGCACGCGAGCGGCCCGTCGCTCCCGGCGTGGCCGAGGCCGCAGTTGCGCCAGGCAAGGAGTGCGCGGTAAAGCGGGGAAGCAAGCGTGCAGTGCCAGCGTCGGCTTCCCCAATCCTGCGCCAGCGTAGCCAGTCGCTGCCTGCTATGCTGGCCGAATTGCCTACTGCTTGTGATCGCGGCACGAAATGCAACGCACAAGGCTACAAGAC
>NZ_WHJG01000149.1 GCF_011682175.1 Massilia frigida
GACAGTCGTCTCAACAAGAGGGCGAAGATACTGATGGAACGATTTGCGGCAAACCCGCAAGCGAGCATTCCGGCGGCATGCGAGGGCTGGAGCGAGACGGTGGCGGCCTACCGCTTTCTGAGCAACACCGATGTGGACTGGCGCGACATTCTGGCGCCGCATTGGGCTCGGACACAGGAGCGCATGCAGGCCTACCCGGTGATGCTGTGCATCCAGGACACGACGGAGCTCGACTTCAACGGCCAGGAAACACAGGGGCTGGGGCCGCTGAACTACGAGGCGCGGCGCGGCATGTATGTGCACCCGACGTACGCGGTGACGCCCGGACGCGAGCCGCTGGGCGTGCTCGACGCCTGGATGTGGGCGCGCGAGAAGCGCGGTGCCGACGGGGTACGCCCGGGGCAGAAGGAAAGCACGCGCTGGATCGAGGGTTACGAGCGCATAGCCGAGATGGCGGCCCAGATGCCGCAGACGCGACTGGTGTATGTAGCCGACCGCGAGGCGGACATGGTGGCGATGATGCGCCGGGCGAGCGAACTGGGCACGCCGGCCGACTGGCTGGTGCGCGCCAGGCACAATCGCTGCCTGCCCGATGAGGATGGCGAGAAGCTGTGGTCGCACACTAGCGCCGGCGTGGCGCTGGGCGAGATTGCGTTCACGATGCCGACGCGCGGCACGCAAAAGGCGCGCGCGGTGCGCCAGCAATTGTGGGCGCGTGTGGTCGAGATCGGAGACGGCAAACGGGGGCGCATCAGCGTCACCTGCATCGTGGCACGCGAAGTCGGCGCG
>NZ_WHJG01000014.1 GCF_011682175.1 Massilia frigida
CATAGCCAACGCTCCGCCGTGCGGGGGCCCACAACCCCCCCGCCGTGTCGGCGAGCGCGTTGCGCGGGGCGCCGGCGGCATGGGGGGCGGGCGCGCCGCGGGCGGCGCGCACGCCGTCCACGTGCACCGATTCGATCAGCACCGTCGGTCCGGCCAGTTCGGGATGCGGACGCTCCGGATCGATCCAGGCCACGCCGTTACTGGTCGAGAACCACAGCCGGCCGTCGCGGCTGCGCACCGCCGTGGGCAGCGGCAGCACCTGGTACGGGTCGTTGGCCAGCCCGCCCATCAGGTCGTACGAGCGGTAGCCGATGCGGTAATCCGCAGTGGCGTAGGCGCGCGCCAGTTCGGCGGCGGTCAGCTGGAAAATGCCCGAGCGCGAGTGCACCCACAGGTCATCGCCGCTGCCATCCTTGAGCGGCACCACGATGATGGCGTAGATATTGGCGAACAGGCCATTGTCGGGCAGGCGCAGCGCGTGATAGCGCTCGCCGTCGATGTAGCCGATGCCACGCTGGCCGCCGACCCAGGTGCGCTGGCCGTGATGGGTAAGGGCGGTGACGTGGCCAATGTCCATGCCGTCCGCCTGGCCCCAGCGCTTTTCGCCGTCGCCTTCGCGCGTGACCAGCAGGTTGTCGCGGTAGCCGAACCATAGCCGCCCTTTGGCGTCGGCCGAGGCGGTGACCGGCATGCGCTGGTTGGCCGCGGGCGACGGCGGCGGCGTGGCGATCCACACGCCGTCGTGCAGGCGGAACAGGCCAAGGCGGTTGAACGATACCCACAGGTCGCCGGCGGCGTCGCGCGCCATCGCCCGCACCGATGATTCGGCCAGGGCGGCCGGCGGCAGGTCGGCGAATTTTTCCAGGCGCGCGCCGCGCGAGCGCCAGATGCCGGAAGGGCCGCCCATCCAGATGGTGCCCTCAAGATCGCGCATCGCGCACGATACCGGCGCCGGCATGTCCAGCATGTCCATGCCGCCGTCCATCAGGCGCATGGCGGGCCGGTTGCTCGGTCCCGCCCACAGGCTGCCGTCGTTGCCGGCGACGAGGGCGAAGTTGAGCGACCCGGGTGGAAAGCCGGCCGGCATCAGCGCGCGCTGGCGGAAGCGGTCCAGCCCCCCGTTGCTGCCGACCCAGAGGTTGCCTTCGCCGTCCTCGAGCATCTTCCAGATGAAGTCCGAACTCAAGCCGTCGCGCGCGGTAAACGCGGTGCGCGATTTCAGGGCGCCGATGCTGGTGGGGTTGGCGACGTACTGGACGCCGTTGCCGGTGGTGCTGAGCCACAGGCCGCCGCTGCGGTCGAACAGCAGGCCGATGGCCGGCGTGCCGGTGGCGAGGGAGCCGTAAGTGAGGTGGCCGTCCAGCAGTACCACGCGGTGGATCTTGCCGCTGTAGCGTTCCGTGAGCCAGATGGCGCCATCGGGCGCCTGCGCGATCTGGCTGACCCAGTCGACCGCCAGGCCGCTGTCGATGAAACGGCGTTCGCCCTTGGGCAGGTACAGGAGGCGGTTTTCGTTGGCGGCCCACACGGCGCCGCCGCCGTCGACGAAGACAGCGCGCGCTTTTTTGCCGGGGAAGTGCCAGTTGGCGCTGACCAGTTCCCAGTGGCTGCCGTCGTAGCGCGCCAGGCCGTCGTCGGCGGCGACCCAGACCGCACCGGCGCGGTCGCGCGCGATGCCGTAGATGGCGCCTTCCGGCAGGTTGGGGCCGGGCAGGTGTTCGCGCATGCCGTGCGGGCCGATCACGCGCACGCCGCCGAAACGCAGGCCGACCCACAGTTCATCGTCGACCGCCAGCAGCGAAGCGACGATGTTCAGCGTGTTCAGGCCGGGCGCTTCGTAGCGCACGAAGCGAAAGCCGTCGAAGCGGAACAGCGATTCATTGGTGCCCAGCCACAGGTAGCCGTCGCGCGTCTGGGCGATGGCGCCGACCTGGCTCGGACCGCCGTCGGCCGCGACCCAGCGCCGGTGCTCCAGCTGGTCGAGCGAGCGCACTTGCGCCTGTGCGGAGGCGCTGAACGCGAGCAGCAGCGCAAGGATGGCCCGGGGCCACCAGCGTGTGCGGGACATGCTGTGCGGTTTCATACGTTGTTCGTCCTGTTCGCTGCGCGCTCGGCCGGTCGCTGTTCATGGCGCGCGATGATACCATCCGCGCCGTGGCATCAAGCGGGTGAGCGCGGGCGCAGCCACATCGCGGCGACGACCACGTGCACGATGGAGCCGGCTGGCGCGTACCACAGGGCGAGCGGGATCGCGAGCGCATACAGCAGCATCGACGCCAGGTTCTTGCGTTCCATCCAGCTCGGGTGCGCGCTGCCCGCGCCGCGCCGGCGCAGCACCTCGTCGAGCACCACGAAGCCGATGGAGCACATCAGCAGCACCGCGCCGTACATGGCCACCGGGACCGATTCGAACGGATGTTCGCCGGCCCAGGCGGTGACGAACGGGATCAGCGAAATCCAGAACAGCAGGTGCAGGTTGGCCCACATGGCCAGGCCGTCGACCTTCTGCACCTGGTCGAACAGGTAGTGGTGGTTGATCCAGTAGATGCCCACGTAGATGAAGCTGAGCAGGTAGCGCAGCATCACCGGCAGTACCGGCGCCAGGTCGTGCGGCGCCGTGCCGTGCGGGGTTTTCAGTTCCAGCACCATGATGGTGATGATGATGGCGATGACGCCATCGCTGAACGCTTCGAGGCGGACTTTGTTCATGCGGGCCCCTTGGCCGGTTCGGGCAGCGCCATTTCGGCGCACAGGATGGCGATCGGGACGAGCAGCGCGATGAAGCCGAACGCCATGAACGCAAAGGCGGCGGCGATGGCGCCGGTGCCGAAGGCCAGCAGGGGCCAGAAGAATTTGCCGCAGCGCGCGCTGATGGCGGCGTCGCCGGCGCCGCGCAGCACGTCGATGCTGTCGATGACGACCTGGGTCACGTTCCCGGTCATCATGGAGGTGGGCGCCAGTTGCGCGAGCAGCAGGCGGCTGCTGGCGCTGTGTGCGCCCATGGCGGCAGTGCCTGACAGGCCTGCCGTCATGGCCAGGAAGGAGGCGCCCTCGCCGATGGGCGCGGCGGCCATCCCGGCCAGCATGAAGCCGGCCAGCAGGACCACTTGCAGCAGCAAGGCCAGTTTCAGCACCGGCCACTGGCGCCGTTCGGCGGCGAGGATCAGCAGGCGCGCCATGGCGATGCCCGCGATGAAGGCGGGGAAGGCCAGGAACTTGAGCAGGATCGACGCCTTGGAAGCGTCGGCCAGCGCAACCCCGATCAACACGAAGTTGCCGGTCACATGGGCGGTGAACAATCCGAACAGGGCGACGAAGCCCAGGGTGTCCACGTAGCCCGCCAGGAAGCCCATGTCGATGCTGCGAAGGCGGTTGCGCTGGTCGGGAGTCACGATTTGGCGAAAGCGAGAATGTCGGCGTTGACCTTGTCCTTGTGGGTGTCGGTCAGGCCGTGCGGGGCGCCGGGGTAGATAATCAGCTTGGCGTCCTTGACGATGGCGGCAGACGCCTTGCCGGCGGCGTCGATCGGCACGATCTGGTCGTCGGCGCCGTGGATGATCAGGGTCGGCTTGTCGAACTTTTTCAGGTCGGCGCGGAAGTCGGTTTCGGAGAACGCCTTGATCGAATCGTAGGTGTTCTTGTGGCCGGCCATCATGCCCTGCATCCACCAGGCGTTGATCAGGCCTTGCGATGGCTTGGCGCCAGGGCGGTTGAAGCCGTAGAACGGGCCGGAGGCGAGGTCGAGGTAGAACTGCGAGCGGTCCTTGACGCAGGCGCTGCGGATGCCGTCGAAGACATCCATCGGCAGGCCGCCCGGGTTGTCGGCGGTTTTGAGCATGAGCGGCGGGACCGCCGAGATCAGGCCGAGTTTGGCGACGCGCTTGGTGCCGTGGCGGCCGACGTAGCGGGCCACTTCGCCGCCACCGGTCGAGAAGCCGATCAGGATGGCGTTTTTCAGGTCCAGCGCTTCGATGACCTGGGCCAGGTCGTCGGCGTAGTGGTCCATGTCGTTGCCGGTCCAGGGCTGGCTGGAACGGCCGTGGCCACGGCGGTCGTGGGCGATGACGCGGAAGCCATTGTTCGCAAGGTGGAACATCTGCGATTCCCAGCTGTCGCTGTTCAGGGGCCAGCCGTGGCAGAACACGACCGGCTGGCCGGTGCCCCAGTCTTTGTAATACAGTTCGACGCCGTCTTTGGTGGTGATGGTGCTGGAGGTGCGTTTGATGGCGGCGACGGGTGCTGCCTGGGCGCTGGAGGTGAGGGCGGCCAGCGGGATGGCGGCGGCCAGGGAAGCGCCGGCGGTGATGGCTGCGCGGCGGGAGAGGGTTTTCTGGTTGTCGTTTGTGGACATGGTAGGTATATTTTTGTAGGTGCTTGATTTAACCACCGTCGTTCCTGGCATTGCCAGAAACGACTTCCCGTACAGGGGTGGGCGCCCCGGCGATAACCCAAGTTTTGCGCTCCGTCTGCGGCACTTACCTGGGTTCCCGCCGAGTGCCGCCTTGGCGCGGGAACGACGGCATTTTTTTAGCGTGCCGGTACTGGCGCCAGCACTTCGTGTTCGCCCGTCGTGCGTTCGGCTGCCTTGTGCACCATCGTGTAGGCGTAATCGACGCCCATGCCGTACGCGCCCGAGTGTTCGCGCACGATCGCCATTACCGCGTCATAGGTCTCGCGGTGTGCCCAGTCGCGCTGCCATTCCAGCATCACCTGCTGCCAGGTCACCGGCACCACGCCGGCCTGGATCATGCGCTGCATCGCGTAGTCGTGCGCTTCCTTCGAGGTGCCACCCGATGCATCGGCCACCATGTAGATCTCGTAGTCGCCTTCCGCCATGGCGCACAGCGCGAAGCTGTTGTTGCACACTTCCGTCCACAAACCGGCCACGATGACCTTTTTGCGGCCGTTGGCTTTCAAGGCATCGCGCACCTTCTGGTCATCCCACGAATTCATCGAGCTGCGCTCAAGGATCTTCTGGCCCGGGAACACGTCCAGCAGTTCCGGATAGGTGTGGCCGGAAAACGCTTGCGTTTCGACGGTGGTGATCACGGTCGGGATGTTGAACGCCTTGGCGGCCTTGGCCAGCGCCACCGTGTTGTTCTTGAGGACCTGGCGGTCGATCGACTGCACGCCAAACGCCATTTGCGGCTGGTGGTCGATGAAGATCAGTTGCGAGTTGTGTGGCGTCAGGACGTCGAGTTTCGGATTCATGCAATGCACTCCTTGGTTGAAAAATTGGGTTGGTCAGAACGCGAAGCAGTTGCAGCCGAGCGCACCCCAGAAGCCGTTATGGCTGGTCACAGGAACGGTCGATTTGCGCGCGATGCCATGGGCATGGCCATGCACGCCGCAAGACCCGGCGCACAGGTGCGGCAGCGCCGTGCGGCTTGCCGCTGGCCGGTAATGGCCGCCGAAGGTCTTCACGGGCGACCAGTCGGGCAGCACGGGAATCGGGGCCGGCGCCAGCGGCGCGAAGTCGCCGGCGCCGTATACCACCTTGCCGCCGACCACCGTGAGCACCGATTCGAGCGCCTTGATGTCGTCGTCAAGCACGCTGAAAAAGTCGGCCGACAGCACCGCCAGGTCGGCCAGCTGTCCTGCCTTGATACGGCCCTTCTGGTGCTGCTCGCTGGAGAACCAGGCGCTGCCCGAGGTCCACAGTTCGAGCGCGGTGGCGCGCGGCATCTGCTGGTCGGCGCCATACAGGCGCAAGCCGCCGACGGTCCGGCCGGACACCAGCCAGTACAGCGCGGTCCACGGGTTGTAGCTGGCCACGCGGGTGGCGTCGGTGCCGGCGCCGACCGGCACGCCGGCCTCCAGCATGCGTGCGATGGGCGGGGTGTGGCGGGCCGCTTCGGCGCCGTAGCGTTCGACGAAATACTCGCCCTGGAAGGCCATGCGGTGCTGGATCGCGATGCCGCCGCCGAGCGCGCGCACGCGGTCGATATTGCGCGGGGTGATGGTTTCGGCGTGGTCGAACATCCAGCGCAGGCCGTCGAAGGGAATGTCGCGGTTGACCTTTTCAAACACGTCGAGCATGCGCGAGATCGATTCATCGTAGGTGGCGTGCAGGCGGAACGGCCAGCGCTGTTCGACCAGGTGGCGCACGACTTTTTCGAGTTCGTCTTCCATGCCGGCGGCCAGTTCGGGACGCGGTTCGAGGAAATCCTCGAAGTCGGCGGCCGAGAACACCAGCATTTCGCCGGCGCCGTTGTGGCGGTAGTAGTCGCTGCCGTCGCCCGGCTTGATCAATCTGCTCCAGGCCTGGAAGTCCTGCAGTTCGGCGCCCTTGTTTTGGGTGAACAGGTTGTAGGCGATGCGCACCGTGAGCTGGTTGTCGCGCGCGAGCTGGTCGACGATGGCGTAATCGTCGGGGAAGTTCTGGAAGCCGCCGCCGGCGTCGATCACGCTGGTCACGCCCAGGCGATTGAGTTCGCGCATGAACTGGCGCGTGGAGTTGACCTGGTGTTCGAGCGGCAGGGCAGGGCCCTTGGCCAGGGTGGCGTACAGGATCATCGCGTTGGGCCGGGCGATCAGCATGCCGGTCGGGTTGCCGGCGGCGTCGCGCACGATTTCGCCGCCCGGCGGGTTGGGCGTGTCGCGGGTGTAGCCGACCGCCCGCAGCGCGGCGCGGTTGAGCAGGGCGCGGTCGTACAGGTGCAGCACGAAGACCGGCGTGTCGGGGGCGGCGGCGTTGAGTTCCTCGATGGTCGGCATGCGCTTTTCGGCGAACTGGAATTCGGTCCAGCCGCCGACCACGCGTACCCATTGCGGCGATGGCGTGCGTGCGGCCTGTTCGCGCAGCATGCGCATGGCATCGGCCAGCGAGGGCACGCCTTCCCAGCGCAGTTCCAGGTTGTAGTTCAGGCCTCCGCGGATCAGGTGCATGTGCGAGTCGTTCAGGCCCGGGATGACAGTGCGGCCGGCCAGGTCGATGACCTGGGTGCTGGCGTCGCGGTGGCGCATCACGTCGGCGCAATCGCCCACCGCGATGAAGCGCTCGCCGCCGATGGCGACCGCGTTGGCGGCCGGGTTGGAACGGTCGGTGGTGTGGAAGCGGCCGTTGATCAGGATGAGGGAGGCGCTCATGCCGGGTCCTTGTCTTGTGCTGGCGCTTGCAGGCCGGTGATTTTTGGGGCGCATTCGGTGGCGAACCAGGCGCTCGTGAGCGGTTCGCCGGCGATGACGCGCTTGGCGATCGGGACCATCTGTTCGCCGATCAGCATTCCAAGCAGGCCCAGCAGTGCGATGGCTGGCGGGGCGGGCGAACGCACCTGGATCAGTGCGTAGATGATCCCTACCAGCACGCCGGCTCCGATCGACATCAGATACATTGCTCACTCCTTCAGGTGGCGCAGGGCCGAATGCCGGTCCTGTCGCAAACGAGTATGGAAGGCGGGGCGCGGGCGCGATAGAATCAGGATGCTGTTTTTGCCAGTCGTTGCCGGAACCTCCCTTACGGCGTCGTTCCCGCCTGCGCGGGAAGTCGTTTCTGCCAATGGCAGGAACGACGGGTAGGTGGGGCGATATCTACCTATTTATGCCAAGGCTCATGAAAAAACTTCTTATTCC
Organism: Massilia frigida; assembly: GCF_011682175.1. GTDB lineage: Bacteria > Pseudomonadota > Gammaproteobacteria > Burkholderiales > Burkholderiaceae_D > Telluria_A > Telluria_A frigida. The sequence continues at coordinate 7,573 of NZ_WHJG01000014.1, forward strand.
CGTCCTCCTGATGCTGGCCGGCGCCAGCGCCACCGCCGGGCAGCCCGCCAGCGTCGCCCAACTGAACCAGATGGCCAAGCGCTTCGCGCCGGTCGACCTGCGCGCCGATACCTCGACCCTGTCCAAAGGCGACAAGGCCGCCATCGTCAAACTGATCGAAGCGGCCAAGATCATCGATACCTTACAGTTGCGCCAGCGCTGGGCCCACAACGAAGCCCTGTGGAGCGCGCTCAAGAAAGACAAAAGCGCCGTCGGCAAGGCGCGCCTGAATTATTTTTGGCTGAACAAAGGCCCGTGGTCCATCCTCGACGGTAACGACTCCTTCATGCCCGCCACCTACGCCGGCATCACCATCCCGGCCAAGAAACCGGAAGGCGCCAATTTCTACCCCGAAGGCGCGACCAAGGCGTCGCTGGAAGCGTGGATGAACGCGCTCGCGCCCAAGGACAAGGAACAGGCGCAGTGGTTCTTCACCACCATCCGCACTGGCGCCGAGGGCAAATTCAAGACCGTCACCTACGCCGGGGAATACAAGGCCGAGCTGGAAAAACTGGCCGCGCTGCTGCGCGACGCGGCGGCATCGACCGCCAATGCCTCGCTCAAGAAATTCCTGACCCTGCGCGCCGATGCGTTTTTATCGAACGATTACCTGGCCTCGGATTTCGCGTGGATGGATCTCGATTCCCCGGTCGATATCACCATCGGCCCTTACGAGACGTATAACGATGAACTGTTCGGATACAAGGCGGCGTTCGAGGCGTACGTGAATATCCGCGATGAGAAAGAAACCCGGAAGCTCGATTTCTTCAGCAAGCACATGCAGGAACTGGAAGACAACCTGCCGCTCGACAAGCAGTACCGCAATCCCAAGGTCGGTGCGCTCGCGCCGATGGTGGTGGTCAACCAGGTGTATGGCGCCGGCGACGGCAATATGGGCGTGCAGACGGCCGCCTACAACCTGCCGAACGATGAGCGGATCATCAGCCAACGCGGTTCCAGGCGCGTGATGCTGAAAAATATCCAGGAAGCGAAGTTCACATCGACCCTGACGCCGATCACCAGACTGGTGCTGCGGCCGGAAGCGCAAAAGGACCTCGATTTCGACTCCTTCTTCACGCACATCCTGGCGCATGAAATCACCCATGGCCTCGGTCCCCACAGCACCACCCAGGATGGCAAGCCGTCGACCCCGCGCCAGGACCTGAAAGACGCGTATTCGACCATCGAGGAAGCCAAGGCCGACATGGCCGGCCTGTGGGCGCTGGCGTACATGATGGACAAGGGCCAGCTGAAAGACACGCTGGGGCAGGGCGAACTGGCCGAGCGCAAGCTGTATAACACCTTCCTGGCATCGGCATTTCGCACGCTGCATTTCGGCCTGACCGATTCGCACGCGCGCGGCATGGCGATCCAGCTCAATTACCTGCTCGATCAGGGCGGCTTCGTGTCGCACGGCGACGGCACGTTCTCGGTCGATTTCAAGAAGATCAAGCAGGCGGTGATCGACCTGAACCGCGAATTCCTGACCATCGAAGCCACTGGCGACTATGCCCGCGCCAAGGAGATGATGGCCAGGTACGTGGTGATCCGCCCGGATGTGCAGAAGGCGCTCGACAAGATGAAATCGGTGCCGAACGATATCCGGCCGGCATTCACCACGGCGGCGGCATTGGCGAAGGCAAAATGAGCGTGCCGGCTGCGCCGCTATCGACGCGCCGGCCCGGCAAGATTGCCAGCACTAACATTGTTGCTGACCAGTGGGAAACGATCTGATTGTTTGCGCCAGCGCTAGCTTGACATAGCGCCATGTTGAGAATTTTCCACAAGGAAAGATATTTCTCCCAAAGCGTCCGGGAGGTCTATATTATTGCTCTTAGGCATTTATAGACCTCCTGAGGAAACGCCATGTTAAAGCACCTTTTGACTGCCCTGTTCGCCTTGATTCCCGTTGCCGCCACTGCTGGCGCCACCCTCACCGAGCTGGAAACGCGCTGGTTGAACGCCGCCGCGCCCGTGTTGGCGTATTCGCAACGTATGAACTTGCCAATAGATATCACCGTACAACCAAAAGCCCGCCCCGGCGATGTGCCGCTGGCGATGGGATTTGTCGATGGCCGCTGCAAGCTGGTGCTGTCGATGCGCGGCAATCCCGAGGCCGAACATATCTTGCACAGCGTGCCAGAAGGCGAGCGCGCGCTGCTGATCGAAACCATGGCCGCCCACGAAATCGGCCATTGCTGGCGTTACGTGCAGGGCGTGTGGCACGCGCTGCCGGCCGGCTTCGTTGAAACCGGCGACGAACAGGCGCACGATGGGCAGTTGCTGGCCGCATCGAAAGCCATGCGTGAAATGCGGCGCGAGGAAGGCTTTGCCGACCTGGTGGCGCTGGCCTGGGTCCAGCGCCAGCATCCTGCCCAATACGGCCGCGTGTACGCCTGGCTGTCGACCCTGCGCGACGCCGTGCCGGTCGAGCGCAGCGGCCACGATACCCGCGCCTGGGTGCGCCTGGCGAAGCATGCCGACGGTTTCGGCCACGGCGCCAGCCCCTTCGACGACGCCGTGACGATGTGGCAAGCCGGCTTGCTCAACGATGAATAAGCTGTGCGCCGCCGTGCTGCTGGCGCTGGCCGGCCCGGCGGCATCGGCAGCCGCTCCCGCCACCGAAGCCCAGTGGATCGCCGCCGCCACCGAGGCGGTCGCGTATGGCCGCGCGCAGGGCTTGCCGATCGACCTGGAAGTGGTGGACGGCAATGGTTTGCCCGGCCACACGCCGGTCGGGCTGGCCAGCGAAAACGGGCGCTGCACCCTGGTCGTCTCGGCCAGCAATAATCCGACCGCCGACAAGCTCAGTTCCATGATTGCCCCCGACCTGCTCGAACCTTTTCTGGCGGGCGCGGCGATGCACGAAGTGGGGCATTGCCACCGCCGCCTGCGCGGCTATCCGCACAACGAAAAACTGCTGCCGGTGGTGGCCTGGATCGGTCCGCTGCGCGACTGGTTCACGCGCCGCGTGCGCACCGAGGAAGCCTACGCCGACATGACCTCGGTGGCCTGGATCGCGCGCTTCCATCCCGAGCGCTACACGGCCCTGGTCAATGAAATGCTGCGCGTGCGCACCCGTTTCCGCGAACCCAAGCACGACACCGTGGCCCTGCTCGAACGCGCCCTGGCCGAGGGGCCGCAAGATGCCAATGAGAATCTATTTGCCCAGGCCGATGAACGATTAAACAGATATCGATAGTCCTTTTGCGTCCGTATGTACGTTGTCGCACAGATGTTGTGCGTGCTTAGGATGTTAAATCCGTCTACCAACAACCATACATTTAAGGGACTTCACCATGAAACCTATCGTCGCCACATTGCTTGCCGCCGCCCTCAGCGCCGCTTTCGCCAGCGCCTACGCCGCCGAGACGCCCACCAAGACCGATACCGCGACCTACCGCACGATGACGCTCAAGGCCGCCGCCGACTACAAGGCCGCCTCGGCGCAGTGCAAGGACATGAGCGGCAACGCCCGCAGCCTGTGCATGGAAGAAGCCAAGGTGGTGCGCGCGCGCGCCGACCTGGCAGCCCTGACCGATTACAACAATACCCTCAAAGGCCGTACCAAGGCCCGCACCGACCTGGCTGACGCCGACTACGCGCTGGCCAAGGTCAAGTGCGCCGACGCCATGGGCGCCGAAAAAGATAGTTGCCTGAGCAATGCGCGCGCGGTCCACACCGCGGCGCTGGCCGATGTCAAGGCGGACCGCGACATCCAGCTCGCCAGCAGCGGCACCACCGATACCATGAGCCCGGTGACCCGCACCACCACCACCGACGCCACCAAGGCGGCGGCGGTGGACAAATGCGCCCAGGTCGCGGGTAGCCCGAATACCGGCTGCCTGGTCGATAACAATAACCGTAGCGCGGCCACCACGACCACCACCACCGGCGCCGTGGCCAACCGCACCGACATGGCGGCCGACAGCGCCGCCCAGCGCAGCGCCAACGCGGTCGACAATGCCGCCGACAAGACCCGTGCCGCCGGCGCCAGCATGGCTGCCAAGACCGAGCGCGCGATCGATACCCTGGCCGATAAAACCGAGCGCGCCGCCGACAGCATGGCCAACAAGACCGACCGCATGGCCGACAAATCGGGTGCTGTCATGGCCGATGCGGTCATCACGACCAAGGTCAAGGCCGACATTTTCAAGGAGCCTGAGCTGAAATCGATGGCGATCCACGTGGAAACCGAAAAAGGCGTAGTCATGCTGAGCGGCTTCGTCGATTCCAAGGCCGATGCCGAGAAAGCCGTGCGCCTGGCCAAGAGCGTCGATGGCGTGACGTCGGTCAAGAGCGCGATCAAGGTCAAGTAAGCCGGCTCTCCTACTACCCAGGCCGCCCCGGAACAGCGGGACGGCAGCAGAAAACTGCGGCCCCGTACGGCGCGACGATGCGATTGTGTTGCATTGCTGCACCGTTCGGGGCTTTGTCGCTGCAATCCATGGTGTGGCACCCGGCCCAAGGTATAATTTTCCCGTGAACAGACTAGAAGCCTTTGGATATATTGCCGCCCAAGCCGCACGCGGGGAGATCACTCTCCCCACCAGCGTGAACGCCGCCTTGCGCCTGCAACTCGCACTCGACAATCCCGATTGTCATATCGAAGATGCCATCAAGCTGGTGCTGGGCGAGCCGCAACTGGCCGCGCGCACCGTCGCGCTGGCCAACTCGGCCGCATTCAACCGCAATGGCGACACCCCGATCACGAATGTGCGCGCGGCCGTCATGCGGGTGGGCTACCGCAGCTTGCAGACCCTGGTCGCCAGCCTCGTGGTGCGCCAGTTCGGCATGCGCATCGTCGATCCGGTGCTGCGCGCCAAGGCTGAACAATTGTGGGAGCATACGGCCCACGTGGCGGCGCTGGCCCAGGTGCTGGCGCGGCGCGTTACCTTCGTCAATCCCGATACCGCCATGTTCGCGGCCATCGTGCACGAGGTGGGCGGTTTTTACCTGCTCTCGCGCGCCGATGAATTTCCCGGCCTGCTGGACGACGATCCCGAAAAATGGGCGGAATTGTGCGAGGAAGTGGTCAGCCGCGAAGTGCTGAAAAAACTCGCCATTCCCGAGACCGTCACCCAGGCCATCCTGGCCCTGCGCGATGGCTGGCTCACCATGCCGCCGAGCACCTTGCTCGACACCCTGCTGCTGGCCAATCAGTTCGCGCCCGTGCGCTCGCCGCTGGGCGTGCCCGACGAGCCGCTGCCCGAGCATGCCGATTCGGTGCTCGACTTCGTCATCGACAACGACACCCTGCAAGCGATCCTTCACGAGTCGGCCGACGAAGTCAAATCGATGAGCGCCGCACTGCTGGTCTAGCCGGCGTAATCAAAATACGGAACCAAAACGCTGGTCCGGTTTCTAACCCCAGGTAAGGCGGGACACGGGGTCCCATGCCGGGGGAGCGATGAGGCGCATCACGCATGCTTGGTTTGCCGCTGCCGGAGCCGGGCTGCTGTCCCTGCCGCGCTTGCTGGTCGCCTGCGCCACCTTTCTTTTGTTGCTGATGTGGCCGCCGGCGGCCGCCGCGCCGGCTCCGGTCACCTTGCTCACGGTCGACGGCGCCATCGGCGCGGCCAGTGCCGACTATATTGCGCGTGGCATTGAACGCGCCGCGCGCGACGGGCACCAGCTGGTGATCATCGCGCTCGACACGCCGGGCGGGCTCGACACATCCATGCGCGCGGCGGTCAAGGCCATTCCCGGCGCGCGCCTGCCAGTGGCCGTCTACGTGTCGCCCCCGGGGGCGCGCGCGGCCAGCGCCGGCACCTTCATCCTGATGGCCAGCCACATCGCCGCCATGGCGCCCGGCACCAACCTGGGCGCGGCCACGCCCGTGCAACTGGGCGGCCCGGCAGCGGGGGGCGCTGACGGGCTGCCCGGAGCCGCGCCAAGGCGGGGCGCGGGCGGCACGCGCGGCGGCTACGACAAAGACACCACCAAAGATGGACCCGGCAGCGCCGGTGACCGCGCCGCCACGCCCATGGCCCGCAAACAGCTCAACGATGCCGCCGCCTACATCCGCGCGCTGGCCGCGCTGCGCGGGCGCAACGCGGAATGGGCCGAGCGCTCGGTGCGCGACGCGTCCAGCCTGCCCGCGGCGGACGCCCTGGACGCACGCGTGATCGACTACGTGGCCGGCGATGTGGTGGCGCTGCTGGCGCTGGCCGACGGCAGGCAGGTCACGCTGCGCACGGGCACGCCGACCCTGCACACGCGCGGCGCGCCGCTGCATCGGGCCGATCCCGACTGGCGCACGCGGCTGCTGGGCGTGATCTCCGATCCCTCGGTGGCGCTGATCCTGATGAGCATCGGGATTGACGGCCTGCTGTTCGAATTCATGAGTCCGGGTGCGGTCGCGCCCGGCGTGGTGGGTATGCTGTGCCTGCTGCCGGGCTTGTACGGCCTGCACCTGCTTCCCCTCGACTATGCCGGACTCGGCCTGATCCTGCTCGGCCTCGCCTTCATGGTGGCGGAGGCGTTCCTGCCCAGCTTCGGCGTGCTCGGCCTGGGCGGCATGACGGCCTTCGTGGCCGGGGCGCTGATCCTGGTCGATACCGACTTGCCCGGCTATGGCGTGCCGGCCGCCGTGGTGGTGCCGCTGGCCATCGTCAGCGCGCTGCTGCTGGCGGGCATGGCGGGGGGGCGTTCAGGACGCGCCGGCGCGCGGTGGCGGGCGGGCCGAACGCCCTGGTCGGCAGCCTCGCCGAGGTCATCGGCGCGGGCGGCACCGATATCTGGGCCAACGTCAACGGTGAAACCTGGCGCGTGGCCAGCGGCGCCGCCCTGCGGCCCGGGCAGACGGTGCGGGTGCTGGCGCGCAAGGGGACGCGGCTCGACGTGGTCCCGGTCAACCATGTCAAACAAGGAGAATAACGATGTTCGATAATGGATTCGGGTCTGGACGCGGCCCGCTGCTGTTCCTGCTGTTCCTGCTGTTGCTGTTGTTGCTGGTTTTGCTGGCGAACTCAGTGCGCATCCTGCGCGAGTACGAACGGGGCGTGGTGTTCCAGCTGGGGCGTTTCTGGTCGGTCAAGGGACCGGGGCTGATCCTGCTGATTCCCGTGCTGCAGCAAATGGTGCGGGTGGACTTGCGCACCATCGTGCTCGACGTGCCCAAGCAGGACGTGATTTCGCGCGACAATGTATCGGTCAAGGTCAACGCCGTGCTGTACTTCCGCGTGATCGATCCCGAGCGCGCCATCATCCAGGTGGCCAACTTTCTCGAAGCGACCAGCCAGCTGGCGCAGACCACCCTGCGTTCGGTGCTGGGCAAGCATGAGCTCGACGACATGCTGGCCGAGCGCGAACGGCTCAACATCGATATCCAGCAGGTGCTCGATGCCCAGACCGACGCCTGGGGCATCAAGGTCGCCAATGTCGAAATCAAGCATGTCGACCTGGACGAATCGATGGTGCGCGCCATTGCCCGCCAGGCGGAGGCGGAACGCGAGCGGCGCGCCAAGGTCATCCACGCGGAGGGGGAATTGCAGGCATCGGAAAAATTGATGCAGGCGGCCAATGTGCTGTCGCAGCAGCAGGGCGCGATGCAGTTGCGCTATCTGCAAACCTTGGGCACCTTGGCGAGCGACAAGAGCACCACGATTGTCTTTCCGCTGCCGCTGGAGATGCTGGGCGGGCTGATCGAGCGCGCACGCGGCAGACCGGCCGGCAGCGCTCACGGCGGTTCGGTCGACAGCCAGATCGGCAGCGTTGCCGGTGGCCCGGCCGACAGCCAGATCGGCAGCGTTGCCGGTGGCCCGGCCGACAGCCAGATCGGCAGTGCGCCTGGGGGGCCCGTCGATAGCCCAATCGGCAGCGCTCCCGGCGGTCCGGCCAACAGCCAGATCGGCAGTGCAGCCGGCCGGTCAGTTAATGCGCTGCCACGCCAAGCCGATCCATTCGTGGGTGGCGTAATACGAACGGAACAGGCCGCTCCAGCCGGGCACGAACATGAGCGGCGAGAGCGTACTGCGCGCGTAGAACATGGTCGGGGCCGGCACCACTTCCAGTCCGGCCGCCACGAAGGCGCGTTCGGCGCGCGGCATGTGCATGGCGTGCGTGACCAGCAGCACGCGCCGCACGCCGGCCGCCTTGAGGATGGCGGCGCTGTAGATGGCGTTCTGGGTGGTGTCGGCCGAGCGTTCCTCGGTCCAGGCGACGGCGGTGCGGAAGTCGTCGCGCAGGGCGCGCGCCATGGTGCTGGCCTTGGGCGGAATACCCTTGTCCGGTTCGCCATTGCCCCCGCTGACCAGCAGCGGCAAGTCGGTTGCGTGCTGCAGGTGGGCCGCGTAGCGCAAGCGCACCAGGGCCACGTCGTCGGGAATGTCGGCGCCGTATTCGGGTGCGGCATGCACATTGCCGGCGGCCAGCACGACGATGGCCTGGGCACCGCTGGCGCGGGCGTCGGCCAGGGGCGCCGTGAGCCCTTCGAGCGGCTGCACCAGCAGCAGCGAGCCGGCATTGGTCGACAGCACCAGCAGCGCGGCCAGTCCCACGCCGCTGACGGCGCGTCCGCAGCGCGGCCAGCGCCGCCGCAGGGCGTAGCCGGCCAGGATCAGCACGATCAGGCTCATCGGCGGCATGAGCAGTACGCGCACCAGGATATCGATCATGCCGGCGGCGCGCTCACAGCGAGGCCCAGGCCTGGCGCAGGCCGAGCACGTGCACGATGCCGATACCGAGGCAAATGGCCGAGCTCCAGCCCCAGAACACCACGCTGCGGCCGGGCATCAGGATCATCATCGGCACCAAGGCCAGGCCGCGCGCCATGTAGACGGCGGTGATGGCGCACAGGATAATGCGCAGCAATGGCAGGCGCGGCAGCACGCCGGCGCCCGACAGGGCGTACGCGGCCCAGACCAGCAGCACGACAGTGATGCCCAGGGTGACGATGGCGGGATACCATGAACCGGACTCGGCCATGCGCGCCATCGGCTCGCCGGCACCGAGGGCGCGGTACCATGCGGGACCGCCGGCAATGCAAGCCAGATGCAGCGCGGCGGCGGCGGCGCTGAGGGCGGCGCCGGTCAGGAGAAAGTGAGTCGATGGCTCGGGCATGGGTGGCAGCAGGGCAGGTTGTCGCGGGAATGCGGACGCGAAGGTTACTGTGTGCGCCAGGAAATTGGCTTTCAGCGTAAAGTCATTATAAGATTAACAAAATGCATTGTGGAGCAGAACATGAAATGGGAAGGTAATCGCGAAAGCGACAACGTGGAAGACGTACGCGGTTCGGGCGGTGGCGGCGGGGGCGGATTTGGCTTCGGCGGACGCTCGGTCGGCATCGGTACGATCGTCATTGCGCTGGTCGGCGGCTGGATCTTCGGCATCAATCCGATGACCCTGCTCAATATCATGAGTGGCGGCGGCGGCGCGGTGCCGGTACAGCAGCAACAGGGGCAAGCCCGGGGCGTGCCGGCCAACGACCGCGGTTCCAAATTCGTGCGCGTGGTGCTGGCCGATACCGAAGATGTCTGGACCAATTTGTTCCGCGAACAGGGTGGCACTTACCAGAAGCCGGCCTTGCAGCTGTATTCCGGCCGCACCCAGACCGCTTGCGGCGCCGGTCAGGCAGCGACCGGGCCTTTTTATTGCCCGGCCGATCGCAAGGTGTATCTGGACATGAGCTTTTTCCAGCTGATGGAAGAGCGCTTCAAGGTCGAGGGCGAGTTTGCCCAGGCGTACGTGATTGCCCACGAAATCGGCCACCACGTGCAGCATGCGATGGGCTTGACCGACAAGGTCGACGAGGCGCGCCAGCGCGGCACCGAAAAACAGGCGAACGCGATGTCGGTGCGCCTGGAATTGCAGGCCGACTGTTTTGCCGGCGTCTGGGCGTTCCATGCCAACCAGTCGCGCGCAATCCTGGAGCAGGGCGACGTTGATGCCGCACTGAAAGCGGCAACCGCCATCGGCGACGATGCCTTGCAACGCCAGTCGCAAGGCCATGTGGTGCCCGATTCATTCACCCACGGCAGCTCGGAGCAGCGCGCGCGCTGGTTCAAGCGCGGCCTCGACGATGGCAAGGTCGCTTCGTGCGATACCTTCGGCGCGCGCCAGCTGTAAGCGCGTGACTAGTGGTGGCCGCTGAGCGCTTCGGCGCCGGCCATCAGCGACTCGACGGCGCGCTCGAACACGGGCGCGTGTTCCACCGTGCGCAAGGTTTCATTCTGCATCGCCGCCAGCAGGGCATCGCGGGTGAAGGTGGATGGCGCCGCCTGGCCCTTGACCGAAAACAGATACAGGCTGCCGCGCGGGCTGACCGCGGAGAGGCGCGCCGGCACGTAGCGCCCGTCCACGGCAAGTTCGAAGCCGGCGCCCGGCAGTGCCATGCCCAGCCATTCGCGCTCGTCGGTGGCGTGCGCGGCGCTCTTGCCGGCGTCCGTGTACAGCTCGGCGCGGATGCCGCGCTGCTCCAGCGCCGCTTCAAGCTGGGCGTGGCCGATGCTGACCGCGTCCTGGCCCGCTTCGCGCTCCTCGCCGAACGCGGCGAAGTGCGCGCGCAGCTGCTCCAGATCCATGGCGTTGGCCGATGGCGGCTGGCGCTGGCCCAGCACATCCATGTGGACCATCACCAACTGGTCGAGCGCGGCCTTGGACACGGTCTCGCCCATGCCGATCGCGGCCAATCCTTCGCGTACCCGTTTGACCAGGCTGGGCAGCATGCGGACCATCTGGGCACGCTCCTCAGGGGTATTCTTTTCCTGCGCACTCCACACCAGCTCGGCCAGCATCGCCTGGCTGGCGGCTGCGTCGCCGCCCGGATGGACCAGCACGCGGCTCCACATATCGGTGATGAAATTGCCAATGCGCGGGTCGACATCGAGCGGGTCGAGCAGGGCGCCCAGGGTGGTGGCGGTATCGCTCTGGCGGGCACTGCTCGCTTCGACCGCGCCGATGGCATCGATGCAGCGCGCCAGGCCCACGTCGCCGCGCGGCAGCAAGGTCGAGACAAACTGGTCGAGCTTGCGCTGGCCGTCGGCGAAGGTCGTCATGTCCGTGTCGAAGCGCGCCAGCACGCCGTCCAGCACCGTGTCGATTTCGTCTTCCAGTGCCGGGTAGCATGCCATTTCGGGCGTGATGCCGGTCGCTACCGTGCCGATGCGGTCCAGCAGGCGGCGTGCGGGATGGCGGGCGTCATGCAGCATCGATGGATCGAGCATGGCGGCGCGCAGGAACGGCACGTGCAGGCGCCCGAGTTGCTGGCGCACGCCGTCTGGCAATTGCTCGTCGTGCACGATGGATTCGAACAGCAGGCTGACCAGGTCGACGGTGACCCGGTCCGGCTCGCTGCCGGCCGCGTCGGCAAGCCGGGCGCGCAAGTCGAGCGGACCGGGCGCGCGCGCGCCTCTGACGGCAGGGGCCGGTTGCGCCTGTTGCATTTCTTTTAGCTGGGCATCGAGGGCGATGCGCGCCTGGCCGCCGGAGGCTGGGGCCGGGGCCGGGACCTCGTCATGGCGCGGCGGACGCGGCGTTTTCGGCTGGTTGAACAGATTCCAGACCATTTCCTGCAAGTCGGGCGCGTGCGGCTGCGCCGGGGCGCCGGGCAGCAGCTCGCCGTGTTGCTGCATCATGCGGCGTAATTCAGGCAGCATGCGGGCTTGCTTGGGCTGCGCTGGTTTGCCCAGCTGCGTGTCGGCGCGCCCACCCGCCATCCCATGGCCGATGAGCTGCTCGGCCGCCACCCCATGGCCTATCAGCTGCTCGGCCGCCTTTTGCCAGGCGAGCCGGTCGCGCTGGGCGCGCGTGAGCGCCGTGGGACGGGCGGTCAGCTTGCTGGACACGCCCCGCGATTTGAATACTTCTTCTATCGCAACGTAGTATCCTTGCAGGCAATGGACCATCGCAACTGAAAGAATATCGAACAAGCCTTTCGACTGGGCTTCGTCCCTGATGGTTTCGCGCAGGGCTTCATGCAGCGAGCGCGCCAGCAGATAGGGACGGAAAGGATTTTCGCGTTCGCGCACCTCCGGGTCGCCGTGCAACTGGGCGATCATGAGGTTCAGGCGGCCGAGGTTGGGCTGGCCGGCATCGCGCAGGCGCATCACCATCCGGTCGATCTCGATTTGCCGCGTTACGACGTCATCCTCGATGAGGGTCAGGTTGTCCGCACTGATCTCCTCGAGGCTGGCGCGCGTGTCCATGTACATGGTCTGCATGGCGCGCTCGAGGTACTCGGCAAAATGGTGCTGCATCCGTGCCAACAGAACCGTGCCGTGCTCGCGCAAACCCTGGCGCTCATTCATGAGCAGGCGCTCGTTGCTGCGCGCGGCCCCTTTCAATGCCTTCTCCAGGTTGACCTCGGCTTCGGCCAGGGTTTTCGTGGCAAGGACGTTAAAACCCGACAGTGCGGGTTGTTTCGCAAGCTGGAACACTCTTTTTGGTATTTGCATGGCGTTTTTTGTGCTCAAATGGATGAGCTGATCAGGGTCTCTGAAAGCCATGATAGCGCATTAGGGCAACAAAGTTGGCCTGAATGCACTGTTCAGTTGCATTAATTTAATAAAAATGCATAAGATACAATGCTTGTTCGCGACCTTACTCTATGCGTGTTGGCGAACCGACCACATGTACGATCAACCTTAGTATCCCAGAATGAAAATTTTCGCTGAACTCGATGATGCGGTGCTGAACAGACCTGTTCAGGCCAGTAACGATTCCATCGCGGTGGCCACAGCCATGGCCGCCCCGCTGCGGCCCGAGTCACGCCCTTTGCGCGTGATCGGGCGCGGCGATACACTCACGGCGCAAAAGGTTGAGGTCGGCATTATCTTGCAAGCCATGCTGGGCACGGGTGGCGCAGCGGAGTATTTGTCCGACAACGCCGTCCATATCAGCGTGTCCTTGCGAGTGTTGACCAAACCCGCTTTGCGGCGCGGCATGCACGACGAGTTCGGGATTCCCACCACGCTCGACAATTAAAAAAACGTTGTTTTTCGGTGACTTGTCCGGTACTGAGTTTGCCGAACGCCGCCGCGTCACCACGGCAGCACGGCAAAGTATTCCACCAAAAAATCAAGCAAGGCGCGTACCGCCGGCGACAATTGCCGGCGCGACGGATAGATCGCATAGATCGTCAGGGCGGGCACGCGCCACTGCGGCAGCACGTGCGCCAGCGCCCCGCTGGCGAGCACCGGGTTGACCAGATAGGTCGGCAGCATGGCGATGCCGCCGCCGGCCACGGCCGCTGCGAGCAGGGTGCTTGCGTCATTCGCGCTGAAATAGCTGAGCACGCCGACCTGGACCGCTTCGCCGTCGCGCGCGAATGACCAGATGCTGCGCCCCACGTTAGCGTGGCTGAGGCAGCGGTGCTTTTCCAGTTCCTGCGGCGCGGCCGGCGCCCCATGCGCGGCCAGGTAAGCGGGCGCGGCCACCAGCAGCGAATCGCACTGCGCCAGCGGGCGCGCGATGAGCAAGGGCGACGGTTCGCCACTGATGCGGATCGCCAGGTCGATACGCGCTTCGACCAGATTGAGCGCGCCTTCGTTCAGATTCAGGTCGAGATTCAGACGCGGGTGGAGCGCCGTGAAGCGCACCAGCGCCTGCGCCAGCTGCGCATGGCCGAAGGACAGGCTGCAGGTGACGCGCAACAGGCCGCGCAGTTCGCCCCCGCTGGCGGTTTCCTCTTCCATATTCTCGCTCAGCGCCAGCATTTGCTGGCTGCGCCGCAGGCAGGTCTCGCCAGCATCGGTGAGCGTCACGCGGCGCGTGGTGCGCTGGAGCAAGCGCGTACCCAGCCAGGTTTCCATTTCAGACACATAGCGCGTCACCATCGCCCGCGACATGTCGAGCTTGTCCGCGCTGGCGCTGAAGCTGCCGCTGCTGGCCACCTCGACGAAGACGCGCATTGCCGTAATTCGATCCATTTGTCCGATCCATGAAACAGTGATGAGCAGTTTAACCCGTTTATCCGGACGAAAGACCTCACTACACTTCAGGCTTCCTTAAAACAACTTTATCGGAGTCCTTATGTTCCGCACCACCGCCATCGGCGCCGCCCTCACGCTGGTCTTTAGCAACGCCCTGGCCGCGCCCGCCCTGCAAACCAAGGTCTACAACGCCGATGGCGCCAGCTTCAACGTCAATTCCACCCTGATTTATGGCGAGACCGAAGCCATGGTGATCGACGCCGGCTTTACCCGCGCCGACGCGCTGCGTATCGCCGCCAACGTGCTCGACAGCGGCAAGCAGCTCAAGACCATCCTGGTCAGCCAGGCCGATCCGGATTACTACTTCGGCGTCGACACGCTCAAGCAGATTTTTCCGCAAGCGCAAGTGGTGGCCACGCCGCAAGTGATCGAGAAAATCAAGGAAAAGATGGCGGCCAAGCTGGCCTTCTGGACGCCCAAGATGGGCGCCAACGCCCCGGCGGCACCGAGCCTGCCCGCAGCGCTGCAGAGCATGACCCTGACCGTGGATGGCCAGGCGGTGGAAGTACGCGGCACGCAAGGCGCGCTGGCGCATCGCCCGTACGTGTGGATTCCATCGATCAAGACGATCACGGGCACCATCGGCGTGTTCGGCAACCTGCATGTGTGGATGGCCGACGCCCCAACGGCGGCCCAGCGCGGCGCGTGGAGCGCCCAGCTCGACGACATGGCGGCGCTCAAGCCCGTGGTGGTCATTCCGGGGCATATGAAGGCGGGCACGCAACTTGACGACAGCAGCATTGCGTACACCAAAAATTACCTCAAGAACTACGAGCAAACGCTGGCCGCGACCGCCAACAGCGGCGAGCTGATCGCGCGCATGAAGAGCGCGTATCCAGATGCGCCGCCGGGTCTGGCACTGGATATCGGCGCCAAGGTCAGCAAAGGCGAGATGAAGTGGTAAGCGCGTAAGACGGGAAGGCAGCACAGCGACGCATGCGTATCGGCGAGCCAGCTTATACTTCCTCAGAAACATTGCCAGGGATATAATTTAGCCTGTTTGCCCATCCACTCAGTCGCTGTCTTCTTGCAGCCGACGCATTTTTATCAGGAATTCCCTCATGTCGAGCCACAAGACGCCAGCACCGGACATGAGCGCATGCCGGGCAGGCTCCCATCAGCGACTGCGCAGCGCCGCCGTGGCGGTGTTGTCGGCGCTTATCGTGGCCAGCACGCCGATGTTGAGCAAGGCTGCGCAGTCCGCAGTGCGCCCGGATCCGGTGCCGGCCTTCGACGTCAAGCCATGGCTCGCCGATTACGCGTCGCTGAAAAAGCACCTGGAACAACAGTATTCCCACCTGGCCTGGTTTGCTTCCCCACAAGGTGGCGTGAACTTGCCCCAACTTGATCGTCGTACCCAGAGAATATTGCAGCAAGCCGAGAATGAGGACGACGCCAAAGCAGCCCTGTTTGCTTTTGTAAATGCCTTTCACGACGGCCATCTTCGCCAGAAACCGTCCATCGCGCCAGCCCGGGCGGACGCCAACAATCCGACCAAGGCGGCGATCGACAAGATGGATGCGGCGAGCGCCTGTGCCGCGATCGGGGTCGGTCCGACCAGCGCGATTCCCTTTTCCTTGCCGATCGAAGGCCTGGCCAATTTCACCCTGACGGCGGACGGCATGGCGCAGGTATTTCGGGCCGGCGTCCTGCACACCCAGGCCGGCATGCGGATCGGGGTGATCCGCATTCCCACGTTCGTGACGGCCGAATACACCGCGCTCTGCCATTCGACATGGGCCGCATTGAAGACGGCTGCAACGCCGCTCGACGCCAGGATGCTTGAAGAGGCCATGGAAGGGGCTTGGCTGGGAGCCCTGGCAGGCCAACTCAAGCAAATGCAGGCGCAAGGTGTGAGCGCTGTGGTGGTCGATGTCGGTAGTAACGGTGGCGGTGGCGATACGGGCGACTCGGCCGCGCGCCTGTTCACGTCGCGGCCGGTCAAGTCCGCCCGCTTGCTGATGGCGGCGACGCCGGCCAACGCGGCGTATTTTGACGAGCAACTCGTTGGTTTGCGCAATGCCTTGGCCATGCCCCTCGGTGGCCACGCCGAGCTGCAATCGGCGCTGCGCAAGGGCGTGAGCGATTTTGAAAACAGAAAAACAGGGATCGCCGGGCGCGTTTGCGATATGTCCTGGGTGTGGCGTGAACGGCGGCCATTTTCCCCTGAAGCCTGTAGCCGTTTGATCGATGGCGGGTTTGCCAGCGGCGCTGTGGATTTTCTGCCGGCAGCCGCGCCTGGGCAGGCCGGGGCCGCCGCTGCGCTTTA
Organism: Massilia frigida; assembly: GCF_011682175.1. Classification (GTDB taxonomy): domain Bacteria; phylum Pseudomonadota; class Gammaproteobacteria; order Burkholderiales; family Burkholderiaceae_D; genus Telluria_A; species Telluria_A frigida. Next base: position 23,812 of record NZ_WHJG01000014.1, read on the forward strand.
CTGGCCCGCCGTTGCCGATGCCTACCGTGGAACGTGGAGCGGGCCGGTCTATGTCCTGACCAACGGCAAGGTCGCGTCTGCGGCGGAGATGTTCGCCGCGACCATGCGTGACAACGGCATCGCCAAGATCATCGGCGCTCCGACCATGGGTTTAGGCTGCGGCAACATGCAAAAGCCGCGGCTGATGGTGCTGGCGCATTCGCAATTGCGCTTCCAGGCGCCCGACTGCGTCCGCCTGCGCGCCGACGGCAGCGACGAGGTGGCCGGCATTGCACCCGACCTGCCCTTGTTGGCCACAGAAGGCGAGAGCGGACGTGCCCGTGCAGTGAGACTGTTCCACATGGTTGAAGCCGATTTGAAAGCCGGGAACGCTGGCGCTGCGCTCACAGGCGCAGCCACGCAATAATCAGGTGGCGTGCGTCTGGCCTGGCCGCCGCAAGGGCGACGCGCGCCGTGCGCTGCGCGCATCCGCCGTCCCAACCATGGCAAGTGCCTTCCAGGCTCACTCCGGCCCCAGCACCCGGAATACGCCGTCCCTCCCATGGCAAGTGCCTTCCGGGCTCACTCCGGCCCCAGCACCCGGAACACCTCGTCCGCTGTCGTCAAGCCATCGCGCACCTTGATGAAAGCGTCGTCGCGCAAGCTCATGAAACCCTGCTCGCGGGCGTATTGCGTGATTTCCGTGATGGCGACCTGGGAGGCGATCAAGTGCCGCATGTGGGTGTCCGGAGCGAGCACTTCATACAGGCCGAGGCGGCCCTTGTAACCGCTGCCGTGGCAAGTTTCGCATCCGGCGCCGTGGAACGCCGTGAACGGCTGCGCGGCGAAACTTCCGCCAAGGCGCTGCAGCAGGTCCGGCTCGCTTGGCGCCGGTGCCCGGCAGCGTTCGCATATCTTGCGCACCAGGCGCTGCGCGATGACCGCTTCGAGCGCCGTCGCGATCACGAACGGCTTCAGGCCCAGGTCGAACAGGCGCGAAATGGTGGCGATCGCTGAATTGGTGTGCAGGGTCGAATACACCTGGTGGCCGGTCAGCGCCGCGTGAAATGCCACCTCGGCCGTTTCAAAATCGCGGATTTCGCCGATCAGCAAGACGTCCGGATCCTGGCGCAAGATGGCGCGCAGCACCAGCGGGAAGGTCAGGCCGATTTTTTCGCGCACCACCACCTGCCCCGCCGAGTCGAGGTAGTACTCGACCGGGTCTTCGATCGTGATGTAGTTTTTTTCCGAGGTGGCGCTGCTCTGGAGCAGGCTGTAGAGCGTGGTGGTCTTGCCGCTGCCGGTCGGACCGGTCGCCAGGACGATGCCCTGCGGCTTGTCGCTGGCATTGCGCACCTTGGCCAGGTCCATCGGATTGAAACCGATGCCGTCCAGGCGCAGCACGGCCGCATTGCGGTCGAGGATGCGCATGACAATCTTTTCGCCGTTGATGGTCGGCAACGTCGAAATCCGCAGGTCGACCACCTTCTGCGGCGTTTTCACCGCCAGCCGTCCGTCCTGCGGCCGCCTGCGCTCGGAAATATCCATCTCTCCCATGATCTTGATGCGCGAGACGATCGACTGGTGCATATTGTGCGGAATTTGCATCTTGTCGATCAGCACGCCGTCGACCCGCAAGCGCACCATCACATTCTTGGCACGCGGCTGGATGTGGATGTCGGACGCGCCCACGTTGATCGCCTCGAGCAGGATCGCATTGACCAGCCGGATCGCGGGCGGCTCGTCGGTGCCGCGCAACAGCTCTTCGAGCGTCTGTCCGGCACCATCGTCCTCGATGACGATTTCCACTCCTTCATACGGGTCGTTCGAGCCGAAGGCCGCCTCCAGGTCGGTCAGGTCGGCTTGCCCGGTGTTGTAGACGATGGCGATCTTGGCCACGATAGCTGACATCGACGCCAGCACGGGCGCAATTTCCAGGCCGGTCACGAAGCGCAGGTCGTGCAGCAAGCCTTCGTCCAGCGGGTCGGCCATTGCCACCGTCAGGCGTTTGTCGTCAATGCGCAGGGGAATGATCAAGTGGCGCTGGCACAAGGCGGCCGGCACCAGCGCGGCCACCGCCACGTCGACCGACATCTCGTCAACGTTGACCTGCTGGATCATCAGCTCGGCAGCCAGCAAGTCGTGGACGACCTTTTCCTGTACCCAGCCGCGTTCGACGATTTCCTTTAATACCGCCTGCTGCTTCTGGGCCTGCTGCTGGATGCGGATCAGTTCCTGCACCTGTCCAAGGTTGAGTTTGCCGTGGCGGTGCAGCACCGTTGCCAGCCGGCTGCGGTTGCCCGCCGAAAACTTGGCCATCTGCTCGATTTCATGCGACTTGCGCGCATTGTCCTGGATCAGGGCCTTGTTGCTCCGGTTGAGCTCCTGGCGTTCCAGCGCCAGCGCCACCGTCACGCGCAGGTCGTCGTCGTTCCACGGCTTGAGGATGAATTTATAGACCGCGCCCGTCTTCACGGCCCCCACCACCGCGTTCACGTCGGCATGGCCGGTGAGCATGATGCGGATCATGTCGGGCTCGATCTGGCGCGCCTGGCGCAGCAATTCGCCGCCGTCCATGCCCGGCATCATGAAATCGCTGATGATCAAGTGAAAGGTTCCGGCCTTGAGCAGCGCCAGCGCCTCGCGCGGACTGCCGCTGGTAACGATCTCGTAATTTTCCTGGCGAAATACGCGGCGCAAGGCCGACAGCACGTTCGGCTCGTCGTCCACCAGCAGGATGCGGTAGGCGCGCACCTCGGTCGCCGTGCTGTTGGCCTGGGCAGCGCCGGTGAACAAATGCCCATAGCTCATGCACGGCCCCCGGCCTGCAGCGGGATATGCACGTCGACATCGCTGCCGCCGCCCACTGTCGAGCGCACCGCGATATGCCCGCTGTGCGCGCGTACGACGTCGCCGGCCACCGTCAAGCCGAGCCCGATTCCGCCGCCCACGCCATGGGTGGTGAAGAAGGGGTCGAAGATGCGCGGCAGCACCGCGTCCTCGATTCCGCAGCCCTGGTCGCTCACCGACACGCGCAGTTCGCCGTCGCGGGCCGCGCTGGCGAGCCGGATCACGCCCTGGCGCTCGCGCATCGCGCTGCGCGCGTTCAGGAGCAAGGCCAGCACCACCCGGGTCAGGCCGTCGGGGTCGCAAGTGACTGGCGGCAGCGCCTCGAACTCGGTCTCGAGCCGCACCCCGGCCGGCAGCTCGCCCAGCATCCTCACGGCCGCGCGCAGCGCATCGTTCGGATCGATGGCGGCGAACTGCGCCGGCTCGCAATGGGCGTACGCCTTCAGGTCCGCGACGATGCGCGACACCCGGTCGGCGCCGGCAATCGATTCGTTGATCAAGTTGGGGAAATCGTCGAGGATATAGGCCAGCTTGGCCGCCATGGCCGCCGCCGCGGGCGCCGCCGCGATGGCCTGGGCGACGGTGGCGACGTACTCCTTGGCGGTACTCAGATTGCTCCTGATGAAACCGATCGGGTTATTGATCTCATGCGCCATGCCGGCTGCCAGGCTGCCGATCGAAGCCATTTTTTCGGCTTGGTACATGCGGCGCTGACTCTGTTCGATCTGGCCGACCTGCTCCTGCACGCGCGCTTCGAGCTGCGCGCTCAGGGTGCGGTAGCGCGCCTCGGAGGTGGCCAGCGCCGCGTGCTTGGCCATGAGTTCGTCATGGTCGGACATCACCGTTTCCAGATGCAGGTCGGCGGCCATCCGGTAACGGTTGGAGGCGCCCAGCAGCAGTTCGATCCATTTCCCCGCCGGCGCGAGCCAGCTCTGCCGCTCGGCCGGCGCGCACAATGTCCCCACCACGTCGATGTCGACCACCAGCGCGACCGTGCAGACGGGGCCGTCGATCGCCAGCGCGCCCGCGCGCACGGGCTCGTCGTCGATGCCGGCGATGCGCCAGGCATGGCCGACGCTGTGCTGCATCGCCGTTGCCAGCGCGGCCGCCGGAACGTGGCGCATCATGTCGCCCAAGCTGACCTGGCGGTCGAATGCAGGCAGGTGTTTGTTCACCTCAATTCTCCTCCGGCCGCCTTGACGAACGCGTCTTGCGCCAGGCCGTGCTCGGCCAGCAGCGCGAACTGAAGGTCGAGCCGCACGTAGACCAGCTTGAGCAAGGCCGAGAACGTTTCCCTGACCCCGTCGCCCCGCAGCGCGCTGGCCAGCAGCACCGGCCAGGGCGCCTTGCTCCAGCGATGCGCGATGTCTTCCTCGGACAAGATATCGGGCAGGTCGCGCTTGTTGTATTGGACCACCAGCGGAAAGCTGGCCACATCGATCCCGACGGTGGCGGCATTGGCCATCAGGTTGTCGAATGAGGAGCCATTGTTGACTGCCTGGTTACACTGGGAGTCGGCCACGAACACGGCGCCGTCCGCACGCGAGAGCACCGCCTTGCGCGTGCCATTGTGGGCAACCTGTCCGGGCACGGTAAACAGCTTGAATTTGACGAGCAGGCCGGATGGCGCGGTGAAGCCGAGCGGCAGCAAGTCGAAGAACAAGGTGCGGTCGCCTTCGGTTTCGAGCAGCATCATGTCGCCCACCCGGTCGGCCGTGAGCAAATCGTGCAGGCGCGTCAGATTGCTGGTCTTGCCGGAGAGGGCGGGGCCATAGTAGACCAGTTTCACGGTCAGGCGCTGCGCGCGCTCGTCCAATTGCGCCATATATCCCCGCCTTCATCGCATCGTTCCTCAAGATTACCTCAAGTTTGCTCATTCGCATGATACGCGGCCGTGCGCGTATGCCCGGCGCAACAATGTTAACCATCAGGCACATGGTGGCGCCCGGCGCCGCCGCCTGCCCTTGCCGGCCCGCTAGCCCGGCCGGCGCGGCCCACTGTCGGCAGCTGCGGTGGGTGACATTTTCGCGACACTATTTCCATGGAGTAAAAATAATCGGGCGTTTCTCACTCTAGATTGATTCCATGAAGCAATATATACACATGTGACTTGCATGCGCCACCGCTCTGACAAGGGCGCGCATGCAGGGCAGCACGGTCAGTGGATCTCGTCACCGATCCAAGCAATTCCATTCGCATTGTCACGGAGAATTCTATGCAGCCAACGATCAAACCGCTCTGTCTTTTCGTCATGCAGGCGCTGTCCTGCTTCGCCTACGCCGCCGTTCCCGATGCGGCCCTGCCGCCGGAACCGGCCGCGCTGGACGCCGCGCCAGCGGCGTCGGCCAAGCCGCCGGCGCCGCCAGCCTCCGCTCCGGCCGCGATCGTGGTCGAAACCTTCGGCCGTGGCCAAAGCCGCCAGGTCCAGAACATTTCGCGCACTGAATTGAGCAAGCTGTTGCCGGGCACCAGTCCGCTCAAAGCGCTCGAACGCTTGCCGGGCGTGAGTTTCCAGGCCGCCGATGCGTTCGGCATCTACGAATGGTCGGTGCGCTTCAATGTGCGCGGCTTCAGCCAGAGCCAGCTCGGGTTTACCTTGGATAATGTCCCGCTGGGCGACATGAGCTACGGTAACAACAATGGTTTGCAGATCACCCGCGCGGTGTCCTCCGAAAACGTGGTGCGGGTGTCGCTGTCGCAAGGCGCCGGTGCACTCGGAACGGCATCGACCAGCAACCTTGGCGGGACGGTACAGTTCGCAATGCAGGAGCCGAACGACGAGTTCGGCACCGCCGTGGTCCAGACCGTTGGCGAAAACGCGACCTCGCGTACCTTCGCGCGGGTCGATTCGGGCGAACTCTCCGGTGGCGGCAAGTTCTACCTGAGCGCAACGCGCCAGCGCGCCGGCAAATGGAAGGGTGAGGGCTCGCATGACCAGGAACAGTTCAATGTCCGCTTCCAGCAACCGATAGGCGACCATACCCTGAGCGGCTTTTATAACTATTCCGACCGCATCGAGCGCGACTACCAGGATCTGTCGCTCGCCATGCTGCCGAAGGTCGGCTACGACTTCGACTACTATGCGCCGGACTGGGAGCGTGCCGTGGCGGCCGCGCGCGGTGTCTACACTGGCGGCGTCACCACCAAGGATGATGCGTATTTCCTTGGGCGCGGCCTGCGCAAGGATGGCCTCGGCGGGCTGACGCTGGACCTCGACTTCGGTGCCGGGCTCGGCTTCAAAGGCACGCTCTACACCCACAAGCACCAGGGGCAGGGCCACTGGTATACGCCGTACGCGGTGTCGTCGGCAACGGTGCCGATGTCGATCCGCGCTTCCGAGTACGATATTCACCGGCGCGGCTTCGTGTTCGACCTGAGCTGGGAGCGCGGCATGCATGCGCTCAAGGCTGGCATGTGGGGCGAAACCAATGCCCACGATTTTTCGCGCAATTTCTACGCGGTGGGCGGTCCGGAAGATACCGGCCATTTCCTCACCAAGCCCAGCTCGCGCGCGTTTTTCCAGAGCTTCGACACCAGCACGCGCCAGCTCTACCTGCAAGACACGATCTCGATGGCCGATGGCCGCTTCAAGGTCAATGCCGGGTTCAAGAGCCCCAAGGTGAGCATCGACGCGACCAGCGCGCTCGGCACGCGGGCAGCCGGTTCGATCACGGCCGAAAAAAGCTTCCTGCCCCAGGCCGGCGCGATCTACGCCTTGAACAAGGATGACGAAATCTTCGGATCGGCATCGAAGAACATGCGCGCCTACCAGCCGGGCTCGGCCGGGCCGTTTTCCCAGACCCAGGTGGCGTTCGACCTGGGCAAGGGCAAGCTCAAGCCGGAAACCTCGACCTCGGTCGACCTTGGCTACCGCTTCCGGCGCAATACCTTGCAAGGTTCGGTGGCCGTGTACCGCGCCGACTTCAGCGATCGCCAGCTCAGCGTGGCCACATGCAGCGGCATTGCCGGCTGTCCGAGCACCCTGGTCAACGTGGGCAAGGTGCTCACCACCGGCATGGAGGCGAGCGCCATGTGGAAAATGAGCAAGGACTATTCGTGGTTCAACTCGGTGACCTATAACGACTCGACCTACAAGTCGAACTATATGGATAACGGGGTGCTGGTCAAGGCCAGCGGCATGCAGGTCGTCGATACGCCGCGCACCATGCTCAGCTCCGAACTCAATTACGAAAGCAATCATGTCTTCGGCCGGGTCGGGGTCAAGTACACGGGCAAGCGCTACTACACCTTCCTCAACGATGCGGGCGTCGATTCCTACCTGATGGCGTCGATGTCGGCAGGCTACAAGCTCAAGTCCGTGTGGCGCCTCAAGGAGGTCACGTTCCAGCTGCACGTGAATAACCTGTTCGACAAGCAATACATCAGCACGGTCGGATCGAACGGTTTTCTCAAGTCCGATCCGAACGGCACCTATGCGACCTTGCTGACGGGGGCGCCGCGTCAAGTGTTTTTCTCGATCGGGGCCAAAATCTAGGGACGCGAGAGGAAGCGCCAGACGGAAAAAGCCCGCAAGCGAACCTGCGGGCTTTTTGTTTATTCTTGGTAGGCCGTGCGGGATTCTAAGCTGCGACCAACGGATTAAAAGACGGCTGAGTTTTTTCAACTTACCGTTAGGTCAACGACTAACGATGCTTGGCGCGCGTCGTTCTCAATATCAGCCAAGGGCGTCAAATTCTGATACTGGCTGGATGCGTCACAAATTCGTCACATCTCATCCATGGCGGTGTCGGCAGCCGTCCGCCGTCGAGCGGCCTCATCGGCTGGTAACGCTGCGCCGTCGAGTGCCATTGGCATCGAGCGCCAAAAGCCGACCTTGAAGAGCTTGCTGGTTGTGGATTTTGTTCTCCCTATATCCAAGTGCAGTATGATCGGAATATACCCCGACCTCGCTGGGACTTCGATTGGCCGCATGTACGCTCCCATACAAATCCGCATTTTCCATGCACTGTCAGTGCTTTTCATTTTCGCGAGCCTTGGCGCTTGCGGCGAGCCCTCAGTCAGGCACAGGCTTGAGCTTAGCGATGAATCTGGCACCGTCGTCGCGACTCTGGCGGTAACACTTCCCTCCTCGTTGCCGGCTTCAGGTCAGGACTTTGAAGGCTCTTGGGAGCTCCAGTCGCATACAGGCGCCTTTCCGATTGGCGCTGTACATCCTGGTCACTATTATGGCTTTCAACAGGATGGGAAGCTCCTACTTGACCTCAATCCTCGCTGGGCAGATAACAACGTCGTGTTGGAGGCTGCGGCGCAAACAAAGCAGATGGCGGGTCGATGGCGGCTGGCCACGGCCGCTGGCTTTCAGCCGGGAGGTAGCTTTCGCGCTGCGCGGTAGCTGCGCTTGTCGGCGCCTAAGTGATCCTTGATGCCTTCTTGACCGAGAATCACGGCACAAGCACGGCACAAGACGAGAAAAATGGATCTGGTGCTCTAAACAAAAAAGCAGTTACGATTGCTCGTAACTGCTTGATCTGATTACTACTTATTCTTGGTAGGCCGTGCGGGATTCGAACCTGCGACCAACGGATTAAAAGTCCGCTGCTCTACCAGCTGAGCTAACGACCCAAGGTAAAACCGGTCAAAAAAAGCAGTGGCGATCGCTCGCAACTGCTTCGTTTGCTTACTGCGAATTCGTGGTAGGCCGTGCGGGATTCGAACCTGCGACCAACGGATTAAAAGTCCGCTGCTCTACCAGCTGAGCTAACGACCCCGAAAGAGGCAATATTATAGCTGGCGATTTCGATTTCCGCTAGGAAGTTTTGCAACAGCTGTCGCGGACCCTGTTGCTCAGGTCAACTTGGCCGTCACCTTGAGTACTTCCTCGGCCGTGGTCACGCCCTCGATGATCTTGTACGCGCCCGCAATGCGCAGCGGTTTCATGCCATCGCCCACGCTCTGCCTGCGCAGGGCGGCCAGGTCGGTTTCCTTGCCGATCATGTTGGTAAAGCCCTCGGTCACGGTCAGCAGTTCGTACAGGCCGGTACGGCCGCGGAAACCGGTCTGGCGGCATTCCGGGCAACCGATCGGGCGGTACACCACCGCCGGCTTGGGAATGTTCCAGGAGCCGCCGATGCTGTCCCACACGTCGTCGTTGAGTTCGCCACCTGGCGCCTTGCACAGCACGCACAGGGTGCGCACCAGGCGCTGCGCCATGATGCCGATCAGCGTCGCTTCCAGCAGGTAATGCGGCACGCCCAGTTCCAGCAGCCGCATCACGGCCGAGGGCGCATCGTTGGTGTGCAGGGTCGACAGCACCAGGTGGCCGGTCAGGGCCGCCTGGATCGCCATCTCGGCCGTGGCCAGGTCGCGGATCTCGCCGACCATGATGATGTCGGGATCTTGCCGCATCAGCGCGCGCACGCCATCCGAAAAGCCCAGGTCCAGGCCGGACTGCACCTGCATCTGGTTGAACGAGGGCTCGACCATCTCGATCGGGTCTTCCACCGTGCACACATTCACTTCGGTGGTGGCGAGCGCCTTGAGCGTCGTGTACAGGGTCGTGGTCTTGCCCGAACCGGTCGGCCCGGTCACCAGGATGATGCCGTGCGGGCGCGTGGTCAGAGAGTCCCAGCGCGTCGCGTCGTCCGGCGGAAAGCCCAGTTCGGGCAGGGTCTTGACCACCACTTCCGGATCGAAAATCCGCATCACCAGCTTTTCGCCGAAGGCGGTCGGCATGGTCGACAGGCGCAGCTCGACTTCCTGGCCGCCGGTAGTACGGGTCTTGATGCGCCCGTCCTGCGGGCGGCGCTTTTCGATCACGTCCATGCGCCCGAGCAGCTTGATGCGCGCCGTCATGGCGATCATCACCACCGCCGGCACCTGGTACACCTGGTGCAGCACGCCATCGATCCGGAAGCGCACCGAGGCGATCTCGCGCTTCGGTTCCAGGTGGATGTCGGAGGCGCGCTGCTCGAAGGCGTACTGCCACAGCCAGTCGACGATGTTGACCACGTGCTGGTCATTGGCGTCGAGCTTGTTCGACTTGCCCAGTTCGACCAGTTGCTCGAAGTTGTTGCGCAGCGCCAGGTCCTGGCCCTTGGACTTGTTGGCATCCTTGATCGATTTGGCCAGGCTGAAAAACTGCGAAATATATTGCGAGATTTCGAGCGGATTGGCCATCACCAGCTCGATCTTGCGGCGCGACACCTTCATGATCTCGGCTTCCCACTCGATCGAGAATGGGTCGGCGGTGGCCACCACCAGTTTGGTGCCGCTCAGTTCGACCGGCAGGATGTTAAAGCGCGCCGCGTAGCTCGCCGTCATCACATCGGCCACCTTGGTGAAGTCGATTTTCAGCGGGTCGATGCGAATGAAGGGCAGGCGGACCTTGCCTGCCGCCCATTCGGTCAGTACGTCGAGCGTGAGCAGGTTGTGCGGGGGCAGGGCGGAGACCAGCTTGCACTGGGCCACGGCCGACAGGGGATGCATGGACCCGACCGCCGTCTTCAGGATGCCCTGGGCCTGGGCATAATTACCCTTGACGTTGGCCTTCTCCACGATGCCATCGGCCAGCAGCCATGAAAAGATGGCTTGCAGGTCGAGCGATTTGGGGGCACTGCGCTTGGGCGCCGCGCTGCTGATCGTATGTTCTGCGTTCAATCCGTTTTCTCCCTTGGGCACTGCAAATTACTTAGCCGCCAGCATGCCCTTGACCCAGGATTTGGCCGGCAATTTGGTCGCCGTCACGATTTGTGCGGCACGCGCAGCGAGCGCTTCCGGATCGATGACGGGGCGTTGTTTGAAGCACAGGGCGACGACGTTGCCGTCGTGGACTTCCGGCAGGCAGATCACATGGCCAAAGGCGAATTTCATCGCCTTGATATTGCGCGCAAAGCTGGGATGGTCGCCGAACAGGTTGACTGTCATCATGCCGCCGTCGCGCAGGCAAGCGTTGCAGGCCTGGTAGAACTCGGGCGTGTCGAGCACCGGGCCGCGCGCGGTGGCGTCGTACAGGTCGCATTGCAGCACGTCGAAGGCATCCGCGTTGACGGGATCGTTGACGAAGTCGAGCGCATCCATTTCCAGCACGCGCAGGCGCTCGTCCTCGGGCGGCATCTTGAACATCGAGGCGCAGATCGCGATGACGGAGGGATTGAGTTCGACCGCCGTCACGCTCGCCTCGGGGAAAGTGCGGTAGCAGTATTTGGTCAGCGTGGCGGTGCCCAGGCCGAGCTGGGCGATGGCGCGCGGGGCCTCGATGAACAGCATCCAGGCCATCATTTGCTGCGCGTATTCGAGCTCGGGCCAGTCGGGCTTGCGGATGCGCATGGCGCCCTGCACCCATTCGGTACCGAAGTGCAGGTAACGCACGCCATCCTGCTCGGATAAGGTCACGGGCGCAAATTTTGGCTTACGGGCTGGACGGCGCGAGGATTCGGCCTGTTCGATGGATTTTCTTTTGATGAGCATAGGACGCCTGATTCGATCGCCCATTATCGATGGAGGGCTTACCGGAGTGCAAGCGAAATGCGGGAATGGATGGCATGGCGCTGCCGTGGGAGGCGTTGCCCTCGCGCCAAGGCGGACCTGGGCGGGGGAAACGTTTCCGGAAGGAGGGGCTGGCGTTCACTTGGGCCCCCGCCGAGTGCCGTCTTGGCGCGGGGGCGACGCTTATCCGGGTTTCGCCGGCGCGGGGGCGACGCTTATCCGGGGCACGCCGACGCGGGGCGACGGTTACCTGGGCCCGCCGGCGCCTGGTGCGGGAAGCGGCGCCCTCAGCCGCTGCGGATTACTGGCCGTGTTCCGGCTCCACGGACACCCGCAGGCGGATGCGCTGGCCCGGATCGCGGTCCATCAGGCTGGTGTAGGTCTGGCCGCGGTAATCGTAGGTGACATCGTAGCCGGTGGTGCGCGACTCGTAGGCGTCGACCATGCGGCACTGGCGCACGGCTTGTTCTTGCGGATACTGCGGCTGGCTCTGCACCGCGCGGCCATTGTTGTCGACCCGGTCGCCCACGACCGCGCCGGCAATCGCGCCGGCCGCCGTGGCCACCGCGCGGCCGCTGCCGCCGCCGACCTGGTTGCCCAGCAGCGCGCCGGCGATGCCGCCGATGATGGCGCCGCCCGCGCTGCGTTCCTGCTGCTGCTGTTGCGCCGGCACTTGCACGTACTCGGTGCGGCATTCTTCGCGCGGCTGGCGGACCTGCTCCACCCGCGGCTGGACACGGATGACGCGGCCGTAATCGGCGAATTCGCTCGCCTGGGCGAACGGCAGGGCGCAGATGCCCAATGCCGTCACGATCAGTTTGGTGTGCATGTTCATGGGATACCTCGTATGTAGGGTAAGACACTATAAACGGCTCTGAGTTCCGACACTGAGAACCACCACTGCATGGTATTCCTGTCGGAGCGCGAAGTGAAATCCGCATGGCAACAATTTGTAACAGCGAAGAACACCCGCCGCCCCAGGTCGCAGAATGGCCGGGCATTCTTCCCGCGGGGCTTATAAATTAGAGGGTTTATACAGAATTCGATCTGATTTATTACAAATATTGTGGTTCAAATCACATTCGGGTTGATTCAGTAACCACAAAACGTTACCCTTATACGATTAGGGGGTATATTGGCGGGTGGCAACGGTAGCAGGAGATCGGCGTTTTCCCCGGTAAACGCGACGCATCGGCAACAATAGAATAGAAATGCACCCGACCACACCAGGACGACTTGAGGGAAAAATGAGTTTGTTGATTACAGTGCCGCCCAATCTTGTGCAGTCCATCCGTGCCTTCCGTGTAGTGGAACTGCAAGAAGAAGCAGTCCTACTGGGACAGCATTTCCTGTACGCGCATTGCGCCGATACCCTGACCAAGCAGCAGGTGTGCGGCCGCATTGCCGAGAATTTTTACTTTCCCAAGCCTTGCGGCAAGAATTTCGATGCCCTGCGCGAGTGCCTGACCGATACCATCGGCAAGGCCGGCCCGCAGCCGGGCTTTATCGTCGTGCTCGAACAATTGCCGAATACGCAGAAATTCGACAAGGAAGCACGCGAAACCCTGCTTGACGTGTTCCGCGACGCGGCCGACTACTGGGCCGAGAAAAAAGTGCCCTTCCGCGTGTTCTACTCCTTCGAGTAAGCCAGCGCCGGCACGGTTGCGCGCCTGGCCTTCCGTCGCGGCTTCGTGCTGCGCTGCAACAATTGTACCCCGGTTTATTGGTCCGGCCAGCCGCTCAGGGTACAATGCGCGCTATGAAAAACATTGTGATCCTCATTTCCGGGCGCGGCAGCAACATGGAAGCCGTCGTCCATGCTGCTCGGGAAGAGCAGTGGCCGGCGCGCATCGCGGCCGTCATCAGCAACAAGGCGGATGCCAAAGGCCTCGAATTTGCCCAGTCGCACGGCATCCCGACCGCCGTGGTCGCCAACAAGGAATTCGCCACGCGCGAAGCGTTCGATGCCGCCCTGCGCGACACCATCGACCGCTTTGCGCCTGACCTGGTGGTGCTGGCCGGTTTCATGCGCATCCTCACGCCAGGCTTTGTCGCCCATTACGACGGGCGCATGCTCAATATTCATCCCTCGCTGCTGCCGCTGTTTCCCGGCCTGCACACCCACCAGCAGGCGCTCGACGCCGGCGTGGCCAGGCACGGCGCCACGGTGCATTTCGTCACTGCCGAACTCGATCACGGCCCGGCCGTGCTCAAGGCGGAAGTCGAGGTGCTGCCGGGCGATACCGCCGACACCCTGGCCGCGCGCGTGCTGGTGCAGGAACACACGCTCTATCCGCGCGCGATCCGCCTGTTCGTCGAGGACCGGCTCAGCATCGACAACGGCGACGTTCGCATCGCCGAACCAACAAATAATTAACCAAGGAATACCATGAGATTGCCACCAGCGATACTCGCCAATACCGAAGAAGTATTGCGCGAGATCTTGCGTTTTTCGGCGCCCGCCGACTCCACTTTGTCGCGCTACTTCAAAGACCACCCGCGCTTGGGTTCGCGCGAGCGCGGCGCCGTGGCGGAAGGCATTTACGCCATCCTGCGCAATAAATCCTTCTTTACCGACTTCGCCGAAGCGGGCGCCAGCCCGACCATGCGCCGCCTGACCATCCTCGGCCTGGCCGAAGCGGTGGGCGTCGATTCGCTGGGCGGCCTGACTGAGGAAGAAACCGAATTCCTGAACCGCATCCAGGAAATCGACCGCAACCTGATGCCGCCGCAAATGCGCTCGAACCTGCCGAAGTGGCTGTTCGACAAGTTCGTGGCCCAGTATGGCGAAGCCGAAACGCTGGCCCTGTCGCACGCCCTGAACCAGCCGGCCCCGCTCGACCTGCGCGTCAATTCGATCAAGGCCACGCGCGATGAAGTCGTCGCCGGCCTGGCCGAAGCGCCGATCGAAGCGATGCCGATGCCGTACGCGCCGCTCGGCCTGCGCGTGCTGAAAAAGCCAACCCTGCAAAACCTGCCGCTGTTTAAGAGCGGCGCGATCGAGGTGCAGGACGAGGGCAGCCAGGTACTGTCCCAGATCGTCGGCGCCAAGCGCGGCGAGATGGTGGTCGATTTCTGCGCCGGCGCAGGCGGCAAGACCCTGGCGCTGGGTGCGCTGATGCGCAACACCGGCCGTCTGTACGCCTTCGATATTTCCGAAAAGCGTCTCGCCAAGCTCAAGCCGCGCCTGGCGCGCAGCGGCCTGTCGAACGTGCATCCGGTGCAGATCGCGCACGAACGCGATGCCAAGATCAAGCGCCTGGCCGGCAAGATCGACCGCGTGCTGGTCGACGCGCCATGCTCGGGCCTGGGTACCCTGCGCCGCAATCCGGACGTGAAATGGCGCCAGAAGGTGGAAGCCGTCGCTGAAATGCAGGAAAAGCAAGCCTCGATCCTGGACGGCGCGGCGCGCCTGCTCAAGGGTGGCGGCCGCCTGGTGTACGCCACCTGCAGCCTGCTGGACGAAGAGAACGACTTCATCGTCGAGCAATTCCTGGCGGCCCATCCGGAATTCGACCTGGTGCCGATGAGCAAAGTGCTGGCTGAGCAAAAGATCGACCTGGACATGGGCGACTACCTCAAGCTGCTGCCGCACAAGCACCACACCGACGGCTTCTTCGCCGCCGTGATGGAGCGCAAGCCAATGGCGCCGAAGCCACCGAAAGACAAGCCGGCTGACGAGATCGACGCCGACGCCGACGAATAACCCGCCCAGCGAGCCCCATGCCCTTATCGAACGTGCTGTCCGACCTGATCGAGGATTTCGACAAACCCAGCTTCCTGTACCAAGCTGGGGCCATCGTTGTTTGTATCGTATTGGGATGGGGGCTGGGTTACGCGATCCGGCGTGCCTGGCTGCGCGGCCGCTCCGGGAACGGGGTGGTGCAGATAGGGGTGGAGAGTTTCTCCTATGTGCTCAGCCCGCTGGCCGTGGTGGGCTTCCTGGGGCTGGCCAAATTGCTGTTCGTGGCAGAACGCTACAATGTGCACCTGCTGCGCCTGGCGCTGCCGCTGTTCGCGTCGCTGGCGGTGATCCGCCTGGCGTTTTACCTGATGCGGCGCGTGTTTGCGCGTCACGGCCCGGTCGGCGCCGCCATTCTCACCTTCGAAAAAATCTTCGCCATGCTGGTCTGGCTGGCGGTGGCCCTGTACATCGCCGGGCTCTGGCCGGATGTGTTCGAGTTCCTCGACGATACCAAGCTGCCGCTCGGCAAAAACAAGGTATCGATGGCGGCGATCCTGCAAGCCATCGTCTCGGTGGTGGTGCTGCTGATGCTGGCGCTGTGGGCTGGCGCGTCGCTGGAAGAGCGCTTGATGGGCGTGCAAGGCATCCATACCTCGTCGCGCGCGGTGATCGGGCGCATGAGCCGCGCCGTGCTGATCATTATTGCCGTGCTCGGCAGCCTGACCCTGGTCGGCATCGACCTGACCGTGCTGTCGGTATTCGGCGGCGCGCTCGGCGTCGGCCTGGGTCTCGGTATGCAAAAAATTGCCAGCAACTATGTGTCGGGCTTTGTCATCTTGCTCGAACGCAGCCTTGCCATCGGCGATATGATTTCGGTCGATAAATTCACCGGCAAAGTTACCCATATCAATACCCGCTACACCATCCTGCAAGGGCTCGATGGGGTCGAGACGGTGTTGCCAAATGAAATGCTCATTTCCGGGCCGGTACAGAACCAGTCGCTGTCGAACCGCTCGATCCGGGTGGCGACCACGCTCAGCGTGGCCTACGGCAGCGACCTCGATGTGCTGATCCCGCTGCTCGAACAGCAGCCGCACGGGGTCGAGCGCGTGCTCGACGATCCGGCGCCGGGGGTGTCGCTGACCAAGTTCGGCGCCGACGGCTACGACCTGGAAGTGGGCTTCTGGATCAGCGATCCGGAAAATGGCCGTGGCGGTGTTTTGTCTGAAGTAAACAGAAAGATTTACGCCCTGGTCCAGTCGGGCCAGATCAAGCTGGCGTATCCTTCGCGCGACACTCGACTGCTCGATGCCCAGATGGTGTCCGTGCTGGCCGGTATTTCTCGTCCGTAATTGAAATGATTGGTGACAATCGTACCGTGCGGTACGGTATCGTCGTAAAATGGCTCACTCGATCATTTCCATGCGGCATGGTCTGGATGGCAACGAACACCATTTTGGAGCGGTAATGAATTTGTTAAGCACCACCTTGAACGCTGTGCTCGATTTTATGACGACGGGCCTGGTTGGCCTGTCCGGCTGGGAAGTCGTGATTTATACGCTGATCGTGACGCATATCACGATTGCCAGCGTCACCATCTATTTACACCGCCACCAGGCGCACCGCGCGCTGGACCTGCATCCGATTCCAAGTCATTTTTTCCGTTTCTGGCTGTGGCTGACCACCGGCCAGGTGACCAAGGAGTGGGCCGCGATTCACCGCAAGCACCACGCCAAATGCGACACCGTCGAAGATCCGCACAGCCCGGTCACGCGCGGCATCCGCAAGGTCTTGTTTGAAGGCGCCGAGCTGTATCGCGCCGAATCGAAGAACCTGGAAACCATGGAGAAGTATGGCCACGGCACGCCGACCGACTGGATCGAACGCAATCTGTATACCCGTTTCAGCTGGCAGGGTGTGGCTTCCCTGCTGGTGATCAATTTCACACTGTTCGGCGTGATCGGCGTGACCATCTGGGCGATCCAGATGGCGTGGATTCCGATCACCGCGGCCGGCATCATCAACGGCATTGGCCACTACTGGGGTTATCGCAATTACGACTGCTCCGACGCGGCCACCAATATCATCCCGTTCGGCATCCTGATCGGCGGCGAAGAGTTGCATAACAATCACCACACCTTTGCCACGTCGGCCAAGCTGTCCTCGAAATGGTATGAATTCGATATTGGCTGGTTCTATATTCGCGTGCTGGAAACCCTGGGCCTGGCCAAGGTGAAGAAAGTGGCGCCGAAGCCGGCTTTTGAACATGGCAAGATGGTCGCCGACCTCGATACCTTGCAGTCGGTGATCGCCAACCGGTATGACGTGATGGCGAAATATGCCAAATCGGTCAAGCAGGCCTGGCGCGACGAGTTCGAGCACCTCAAGCACAAGGCCGAGCTGGAAGCGCGCTTCCTGAAGTCCTCGCGCAAGCTGCTGCAGCGCGAGCCGGGCAAGCTGGAAGATCCGCAGAAACAGCAATTGGTTGAGTTGTTCCAGCACAGCAAGGCACTGGAAACGATGCACCAGATGCGGGTGGAACTGGGCGCGATCTGGGAGCGTTCGCATTTCACGCGCGACCAGTTGCTGCAGCAGTTGCAGGACTGGTGCACCCGTGCCGAAGCGTCGGGTATCAAATCGCTGCAGGAATTCTCGCTGCGCTTGCGCAGCTACGCATAGCACGCAACGTCTTTCTTTAGCCTCAAACTCAAAAACCGTCATTCCCGCGCAGGGCTAGGCGCCCCCACGGGAATCCAAGGCCTCTCAGATACGCGGAGGAAATTGGATTCCCGCCGACGCGGGAATGACGGTTTTGAGGTTGACGGTTCGCTTGCCGGCGGCAAGCCCGGCCTGTTTGTAATCATTCATCGTCGGACAAGCCCATGACCAAAAAAATCGCCATCCTGTTCATCTGCATGGCCAATTACTGCCGCTCGCCCACCGCCGAAGGCGTGTTTCGCAGCCGTGCCGCCGCCGCCGGCCTCGAACCCTTCCTGCTGATCGATTCGGCCGCCACCTCCAATTACCGCATCGGTTCCGCGCCCGACCCGCGTTCGAGCGAGCACGCCGCCCGCCGCGGCATCGACCTGAGCGGCCAGCGCGCGCGCCAGGTGACGCCGGCCGATTTCGAGAACTTCGACCATATCTACGCCATGGACCGCCACAACCTGGCCATGCTCGAAAGCGCCTGCCCGCCGCGCTTCCATCACAAACTCGGCCTGCTGATGGACTTTGCCACCCGCTCGGACGCGGACGTGGTGCCCGATCCGTACGGCGGCGATATCGATGGTTTCGAACTGGTCCTCGACTATATCGAAGACGCGTCGGACGGCTTGATTGCCAGCCTGCGCGAGCGCATCGCCAGGGACTGAACGGGACCCATCATACAAAAGAGCCGCGCACTTGCGTGGGCGGCTCTTTCGGTACTGAAATCGGGATCGCGGATTACTTGATCTTGGTTTCTTTGTACATCACGTGCTTGCGTGCTTTAGGATCGAACTTCATGATCTCCATTTTAGCAGGCATCGTGCGCTTGTTTTTATCGGTAGTGTAGAAGTGACCCGTACCTGCGGTCGATTCCAGCTTGATTTTGTCGCGGCCAGTTTTTGCCATGATAGCTCCCTAATTAAACTTTTTCGCCACGGGCACGCATGTCGACCAGCACGGCATCGATGCCGACTTTGTCGATTACGCGCAGACCGGCGTTGGACAGGCGCAGGGAGACCCAGCGGTTTTCCGATTCCACAAAAATACGACGGTTTTGCAGGTTAGGCAAAAAACGACGCTTCGTTTTGTTGTTAGCGTGGGAGACGTTGTTACCAACCATCGGGCCCTTGCCAGTTACTTGGCAAACACGTGCCATAGCGCACTCCTTGAATATATCCAAAATTGGAAAAACAAGAGTATAGCGTGAAAAGCGAAGCCAAATCAATGACTTGTGAAAAACAATTGTGTCTTGTGATTTGTTGAATTTAACAATTGGCGAGTGCGGTGCCGCTCACATCTGCCCATGCTCCGCGAACGAATGCACATACGGCCCCGCCACCACGAAATGATCGAGCACCCGCACATCGATCAGCGCCAGGGCCTGTACCAGCGCGCGGGTCAGCAGCAGATCGGCCTCGCTGGGGTCGGGCGTGCCCGATGGGTGGTTGTGCGCCAGCACAATACTGGCCGCGTTGCGCGCCAGCGCCGCTTTCACCACCTCGCGCGGATGCACGCTGGTATGGGTCAGGGTGCCGCGAAACATTTCGTCGCAGGCGATCAAGCGATTTTTGACGTCCAGAAACAACACGAGGAAGGATTCATGCCGCTGGCGGCCCAGCTGCATGCGCAGGTATTGGCGCACCGCCTCCGGCGAGCCCAGGATCGGGCCGCTCTCGAGGCGCTCGCCGATGGCGCGCTGCGCCAGTTCCATCACCGCCTGCAATTGCGCGAACTTGGCCGGTCCCAGCCCGTGCACCGTCGAGAACTGCACCAAGCTGGCGTCGAACAAGCCATTGATCGAACCGAAACGCAGCAGCAGGTCGCGTCCCAGTTCGACCGCGCTCTTTCCGCGCACGCCCACGCGCAGGAACACGGCCAGCAATTCCGGATCGGACAGGGCCGACGCTCCCTCGCTGATGAGCCGTTCGCGCGGCCGCTGCTGTTCGGGCCAATCCTTGATCCCCATCGCGCCTCCAGTTTGATGTGAATGAGCAACATGATTGATGTGGCAGGAATTACAATAGATGCCGTCAATACCGTGTCCGGCGCGTTGCCGCGCTGGCGCATGACACGCCATTATCGGCGTGCTATCGCGAACGGTACTGATCCCGGCGTGACAAGCGGCGGGAACCATCCGGCGGGTGCGTCGCCGGAAACCCTTTACCAGACAGGAAAGCGTGATGCGAACATGGGCAATGTGGGCAATCGCCCTGCTTGCGGGGACTGCGCAGGCAGGGGCCGATTCACCGAAACGCTGGGTGAGCGCGGACGATGTGCGCCTGCGCGCCCACCCCGGCGCGGATGGCAAGGTGAGGGCGGTCTTGATGCGCGGCACCGAGATGAATCTCGACGGCAGCGCCCGCACCAATGGCTTTTGCGCAGCATCCGGCGCGGGCACAGCGGGTTATGTGGCGTGCGACTTCCTCAGCGCCAAGCCGGTGGCGCGCTCCCAGGCCGGCGTGGATGGGGTCGATGGCGCCCAGCGCTGGGTGAGCGGCAGCGCGCTGACCTTGCGCGAGGCGCCGCTGCCGACCTCCGCCGCCGTGACGCGCTTGCCGCTCAACACCGTGGTCAAGCTGGTGCGTGAAGATGGCGCCAGCGGCTACTGCGAAGTGCGCTCCGTGACCGGCGCGGTCGGCTATACCGCGTGCCGCTACCTGGCGCGCACGCCGGTGATCCTGGCCAATGTGCAGGGCTACCGGCACGACGACAGCGCCCCCATGCCCGCCGATTACGATCCTGAACGCGTGTTCTGGCTGCAACCGAGCTGGAGTGCATTGGAGCAGTACGCAGATTTCCTCAAGAAACGTTATCCAAAGCTTCCCCAGCAGGGGCCTTTCCCGCGCAACGAGGCGCTGGAGCGGATGAAGGCCCACCTGGCCCTCGGCACGCATGGCCGCAAGCCGGCCCCCTATGCAAGCTGGTCCTCCATGCAGCGCCTCGCCTTGCAATACGGCGCAGTGGACAAGGAAACCCGCCGTTTGCAGGCGCAAGGCAAGATCGATGCGCCAGGATTACTCACGCGTGAGCAAGAAGCCCGGCAGATTGCCGCCGACCTCAGCGATTCGCTCGGCCTCTGGGGCGAGCTGCACAATGCCAGCGAGAGCGAGGGCGCGCGCCGCATCGCAGCCGTGGTCGGGGCGCTGGCGTTTACCGAGGTCCAGCCTTCCCTATTCCGCACCGACGAGCAAATAGCGCCGCCCAAGGCGACCGCCGAGCAAGCCAGCGGCCGTTTCGGCATCGTGTTCCGGCAACTGGTCAACCCGCGCCCCAAGCCGGCGCAGCTGGGGGAAGACGACAATTCGCCGGGCTTGTACGATATGCTCAGCCGCACCGATGCCCTGGTGCGTTCGGTGCAGCGCGTCCAGCTGAACCGCGACGGCCAATTGCGCGTCACGCCGAGCGTGCTGCGCAAGACCGACACCTTGTGGCGCTATGCCGACGAACCCGAATGCTGGGGCTGGACGCCCGGCTTCGCCTTTGGCGACGCCGACGCCGGCCCCTGGCGCTTCTTCGGCAATGAAGCCGCCGCTACCAGGAAAACCGCCCTCAATCCACCCGGCAGCCTGTTCGCTTTCTACACCACCCTGGACCTGCCGCCCGGCTCAGCGGCGCGCAGGGAGGCGGCCATGACGCTCGACCGTGGCAAAACGGGCTTTATCCGCGGCACCCATTTGTATTACGACATCGACGCCGACGGCATTGCCGACCTGGCCGTGTGGGAAGGGGAGGGCAAGGGCCCCGGCCATCTGGACGGCCCCACTCTCACCGACGACCGCTGGTACCGCCTGGTGCTGGTCAACATCAATGGCAGCTGGAAAGTGCTCGGCAGCGACAACTTCGCCTACGGCTGCGGCTGCTGAACAGGCGGCGCTTGTCGCCCGCCCGCAATCAAATGCGGGCAGGCGAGGCCATTCGGCCCAGCGTGGCTTACAATGGCGCTTTGCACGCCTCGATGACTACCATGTCCACTACTTCCCCCGCCGTCGTCACCGAATCGGCTTACCTGACCCTGCATTACCGCCTGGCCACCGCTGACGGTACCGACCTGATCACGACCTTCGCCGGCAACCCGGCCACCCTGATGATGGGCAGCGGCCAGCTCGCGCCCTTCCTCGAAACCTGCCTGATGGGCTTGCCGGAGGGCACGCACGAAACCTTCCAGCTGGCCCCGGCGCAAGCGTTCGGCGAGCGCAACCCGGAACTGGTGCGCGATGTCTCGCGCGCCACCCTGGACGAGAACTCGGCCCCCGGCGCCGACTATAAAGTGGGCGACCTGGTCGACTTCGCCGCGCCCGGCGGCGGCCGCTTTGCCGGTGTGCTGCGCCAGTTCGGCGACGGTGTGGTGACATTCGACTTCAACCATCCGCTGGCGGGCCAGTCCTTGCAATTCGAAGTTCGGCTGATTTCCGTACTTTAATTGGTGTTGTATATATAACTGTTGCATAAATAATACAGAGGTTCATCATGGACAGCGAAATTCTCCTGGCCCAGCCGCGCGGTTTTTGCGCCGGCGTCGACCGCGCGATCGAAATCGTCGAGCGCGCCCTGCAACAATTCGGTGCGCCTATCTATGTGCGCCACGAAATCGTGCACAACGCCTACGTGGTCGAGGACTTGCGCAGCAAGGGCGCGATTTTCATCGAGGAACTCGATGATGTCCCGCCCGGCAACACCCTGGTGTTTTCGGCCCACGGCGTGTCGAAAGCGGTGCGTGCCGAAGCCGAAGCGCGCGGCCTGACCATTTTTGATGCGACCTGTCCGCTGGTCACCAAGGTGCACGTCGAGGTGGCCAAGATGCGGCGCCAGGGCTGCGAAATCGTCATGATCGGCCACGACGGCCATCCGGAAGTCGAAGGCACCATGGGCCAGACGGAAGAGGGCATGCACCTGGTCGAAACGGTGGCCGACGTGGCCAACCTGGAAGTCAAGACCCCTGACCAGCTCGCCTACGTCTCGCAAACCACCTTGTCGGTCGACGACACGGCCGACATCATCGCCGCGCTCAAGGAAAAATTCCCGAACATCATCGAGCCGAAGAAGGGCGACATTTGCTACGCCACCACCAACCGCCAGGAAGCCGTCAAGTTCATGGCGCCCCAGGTGGACGTGGTGATCGTCGTCGGCAGTCCCAACAGCTCGAACTCGAACCGCTTGCGCGAAGTGGCCGAAAAGAAGGGCACGCCGGCCTATATGGTCGACAATGCCTCCCAGATCGATCCGCAATGGCTGGTCGGCAAGCTGCGGATCGGCGTCACGGCCGGCGCCTCGGCCCCCGAAGTGCTGGTCCAGGCCGTCATCGACCGCCTCAAGGAACTCGGCGCGCGCAGCGTGCGCGCGCTCGATGGCGTGGAAGAGCATGTAACCTTCCCCCTGCCCAAGGGGCTCGACGGCGTCAAAGCCGGGCTTGCATAACCCAGGGCATGGCCGTTTGTCAAAATTAAATTCGGAACACGTGTGATTTTCCGATATTAGTTTTTTCCAAACCTCGTTATGATGACGACGCTCGGAATGCTTGTCATCAGGACGGCATGCGCGTTCCGGTGACGCGCGGCGGCAGCAGAGACATGAAAAATCGTCATCCCGCATGGCCAGGGGAGGCGGCGTTTGTGAATTAGCGGCATGAGGCCAGGAGCGGCACTGCGGGGGTTTCCCCGGGTGCCGTTTTTGTTAGATCGAAATGAAATGAGGCGAACATCATGGATATCTTTATCCAACAAATTCTCAATGGCCTTGTGCTCGGCAGTATGTACGCCCTGATCGCACTGGGTTACACCATGGTCTACGGGGTGCTCAACCTGATTAACTTCGCCCATGGCGACGTGCTGATGATCGGCGCCATGGTCGGCCTGTCCATCCTGAAATTGCTGGCCTGGGCCGTGCCTGGCTTGCCCGGCTATGCCAACCTGGCCATCGCCATCATCGGTGCCATTCCGGCCTGCATGCTGGTCAATGTCCTCATCGAGCGGGTCGCTTACCGCCGCCTGCGCAACGCGCCCCGCCTCGCTCCCCTGATTACCGCCATCGGCGTCTCGATCCTGCTGAACGCGTTTGCGATGAAAACCTGGGGCTTGAACCCGCTGCCGTTTCCGCAACTGCTTTCGAGCGAGCCGATCCACATCGCCGGCGCCGTGATTTCCCAGACCCAGGTCCTGCTGCTGGCCCTGGCCCTGCTGTGCATGGGCGCGCTGGTGATGCTGGTCGAGAAAACCAAACTGGGCCGCGCGATGCGCGCCACCGCCGAAAACCCCCGGGTGGCCGGCCTGATGGGCGTGGACGCCAACAAGGTCATCGTGGCCACCTTCGCCATCGGCGCGGCGCTGGCCGCGGTCGCCGGCGTGATGTGGGGCGCCAACTATTCGTCGATCCAGTTCGCCATGGGATTCCTGCCGGGCTTGAAAGCCTTTTCGGCGGCGGTGTTGGGCGGCATCGGCAATATTTACGGCGCCATGATCGGCGGCATCCTGCTCGGCTTGATCGAAGCGCTGGGCGCCGGCTATATCGGCGACCTGACCGGCGGTTTTCTCGGCAGCCACTACCAGGATATCTTTGCCTTCGTGGTCTTGATTATCGTGCTCACGATCCGGCCATCCGGCATCATGGGCGAACGCGTCGCCGACCGCGCCTGACCGGGTACAGAAAGGAATATCATGGCTCTTCTCTCCTTCGATCTCGACGCCCATCCGCGCCAGGCCCGCATCAACATGGGCGTGCTGCTGGTGGTGTTGCTGGCCTTCCCCTTTATCGCCCAGAATTTCGGTAACTCGTGGGTGCGCATGGTCGACATCGCCCTGCTGTACATCATGCTGGCGCTGGGCCTGAACATCGTGGTCGGCTTCGCCGGCCTGCTCGACCTCGGCTACATTGCCTTCTTTGCCGTCGGCGCCTACGTCACCGGCCTGTTGGCCTCGCCGCAATTTGCCGTGCTGCTCGAATCGGTGGTCAACGAATACCCGCGCCTGGGCGAATGGCTGGTCACGCTGATGGGACCGCAAATCCGGGAAAGCGGGATTCACCTGTCGCTGTGGGTAATCGTGCCGATCGCGGCGGCCACGGCCGGCTTCTTCGGTGCCCTGCTGGGCGCGCCGACACTCAAGCTGCGCGGCGACTACCTGGCCATCGTGACCCTGGGTTTCGGCGAGATCGTCCGCATTTTCATGAATAACCTGAATGCGCCGCTCAATTTCACCAATGGCTCGCAGGGCATCAACCTGATCGATCCGATCCGCATTTTCGGGGTGTCCCTGTCCGGCGAGGCCGGGTCGGGCGCGAATGTGATCGTCGGCGGCTTCAGCATGCCGTCGGTGAACGCGCACTACTTCCTGTTCCTGGCCGTGTGCATCGGCATCGTGTTCGTCACCGGGCGCTTGCAGCATTCGCGCCTGGGGCGCGCCTGGGTGGCGATCCGCGAAGATGAAATCGCCGCCAAGGCCATGGGCATCAACACCCGTAACGTCAAATTGCTGGCCTTTACCATGGGCGCCTCGTTCGGCGGCGTGGCCGGCGCCCTGTACGCCTCGTTCGAGGGCTTTGTTTCGCCGGAATCGTTTTCGCTGACCGAATCGATCGCCGTGCTGGCGATGGTGGTGCTCGGCGGCATCGGCCACATTCCGGGCGTGATCCTGGGCGGCTTGCTGCTGGCGACCTTGCCGCACCTCCTGCGCTACGTGGTCGAACCGCTCCAGATGGCCGTGTTCGGCGTGGTGCTGCTCGAAGCGGAAGTGACCCGGATGGCCCTGTATGGCCTGGCGCTGGTGGGGATCATGCTCAGCAAGCCGGCCGGCCTGTGGCCCTCGCCCAAGCACGAAGACCGGCCCGAGGCCGCCGAGACCAACCAAGCCGGCGAGCTGCCGGCGTAATGGCCGCGTGAGGATATCCAGATGAGCGAACAAGTCATTCTCAATATTTCCGGCGTGAACAAGCG
The DNA here is from genome assembly GCF_011682175.1 of Massilia frigida. GTDB lineage: Bacteria > Pseudomonadota > Gammaproteobacteria > Burkholderiales > Burkholderiaceae_D > Telluria_A > Telluria_A frigida. The sequence goes on from NZ_WHJG01000014.1 coordinate 49,401, forward strand.
CTTTGGCGGTTTGCAAGCGCTGACCAACGTCGGTATCAAGATCATGCGCGGCCAGATTTACGGCCTGATCGGGCCGAACGGCGCCGGCAAGACCACCTTTTTCAACGTCATTACCGGGCTCTACCAGCCTGATACGGGCACTTTCGAGCTGGCCGGCAAACCGTACTCGCCATCGGCCCCGCATGCGGTGGCCAAGGCCGGGATTGCCCGTACCTTCCAGAACATCCGCCTGTTCGGCGAGATGACGGCGCTGGAAAATGTGATGGTGGGCTGCCATGTGCGCACCCATCAGGGCGTGTTCGGCGCCGTGTTCCGGCACAAGGCGGCGCGCCTGGAAGAGGCGGCGATCCGCGCCCGGGCGCAAGAGCTGCTCGACTTCGTGGGGATCGGCGCGTACGCCAAGCGCACCTCGAAATTCCTGTCCTATGGCGACCAGCGCCGCCTTGAAATCGCGCGCGCGCTGGCGACCGATCCGCAACTGCTGGCGCTGGACGAACCGGCGGCCGGCATGAATGCGACCGAAAAGCTGGCCTTGCGCGAGTTGCTGGTGAAAATCAAGCAGGAAGGCAAGACCGTGCTGCTGATCGAGCACGACGTCAAGCTGATGATGGGCTTGTGCGACCGCATCACCGTGCTCGAATACGGCAAACCCATCGCGGAAGGCTTACCGGCCGACATACAGAAAAATCCGGCAGTGATCGAAGCCTACCTGGGAGGTGCTCACGCATGAGCGACAACATTCTGAAAATCCAGGGATTGAAGGTGGCGTATGGCGGCATCAAGGCCGTCAAGGGCATCGACCTGGAAGTGAACAAGGGTGAGCTGGTGACCCTGATCGGTGCCAATGGCGCCGGCAAGACCACCACGCTGAAAGCCATCACCGGCACCTTGCCCGACTGCAAGGTCGAAGGCGTGATCAGCTACATGGGCCAGCCGCTCAAGGGCAGCAAGTCGTTCGAGCTGGTGCGGCAGAAGCTGGCCATGGTGCCGGAAGGGCGCGGCGTGTTCACGCGCATGTCGATCCACGAAAACCTGCTGATGGGCGCCTACACGCGCGACGACAAGGCCGGCATCGAGGCCGACGTGGAGAAGTGGTTCTCGGTGTTTCCGCGCTTGAAGGAGCGCGCGGCGCAGATGGCGGGCACCTTGTCGGGCGGCGAGCAGCAGATGCTGGCGATGGCGCGCGCCTTGATGAGCCACCCGAAGTTGCTGTTGCTCGACGAGCCATCGATGGGCCTGGCGCCGATCATGGTGGAAAAGATCTTTGAAGTGATCCGCGACGTGCACAAGCAGGGCATTACCGTGCTGTTAGTGGAACAGAACGCGAAACTGGCGCTGGAAGCGGCCAACCGCGGTTATGTGATGGATTCGGGCGCGATCATCATGGGGGGCAATGCGCAGGACATGCTGCATGATCCGCGCGTGAAGGCGGCGTATCTGGGCGAAGAGTAAAACCGGACCGCTTCTCGTCGCGGCGCCCGCGCGCGCTGACGACGGCAACAAAAAACCCCGCAGCGCGGGGTTTTTTTACTGCGGCACTACACAAGCAAATTAACGCTTGGTCGTACGTGCAGCAACGTTCTGTGCAGCCTGGGTGAACTGCGATACGGCTGCGTTCACATTGGTTTCCATGGCTTCTTTAGCTTGCTTGGCAGTCTTGGTCAGCTGCTCGTAGCCGGCGTTGGCATTGCCGATCGATGCCTTGATCACGGCAACGACGTTTTCCGAACCGGCCGGTGCATTTTTGCTCACTTCGTCAACCAGCGAAATCACCTTGCGGTTGGTTTCGGCGATCTGGAACTCGGCTGCCTTGCTGAACTCGGCCTGGGTGCCGGTCGCGATGGCGGCCAGCTGGCGGCTGTACGACAGGGCTTTTTCAGCATTCGGCTGGGCCTGGGCGGCGCTCAGCGCGAAAAATTCTTGTGGATCCTTGGCCGACAGCAGCTGCTTGGTGGCGATCGACGACTCTTCCAGCGTTGCCTTGGCAGCGGTGATGTTCAGCTCGACCAGCTTTTCAATGCTTTCAAACGCTTTCGCCGTCAGCGACGAGTACAGCGCGAACTGCGATTCAAAGTTAGCTTTGGTGGCGTTCGAAAACTGCTCAGGGATTGCAAACATATATATTCTCCAAATAATAATTAATCGTATTGTTGATAAATGCTGCGTTGAACCGGTGAGGCAGGAAAATCTGTCAAGCCAAGGCTGAACAAGTGGATTGTGCAGCGCAACAAAGCCCATTTTAATGATTTCCTGAGCAGTGTCAAGCGAATCTTGTGCAGTGCACAAATGGGTGCTGACGGGAAGAAACGATGTGGCGGGACGGCGCGCATGGCCCCCTGGGCATGCCCGCGATCACCATCGTGTCATAGACAAACTGGGCCTTGATAACATGGCAAGGCCGGCCATGCTAGACTCGCTGTTCGCGCTGTCCAACCTGTTGATGCGGCGTCTTGACGTTTTGGCGTCGAGCGCGACCCTTGATATATGTCAAACGAAACTAAAAAAAATGGTGCGCCGCGCCACAGTGCAACCTGGCTCTCGCCCATGCCGGTGTTCTTCGTCTTATTGTGGAGTACGGGATTCATTGTCGCGAAGTTCGGTTTGCCGTACGCGCCGCCGCTGACCTTCCTGCTGCTGCGCTGCGTCGCCGTCCTAGTGGTGCTCCTGCCCATCGTCCTGATCTGGAAAGCGCCGTGGCCCAGGGGCAGCATCGGCCATATCGCCGTGGCCGGGCTGCTGTTGCAGGCCGGCTATCTGGGCGGCGTCTGGTGCGCCATCAAGCTCGGCATGCCGGCCGGGCTCACCGCCCTGATTGTCGGCATGCAACCCATCCTCACCGCCGCTTGCGCTCCCCTGATCGGCGAAACGGTGCGTCCGCGCCAGTGGCTGGGCCTGCTGTTCGGCCTGACCGGCGTGGCCCTGGTGGTGTATGCCAAGATCACCCTGGTCGGCCTGTCGGGGCTGGCGATCGGTTTCAGCGTCATGGCGCTGCTCTCGATCACCGCCGGGACGATGTACCAGAAGCATTTCTGCCCGCGCTTCGATTTGCGCACCGGCACCGTGATCCAGTTCGCGTCCACGGTGGCGGTGCTGCTGCCGGTGGCCGTGATGTTTGAGGGACTCGATCCAGCGCTCAGCAGCATCACATGGACGCCGCGTTTCGTCGGGGCGTGGATGTGGTCGGTGTTTGCGCTGTCGATCGGGGCAATTTTCCTGCTGTTTCAGTTAATCCGCCGCAGCGATGCGACCCAGGTGACCAGCTTGCTGTACCTGACGCCGCCAACCACGGCCATCATGGCCTGGCTGATGTTCGGCGAAGCCTTCAGCTGGCTGGGCGTGGCCGGGATGGTGGTGGCGGTCATCGGTGTGGTGTGTGTCGTTAAAAAATAGGAGAAGCAATGTTGGTAAGTAAAGAACAAGACATCGTGGATGCCGCCATCAGCTCGCGCCGCTCGATCCGTGCCTTCCTGCCGACCCCGGTCGCGCGCGAAGATATCGAGCGCATCCTCGAAGTAAGTGCTCGCGCACCGTCCGGCACCAATATCCAGCCGTGGAAGGTAACCGTGCTGACCGGGCAAGCCAAGGACCGGCTGGCGCAAGCGATCCTGGCCGTCCACAACGATCCCGAGCTGTCCAGGCAGCATGTGGAAGAATATCCCTACTATCCGCGTGCATGGATCTCGCCTTACATCGAGCGGCGCCGCAAGGTGGGCCTGGACCTGTATTCGCTGCTGGGCCTGGAGCGCGACAACAAGGCTGGCATGCAAGCGCAGTTTGGCCGCAACTACCGCTTCTTCGATGCGCCCGTGGGGCTGATCTTCACCATCGACCGGGTGCTGGAGCAGGGTTCCTGGCTCGATTACGGCATGTTCCTCGAAAATATCATGGTCGCCGCGCGCGGACGCGGCCTCGACACCTGTCCGCAAGCGGCCTTTACCCAGTATCACCGCGTCATTGCCGAACATCTTCAGTTGCCCCCCACTGAGATGCTGGTATGCGGCATGGCACTGGGCTATGCCGATCCCGACAAGATCGAAAACACGCTGTTGACGGCGCGCGAGCCGCTGGCAAGCTTTGTTCGCTTCATGGAATAAACGCGTACACTGTGTTCATGCAAGAAGCGGCCTGGCTACGCAACGTTGTAGCTCAGCACAAGACTTCCTCCGAATGTTAAATTCGCTTGCGATTGCTGAGCGCTTTGCTAGACTTCAGCGTTACAAGGTCAGCTCGCTTCAAAGGATTTCCAGATGTATAAGTTAGTGTTGAGCGCCATCGCTTCCCTGCTGTTAGTATTGACGCCGCCGGTGGAAGCCAGGGTCAAGGCCAAGGCCCGTGCCGAGCGCGCAGTTGGCGCGGGCAAGGCCAAGAAGCACGTCGTGGTCAAGTCGCGCGTGCAGCGCCGCGAAATCGCCTTGCGTCCGGCGGCCGAAAACCGCAATACCATGGTGCGGCGCACGGTCATGGTCCGTGGCAAACGCAAGCTCGTGTACCAGCGCGTGATCGTCGCCGCCTCGCTGCCCGAACGGGTGCGCCAGAGCGCGGGCGATTTGGCCGGCCTGAACCAGACACGCGACCCGCTCGACCTCAAGTCCAACGTCGCTTTCGTGCTCGACCAAAACAATGCCGAGGTCTTGTTCGAGAAGAACGCCAATATCGCCTTGCCGATCGCGTCGATCACCAAGCTGATGACGGGCCTGATCGTGGTCGAGGCCAGGCAAGACCTGGATGAGGTCCTGACCGTCACCGAGGACGATGTCGACCACGAGAAATTCACCAGTTCGCGCCTGCGCGTCGGTTCGCAGATGACGCGCGCCAACCTGCTGCATATCGCGCTGATGAGCTCGGAGAACCGCGCCGCCGCCGCGCTGGCGCGCAATTATCCGGGCGGGGTGGCGGGCTTCGTGGCGGCCATGAATGCCAAGGCTTACCAGCTGGGCATGCACGATACGCGCTATGTCGATTCGAGCGGGCTGTCCAGCCGCAATGTCGCCAGCGCGCGCGACCTGGCCAAGCTGGCCATGTTCGCTTATAACGAACCGCTACTGCGCCAGTATTCGACCGATCCGAAATCGACGGTCGATGCCGGTGGCAGGCTGATGCATTACAACAATACCAACTATCTGGTGGCGATGCCGGATTGGGATATTGGTTTGCAAAAGACGGGGTTTATTAATGAAGCGGGGCGCTGCCTGGTGATGCAGACCGTGATTCAGGGGCGCGCGGTGATCATGGTGTTTTTGGATTCCAAGGGCAAGCAATCGCGCACGGCCGATGCCGGACGGATGCGGCGCTGGCTGGAAGCCTTACGGCCGCCTGGATTGACTTGAATTAGTACCGTTCTACTTAAAACCGTCATTTCTGCTACTGGCAGGAATGACGGACTTGAAGTAAACGCTTACACCGTCGGCCCGGTGTACCCCAGCGTCGCCGAAATCTGGCTCGCCGTCATCACCAGATCTTCCAGCCATTCCTCTTGCAAGCGGTCTGCCGGGGCCGAAATCGACAAGCCCGCAATCAGCTTGCCCGAATCATCATGGATGCCCGCCGCCATGCAGCGCACGCCCAGTTCCAGTTCTTCGTTATCGCGCGCATAGCCGCGCGACCGGACCAGGCTCAATTCGCGTTCCAGCTTGCTCAAATCGGTGATCGAATTCTTGTTATGCCCCGCCAGCCCGGTGCGGGTGGCATACGCCCTGATCGCCTTGGGCTCGTCCACCGACAAAAACAGCTTCCCGGTCGAGGTCAGGTGCAGCGGACCGCGTCCGCCAATCGCGCGCACCACCTGCATCCCGGAGCGTTCCGAAAACGCGCGGTCGATATACACGATCTCGTCGCCCTGGCGCACCGACAGATTAATGGTTTGCTGCGTCTTCTTGTGCAGCGAGCGCATGAAATCGAGCGCCGCTTCGCGCACCGACAGCCGGCTCTTGACCACATTGCCCAGTTCCAGCAAGCGCATGCCGAGACGGTAGGTGCCCGGCTCGACCCGGTCCACGAAGCGCGTGATGACCATGTCATTGAGAATCCGGTGTGCGGTGGAGGGATGCAGTCCGGATACCTTGGACAATTCCTTCAGGCTGACCGGATCGGTATAGTTGGCCAGCGCGTCGAGCAGGGCCACCATGCGCTCGATCACCTGGATCGAGGTTTTGGGCGCGTCAACGGTGTCGATTTTCATGATGTGGTTGGTGCAGTGCAGTATAAGTAGTCACTTTATACCACAATGTGAAAAGGATTGGCAATTTCCCTGAGACGCCGCGCAAAGATGGCGCGCCGGTGGCGGGGCGGGGCATAATGTGCTTTACCTGTTATTTTGAAGAGTATCCATGACCCAGCCTGTCAGTGATTTTAAAAGTAAAAGCGGCTTCAAGCGCATTCTGGCAGCGACAAGCTACTCGATGGACGGGTTCAAATCCGCCTGGGCCCACGAACACGCCTTCCGCCAGGAATTGATCGTCGTCATCATCGGCGCCATCGTCGCGCTGGTGCTGCCGGTGTCGGCTTTCCAGAAACTGTTCCTGATTGCCGTGCTGGTGCTGGTGCTGATCGTCGAACTGATTAATTCGGCCATCGAAGCCGTGGTCGACCGCGTCTCGCTCGAACGCCATCCGCTCTCGAAGAACGCCAAGGATTTCGGCAGCGCCGCCGTCATGCTGGCAGTCCTGATCGCCATCGCCTCCTGGACGGTGGTACTGTTCAACCGCTTTTACTAGCCTTCCCAACCGGCCCGCCTTATGCGCGGGCGGTATATCGAAGCGCGAAACGATTCCTTCGCTTTCGCGCATGCGCGCCGTATTCTGGTGGTCCAGGAGGTGGCGCCATGACCGAACTGTTTCCCCATTTTCAAGTAATCGTGGTCAGCGGACTGCATGACAGCGGACCGGGCCATTGGCAGTCGCGCTGGCAGCGCCTGCACCCGGCATTCGTGCGCGTGCGCCAGGATGACTTCGACCAGCCCGATCTGGCGACCTGGGCCGCACGGCTGGACCAGCAGCGACGCGCTGATCCGCGTCCCGCGCTGCTGGTGGCCCACAGCTTCGGCTGCCTGACCGCCGTGCACAGCATCGCCCGCAACAGCGAGGGCGTGGCCGGCGCGTTGCTGGTCGCGCCCGCCGATCCGGACAAGTTCGGCGTGGCCGAGCGCTTGCCGGCGCTGCCGCTCGACTGCCCTAGCATATTAGTCAGTAGCGCCAACGATCCGTGGATGAGTGCGCCACACGCGGCCCTATGGGCGCGCCGCTGGGGCAGCGAGCTGGCCGAGCAGGGCAGGCTGGGTCACATCAATGCGGAGTCGGGCCTGGGCGACTGGCCCGCCGGACAACAATATTTGCAGCGGCTGGCCGAATTGGCGCACAATAGGATGCTGGCCTTTTCGCCATGATTGATATCCGCCTACTACTTTTGATGAATGATTGGAGATCACAATGAGTCTACGTTTGGGCGATACCGCTCCGGATTTCGAGCAGGATTCTTCGCTGGGAACGATCAAGTTTCACGAATGGGCAGGCGACTCCTGGGTGGTGCTGTTTTCGCACCCGGCCGACTTCACGCCCGTCTGCACCACCGAGCTGGGCCTTACCGCCAAGCTCAAACCGGAATTCGACAAGCGCAATGTGAAAGCCATCGCCCTGTCGGTCGATCCGGCCGAGCTGCACAAAACCTGGATCAAGGATATCGAAGAGACGCAAAAAACCGTGGTGGGCTTCCCGATCATCGCCGATGCCGACAAAAAAGTGGCATCCCTGTATGACATGATCCACCCGGAACAGTCGGCCACGGCCACCGTGCGTTCGCTGTTCGTGATCGATCCCAAGAAAAAGATCCGCCTGTCGATCACTTATCCGATGAGCACCGGGCGCAATTTCGACGAAGTGCTGCGCGTCATCGACGCCCTGCAACTGAGCGACGCCTACACCGTGGCCACCCCCGGCAACTGGCGTGACGGCGACGATGTGATCATCCCGCTGAGCGTGCAAGATCCCGAACTGATCAAGCAGAAGTATCCGAAAGGCTACACTGCCGCGCGTGCTTACCTGCGCGTCACGCCCCAGCCGAACAAGTAAAACCGGGCGCCGCGCGGCGCCGCCCGGCGCTGGTACGGCGAAACGCATAAGCAAATAAGCTTTCCGTTGTTTGAATAAAGGCTGAGTCCCTATACCCTTGCGGCTATTCTAGGGGCTCATCCATGCAACTTACGTACATCATTTCAGGTTTCGCGGTCGGCCTGCTGGTCGGCATGACCGGCGTCGGCGGCGGCTCCCTCATGACTCCGCTGCTGACCTTGCTGTTCGGCGTGCCGCCATCGGTCGCCGTCGGCACCGACCTCGCCTTCGCTTCCATCACCAAATCGGCCGGCGCCTTCACTCACCGCATGCGCGGCACCGTGCGCTGGGATATCGTGCGCCACCTCTGCTACGGCGCCTTGCCGGCCGCCGTGGCCGCTACCCTGGCGCTCAAGCAATTCGGCACCCTCGACAAGGAAATCGGCCAGATCATCCGTTACTCCATCGCCGGCTCGGTCATGCTGACCGTGATCGCGCTACTGTTCAAAGGCAAGATGCTGGCCTGGATCAACGCCAAGCCCGAGCGCCAGTTGCAGGGCAAGCCGCTGGCGGCCGCCACCATCGTGTCCGGCGCGCTGCTGGGCGTGCTGGTGACGGTTTCGTCGATCGGCGCCGGCGCGATTGGCGCCACCTTGCTGGTCATGCTGTATCCCCGCATGAGCGCGGCCGAAGTGGCTGGCACCGACATCGCCTACGCCGTGCCGCTGACCGCGATTGCCGCCTTCGGCCACTGGTGGCTGGGCTCGATCAACTGGGCCTTGCTCGCCATGTTGCTGATCGGTTCGCTGCCCGGGATCACCCTCGGTTCCTGGATCGCCAAATCGGTGCCGGAAGGTTTCTTGCGCGCCTTGCTGGCGACCACCCTCACCTTGGTCGCGGTCAAGCTGGTCTATTAAGGGCCGTCCGGACCGCCCAGGCGCGGCCAGGCCTGCGCCACGCGCGCGCGCAGGGCAGGGTCGGCCGCGACGAGCGGCGCCAGCCAGCGCAGCACCGCTGCCGCTTCGTGGCGCAGTTCGGTCCACAGCGCAAATTCGCAGTTCAGCGCCGCGTTGACATACACCCGCACCAGCAGCTCGCGCTCGACCGGCGCCGCCCCCACCGCGGCGCCCAGGCGCACGTAGGCCGCTACCAGCGCCCGCATGTCGCCGCCGCGCGGCAGCATCGGCGCCGGATCGCACTCCTGCGCCCAGACGTGGAAGATGGCGCGCAACGCCGGCGGCACCCGCACGCTGAGCAGCGCTTCGGGCGCCCGGCCACTATCCGGCGCAGCCGGTTCACGCGCGCCACCCTGCAAACGTTCAAGTCGGTCCATGCTGCCTCCTGGTCGTTGCATGTCAGACCGCGCCGGGCCGAGCCGGGTTCAGCCGTTCAGCCCGGCGTTTGTGCCCGCTCAATCGCCTGCGGGGCCGCAGGCGAGGGCGTCTGTCGGTGCAATCCTAATAGCCAATCGTTCTATACAAATAAGAAATGCTTCGTTTGCGTTATGTAGTTCTGGTGCGATTATTGCCGCCTATTAGACGAATTCGTAATAAGAGGCCCCATGTCCGCCGTTCATCCCCCTCCGAGAAAAACGCCGCGCCGGGTCTTGCCCGGCTTCGGCCTGACGCTCGGGTTCACCGTTTTCTATCTCTGCCTGATCGTCCTGATCCCGCTGTCGTCGGTCTTCATCAAGACCTTCAGCATGACCTGGGCGGCGTTCTGCGAGGTGGTGGCGTCGGAGCAGGCGCTCGCTTCGTACCGCCTCAGTTTCGGCGCTTCGTTCATCGCGGCGCTGATCAACACGGTGTTCGGCGGCATCGTCGCGTGGGTGCTGGTGCGCTACGAGTTCCCGGGCCAGCGCTTCATGGACGCACTGGTCGACCTGCCGTTCGCCCTGCCCACGGCGGTGGCCGGCATCACGCTCACTGCGCTGTACTCGAGCAACGGCTGGATCGGCAAATACTTCACCGAGCTTGGCATCAAGGTCTCGTACACCCCGCTCGGCGTGGTGGTCGCGCTCACCTTCATCGGCTTGCCTTTCGTGGTGCGCACCGTGCAGCCGGTGCTGGAAGACCTGGAAAAGGAACTTGAAGAAGCCGCCGCCAGCCTGGGCGCGAACGCCTGGCAAACCTTTTCGCGCGTGGTGTTCCCGGCCGTGATGCCGGCCCTGCTGACCGGCTTTGCGCTCTCGTTCGCGCGCGCCACCGGCGAATTCGGTTCCGTCATTTTCATCGCCGGCAACCAGCCGATGATTTCCGAGATCACGCCGCTGCTCATCTACATCAAGCTCGAAGCGTACAACTACGCCGGCGCCACCGCCATCGCCGTGGTGATGCTGCTGGCCTCATTCGTGCTGCTGTTGGCCATCAATCTGCTACAGGCGTGGACCCGCGCCAGGACGGGGAAAAAATGAGCACCGTATTGAACCAGGCGGCGACGCCCGCCGGCAAAGGCGCCGCGCCCAAGCGCCGCTCGCTGCGGGAACTGTTCCTGCGCCCCTCGCATCCGCTCGAACCGGTCTGGGTCAGCGCGCTGCTCAAGCTGGTCGCCTTTGCGTTCCTGACCCTGTTCCTGTTCATTCCGCTGGCCGCCGTCTTTGCGGAAGCCTTCAAGAAGGGCATCGAAACCTACGTCAAGGCGATCACCGACCCGGACGCGGTGGCGGCCATCAAGCTGACCCTGATCGCGGCCTTCATCTCGGTGCCGTTCAACCTGGTGTTCGGCGTATGCGCGGCCTGGTGCATCGCCAAGTTCGAATTCCGGGGCAAGGCCATTCTGCTCACGCTGATCGACCTGCCGTTTTCGGTCTCGCCGGTGATCGCGGGCCTGATCTATGTGCTCATGTTCGGCGCCCAGGGCTGGTTCGGCGGCTGGCTCGCCGCGCACGACATCAAGATCCTGTTCGCGGTGCCGGGCATCGTGCTGGCCACTGTCTTCATCACCTTCCCGTTCGTGGCGCGCGAACTCATTCCGCTGATGCAGTCGCAGGGCAACGAGGAAGAAGAAGCCGCGCTGGTGCTGGGCGCCTCCGGCTGGAATACCTTCTGGCGCGTGACGCTGCCCAACATCAAATGGGGCCTGCTGTACGGCGTGATCCTGTGTAACGCCCGCGCCATGGGCGAGTTCGGCGCGGTGTCGGTGGTGTCGGGCCATATCCGCGGCGAGACCACCACCATGCCGCTGCACGTCGAAATCCTCTACAACGAATACAACTTCGCGGCCGCCTTTGCCGTCGCCTCGCTGCTGGCCATGCTGGCGCTGGTGACCCTGGCGATCAAAACCTTTGTCGAATGGCGTTTGCGCGAAACGATCGCGTTTCACGCCGAAGCACGCAACATGGAGCACGGATCATGACGATCGAAGTCAGTAATATCAACAAGCGGTTCGGCGATTTTGTCGCCCTCGACAACGTCTCGCTGCAGTTCCCTTCGGGCGAACTGACCGCGCTGCTCGGTCCTTCCGGCTGCGGCAAGACCACGCTGCTGCGCATTATCGCGGGCCTGGAGTATCCCGATAGCGGGCGCGTGCTGCTCGACGGCGAGGATGCGTCGGACCGCCATGTGCGCGAACGCCAGGTCGGCTTCGTGTTCCAGCATTACGCGCTGTTCAAGCACATGACCGTGTTCGAGAACGTCGCCTTCGGGCTGCGCGTCAAGCCGCGCCGCGACCGTCCGAACGAACAGCAGATCCGCCACAAGGTGCAGCAGCTGCTCGAACTGGTGCAGCTCGACTGGCTGGCCGACCGCCATCCGCCGCAGCTCTCGGGCGGGCAGCGCCAGCGCATTGCGCTGGCGCGCGCGCTGGCGGTGGAACCGCGCGTGCTGCTGCTCGACGAGCCGTTCGGCGCGCTCGACGCCAAGGTGCGCAAGGAATTGCGGCGCTGGCTGCGCCGCCTGCATGACGACCTGCACGTGACCAGCATCTTCGTCACCCACGACCAGGAAGAAGCGCTGGAAGTGTCGGACCAGGTGGTGTTGATGAACAAGGGCCGGGTCGAGCAGCTCGGCTCTCCCGAGCAGGTGTACAACAATCCGGCGTCGCCGTTCGTGTATGGCTTCCTCGGTAATGTGAACCTGTTCCACGGGCGCGTGAACGATGGCGTCATGGCCAGCGGCGACGCCAGTTTTTCGGTGCCCGGCCATGCGTCGGCCACCAATGGGCAGGGGATCGCCTACGTGCGCCCGCACGATCTTGACATCGACCGCTATACGCCCGGCGCCGAGGGCATCGTCGTCAAGCTGCGCCGCGCGCATGCCATCGGTCCGCTGGCGCAGCTCGACCTGGAGCGCGCCGACAATGCCGAATTGATCGATGCGGTCATTCCCAACGAGCGATACCGCCAGTTGCAATTGAAAGAAGGCGAAACCCTGGTGGTGCGTCCGCGCCGGATGCAGGTGTTCGTCGATCAGGGAGCAGCGATATGAATTTCCAACAACTGCGCTCGATCCGCGAAGCGGCCCGGCGCGGCTACAACCTGACCGAGGTCGCCAATGCGCTGTTTACGTCGCAGCCGGGCGTGAGCCGCCAGATCCGCGAACTCGAAGACGAACTTGGCGTGGTGATTTTCGAGCGCAACGGCAAGCGCCTGACCGGGCTGACCGACCCGGGCAAGGGCATCCTGAAAATCATCGACCGCCTGCTGGTGGAGGCCGAGAACCTGCAGCAGGCCAGCATGGAATACGCGGGCCAGAACAGCGGCACCTTGACCATCGCCGCCACCCACACCCAGGCGCGCTATGCGCTGCCGAAGGTGGTGCAGTCGTTCCGCAAGGACTTCCCGGAGGTGCGCATCGCGCTGCAGCAGAGCGCTCCCGATCATATCGCCGAGTGGGTCCTGTCGGGCAAGGCCGATATCGGCATCGCCACCGAGGGCCTGTCGCAGTTCCCCGACCTGGTGTCGTTCCCGTGTTACCGCTGGAGCCATCTGATCGTGGTGCCGGACCGGCATCCGCTGCTCAATTGCTCGCCGATCCGTCTGGAAGACCTGGCCGGCTATCCGCTGATTACCTACGATGTGGGCTTCACGGGGCGCGGGCATATCGATGCGGCGTTCGCCAAGGCGGGGGTGGGCACCGACATCGTGCTCACGGCGATGGATTCGGACGTCATCAAGCAGTATGTGAGCCTGGGGATGGGCGTGGGGATCGTGGCCTCGATGGCGTTCGATCATGGGCGCGACAAGGGCTTGCGCGCGGTCGAAGCGTCGCATCTGTTCGCGGCCAACGTGACGCGGCTTGCGGTGCGGCGCGGCGCATATCTGCGCGCGTATGCGTATCACTTCATCGAGCAGTTTGCGCCGGATGTCTCGCGCGCCGATATCGAGCGCGCGCTCGACGCCGACGCGCCGCGCGAAGCGGCGTAGTGTTTGCGCGTGGGGGACTTGGATTTCCCACGCGCGCCGCCTTGGCGCGGGAGCGGCGGAGGATGCGCGGCACGTATGCGACATGGCTTGCAAATGCGAATGATTCTCGTTTATACTTGATTTCAGCAAGCCATCCACCCACGCATAGCCCGCCGCCGCCAGCCACTGCATACCGTCAAGGAAGCATCGTGCCGAGCAAACATCCACAGAATCCAAGCGAACCTTGCCAGCATGTGACGATCGCCGACAGTACCATCGGCCACGTCAGCATCTGCCCCGAATGCAGCGTGCTGCACCTGTCGCTGAACCACGTCTCGGTGCGCTTCACGCCGGAAGCGTTCCGCGCGCTGTCCGGCATGGTCGGCGACGCCCAGGCGCGGCTTGACCACGTTGCCCAGTCCAACGCCGCTGCTGCCGCCGCCGCCGTCATCGACGACGCGCGCCACGGCCCCAAGCTGCATTAAGGAGTAGCGCATGTGCGACCACGATGCCAAAAAGCCGCTCGCGCGGTTTTTCCCTCCCGACGGCGAAGCGGCTTCGCGCACCTCGTCGTCGCGCCGCCAGCGCCTGTGGGAGCTGCCGGCCAATACCCACTGCCCGGTGATCGGCGTGTGCCTGCCGCTCGGCGTGCTGCGCAAGCTGGTGAACAAGGGCGTGCGCGGCCAGGCGCTGGCCGACGACTACGAAATCCATGTCGGCGCGGTGGCCGAATGCGCCAGCCGCAACCGCATCTCGAACCTGCTGCAGGATGCGCTCGACCAGCGTTACGCGCTGGTGCTGCTGCGCTTTCGCGACGCGCGCAGCGGCGACGCCGTCATGCTGCTGTGGCGCCAGGCGATCGCCCAGGGCGACGTGGCGGGTGCCTTCTGGGCCGCGCTGACGCACCCGCGCAGCGATTTCCTGGTGCAGGACATCGTGCTGCGCGAGATGCACATGATCCAGCACCAGGCCGGGGCCAACACGCGCATCGACCACGCGCACTACATCGAGCTGCAGGAAGAGCATGCGGCGCTGGCGGCCGAACTGGCGCAGTCGCAGCAGCGCCACGTGCGCACCCTGGCCGACAAGGCGCGCGAGCTGGAACAGGTGCAGGGCCAGTTGATGCATGCGCGCGCCGAGCTGGTGGCGCGCGACAGCAAGTTTGCGTTCTTGCAGGCGGATATGGCGGAACTGAGCGCGTCGGTGCCGGACCTGGAAGCGCGCACGCGGCTCAAGCAAAAGCTCGACGAGGCGGCGCAGCGCTTGACTGCGCGCGATGCGCAGCTGGCGCAGTTGCGCCAGCAATTGGCGGCGACCACGCGCCAGCTCGACGCCTTGCAGGCGGCGCGCCCGCCCGAGGCGGTGGTGTGCGAGGAAGATGCGGCCGAAGCGATCGCCGCGGCGCAGCTGGCCGACAAGACCTTGTTGTGCGTCGGCGGCAGGAGTGCCAGCGTGGCCAGTTACCGCTGCATGACGGAGGAGGCGGGCGCCAGGTTTGCCCATCACGACGGCGGGCAGGAGCACGGGGCCGATTTGCTCGATGCGAACCTGGCGGCGGCCGACCTGGTGATTTGCCAGACCGGCTGCATCAGCCATAACGCTTACTGGCGCGTGAAGGAGCACTGCAAGCGCACCGGCAAGCAGTGCGTGTTTGTGGAGAATCCGAGCAGCACGAGTTTTTCCAGGGGACTGCGGCAGATCGCGATTCTGGCGGAGGGGTAGGAGCAGCCGCGCTGCCGTTTCTGCGTCTGGTCGATCATGTACAATATGCGTGGCTGGTAAATTTGCAACATGGTTGTTCCAGTCGCATGGTGTCGCTTGACTATCCCTCCACCGCCCGTGAACTGAGTGACGATGCAATCCTCTTCCCCCTGCCAAAGCATGACAACCGAGGCCCTCCTCGCTGAAATCAGCATCGCCTTCCCGCCCGTCAAGATGCCGGGGAAATCAGATCTTCGCTTTCATCGGGACAGCTGCTTCCACTGCGATTACCTGGCGCGAGACCTTGATATATTCAGGGGGGAACCCGTTGGCGCCGCGGTCATCTGGGTGCTCCATCGGGAACTGTCGTCGCTGTCGGCGAAGGGGTGGGCGTGGGCGCTCCCTCACTATCTGCCGTTCTGCCTCTCGCCAGAGGCGCAGGACAAGCGGACGGAGACCGAGTTTCTGCTGTATAGCCTCGCTCCGGTGGAGAAGTTCGAGGCCGAAACGCGGGTTCGTCTCTCGGCGTTGAGCCGGCAGCAAGTGGCCTGCCTGGTCCACTTTGTCGAGTGGTGCAAAGCGCATCCCCATTGGGGCAGCTACTGTCCTTCGGAGATCGAGGACGCCTTGAATTTCCTTAAAAGGATGCAAGCCTGATCTGTCGAGCGAGCGGCACGCATGCGCGCCGCCCGCTTTTCTGCGCAGGCATGCGAACGACGATCATGCGCCCGGGTTGGTCATGCGCGCGTGAATGGCGTCGATCGCGGCCACCACGTCCGGGGTCAGGGTCACCGACATCGCATCGATATTTTCCTTCAACTGCGCCAGGCTGGTCGCGCCGATGATGGTCGAGGCCACGAACCAGCGCGAGTAGCACCACGCCAGCGCCATCTGCGCCGGCGTCATGCCGTTCGCGCGCGCCAGCGCCGTGTACTCCTTCACCGCCGCCAGCACCGGCGCGCGCAGATAGCGCGGGCTCCACGAGGCCGGGAAAATCGTCAAGCGTCCGCTCGCCCTGGGATCATCGAGGTACTTCGCGCTCAACTGCCCGAACGCCAGCGGACTATAGGCCAGCAAACCCACGTCCTCGCGAAAGCAGGTCTCGTCCATCAGGCTGGTCTCGAAACTGCGCGCGGTCAGGTTGTACAGGTTCTGGACGCTGGCGATGCGCGGCAGAGCGCGCATGTCGGACTGCTTGATAAATTCGCTCACGCCCCACGCGCTCTCGTTCGACAGGCCGATATGCCCAATCTTGCCAGCCTCGATCAGCTGCGCCAGCGCACCGAGCGTCTCTTCGACCGGAATGGCGGCGCGCTCCTTGGCCGGGTCGAACGCGGTCGCGCCGAAAACCGGCACATTCCGGCTCGGCCAGTGCAGCTGGTATAAATCGATATGATCGGTTTGCAGGCGCCGCAGGCTCTCTTCCACCGCCGTGCGCAGGCTGGCGGCATCGAGGTTCTGCTTTCCTTCGCGGACCCAGTGCAGGTTCGGATTCGGACCGGCCGCCTTGGTGGCCAATACGATGTCGCCGCGCCTGCCGCTCTTTTTCAGCCAGCTGCCGATAAAGCGCTCGGTGTCGCCCTGCGTCTGCGGACGCGGCATGACCGGATACATTTCGGCGGTGTCGACAAAATTGATCCCGCGTTCGAGCGCGTAATCGAGCTGGCTGTGCGCATCGGCCTCGCTGTTTTGCTCGCCGAAGGTCATGCTGCCGAGGCAGATCTTCGATACCTCGAGCGGCGTGCGTCCGAGCCTGGTCTTGATCATGGTGCGTTCCTTATGGTCGAAGGGCTCGCGCGCATTCGCGGATCAAGCCCGGTCCTTGATATATCAGGCCAGTGTACAGCTGCACCAGCGAGGCGCCGAGATTCATCTTTTCCTTGGCATCGGCGCCGCGCATGATGCCGCCCACGCCGATAATCGGCAGCGCGTCGCCCACCTCCTGGCGCAGCGCGCGGATCACGATGTTCGACAGGTCGAACACCGGATCGCCCGACACGCCGCCGGTCTCCTGGCCGTGCCGGGCGCGGTCGACCAGGCGGTGACTGAGCGTGGTGTTGGTGGCGATGACGCCATCGATCTTGTGGCGCAGCAGGGCGGCGGCGATATCCTTGATCTGGTCGCCGTCGACGTCCGGTGCGATCTTGAGCGCCAGCGGCACGTAGCGCTTGTGCTGGTCGGCCAGGCGCAGTTGCGCATCTTTCAGCCGCGTGAGCAGCGCGTCCAGTTCCGACGCGCCCTGCAGCTGGCGCAGGTTGGCGGTATTCGGCGAGGAGATATTGACCGTCACGTAGCTGGCGTACGGGTACACTTTTTCGAGGCAGTGCAGATAATCGTCGACCGCGCTCTCGATCGGCGTGCTGGCGTTCTTGCCGATGTTCAGGCCAAGCACGCCGCGCTTATCCTGGTAAAACTTCGACGCCTGCACGTTCGCCACGAAGGCGTCGACGCCGCCATTGTTAAAGCCCATGCGGTTGATCACGGCGCGCTTGGACGGGATGCGGAAAATGCGCGGCTTGGGATTGCCGGCCTGCGGCTTGGGGGTGACGGTGCCCACTTCGATGAAGCCGAAACCGAGCGCCGACAGGCCGTCGATGTAGGCGCCATCCTTGTCCAGTCCCGCGGCCAGGCCGACCGGGTTGGGGAAGGTGATGCCCATGACGGTGCGCGGGTCGGGCGCGGGTTTGCTCAACAGGCCGGTCAGGCCCAGCGCGGCCGCGCCGCGCAGCGCGGGCAGGGTGACATTGTGCGCCGTCTCCGGATTGAGGGTAAACAGCAGGGGACGGCCTAAGGCATACAGCAGTTTTTGGGACATGGAGTGCTCGGGTTGGTGCGGGTCCCGGCATTTTACCGTGTGCCAGCGCTGCCCGCCCACAAGCTGTTATCGGTTCAACAGGCTCCAGATGCCGTCGATGCGCGTTTCGAGCGGCCGGAAGTTGGTCTTGTAGGCCATCTTGGGACTTTGTTCGATCCAGTAGCCCAGATACACGAAGGGCAGTTTCAGTTCGCTGGCCTGGGCGATTTGCCACAGCACGTTGTAGGTGCCGAAGGAAGCGCCGGCGACGTCGGGATCGAAAAACGTGTACACCGACGACAGGCCGTCGGAGAGCACGTCGATGATCGAGACCATGCGCAGTGCGCCGTCATCGGGTTCGCGAAACTCCACCAGGCGCGTGTTGACGCGGCTTTGCAGCAAAAACTGCGCGTACTGGTCGCGGCTATCCTGGTCCATGCCGCCGCCGACGTGGCGCGTGGTCTGGTAGCGCAGGTAGAGCGCGTAGTGTTCGTCCGAAAAACTCAGGTTGGCGACCGTGGCCACCAGGCCCGCATGGCGGGTCCAGGCGCGCCGCTGGCCGCGGCTGGGCGCGAATTCGGCGGCGCGCACGCGCACCGGGATGCAGGCGTTGCAGCCGTCGCAGTAAGGGCGGTAGGTGAAGATGCCGCTGCGCCGGAAGCCATTCTTGACCAGTTCGGAGTAGACGTCGGCATTGATCAGGTGCGACGGGGTGGCCACTTGCGAACGCGCTTGCCGTGCGTCGAGGTAGCTGCACGGGTAGGGTGCTGTGGTGTAGAACTGCAGCGTCGAGAAAGGCAGGTCGTTTAAGTGCGTCATGCAGTCGCTTTCGATACGGCGTGGTTGCGATCGGTGGCCCTGGTTGCTTCCTTATTATCTATTGTAGCCAAACTTTACGCTGTTTACTGCGTCTGTGTAAATGGCGATCCCGGTTTCCATTCGGCGATGCCCGGTTTGGCGATGGCGTCGCGCAAATGCGCCAGGAAGGCGGCACGCGCGATGGGGGCGGCGCCCAGCGAGGCCAGGTGCCCGGTCTCTTGCTGGCAGTCGACCATGGCCACGCCCTGGCCGCGCAAGAAGGCGACCAGCCACGCCAGCGCGATCTTGGAACCGTCGGTCACGCGCGCGAACATCGATTCGCCGTAAAACATGCGTCCGATGCACACGCCATACGCCCCGCCGACCAGTTCGCCATCGAGCCACAGTTCGGAGCAGTGGGCGTAGCCCATCGCGTGCAGGCCGGTATAGCCGGCAATGATGTCGTCCGAAATCCAGGTGCCCGGGCCATCCTTGCGCGGCGCGGCACAGGCGCGCATCACATCCTCGAATGCGCTGTCGAAGCGGATCTGCCAGCGCCCGCCTTCTTCCATGCTGCGCTCGACCCGGCGCAGGGCTTTGCGCAGACTGTTGCTGATGCGAAAATCGGCAGTCATCAGCACCATGCGCGGGTCGGTACTCCACCACAGGATGGGCTGGCCTTCGGAAAACCAGGGAAAGATGCCGTGCCGGTAGGCGCTCAGCAGGCGCTCGGGCGACAGGTCGGCGCCGGCCGCCAGCAGGCCGGGCGCGTCGGAGGTGAGCGCTTGGGAGACGTCGGGAAACGGCGAATCGGTTTCAAGCCAGGGAATCATGGCTCAGTCGGGATCGCTGGAGATACGCATCGGGCGCACGATGTCGTGCGTGTGAAAGCCGAAGCCGCCATCGTCGCGCATCCTGGCGCAATCGGCGAAAAACAGTTCCAGCGTCTTGCGGATGGTGGGGAAGGCCAGTTCCTCCCACGGAATCTCGTGCTCGGCGAACATGCGCGCGTCCAGGCTTTCGATGCCGGGCGCAAAGTCCAGGCTGCGCAGGCGGGCCAGGTAGAACAGATGGACTTGATGCACCTGGGCCACGTTCAATAGGCTGAACAGGCTGCCGATCTCGATGTCGGCGCCGGCTTCCTCTTCGGTTTCGCGCACGGCCGCCTCGGCCGTTGTTTCGCTGTTTTCCATGAAGCCGGCCGGCAAGGTCCAGAAACCGTGGCGCGGTTCGATGGCGCGCTTGCACAGCAGCACGCGGACCTGTTCGCCTTCCGGTTGCCAGACGGGAATGGAGCCGACGACGAGTTTGGGGTTCTGGTAGTGAATCGCCGCGCATTGCTTGCAGACATAGCGTGGACGGTTATCGCCCTCGGGGATGAGCAGGTCGACGGGATGGGCGCACTCGGAACAAAATTTCATAGGGAATGGGAAGAATGATTTTCGCTTACTTTACACCGATTGCCGGGCCAATGCGGTTCGCGCAGAGGGTAAACCGGACCTGCCGCCCCTGCGCCTGCGTCCGCTCCGGGCCTATCGCAGCTCTTGATTGGATTAACATTGCCTAATTCTGAAAAGCCCCCTATAATAGCTACATACAGACGCGGGGTGGAGCAGTCTGGCAGCTCGTCGGGCTCATAACCCGAAGGTCACAGGTTCAAATCCTGTCCCCGCAACCAAATACAGCAAGCCGCTGATTCTCTTAAAGGAATCAGCGGCTTTCGCTTTTGTGGGTGCTGGTATTGGCGCGCCGGCATCCAGCCCAGAGCCTGTTTTTTTCCTGCTTGTCGTTGCCGCTACCGTTTTGGCGCTCGCCTCCTTTGCTTGTCCGCGCTTTGAGCGCAAATTTGCCAGGTCCGCAGTCCGGCGCAGGCGTCATGTGGGTCCAGGGATGTTCTCGCCTGCCGAGGCTGGACAAGAACACCGCTTTGTCGGATGGCCGGGCGCGCGCCGTTCAGGAGTTCTGATGCACTGCCGCCATGGCTTGCCCGATATACGCCTTCATTTCATCGGTGATCCAGCTGCCGATCATCAGCAGCGGCTCCTTCTCGTAAGCGACACGGACCTTCGCGTGGGTGGCGGGATCGTCGCCGACGAAGGACTGCGACAAATCGATCCACTCGCGCATCAACTGCCCGACCTGGGGATCGGCCGGCGCGGCGCCGCTTGCAATCGCCTTGCGCACCCGCGCGATCAGCGCCGGCCACTCGTCCATGCGGATGCGGTAGTGCGCATCCATGTATGCAAACTCCTCGGGCGACAGGTATTTTTTGAACATCGCCAGGCGCGACTGCACGAACGCTTCCTTCAGATACGCCTCGACGTCGGGCGTGACGCCGTTCTGCTCGCGCATGGCCGGTTCGTGCGCCTGCATGGCGAGAATGCGCACCATCACGTCCGGGTCGCCGTTGGTGTCGCGTTCCATCTTGAGCATCCATTCCTGCGACAGCGTTTGCGCTTCGACGGCCGATGGCGGCGTGCCCGCAGCGATCATCTGCTTGAAGCGCGCCACCATCGCATCCCACTCGGCGATGCAGGCGGCGTCGCCGGCGAAAAAGGGCAGCTGTTTCAGTTCTTCTTTTGAAAAATAAGTATCGTACATCGTCATCAACTCCAAAGTAGTGAGCCACGCGGCCAGGTCGGGCTCCACGCCGGCATCGAGTTCACGGTGCAGCGTTGTCAGCTGCTCGCGCAAGATGCCGGCCTGGTCGATCTGCCGGGTCAGTGCGGCGATTTGCTGCTCCACGATGGTCGACAGGCTGGCGCCCGGATTGGCCAGGAAGGTTCCGATGTCGGCCAGCGACACGCCGAAACGGCGTAGTGCCTGCACCTGGTGCAGGCGGGCGATGTCGTCGCGGTTGTACAGGCGGTAGCCGGCCTCGGAACGCGCCGAAGGGGAGAGCAGGCCGATGCTGTCGTAATGATGAAGCGCGCGCACCGTCAGTCCCGACCGTTTCGCCAGCTCGCCTATTTTCAACTTCATCGAATCACTCCTTGTCTTCATGCGTCAGCGCAGTGTGGAGTCTGACGTGGCGTCAGGGTCAAGCGGCTTGTTGGTCGTCGCGCGGATGCAGGCTGGCCCACAGGTGGGCTGCGGCCATGGTACGGTGCGGCGCATAGCGCGCCAGCAGCGCTTCGGTGCGCGCCATGTCCGGCTTGGCGTCTTCGCCCAGCAGATGCTGGAACGCCGCGCGGATCGCCACGTCGCCATGCAGCGAACAGTCGGGGTAGCCGTAGCCGCGCAGCAGGGCGTAGTTGACGGTCCACGGGCCGATGCCCTTGACGGCCAGCAGCGAGGCCGCCACGTCGGCCGCGTCCTGGTGGCGATCGAGCGTCAGTTCGCCGCTGTCGACCAGCTGCGCCAGGCGCAGCAAGGTATCGGCCTTGGAGCGCGAGAATTTGCGGCCGGTCAGCACCTCGGCGCCGAGGCGGGCCACGTCGCGCGCCTCCGGATAGCACCACAAGCCGCTGCTGTGCTGGCGTCCAGCCTGCAAAATGAAGGTGCGGCGCAGCGCAATGGCGAAGGTCAGGTTGATTTGCTGGCCGATGATGGCCCAGGTCAGCGCCTCGAAAATCGTGGCCGACTGCACGATGCGCAAACCAGGCTGGCGCTGCGCCACGGGCCCCAGCAGCGGATCGCCCGCCACCGCCGCCAGGAAGGGCGCCGGATCGATGCGCAGCGCCAGGATATTGAGCAGGGCGTCGTCGATCTGGCGCAGATCGCCGGGCGTCAGTGGCCCGTCGGCCTGCACCGTGCAGTGCGCCACGCCGGCGCCCAGGGCGATATCGAGCAACACCGGCACGCCGCCGATCATGACGCCCTTGCGGATGCGCGCCGGCTCCACCTGTTCGGCCACTGCCTCAAGGTCGCGGCTGTGAAAGGTGAGGATATCGGCGCTGCGGTAAAGCGCCGGAAGGGGAATCGACGTTTGCAAGCGGCTGCCTATTTGCTGGTGGGAGAGGGCGCAACGATAGCACGCGGCCCGAACGGCGTGAATCCAGTCACCAGCGCCGTGCCGGCGATGACCACGGCGGCACCGGCGACGGTGTACCAGCCCACGTGTTCCGACAAGAACAGCACGCCCCACAAAATGCCGAACAGGGGACTGAGGAAGGTGACCGTCAGCGCGGAAGTCGGGCCGACCTGCTGTATCAGCTTGAAGTACATGATGTAGGCGATGCCGCTGCAAAGCACGCCCAGCGCGAGCGCGGCCGCCATGATGCCCGGCGTGGCCGCAGCGGGAGCGGGGAAGAATGGCAGCGCCGGAATCACCAGCACGGTGGCGGCCCACATGCTGCCGTGCGCGTTGGCGTAGGGGTCGACGGTCTTGGCCGATCTGGCGTAGGTGCTGGCCACGCTGTAGCAGAAGGCGGCCAGCAGGGCCGCCGCGATGGCGAGCGGCGCGCCGGGGCGCGCGGTGACGTCGTCGAAGCCGACCAGCAGGGCCACGCCGCAGGTGCCGAGCACCAGGCCGAGTACCTGCTTGCCGGCGATGGCCTGGCGCGACCAGAGCGTGCCGATCAGCGCGCCCCACATCGGCGCGGTGGCGTTCAGCACCGACAGCACGGAGGCCGACAAGGTGCGCGCGGCAAAAGCGAACAGCAGAAAGGGCAGGGCGGAGTTGATGAAGCCGAGGATCAGGTAGTGCTTCCAGTTGGCTGCCAGGTCGAGGCGCTTTTTGAGGATCACGCCGACGATGGCCAGGAACAGGGCGGCAAAGGCGACCCGGTATTCGATCAGCACGGCCGGCCCGAGCACCGGCGCGGCGATGCGCATGAAGAGAAAGGAACTGCCCCAGATGGCGGCGAGGACGATCAGGCGAAGCAGATTGGCTGTGTTCATGGGTCGACTCTCAATGCGCCCCTCGCGCTCGATGATGAAGCGGCATTGTCCACCGCCGGCGCCTTGCGGGATAGCCCATTCTTGCTATTGTTATTACGCTTGCTGTTGAATCAGCGCCACCGCGCACACCTCGGTGCTGGCTGGTTCCAGCGCCGCCGCATGGCGTACCTGGAGGTCGGCCGGCACGCCATTCTTGACGGCGGTGAGCTCGGCCAGGATCGAAATGGCGATCTCCGAGGGCGTCTTGCTGCCGATGTACAGGCCGATCGGCCCGTGCAGGCGGGCCAGCTGGTGGTCCGACAGATCGAACTCCTTGAGCCGTTCGCGCCGTTTGGCGTTATTCAGGCGCGAGCCGATCGCACCCACGTAGAACGCATCGGACTTGAGCGCTTCCATCAGCGCCAGGTCGTCCAGCTTGGGGTCGTGCGTGAGCGCCACCACGGCGCTGCGGTGGTCCAGGCGCGATTCGAGCACCAGGTCGTCCGGCATCATGTGCACCAGTTGCACGCCCGGCAGATTCCAGCCGGAGCGGTATTCCTCGCGCGGATCGCACACGGTGACGTAGTAATCCATGGCCGTGGCGATCTGCGCCAGGAAGCGCGAGAGTTGTCCGGCGCCGATGATGAACAGGCGCCAGCGCGGACCGTGCACGGTGGTCAGCGCGCCATCGGCCAGCAGCTGCACCGCGCCGGCCTGCGCCGGCGCCAGGCTGACCGCGCCGCTGGCCAGGTCGAGCCGGCGCGCCAGCAGTTCGTGCGCTTCCAGGCGCGCGAGCAGTTCGTCGATGGCGCTGGCGCGCGACAGCGGCTCGATCGCCAGTTCGATGGTGCCGCCGCAGGGCAGGCCGAAACGGTGCGCTTCGTCGGCGCTGATGCCGTAGCTGACCACTTCGGGAGTGGTGCGCGTGATGCCGTCCCGGCGCACGCGCTCGATCAGGTCATCCTCGATGCAGCCGCCGGAGACCGAACCGACCACGCGGCCATCGTCGCAAATGGCGAGCGTGGCGCCGATCGGGCGCGGGCTCGATCCCCAGGTCTTGATCACTGTGATCAATTCGCAGCGGCGACCGGCGGCGATCCATGCCGAGGCGCTCTTTAATACTTCCAGGTCTATGCTGTCCATTGAATCGAATATACTGGCGCTCCTGAATCGAGCACATGGTGGTTGGAAGATGAGCAATGATACAAAAAATGACGATGGCTCGCCGAAGTTCGGGCGTTTGCTGATCGTGCTGGTGGCGGTGGTGATTTTTTGCGGCGTGCTGACGTGGGTGATGGGGACGTTCTTCCCGAATTTCCCGAGCTGAACGCGCTATCGCTTCCTGCGCTTGCAGATCACCTGTAGCGCACCGTCCGAGACGCTGTCGGGCACGATGTCTTCCGGCGCGAACTTTTCGTACTTGAAGCTTTGCGAGACCGGCCCCTTGCCCATCGCCTCGGCGTAGTACACCTGGCTGAGCAAGGTCGTGGTGCGCTCGGCGCATGAATACAGATGCAGGGCCTTCATCGACAGGTAGGGCGTGCCTTCCGGCGTGGCCTGCTCCTTCGCGTACGATACCAGCGACCACACCTTGTAGTTCTTGTCGCTGCGGATGATGCTGCCCTTGTCGATGTACGACTGGCTGCCCGCTGCCGATCCGACCTTCACCCACTGGGCGGCGTGCGCCAGCAGGGGAATCGCCAGGCAGGCGAGCAGCAGCTTTTTCATGGCGCGACCGGTTTTTTGGCAGTCTGCTTGGCCCTGATATCGGCCGTGGCCTTGTCGATCGCGGCCAGGCGCACGGCCGTACCGGGGTGGTTGGCGACGTAGCCGTTCAACACCGTGGCCGGATAGGTGGCGGCCAGGCGCTTCCAGAACGCCGGAGCGCCGTCGATGCCGACGTTGGCGCGCACCAGCAGGTACATGCTGAGCTGGTCGGCGGCGGCGTCGAGTTCCGGCGGCATGGCCTTGATGCCGCCGCTGCCGATCAGCATCGAGGTGTCCGGCCGCACGTTGGTCAGGTTGTCGATGATGCTGCCGATGGTGCCGGTGCTGCGCTGCGTGGCGGCGTGCCCCAGGATATTGTGCGCCATGCCCTTGGCCAGCAGGTAGGCGACTTCTTCGTCGTTCTTCGCAAACTGCAGCATGCCGCGCGTGACCAGGACGCGCGCGCCGTCGGCGTAGGAGTTGACGTTGTCGGCGTTCCCGAGTTCGACGGCGAAACCGCAGGCGCGCGTGACGGGAACGGTCAGCTCGCGGGTTTTGTCGTCACGCTCGATCTGCAGCGCCAGGCTGGCCTGGCTGGCCACCAGGGGACCGAACACCGCGCCGACCGTGCTCGATGCGTTGGGGCCGACCGGCAGCGCCTTGCCGCTGGCGGAAACCAGGTTGTCGCCGCGCCGCAGTCCGGCGCGCGCAGCGCCGCTGCCGGCCAGCACGCCCGTCACTTGCAGGCGCTCGCCCATGTCGAAGGCGATGTTGGCCGCTTCGTTGTATTCGCCCGGATACCAGTAGCGGTTGCGCGCGGTAAAGCCGAGCAGGTTGCGCGTGGACGTCTTGCACAAGTCGGCGTTGTTGATCAGGAGCGGGGCGGCGATCCGGTACAGGCGTTCCTGCAGGGCCGCCATTTTGGTGAGCGCTTCGGCGGCAGCCGCCAGGCGTGGCGTGACCACCCGTGGCGCCGGCTCGGCCGGTTTTTGCGGAACCGGGACAGTGGGAGTGGGTTCAGGCGCTGGCCCGGTCGTCTCGCAAGCCGACAGCAGCAGTGCCAGGCAGATTACCGGCATAGCCGGACGCAGACCAGTGAAACGGGCCATAGACTTCTCCAAATTAGTGTTTGCCGGTGCTGCCGAAACCGCCCGCACCGCGTTCGCTCGTGTCGAAATCGTCGACGATATTGAATCCGACCTGCACCACCGGCACCACGATCAGTTGCGCCAGGCGCTCCATGGGGTTGAGCGTGAAGGCGGCCTGGCCGCGGTTCCAGGTCGATACCATCAGTTGTCCCTGATAGTCGGAGTCGATCAAGCCTACCAGATTCCCCAGCACGATGCCGTTCTTGTGGCCCATGCCGCTGCGCGGCAGGATCATGGCGGCGTAACCGGGGTCGCTCACATGGATCGCCAGCCCGGTCGGAATGAGCACGGTGGCGCCGGCTTCGATGGTGATCGGCGCGTCGATGCAGGCGCGCAGGTCAAGCCCGGCGCTGCCCGGCGTGGCGTAGGCCGGCATCTGGTCTTTCATGCGCGGGTCGAGGATTTTGACGTCAATGGTTTTCATGGTGCGGATACTTTTTACTTGAGCAGGGAGCGCTGTTCGATGCGCTTTGCGATTTCTGAAATGAGCTGGCGCGCCAGGGTAAGCTTGTCGGCGCGCGGCAGGACGGTGTGGCCCTGGTCGTCGAACAGCATGATGCTGTTGTCGTCCTGGCCGAAGGTGTGGTGGCCGATATTGCCGACCAAAAGGGGAATGCCTTTTTTCTCGCGCTTGATGGCGCCGTATTCGACCAGGTTCTCCGATTCGGCGGCAAAGCCGACGCAGTACGGCCAGCCCGATAGCGAGGTGGTGGCGGCGACCGAGGCGAGGATGTCGGCGTTCTGTTCGAACTGCAGGCTGGGCGTGGCGCCGTCGTCCTGCTTTTTCATTTTCTGTGCGCTGGCATTGGCCACGCGCCAGTCGGCCACCGCCGCCACGCTGATGAACACATGCTGGCCGCCGACGGCATTCATCACGGCGTCGTGCATCTGGCGCGCGCTTTGCACGTCGGTGCGGCGCACCCCGTGCGGCGTGGCCAGCGCGGTCGGGCCGGAGATGAGGGTGACCTCGGCTCCCGCTTCGCGCGCGGCGCGGGCAATCGCATAGCCCATTTTTCCGGACGACAGATTGGTGATGCCGCGCACCGGGTCGATCGCCTCGAACGTCGGTCCGGCGGTGATCAGGACGCGCTTGCCCGCCAGGACCTTGGCCTGGAACGAGGCGATCACTTCGTCGAGCAGGTCGCTTGGCTCCAGCATGCGGCCCAGGCCCGTTTCGCCGCAAGCCTGTTCGCCGGCGGCCGGGCCGAAGATGCTGATGCCGTCCGCGCGCAGCTGGGCGGCATTGCGGCGGGTGGCGGGGTTTTCCCACATCTCGACATTCATGGCCGGCGCGACCAGCAGCGGCACGCGCTGCGGGCGCGCCAGGCACAGGGTCGAGAGCAGGTCGTCGCACACGCCGTGCGCGAGTTTGCGCATGAAGTCGGCCGAGCAGGGCGCGATCAGGATCGCGTCGGCACCGCGCGTGAGGTCGATGTGGGCCATGTTGTTGGCCACGCGTGGATCCCACTGGTCGGTGTGGACCGGATGGCCCGACAGGGCCTGCATCGTCACCGCCGTGATGAAGTGAGTGGCGGCGTCGGTCATGACCACCTGCACCGAGGCGCCCTGCTTGATGAGCGCGCGGCACAGGTCCGCCGCCTTGTAGCAGGCCACCCCGCCCGACAGGCCGAGCACGATTTTCTTGCCTTGCAGGTCCATCGTCATCGCGTTCTCCTTATTGCCGGTTTACGCGCCGCAGCTCGTCGAAGATGAACAGGCCGGCGCCGAGGCAGATGGCGCAATCGGCCACGTTAAAGACGGGGAAGTCGCCCACGCCGCGCAGGTAGAAGTGCAGGAAGTCGACCACATGCCCGTAAGCGACGCGGTCGATGACGTTGCCGATGGCGCCCCCCATGATCAGGGCCAGCGCCCAGCAAAAAAGCCGCTGGCCGGCATGGCGCTTGAGCATGTAGATGATGAAGCCGACCGCAACCACCCCGACGATGGTAAAGAAGTAGCGCTGCCAGCCCGGCTGGTTGTCGAAGAGGCCGAAGGCGGCGCCCTTGTTATACGTCAGCGTCAGGTTGAAGAACGCGGTGATGACCTTCTCTTCGTGGAACACGAAGGTCTTCTGGATCGCTATCTTGGTCAGCTGGTCGAGCAGGATCACGATGGCGGCGATGCCCAGCCAGGGCATCATGCCGGAGCCGCCTTGCGGCGCGGACGAGAACAGCTGTTTCTTTTTGGTTGCCATGGGATGGTGTCTTGTTATTGTTTACGCGAAGGCGCGCTTCTCGCCGCTGCCGAACAAATTGCTGAAGCAGCGGCCGCACAGGCCCGCGTGCTCGGCATGGGTGCCGACGTCGGCGCGGTAATGCCAGCAACGCTCGCATTTCGGTGCGGCCGACGCGGCCACCTCGATCGCTTCGCCCGCTTCGTCGGCCACTTCGGTCACCCGTGCCTGCGAGGTGATGAAGACGAATTTGAGATCGTCTTCCAGGCTGGCCAGCAGGCGGTACTTGACGGCGCTGGCCTTGATGGTCAGCTCGGCTTGCAGCGACGAACCGATGGCGCCGGAGACGCGCAATTCTTCCAGCTGCTTGGTGACGTCGGTACGCACGGCGCGCAAGGTGGCGTATTTTTCCAGCAGGGCGGCGCCGTCGGCCACCTCGGGCAGGGTCCAGAAGGTTTGCGTGAAGATGGTTTCGTCGCTGGTGGCAAAGGCGTCGGCGTCGGCAAACACGGCCCACGCTTCCTCGGCGGTGAAGCTGAGCATCGGGGCCATCACGCGCAGCAGGCTTTGCGTGATGTGCCACAGCGCGGTCTGGGCCGAGCGGCGTGCCGGCGAATCGACGGCGGACGTGTACAGGCGGTCCTTGAGGATGTCGAGGTAGAAGCCGCCCAGGTCTTCCGAGCAGTAGTTCTGCAGCTTGGAGACGACCGGGTGGAACTCGTAGCGCTCGTAGTGGCTGGCGATGTCGTTTTGCAGCGCGGCCATGGCGGCGATGGCGTAGCGGTCGATCTCCAGCAGCTCGGCGGTCGGCAGCGCGTGCTTGGCGTGGTCGAAGTCGGAGGTGTTCGCCAGCAGGAAGCGCAGGGTGTTGCGGATGCGGCGGTACGATTCGGTCACGCGCTTGAGAATCTCTTCGGAGATCGACAGCTCGCCCGTGTAATCGGTCGAGGCGACCCACAGGCGCAGGATGTCGGCGCCCAGGGTGTCGGAGATTTTTTGCGGCGCCATGGTGTTACCGAGCGACTTGGACATCTTCTTGCCCTCGGCGTCGACCGTGAAGCCGTGCGTGAGCAGCGCTTTGTACGGCGGGCAGCCATTGAGCATGGAGGACGTCAGCAGCGACGAATGGAACCAGCCGCGGTGCTGGTCCGAGCCTTCGAGGTACAGGTCGGCCGGGAAGTGCGACTGGGCCGCGTGCGAGCCGCGCAGCACGGTCTGGTGGGTGCAGCCGGAATCGAACCAGACGTCGAGCGTGTCCTTGTTCTTGACGTACATGCCGGCTTCATCGCCCAGCAGGTCCTTTGGTTCGATATCGAGCCAGGCATCGATGCCGCGTTCTTCGAACATCTTCGCAATTCTCTCCAGCAGCTCCGGGGTGCGCGGGTGCAGCTGGCCGGTTTCCTTGTGCAGGAAGAAGGCCATCGGCACGCCCCACTGGCGCTGGCGCGACAGGGTCCAGTCGGGACGGTTCTCGATCATGCCGTGCAGGCGCGCCTGGCCCCAGTCCGGGAAGAAGCGGGTTTCGGTGATGCCCTTGAGGGCCGTTTCGCGCAGGGTCGGGCCGCCGTCTTTCGGCGTGACGTCCATGCCGGCGAACCATTGCGAGGTGGCGCGGTAGACGATCGGGGTCTTGTGGCGCCAGCAGTGCATGTAGCTGTGGTCGAACATCTTCAGTTCGAACAGGGCGCCGGCATCGGTCAGCGCGGCGCAGATTGGTTTCGACGCTTCCCAGATGGTCAGGCCGCCGAACAGCGGCAGGGTCGAGGCAAAGCGGCCGTCGCCCATCACCGGGGTCAGGATCTGGTCGTCCTGCATGCCGTGCGCCTTGCACGAAATGAAGTCGTCCAGGCCGTAGGCGGGCGCCGAGTGAACCACGCCGGTGCCGCTTTCGGTGGTGACGTAGTCGGCCAGGTACATTGGCGAGAGGCGGTCGAAGAAGGCATCGGCCGCGTGCAGCGGGTGCTTGAAGCCGATGCCTTCCAGGGCCTGGCCCAGGCAGGTGGCAATCACTTTGCCTTCGAGCTTGTAGCGCAGCAGGCACGATTCGACCAGGTCGGCCGCCAGGATCAGCAGCAGCGGCTTGCCGTCGCGCGTGGTCTCGACCAGCGCGTAGGTCACTTCCGGATTGACGTTCAGTGCCTGGTTGGACGGGATGGTCCATGGCGTGGTGGTCCAGATGACGATGAAACCGTCGCCGGCCGGCAGCGCTGGCAGGCCAAAGGCGGCGGCCAGTTTGTCGTGCTGGGCGAAGGGGAAGCCGACGTCGATGGCCGGATCGCGCTTGTCCTGGTATTCGACTTCCGCTTCGGCCAGGGCCGAGCCGCAATCGAAGCACCAGTTCACCGGTTTCAGGCCGCGGTACACATAGCCTTTGTCGAGCAGGGTGCCGAGCGAGCGTAGTTCATCGGCCTCGTTGCGAAAGGCCATCGTCAGGTAGGGGTTGTCCCATTCGCCGAGCACGCCCAGGCGAATGAAGCCGGCGCGCTGGCGGTCGACCTGTTCGAGCGCGTAGGCGCGTGCCTTGGTCAGCACGTCGGCGGTCGGCAGGTTTTTGCCGTGCAGTTTTTCGATCTGGATTTCGATCGGCATGCCGTGGCAATCCCAACCCGGCACGTAGGGCGCGTCGAAGCCGGCGATGCCGCGCGATTTGACGACCATGTCTTTCAAGATCTTGTTGACGGCGTGGCCGAGGTGGATGTCGCCGTTGGCGTATGGCGGGCCGTCGTGCAGCACGAACATCGGACGGCCCTTGGCCGCCTTGCGCACGCGCTCATAGATTTTTTTGTCCTGCCATTGCTTGACCCAGCCCGGTTCGCGCTTGGCCAGGTCGCCGCGCATCGGGAACGGGGTGTCGGTCATATTGACCGGGTATTTGCTGACCGGCTTGGCTTCCTTTTTGCCGTCTTTTTTGGCGGCCTGTGGGGCTTGCTGGTTCTGCTCTGGTTTGCTGGTTTGGCTATTGTCGGACATATTTTTCTTCAAGGAGGTGTATCTGGGTGTCTTGGATCGTGACGCGGAGGGCAGCTGGCTGCGGAGTCGGCGTCAAATTCGGTCGGTGGCGGTGAGGGCGGCGGCGCGCCGCGCGAACCAGGCGCGCGTCTGGTCGCTGTCGCGCGTGATCGCAGCGGTCAGGGTGGCCAGGTCGACGTACTTTTCTTCGTCGCGTATCTTTTCCAGGAATTCGACGCGCACCATCTTGCCGTAGCAGGACTGGGCGAAGTCGAACACGTGCACTTCGAGCAGCACGCGGCCGCTGTCGTCGACGGTGGGGCGCACGCCCAGGCTGGCCACGGCGGGCAGCGGTTCGGGCCCCAGGCCATGCACCTGGACGATGAAGATGCCCGACAGGGCAGGGCGGTGCGCCACGCGCAGATTGAGCGTCGGGAAGCCCAGCGTGCGGCCCAGCTTCTGGCCGTGGATCACGTGGCCGGACATGGCGTAGGGGTGGCCGAGCAGCTGGCCAGCCTGGTCGAAGTCGCCCGCGGCGAGCGCGGCGCGCACCGCCGACGAGGAAATGCGCTGGGCGCCGTGCATCACGGTGGGCAGGGTCTCGACATGAAAGCCGTGGCGCTTGCCCGCTTCGACCAGCATGGCGACGGTGCCGGCGCGCCGCGCGCCGAAACAAAAGTCGTCGCCCACCATCAGCCACTTGACGTGCAGGCCGTCGACCAGCACGCGCTCCACAAAATCCTGGGGCGAGATGGCGGCGAAGTGTTCGTTGAAGTGTTCGACGATGACGCGGTCGATGCCGGCGTTCGAGAGCGATTGCAGCTTGTCGCGCAGGTTGGCGATGCGGTTCGGCGCTTTCGACAGGTCGCCGGCGCGGCGCGCGAAAAATTCGCGCGGGTGCGGCTCGAACGTCATCACGGCCGCTTCCAGTCCCAGGTCGGAGGCGGCAGCGCACACGCGCGCCAACAATGCCTGGTGGCCGCGATGGACACCGTCAAAGTTACCGATCGTGAGCGCGCAGGGCGCGCGCGCCCTGTCGTTGGGAAGTCCGCGAAAAACCTTCATAGGGTGCTCTTGGGATGACTGTGCATGAACAGGCCAACATAATCGAAACAGCGATTATACGTTCAAAGCTAAAAAGCGCTGCCTGCAAGATGCAGACAGCGCTTTTCAGTGGAACGACGGTGAAGCGGTGACGATCAAGCCATTGGATGGTTGATGGCCATGATCCAGTAGCGCGCCAGTTCGGCCGTGCCGTCCTTGCCGCCCACCGATTTGAGGGTGGAGATGGCTTTGGCTTTCTGGCCGGCGGCGGCGTAGGCCTGGCCCAGGCGCAGCTTGGCGTCGTCAGGACGCTTGAGGTTACCGGCGGCGATGGATTTTTCCATCAGCGCCAGGCCCTTGTCGGCCTGGCCGGCTTGCACCATGGCGTAGCCCAGGTTCACCAGTCCATCGTTATCGGCGACCTTTTGCAGCGATGCTTCGGTGGTGGCGAGGTTCTTGTTGAAGTCGGCCAGGGTCTTGTCGGCCAGGTCTTTCAGACGCTGGTGACGCGGCGCATCGGCGCCCACACCCAGGATGCCTGCCTTGTAGCCCTTGTCGACGATCTTGACCGATTCGGCAGCGGCGCCATCGCGCAGGACCAGCTGTGCCAGTTCCATGTAATCGTTCGGCTTTTTCAGCAGGTTGTTGGCAAGCTGAAGGCGCGCCACGTCGACCTTCAGGCGGTCGGCGAAGCCAGGCTTGCTGGTGATACGGTTCAGCAGGTCGGCCCAGTAGCTGGACTTCGGATAGTGGGCGGCGAGCTTTTCGATCGTCGCGACGTAACCGGATTTGTCGGGGTTCTTGATCTGCAGGTTGGCCATCATTTGCAGCGCTTCTTCCGGCGGGGTGCGGCCGGCTTTTTCGGCGGCGCGCAGGTCCGCTTCGAGCAGCCTGGTCGCTTCGGCGGTGTTATTCATCGCCATGTGATTCTGGATCAGGTAGGCGCGCAGCTTCGGATCGTCGCGCTCCTTGAGCGAGCGCTGGATGGCGGCGTTGGCCTTGCCGAATTCCTTGGCGCGCATGTAAATGCCGATCAAGCCTTCGGAGAAACTGGCGCGTTCGCCGGCGGACAGTTTGCCCGAGTCGATCAGTTTTTCGAAGGAGCGGGCGGCGGTATCGTAGTCGCCGGCGGTCGAGGCGGCGGCAGCGCGCACGCGTTCGATCAGGTATTGCTCATTGCCGGTCGGGTTTTTACCGTCGAGCTTGCGCAGTTCGTTCAGCGCATCCTTCGCGCGTCCGGCTTGCATCATTTTCTGGGCGGCTTGCAAAGGGCCACCGATTTCCGGGCGCACGGCTTCTGCCGCGTAAGCAGTGGACAGACCGAGGACGGGCGTTGCTGCGGTAAAGCCAAGAGCGGCCATGGCGAGGCCGAGATGTGCGAGACGAAACTTGATCATTGGGACTCTTTCAATCAAAAGCGAAACGGCAGGTTTACCCTGCCGTATCGTCAATTAGCAATAGCGCTTATTGGAACTGCTCGTTACCAACCATACCGATCTTTTTCACACCCAGACGCTGGGCAGTTGCCATCACGCCAGCAACATACTTGTACTCGACCAGCTTGTTAGGGCGCAAATGCACTTCCGGCTGATCCGCATCCGCCATGGACGAGATGGCGTTCATCTTTGCTTCCAGGGCAGGGCGGTCAGCAACAACCTCGTTGTTCCACAAAATCGTGCCATCGAAGTCGACGTCAACCGTGATGACCACCGGTGGTACTGGCGGAGTTGAGGCCGGACCGACAGGCATGTTCAGGTTGACCGAGTGGTTCTGCTTCGGAATCGTGATGATCAACATGATAATCAAGACCAACATCACGTCGATCAAGGGGGTCATGTTCATTTCCATCATTGGTTCCGGATCCGCACCAGCGGCGGGGGAACCGACATTCATACTCATGATGTTTCCTTTTCTAATGTTGGAACCCGTAAGGCGCGGGACCCGTGCTGCCAGTCCCGCGCCCTACTGAAGGAGGGCTTAGCGGCCGCCAGTTTTATCTGGTGGTTCCGTGATGAAGCCGACCTTCTGAATCCCAGCACGCTGTGCCGTGAAGATCACCTTGCCGATGAACTCGTAACGCGTCTGTTGATCGCCGCGTACGTGCACTTCAGGCTGAGGCAACTTGACGGACTCCTTCTTCAGGAACTCGAACAGCTCGCTCGTGTCGTTGAGGCGGGTCTGGTTCCAGTACATGTCGCCTTCTTTATTGACGACGATGTTCACCGTGGTTGGCTTAGGTTTCAATGCCTGGTTGGTTTCCGAAGGTAATGCGATCGTTTGCAGCTTCAGAACCACCGGGCTCGTAATCAAGAAGATAATCAGCAGAACCAACATGATGTCGACAAGCGGCGTCGTGTTGATTTCTGACATGACTGCATCTTCTTCTCCGCTATCGGAGCCGACGCTCATGGACATGGTGAATTATCCGATCTTTTTCGCGCCGGCAGCACGGCCAGCTTCGCTCGTCGACATGGCACCCGAAATCAGGACCGAGTGAACGTCAGCGCTGAACGAGCGGACATCTTCCATGGCCGACTTGTTACGACGAACCAGCCAGTTGTAACCCAGAACCGCAGGAACCGCAACGAACAGACCGAACGCGGTCATGATCAGCGCTTCACCCACTGGACCTGCGACTTTATCGATCGATGCGTTACCCGACATACCGATGGCGGTCAGCGCATTGTAGATACCCCACACCGTACCGAACAGACCGATAAACGGTGCGGTCGAACCAACGGTTGCCAGGAACGACAGGCCGTCTTGCAGACGCGATTGAACTTTGTCAACAGCGCGCTGGACCGACATCGTCACCCAGGTCGACAGGTCGATCTGCTCAAGCAGGGCGCCATCGTGGTGGTTGGTTGCCTTGGTACCGGTTTCCGCGATGAAGCGGAATGGGCTGCCTTCTTTCAGGGTAGCCGAACCAGCTGCGATCGACGATGCTTTCCAGAACTTGGCCTGGGCTTCTTTCGATTGCTTGAAGATCTTGGCCTGGTCGATCAGCTTGGTGATCAGGATGTACCACGAACCCATGGACATCAGCGACAGGATGATCAGCGTGCCTTTGGAAACGAAGTCGCCTTCAGCCCACAGTGCTTCGATACCGTACGGGTTTTTCACCGCTTCTTTTTCGCCTTCTTTGACTGCTGGAGCTTCAGCAGCCGGCGCTGCTGGTGCAGCCGCTTCTGGTGCTGGTGCCGCAGCTGGAGCCGCTGCGTCTGCTGCAGGGGCTGCCGCTGGAGCAGGAGCGTCAGCGAAAGCTGGTGCGGAGACCAGCGCTGTAGCTGCTGTAACCGAGAACAGGACAGCCGCCAGTGCAGCGGACAAACGGGTATTCTTAAACATGCTTCCTCCAAATTTATAAAATAATCAGTTCGCTGAACATAATGACAACGAAAATCACAGTAGTGAGACTAAACTGCCGCCTCGGTTCTTAATCCAGCGTCCAGACGTATTGCATTTGCATCCACGCTTGTTCCGGCTTGCCATCAACCATGGTTGGCTTGAACTTGCATTTACTAATACCGGCCTGCGCCGCTTTGTCCAGATCGCGGAAGCCGCTCGACTTCACGATCTTCGAATCGGCGACGCGACCGTCAACACCAATCAGGAAAGACAAGGTTACCGTACCGGTTTCTTCATTACGCAGGGAAGCTTTTGGAAACTCCGGTTTGGCGCAAGTGTTGAAATCGGCGACCGCTGCGACGCGGACGGGATTTGGATTAGCCGGCGCTGGTGGTGCAGGAGGCGCTGGGGTTGTCGGGCGTGGCAGTTCCGTCGTGGTCGGCTTGACATTGGTCGCCGCGGCGATCGTGTTCTGCACCGGTACCGGTTGTTGAACGTTCACTTCGACCGGCGGAATAAATGGAGGCGGAGGCGCCTTCATTTCAGGCGGCGGTGGCGGTGGCGGAACATCCGGCGGAGGAGGAGGTTTGACCTCTTCGACGATCTTGGTTTCCACTGCTTCAGCCATTTTCGTGACCATGCGGGTGCCAAGACCGCTTACGATCCCCCAAGCCACCAATGCGTGAATAGCGATAACGACCGCAATGCCAGTGAAATTCTTCCCGGGGTTCTTATCATGCGAAAAATTCATGCCTGCTTTCTCCAATACCAACTCTTTTTGTTGCTACTAAACCCACAAAACACGACAAGACCTTGAGCCGCATCCGGGACGTCGGCGAATTATACCTACGAATCCTTTTTTTACCACACATTTTTACAGCTCCAAAACGGTGTGATTCAGAGTGTGAAAACGATTGTCAAAGCCTCGCTAGAGCCCGGACCTGCATCTTCTGGTAAAAAAAGCACTACTATAATGTGAAGGGCATGTTGAAACCGTACAACGTGAGGGAAACACTCGATTGAAGCGAATATTTCTTACAGCTTGCTGACATCGCGCCAAATAACATTCGACCCCCGCCGTGGCGATGATGCTAAGCATAGCCAGTTTCATGGAGCGAGGGCGTCCTGTTGAAAGCCACGGTTGCGCATCCGGGAACTTGCTGTCGAAAGGCTGGCTGCGCAGCGCCGGAAAGGGCGGCATCGCGGGGATGCCGGACCAGCCTGGCGCGCCAAGCTATGCGCCTGGCTAATGACTGTCATCACGTCAGCAATATAGCATATTGATGCGCGCGTACCAGTCTTTTTTGCGCGGGCATGGACGATTCTGTTGCGCTCATCTGGTAGGACCGGGTGGAGGACCCGGCAGCCGGACTTCCACCGGCTGGTGGCTCAGGCGCGGGTGCGCTTCTCGCGCTTGCACTCCAGGCTGCTGAGGATGGTTCCGGACGGGTCCACGGTGTCCAGGTGGACGTCGAAGCCCCACAGGCGCGCCACGTGCTTGAGCACTTCCTGGGCGTGCTGGTTGAGCGGGCGGCGCTGGAACTGGGTATGGCGCAAGGTCAGTGCCCGGTCATCGCGCGTGTTGACTTGCCAGACCTGGATATTCGGTTCGCGGTTGCCCAGGTTGTACTGTTCGGCCAACTGCTGGCGCACGTAGCGGTAGCCGCGTTCGTCGTGGATGGCCGAGATGGTCAGCTTTTCATTCTTGTCGTCGTCGAGCACGGCGAAGAAGTGGAAGTCGCGGATCAGCTTCGGTGATAGGTATTGGGCAATGAAACTTTCATCTTTGAAATTGCGCATCGCAAAGTCGAGCGCCACCCGCCAATCGGTGCCGGCAATCGCGGGGAACCAGTCGCGGTCTTCCTGGGTCGGCTCTTCGCAGATGCGGCGGATATCGCTCATCATGGCAAAGCCGAGCGCGTACGGATTGATGCCGTTGTAATACTGGCTGGTGGCGGGCGGCTGGTACACGACGTTGGTGTGGCTTTGCAGGAACTCCATCATGAAGCCATCGCCGACGATGCCCTCCTTATATAGTTCCTGCAAAATCGTGTAGTGCCAGAAGGTGGCCCAGCCCTCGTTCATGACCTGGGTCTGGCGTTGCGGATAAAAGTATTGGGAAATCTTGCGCGTGATGCGCACCATTTCGCGCTGCCAGGGTTCGAGCAGGGGCGCATACTTTTCTATGAAGTACAGCAAGTTTTCTTCGGGCTCGGGCGGGAAGCGCGGGATCGCGACATCGGCCGCTTCCTCGTCGCGCCGCGGCACCGTGCGCCACAGGGCGTTGACCTGGGACTGGGCATATTCCTCGCGTTCTTTCTGGCGCGCATTTTCTTGCGCCATCGAGAGTTTGGCGGGGCGCTTGTAGCGGTCCACGCCATAGTTTTGCAGCGCATGGCAGGAATCGAGCAGCAGCTCGACCGCATCGATGCCGTAGCGCTGTTCGCATTCGGCAATGTAGTTCTTGGCGAACACCATATAGTCGACGATGGCGTCGGCATCGGTCCAGGTGCGAAACAGGTAGTTACCCTTGAAAAATGAATTATGCCCGTAAGCAGCGTGCGCGATCACCAGCGCCTGCATGGTCAGGCTGTTCTCTTCCATCAGGTAAGCGATGCAGGGGTTCGAGTTGATGACGATCTCGTACGCCAGGCCCATCTGGCCGCGCTTGTAGCTCTTTTCCGTGGACAGGAAATGCTTGCCGAAGGACCAGTGGTTGTAGGACACCGGCATGCCGACCGAGGTGTAGGCATCCATCATTTGCTCGGCGGTGATGATTTCGAGCTGGTTGGGGTAGGTGTCGAGGCCGAATTTCTTGGCGACACGGCGGATTTCTTCGTGCGCGTGCTCGATCAGGTCGAAAGTCCATTCCGACTGCTCGGGCAAGGCGCGCGGGTGTTTGGGGTCTCTTGGCATGGCTGGTTCTCCTGGTGCCGACGAGTTAACTATTTAGGCTGCTTCTTGAATAGTTCACGGAAGACCGGATAGATGTCGGCCGGCGTGACAATTTTTTGCATCGCAAAGTTCGCATGGTGATCCGAAACTTCGGCGTACTGCTCCCACAGGTTCTGCGGCGGGCCGTCGGTGATTTCCACATAGGTGTAATACTGGACCGACGGCATGATGGTGTTGATCAGCAGCTGCTTGCACAGCAGCGAGTCGTTGTCCCAGTTGTCGCCGTCCGACGCTTGGGCGACGTAACTGTTCCACTCGCCGCTGCCGTAGCGCTCGCCGATAATCTTGGTCAGCAGGTGCAGGGCCGAGGACACCACGGTGCCGCCCGATTCGCGCGAATGGAAGAATTCTTCCTCGTCCACTTCGGACGCGGCCGTGTGATGGCGGATGAACACCACCTCGATCTTGTCGTAGGCGCGCTTGAGGAACAGGTACAGCAGGATGAAGAAGCGCTTGGCGGTATCCTTGCGTGTCTCGTCCATCGAGCCCGACACGTCCATGATGCAGAACATCACGGCTTGCGTCATCGGCTTGGGCACCTTGATGCGGTTGCTGTAGCGCAGGTCGAACGGGTCGATGAAGGGAATCGCCAGCAGCTTGGTGTGCAGATGATGGATCAGGCGCTTGAGTTCGACCACGCGCGGGTCGTCCAGCGGCGTGCCTTCTTCCAGCAGTTCGATCAGTTCGCTCTCGGCTTGCAGCACCGCCTTGCGCGAACTGCCGCCGACCGCGATGCGCCGTCCCAGCGCCCCGCGCAGCGAGCGCAGCACGTGGATATTCGACGGCGTGCCCGACATATTGTAGCCGGCGCGCTGGTTCTTGAATTCCGTGGTCGCGGTCAGCTGGGTCTTGACCATGTTCGGCAATTCCAGGTCTTCGAAGAAGTAATTCATGAATTCTTCGCGCGAGAGCTCGAAGATGAAATCGTCTTCCGATTGCTGGTCGCTGTTGCCCGCCTTGCCGCGTCCCGACCCGCCGCCGCCCTTGGGCCGGCTGAACTGGTCGCCCTTCTGGTATTCCTTGTTGCCGGGGTTGATGGTTTCCCACACGCCGCCGTGGGCGTGGCCGAAATTCGGTTCGTTCACATCCTTGACGGGAATCGATACCTTCTCGCCATTTTCAATGTCGGTGATCGAGCGCCCCTTGATGGCGCGCCCGACAGCGTCCTTGATCTGGCTTTTGTATCGCCGGAGGAAGCGCTCTCGGTTGATCGCTGACTTGTTCTTGCCTTGCAAGCGTCGGTCGATGAGGTAAGTCAAAACGGGCCTCCTGCTTCAAATCCTGTTTGCGCCTGGCGGGCGCCGTGGCGGCCAGGCGGACCATGACAGCCCGCCAAAGGCCGACTTACGACGACTTGCGCACGCGCAGATACCATTCGCACAGCAGGCGCACCTGCTTGGCGGTATATCCTTTTTCCACCATGCGCGCCACGAAATCGGCGTGCTTGTTCGCATCCTCGGCACTGGCCTTGGCATTGAACGAAATGACCGGCAACAGTTCCTCGGTATTCGAGAACATCTTTTTCTCGATCACGGTGCGGAACTTTTCATAACTGGTCCAGGCCGGATTCTTGCCGCCGTTGGTGGCCCGCGCACGCAAGCCGAAGTTGACGATCTCGTTGCGGAAATCCTTGGGATTGCTGATCCCGGCCGGCTTTTCGATCTTTTCCAGCTCGTTGTTGAGCGAATCGCGGTCGAAGCTTTCGCCCGTGTCGGGATCGCGGAATTCCTGGTCCTGGATCCAGAAGTCGGCGAAGGTCACGTAGCGGTCGAAAATATTCTGGCCGTATTCCGAATAGCTTTCCAGGTAAGCGGTCTGGATTTCCTTGCCGATGAACTCGACATAGCGCTGCGCCAGATGCTCCTTAATATAGGAAAAGTAGCGCTGCTCGGTTTCGGGCGGAAACTGCTCGCGCTCGATCTGCTGCTCCAGCACATACAGCAGGTGCACCGGATTGGCCGCCACTTCGGTATTGTCGAAGTTGAAGACCTTCGACAAAATCTTGAACGCGAAGCGGGTCGACAGCCCGTTCATGCCTTCGTCCACCCCGGCGTAATCGACATACTCGTGCATCGACTTGGCCTTGGGATCGGTGTCTTTCAGGTTTTCGCCATCGTAGACCAGCATTTTAGAGAAGACGCTCGAATTTTCCGGGTCTTTCAGGCGCGACAGAATCGCGAACTGCGCCATCATTTTCATGGTGCCCGGCGCGCACGGGGCCAGCTCGAGCGAGGAATTGCGGATCAGCTTATCGTAGATCTTGATTTCGTCCGACACGCGCAGGCAATACGGTACCTTGACGATGTAAATCCGGTCCAGGAAGGCTTCGTTATTGCGGTTGTTGCGGAAGGTTTTCCACTCCGATTCGTTCGAGTGCGCCAGGATGATGCCGTCGAAAGGAATCGCGCCGAAACCCTCGGTCCCCTTGTAATTGCCTTCCTGGGTGGCCGTCAGCAGGGGATGGAGCACCTTGATCGGCGCCTTGAACATCTCGACGAATTCCATCAGCCCCTGGTTGGCCAGGCACAGGCCGCCGGAGTAGCTGTAGGCATCCGGATCGTCCTGGGCGTAATCTTCGAGCTTGCGGATATCGACCTTGCCGACCAGCGAAGAAATATCCTGGTTGTTTTCGTCGCCCGGTTCGG
The DNA here is from genome assembly GCF_011682175.1 of Massilia frigida. GTDB lineage: Bacteria > Pseudomonadota > Gammaproteobacteria > Burkholderiales > Burkholderiaceae_D > Telluria_A > Telluria_A frigida. The sequence continues at coordinate 90,867 of NZ_WHJG01000014.1, forward strand.
TCTTGGAAATGGCGATCTGCTTGAGCACCGATGGATAGCGCTTGACCACGCGGAACTGGTTGATGTCGCCATTGAATTCGTGCAGGCGCTTGACCGCCCATGGACTTGGAATGGTGCGCAGGTAGCGGCGCGGAATGCCGTAATCCTCTTCCAGGATGACGCCATCCTCTTCCTCGTTGAACAGGCCGAGCGGCGATTCGTTCACCGGCGAGCCTTTCAGCGCATAGAAGGGCACCTGTTCCATCAGTACCTTGAGTTTTTCGGCGATCGACGACTTGCCGCCGCCCACCGGGCCGAGCAGGTACAGGATCTGCTTGCGTTCTTCCAGGCCCTGCGCGGCATGGCGGAAGTACGACACCACCTGCTCGATGACTTCCTCGGTGCCGTAGAAATCGCGGAAGGCCGGATAAATCTTGATCACCTTGTTGGCGAAGATGCGCGACAGGCGCGTGTCGTTGCGCGTGTCCACCAGGGTCGGCTCGCCGATCGCGGCCAGCATGCGTTCCGGCGCGCTGGCATAGGTGAGCTTGTCCTTCTTGCACAGTGCCAGATACTCAGAAAGGGAATATTCCTCTTCGCGGGTACGCTCGTAGCGAGCTGCGTAGTTGTCAAAAATGGTCATTTGAATGTCCTTTAATGTGCTGTCACTACTTCACTGTCACTGGCAGACGTAGCATCGGGGTGCTGTCCAGCCCTGGTCGTTGGCGTACTCCTTTTGGACCGTCACGTGCTTTCCCGTTCCAGCATTTCTGAAACAAAAACGGATAACGATATTTATTATTTTTACCGGTGTTTCCCGGTGATTTTGCGCGTGCCGACAAGGTCTTCTTACGCCTATGAAATTTATTATGTGCCTAATAGTTCCGGAAGTCAAAGTAATGTAGAGTAAGCTGATGTAACTGTCTTAAGTAGTTGATTTAAAACGGAAAAATGACATGTTTACGTGCATGTTCGCTGTCTCATTTTTGCCTTGGATGTTCGTTATGCATGTCGTCTTGATCAAGGTTTCCTGCACTAATGAAAGAAGAACATCGCGCGCATCGAAGGTGATTGGATAGTGCACGAACTCGGCGTCCGATGGCGCACGAAAATCGCCTTTCGTGTCACACATTTTCTGGCGTGAACTTTGGCGGCGGCGCGCTTGCGGCGTGCGCTTGCGCTACACTGCTGTCTGACGACACGCCCATTACCGACGGAGAAATACGATGCTGAACGACCAGATGAGAAATATTGTGCAACAGATGCCCAAGGCGGAATTGCACATCCACATCGAAGGTTCGCTCGAACCGGAACTCATTTTTGCGCTCGCGCAAAGAAACGGTGTGTCCCTGGCCTATGGCTCGGTGGAAGCGTTGCGCGCCGCCTACGCCTTCAGCGACCTGCAATCCTTCCTCGACATCTATTATGCTGGCGCCAGCGTCTTGCTCAAGGAGCAGGACTTCTACGACATGACCATGGCTTACCTTGAGCGTGCCCATGCCGACCATGTGCGCCATGCCGAAATCTTTTTCGACCCGCAAACCCACACCGCGCGCGGCGTCCCGTTCCAGACGGTGATCGACGGCATCTGGCGCGCCTGCCAGGATGGCCCCATCAGCGCCACCCTGATCATGTGTTTCCTGCGCCACCTGAGCGAAGATGACGCCATTGCCACGCTGGAAGAAGCCTTGCCCTTCCGCGACAAGATCATCGGCGTCGGCCTCGACTCGTCCGAGCGCGGCCATCCGCCCGAAAAATTCACCCGCGTGTTCGAGCGCTGCCGCCAGCTCGGCCTGCGCCTGGTCGCCCATGCCGGCGAAGAAGGTCCGCCGGCCTACATCGAAACCGCGCTCGACGTGCTCAATGTCGAGCGCATCGACCATGGCGTGCGCTGCCTGGAAGACCCGCAACTGACCGCCCGCCTGGCGCGCGAGCAGATCGCGCTGACCGTTTGCCCGCTGTCGAACGTCAAGCTGCGCGTGTTCGGCGAGATGCAGGAACACAACCTCGTGACCCTGCTCGACGCCGGTCTGGTGGCCACCGTCAATTCGGACGACCCGGCCTATTTCGGCGGCTACATGAATGCCAACTTCCTGGCCGTGTTCGACGCACTGCCCCTGAGCGCCGCCCACGCGCGCCAGCTGGCCCGCAACAGCTTCACGGCCTCCTTCCTGGAGCCCGAAGCCAAGCGCGCCTTTCTCGCTGAAGTCGAGCAGTTCTTTGCCAGCTCCGGCGCCACCGTCTAGATCGATCACCACGCCGCCATGCTGATTCAATCGCTTCGAATGACCGCGCGCGACTGGCGCGCCGGTGAACTGCGTTTCCTGCTGATCGCCCTGATCATCGCCGTCTCTTCGCTGTCGGCGGTCGGTTTCTTCATCGACCGCATGCGCAGCGGCCTCAATCGCGATGCGCACCAGCTGCTCGGCGCCGACCTGCTGGTCAATGCCGACCAGCCGCTCGATCCCGCCTGGCGCGCCGAAGCCGTCAAGCGCGGCCTGGTGCTGGCCGATACGGTGACCTTCCCCAGCATGGCGCAGGCCGGCGAGGGCGAGCAATCGGTGTCGCTGCTGGCGGCGGTCAAGGCCGTTTCGCCCGGTTACCCGCTGCGCGGCCAGCTGCGCATCACCACCAGCATGGAGCAGGCCAGCGCCGCGCTGGGCCAGAAAACCGATACCACGCCCGCGGCGGGCACGGTGTGGGTCGACCCCAACATCGTTACCGCGCTCAAGACCAGCGTCGGCGGCCGCATGCGCGTGGGCGACAAGGAATTCACGATCGCCCAGCTGATCGCTTCGGAACCGGACCGCGGCCCCTCGTTCGCCAATTTTTCGCCGCGCGTGATGCTCCCCCTGGCCGACCTGGCCGCGACGGGCCTGATCGACAACGGTTCGCGCGTCACCTACCGCTTGCAGGTGAGCGCGCCGTCCAACAACGACACCAACAGCGTCAAGGCGTTTGAAGAATGGATCACGGCCCGCATCGAGGCGGACAAGGTGCGCGGCGTGCGCGTCGAGTCGCTCGAAAACGGCCGTCCCGAAATGCGCGCCACGCTCGACCGCGCCGACCGCTTCCTGTCGCTGGTCGGCCTGCTCTCGGCCATGCTGGCGGCGGTCGCCGTGGCCATGGCCGCGCGCCGCTTCATGCAGCGCCACCTGGACGCCTGCGCCATGCTGCGCTGCCTCGGCCTGACGCAAAACCAGGTGACCATGCTGTACCTGATCGAATTCGCCCTGGTCGGCCTGGCCGGCAGCGCGCTCGGGGTGCTGGCCGGCTTCGGCGGCCACTTCGTGCTGATGCAGCTGATCGGGTCCATGCTCAGCACCGACCTGCCGCCGGTGTCCTTCCTGCCGGCGCTGCAAGGCATCGCCACCGGCATGCTGCTGCTGGTCGGCTTTGCGCTGCCGCCGATCCTTCAATTGCGCAACGTGCCGCACAACCGCGTGATCCGGCGCGAACAGGCAGCGCCCAAGCCGATGGCGCTGGCCACCTACGGCCTGGGCCTGATCGTGTTCGTCGGCCTGATGCTGTGGCAGGCGGGCGACGTCACGCTGGCGCTGTCCACCGCGGCCGGCTTCCTGGGCGGCTTCGCGGTTTTCGCGCTGGTGGCCTGGGGCGGCCTGGCGGCGCTGAAAACACTGCGCGGCGCGCTCGACAACCAGAGCTGGCGCTTCGCCGTCACCTCGCTGCAGCGCCGCCCGGGCGCCACCATCGTGCAGGTGGTGTCGCTCGCGCTCGGCCTGATGGCCCTGCTGCTGCTGACCGTGGTGCGCGGCGACCTGATGACGGCCTGGCGCAGCGCCACCCCGCCGGACGCGCCCAACCGCTTCATCATCAACATTTTGCCCGACCAGAAAAACGAAGTGGCCCAGCGCATCGCCGCCGCCAAGGTCAGCGAAGCGCAGATGTTCCCGATGATCCGCGGACGCCTGACCGCCGTCAACGGCCAGACTATCAGCGCCGCCACGTACCAGGACGACAATGCGCGCCGCCTGGCCGAGCGCGAATTCAACCTCTCGACCATGAATGACATGCCGGCCTCGAACCAGATCGTGGGCGGCCGCTGGTACCAGGATGCGCCGGGCGTGGCCGAAGCCTCGGTCGAACAGGGCATCGCCAAGACGCTCGGCCTGAAACTGGGCGACACGATGCGCTTCGATGTCGGCGGCACCCTGGTCGACGCCAGGGTGACCAGCCTGCGCAAGCTGGAATGGGGCTCGATGCGCGCGAATTTTTTCGTGATCATCAACCCGACCGCGATGGAGAAAACCTCGCAAACCTTCATGACCGCCTTCCACCTGCCGCCGGCGCAAAGCACGTTCACCAATGCGCTGACGCGCGACTACCCGAACCTGACGGTGATCGACGTGAGCGGCATCATCCGCCAGTTGCAGGAAGTGCTGGACCAGGTGGTGGCCGCGGTTGAGTTCCTGTTCATGTTCACCCTGGCCTCCGGGGTGCTGGTGCTGTACGCGGCGCTGATGGGATCGCAGGACGAGCGCACCCGCGAAGCGGGCTTGCTGCGCGCGCTGGGCGCGACCCGCAAGCAGCTCTCGCGCGCGCAGTGGATCGAGTTCTCGCTGGTGGGCGGGCTGGCCGGTTTGCTGGCCGCGTCGGGCGCGGCGGCGCTGGGCTGGGCGCTGGCCACTTACCAGTTCAAGTTCCCCTGGACTTTCAGCCCGATGGTGTGGCTGGCCGGGCTGGTGGTGGGCGCGCTGTGCGCCATCATCGGCGGCTGGCTCGGGCTGCGCAATGTGCTGCGCCAGCCGCCCTTGCAGACCTTGCGCGGTACGTAAGCACGCTGGCATCAGGGTGCCGTCTCGCGCTCGCGCAGGAAGGCCGCGAACGGGTGGGCTGGCTGCTCCAGTTCGCCCGGCTCCAGCGCGAACAGTGCCCAGTAATAGGTGGTCTGGCCGCCCCGGCAGCGCTGCGCGGGCGCGGTCCAGCGGTGCCAGTTCTTGGCGAAATCGCGCGCATACATGCCGTCGCCCTCGCGAAAATACGGCACGATGCAGCGCTCGCGCACCGCCTGCAGGAACGACTGCGGCGCATCGTTGTCGCAACCGACCTCGTAGTGCGCGTTCATCCCGGCCTCGGTTTCGACCACCATCAGCTGGGCGCGTCCGCGCGCGTCGTACAGCAGGATGCCGGCCGGATTCGGATACAGATAGTGTTCCACGATCCCGTGCTGCTCCACCACCATGCGCACCACCGCGGAAAACGCCGGGTCGCTCAGGAAGCTGTGGTTGTGCAGCTCCAGCAGGTCGCGCAGCGGGTCGGAGCGGGCGGCGAAATACGCCTGCTGGAGCGACACGATTTCGGCTTCGAGCTTGTCGAGCGCACCATCGTCGCTCTTTTTGATGTAACGGTCGATCAGGCCGCGGTTAAAGGCGTCGACCGCCACCTTTTCGTCGGCCACGCCGGTAAACAGGATCTTCTTGCAGGGCAGGTGGCGCAGCGCCTCGCACAGCTCCAGGCCATCCATCTGCGGCATCGAATAATCGACCACCACCACCGACGGCGTCATGAAGCGCTGCGGCTCGAAACTGATGCGGTGGATCTGGTCGATATCGAAGGCCACGTTGCAGCGCTCCGTCGAGCCGGGATAGGTATCGTAGCTGGCCGCCAGCCGGCCCGGCTGGCGTTCGCCGTGGGCGCCGATCCAGGCCAGCGCGCTGCTGGTGTCGGCAAAACATTTGCTGGCCAGGGCCGGGTCGAGCTGGAAGGCGACGCTTTTCAGGAAGCTGTCACTGTCGTCGATCAGGACGGTCAGGCTGGGATGGCTGTAAATCGGCAGGGGCATGCTGGGCCTTTCATGGCGGGTCAATGCGCGGGCGGCTCTGCGGCCACGCGCGGAAATTCGAGCACGAACATGGTGTAGCCACGCTCGCGCGACGTGCAGCGGATGCTGGCCTGCCAGGCATCGATGATGTCCTTGCACAGGGCCAGGCCGATGCCGGCGCCGGAACTGGTTGGGTAGGAAAAGAAGCGCTGGAAGATCATCGGCAGCTGGCGCGCGGCGATGCCGCAGCCGGTATCGATCACCAGCAGGCGCGGCGTGTCGGGACGGCCGTCGACGACGATGCGGATGCGTCCCTTGCCGGCCCGGTGCAGCGCCTTGAGCGCGTTGCGCAGCAGGTTGAGCAAAACGACGACCGACAGCTCGTGCTTGCCGGCGAAGCGGAAGTCGGCGCGGATGGCGACGCTGACCGCATCGCGCTGCGCTTGCGCGGCGAACGGATAGCGCCGGATCACCGACTCGACCACCTCGCGCATCGATATCACCTCGCTCGCTTCGAGCTGCTGCTGGACCGCGCTGGCCGACAGCAGGAACAGGTCGATCATGTGGTTCATGTGGCGTACCTCGTACTGGATGCGCGCCATCGCTTCGCACATCGCCTGCCAGTCGGCCTCGCTGGCCTGGGCCGGCGGCGTGATGCGGCGGTAGATGCCGCGCACATTGGCCTCGACGCTGATCAGGGGCGTGCGCAGCTCGTGCGACACGCTGGCCAGGCCGTGCGCCACGCCGGCCAGCTTCGCGCGCGCCAGTGCCCCGCGCCCGGCCTTGGCCACCGACACGGCGACGATGGTGAAGGCGTAGATGGGCAGCTGTTCCAGCACCGTGGGGCTGAGCATGAAAGCCGGCTCGCCGACCAGCGCAAACAGGGCGCAGGCCAGCACGGTGCCGGTGGCGCAGGCGCTCAGCGCCAGGCGCGTGCGAAAGTGGAACAGCACCGTCAGCGCGATCAGCAGCGACTGGCTCCACACGGCCGAACCGTGATTCATCAGGTACATGAAGGCGAACTGGAACGGCAGCACATAGGTCACCGCGATGAACAGATAGGCATGCACGAAACGCCCGCGCAGCAGGCGCCCCGGGGCCAGCGCGGGCAGGCACAGGGCCGCGCCGATCAGGCGCAGGGCAAGGCTCTCGAACTCCTGCGGAAACCAGTAGGTCCAGATCGAATAATAGGCCGGCATGCCCAGGAAGCCGATCCATGCCAGCACGATGAAGGGTCCGGTCGCGTGGGCGTGGTGACGCTCGTTGTGCACCAGCCAGCGCAGCAGCCAATGCAGCACGAACTCGCGCAGACGGTCGGTGAAAAACGGGGCGGGGGCACTGGCAAACATCATGGAAGGGTTTCCGGACTCGCAGCGGTGGGCGGGGAAGAGCAATCTTGACCTATGTTGATATTTTGCAATTTGATATATGTCAAGCTCCATCGATGTTGCAGGAATGGCAAGGAAGGGCGGCACAGAATGGATAATTTTTCCAAGGAGAATTCATGTCTTTTGCTGCCGATCACATTTCGACTGCCGTGCGCGCCGAACTGGCCATGCCATCCTTCGTCACAGGCCGCATGGATGAGCATTACGTGACCCGCGTCGCGCAGTTGCTGGGCGGCGAGCATCTGCATGTCTGGACGCCACCCCAGCCCGACGCGATCATGTTGGCCAGCAACGACTACCTGTGCATTTCCGGCGAAGCGGCCTTGCTGGAGGCGCAGGCGCGCTGCCTCGTCACGAGCCGGGCGGGCATGCTGATGTCCTCCGTATTCCTGCAAGAGGGCAGCGCCCAGCACCGGCTGGAAGCGAAGCTGGCGGCCTTCATGGGCGCCGAAGACGCGGTGCTGACCCAGTCCGGATGGGCCGCCAACGTCGGCCTGCTGCAAACCATCGCCGGGCCGGGGGTGCCGGTCTATCTCGACATGATGGCGCATGCCTCGCTGTGGGAAGGCGTGCAGTCGGCGCAGGCCACCGCGCTGCCGTTCCTGCACAACGACGCGGCGCACCTGGAGCGCCAGGTGCGCAAGCACGGTCCCGGCGTGATCGTGGTCGATGCGCTGTACAGCACCAACGGCAGCGTCGCGCCGTTGGAACAGGTGGCGCGCATCGCCACCGGCAGCGGCAGCATCCTGGTGGTCGACGAATCGCATTCGCTCGGCACCCACGGCCCGCGCGGGGCCGGGCTGGTGGCGGCGCTGGCACTGGAGGGACAGGTGCACTTTCGCACCGCCTCGCTAGCCAAGTGCTTCGCCGGGCGGGCCGGCTTCATTACCTGTTCCAGCCACTTCAAGGGCTACTTCCTGTCGGCCTCGCGCCCGGCGATCTTCAGCTCCTGCCTGCTGGAGCACGAACTGGCATGGTTCGATGCGGCGCTCGACTTCATCGCCGCCGCCGATGGCCGCCGCGCGGCGCTGGCCCGCGTCACGCGCACGGTGAGGGACGGCCTGCGTGCGTTGGGCTACAACGTCGACGACGGCAGCGAACAAATCGTCGCGCTCGAAGCGGGACCGGAACCGCGCACGCTGGCGCTGCGCAAGGCGCTGGAGCGGCGCGGCATCCACGGCGCCGTGTTCTGCGCGCCGGCCACCGCCAAGAACCGTTCGCTGGTGCGCCTCACGCTCAACAGCGGCCTGACAAGCGCCCAGTGCGCGCGCCTGCTCGACGCCTGCGCCGACATGCGTCCGGAGGTCGGGATGGACAGCTGGCCATCGACGCGCCGCCTGCGCCGCCTCACACTGGTCTGACAGCGGCGCGCGCGCTGCGCTATCATGGCGGCATGAGTGAACCACAAACCCTGTATGACGTCATCGGTGGCGAAGCGCGCGTGCGCGAGATGGTCGACCGCTTCTACGACCTGATGGAGCTGGAGCCCGAGTTTGCCGGCATCCGCGCGCTGCATCCGCCGTCGATGGACGGCTCGCGCGACAAGCTGTTCATGTTCCTGAGCGGCTGGATGGGCGGGCCCGACCTGTTCGTCGAACAGTACGGCCATCCGCGCCTGCGCGCGCGCCACCTGCCGTTTGCCATCGGCGGCAGCGAGCGCGATCAGTGGCTGCGCGCCATGGCATGGGCGATGGAAGATATCGGCATCGATGAAGCGCTGCGCCTGCGCCTGATGGAGTCGTTCTACCAGACCGCCGACTGGATGCGCAACCAGCCCGGTTGATGTCATGACCCAGACCGAATTTTTGATTCTCGCCGCGCTGGCGGTCATTGTCATTGTCTTGCAGGCCTTGCTGCTGCTGCGCGCGCGCGGGGCCGGTAACGGGGGCGCGCAGCTCGAACGGCTGGAGCGCGAACTGCGTCTGGAACTGCAGGCCGGCGCGCAAGGCACGCGCCAGGACATCGGCGCTACGCTGGCGCAGTACCACGGCGCCACCGTTCAGCAGCTCGACAGCATGCGCCAGCAAATTCACATGGCCAGCGTCAGTGTGCGCGAAGAGCAGTCGGCCACGCTCAAGCGCTTTGCCGACACCATGCACCAGACCCTGTCGGCGCTGACTGAGTCGAACGCCCAGCGCATGCTGGAAGTGCGCTCGACCCTGGAAGCGAAAATCCGCGACCTGCAGAACGACAACGGTGCGCGCCTGGAAGAGATGCGCAAGACGGTTGACGAAAAGCTGCACGCCACCCTGGAGACGCGCTTGTCCGAATCGTTCCGCCAGGTGTCGGAACGTCTGGAGCGGGTGCACCAGGGGTTGGGCGAGATGCAACAGCTGGCCATCGGCGTGGGGGACCTGAAACGCGTGCTCACGAACGTGAAGACGCGCGGCACCTGGGGCGAAGTGCAGCTTGAAATGCTGCTCGAACAGGTGCTGACGGTGGACCAGTATGCCAAGAATGTCGAGACCATTCCTGGCAGCGGGGCGCGGGTCGAGTTTGCGATCAAGCTGCCCGGCCATGTGGAGGGTGGCACGCCGGTGTGGATGCCGATCGACGCCAAGTTCCCCAAGGAGCAGTACGAACGCCTGCTCGACGCGGCCGACCGGGCCGACGCCGACGGCGTGGCGCTGTCCGGGCGTGAGCTCGAACGCGCCGTGCGGCTGGAAGCGAAGACAATCTGCGACAAGTACGTTTCGCCGCCGCTGACCACCGATTTTGCGATCCTGTTCCTGCCGACCGAGGGGCTTTATGCGGAGGTCATGCGCAGGCCGGGCCTGGCCGATGATCTGCAGCGCACCTTGCGCGTGTCGATTGCGGGACCGTCGACCCTGTCGGCGATTCTGAACAGTTTGCAGATGGGATTCCGTACCTTGGCGCTGGAAAAGCGCTCGTCCGAAGTGTGGCAGGTGCTGGGGGCGGTGAAGACGGAATTTACCAAGTTTGGCGATGTGCTTACGCAGACCAAGCTGACCCTAGAAAAGGCGGCCAAGAATATCGAGAGCGCGGAAGTACGCAGCCGGCAGATGGCGCGCAAGCTCAAGTCGGTGGAGGCGTTGCCGAGCGAGGCGGCGCAGCTGATGATGGGGCCTGATATTGACAGTGACGCGTAAGGTGCAAACGTAAGCGCAAAGGTAAGCGCAAGCGCAAAGGTAAGCGCAAAGGAAAGCGCAAACGTAAGCGCAAGCGCTACATGTAAAACCGTCGTTCCCGCGCAGGCGGGAACCCAAGCCCTGCCGGCGACTCGACGGTGCTTTGGATTCCCGCCTGCGCGGGAATGACGGTATTGGGGCTAGCGGGTTGACGGATGCTACAGCGGCGACGAAGGCTACAGCGACGAGAAAGGCTACAGCGGCGACACAGGCTAAAGCAGCGACGAAGGCTAAAGCAGCGACGAAGGCTACAGCAGCGACGAAGGCTACAGCAGCGACGAAGGCTACAGCAGCGACAAAGGCTACAGCAGCGACAAAGGCTACAGCAGCGACAAAGGCTACAGCGGCGACGAAGGCTACAGCGGCGACAACGTCCTGCGGCGCCGCCGCGCGGCGGCCAGCACCGCAGCCAGCCCAAATCCCATCATCATCCATTGTTCCGGCTCGGGCACTGGCACCGCGGGCAGGTTAGTGTCGGGGACGGGCGTGAGGTCGATGCCGGTAGTCGGCCCATCCCTGAACGGCGGCCCGAAGCCACCAGGCCCGATCGGCGGGACCGGAACCCCTCCCTGGTAGGCAATCAGTCCCGGCGGCGTGCTCGATGCGTGCTCCGGGACCGGAAATTTGGGTTCGGCGCTGGTGCCGCGCAGCGCGAGCGCCAGTTCGCTCTCCGCTGCCGGCGGCTGTTCCGATAGCGACATCGATGAACCGGGACCGCCCGCCGTGCGGGGTCTGGACGGCCTGCTGGTGCCCAGGCGATGGATGCGGCTCACGTTGCGGCACACGGTCGGCACCAGGATGCAGTGATCGCCTTCGCAGTACACCAGGCCCGCCTGTTTGGTCTTGGTGCTCCAGCCGGCGCGCGAGACGCTCCCGCACACCGTGCCAGCGCCGAAATGCATGTCGCGGATCTTCGATTCGTAGTAGTTCTGGCCCTTGATCGAGTCGCGCCCGATGGTCACGAATTCGTCGAAATTGCGGTCCGCCATGCGCTCCTTCAGGCGCGCACGCACCTGCGGCGGAATGTCGCGGTAACGGTCCACTGCCGCCACCACATCACCCATGAAGGGGTTCACGCCGGGGTGGTCCCAGTTGCACTTTTCGATGCGGGCGCTGGACGCCGCCTTGACCGGGTTCGCCGCCAGCATCAGCGCCGCACCCAGCATCAACACGCAAGCCCGCACAGCGCTCGGGACCTTGTGACTTGCAACTGTAAAGCTGCTTGCGGGCATCATGATCTCTGACCAAATTGGTTAGGTAGAGATTGATATTAGCAAGTGAGCCAGTCCGTTCTCTCATAAAACCTAACGATCAGGGTGATAGTAAATTACTATCAATGATGCTTTTAAAGCATTCCTCCTATGAGAACTCCGTAGAAAATGCAGCAATAAATAGACAAGCTAGGGCAAAATGGAGTGAATAAAAAACAACGATATTGCCATAAAAATCACAATTGAATGGATTTCAAAGATGATTTTCATATCATTACTGATGTTTTATACCTCATTGCATAACGTGAGTTGAAGGAAATGTGTGACTATTTATGAGACCTTGAAACATTGCTCCTTACTTCCGCAGCCCTGGAATACAGTGGCCAGGCACGCGTGAACCAGCCATGTCACGCCCAGGCGTAACGCGCGCCGGCCTGTCACTACCTAACGTGCACGTTGCCTCCGCCGGCGCAGGGCAACAACACTCAACCCGGCAAGTAACATACCGTAGGTGGCCGGTTCCGGAACCGGAGTTGCGAAAGTAAGCGCATAGGTATTAAAGTAAATATATCCCCCTTTTAGGGGGCTATTGGCAATGTCGACGGTGAAATCTTGGCTCAGCGCCCCTGACCTAATTTCAAACTTCTGGTCAACCTCCTGACCATTCCAAGGCCTGCCTTCGATCCAAGCTATGGCGTCAGTACCTTCGCTACTGGTTCCGCTGATATCGAGCATCGCCGTGCCCGTCACCCGGATCAGGGTGTCCGGCGTAAGATTGTAATAAAGTAACGATCTTCTGCCGCGCGAATTTAACATATCATAATCGCGTACGCCTTCCATCGTCCATATTTGAGCATTGGCGCCCAGCGTCGTCGGGGTCGACCATGCAGATGTTCCACCGTACGAAACACCAATTGCAGTGGAACCGGGACTGTAGGTATCCTGGGCCAAATCGTTGCTGTAATTGCCATCATTCGACTGGTACCGACTGTGTGAATCGTATTTCGTGGTGTCAAACTGTACGGACGGCGTGATGTTGTCGTTGGGGTTCAGGTCAATCAATTCGATCTTCATGTTGCTGATCTGTGAGACGACTTTGTTACGTCCCGCCGCGTCAGCCGAAGGCGATGAAGCCAGCGCTGCAAGCAACAATGCCGCCGTAACATGGGATATGGACATGTTTTTCCTTTGGATGAGTGAAGAGTCAATAGTTGGTGCACGATATTATATATGCAAAAATGCTAAAAAGTCAATATAGTCTTGCTTCGTGGAGACAATTCCTGGCGCTGGTAATAAAAAATATCAATGAAAAATTGTGTAAGCGTCATCCCATTACGTCTTGAGCGCGCAGCCGATTCAATCGAATGGTGTCACACCCCTGGGAAGCGGGATGTTGCTTAAGCCGACGGTAGCGATCCATCGAGGACGTGCGTGGAAAGCATTTTCGCCATGCCGTACAGGATGAGCGGCACTAGGACGAGTTGCATTTTTCAAATCAAGCCATCGAACAACATGATGTCGACCAGATCGCCCGCCTCGACGTTGCCTTGCTCATCATGCAAGATCACCATGCAGTTCGCCTCGCTCATCGAACGCAGGATGCCGGAGCCTTGCGAGCCGGTGATGCGCACGCTTTGCAGGCCCTCGTCATCGCGTTCGAGGATGCCGCGTTGGTACTCGGTGCGGCCCGGTTTTTTGCGGATGGCGCCGGCCGAACGTACTTTGAGCATCGGCAGCGGCGCATCGGCGCCCATCATGCGCAGCAGCGCGTCGCGTGCGAAGAAGTAGAACGACACCATTACGGCGACCGGATTGCCGGGAAGGCCAAACAGGAAGGCGCTGTGGCCGTGCGAGGCGATGCGGCCGAACGCCAGCGGCCGGCCCGGGCGCATGCCGATCTTCCAGAAGCTCACGTCGCCCAGTTTGGCCATGATCTGGCGCGTGTAGTCGGCCGCGCCGACCGACACGCCGCCCGAGGTGACGATGGCGTCCACGTTTTCGCAGGCGTGGCGCAGCGCGTCTTCCAGCGCTTGCGGATCGTCGCGCACGACGCCCATGTCGACGATCTCGCAACCTAAGCGCGTGAGCATGCCGTGCAGGGTGTAGCGGTTGCTGTCGTAGACGCAGCCGGCGTCGAGCGGCTGGCCGATCGAGCGCAGTTCGTCGCCGGTGGAAAAGAATGCCACGCGCAGGCGCCGCGCCACCGGCACCGTGGCAATGCCGAGGGAGGCCAGCAGCCCCAGGTCGGCCGGGCGGATGACTTTCCCCTTGCGCAGGGCGGCGCTGCCGGCCATCAGGTCTTCGCCCGCAAAACGGCGGTTGTCGCCGCTGCGGATCACATTGGGCGCGATGGTGATGCTGTCCTCGCCGATTGCCGCGACCAGTTCCTGCGGGACCACGCTGTCGCAGCCGGCCGGCATGACGCCGCCGGTCATGATGCGCACGCATTCGCCGCTGCCCGCAACCACCCCGGACGGGCGCCCCGCGAACACGGTGCCTACCACCGCCAGGGTGACCGGGCTATCGCCGGACAGGTCGGCGCCGCGCAGGGCGTAGCCGTCCATGGCCGAATTGTCATGCGCCGGCACGCTGATCGGCGAGATGATGTCCGCGCCCAGCACCCGGTCCAGCGCCGCCAGCAGCGCTACCTGTTCGATGGCGCCGACCGGCTCGATGAAGTCGCGGATGACGCGCTGCGCGTCGCGCACGGGCAGCGCATCGGGGTCGTAGGCGGACAAACAGCTGGTGATGTCGTTCAGGGTTGGCGTGGTCATGGTGTGCTTGGGTGAGGGATTATTCAGGTTCGCACTGGCGCAGTTCGTCCAGCGTGTTGATGTTGCGGAAGGCGCTGGCATCGTCGAAGCGCACGCGCACCACCCTGATGCCGCCGTACCAGCCATCCATGCGGCGTCCGCCGCCGGCAAGGTAGGCTTGCAGCCGGGGCAGGGCGCTGGTCCGGACCAGGGCGAACACGGGCTGCGGCTGGATGCGCGGCACGCCATCCGCGCCAGCTTCTTCGGTTTCGGCCAGCGCCAGGTCGGCGCCGCCGGCGTCGAGTGCCTGGCGCAGGCGCGCTACCAGGTCGGGCGGCAGGAATGGCGAGTCGCATGGCGCCGTGACCAGCAGCGGCGTGGCGCAGCGGGCCATGCCGGTGGCCAGCCCGGCCAGCGGACCCTCGAAACCGGTCAGCTGGTCGGGCCACACCGGCACGCCGAAAGCGGCGTAGACGTTGAGGTTCTGGTTGGCGTTGATGGCCAGCGTGCCGACCTGCGGCGCCAGGCGCCGCATCACATGCTCGGCCATGCTGGCGCCGCGAAAGGGCTGCAAGCCCTTGTCGACGTGGCCCATGCGGGTGCCACGCCCTCCGGCCAGAATCAGGCCGGTCATATCGTCAAGTAGTGTCATTTAACCGCCGATGTACGACATTTCGACGCGTTTTCCGCCTCTTTCAATGCCGCTGGTGTTGATGGTACGGGTTTCGGAATAGCGGTCGGCGCGCACCTGCCACAGCGCGCCGATGGCGGCCGAGATTTCGGCGTCGGCGCGGCCTTCGCGTAGCAGGGCGCGCAGGTCGTGGCCACGGGTGGCGAACAGGCAGGTGTACAGCTTGCCCTCGGTCGACAGGCGCGCGCGCGAGCAATCCTTGCAGAAGGCCTGGGTGACGCTGGAGATCAGGCCGATCTCGCCGCCGCCGTCGGCATAGCGCCAGCGCGCCGCAGTTTCGCCGCTGTAGTTCGCTTGCAGCGGCACCAAAGGCATCTCGGCCGAGATGCGGCGCGCCACTTCCGCCGAGGGGATCACTTCGGCCAGGTTCCAGCCGTTGGACGCTCCTACGTCCATGTATTCGATGAAGCGCAGGATGTACGGGCTGCCCTTGAAGTGGCGCGCCATGGGCACGATTTCCTGGTCGTTCATGCCGGCCTTGACGACCATATTGATCTTGACCGGTCCCAGGCCCACGGCGTGGGCGCGATCGATCCCGGCCAGCACGTCGGCCACCGCGAAGTCGACATCGTTCATGCGCTTGAAGGTGGCATCGTCGAGCGAATCGAGCGACACCGTGACCCGGTTCAGGCCCGCATCTTTCAGGGACTGCGCTTTTTTCGCCAGCAGCGAGCCGTTGGTGGTGAGGGTGATGTCGAGCGGGCGGCCGCTTGGGGTGCGCAGGGCGCTGAGCATGCCGACCAGGCGTTCCAGGTTCTTGCGCAGCAGCGGCTCGCCCCCGGTCAGGCGCAGCTTTTCCACCCCGTGGGCGACGAACAGGGTCGCGATGCGGGTGATTTCCTCGAACGAGAGCAGCGAGGCATGCGGCAGGTAGGCGTAGTCCTTGTCGAACACCTCCTTGGGCATGCAGTACACGCAGCGGAAATTGCAGCGGTCGGTGACGGAAATGCGCAGGTCGTGCAGCGGCCGCCCGAGCGCGTCGGCCAGGAGGCCGGTGGGCGCATCGAGCCGCGCGGGGATTGCCGGCGGCGGCGCGCGGCCGTCGCTGAGCATGATAATTTTTTCAGCCATGCCGATACGATAGCACGAGGCCCGCGGCGGCACAGGCGGCGAGCAGTTTGATGGTCCCCACCTTGAAGCGGAACAGGGCCACGCAGGCGGCCGCGCTGATGGCAAGTGCCGCGATATCGATCCCTCCGCCACGCATGAACACGTGCTGGCCGAAGAACAGCGCCAGGCTGACGATCACGCCCACTACCGCCGCCGAAATGGCGGTCAGCGGCGCCGTCATGCGCACATTGTCGCGCGTCGCTTCCACCAGCGGGCCGCCGGCCAGGATGAACATGAACGAGGGCAGGAAGGTGAAGAAGGTGGCCACGCAGGCGCCGGCCACACCGGCCAGCAGCACGCCGCCCGGGCCAAAGATGGCGTGGCTCCAGGCGCCCACGAAGCCGACAAAGGCGACGATCATGATCAGCGGGCCGGGCGTGGTTTCGCCCAGCGCCAGGCCATCGATCATCTGGGACGCGGTCAGCCATTGATAGTGCTCGACGCCGCCCTGGTAGACATAGGGCAGCACGGCGTAGGCGCCGCCGAAGGTCATCAGCGCGGCCTTGGTGAAGAACCAGCCCATCTGCGCCAGCGCGCCCGCCGCCCCGTAGCGCCACGCCAGCAGCAGCCACACGCCGGCGCCCAGGGCCAGGCCGCCAAGGGCTACCCGCGCCAGGCGCGGCCAGGTGAAGCGGGCATGCGCGGGCGTGGGGGTGTCATCGTCGATGAGCGCGGGGCCGTACGAGGCGCGGCTGTCCGGCTGCTGGCCGCCGACCTGGAACTGGGCCGGCAGCACACGGGCGCCGACGAAGCCGATGGTGGCCGCCGCCAGCACGATCAGCGGGAACGGCACTTCGGCCAGCGCGATGGCGAGGAAGGCGGCGAAGGCAATCGCCAGCAGGATGCGGTTTTTCAGCGTGCGCGAGCCGATGCGCCAGGCGGCGGCCAGCACCACGGCCACCACCGCCGGCTTGATCCCGTACAGGATGCCGGCGACCACGGGCAGGGTGCCGTACGCCATGTAGATCCACGACAGCACGATCAGGATCAGCAGCGAGGGCAGGAAGAACAGCAGTCCGGCCAGGATGCCGCCTCGGGTC
Source organism: Massilia frigida (assembly GCF_011682175.1). GTDB lineage: Bacteria > Pseudomonadota > Gammaproteobacteria > Burkholderiales > Burkholderiaceae_D > Telluria_A > Telluria_A frigida. Next base: position 107,970 of record NZ_WHJG01000014.1, read on the forward strand.
TTGTGCATCAGCCAGCCGATGTAGATGGCGAGCTGGGTCGCTTCGGGGCCGGGGAGCAGCATGCAGTAGTTGAGCGCGTGCAGGAAGCGCTGTTCGGAAATCCAGCGGCGCCGCTCGACCAGTTCGGTGTGCATCAGCGCGATCTGGCCGGCCGGGCCGCCAAAGCTGATGAAGCCGAGCTTGAGCCAGTACCAGAACGCCATGCGCAGGGTGACGGGAGCGGGAGGGAGATCGGCCGGAAGGGTCATCGTTGACTCAGGTTCAAGGTAAATACGCTGTTTTTTTCACGTAAAAAAAGGGGAAGCCTCAGCTTCCCCTTTTTTTGTTGCGCCTTGATTACTGGCGGCTGGTGTCCACCTGGACCAGCGGCTCATCGACTTGCGGCGGCAGCGGCTTGCGCTCGCGTGGCACGCGTACCGGTGGCGCTGCGCTGGCGGCCGCTTCCTGGGCTGCACGCAGCTTTTCAGGATCGGTGGCCGCCAGGGTCAGGCCGGCAGAACCGAGGATCTCGGCCAGGTCGGCCACTGGCGTCGCTGCAACTGGCGCTGCTGCAACCGGTGCTGGTGCAACCGGCGCTGCTGCAACCGGTGCTGGTGCAACTGGCGCTGGTGGCGCGACAGGGGCCGGCGCAGGTGCTGCAACAGGCGCAGACGCTGCTTCGACCGGTGCAGCTGCGTCAGCAGCCGTTGTTTCGGCTGCCGCAGCTTCGGCTGCCGCAGCTTCCTCCGCAACCGGATCGGCCGGGGTGAACATCGTTGCCGGCACGATTTCTTCGCGTACCGGAGCAACTACTGGAGCCACTTCCGGCGCTGCTTCGACTGGTGCTGTGGCAACTACCTCGGCCACTGGAGCTGGCTCGGCAGGTGCCGGTGCCGCTTCCATTACCGGAGCCGGGGCTGCTGGTGCAGCTTCGACTGGCGCAGGCGCTGGTGCTTCCACAGGTGCAGGTGCAGGAGCTTGCACCGGTGCTGGCGCTACCACGTATTCCGACACGGGCTCAGGTGCGGCTTCCGCTTCAGCTTGCGCAGCTTCCACTGCTGCTGCCTCGGCAACGACCGGCCGGGCCACGACAGGTTCGGCAGCGGCGAACACCGGCGCTTCGGTCTTCTCGAAGGACGGTGCATCCGCTGGCGCTGGTTCGACGGTGAAGCTGGCTTCATTGACAACGTCGCCGTCTTCGCCATCCATGCCCTCGGCCTGGTCGCGGTCGCGGCGATTGCGGTTGCGTCCGCCACGACGACGGCGACGGCGCGGCTCATCGCCACCGGCTTCGACTTCGATTTCTTCACCGTTCGGGCCGATCGTGGTGATCATTTTCGGCACGGCTGCTTCTTCATCGCCTTGCGGCACGGCGACATTGACCATGACTGGGTCAGCCACGACCGGCGCCACGGCCAGTTCGTCGGTTTTCGCTTCGGCTACCGGGGTGCGGTAGTCGGCGCGTTCGCGCGGTGGACGCGGTGCGCGCTCGGTGCGCTCGCCACGTTCCGGACGCTCGCCACGCTCGGCGCGCTCGCCACGTTCGGCGCGCGCTGCCACTGGCGCGCCGGCGGCGTCGACCTGCGGTTCACGCGGCTCGCGCGGTGGACGTGGAGGACGCGGCGGACGGGCGGCCTTGTCGGCATCGCCCGGCTTGCCGGCATCTTCCAGTGCGGCTGGCTTGCCCGGCTCGCGCTCAGGACGGCCGTCCGGCTTGCCGCCACGGGTGCGGGCACGCGGGCCACGGCCGTTGCGGTCTTCGCGGCCGGCAGGCGCAGCGGCCGGCTTGGCCGGGGCGACTGGCGCCGGAGCGGCGATGACGGGTGCTTCCTTCTTGAAGAAGAAGCCCATGATCTTGGCCAGGAAGCCTTCTTCCTCGGGGGCGGTCAGTACCGGTGCCTGGACTGGCGGGGCGACCGGCTTGAGCACTTCGGAGCGGTCCACCATTGGGGCCGGCTGGTCCGGGGTGATGGTCTTGACGACGGCTTCCTGGCGCGGCTTGACTTCTTCCTTCTGGCGCTTGCTGTAAGCCATGTCGGTTTCCGCTTCTTCGGCCAGGTTGTAGCTGGCCTGGCTGTCTTCGAGGCGCGGATCGTCGTGCTTGATGCGTTCGAGCTTGTAGTGCGGCGTGTCCAGATGCTTGTTCGGGATCAGGATCACGCTGATGCGGTGGCGGTTCTCGATCTTGAGCACTTCGCCACGCTTTTCATTGAGCAGGAAAGCGGCAACATCGACGGGCACTTGCACGTGGATGGTGGCCGAGTTTTCCTTCATCGCTTCTTCCTGGATGATGCGCAGCACCTGCAGGGCGGACGATTCGGTATCGCGGATGTGGCCGGTGCCGGAGCAGCGCGGGCAGGTCACGTGCGAGCCTTCGGACAGCGAAGGGCGCAGGCGCTGGCGCGACAGTTCCATCAGGCCGAAACGGGAAATCTTGCCCATCTGAACGCGTGCACGGTCGTGGTGCAGGGCATCCTTGAGGCGGGTTTCGACTTCGCGCTGGTTTTTCGCCACTTCCATGTCGATGAAGTCGATGACGATCAGGCCGCCAAGGTCGCGCAGGCGCAGCTGGCGTGCTACTTCTTCGGCGGCTTCGCAGTTGGTATTGAATGCGGTGGTTTCGATGTCGGAGCCGCGCGTGGCACGGGCCGAGTTGACGTCGACGGAAACCAGGGCTTCGGTGTGGTCGATGACGATGGCGCCGCCGGATGGCAAGGGCACCGTGCGCGAATACGCGGTTTCGATCTGGTGTTCGATCTGGAAGCGCGAAAACAGCGGTACATCGTCGCTGTAACGCTTGACCCGGTGGATCATGTCGGGCATCACGTGGCGCATGAACTGGTGCGCTTGTTCGTAGATATCGTCGGTATCGATCAGGATCTCGCCGATATCGGGCTGGAAGTAGTCGCGGATCGCGCGGATCACGAGCGACGATTCCTGGTAGATCAGGAAGGCGCCGCTGGCCGACTTGCCGGCGCCTTCGATCGCGCGCCACAGTTGCATCAGGTAATTCAAGTCCCACTGCAGTTCTTCGACATTGCGGCCGATGCCGGCGGTACGGGCAATCACTGACATACCCTGCGGCAAGTCCAGCTTGTCCATGGTTTCGCGCAGTTCCTGGCGTTCTTCGCCTTCGACCCGGCGCGAGACGCCGCCGCCACGCGGATTGTTCGGCATCAGGACCAGATAACGGCCGGCCAGGGAAACGAAGGAAGTCAGGGCGGCGCCCTTGTTGCCGCGTTCTTCTTTTTCGACCTGGACCATGATTTCCTGGCCTTCGCGCAGCGCTTCTTTGACCGAAGCGGTACGCACATCGACGCCTTCGCGGAAATAGGTGCGGGCGACTTCCTTGAATGGCAGGAAACCGTGGCGGTCTTCGCCGTAGCTGACGAAGCAAGCTTCGAGCGAGGGTTCGATCCGGGTAATCACGCCCTTGTAGATATTCGACTTGCGCTGTTCGCGACCAGCGGTTTCGATATCGATGTCGATCAGTTTCTGACCGTCGACAATCGCTACGCGCAGTTCTTCCTGCTGCGTAGCGTTAAACAACATGCGTTTCATTTTTATTGACTCCGCGACCCGGGGGCCGTTCTAGTGCCGCTCTGCGCTGGGCGCGGGGCGGCGAAAAGTACAGGGATGTACGCGGGAAGGGAAGTGGAGGGTGGGTATGCCTTTTCGCACGGCGCAGCAACGCAAAGCGTTACGGCCGCAACAGGGCGCGGTGGGGTCGATCGACATGCCGAGTGCACGCATCACCTGCAACTTAGCTGAAGCAGCCCCGGTGTGACCGGGGCACAGACAAAGCCAGGCTGAGCGAAATCATTGAGCCAAACCGTAGCCAGCGAACATACTAAGACTCGATACCAGGCTTAAACACCAGCCCTTCTTCTCAAGCCTTCAGGATGAGGCTTACATCGGGTCGGGCGAAAACGACAAGCGTTATCGACGCCATCATCCGGCAAGCTGGCCCCGAGGGACAGCTTGCCAGTACTTATCCTTACAATTCCAAACAATCCATTCCGCAGCCTTGCGCGTTATCCGATTACAACAACGGTGCAACCTTGATTCGCGCCGGGATGTGCGTACACATTTTTTCCATCGAATTTGCAATTTGGCGGGGCCGATGGAGACGCCCCTGTGTAAAATATCGTTTTAATTCTTACACCAGCAGAGGTTTGACCGCCGCCTGTCGATTATATATTCAAAATGAAGGACTTAGAGAGAATTTCTGGGAAGACAGAGCAAATGAAGATGCAAAACGATGTTGTTCCCCCTTCATCACAGGCCCCCGTTCAAGCCCAATTTGTCACAATTACCGAAGAGGAAGCCGGACAGCGGATCGACAACTACTTGTTGCGGGTCTGTAAGGGCGTTCCGAAAAGCCATATTTACCGCATCCTGCGCTCGGGCGAGGTAAGGGTCAACAAGGGCCGTATCGACCAGTTGTACCGGCTCGAAAGCGGCGACGTGGTGCGCATTCCGCCGGTGCGGGTGGCCGAGAAATCGACCGCCGTGGTGCCCGGCGCCGAGTTTCCGATCCTGTTCGAGGACGCGCACCTGCTCATCATCGACAAGCCTTGCGGCGTGGCGGTGCATGGCGGTTCGGGCGTGTCTTACGGCGTGATCGAACAGTTGCGCGCGGCCCGGCCGGATGCCAAGTTCCTGGAACTGGTGCACCGGCTCGACCGCGAAACGTCGGGCCTGTTGTTGCTGGCGAAGAAACGGTCGGCCCTGACCAATCTGCACGAGCAGATGCGCGACGGCCTGACCGACAAGCGCTACCTCACCATGGTGTACGGCGACTGGAAAAACGCGCGCCAGCACATCAAGCTGCCGCTGCACAAGTTCACCACGGCCGATGGCGAGCGCCGCGTCTGCGTGCAGGCCGGCGGCATGGAATCGCACACCGTGTTCAGCCTGCTGCGCAAGTTCGACAAGTTCGCCCTGCTCGAAGCCGAGCTGAAAACCGGGCGTACCCACCAGATTCGCGTTCATCTGGCTTCGTCGGGCTTTCCCATTGTTGGCGATGATAAGTACGGCGATTTTGCGTTAAACCGTGTCCTGCTCAAAGCCGACGCCACGCGCGGCGCGCTCAAGCGGATGTTCCTGCACGCGCACCAGATTACGTTTACCCATCCTGAAACCGGCAAGGATGTGACGATAAATGCACCGTTGCCAGCAGAATGCGAACGTTTCTTGGTAAGCTTGGGGAAACCGCTGAACACAGCACCGCGCTAGTCTCACTAGACTTGGCGCGTTGATCAATCCTGGAAGGAGCCGGCCGCCACAAGCGGCCGCAATACATGGCACGTAAGCAATTTGATCTGATCGTTTTCGACTGGGATGGAACCTTGATGGACAGCACGTCCACCATCGTCAAGTGCATCCAGGCCGCCGCCAAGGACTTGGGCTTGCCGATCCCGCGCGACGATGCCGCTTCGCACGTGATCGGCCTGGGCTTGCACGAAGCGATGCAGGCCGTGATGCCGAATATCGACCCCGCTTTCTACCCGCGCATGGTCGAACGCTACCGTTTTCACTTTTTGTCGAAAGACCACGAACTGGTGCTGTTCAAGGGCGTTCGCGAGATGTTGACCGAACTTTCGCAGGAAGCTTACTTTTTGGCGGTCGCCACCGGCAAGAGCCGGGTGGGCCTGAACCGTTCGCTGAACGCGGTCGGCCTGCTGTCGCTGTTCGATGCCACCCGTTGCGCCGATGAGACATTCTCCAAGCCCCATCCAGCTATGCTGCAGGAACTGACCCGTGAACTGGGCCAGGATATGAAGCGCACCGTGATGATCGGCGACACCACGCATGATGTGCTGATGGCGAATAACGCCGGTGCGGCCGCGATCGCCGTGCAGTACGGCGCCCATCCGCACGAGCAGCTGAGCGCCTGCAATCCTATCTACTCAGCCGAAAGCGTGGCCCAGCTGCGCACCTGGCTGAGCGAGAACGCATGATGGCGGACCAGGCTGGCGGCGTGCTCGTCTGCGGTTCCGACCAGGTGCTCGAGGGCGGGCGCGGCGTGCGCTTTGGCGTGCGCGCCTTCGGCGACAAGGCCACCGGCTTCGTGGTGCGCCACAAAGGCACGGTGTACGCCTACCTGAACCGCTGCGCCCACGTGCCCATCGAGCTGGACTGGGCCGAAGGCGAGTTCTTCGAGTCGAGCGGCCTGTACCTGATGTGTTCGACCCACGGCGCCATTTATGTACCGGAAAGCGGCTTTTGCGCGGGTGGACCGTGCAAGGGCGGCCGCCTGCGTCCGATCGGCGTGCGCGAGGAAGACGGGCAGATTTACTGGCAGCCCGACGAGTTCATCAAGCCGCCCGCGGCGTGAGCGCGCAGTACTGACACCCTATTACGTAAAGCGATTTATGAGCGACAACACTTTCGGCGATTCCAAGGAAACCACGCTGGCTGCGGCACCGACCACGGGCAACTGGGAGCGCGACACCCTGGAAAAGCTGGTTTTTGCCACGGTGCGGGAACAGCGTGCCACGCGCCGCTGGGGGATTTTCTTCAAGCTGACCTTCCTCGGGCTGGCATTTTTCGGGCTGTGGGCGTTTTTCGATTTCGATTTCAGCGGTTCCGACATGGAAACGCTGGGGCGCCATACCGCGCTGATTGAAATCGACGGCAGCATCGAATCGGAAGGCAGCGGCTCGGCCGATGTGGTGATTCCGTCATTGAACAAGGCATTTGCCGATGCCGGTTCGGTGGCGGTGGTCCTGCGCATTAACAGCCCGGGCGGCAGTCCGGTCCAGGCCGGCAATATCGTCGATGAGATCCTGCGCCTGAAACAGGCCTATCCCAACAAGCCGGTGTATGTGGTGGTCGATGAAATCTGCGCCTCGGGCGGCTATTACATTGCCGCCGCCGCCGACAAGATCTTTGTGAACAAGGCCAGCATTGTCGGATCGGTCGGGGTATTGATGGACGGTTTCGGCTTTACCGGCACCATGGACAAACTCGGGGTCGAGCGGCGTTTGCTGACGGCCGGCGAAAACAAGGGCTTCCTCGATCCTTTCAGCCCGCAGTCCGACAAGCACAAGGCGCATGCCCAGGCCATGCTCAACGAAATTCACCAGCAATTCATCTCCGTGGTGCGCAGCGGGCGCGGCAAGCGCCTGAAAGAGACGCCGGAGACCTTCTCCGGCCTGTTCTGGAGCGGTGCCAGGGCGGTCGAGATGGGCCTGGCCGACGGCTTCGGTACGGTCGAGACGACAGCACGCGATGTGGTCAAGGCGGAAGATATTGTCGACTACACGGCGCATGAAGGTTTGCCGGAGCGGGTGCTGAAAAAATTCGGCGCCTCGGTGGGCGCGGGGATGGTCAACACCCTGGGTCCAGCGGCACGGCCAGCGTTGCGTTGACAGCGCCGGCAAATATTTTCCTTGAATGTTCGGGCAGGTGTTCTATATTAGACCTGTAGTTCTTTCCAAGGGAGGCCGATATAAAAAGTAAAGCGTGTGTTGGCAGCATATTGTTTGAAATGAACTACTAACCGCATCATGATGCGGCATAGAGAGAATTACAATTCCTCGCATGAAGTCCTCTTTGGGGACATGGAAACGGCGGCCGAAAGCCGTCGTTTTCCATCTGGCCGATGTTATTCCCGCCCTTGTTTGTTCCGCCATCTTGTCGATGTGCGATCCCTTGGCCAAATGGCTTGGGTCTCGCCGTTGGCGACTTCTTTTTGATCCCGCCATTGCCGCGTGGCCTGCCTTCTAGGCCGCCAGCACGACACGGTAGGCCGCATCGTTGGCACATGCGCCGGCGCGGATCCGGGGCGATGCGCGTACCGGCACAGGCTGCTCCTCGCCGAGCAGGGTCACCATCGCCGGCAGGTCCAGGCCGTTGATCGCGGCCTGGAAGCGGCGGATCAGCTCGCGGCAGAGCTTCTCGCTGGCCGGCGTTGCGGCCTCGTGCTCACGCAGGCGCCGGCGTGCGCGCGCCAGGTACTGGCGTGCATTCACGGTAGTGGTGCCGAGCGCCGCCGCAATGTCGGCGTGCTCGCGTTCGAACACTTCATGCAGGATCAATGCCAGGCGCTCGGACGGCGACAGGCAGGCCAGCAGGCGGGCCAGCGCCTCGCCCAGTTCGGCGCGCCGCAGCAAGCCCTCTTCCGGCGGCGCGGGCGGCGCCTCGGGCACCAGTTCCATGGCGCCGCGCGCGGCCACGCTGTCGCGGGCGCGTTTGCGCAGGCAGTCGAGCGACTGGTGCCGCACCACAGTGGTCAGCCAGGCCGCCGGCGTTGCCAGCGCCGCCTGATCGGTGCCTTGCCATTTCAGAAAGCAGTCCTGCACGATGTCCTGAGCTTCCGCTTCGCTGCCGACGATGCGGCGGCTGATCGCGGTCAGGCGCGGCCGCAACTGTTCGAACAAGGCACCCTCGGTATCGGTCGTGCGCGGCATCGGGAATCTCCTGTGAGGGTGTGGTACCACCTGACGCCCGGCATTGCCCGGATGTGACACGCCAGCGATCTATTTTTTTATTGTCACATGGCGCAGCGGCGCAGGCGTCAAGCGGGCGGAATCGGCTCCGCGATTCAACTCTACCGCGAAAGAATGCATATGACTTCGAATTTTCCTATGGGACTAGGCTTGGTGCCCACCGTGATCGAACAGACAGGACGCGGCGAACGCGCCTTCGACATTTACTCGCGCCTGCTGAAAGAACGCGTGATTTTCCTGGTGGGGGAAGTGACCGAGCAATCGGCCAACCTGATCGTCGCCCAATTGCTGTTTTTGGAATCGGACAATCCCGACAAGGATATTTCACTCTATATCAATTCGCCGGGCGGCTCGGTGTATGCCGGCATGGCGGTCTACGACACGATGCAGTTCATCAAGCCGGACGTGTCGACCCTGTGCACGGGTTTCGCCGCCAGCATGGGTTCGTTCCTGCTGGCCGCCGGCGCGACCGGCAAGCGTTACGCCTTGCCGAATGCGCGCCTGATGATGCACCAGCCGCATGGCGGGTCGCAGGGCGTGGCCGCCGATATCGAGATCCAGGCGCGCGAAGTGCTGTACCTGCGTCACCGTCTCAACACCATCTATGCCGAACGCACCGGACAGACGCTGGCGCAAATCGACAAGGATTCGGACCGCGACAATTACATGTCGGCCGCCCAAGGGGCGCAATACGGTTTGATCGACCGCGTGCTGGCCACGCGCGAGGGGACTTGAGGCCTTCGGTGCCAGGCGCATCCCCACTGCGGGCGGCGGGAGCGGCAGATCCGTCATGCCCGCCATGGGCGCGCTGAAGGACCCGCTTCAGCGCCGGGAGCCTGGCGGCGCGCTCAAGGGTGGCAGGCGCAAGCCTGTCCACCCGGATTAATCGATGCAGGCATCGCTGCTGTCGGCGTCGACCGTGCCCAGGCGCGCCACCCTGCGTTCGGTGCAGTCGACATCGAGGGCAGCCGCGCCGGCGCAATCGGCACTGCTGGCTTGCCCCGGCTCGCCATCGAAGCCCTGGCCGAAACCACCCTGGCTCAGCCATTCCTGGAAGCCATTGTTGGCCTGCGCATACCAGCGCGCCTGCGGCGACACGCGCACCATGCCCGGCACCAGCATGCGCGGCAGGTGGATGCCGCCGGTCCAGCGTGCGATCGCGTCACGCGTGGTCTCCAGCGCCGACTGGGCCAGGGGATTGTCGGGAAGATTGTCGGCAGCCGATTCCAGGAAGTCGGCGGTGTTCAATTGCGTGGCGGCGGAAGTAATAGTGCGCATCCTGGTCCTCATCATGTTGTCCTGTTCAATTTCCCTGGTGCTGCTGTAAGCATTCGCAGGTGGCGTTAGGCCGATTCCTACTGAAGTTTCAGTTTAACAACCGGGCTCTTGCTATTCTTGATCTGTGTCAAAGATGCGTGAAGGCTCTTCCTTAACTCGCCATCACTCGGGTCTTTATCCTACAAAGCGCTAAGCGCATTCCTATGCCGTCATGGGCGCATCTGGTAAAGTCTCGCCCATGAGTAAATTATCCCTGGACCGCATCCTGCAATCGCAGGGTTTCGGCACACGCAAATATTGCCGCGCCCTCATTGAAGACGGCGAAGTCGTCATCAATGGCGCCCCCCACACCGACTACAAGACCGCTATCGACACCGCTGGGCTGGTCATGACGATCTTCGACGACGAATGGGTTTACCGCGAACATGTGTATATCGCGCTGCACAAACCGGTCAATGTCGAGTGTTCGCGCAAGCCGAGCCACCACCCCGGCGTATTGACATTGCTCCCGGAGCAATTTACCTGGCGCGACGTGCAGCCGGTGGGCCGGCTCGATCACGACACCACCGGCATGTTGCTGATGTCGGACGATGGTCCATTTATCCACACCCAATCGTCGCCGAAGCGCCACATCCCCAAGATATATCAGGCCACCACCCAGGACCCCGTCACGCCAGAACTGATTGCGGAACTTCTGTCCGGCGTCAAACTGCATGACGAGCCGGCGCCGCTGGCGGCGCTCAGCTGCGTCCAGCGCGGCGAGCATCGGCTCGAAATCGTGCTGGAACAAGGCAAGTACCATCAGGTCAAACGCATGCTGGCCGCCGCCGGCAACCATTGCAGCGCGCTGCACCGCTCCGCCATCGGCCAGCTGGCCCTGGAATCGCTCGGCCTGGCCGAAGGCGAGTGGTGCTATCTGGACCAGGCGCGGCTGGACTTGCTGGTGCCGGGCTGATCCCGTGCGCCGAATCAGATCATGAAATTAGCCACACTCAAGGACGGTAGCCGCGACGGCCAGCTGGCGGTGGTCTCGCGCGACCTGAAAACCATGCATGTGGCCGACGGCATCGCGCCGACCCTGCAGGCGGCGCTGGACGACTGGGCCTTCATCTCGCCCCAGCTGGGCGACTTGTACCAGATGCTCAACAGCGGACGGACTTCGCGCAGTGCCGATTTCGATCCCGCCAACTGCATGGCGCCCTTGCCGCGCGCTTTTCAGTGGGCTGACGGCTCGGCGTATGTCAATCACGTCGAACTGGTGCGCAAGGCGCGCAACGCCGACATGCCGGCTTCGTTCTGGGAAGATCCCCTGATGTACCAGGGCGGCAGCGATGATTTTCTCGGGCCGATGGACGAGATCGTGCTGGCGCACGAGGAGTGGGGCATCGATTTCGAGGCCGAGGTGGCCGTGATCACGGGCGACGTGCCGATGGGCAGCACACCGGACCAGGCCTTTCAACAGATCCGCCTGCTCATGCTGGTGAATGACGTTTCGCTGCGCAACCTGATTCCGCCCGAGCTGGCCAAGGGCTTTGGCTTCCTGCAGTCCAAGCCGGCCTCGTCGTTTTCGCCGGTGGCAGTCACGCCGGATGAGCTGGGCGAGCACTGGCAGGATGCCAAGGTGCACCTGCCGCTGCGCTCGACCTGGAACGGCAAGCTGGTCGGCCAGCCGCATGCCGGTGTGGATATGGTATTCAACTTCGCGCAACTGCTCGCACATTTGTGCAAAACGCGCAATGCGCGTGCCGGGACGATACTCGGTTCCGGCACGGTGTCGAACAAGGATGCCAAGCGCGGCTACTCCTGCATTGCCGAAAAGCGCGCGCTGGAGATGATCGCCGATGGCGTCGCAAGCACGCCGTTCATGCTGTTTGGCGACACGATCCGGATCGAGATGCTCGATGGCGCAGGCAAGTCCGTGTTCGGGGCGATCGAGCAAACGCTCAAGCAGGCCGAGGCGAAAAAGAGCCGCTAGCGGGGGCGCTCGCTAATATCCGTGCATCCGCTTCAAATAGGCTGGCAACAGCCACCATAAGCACAGGATGAAGGTGGCGATCGTCGCCGCCACGGCCAGTCCGACCAGCGTACCGAAGACTTCCGACATCACCAGGTTGGTCGCCAGGATCAGCGCCACCGCCAGGGTGAACGCGCCGGCCACGATCTGGCGCGTCGCGACGCGCTTGAAGCGTGCGCGGTCGTTGAGCGGGCGCATCAGCCGATGCTGGATCGCTGGTGCACTCAGCAACACCAGGCTGGTCAGCGCCAGCACGAAGGTGGCCAGGAAAACCAGCTTTTCCGTGTGCACGATCTGGCGGAAGCCGCCATTGAACGGCAGGATGATCAGGAAGGCCGTCAGCATCTGCGCTCCCGGCAGCAGGATGCGCTGCTCGCTGAGCATGTCGGAAAAGTCCCCATCCTCCTTGAGGTCGGCCGCGACCAGCGGCTCTTGGGGATCGGGCGGTACCAGCGAATTCATGGCAATCGTGTAGAAGTTGATAATTTTTGATTATACGAGAGCCCGCCCCGGAGCCCCGTTCGCCTGCCACCACCCGAATTGACCCCTGTTTCCCGCCTTGCTCCATGGATAGCGCCAGGGCGATGTCGCGAATAATGGCATCTGTTAACGGGAGCCTGGCATGTCAGACGAAAGCGACGCAGAAAAGACCGAAGCCGCGTCAGCCAAGCGATTGGAGCAGGCGCGCGAAGAAGGCGACGTGCCCCGATCGCGCGAAGTGGCGACGTTTACGGTCTTGATGACGGCCGGCTGCACCCTGTGGTTCTTCGGCACCGGCATCGTGCGCCAGCTGAACGCGACCATGGTGTCCGGCCTGGCCATGAGCCGCGAGCAAATCTTCGACCCGAACGCCATGATCCTGCGCGTGGCCAGCGATATCGCCCAGGTCATGCTGGCTTGCCTGCCGCTGGCGGCGGCGGTCATGGTGGTGGCGCTGGCGTCGCCCCTGCTGATCGGCGGCTGGCTGTTCAGCAGCAAGTCGTTCATGCCTAATTTCAACAAGTTGAACCCGATCCGCGGGCTGAGCAATATGGTCTCGACCAACGCGCTGGTCGAGCTGCTCAAGGCCCTCGCCAAGACCATCGTGGTCGGCAGCGTGGCCTGGATGGTGGTGATGAGCCAGAAAGACGCCGTGATCGGCCTGGCTGTCGAGCCGCTGAAAAGCGGCAGCGCGCATATGGTCGACCTGATCGGCTCGGCGTTCCTGTTTATCGTCGGCGGCTTGGGGCTAGTGGCCGCGATTGACGGTCCGTACCAGATCTGGCATTACGCGAACAAGCTCAAGATGACGCGCCAGGAAATGATCCAGGAGTCGAAAGAGTCGGACGGCAATCCCCAGATCAAGGGCAAGATCCGCCAGATGCAGCGCGAGATGTCGCAGCGCCGCATGATGGCCGACGTGCCGACCGCCGATGTGGTGGTCACCAACCCGACCCACTATGCGGTGGCGCTGAAGTACGCCGATGGCCAGCGCGGCGCGCCGCGCGTGGTGGCCAAGGGTAGCGATGAAGTGGCGGCGCGCATCCGCGAACTGGCCAAGGAACACAATGTGGCCATGCTGGAAGCGCCGGCCCTGGCCCGGGCGCTGCACAAGCACACCGAGATCGGCGACGAGATTCCGGAAGCGCTGTACTCGGCGGTGGCCGAAGTGCTGGCGTACGTGTTCCAGCTGCGCGCCTACAAGAAGGATGGCGGGACTTACCCCGACCGGCCGACCAGGCTGCGCGTACCACCCGAGCTCGACCCGCATGACCCGGCATCGCACACCAAACCTGAACCGAAGAACGGAGCCACACCATGAACCGCCTGAACATGCCCTCCTGGTTAAGTGCAATGAAAGGCGGCGGCAACGCCCTGGCGGCGCCGGCCATCATCATCATGCTGCTCATGATGATGATCCTGCCGCTGCCGGCCTTCGTGCTGGACGTGTTCTTCAGTTTCAACATCGCCCTGTCGGTCATCGTGCTGCTGACCAGCCTGTACACGGTCAAGCCACTCGACTTCATGGCGTTTCCGACCATCCTGCTGGTGTCGACCATGCTGCGCCTGTCGCTCAACGTGGCCTCGACCCGTATCGTGCTCACTGAAGGTCATACCGGTGGCGCGGCGGCCGGCAAGGTGATCGAAGCATTCGGCCACTTCCTGATTGGCGGCAACTACACGGTCGGTATTGTCGTGTTTATCATTCTGACGATCATTAACTTTACCGTCGTCACCAAAGGTGCCGGCCGTATCGCTGAAGTGGGCGCGCGTTTTGCCCTGGACGCGATGCCTGGCAAACAGATGGCGATTGACGCCGACCTCAACGCCGGCCTGATCGCCGAAGACGAAGCGCGCCGCCGCCGTACCGAAGTCGCCCAGGAAGCCGAGTTCTACGGCGCCATGGACGGTGCCTCGAAATATGTGCGCGGCGATGCCGTGGCCGGCATCATGGTTACCGTGATCAATGTGATCGGCGGCTTGCTGGTCGGTGTTTTGCAGCACGACATGGCCTTCGGCGAAGCGGCCAAGACCTACACCCTGCTGGCCATCGGTGACGGCCTGGTGGCGCAGATTCCCTCGCTGATCATCTCGACCGCGGCCGGTATCGTGGTGTCGCGCGTGGCCAGCGAGCATGACATCGGTACGCAGCTGATGAACCAGTTGTTCGCCAAGCCGGAAGTGCTGTACATCACCGCCGCGATCATCGGCGGCATGGGCTTGATTCCAGGCATGCCGAACCTGGTATTCCTGATGCTGGCCGGCGCGCTGGGCGGCAGTGCTTACCTGATCAACAAGAAAGCCAAGGCTCCGCCGCCGGCCGAAGTCGAAGCGCCGCCACCGGTGGCCGCGCCCGAGCAGGAAGAAGCCAGCTGGCAAGACATCATGCCGGTCGATACGCTGGGCCTGGAAGTGGGCTATCGTTTGATTCCGCTGGTCGACAAGACCCAGGGCGGCGAGCTGCTCAAGCGCATCAAAGGCATTCGCAAGAAGTTCGCGCAGGAAGTTGGTTTCCTGGCGCCGCCGGTGCACATCCGCGACAACCTGGAGCTGAAACCGTCGGCCTACCGGATCACGCTCAAGGGGGTGGAAGTGGGGAGTGGCGAATCGATGAACGGGCAATTTCTGGCGATCAATCCGGGCATGGCCAGCGGCACCCTGGCGGGCCTGGTGACGACCGATCCTGCGTTTGGTTTGCCGGCGGTGTGGATCGATGCCGGGCTGCGCGATGAGGCGCAAAGCATGGGCTATACCGTGGTCGATGCCGGTACTGTCGTGGCAACGCACCTGAATCATTTGATCACGACGCATGCGTCGGAATTGCTGGGCCGGGCCGAAGTGCAGGCACTGCTCGATCATCTGGCCAAGGAAGCGCCGAAACTGGTGGAAGACCTGGTGCCGAAGCTGGTATCGCTGTCGACCTTGCAGAAAGTGTTGCAGAATTTGCTGGTCGAAGGCGTGCACATCCGTGACATGCGGACCGTGATCGAAACCCTGGCCGAATATGCCCCGCAGACCCAGGATCCGGCCGACCTGACCGCCGTGGTGAGGGTCGCGCTGGGGCGGGCGATTGTGCAGCAGTTGTTCCCGGGGACCAATGAGTTGTCGGTGATGACCTTGGATAACCGGCTTGAGCGGCTGTTGATGCAGGCGCTGGGGACGAATGGCGATGGCGCCGGGATCGAGCCGGGCCTGGCCGATACGATTGCGCAGCAGGCCGGCGCGGCTGCGGCGCAGCAGGAACAGATGGGCTTGACGCCGGTGCTGCTGGTGCCGGGTCCGCTGCGGGCGATGCTGTCGCGTTTCCTGCGCCGGGCCTTGCCGCAGTTAAAGGTGCTGTCGCACAATGAGATTCCGGAGACCAAGACGATTCATGTGACCAGTTTGGTGGGGGGGCAGTAATTAGTCCGTTGTTCGCACCCATACCTCCGTCGTTCCGGCCCCCTACACCCGTCGTTCCAGCTAGCCCGTCGTTCCCGCCTGCGCGGGAGAGACGGTTTTTAGGCTGGTGGTTCAAACGTCGGATATCACGCAATCAGCCCGTAAAATCCTCATACAGGTCTCGCCACGTCGGATTGCTGGTCGAGATCAGCTTCACCTTCCATGCTCGTTCCCATTTCTTGAGTTGTTTCTCGCGTTTGATCGCTTCCATGATGTCGCCATGGGTTTCGTACCAGACCAGCCTGTTGATCTTGTGCTGTTTGGTGAAGCCTGCGACCACGCCGCTGCGGTGTTCCCAGACGCGCTTGACCAGGTCCGACGTTACCCCGATGTACAAGGTGTCGTACGCATCGCTGGCGAGAATATACACAAAGCTGTACCTGTCCATCCGCGCATAGTGAACGCTTGAGAACACCGCCCCACCCATCCCGCTCAAACGCGCGCGCCAGCTCCTCCGAAATGAACCCCTTTTACCATCCTTCTCCCTCGATCATTTCCAAGCTGCATCGTCAATAATGGATCCTGTCAGTGCCTCATGTGAGCGCACCCAGCAGGAACCCAGGAGTTGGCGATGAATGTCAAAAAATTTACGGCTGCAACATCACGCGACGCTCTGCGTAAAGTACGCGAAGCGCTCGGGCCCGACGCCGTCATCCTGTCCAACCGTCCGGTCGACGGCGTGGTCGAAATCCTCGCCCTCGCCAGCGACGACGTCGCCTCGATCTCGTCGCCCGCGCACGAAACCGAGATGGCCCAGCCGCGCCCATCCCTGTCGATCCCGCCCGAATCCTATGCCAACCGCCGCAGCGTACCCGCGCCGGCCCCGGCCTACGCCGCCCCGGAATCGTTCGACATGTCGATGATGGCCTCGCAAATGTCGTCGATGATGCAGCAAGCCATGGCCCAGGCCAAGGATAGCGCCAGCGCCGAAATGTCGGGCATGATGAATGAAATTCGCGCCATGCGTGGCTTGATGGAAAGCCAGCTGGCCGAGATCGCCTGGGGCACGACCCAGCAGCGCGAGCCGCAAAAAGCCGGCGTGCTGCGCGACATGCTGGCCGCCGGTTTCTCGGCCAGCCTGTCGCGCTACCTGATTGAAAAACTCCCGGCCGGCAAAGATGCCGCCGAGAGCTTGCGCTGGATTAAAACCGTGCTCGCGCGCAACCTGAGCACCATCTCGAACGAAGATGAAATCCTGGAAAAGGGTGGCGTGTTCGCCCTGGTCGGCCCCACCGGCGTCGGCAAGACCACCAGCACCGCCAAGCTGGCCGCGCGCTGCGTGATGCGCCACGGCCCGGAAAAGCTGGCCCTGATCACCACCGATGCCTATCGTATCGGCGGCCACGAACAGCTGCGCATCTACGGCAAGATCCTGGGCGTGATGGTGCACTCGGTCAAGGATGAATCGGACCTGCGCATCGCCCTCAAAGAATTGCGCAACAAGCACACCGTGCTGATCGATACCGTCGGCGTATCCCAGCGCGACCAGAACGTGGCCGAACAGGTGGCGATGCTGTCCGAGACCGGCGCCGACGTCAAGCGCCTGCTGTGCCTGAACTCGACCTCGACCAACGAAACCTTGAACGAAGTGGTGCGCGCCTACCAGGGTAGTGGCCTGGCCGGCTGCATCATGACCAAGCTCGATGAAGCGGCCTCGATCGGCAATGTGCTCGACGTCGTGATCCGCCAGAAACTGAACCTGTTCTATGTCTCGAACGGCCAGCGCGTGCCGGAAGACCTGCACCTGGCCGACCGCAACATGCTGGTCGACCGTGCCTTCCGCCTCAAGCGCGATGCCGCCGCGACCCAGTTTTCGGATGCCGAACTGCCGCTGCTGATGGCCAACGCCAGCACCGCCCGCAACGACCGCAGCCTGCGCGAGGTGTCCCTTGGCTAATCACTTCGATTTCGACCAGGCCGAAGGCCTGCGCCGGATGCTGGCCGGCCCCAAGCCGCGCATCGTCACCTTTCTGTCGGCCACCCCGCAAGACGACAAGGGCGCCATGCTGGTCAACCTGGGCGCCTCGCTGGCCCGGGCCGGCAACGACGTGCTCATCGTCGACGCCTGCGACCGCGAATACGGCGTGGCCCAGCGCCTCGGCGTGGCCGACCGCGCCAGCCTCTTGCAAGTGGCGCGCCAGCAGTGCGCGCTGAACCAGATCATCCACCAGGTGCCGCAAGGCTTCGGCGTGGTCAGCATGGCGCGTGCGCGCGGCGGCCCGGACGAAGCGCGCCGCCTGGCCAAGACCTTCGACGTGCTGGTCAAGCAGACCGGCATCGTCATCGTCGACGGCGAATTCGGCGACGACGACAGTTTCCCGGTGCCGGTCATGGACAGCGCCGAAATCGTGGTCCAGGTGTCCACCAGCGCCGCCTCGATCACGGCCGCGTACGCCCTCATCAAGCGACTTTCGCAACAGTTGGGGCGCCGTCCGTTCGGAATTCTGGTAACGGGCGCATCCGAAGCCGAAGCCAAGGTGGTATACGATAATATGTCATCTGCGGCAAGTCGTTACCTTGCCGTACAGCTCACGTCGATGGGCTCGGTCCCTGCGGACGAATACCTGCACCGGGCCGCGCGCTTGGGCAGGGCCGTGGTCGATGCGTTCCCGCTGGCCGGCGCGTCGGTGGCATTTCGCCAGCTGGCGGGGCGCTTTGCCCTGACAGCCATGCCGCAACTTGGCAGGACAGGGGGGACTTCCCATTTTGGTTCTTAAAACATACTGATAACTATGTACACCGTCAAAGGGAAAGCGGACAAGAACCATTTACTGACGGAGCACATGCCGTTGGTGAAGCGTCTCGCCCACCACATGAAGGCCAAGCTGCCGCCCAGCGTGGAAGTGGATGACCTGATCCAGGCCGGCATGATCGGCCTGCTCGACGCCATCACCCGCTACGAGGAAACCCACGGCGCCCAGTTCGAGACCTATGCGGTGCTGCGCATCCGCGGCGCCATGCTCGACGAACTGCGCAGCAGCGACTGGCTGCCGCGCTCGATGCGCCAGAACATGCGCAAGATCGAAACGGCGATGAGCACCCTGCAGCAAAAGCTCGGCCATCCGCCCACCGAATCCGAAGTCGCCAAAAGCCTCAAGCTGTCCCTGGCCGACTACCAGGACATGCTCACCGACGGCGGCGGCCACCAGCTGGTGTACTACGAAGATTTCCACGACAACGAAGGCGGCAATGACAGCTTCCTCGACCGCTATGCGGTGGACGATGCCGATCCGCTGCGCAGCCTGCTCGACGGCGACTTCCGCCACGCCGTCATCGACGCCATCGACAATTTGCCGCCGCGTGAAAAAATCCTCATGGGCCTGTACTACGAAGAAGAACTGAACCTGAAAGAGATCGGGGCCGTCATGGGGGTATCGGAATCGCGCGTGTCGCAATTGCACACCCAGGCGGTCGCGCGCCTGCGGGCGTCCTTGAAGGAGCAGGCGTGGACCGGGCCAGCGTAGCGGGGATCTTCCTGGCGCTGGCCGGTCTGGTGATCGGCCAGGCGCTGGAGGGCGGCAAGCTGTCCTCGCTGGTGCAGCCGGCGGCGTTTGCCATCGTCGTCATCGGTACCGCCGGCGCCGTGCTGCTGCAAAGCGAAGCGCCGACCTTCATGCGCGGCGTGCGCATGCTGCGCTGGGTGTTTGCGCCGCCGCCCAGCCAGCGCGCCGGCCTGGCGCGCGAGATCGCCGTGTGGGGCTTGCACGCGCGGCGCGACGGCTTGCTCTCGCTGGAAAAGTACATGGCCGTCAACAAGGATAAATTCGTGCAGAAGGGCTTGCGCCTGGTGGTCGATGGCATCGCCCCCGACAAGCTGCGCAGCCTGCTGGAGATGGAAGTGACGGCCTACGAATTCGGCGAACGGCAAGCGGTGAAAATCTGGGAATCGGCGGCCGGCTATTCGCCTACCATCGGCATCCTGGGCGCGGTGCTGGGCCTGATCCACGTGATGGAAAACCTGAGCGACCCGGCCAAGCTGGGCAGCGGCATCGCGGTGGCCTTCGTGTCGACCGTGTATGGGGTCGGGCTGGCGAATATGTTTTTCTACCCGATCGCCAACAAGCTGAAAACCATCGTCGCCGAACGGGTGACGCAGTACGAAATCCTCACCGACGTCTTCCACGACATCGCCAGCGGCGACCATTCGCGCGTGATCGAAGAGCGGGTCGCCTGCCTGCTGTCGCGGCCCTGAGCCATGGCGCGCAAAAAGTACGAAGCCGAGCACGAAAATCACGAACGCTGGCTTATTTCGTACGCCGATTTCATCACCCTGCTGTTCGCCTTTTTCGTCGTGATGTACGCGATCTCGGTCGTCAACGAAGGCAAGTACAAGGTGTTTTCAGTGTCGCTGGGCGACGCCTTCGGCGGCAAGGACAAGAGCACCGCCAGTGTCGCCAGCAGCAATGTGCCGCAGCTGATCGTGCTGCCCGACCCGCTCATCAAACGGCGCGCCGAAGCCATGCGGCGCGAAAAAGACCGCTTGACCAGCCTCGCGCAGAAACTCACCTCGACCCTGGCGCCACTGGTCAGGGAAGGCAAGGTGCGGGTGACCCAGAACAGCCGCGGGGTGAGCGTGGAAATCAATGCCAGCGTGCTGTTCGACCCGGGCGACGCCACGCTCACGCCGGAATCGGACCAGGCCCTGCGCGCGCTGGCGGTGCTGCTCAAGGACGACCCGCACGCGGTGCAGGTGGAAGGCCATACCGACCCGACTCCGATCAGGAATGCGCTGTTCCCATCCAACTGGGAATTGTCGGCGGTGCGCGCGAGCAGCGTGGTGCGCCTGTTCATCGACAGCGGCGTGGCGCCGGCGCGCCTGACGGTGGTCGGGCACGGCGCCAACATCGCGGTGGCGCCCAACGCCACGCCGGAAGGCCGCGCGCGCAACCGGCGCGTGGCGGTAACGATCTTGTCGGCCCTGCCCGATACCACGACCGAGATTCCAACCCGTTGATCCAAGCGGGCTGGGCGGCCGGGCGAAACGAGGCACAATGGCCGGGAACGGCACAGGCGGGCGACCCGGCCCCGCCGACCGACAGCCGCAGCCGGGACGAACCAAACAAGGAGCATGGCGATGAAACGATCACTGGCGGGCGTATTGATGCTCATGGCGCTGGGGCTGGCCTATGCGAAGGATAAACCGATAAGTGGCGTGAGCGAAAAAGTCGCGCTGGCATCGCGCGAGGGCAAGGTGCTGGTGACCCTGACGGTAAGCAACAAGTCGGCACAGCCGATTTACCTGTGGAAGGTCACCTACGCAAGCAAGCAACTGTTCGGGCCGGAGTTCGAGATCAGCGCGGCGGGCAGTGCGGCGCCGGTCAATTACATCGGCCCGGTGGTCAAGCGCGCGCCGCCGGGGCCGGATGATTATGTGAAGGTCGAGCCGAACGGCGTGCATAGCAATACGATCGACATCACGGGCGCGTATGACTTCCAGCCGGGCAAGCACCGCTACCGGCTCAGCCATACGGGAAGTTACGTGCTCAGCTTGCAGCAGCTGGATAATCCGGTGGCGATGAAGCCGGCATCGGCGCGGTTCACGCATACCCAGGGCGCGCAGCCGGCGGAACAATAATGCTCGTCCCACATCGTTGTTAACCGGGGTCAGACCCCGACGCAGGGGCAGGCCGCCGGCCAATAAAAAACAGCCTGGACGCTTGCGCGGCCAGGCTGTTTTTCTTCCATCGTTCGCTTATGGCAGCGACGGGGTGTTTTCGCCGAAATATTCGTGGGAATCGGCATTGTCGACGGCTTTGGTCGGATTGCTGGTCGCCAGGCTGGCGGCCGATGACTGGCCGTACGCCCAGTCATCGGTGGCGCCGACCACGTTGAAGTGGCTCAGCTCATGCACCAGGGTGCCGCCCTTGGAATCGGTGCCGGACGTCGGTGCCGACCAGAAGGCGTTGCAGACGTAGATCTTGTACGGCTGGTTCGGGTACACATAGGCGTAGTAGGATTCCTTGCAGCTGCAATCGACCACGATCGGCTTGGTATCAAGCGCATTCTTGATGTTGGCATAGTGCGTCTTCACGGTCGCGTAACGCCCCGATGAGTAGGTGCCGAACCATTTCTTGTAGCGCGTGCCGGTCAGGCCGCTGTTGAGGTAATTGACGCCGCTGTTGGCCATGCTCTTGGCCGCCGCCACCCCCGCGTTGATCGAGGTTTGCTGTCCCGAGCTGCAGCTTGCAAACGAAATGCCAGCCGTTCCCGCCAACTGCTGGCGCGATGCCAGCTCGGCCGGATCGGCCACCACCGTGCCGCGCTCGAGCCGTCCATCAATCCACAGCGATACCGGCGCCGATTCGATTTCGCCGATCTCGCGTTCGGTGCTCATGGTCATGCTGTTGCCATCCGGCGGGGAATTGAACAGGTTGAGCGAGGCCGCGTGGTAGCGCACCGCGTAGTCACCCGTGACGCTCATGTCGTACAGGGCCGACAGCTCGACCTTGGCGGTGTGCGAAGCGCCCGGCTTGAGCAGGTAGTAATCCTTGGCGGTCGGGGCGGGGCGCTTGTAATGGCGGCCCTGGTACGGCACATTCACGCCATCGCGGGTGACGTCGAACAGGTGATCCTGGACCCCGGCAAACGGCGTGTGCCATTTGAGCACGTATTGCGGCTTGGACGAGGTGTTGGTGATGGTGACGCGCATGACGACGTCGTCTTCCTTGTTCAGCGATGCTTTTTCCGGCGTCAGGCTGACAGTCACCCCGTTCGATCCCGCCTGGGCTGCCAGGCAGGCTGCTGCTGCTACGATACCGACGCTTGATTTTACCAAGTGATTCCAGTTCATACAGTTCTCCGTGAGTGAATGTGCTTGTTCTGAGTGCCGGCCCATAAGCGGGCTCAACAACTCATCGTTACACGCGAAATCGGCACAGGACATACATATTCATCGGTAATTGTGTCCTTCCGGCGAATTCTGAACGTATCATTGCCGCCCTTAAAAGAATGTGCTTTCGCACAATTCCCTCAATGAAATCAAGCTTGTCGAGGGAAAAAATTTCCATCGGTATTTAACAAAAGTGTTAAATTTTGACGAGGGTGTGCCACGCCGTGGGCAAACGGGTATTCTGGCGCCGGGGCGCATAACGTGAACTGAGCAAAGGGAAAACGATGACAAAGAACAATGGCCGGCTGCCGGATGGCGCCATACGCACGCAGCGCGGGGTGCTTGTCCTGGGCAGGCGCGCCGGCGCCGTATTGATACTGGCATGCGCAGCTGCCGCCGCTCACGCGGGTGCGCCGCGCAGCGCCATCGACGCTGCCGACCTTATCTACCGCAACGGTTACGTCTACACCGTGGATGCCGGCGACAGCGTGCAGCAAGCCCTGGCGGTGCGCGCCGGGCGCATCGTCTACGTGGGCGACAATACCGGCGCCGCCAAGCTGGCCGGCAAGGGGACCCGCGTCATCGACTTGCAGGGACGCATGCTCATGCCCGGCCTGATCGATGCCCATATGCATCCCCTGTCCGGCGGCAAGCGCCTGCTGCGTTGCAATCTGAACTACGAGGCGCTGACCGTGCCCCAGTTCCAGGCGCGCATCCAGGCCTGCGTCGACAAGGAAAGCAAGACCAAAGGCAACAAGGAATGGCTACAGGTGGTCAACTGGTTCGAGCAAGGCATGCTGCCAGCCGGCCTGGTAAGCACCCGCGCCACGCTCGACGCCATCAACAGCGCGCGCCCGATCGTGGTGCGCTCCTCGTTCGGCCACTCCAACCTGGTCAATACGCGCGGCCTGGAAGTGGCCGGCATCACGCGCGCCACGCCCAAGCCGGCCACAGGCAAGATCGTGCTTGACGCCACCGGCGCGCCAAGCGGGCTGCTGGAAGACGCGGCCATGGAGCTGGTCGACCAGCTGCTGCCGAAGACCACCCCGGCCGAAAACGTCAGCGCCGCCACCTACGCCATGCAAGCGCTGGGGCGCCAGGGCGTGACCAGTTTTCTCGACGCCAGCAGCGACCCGGAAATCTTCGCCGCCTTTGCCGCCGTCGAGCGCCAGGGCAAGCTGAGCGCGCGCGCCCATTTCGCCGCCGAAGTGGCCACCGAAGATGGCGCCGATCCGGCGCGCGCGGTGGCGTCGGTGCTCAAGATGGTCAAGCGCTATCACCAGGAAAAGAAGGGCGTGGCCCCGATCATGCGCGTGCGCCACGCCAAGCTGTACATGGACGGCGTGATCGCCGCGCCGGCCCTGACCGGCACCATGCTCGCGCCCTACTATGTCGACCGTGGCACGCCCCAGCATCCGCACTGGGTGCCGGGCGACAGCAAGGGGCCGCCCACCTATTTTCCGCCGGCCGCGCTGAAAGCCATCGTGATCGGGCTGGCCACGGCCGGCATCGATGCCCACGTGCACGTGGACGGTGACGGCGCGGTGCGCGAAACGCTCGACGCCATCGAGGCCCTGCGCGCTGTGCCCGCCGGCAAGGATGCGCGCCCGGCACTGGCGCATGCTGAAATCGTCGACCCGGCCGATTTTGGCCGCTTTGCCGCGCTCGATGCGAGCGCGGTGCTGTCCTTCCAGTGGGGTAAACCAGCGCCGGACACGGTGGCCGGGCTGAAGGAGTATCTGGGTCCGCAGCGCTACGCGATTCTCGAACCGCAGTCGCTGCTGCTCGATGCCGGGGCGCGCGTGGTATTCGGCAGCGACTGGCCGGTCGATGCGCTGGACGAATGGTTCGCGCTCAAGGTGGGCGTGACCCGCACCAACGCGCCGTCGGCCGGCCCCGAGTTCGCGGGCAAGCTCGGTCCGGCGCCGGGCATGCCGCGCGCCGCCGTCTTGCGCGCGGCGACCATGAATGCCGCCTATACCTTGCGCCAGGAAGGGCAGGTGGGCTCGCTGGAAGTGGGCAAGCTGGCCGATTTGATCGTGCTGGACCGCAATTTCTTCCAGATCCCGGACGAAGAAATCGCCGCCATCAAGGTGTTGCAGACGGTTGTCGGCGGCAAGGTCGTGCACCAAAGCCCGGGCTTTCCTTAGCAAGGAGAAGCAAGGCCGTCGGTGGACGCCGTCGACCTGCAAGCGGGCCCCACGCGGCCCGGCGCTACCCGGCCAGGGCCTGAAACAGTCCGACCCCGTACGCCTCCTCGTTGCAAGCCCGGCGTTAGTGGATGGCGGCGTTCACCGCTTTGCGGTAATAGTCCTGGTAATCGGCAGACTTGCCGATCCGGCCGATGGCGTCCCACAGACGCTCGACCCGGGCGGAATGCGCCCGGTAATAAGCGCTCGAGACACCGAGGAAATACGGTTCTTGCGAAAACGGCTGGGGCAGCATCTCAAGTTGCGCCGCGAAGCGCGGCTCGGCGAGATGGGCCATGCCGCTGAATTCGGCGCCAATGGCCACGTCGCCGCGCTGCGCCGCCAGCTTGGCAAAAATCAGGTCCAGCGTCTTGCCTTTGTCGTCCAGCGGCACGCCCATGGCCTGCAAACGGTCGACCAGCAGGACTGCCCCGAACGGCACCAGGGCGGGCAGCGTACGTCCGGTAAAGCGCTCGCCATCCCATCCTACCGCGCTGCCCTTGCGCCGAAAAACCATCGCGCGCGCCACCATCACCGCCCGCGCTGCATCGGGCCCATCCCCATGCATGGGAAACGACATGAACGGGAGCAGGGCGGGCGTGTAGGGGGCGGTCGGAAAGCCGTCCGCAATGCCGGCGCGAATCTCTTCACGGCAGCGGGTGACCGGCGCGCCATAAAACACGACTTCCACGCCGGCTTCCCTGGCGGCCATGCGGATTAATTCGCCCGCCGTTCCTTTGCCCTCGGGTGTGATGAATGGCAGGTGGGATCGTTCATCGACGCACAGGCGCAAGGCCGGCACAGCTTCCTGTGCGCCTGTTTTCGCCACTGGCGCCAGCGCGCCGTGCACAAGAGGGGGAAGGATGAGTGCGCAGCACAGGCAGGCAAGCCCGCGCAGGAACGCTTGCCTGGCCTTGCCGGCGTGGGTGGAGCGGCGCGAGCCGCCGCGTGATGTTGCACAGGTCGCCATCATATCTTGCTCCAGCAACCGCGCCGGTCGGCGAATGCGAAGGGGGATTGTCATTCAGGACATTCCGGTCCGGGACCCGGCCAGGGCGGCCCGCCCCGGAACCGGCGCAGCCGGCATGGTAGAACAAGGAAACGGGCTGGCTTAACCGACCACGTAGCGCTTCGATGGCCCGGCGGTCGCGGCCTGGCCGCGCGGGCCGTACACGGCCGCTTCGCCACCGCTGGTCGGGGTGCGCATCGCATTGATCAGGCTTTGGGTATGCGACAGTTGCTTATTGATCAGCATGCCGTTGATGCGGTTCAGTTCCTTGGCTTCGCGCGTCACGTCCAGCAGTGCTTGCCAGCTGGACAAGGCTTGCGCGTCGCCGCCGCCATCGATCCACGCCTGCATGCCGCTGTCGTCCGCCGCAAAGCCGGCCGCCGCCAGGCGCTGGTAGCGCTCCTGCCCCAGCGCCGTCATCTCGACCACCAGCTGCGCCTTGCGCGGCGTCAGCTCGCCCAGGCCGGCCGTGTCGGCGCTGACCAGCAATTGCTGTTCCTGCTTCATCAATTCCAGCACGGAAGTGATCAAGGCAAGTTCCTGCGGCAGGGTTGTGCTTGGGCTGGCTGTGGACATGGTCGTGGTATCGCCGGAACACCGGCGCGGTTAGCGTTTGCGGGAATGCAGCAGGTCGCGCACGGTGTCCAGCAAGCCATCCGCGACTTTCTCGGAATTGACCTGGAACTGGCCGTCGGCAATCGCCAGCTTGATGCGCTCGACTTTCTTGGTGTCGAACACGCCATTGCTGTTGCCCACCGCGCTGGCCATGGCCTGGCCCTGCGACGACAGCTTGACGCTGTCCGAACTGGCGGGCGCGCTGCTGCTGGCTTTTTCGGCGCTCTTGGCATTGGCTGCGGACGTACTGGCCGCCGGCAAGCCGGGATTACTCTTCAGGGTATCGTTAATTTTCACAGCATTATCCTTCTCTGGGCGGAGCGGTAAAAACTCCAGGGTCTGCGTAAGTAACGGCGCTCGCGTCGTAAACTTTAGCGCTTTCCGGCGCGAGTTTCCACCCTTGCCTAAAACACCACTTCGACCAGTCCGCCAGCCTTGGCCACGCCGCTGAGAATGGCGCCGGCCGGGGTCCGCACCTGGACTACCTGGCCATCGCTGGCGTTGCCGATCGCGCGCGCCTCGGCCGAGACGCGAAAGCCATTCCCGCTCGATACCACCCTGACCAGCTGTCCCTGCTGCACCACCGGTTTGCCGCGCAGGGCATCGAGCCGCAAGGGCGCGCCGGACGCCAGCGATACCGTGCTGGTCCGTCCGACCGCCTGCGCCATGTCGGTGACGATTCCGTTCGGCATCGCGGAAATGTCGCCTTTCAGCAGCACTAATTGCGACTGTTCAATTGTCTGGCCCTGTGCCAGCGGCACCGACGTGGCCACATACCCGGTCACCACGCTTACCTGGGCTTGAATATACACCGTCCACGCCACCGGCGCGGTACAGCGCACGCCGACCGTGGTTTTTCCCCAGGTCCGCGCGCCGGGCTGCTGGAATGCCTGCGGCGCCGGGCACGAAGCGAGGCTCATGCGCTGATTGATGGGGCCGACCGTGACGCTCACTTCCCCCGCCAGCGCCGCGCTCTGGGCTTGCAGATACTGCTCGGCCACATGCTTTAACACGGCCGGATCTTGCAGCGCCAGCGCCGGGGTGGCGGCGGCGGCCTGCGCGGCGGCCTGCGGCGCGCAGCAATATTGCGAGGCAAGCAAGAGGGCGGTAATAAAGGTGATTTTCATAGTGATTGCTTTCAGGAATGAGAGCATCATAGGCTTCACGCGACGCTGCCGAATTCCCGAATAGCCGTGTTTTGGTGTTCCTTATCGTTCGATTGGGCCGGCAACGCGGCCCGTATGATTCATCCTGTCATCACCAGTACATTGCCGCCAACCCGGAGGCAGTCGACAGATGCGGAGCACGACATGATTGGCAAACTCGACGATTACATGCGCTTTAACGAGACGGCCCTGAGCCTGCGCTCGCAACGCCAGGAATTGCTGGCGTCAAACATCGCGAATGCGGACACGCCGAACTACAAGGCGCGCGATTTCGACTTCGCCAGCGCCCTGCAGGGCGTGCTGGCCAGGACCACCCCGCCGGCCGGCGTGCTCAAGCAAACCGCCGCGGCCCACATGCCGACCGGCACCGCCCGTGGCGACCTGCTGCCGAACGGGACCCCGGTGCTGTACCGCACCCCGGCCCAGGGCGCGGTCGACGGCAACACGGTCGACATGGATGTCGAGCGCAACCAGTTCGCCGACAACGCCCTGCGCTACGAAGCCGGGGTCACGATGATCAATATGCAAATCCGCGGCATGATCGCGGCGATCCAGGGAGGCCAGTAATCATGTCCCTATTTAATATCTTCAATGTCTCCGGCTCGGCCATGAGCGCCCAAGCCCAGCGCCTCAACACCACCGCCAGCAACCTGGCCAATGCCGACAGCGCCACCAGCGCCAGCGGCGAAGCCTACCGCGCCAAGCAGGTCGTGTTCGAGGCGGTCCCGACCGATGGCGGCGGCACCGGCGTCAAGGTGCGCGAAGTGATCGAAGATCCTTCCCCGCTCAAGCAGGTGTACGACCCCAAGCATCCGATGGCCGATGAAAAGGGCTATGTGGCCATGCCGAACGTAAACGTGGTCGACGAGATGGTCAACATGCTGTCGGCTTCCCGTTCTTACCAGACCAACGTCGAAACCATGAACGCGGCCAAGTCGTTGTTGATGAAAACCTTGACCCTCGGTCAATAACCTGAGAAACCGCCATGGCAACCGTTAGTTCGAATGCACCCGTGATGTCGCAAGACTTGCTCAACGCCGTCAATCCCAAGAAGCCCAAGGCGGCCGAAGGCAGCGTCGAAGCCGATACCGACAAGTTCATGACCCTGCTGGTCACCCAGCTCAAGAACCAGGACCCGATGAATCCGCTCGACAATGCCCAGATCACCAGCCAGCTGGCCCAGCTGTCGACGGTGACTGGCGTTAACAAGCTGAACACGACCATGGAATCGCTCAAGTCGAGCTACCAATCGTCCGAAGGCTTGCAGGCCGCCAACCTGATCGGCCACGGCGTGCTGGTGGGCGGCAATGGCGTGACCCTGGCCGGCGGCAAGGGCATCATGGGCGTGGACGTGGGCAGCCCGGCCGACAAGGTGCAGCTGATCATCACCGATCCGAAGACCGGCAAGGATATCCAGACCATCGACCTCGGCCAGCAGCCGGCCGGCACCGTGCCGATCGCCTGGGACGGCGTGGTCGATCCGACCAAACTCGATGCGGCCGGGAAACCGATCGCCCTCAAGGATGGCAATTACCTGATTCGCGTCGTCGCCGAGCGCGGCGGCGAAGTCTTAAAAGATGCCAAGGCCCTCTCGTTCGACACGGTCGCCAGCGTCACCACCAGCGCCAAGGATGGCGTGAAACTGAATCTGCCTTCGCGGGGCGTCGTGACCATGTCCGACGTCAAGCAAATTCTGTAAACAAGCCGCTACTTATCACCATTTAGGAGAAACACCATGTCGTTTCAACAAGGACTTAGCGGCTTGAATGGCGCAGCCAAATCGCTCGACGTTATCGGCAACAACATCGCCAATGCCAGCACCGTCGGTTTCAAGGGTTCGCAGGCGCAGTTTGCCGACGTGTACGCCAATTCGCTCAACGGCGCCGGCGGCAACCAGGCCGGGATCGGCGTGAAAGTGGCGCAGATCGCCCAGCAGTTCACCCAGGGCAATATCGAAAGCTCGAACAACCCGCTCGACATCGCCATCAACGGCGCCGGCTTTTTCCGCACCGATGTCAACGGCGACGTCCAGTATTCGCGCAATGGCCAGTTTTCGCTCGACAAGAACGGTTTCGTGGTCAATGCCCAGGGCGCCAAGCTGACCGGCTATGGCGTCAGCAGCACCGGCAATATCCTGACCGGTTCGCCGATTCCGCTCAAGATCGACAATAGCGACATGAGTCCGCTGGAAACGACCCGCGTCGATACCCAGCTCAATCTCGACTCGCGCAGCGAGCTGCCCAAGACCGTGCCCTTCAATGCGGCCGATCCGGAAACCTATAACAAGCAAACCTCGATCGACGTGTTCGACAGCCTCGGCAATTCGCACGTGATGTCGACCTTCTACGTCAAGACCGGTCCCGGCTCATGGGATGTGTACGTCGGTTCGGACGGGGTGGAAATGACCAACCAGGCGGTCGCCGCCGCGGCGCAGACCGATGCCGCTTCCGGCACCGCGCGCGACGCCTTCCAGACCGCCGCCACCAGCATACCGCCGGGTAATATGACCGCTGCCGCGGCTGCCTACGCGACCGCCGCCGGCGCCGCCGTGGCCGCCGCCGCCGGCACTGCCGGGGCCACGCCCGCCCAGCAGACCGCGATTAACACCGCCGCTACCAGCGCGGGCGGCATTCCCGGCATCACGCCGGCCGAAATCGACAAGCTGATCGCCGCCGCCGTCAAGGTGCCGAGTGTGAGCGTCGGTCACCTTAATTTCGACACCAATGGCGTGCTGAGCAATGCCGCGATGGCGCCGCAGACCCTGCCGCTGCAGATCGAATTGCCGGTCTTTCCGCTTACCGGTGCCGAGCCGACGATCCAGATGGACTTGCATTTCGCCGGCTCGACCCAGTACGGCGACGCCACGGAAGAGAAGAAGTCGAGCCAGGACGGATACACGGCCGGCAGCCTGCAGCGTTTCTCGGCCGGTCCCGACGGCACCATCCTGGGACAGTACAGCAACGGCGAATCGCGTCCGCTGGGACAGGTCGTGCTGGCCAATTTTGCCAATCCGAACGGGCTGCAACCGCTGGGTAATAATGCGTGGGCGCAGACGCCGACCTCGGGTGCGCCGCTGGTCGGCACGCCCAATTCTGGCAGTTTTGGTAATTTGCAGGCGTCGGCGGTGGAGAATTCCAACGTCGACCTGACGGCCGAACTGGTCAATATGATCACGGCGCAGCGGGTGTACCAGGCCAACGCGCAGACCATCAAGACGCAGGATTCGGTGCTGCAGACCTTGGTCAACCTGCGTTAAACGTAATACGTTGCGTGTCACGTACCGCCGTTTCCGGCCACCACCTTCGTCGTTCCCGCGCCAAGGCGGCACTCGGCGGGAACGCATGCGTTCCCCCCAAGTACGTGCCGACGCCACTAGCGGATAAACAAACTTGGGTTCCCGCCTTTGCGGGAAGTCGGTTCCGGCAATGCCGGGAACGACGGGCTAGGGGAACAGTGGCGGTAGGCATCAAGGAGAAAAATCATGGATAGACTCATCTACACAGCCGCCAGCGGCGCCAAGCACATCCTGGAGCAGCAGGCCACCACCTCGCACAACCTGGCCAACGTCACCACGACCGGTTTCCGCGCCCAGATCGACGCCTTCCGCGCCGTGCCCATCGTCGGCGAAAACCTGCCGCTGGCCACGCGCGCCTTCGTGGTCAACGCTACGGTCAGTTCCGATTTTTCCTCCGGCCCCCTGCAATTGACCGGGCGCGACCTCGACGTCGCCCTCAAGGGCAAAGGTTACCTCGCCGTGCAAATGGCCGACGGCAGCGAAGCCTATACCCGCAATGGCGCCCTGCAAATGAATGAAAACGGGCTGCTCACCAATACCGCCGGCTTCACCATCCAGGGCGACGGCGGCCCCATCACCGTACCGCCCGAAGTGTCCGTGTCGATCGGTGGCGACGGCACCATCTCGACCATCGCCACCACCACCAAACCGGGTGCGCCCACCGTGCTGGGCCGCCTGAAACTGGTCAACCCGCCCGAGCAGGACCTGGTGCGCGGCGACGATGGCCTGTTCCGCCTGAAAGACGGCACGGCAGCCCCGGCCGACCCGCAAGTGGCGGTGGCCGGCGGCGCCCTCGAAGGCTCCAACGTCAGCCCGGTCGATGCCATGGTGACCATGATTTCGCTGGCCCGTTCCTTCGAGCTGCAAATGAGCCTGATGAAGAATGCCGAGAACAACGCGGCGAAAGCCACCCAGATCCTCGCTTTGGGATAACAACAGGGCGCGCATAATCTCTTCATTGATCGGTGCGTGGCGATGTTCGCCGGCCGCCGTTACTGGAGAAGACCATGATTCGTTCCCTTTTTATCGCCAAGACCGGCCTGGAAGCGCAGCAGACCAACCTGGACGTCATCACCAATAACCTGGCCAACGTCAGCACCAATGGCTTCAAGCGCAGCCGCGCCGTGTTCGAAGATTTGCTGTACCAGAATGTGCGCCAGCCAGGCGCCCAATCCTCGCAACAAACCCAGCTGCCTTCGGGCCAGCAGATCGGTACCGGCGTACGCGCGGTCTCGGTCGAACGCATCCACACCCAGGGCAATCCCCAGCAGACCGGCAACTCGAAAGACGTGATGGTCAACGGCGCCGGCTTCTTTTCCGTGCTGATGCCCGACGGTACCGCCGCCTACACCCGCGACGGCTCCTTCCAGAGCGATTCCAATGGCCAGCTGGTGACCTCGTCCGGCTTCGTGGTCCAGCCGGCCATTACCGTGCCGGCCAATGCCCAGTCGCTCACCATCGGACGCGACGGCACCGTGTCGGTGACCCTGCCGGGCACCAACGCGCCATCCCAGATCGGCAGCCTGCAAGTGACCACCTTCGTCAACCCGGCCGGGCTGGAATCGAAAGGCGAAAACCTGTACGTGGAAACTGGTGCCTCGGGTAATGCCAACACCAATACCCCGGGCACGAATGGCGCCGGGGTGCTGCTGCAAGGCTATGTGGAAACCTCGAACGTGAACGTGGTCGAGGAAATGGTCAACATGATCCAGACCCAGCGCGCCTACGAGATCAACAGCAAGGCGATCACCACGTCCGACCAGATGTTGCAAAAATTGTCGCAGCTGTAAGCGCGGCCAGGAGAACCTTCATGAAACCTTTCCTCATCGTTTCCTTGCTGGCGCTGGCCGGTTGCGCCGCCACCCCGAGCTCGATCGTGCAGCGTCCCACCAGCGCGCGTCCGATCATGGCCGAGCAGAGCGCGCCCGCCAACGGCGCCATCTACCAGAGTTCCCAGTACCGTCCGCTGTTCGAAGACCGCCGCGCGCGGCATATCGGCGACATGCTGACCATTAATATCACCGAGAAAACCTCGGCCGTGAAAGCCGGGGCCAGCTCGGGCAACAAGTCCGGCTCGGCCAGCTTCGCCGCGCCCGGCGTGATCAAGGGCGTGTTCGGGGCCTCGGTCGGGGTCGAAGGCGCCAACAAGTTTTCCGATTCGGACAACCAGAGCGCCAGCAATACCTTTACCGGCACCATCGGCGTCACCGTCACCGAAGTGCTGCCGAACGGTAACCTGATCGTGGCCGGCGAGAAACAGGTCGCCATGAACAAGGGCATCGAGTTCATCCGCTTCTCCGGCATGGTCAGTCCCGACAATATTGGCACCGGCAACACCGTCTCGTCGACCCAGGTGGCCGATGCGCGCGTCGAGTACCGCACCAACAGCCAGATCGACCGCGCCGAAATGACGGCGATGGTGTCGCGCTTCTTCCAGTCCCTGCTGCCATTCTGATCGGAATTTCCATGCGTGCATTTCTCCATACCGCCGCTCTCGCGCTGTCGCTGGCCCTGCTGCCGCAGGCCGCCCAGGCCGAGCGCCTGAAGGACCTGACCACGATCGCCGGCGTGCGCCAGAATCAGCTGAGCGGCTACGGCATCGTGGTCGGCCTCGATGGCAGCGGCGACCAGACCACCCAGACTCCGTTCACGGTGCAGTCGATCGTGTCGATGCTGCAAGCGAAGGGTGTGAACATGCCGCCCGGCACCAGCTTGCAACTGAAGAACGTGGCCGCGGTGATGGTCACCGCCTCGCTGCCAGCCTTTGCCCAGCCCGGCCAGACCATCGATATCACGGTCTCGTCCATCGGTAACGCCAAGAGCTTGCGCGGCGGCACCCTGATCATGACCCCGCTGCAAGGCGCCGATGGCCAGGTCTACGCCATGGCCCAGGGCAATGTGCTGGTCGGCGGCGTCGGCGCCCAGGCTGGCGGCGCCCAGGTGCAGGTCAATCATCTGTCCGTGGGCAAGATTTCGGCCGGCGCCACGGTGGAGCGCGCCGTCGCCTCGAACCTGGGCGAAAACAACCAGATCCGCCTGGAACTGAACACCACCGATTTTTCCACCGTGGCCCGGGTGGTGGAAGCGATCAACAACCATTTCGGCCCGGATATCGCCACCGCGCTCGATGGACGCGTGATCCGCGTACGCTCGCCCTCGTCGAGCGACCAGCGGGTGGCCTTCATCGGCATCCTGGAAGGGCTGGAAGTCAATCCGTCCAAGCTGGCCGCCAAGGTCATCATGAATGCCCGCACCGGCTCGGTGGTGATGAACCAGACCGTGACCCTGGACACGTGCGCGATTTCGCATGGCAACCTGTCGGTGACGATCAGTTCCGATCCCCAAGTGAGCCAGCCGGGGCCGTTCTCGGGCGGCCAGACCGTGGTCACCCAGAATACCCAGGTGGAAGTCAAGAAAGACCCGGGCAAGGTGGTCATGGTCAAGGGCGGCGCCTCGCTGGCCGACGTGGTCAAGGCCATGAATGCCATCGGGGCCTCGCCGCAAGACTTGCTCTCGATCCTGCAAGCGCTGAAAGCGGCCGGATCGCTGCGCGCCGAACTCGAAATCATTTGAGGATGCCATCATGATCGGCCCATCGAACGACCTGAGCAGCAAGCTCGCCCTCGACACCAACGCCTTGGGTGGGCTCAAGCAGTCGGCCAAGGCCGGCTCCCCGGAAGCGCTGAAAACGGCGTCGACCCAGTTCGAGGCGATGTTCATCAATATGATGATGAAAAGCATGCGCGACGCCACGCCCCAGGGCGAAGGCATGCTCGACAGCCAGCAAACCAAGACCTTCACCACCATGCTCGACCAGCAGATGAGCCAAAACCTGGCCAAGCGCGGGGTCGGCCTGGCCGACGTGCTGATCCGCCAGCTGAGCAGCCAGGCCACGAATGCGCAGGCGCTGGCGATCAATGGCGATCCGTCCGTCCAGGCGGCCCAGCCGATCGCCATCGCCGGCGACCAGCCCGCCAAGCGCATCGCCATGCCGGCCGGGCGCGATGCCGGTGAAATGATCAAGACGCCGGGCGCACTCGTCACGCCATCGACGGCCACCGTGCCGGGCGCACTCGTTACGCCATCGACCGCCACGGTGCCGGGCGTGAGCGCGAGCGGACGGCCGCAATCGCCGCACGTGCGCGCGTTCCAGGAAAAACTCGGCGCCCACGCAGACGAAGCCTCGCGCGCGACCGGCATCCCGGCCAAGTTCATGCTGGGCCAGGCCGCGCTCGAATCGGGCTGGGGCAAGCGCGAAATCCGCAATGCCGACGGCGGCACCAGCCACAACCTGTTCGGTATCAAGGCCGGCCCTGGCTGGACTGGCAAGGTTGCCACCGCGGTCACGACCGAATACGTCAACGGCAAGCCGCAGACCAGGGTCGAGAAATTCCGCGCCTACGATTCGTATGCCGACAGTTTCAAGGATTACGCCAAGCTGATCACGAATAACCCGCGCTACGAGAAAGTGCTGGCCAATGCCCAGGATGCGGCCGGCTTCGCCCACGGGCTGCAAAAGGCCGGCTATGCCACCGATCCCCTGTACGCGGCCAAGCTGACCAAGATCATCCAGCGCAACTTGGCATAGGCCAATACCCCGTCGTCGTTTCTGGCACTGCCAGAAACGACTTCCCGCCTGTCCTGACCGGCCCGGCCTGCGCGGCCCGGCCTGCGCGGCCCGGCCTGCGCGGCCCGGCCTGCGCGGCCCGGCCTGCGCGGCCCGGCCTGCGCGGCCCGCTCAAGTTTCTCGCAAAACTGCCGTA
The DNA here is from genome assembly GCF_011682175.1 of Massilia frigida. Classification (GTDB taxonomy): domain Bacteria; phylum Pseudomonadota; class Gammaproteobacteria; order Burkholderiales; family Burkholderiaceae_D; genus Telluria_A; species Telluria_A frigida. The sequence goes on from NZ_WHJG01000014.1 coordinate 143,484, forward strand.
GATAGAGATATTCAAGGAAAGAAAACACATCATGTCTGGAAATCTACTTAACATCGGCAAGAGCGGGCTGTTCGCGGCGCAAGTAGGCTTGTCCACGGCGGGGCATAACATCGCCAACGCCAATGTGGCCGGCTATAGCCGCCAGACAGTGGTACAGGCGAGCGGCACGGCCCAGGCTTTCGGCTATGGCTTCGTCGGCAGCGGCACGGAGGTCGAGCAGATCAAGCGCTTTTCCGACCCCTTCCTGAACGGCCAGGTGCGTTCCGCCCAGACCCAGGTCAGCTCGCTCGACGCCTTCTATTCCCAGATCAGCCAGGTCGACAACTTGCTGTCCGACACCACGTCCGGCCTGTCGCCGGCGCTGCAAGATTTTTTCAAGGGCGTGCAAGACATGGCCTCGAACCCGTCCTCGGCCGCGTCGCGCCAGGCGGTGTTGTCGAACGGCGAATCGCTGGTGTCGCGCTTCCAGGGCATCGATGACCGTCTGACCGAGATCCGCCAGGGTGTCAACAGCGAAATCACGGCCAAGGTCGGTGTCATCAATTCCTACGCCCAGCAGATCGGCCAGCTCAACGACAAGATCGCCCAGCTCAGCACCGGTACCGGCAACGAGCCGAACGACCTGATGGATGCGCGCGACCAGCTCATCGCCGACCTGAACAAGGAAGTCAAGACCACCGTCACGCGCGGCAACAACAACAGCATGACGGTCGCAATCGGCACCGGCCAGCCGCTGGTGGTGGGCAACAAGGCCTTCGAACTGGTGGCCACCACCTCGCCGACCGACCTGAGCCGGGTGCAAGTCGGCTTCGTCACCGGCAGCAAAACAACGGTGCTGGACGACAAGGTGTTCACCGGCGGCGCACTCGGCGGCCTGATGGAATTTCGTTCCGGCACCCTCGACCGCACCCAGAATTCGCTGGGCCGGGTGGCCATCGGCCTGGCGCAAACCTTCAACGCCCAGCACCGCCTCGGCATCGATGCCGCTGGCAGTCCGGGCGGCGACTTCTTCAAGGTCGGCGTGCCCGTGGTCGGGCGCAATATCAACAATGCGGTCGGCAGCACCACCGATGTGCAGGCCGCCATTGTCGACCCGACCGCGCTGACCCAGAGCGATTACAAGGTCAGCTACGACGGCAGCAATTACATGGTGACCCGCCTGTCGGACAACAAACCGTTTCCGGTCACCCCGTTCCCGCAGACCGGCCCGCAGACCATCGATGGCGTGGCCTTCACCGTCACCGGCAGCGCGGCGGCCGGCGACAGCTTCCTGGTGCGTCCGACCATCAACGGCGCCTCGGATTTTTCGATGATGGTCAACGAGCGCAATTCGATTGCCGCCGCAGCCCCGATCAGCACCAGCATGCCGCTCAGTAACAAGGGCACGGTGACCATCAGCGAAGGCACTGTCGACGCGGCTTACCTGACGCCCGGCAATGCACTGACGGCCCCGGTCAACCTCACCGTGGGTGGCGCGCCAGCCAGCTTGTCGGGTTTCCCGGCCGCCCAGGCCGTGACCGTCACCACCAGCAATGGCGTGGCGACCACCTACCCGGCCGGCACCGCCTCGATTCCGTTCACGGCTGGCGCCAACTACAACTTTGGCGGCGTCAACCTCAAATTTGCCGGAACCCCGGTGGCGGGCGACACCTTCACGGTCGCTCCCAACAGCAATGGCACGGCCGACAACCGCAACGCGCGCCTCTTGGGCAACTTGCAAACCAAGCCGATCCTCGATGGCGGCAAGGCCACCTACCAGTCGGCCTACGCCGAGCTGGTCAGCTTTGTCGGCAACAAGACGCGCGAAGTGCAAGTCAACGGCCAGGCCGGCGATACCCTGCTCAAGCAGGTCACGGCGGCCCAGCAGGATGTCTCGGGCGTGAACCTGGACGAAGAAGCGACCAATCTGCTCAGGTACCAGCAAGCCTACCAGGCGGCCGGCAAGGTGATGCAGATGGCCAGTACCCTGTTCGATACGGTGCTGTCGATCGGCCGTTAATCATTGTAGTTGAGCAGTTCAGTCGAGGGAAACACCATGCGTATCAGTACCAGCACCATTTTTGCCAACGGCACGGGCCAGCTCGGCAGTTTGCAGACCCAGCTGGCCAAGACCCAGATGCAGTTGTCGACCAACCGGCGCCTGGTGACGGCCGCCGACGATCCGGTCGCGGCCGCGCGCGCGCTCGAACTGACCCAGTCGGCCTCGGTCAACGAGCAGTTCAAGGTCAACCGCATGAACGCCAACAGTTCGCTGGGGCAGGTCGAAGGTGCGCTCACCAGCGCTACCACCTTGATGCAGGAAATCCAGCGCTTGTCCGTGTATGCCGGCAATGGCTCGCTGACCCCGCCCGACCGCGAAGCGATCGCGATTGACCTCGAATCGCGCATGCAGGATTTGCTGGCCGTGGCCAATACCGAAGACGGCGTGGGCGGCTACCTGTTTGCCGGCCACCGCGCCAACACCCAGCCGTTCACCCAGACCGCCACGGGTGCCCAGTACAACGGCGACCAGGGCCAGCGCCAGTTGCAGGTGGGCTCATCGCGCACGATGCCGGTGAGCGAGACCGGCAACGCCATTTTCGAACGCAATATGACCGGTAACGGCAGCTTCCAGACGCGCGCCGCGCCGGGGAACACCGGCTCGGGCCTGGTGTCGCCGGGCACGGTGACCAACAAGGCGGCCCTGACCGGCCACGATTACAGCGTGACCTTCGCGGTGACGGCAACCACGCCGCCGGTGACGACCTACATGGTGACCGACACCACCACCAACGAATCGATTCCGCGCCCGCCGGCCGTGGCCACGCCGCAGCCCTACAAGACCGGGCAGCAGATCGCGTTCGACGGCATGGCGCTCGACGTCAAGGGCGAGCCGGCCAACGGCGACAGTTTTACCACCACGCCGAGCGTGAACCAGTCGGTGTTTACCACCATCACCGATTTGGTGGCGGCGCTGCGCCAGCCGACTATCGGCGCCGGTGGCAAGGCCCAGCTGGCCAACAGCCTGAGCGTGGCCAATGCCAACCTCGGCTCGTCGCTCGACAACATCCTGTCGGTGCGCGCCTCGTTCGGCTCGCGCATGCAGGAACTCGATTACCTCGACAGCGCCGGTTCGGACCGCGACATCCAGTACCAGACCGCGCTGTCGAACCTGCAAGACCTGGACATGGTCAAGGCCCTGTCGCAGTTCGCGCAGCAGCAGACCACGCTCGAAGCGGCGCAGAAGTCGTTCAAGATACTGTCGGGATTATCGCTGTTTAACTACATCGGGTAGTGTTTGCTGAACATAGGGCGACAGCCCGTCGATCCGAGTGCTCGTGTCTACCGCTGCCGTTGCAAGCCAGATCGCATCAACCGACACCTGCATCATACGGCGCGCATTCACTCGGCCAGCCAGCTGGCCGGCACATCGCTCGGCGAAGTCAACTTCCAACCGCGCTCGCCGCGCAAGCTGACGGCGACCTCTACTGGGATTATCGATGCGACTCTCACTGGCAGCAGCGAAGGCGCCACTTGCGTGCCCGCCAGCCGCCGTACCCGGTAGCGGACCTGACGCACTTAGAAACCTTGTTCGATCGCGCAGGCCCACTGCGATAGACCGCTGACCTGCCACTGCCCCCACCGCGTTCCCGCCAAAAATTGAGAATATGATTCACCGGATGTCGTGCGGAAAATTCAGGATAGTTGTTCCCCCATGAAATATACTCCTCCGATGAGCCCTGCCAAGAGGATGAAGGCTATAACGAAGAGTCCACGCCTCAATACGTCTTCGAATTTTTTTGTTCCTTTGGTTTTTCGAAACCTGTTTGCGACAACTATCAACACTAGAACACCAAACATGACCCAAGAGACAGCGATTTCCATCTTCATTTCCTCTTTTCACATGCGCAACCGGTGCCACCTGGGTTACCTTTGAATTCATTCGTCATTCTCATTGCATCCGTATATGCAAGCTCCTGCCAAGCGAATTGCACGAAACAAGGAGGCGATGAGCTGGGGTAGCTGTGGCGCGCAATTGGATCGTCAAATGTCAGTTGGTTCTGGCAGGCGGCGCGGCCGGTACCGGTACCGGCGCCGGCGTGGCCGCCATACGCGGCACCCGCCGTGCCGTTTCGATGCCCTGGTTGAACAGCACCTGAAATGGATTGCCCAGGTACGGCAGCACCATCACGATCACCAGCATGCCCACCCCCAGGGTGATCGGAAAACCAATCCCGAAGATGTTCAGCTGGGGCGCGGCGCGCGTCAGGATCCCCAGCGCAACCTGGGTAATGAGCAGGGCGGCGACGATCGGCAGCGACAAATGCAGCCCGGCGCTGAAAATCAGGCCGCCCCATTTCGCCATTTCCCATTCCGCGGACGACGACATCGGCGAGGCCGAAATCGGCATCGTGATAAAACTCTCGGCCAGCGCTTCGAGCAGCACCAGGTGCGCATTCGCGGCCAAAAACGCCATGGTCGCGATCAGCGCCAGGAACTGGCTGACGGCCGAGGAGCGGCCCTTGGTGAGCGGATCGAAAAAGCTGGCGAAGCCCAGGCCCATGGTCAGGCTGCAGATTTCGCCGGCCATTTCGATGGCGGCAAACACCAGGCGGATGGCGAAACCCATCGCCACGCCGATCAGCAACTCCTGCACCAGGATCAGCAAACCGGCCATCGACAGCGGATCGGCCCCCGGAACGGCGGAAATGGCCGGCGCGATGATGGTCGCCAGCAGTACGCCGAGCCCGATTTTCACCGGCACCGGCACGCTGGCATTGCCGAACAGGGGCGCGGCCGTGATCAGGCCGAGGATGCGCGACAGCGGCCACAGCAGGCCGGCGATCCACGCATTCATCTCGGCGCTGGTCAGGGTGATCATGCGGGAAGCGCGCGGCGCGCCTAGCCGACCAGGCCGGGAATGCCGCTGAACACCTGGCGCATATAGTCGAGCATGACCGCCAGCATCCACGGCCCGGCCACGATCAGGGCAACAAAGATGCCGACCAGCTTGGGGATGAAGGACAAGGTCGCTTCGTTGATCTGGGTGGCGGCCTGGAAGATGCTCACGATCAGGCCGATGATCAGCGCCACCAGCAGCATGGGCGCGGCCACCATCAGGGTTACTTCCATGGCCGTGCGGCCCATTGTCATCACGCTTTCGGGGGTCATGGCGGGCCTTTCTAGTAAAAACTCTGGGCGAGCGAGCCGAGCAGCAACTGCCATCCATCGACCAGCACGAACAGCATCAGCTTGAACGGTAGCGAAATGACGGCCGGCGACATCATCATCATCCCCATCGACATCAGCACCGAGGCCACCACCATGTCGATGATGAGAAACGGGATGAAGATGGCAAAGCCGATCTGGAACGCGGTTTTCAGTTCGCTGGTGACGAAGGCCGGAATCAGTATGCGCAGCGGAATGTCTTCCGGCCCTTGCAGCGCCGCCGAGCGCGAAATGCGCACGAACATGGCCAGGTCGGCCTGGCGCGTCTGCCGGATCATGAAGGTTTTCAGGGGCGCCACCCCCTTGTCCATGGCTTCGCCCATCTGGATCTTGTTTTCCTGCAAGGGCTGGTAGGCCTCCACATAAATCTTGTCGAACACCGGGCCCATGACGAACAGGGTCAGGAACAGCGCCAGCCCGACCATGACCTGGTTGGGCGGGGCCGACTGGGTGCCGATCGCCTGGCGCAGCAGCGACAGCACGATGATGATGCGGGTAAAACTGGTCATCATCAGCAGCACCGCCGGCAGGAACGACAGCGCCGTCATCAGGAGCAGCGTCTGCACCGGCAGCGAGTACGCCGTGCCGCCGCCCGGGGCCGGCGTGCTGGTGAAGGTCGGGATGCCCGGCGCGGCCAAGGCCAGCGCCGGCAGCCCGATGGCCGGCACCAGCGCCAGCAGCGGCAGCCAGCGCCGCGCGCGGCTCAATGAGGGCAGCGGCGGCAGGGAAGGCGGTTTAGCGTCCATTGCGTTTGTCGATGGTCTGTTTCAGCCACTCGGCGAAGGTACCGGACGCCGGGCCGTTGCCCAGCACTGCGGGGCCGCCGGGTGGCGTATCGCGCTTGGGCATGGTGGCCAGCGCGTTGACGCGGCCGGGCGAGGCGCCCACCACGATCCACTGGTCGCCCACTTCGACCACGATGATGCGTTCGCGTCCGCCAAGGCTGAGTGCGCCGACGGTGCGGATCTGGGCCGCGCCGGCGGCAGCTTGGGGACCGTAGCGTTTCATGAACCAGACCATGCCGCCCAACAAGGCCAGCACCAGGGTCAGGGCGAAAATGGTTTGCAGCAGGTTGCCGGCCGATGGCCCCGCCATCGGACCGGGCGCCGGCTGCGCGGCGGCAGGGGCAGGCATGGCGGCGGCGGGCGCCGGCGTGACAGCGGCCGCAGCCGGAGGTGCAAGCGTGGCCGCAAGCGGGGCCGCAACCGGAAGACTGGCCTGCGGCGCGGCGGCGGCAGGCACGGATGCGGTCGGAACCGCAGGAACGGACGCAGCCGCCTTATCGGCGGAAACGGACGCAGCCGCCTGATCGGCGGCCAGGGCCGGCGCCAGGCTGCACGCCAGCGCCACGGCGGCAAGCAGGCGGGCCGTCATTTATTCAGTTTTCGAATCCGTTCGGACGGCGTGATGATGTCCGTCAGCCGAATACCGAATTTATCGTTCACCACCACCACCTCGCCCTGGGCGATCAGGCAGCCGTTGACCAGCACGTCCATCGGCTCGCCCGCCAGTCCGTCAAGCTCGACCACCGAGCCCTGGGCCAGCTGCAGCAGGTTCTTGATGGCGATCTTGGTCCGTCCCAGCTCGACCGTGAGCTGGACCGGGATGTCGAGGATGAAGTCGATATCGTTCGGCGTGTCGGGCCTGGTGCCCTTGTTGGAAAAATCCTTGAACACGGCCGCGCTGGCGGCCTGGCTTTGCAGCGCCTCGGCTTCCGCCTTGGCCTGTTCGGCGATGGCCGCGCCCCAGTCGTCGTCCATTGCATCATCTTCCAGATTATCGGCCATATTGCTCTCCTAAATTATTTGGTGTCCGCATTGGCGAGCAGTTTCTCGACCTTGAGCGCGTACTGTCCGTTGAGCACGCCGTAAGTACAATCCATCACCGGCACCCCATCGACGGTGGCCTGGATCTGTTCGGGCACGTTGAGGGCGACGATATCGCCCACCTTGAAATTGAGAATCTCGTCGAAGGACGCGCGCGCGGTGCCCAGCACGGCCACCAGTTCGACTTCGGCGATCTGGATCTGCTGGGTCATCAGGCGGATCCAGCGCTTGTCCACTTCCAGCGCCTCGCCCTGCAGGCTGGAGGTGAGCGTGTCGCGGATCGGTTCGATCATCGAATACGGCATGCAGATGTGAATCTGGCCGCTCACCGAGCCCAGTTCGATGGTGAAGGTGGACGACACCACCACTTCGTTCGGGGTGGCGATGTTGGCGAACTGGGTATTCATCTCGGAACGGATGTACTCGAACTCGACCGGATACACCGGTTCCCACGATTTCGCATACGAATCGAACACGATATCGAGGATGCGCAAGATGATGCGCTGCTCGGTCTGGGTAAAATCGCGCCCCTCGACCCGGGTATGGAAGCGCCCGTCGCCGCCGAACAGATTGTCCACCAGCAAAAACACCAGGCCTGGATCGAATACGATCAGGGCCGTGCCGCGCAGCGGCTTCATGTGCACGAGGTTGAGGTTGGTCGGCACCACCAGGTTACGGATGAATTCGCTGTACTTGGAAACCCGCACCGAGCCGACCGAGACCTCGGCGCTGCGCCGGATGTAGTTGAACAGGCCGACCCGCAACAGGCGCGCGAAACGCTCGTTGATGATTTCGAGCGTCGGCATGCGGCCGCGCACGATCCGTTCCTGGGTCGCCAGGTTGTACGTGCGTACGCCCGTGTTGTCTTCGGGCGCGGACGCTTCATCCTGGTCGCCGTTGACGCCCTTGAGCAGGGCATCGACTTCTTCCTGCGAGAGAAAATTATCGGCCATGGCGCATTATTGGGGCTGGATGATGAACTGGGTGAACATGACGTCGTTCACTTCCTGCGGCTCGTCGTGCTCGACGAACGGCTTCTTGAGCGCCTCGAGAATTTCCGCGGCCAGCTTGTTCTTGCCGTCCACCGTCTTCACTTCCGAGGCTTTCTTGGCCGACAGCAGCAGCAGCACGCGGCTGCGCACCTTGGGCATGTTCGCCTTGATCAGGTCAGCCTGCTCGGGGCCCAGCACTTCAAGCGTGATGGTCGTTTGCAGCATGCTCTCTTCTTCGCCATCCGGTTGCAGATTGACGGTAAATACTTCGAGCGGGGCGAACACCGGCGCCGCGTGGGCCTTGGCCTTTTTCTTTTTCTTGGACGGCTTGGCCGATTCCTCGGTGTCATCGCCCCCCTTGTGCATGAAAAACCAGCCCGCACCGCCGCCGCCCAGCGCAAGCACGGCCACCAGCGCACCGATCATGGCCAGTTTCTTCGACGGCGGCTTGGCGGCCGCATCAGGGGGGGCTGCAGCTTTCATGTTTGCTTTCGCTTTCAAAGTACCTCAAGACGACGTCGGTGGATCATGCCTGCATTATGTCATTATCGCGAAGAGATGAGCGGGCGGATGCGTGGAAAACAGGGCCGAACCCGGCCCAACTCGTGGCTAGCTATCGACAGCCGATGCGCTGTGCAAGCGCGGCGCCGGGTGTGCCGCCGGGAATGCCGGACAGTGCATGCCGTCCGTCATCAGGCGAAGGTGTCGACCACGCCCAGCCGTCCACCCTGGGCCGGGGCCTTGGCGGCCAGGCGCTCGTTGGCGTCGGACGCGCTGCCGTTGACCAGGCCACGCACCTCACCCGTGCCGCTGCCGCCCGCCATCGCGCGTCCGCCCTGATCCTGGTCCTGGCGCTGTTCCGGCATGCCGGCGTTGACGCTGGCGTTGCCCAGCGAAATGCCGCTTTCATCCATCATCTCGCGCAGCTTGGGCATGGCGTTTTCCAGGGCCTGGCGCACTTCCAGCTCGCCCGACGAGAACGTCACGCTGGCATTGTCGCCGCTGATGTTGAGCACCACCTGGACCGGACCCAGGTCGGGCGGGTTGAGCGTCAATGTCGCGCTTTGTTCCTTGCCGGCCACCATCCAGACGATTTTCTGGCCGACCTGGTTGTCCCAGGCCGGGGTGCCGACGCGCGCCGACAGCTTGTCGGCGCCGGCATTGGCGGCCTGCGCCAGGCCGGCTGCGGCTTGCTGCAGCGGCGCGCCGACCGGGGTCGCCTCGATCGCCTTGGTCTCGATGGCGAGCGCCTCGGGCAGTTCGCGCGCGGCGGGAGCGATGCGCGCCGCCTCGGTTTGCAGCACCGCCGCTTGCAGCGCCGGGGCGGTGCCCTGGGCCTGGGTGGTGTCGGCGGCGGCGCTGGCGCTGGCGCCGGCCGCGCGCGGCATGGCGCCTTCCAGCAGGGCGCGCAGCTCGCCGGCCGGGGCGGCATCGGTTTCCATGGCCAGGGCCGGTTCGGTTGGCAGGCCCAGCGCGCCGACTGCGGGCGGGGTGGGGGCGCCATCGATGGTCGGGAAGCGCCCGGCCGCCGCCATGGCCGGCGCGGTGAAGGCGGCCAGCGCGGCATCGGCCGCCAAGCCCGGATCGGTGGCGGCACCAGCAGCGCCGCTGGCGCTGCGGGTCGCGGCCAGCGTGCTCCAGGCCGGATCGGTGGCCACCGGCGCGGCCCCCGCTTGCGCAGGCTGGGTCAGGCTGGCGACCAGGGCCAGCATGTCGGCCAGGGGCAGTTCGGCGCGTGCGGCCGCTGCGGCGGCGCTGTCGGCGGCAGCGGCGGCGGCGGCCGCGCTAGCGTCGGTCGCGGGGCTGTTGCCGCTCTCGCCGGACTGGGTATGGCCGCCATTACCGGCGGCCGGGGCGCCTGGGCGGGCTGGCGCGGCGTCCGCAGCGGGCGCGCTGGCCTGCTCCGCCTTGGCGCCTTGTTCCGGGCGCGCGGCGGGGGCTTTCTCGGCCGGGCGCGGCGCGGCGGCCTTGGCCGGCGCCGGTGGCTGCTGGGTCATGCTCTGGCGCTGCGCGATTTCGCGCGACAGCGTCTGGCCGAACTGCACCGCCGGTGCCGTGGAGGCGGCGTTATTGGTGCGCGCCGGTGCCGGCGTGGCATTCAGGGAAGTCAGTGGCTGCGGAATCGGAGACGTGGACATGGCGGGCGATCGGTTGGTTATGACAGGGTGCATCAACGTTTGTAATAAGCCTGGCGGGCGGCGTGTTCATCCATCTGTTTCTGGTCGCGCTTGTTTTCCAGGCGCAGTGCTTCAGCCGCCGCGCGCTCGTTCAGGGTGCGGTACGACACCCGTTTGCGCTCGCTCGCCTGCCACAAGCCCTTTTCCACCGCGCTGCGGTTGTGCGCATGCTTGACGATCTCGCGCTGGCCCAGGATGGCGTGCTCCAGCTTGCCCATGAAGGCAATGAAATTGGCGTACGCCATCGGCGTCATGCCGCCGCGCTGGGCCGCGTCCAGCTTCAGCGCGTAATCCTCCAGATAGCCCAGCAGCATCTGCAGCTTTTGTTCGGTCTCTTCGGCCGCCTTGATCGCCACCCCCAGCCGCTTGGCGGCCTCGTCGGTGTCGCGCTGGGCGAGTTCGAGCAGGGTATCGAGGACGGTTTGTTTTGCCATAATGCATCATTATAGGCACGCCGATTCGGATTCCATCACGAGAATAGAGAGGTCAATTCGGCCAAGCTCTGCGGCATGCCGACGTTGTCCTTGATTTCCTGGCAGAGAAACGCTTCGATTTTCTCGTTCAGGGCGATGGCCTGGTCGAGCACCGGGTCGCTGCCGTGGGCGTAGGCGCCGACCGTGATCAGGTCGCGCGAGCGTTCGAAGCGCGAATACAGTTGCTTGAGGCGGCGCGCGGCGTGCTGGTGGGCGGTGCTGGTGATGGTGTGCATGGCGCGGCTGATCGACTGTTCGATGTCGATGGCCGGATAGTGGCCAGCCTCGGCCAGGCGCCGGTTGAGCACGAAGTGGCCGTCCAGGATCGCGCGCGCCGAGTCGGCGATCGGGTCTTGCTGGTCGTCGCCCTCGGTGAGCACGGTGTAGAAGGCGGTAATCGAGCCGCCGCCCACCAGGCCGTTGCCGGCCCGTTCCACCAGTACCGGCAGCTTGGCGAACACCGATGGCGGATAGCCCTTGGTGGCGGGCGGCTCGCCGATGGCCAGCGCGATTTCGCGCTGCGCCATGGCGTAGCGGGTCAGCGAATCCATGATCATGAGCACGTTCTTGCCCTGGTCGCGGAAATGTTCGGCAATCGCCGTGGTGTACGCCGCGCCTTGCAGGCGCATCAGCGGCGGGGTGTCGGCCGGCGCCGCCACCACGGCCGCGCGCGCCAGGCCTTCCGGTCCCAGGATGTGTTCGATGAATTCCTTGACCTCGCGGCCGCGTTCGCCGATCAGGCCGACCACGACCACGTCAGCCTTGGTGTAGCGCGCCATCATTCCCAGCAGTACCGATTTGCCGACGCCGGAACCGGCGAACAGGCCCAGGCGCTGGCCGCGGCCGACGGTGAGCATGGCGTTGATCGCCCGGATGCCGACATCGAGCGTTTCCACGATGGGGGCGCGGTCGAGCGGATTGGCGGGACGCACGTTGATCGGACCGCTGTCGTCGGTGAGCAGGGGGCCCAGGCCGTCGAGCGGGCGCCCGGCGCCATCGACCACCCGGCCCAGCAGGCCCATGCCGACTGGCAAGTGGCGCGCGCGGTCGCTCGGACGGCGCCGTGGATGGGCCACCGAGCCCGGACGGGGCAGGGTGGCTTCGACCGGCAGCACCTTGGTGCCCGGCACGATGCCTTCGACATCGCTTTGCGGCATCAGGAACAGGCGGTCGCCGTCGAAGCCGACCACTTCCGCTTCAACCCGGGCGCCGCTCGGCATCGGGATGGTGCAGGCGCTGCCGACGGCCAGCTTGAGGCCCACGCATTCCATGACCAGCCCGGCCACGCGCGTGATGCGGCCCGACACCAGCTGCGGCTCGACGAAGCCAACCAGGGTGCCGCAGTCGCGCAGGTAGGACGACCAGCGGCTGGTATGGCGGTCCAGCTCGGGCTTGGGGCGGCTCATCGGTCCAGCCACTCGACGTCGTTCTTGCCGAGCGCGGCGGCCAGGCGCTGCCAGCGCACCTCGACCTGGGAATCGATCTGGTTGCTGGCGGTATCGATCTTGCAGCCGCCGCGCGTGATCTGGGCATCGTCCGTCACGCGCCAGCCGCCCTTGTCGAGTTCGTCGCCGATGGCGTCGCGCACCAGGCGCGCGTCGTCCGGGTGCAGCATCAGCACGGCCGGCTGCTGCAGCACTGGCAGGTAGGAGATGGCGTCGCGCACCACCGCGATGATCAGCTCGGGCTTGACCGTGAGCGCGGTGCGCAGCATGTTCTTGGCCAGGTGCAAGGTCAGTTCGAGCAAGTCGTTGGCGATGTTCTCGTCGGCATGGGTGAGCGCCTGGGTGAAGGTGGCGGCGATCGATTGCAGGTTGGCCATCTCGGCCGCGCTTTCCTCGCGCCCGAGCGCCTGCGCATCGGCATAGCCGGCCGCGTGGCCCGCTTCGTAGCCTTCCAGGCGCGCCTGTTCGCGGATGGCGGCCAGTTCGTCCTCGCTCGGCCAGGCCGGCGCCGGCGGTTCGTCGGGCAGCGCTTCCTGCACGGGCGCGCTGTCGAGCAAGACCGGTTCCGGTTCCGGAACGCGGTCGAAGGAATTCATTTCCCAGCGCTGGTAGGCGGTTTGCAGTTCTTTTGGAAGAGTAGCCATCAGACGAAGGAATCCTCACCTTTGCCGAGCACGATCTGGCCTTCGTCGGACAGGCGGCGCACGATCTGCAGGATTTGCTTTTGCTGGGTTTCGACTTCGGACAGGCGCACCGGCCCTTTCGATTCCAGGTCTTCACGCATCATTTCGCCGGCGCGCGCCGACATATTGCGGAAGATTTTCTCGCGCAATTCCTGCGAGGCGCCCTTGAGCGCCATGATCAGCATTTCGGACTGCACTTCGCGCAGCAGCAGCTGGATGCCGCGGTCGTCGATATCGATGATGTTATCGAACACGAACATTTCATCCATGATTTTCTGGGCCATGTCGTTGTCGTAGTTCTTGATGTTATCCATCACCGAACCCTCTTGCTCGCCGCTCATGAAGTTGAGGATTTCGGCCGCCGCGCGTACGCCGCCGAGCGAGGATTTCTTGATGTTTTCATTGCCCGACAAGAGCTTGGTGAGCACGTCGTTCAGTTCGCGCAGGGCGGCCGGCTGCACCCCGTCGAGGGTGGCGATGCGCAGCACCACGTCGTTGCGCAGGCGGTCGGTGAAGTTGCCCAGGATTTCGCACGCCTGGTCGCGCTCCAGGTGGACCAGGATGGTGGCGATGATCTGCGGGTGCTCGTTGCGGATCAGTTCCGACACCGACGAGGCGTCCATCCACTTCAGGCTTTCGATGCCGGACGCATCCTTGCCGCCCAGGATGCGCGAGAGCAGCACCGCGGCCTTGTCGTCGCCCAGCGCCTTGGTCAGCACCTGGCGGATGTATTCGTCCGAATCGAGGCCAACGGTGGAGGTCAGTTCGGTCTGCTCGCGGAACGAGTCGAGCACGGTAACCACCTGTTCATGCTGCACGTTTTTCATCGTGGCCATGGCCGCGCCGAGTTTGAGCACTTCGCGCGGGCCGAGGAAGCGCATCACCTCGGCCGCCTCGGACTCGCCGATGGCCAGCATCAGGATGGCTGCCTTCTGGATTCCATTATCATTCATTTGTACCTACCCATGCCTTGATGACGTTTGCGACGATGCGCGGATCTTCCTGTGCCAGTTTCTTGGCCAGCGCCAGGTTGGCCCGGTAGCTGTGGTCTTGCTGCGATTCGGCCAGGGCTTCGGCTTCCTGCTGGGCGGCCTCGGCGGTGGCGGCTTCCTCGGCCTTTTCTTCCGCAGTCGGGACCGGCTCGGGCGGCACTTCGTGGGCCTTGTCGAACTTGGTCAGCACCGGGCGCAGCATCGGGCGCAGCAGGCGGAAGTACAGGAACGCGATGACGGCGAACACGAACAGGTACTTGGCGACGTCCTTGGCCAGCGGCAGGTTGGCCGGATCGCGCCACCAGTCGAGCGTGGCGGCCGGCACGTCCGGCTTGTCCACGCCATCGAAGGCGGCATTGGTCACGTTGAGCGTGTCGCCGCGCTCCTTGGAGTAGCCCATCGCCTGCTTGACCAGCTCGTTGATCTTGGCCACCAGGTCGGGCGCGAGCGGGGTCACCGTGACGCGGCCGGTCTTGGCGTCGACCGTGCGCCGGTGGTTGACCAGCACCCCGACGGTCAGGCGCTTGACCAGGCCCATCGGACGCTGCTCGTAGCGGATGGTCTTGTCGACTTCAAAATTGGTGGTGGTGTCCTTGCGCGTCGGGCCGGTGGTGGCCACAGGCGCGGTACCGGGCGCTCCGGTGGCGGTCAGGGGCGCCGTGGCCAGGCCCGGCGGCTGGTTGGAGAGCGCGCCCGGTACGCCGGCCGGATTGGCGCTGCCGGGGCCGTTCGCTTCCGAGGTTTGCTGGCTGCGGATCGATTGCGGCTCCGGTGGCGAGTTTGGCTTGTAGACTTCGGCGGCCGTGTCGACCTGGGCGAAGTCGATGTCGGCGGTCGCTTCGGCGCGCACATTGCCGGGGCCGACCAGCGGCGTGATCAGGGACTCGACCTGCTTGATGATGTTCTTCTGCACCGCTTCCACGTACTTGAGCTGGTTCGGATCGAGCTTGCGCGCGTTGCCCGATTTGTCCGGATCGGACAGCAGGTTGCCGTTCTGGTCGACCACGGTCACGTTCGAGACCGGCAACTCCGACACGCTCGACGCCAGCAGGTGGACGATGGCGTTGACCTGGGCCTGGTCGATGACGCGTCCGGTTTGCAGGTTCAACAACACCGAGGCGGTCGGCTTTTGCTGCTCGCGCACGAAGACCGACGGTTTCGGCAGGGCCAGGTGCACGCGCGCCGAGCTGACGGCGGCGATCGATTCGATCGAGCGCGCCAGTTCGCCTTCGAGCGAGCGCTGGTAATTGACTTGTTCGTGGAACTGGGACACGCCCAGTTTCTGGTTTTCCATCAGCTCGAAGCCGACTGTGCCGCCCTTGGGCAAGCCTTGCGCGGCCAGCTTGAGACGGATGCCGTGCACTTGCTCGTTGGGCACCATGATGGACGCGCCGCCATCGGAAAACTTGTAGGGCACCGCCATCTGGTCGAGCGAAGCCATGATGGCGCCGCCATCCTTGTCGCTGACATTGGTAAACAAGATGCCGTATTCAGTGCGCTGGCTCCACAGCCAGATGCCCAGCATCAAGGCCAGCACCGCCGCGATGCCGCCCCCACGCAGGAAATTTTTTCCGAGCGGAGTCTGCAGGAACGTGGGGGGCGGCGTGTCCTGGGGGATATCGACGAGTTCTTCTGCGGTTGCAGCTGCCATGGTGGGGGTGTCCGACGGGCTAGGCCCAAACTGGTAGGAATTTCCCAAACCTGCGCAAAGGTTGGGGCTCAGACTCCATTATGTGGGGCGGGGCCCCCGCTCAAAGCATCGAACAGAGCGCGCTTTTGGCCCCTGCTCGCGGGGCCGGCGCGCCACCCGGGTGCTATTCTGGCACCCTGACTTCGCTGGTATGCATATTGTACTCGCGGGATGGGGCAGGGATGCGCCCGCCAGTGTGAACATAGGAAATAACATGAACGTGAACGGAATCGGATCGGACCGGATCGAAGCGATGATGGCCCAGCTCAAGGCGGCCGCTGCGCGCCCGGCTGGCGGCGTCGGGCCGGCGCTCAAGGTCGTGCCCGAGCCGGCTGTCGCCAAGGTCGACTTCGCCGACGCGCTCAAGAATTCGATCGCCGAGGTCAGCGATGCCCAGCTCAAGGCGGGCGAGCAGGGCAAGGCGTTCACCATGGGCGACGACAGGGTGAGTTTGTCGGATGTGATGGTGTCGATGCAAAAGGCCAGTATTGGCTTTCAGGCAACCGTGCAGGTGAGGAACAAGCTGGTGTCGGCGTATCACGAGATCATGAATATGCAGGTGTGAGCGCGGCCGCTGTCGCTTTTCCCCCTGCGGTCGCCAGGGATCACTTTGGCCTTATTGAAATTTCCTTCTTGTAATAATTCTTGAAATCACGTTTACTCGTGCTTTTGCTTGGCTTCACTGCCTGGAAACACGATTGCTGATTGATGGATAAGAAAAAAGAGAGCTTCCCCAACGCGCTGGAAGCGCTGATGCTGTTTGTCGCGCTGTATATGGCCGAATATGTGGTGGGCGCGGCGCTGTATGACGTGCGCGGCGCGTTGTCGATGGAGCCGCGCGACTTGGCCGGCATGATCATGGTGCTCGCCAATGGCCTTATCTTTACCGTGGTGATGCACTACAAAGGCCTGAGCTACCGCGCGCTGTTTCACTCGTCGCCGGCGTCCGCCAGCGCCACCGTGCTGATGGTCTTTCCGGCGCTCGCCCTGACGCTTCCCTTGATCTTCATGGCCATGTCCATGCTCGACGCAGCGATGCTCATGCTGTTTCCCATGACGTCCCAGGAGCATGCCCTGTTTGCCAACATGAAGGCCGACAGCGTGGGAATGATCGTGGTGATCTGCGTTCTGGCCCCGGTGCTGGAAGAAATGCTATTTCGCGGAATTATCTTGCGCAGCTTTCTGGGCCAATATCCGAAATGGGCTGCCATCCTGGCATCGGCCGGGCTGTTCGGCTTTGCGCACATGAATATCTATCAATATGTCGGTGCCGTGATCATCGGGGTGTTTCTCGGCTGGCTGTATGAGCGCACCAAGTCCTTGCTACCCTGCATCGGACTGCATGCCGCGTATAACACCATGTGCGTCGCACAGGAGTGGAGTGATGTGCGCGAGGCGCGGGAGGGTTTGCCGGAGTTCGCATCCTCATCCTGGCTGATCGCGATGCTGGAGGGGGCGGCGGGGGCGGCTTTCCTATATCGTGTACTGCACGTGCCTGCCGCGCAGCGCGGCAGGTGAGCGGAGATTGATTGATCACTGAAAGGCACTGATGTTCTGGAGTACTGATATCGGGCAGGGCGTGGTCGTGTTCGACGACATTTCTTTTCTTCCCGACGCGTTCGATGCGGCCCACCATGCCGATTACCTCAAGGAAGACCTGCTGCAGATTGTCTTTCCCGACGATCTGGTGCTGGACGTCGGCTGGACTCCCTCGTTCGATGAGCATGGCCACTTTCTGCTGATGCTGGTGAGCGATAGCAACTGGGACGAGCCGGTCGAGCGTGCCGAGTTCACCGATGTGGTGACGCTTAAGGCGCGGATCGCGGGCATTGCCGGCAAACTTGCTCACGATGTTTGAACGGGAACTGCATGCGCCAGCCAGTTAAAGCGGCCTTGGGAGGCGAGAATGGCCAGTTCGGCATGAGGTCTGCTTCCGGCCAGAGGACTAAACCGCTCGCGCGGTAGGACTTCGATTGAAGGTAGCTTGTAGTTGACACCATGGCTCCGGTTTCTATCGTGAAACAGAGGCAATCCGCCTCGTTTCCGACAGGAGCCAAGCCATGAAAGCGCCAGTAAATCCCCCCAGCCCGCTGCGCCAGCGGATGATCGAAGACATGCGCATGCGCAAGCTCGCGCCCAAGACGCAGCAACACTATGTTCGAGCCGTGCACCGGTTCGCGGAGTTTCTCAAGCGCTCACCGGACACTGCCAGCACCGAAGATTTGCGGCGCTATCAGCTGTATTCGGTAGACCAGGGCACATCGCCGGTCTCGCTGAACGCGGCCATTACCGGCCTGAAGTTCTTCTTTGACATACCGGCCGATCATCCGGAATTGATGGCCAAGATGCGCCCGGTGCGCGTACCACGCACCCTTCCCGTGATACTAAGCCGTGAAGAAGTCAGTCGCCTGATCATTTCCGCCGGCAACCTCAAGCATCAAACGGCGCTCGCACTGGCCTACGCCACGGGGCTGCGCGCCAGCGAGGTTGTCGCCCTCAAGGTCGCTGATATCGATAGCGAGCGCATGACACTGCGCGTGGAACAAGGCAAGGGCCAGAAGGAGCGCTACGCCATGCTCGCGCCGGTGTTGCTCGAACGCCTGCGCCTGTGGTGGCGTGTGGCACGCGCCCAGGGAAAAATGCCAGATGGCGGCTGGCTGTTCCCGGGTCTCAATCCCATCAATCAACTCAGCGCTCGACAGCTCAAGCGCGCCATCCATGCAGCAGCGCACGAGGCCCGGATCGAAAAAAATGTGTCGATGCATACCCTGCGCCATAGCTTTGCCACCCACCTGCTGGAACAGAAGGTTGATATCCGTGTTATCCAGGTGCTGCTGGGTCACAAGAAGCTCGACACCACAGCCCTCTATGCACAGGTCGCGACAGAACTCCTGCGCGAAGTGGTCAGCCCGCTGGAGGCCGTGCGATAGACGAAGGTCGTGGCCACGACACGGCCTGCCCTT
>NZ_WHJG01000150.1 GCF_011682175.1 Massilia frigida
ATGAGATTAACCATGATTCCGCCACCATAACCGACCAGAATTCGTCCAGCATCACGAAAATGCGATGGAAAGTCGCGCTCCCGTGATGCCGGCCAGTTCAGAAAAATCGTTTTGCAATTGGCTCAATCGGTTTTGAACGACGGTGACCTGAAGCTGGCGTCCGACACCGCGAAGTCCAGACACGGCAGGATTTTCGCTTAAACCCTGGAAAAAGCGTCTTTCATCCCCTGATGAATAAAAGTCGCTCAAATCAATAATTAATTTCATAAATTTTTCTGATCATCTTCTGTAAGGGGCCGGCTTTCTTCGCGCTGGCCAGAACGCGCAAGCATATTCCGAGCCGACTTTTACTGTCTTGCAAGCGCTCGACGTGATGGTGCACATCCAACACGTCGGCTTCTGTCGAAAAGATTTGCCTGATTAATGGTGTGGAAATTTAAGTCTATTTCCGTAAATTATATTTTTCCACCACGTACGTATCTTGTCCTTATTCTTTTCCGTTATTTGTTTGAAATTGAGCGCAGCTGGATATTTGCCGGCTCTATATCCATTAATAAAAAATACCGCTTCGCTACCGATGGTCGATTCCATTTGAATTCTTGAGCTGGCCTCCAAAGCCACAGACATGCACGGCTCGTGAGAGTCTAATGAGCCAATTGCAAAACGATTTTTCTGAACTGGCCGGCATCACGGGAGCGCGACTTTCCATCGCATTTTCGTGATGCTGGACGAATTCTGGTCGGTTATGGTGGCGGAATCATGGTTAATCTCATT
>NZ_WHJG01000151.1 GCF_011682175.1 Massilia frigida
GGAGCACCAAGCTGTACAAGTTATGCCTGATGACCATAGTAAATCGGTACCACCCCTTCCCATCCCGAACAGGACCGTGAAACGATTTTACGCCGATGATAGTGCTGCAACCAGTGTGAAAGTAGGTCATCGTCAGGCTAGTTATAAGAGAAAGACCCCGGTAAGCCTAAGCGCGCTTAAGATCGCGCTTAGTGCAAACCGGGGTTTTTTTTCGCCCGCAGATTTTAACCGGCAGCCTGAGCGCTTCCAGGATCGGGCTTTATACGGAGATTATTTTGTCCTCAGATTTTCGTCCTCTCTGCATCCAAATTCCGAAAAATATCCAAACTAAATCGGCAACAGCGGAATCCGCGCACATTAATCCGACATCACGAACTCATGTGCGGAGCTTTTATCTCCGTCTACGGCAGTGCAGGCTCCCCACACATGCAACGAAACTATGAATAAAATGATGCCTCCACGACTCTTGACCGGTGCAGAGAACGAATTTTAAGAAGCAAGGGTGTTAATTTATGAAGACGATGCGTAATTTTAGGGTTCTGGGAAGGGCAACCGGTAGCAAAAAAAATAAACAACTTGATGAGATAACCATCGTGGCGAATCCGGATGCCCTCAGAAGGATCGCGATATTTCTTATTGGTGCGTAAGCGCGCCATAAACCCCAGACTTGTGGCATAGCTGCGGCTGCAGCATTCTTTCCCCATCTAATTTTATGTGGGACAAGGATGAAAAAGGACATGCAATTCTGGGCGGCGCATGTTGCGGCGAT
>NZ_WHJG01000152.1 GCF_011682175.1 Massilia frigida
AAAATGAGATTAGCCATGATTCCGCCGCCGTAACCGATCAGATTTCGTCCGGCATCACTAAAAAGCGATGAAAAATCGTGCTCTCCTGATGTCGGCCAGTTCAGAAAAATCGTTTTGCAATTGGCTCATGTAATTTGAACGCAGCAATAGCGGGTATGCCAAAGAGGGTATGCCTTGCGTAGAAAGGGGAAGTTGTGGCGCAGCATATGGAAGATAATACAAGCGACGGTAGTACCGGTCAAAAAAATGCATGCCTGATGAAGGTTTTTGTCGCAATGCGAAACGGCTCACCGGTGTTCGAGCAGCTACCCGTACGCCAGCTCAGCGAGAAAACGTTCGAATTATTGTCATCGCCCGGTTTGGCGCTGAACATGGCCAAAGGTGACGTGATCGCCATCGAGGACCCGCATAAAGCACCTGTTGTGCTGCAGCGTGGCGGCAATTTCTGCATGCAGATTTATGCCGATGCGCTCGCGCCGGAAACAATTACCGAGCTCGAAAATGATATTGCATCGAAGTTAGGTGGCACTATTGACGGCATTTATCGTGGCAATCTATCGCTATCGATTCCGGCGTCCGTGGGGATGGCCAGCATCGACAAACTGCTACAGGCTTTTACCGCATGCCCTTATACATAAGTCAGTCACCCCAGCCCGTCGCGTAATGCACGTAAGGTCTCCGCCGAGGCGTGCACTTGATCGAGCCCCTTCCAGATCGTCTTGACGCCAGGTTCGCCATCGCTGTTG
>NZ_WHJG01000153.1 GCF_011682175.1 Massilia frigida
CACGGCTAAGATGCACGCCGACATCTTCTGCGCCCTGCAAGCGCGCCTGTCGCGTCTGGGGGCGGCGTGACCGGCAGGCGGCGGCAGACGGAACGATTGACTGGGCAAATTCATGATTCTGGCATGCTGGACGGAGAGCGCATGGGCTGATACACCAAAACTGGCCTGAAATCGTGCCTGGCATCATTCATAGGCGGCCGACTAAGCCGCAACAGCCGTGGACAGCGGCATGGTCGGACGTGAAATCCGCAAAAATTGACGGCTTTGCGGACGGAAAATCGACGGTCAAATGGGGGACACGGAATCAGGGTATCTTAATCCAACCATTTTTTTTCATAACAGCTCCCGAAATTGTGCCTATGAAGAGGGAGTTTCCTCAGCCTGAAGAATGAATGTGTATTGTGCCGATATCGCAAAAAATAGTGGAGTGCACATACGCAACCAAGTGTCTTTCACTTAGGCTGGACTAAGGCTTCCGGCATATCTCTACAATCACCTGTGCGCAATAATTATCGATTATTTTTCCAATCGTAAATTTATTAATGGTATGTCCTCCAGTCCTGAAATGCCATCTTGATGCATTCGTTCGGGGATACGGAAAATAATAGGATTTGGCTCATCACGTTATACACAACTCCGAACTCCCTGTCGCCATGACGAGAAAACCCGTTAACATTCAAGGAGTTACAGCCGCCACTTGTAAACTGTAGCGAAATGGCGTTTACTCTTGCCTTTTGGACGA
>NZ_WHJG01000154.1 GCF_011682175.1 Massilia frigida
ACCAGAAGTAGGTAGCTTAACCGCAAGGGGGGCGCTTACCACGGTAGGATTCGTGACTGGGGTGAAGTCGTAACAAGGTAGCCGTATCGGAAGGTGCGGCTGGATCACCTCCTTTCTAGAGTTGCACCGGCTATAGAGCCAATTTATTAAGCGTCCACTCTTATCGACTGTTGAATTTAGAAGAAACAGTAGCAGTGTCCAAGTCGGGGCTGTAGCTCAGCTGGTTAGAGCACCGTGTTGATAACGCGGGGGTCGTTGGTTCGAGTCCAACCAGCCCTACCAGTATGTCTTTAGATATACCTTGGGGGATTAGCTCAGCTGGGAGAGCACCTGCTTTGCAAGCAGGGGGTCGTCGGTTCGATCCCGTCATCCTCCACCACTCTACTTAACTCTTGAAAGTACAAACGTAAGTCAGCGCAATCGGCGCCTGGGTTTAGGTTTGATCTTTCAGAGATTAAAAGCTGTTTCGTTCTTTAACAATCTGGAAGAAGTAAAGTTTTAATCGAATCGTCGACAGACGGTTCGATGGGTAGTGATTGTATGTATCAAAACAAAGCAACAACGCTGTACTTTCTTATCTCTGTAACGCTCTTTTGGTGGCAACACTAAGAGGCTAACGTTATAGGGACAAGCGAATAAGTGCACATGGTGGATGCCTTGGCGATTACAGGCGACGAAGGACGTAGTAGCTTGCGATAAGCTGCGGGGAGCTAGCAAACAAGCTTTGATCCGCAG
>NZ_WHJG01000155.1 GCF_011682175.1 Massilia frigida
ACGGGACATCGAATGGAGCAGTATGCGGTTGAAGGTTGGCGGGTTGGTGGTCAGTTCTCGGCAGACCGGACGTGGCTTACTCAGGACGAGTTGAGGGACCTGGCCGGTGTCGACAGGTACAGTCGTTCGGTCAAGGTCTGGAGCAGATGTTTGGCCGGACAGGCGCTCGGAAGGTGAAGGACAATCTTGTTCTTGTACTGCCTGACCTGCACGGCGATTTTGAACAGTTTGGAAATGACCGTTGATGGCTGCGCCTGCGACAGCGCGGTATGCCGCAGCCCTTCGGTACGCAGTTGCTGATGCAGGATGTAGGCCGCCGCGTGCAGCAACAAGCGCATGCAATTGGCGAGAAAGCTGGTGCAGGAAGTACGGTCGGCGGCGAGGTCATCCTTGAGATGCTTGATGTAATTTTCGGCCTGACCGCGCGCGCAATAAATATCTTCGTACAACATGCCGGCATCGAGTCCTGGCAGCGAGGTGACGATGAAGCGCGTGTTCTCGCCAAGCGCCATGACCTCGGCCTTGAGAAGCACGCGCCAGGCCTTCGGCCACGAGCGCGCCTTGTAAGTAAATTCATCGAACAGACGCACCGCATTGGGTACCACGTCTTGCGATTGCGCAGCCACCCACCGGTCGATGGCGCGAAGTCTGGTCGGCTCGGCCATCGCAAGGAGCTTGGGGTTGCAGGCGAAACCGAAAATGAAGTCCACGTTCGACATGCTGTCGAT
>NZ_WHJG01000156.1 GCF_011682175.1 Massilia frigida
CTGAACAGATTGACGGTCGCAGTCGGCCCGCTCGGCGCCGGACTGGGGCGTTCACGCGGATCGAAGACGATGTTCTTCTTCAAGATCCATTTGCGCGCATCGCCGCCCCAAAACTTCATCACGTCGCTGTTCTGCACGATCGTACGCATCGCGGACAGCTTCATCAGCAAGCGCTCGCGACAATCCCATACCAAGTCTTCGCCGTAGATCAGAATGAAGTTCTCCAGGATGTCGTCGACCTGATCCCAGTGCTGCTGGCCGTAGACTTTCTTGGGCTTGTCCTTTTTGTGCGCCTCTTGCTCATCGCCCCCCTCCCCCGGCGCCAAAGGCACGGCAGGGCGCAGCTGGGCGCCGTCTATCACTGCCGCGTCAAAGCGCGCATCAAATTGCGTCAGCGATTCGTCGCCCTCGGGCGGCTGCTTCGCGCCAGGGGGAGGGGGGACCGCTGCCCCTGCATCGAACTCACTTGGAGGTTCAACAACGTCGGGTGCGGCTGGCGCCGCAGAGGGGGCGGGAGACTCAATTACAGGCCGCTGCGCGGCAAGAATGGAAAGAGCGATCTGCGCTGCGACCACCGCCAACCCCTCCTCCACCTGCAGGTCGTTAAAATCAGTCAGCTTGCGCCCGGACCGGTCCTTGAACAGTGGCGTAATGACCGACGCATTCCCCACCGCCCTGGCTGCGGCATGGCAACTGGCGACACCGGCATTCCTGTATTGGTAGGTG
>NZ_WHJG01000157.1 GCF_011682175.1 Massilia frigida
AAGGACTGCGGTGTGATTGTCCCGGACCGAAGGGGCAGACCAAAGCGAAGGCACGTTGCCAACATGAATAGGTAGTATCAGCAAGGAGTAATATCATGAGCGTCATCAACACCAACACCGCGTCGCTGAATGCACAACGCAACCTGAGCACCTCGGCTTCCGCCCTGTCGACCTCGCTGCAGCGCCTGTCGTCCGGCTTGCGCATCAACAGCGCCAAAGACGATGCCGCCGGCCTGGCCATTTCGGAACGCTTCACCTCCCAGATCCGCGGCCTGGATCAAGCCAAGCGCAATGCCAACGATGGCGTGTCGATGTTGCAAACGGCTGAGGGTTCCCTGCAATCGACGGGCAACATCCTGCAGCGTGTGCGTGAACTGGCTGTGCAGTCCTCGAATGCGACCAACTCGGCCGGCGACCGCAAGGCCATCCAGGCTGAGGTTGGCCAACTGTTGTCGGAAGCCGACCGGATCGCCCAGACCTCGGAATTCAACGGCTTGAAACTGCTCGACGGCAGCTTCGGTACCGCCACCTTCCAGGTTGGCGCGAATGCCGGCCAGACCATCCAGGCCACCACCGCCAACTTCCGTACCAATAACTACGGCAACAACGAAGCCTCGACCGCAGCCCCGACCACCCTGGCCACCACCGGCACCGCTTACACCGCCGGCAGCTTCGCCCTGCAAGGC
>NZ_WHJG01000158.1 GCF_011682175.1 Massilia frigida
TCGCCGCAACATGCGCCGCCCAGAATTGCATGTCCTTTTTCATCCTTGTCCCACATAAAATTAGATGGGGAAAGAATGCTGCAGCCGCAGCTATGCCACAAGTCTGGGGTTTATGGCGCGCTTACGGATATCCTGATGCCGACGTCAGTCGTCGTAACCTTTATTGAGCTGCTGTGGCCGTCTGGATTATCAACCTGAACGTATATGTCTCTCTCATTCCATGGCGGGAATTCCAATACGATTAAGCCCGCCCGTATCATGAAACGGTAGAAATTTACAACTCGGGACATTCGCCTCTTAGCCGTTGTGCCGCTCACCTCGCCGATTTTGACTCGTGTTGTCAGGTGACCGTTATAACGATAGGTCGGTCGGCGCAGTTGGAACTGGGGGAACGCTAGCCAATCAAGTCCGTTCTCTTCCAGGAACCGACAGTAAGAGGTCATGTCCTCCGCGATACCGAGGAAGCTCTCCATATCCGGCTGCGGTTGTCCTTCTAAGCGCATGAGGATCCAGATATTCACCTCATCCCAAGGGGCTCCATTCCCTTTTAGGCCCTATGACGTTTCCGGTGAAACTTGACATCGGCTATGCTGTGAGGTTCTACCGTCCCGGAGTGCGGTCAAGGGCGGCGCGCGCTGCGCGCGTGCCGGCGTAGCGCACCCTTGACGGCATGCAGG
>NZ_WHJG01000159.1 GCF_011682175.1 Massilia frigida
TCTCTGCCGCGCGCTGCCGCCGCGAATAATCGGCGCGCTCTTCGTCGGTCATAACCTCGGTATCGACCTTGACTGGCACGGTATTGCGGTTCTCACCAACGAAAAAACCGAATGCACCGGTGACCACCGTTCTACCTGAGCGTAGCGTGGTCTCGCGTAAGATGTACCAGGCTTTCTTGCCCTTACCAAATCGATGGTATTTCGCATCGAGGATGGGATGTCCAACCGGGAGGCCCGGCATGTCATGGTCGATCATCTGGGCGACTACTTGTGAAACGTCGCTCATTGCTGCACATCTCCAGGCACGACCGTCAAACTGGTTTGATGCTGCACGCGGATCGTGCCCTGCAGCGATGGAATCGACAGATAGTCGAAAGCGCCCTCGCGCATCGGCATTGCGCGCACGACATGGCGTGAAGACAGGGGCCGCGCTGGCGCGGCATAGCGCGCGCCGACCAGCACCGGCGGTGCGATAGGCGGAGCATCGCAATCGACGCTAATATGCTCCCGACCTTCATCGGTCAGGAGATAGAGGTCGTCGCGCGTGGACACCTGCTTCCGAAGCATCAGCTTGGTGACGATCTCCGCGTAGAAAGTCTTGATTTCTCCAGACCAGCCGGTGGCGTTCATCCATGCGTTGATGTTGGCCTGGCCGCCGATG
>NZ_WHJG01000015.1 GCF_011682175.1 Massilia frigida
GCACAGCTTGACGACAACGACACATCCCGCGGTTTCCTCCTTCGCGGCTTGCCCAACGCCGGCCGGAGACGCTTGCGTGCATCAGTTTGAGTCTGTGACGGCGGCCGGCATCGGACAACCCTTAACGTAAGCGGTCATCCCGAGTTGCCGGTGCTGCCGATATCGCTGGGCGGCGCCAGTGAAATATTATGGAAAGCAAAATTAGCTTGTGGCCCCGCTGCGTACGGCGTTTCAGACAGCAGCTTTTCATAACCATCCGCTTTCCATAAGAACGGAAAACCGGGTTAAGGGGTGTGGTTTCATGATCCGTCCAAAAAAAGAACAAGTAGTCTATTCGCGACCGATCCGAAATAATTTGTATGGTTTTCGGTTCAGCCCCGCCTAAGCTTAAGCGCGATTTTTTGCCCTATACTACGGAAATGAAGTTCCTACTTACACTGCTGCTCGCATTGGCCTTGGCTGGCAACGCATTCGCGAACGCTACAGCGCAGGCAAACACGTGCTGCGCGAGCGACGAGTGTGACGTTGTCCAATGCCTGGCGATGGGATGCCTACCTGCGGCTAGTCCAATAGCTGCGCAGCGTTTGAGCGTGTTCGCCGCGCTGCCGGCCTTACGGGATCTGCCCGATCAATTTGGCTACTATTTGCCGAGCCGCTACAAGGAAATTTGGACCCCACCGGACTGAACGAGACAAGATTGCCCAACTTTCCCAATTTAATCTCACAACTGGAGTCTCAAATGAAATCGAAAATCGTCAAAATTACAGCAGCCGTCGCGCTTATGGCTACTTCCGCCGTTGCCTTCGCGGCGACGAGTGACTGCTGCGTCAGCGTCGAGTGCTGTATCAAAATGCTTTCCTGCTGCTTCTAAGCGATAGGTAGGTGGGGCGGCGAAATAGCCGCCCCTTTTTTCGCAATTGCGCCCGATAAGGTTGGAAGCGATGAACGGAAAACGAGGTTAGATCGCTGTAGTCATTCTCAGATATTGATAAAGAGTTTCTCGACTGATGCCGAACTCGCGCGCAAGCGTGACTTTTGGCTCGCCGGCACCAGCGCGGCGGCGCAGCTCGACAACTTGGTCGTTCACCAGCGCCTTCTTTCGACCTCGGTAGGCGCCGCGCTGCTTGGCCAATGCGATCCCTTCGCGCTGCCGCTCGCCGATCAAGGCCCGCTCGAACTCCGCGAACGCCCCCATGACTGACAGAAGCAGGTTGGCCATTGGCGAGTCTTCGCCGGTGAAGCTCAGGCACTCTTTGACGAATTCGATTCGTATCCCGCGCTTGGTCAACGTCTGCACCAGCCGGCGCAGATCATCCAAGTTGCGCGCTAGACGGTCCATGCTGTGCACGACTACCGTGTCGCCTTCGCGGGCGAACGACAGCAACGCGTCGAGCTGCGGCCGCTGTGTGTCTTTGCCCGATGCCTTGTCGGTGAACAGCTTATCCACCTGGACCTGATCGAGCTGACGCTCTGGATTCTGGTCGAAACTGCTGACCCGGACATAACCGATGCGTTGACCTCGCAAAACGTGCCTCCTTAACAAGATGTGTCAGGAAAGACTCTATGACCGTTAAAGGCGCATGTCAAGTAATTGCGATACCAACCCTATCCTGACGTATTGCATTGGGGTCGTCTGACATCAGGTTAGGGTATAGCTCAATCTGACACGCCCCTTGGCGAAATCAACGCCGTCAGGTCTTAGCGCCCGATTTTTTCCGTTTCCTCTCTTCACCCCAATCTATTGCACTTGCACATTTTATGCAAGGGCTCGATCCGCCCCTGTGAGCCAGGCGTGGCGCGCGCGGCTGTCCCCTCAGGCCGGCGTTGTCGGAATCCAGCGCCGGATCAGCGTACCGATCGAGCCGCCCTGGACCAGAATCGAAAACACCACCACGGCGTAGGTCAGTGTCACAAGGATCTCGCGTTCGGGCGAGGCCGGCACCGACAGCGCCAGGGCCACCGAAATGCCGCCGCGCAGCCCGCCCCAGGTCAACACCTGCCACGACCCATGCGGCAAGCCGGCCACCCGGCGCGCCAGGGCGACCGGCATCCCGACCGACAGGTAGCGCGCCAGCAAGGTGATGGCAATGGCCGCGACGGCCGCAACGCCGAGCATCGGCGACATGCCGACGACGATCATTTCCAGGCCAATCAGCATGAACAGCACGGCATTGAGGATCGCATCAAGCAACTCCCAAAACGAATCGACGTGCTGGCGCGTGGTGTCCGACATTGCCGAGGCGCGGCCATGGTTGCCCACGATCAGGCCGGCGACCACCATGGCGAGCGGTCCCGAAATGTGCAGGCGGCTCGCCAGCGCATAGCCGCCGATCACCGCGGCCAAGGTGAGCAGCACCTCCTCCTGGTAGCTGTCGATGCTGGCCAGCATGCGATAGGTGATGTAGCCGAGCACCAGCCCGAACGCGATACCGCCGCCGGCTTCGCGCAGCAGCAGCATGCCGGCCTGGCCGGCGCTGGGGGTGCTGCCGCTGACCAGGATGCCGGCGATGAGCGCGAACAGCACCACGCCCACCCCGTCGTTGAACAGCGATTCCCCGGCAATGACCACTTCCAGGCTTTCGGGCGCCTTGGCCGACTTCAAAATGCCCATCACCGCGATCGGATCGGTCGGCGAGATCAGGGCGCCGAACAACATGCAGTAAGTCAGCGAGAGCGGCAAGCCCAGCAACGGCAACACCAGCCACAGCAGGGCGCCGACGACGACGGTCGAGATCACCGTGCCGAACACGGCGAGCATGCCGATCTGCATCCGGAACGCCCGCAGCCGGCTCAAATCCACATGCAAAGCGCCGGCGAACAGCAGGATCGAGAGCATGCCCTGCATCAGGACCCGGCTGAAGTCGACCGACCGCAGCAGCGTTACGGCGGCGTCGTGCATGCCATGGATGCCGAGCGCATTCAAGCCCATCAGGGCCGCCGACAACAGCAGGGCGATGGCCATGATCCCGATGGTGGCGGGCAGGCCGACGAAGCGGTGGTTAAGGTACGCCAGCAAGGCGGTCAAGACAAGAATAACAGCGACAATTTCAAGCATGAATTTCTTTCAAAAACAGAAGCCGCGGGCAGGCGGGCAAGGTGGGCGAATGGCAGCCAGTATATATCGAGTCATTGACAACCCGGCAACATTGAAGCGGATCGTCCGCCCGCTCCGTGCCCAGCGGACGGCAGCGTGAACGGCGGCGGACCGGCGAAATCGCGGCCTTCAAAAATCGCTTCCCGATGCCTTGACATTTTATGTCACTAGATTATACTTTGGACATAATATGTCTCGCAAGCCCTTCAGGGGATGATTGAAGTGACGGAACGTGCAAGGGAAAAATAATGGAAATGGCAATGAAACAGATGATGGGAATCGAGCAGGCCCTGCTGCGCAAGCTCGGCTCGGTCGGTGTCAGCAGCAACCTGCTGCCGCCGGCCGATGCCGACGGCGTACCGGTCATGCGCATCAGTATCGAAGGGCTGGAAGAGCTGCCGGTGTTCATCACCGCCACACCCAGCCAGGTGCTGTGCATTTGCTACCTGTGGACCGAGGCCGAGATCCGGTCCGAGCGCCGCTACGAAATGCTCGACGCGATGATGGACCTGAACATGGCCATCCCGCTGTCGAACTTCGGGCGGGTCGGCGAGCACTACGTGATTTTCGGCTCGCTCGCGCACGACGCCAGCGCCGCCAGCATTGCAACGGATGTGGCGATGGTCGCCGACAACGCGTTCGAAGCGCTCGACGTCTTTTCTGAATTCTTAAAATAGGGAGTCCACCATGGCTGTTTTTTCAAAAATCCTCACCATGCTGCGCGGCGACGTGCATTCGATCGGCCAGAGCATCGTCGACAACAATGCCAACCGCATCTACGAGCAGGAAATCGTCGAAGCCAAGGCCCATGTCGCCACGGCGCGCCAGGACCTGACCGCAGTCATGGCCAAGGAAATGCAGGCCGCGCGCGAGATCGAGCGCCTGCAACGCGACATTGAGCGCTACGAAGCGCTGGCCCTGGAAGCGCTGCAAAAGAACCAGGCGGCGCTGGCCGGAGACGTAGCCGGCAAGGTGGCCGATATCGAAGCGGCCCTGGCCGCGCAAACGCGCGTGCGCGACGAACTGGCCGGCCACATCGCGCGCCTGAAAGACCTGATCCGCGGCGCCGAGGCGGTGCTGCGCGACCATGAACGCGAACTGGCGATGGCCAAGACCACCGAGAGCGTGTACCGGGCCACGGCCACCATTTCCAGCAGCATGGGCAGCGGCGGCGCGAAGCTGATGAGCGCCAAAGAGTCGCTCGAACGCATCAAGCAGCGCCACCAGGACACGGCCGACCGCATGCAGGCGGCCGATGCGCTGGAAAACGAATTCGGCGACCAGGCGCTGGAACGCAAGCTGGCCGTGGCCGGCATCGGCGCCGGGCCTGACCGCAAGGCCGGCGTGCTGGCCCGTTTGCAACAGCGCGCGGCTCTTGCGGCCGGCGCCAGCGGCGACAAGCCGGCGTAAGGGGGCGCGATGGTACGCAGTTCCCCGCGCTGGACAGGATCGGACGCCGCCTTGCGCTCGCTCCAGGTCGCTTTTGACGTTGAAAAGCAGGTGATCGACGCGGTACGTTACGCCGCGTTCAAAAACCAGCTATCGCCCTCGGACCAGATCCGCCACATCCTCGGCTTGCCGTGCACCAGCAAGCCGGTGCGCCCGCGCCTGACGGTCTCGCTCAGCGATGCCGACTACGTCATCCTGGCCGAGCGCTTCGGCCTGGCCGTGGACGACAAGCGCAAGATCAAGGAATCGCTGCACCAGGCCCTCATCGAGTTTGCCACAGAGCAGCAAGGCGCCGGCGACCAAGCACCCTAGTCATTTGGCCATACACGACAACGACAACAAGAAGGCGACCCTGGCATGACTCTCTGGCAGCTATTAAGCAGTTTTCCGACCGCCATCCCCACGGTGCTGCTGGCCGTTTTGCTGGTGTTCTGGGCCATGTCGATCGTCGCCTTGGCCGACATGAGCGACACGGTCGAGCTGCATGCGGACCTCGCCCATGGCGCCCACGACCTGCCCGACTTTCACACCCTGGCCGGGTATCTGGTGGCGCTCGGCCTGGGCGGGGTGCCGCTGTCGGTGGTGGCCAGCGTGCTGGTGTTTTGCACCTGGCTGTCGACGGCCCTGCTGCACCAGTACCTGCTGGCGTGGCTGCCGACGGCGGCGCTGCGCACCCTCGCCGGCGTGGCCGTGCTGCTGTTTTCAAGCGGCTTGTCGATTCCCATCGCGGCGCGCGTGCTCAAGCCGCTGCGCGGCCTGTTTGTCAAGCACGCCGCGCGCAGCAACAGCAGCCTGGTCGGCCTGGACTGCCGCATCACCACCGGCAAGGTGGACCACACCTTCGGCCGCGCCGATGTCGACGCCCACGGCGCCAGCATCAACATCCGGGTCTGGGCCGCCCTGCCGAATGCGCTGGCCCGGGGCGGACGCGCCATCATCGTCGCCTACGAACCGGCTACCGGACACTACGAAGTACAAGCCGCACCCGACGTTTTTTAACGACCAACTATTAGAACCTGAAAGAAATCATGGACATTCTGTTGCTCTCGATCGGTATCCTTACCGTCTTCGTGCTGGGCTCTTTGGCGCTGTTCTCCAAGTTTTACCACAAGGTCGAACAGGGTCACGTCATGATCATCAACACCTTGCGCGCCGAGCCCGAAGTCACCTTCACCGGCGGCATGGTGTATCCGGTCATCCACAAAAAAGAGATGATGGAAATCTCGCTGAAAACCATCGAGATCAAGCGCCTGGGCAGGGAAGGCCTGATTTGCCAGGACAATATCCGCGCCGACATCGAAGTCACCTTCTTCCTGCGGGTCAACAAGACCACCGAGGACGTGCTGAAGGTGGCCCAGGCGGTCGGCTGCGCACGGGCATCGAACCAGCAAACCCTGGAAAACCTGTTCGCCGCCAAGTTCGCCGAAGCGCTCAAAACAGTCGGCAAGGGGATGGACTTCGTCGAGCTGTACCAGGCGCGCGACCGCTTCCGCGACAACATCATCCGCCAGATCGGCGACGATCTGTCCGGCTACGTGCTGGAAGACGCGGCCATCGACTACATCGAGCAAACCCCGCTCGACAAGTTGGACGGCCATAACATCCTCGACGCCCAGGGCATCAAGAAGATCACCGAGCTGACGGCCATCGAAAACATCCGCACCAACGAACTCAAGCGCGATCAAGAGATGCGCATCAAGAAAAAGGACGTGGAGACGCGCGAAGCGATCCTCGAACTGGAACGCCAGCAAGCCGACGCCGAATCGCGCCAGGGCCGCGAAGTGAGTTCGGTGCGCGCGCGCGAACAGGCTGAAACGCTGAAAATCCAGTCCGAGGAATTGACCAAGTCCGAACTGGCGCGCCTGCAATCCGAACAGCTGGTGATGGTGCAGCAGGAAAACACCACGCGCGAGAAGGAAGTGGCCGAGAACAACCGCAAGCGCGCCGTGGCCATCGAGGAAGAGCGCGTCACCCGCGCGCGCCAGCTCGAAGTGGTCGACCGCGAAAAGGAAGTGGCGCTACAGACCATCGAGAAGGAAAAAGCCATCGAAGTGCAGAAAAAGGCCATTGCCGACGTGGTGCGCGAGCGCATCGTGGTCGAACGCACGGTGGCCGAGCAGGAAGAAGCGATCAAGGATGTCCGGGCGCTCGCCGAGGCCGACCGCCTGAAAAAATCGGTCATCATTGCGGCCGAAGCGGCCGCCGAGGAAAAGCTGGTCATGACGGTCAAGGGTGCCGAAGCGTCGGAGCGCTCGGCCAAGCACCGCGCAGTGCAAGACCTGACCGCCGCCGACGCTGCTCTGAAAGTGGCCGAACGCAACGCCGAAGCGCAAAAGCGCGAAGCCGAAGGCAAGCAAGCCGAACTGGCCGCGCCGGGCTTGGCCAGCGCCAAGGTGATGATCGCCTCGTCCGAAGCGATCCTCAAGCAGGGCACGGCCGAAGCGGAAAGCACGCGGCTGCGCATGCACGCCGAAGCGGCGGGTGTGGAGCGGATGGGTCTGGCGCAAGCGGCCGTCAAGAGTGCCGACGCCGCCGCCACCGCCACCCACGGCGACGCCGAGGCCCAGGTGATCCAGGCGCGTTTCGAAGCCGAATCGAAGGGCCTGGCGCTGAAATTCGAGGCCATGTCGGCCATGAGCGAGCAGACCCGGGCGCACGAAGAGTTCCGCATGCAGCTCGAAATCGCCAACCAGCAGATCAACAAGGGCATCGATGCGCAAACCCTGATCGCCAAGGACCAGGCCGAGGTGCTGGGCAAGGCGCTGCAGAACGCCAGGATCGATATCGTCGGCGGCGAAGGCGACTACTTCGACCGCTTCGTCAAGGCGCTCTCGATCGGCAAGGGCATCGACGCCACCGTCGAGAAGAGCCGCACCCTGCAAGTGGGCCTGAAAGACCACCTCAGCGGCGAACGCGACATGGTGGGCGATGTCCGCGGCCTGATCGGCGCGCTGGGCAGCTCGTCCGGCGAACTGCAAAACCTGACCGTGTCGGCAATGCTGTCCAAGATCGGCCGCGACGGCACGGCCCAGCAGCAGCAAGCGCTGCAAAGCCTGCTGGCCAGCTTCCAGCCGGCGCTGGACGCACGCGCCACAGTCAACTAAACCAGGCGGGGCGCGGTCCCGCCCACACGCACCATTTTCAGGAGTCATCATGATTTGTCCAGCATGCGGCAGCCGCCATTTTGCGCCCGTCAAGATCGAAGGCGGCCTGCCGGCCGAGCGTTGCGCCGATTGCCATGGCGCCTGGGTCGAGCTCGACCGCTACCGGCACTGGCGCAAGGGCCGGCCGCACGTTGCCGCGCCCGAGTACGCCGGCGCCATTTCCCAGGTCAACGAACCGGTGCGGGTATGCGCCAGCACCGGGCGCCTGATGACCCGCATCAAGGTCAGCAACGACAATCCGCTGCGCCTCGACTACAGCGCCATGGCGCAGGCGGTCTGGCTCGACAAGGGCGAGTGGGAACGCCTGCTCGACATGGGCTTGCACGACCAGCTCGACGCGATCGTGTCGGAACGCTGGCAGAACGACTTGAAGCACGCCGCCTCGCGCGAGCGCGCCGAAAAAGCCATGCGCATGCGCTTCGGCGACCCCGCCTACGTGCGCCTGGCGCAGATGCGCACCTGGCTGGCGGCCCAGCCGAACCACAGCGACATGATTGCATTCCTCAACACCAAGGCGGATTAAGTTCATGAGCGACGCACACGCAGCACCGGCGCCGGCCGTATCGGGCGCCACCGACACCGGCACTTCCCAGGACAGCGCGCTCGAATCGAGCAGTGTCGATCTGTTGCGCGCGCGCCTGGGCGAGCACGGCAAATCCCTGCAAGCCAAGGCGGCGCTGCTCAATGCATCGCGCCTGGCCGAATTCGGGCGCCAGGAGATGCTGCTCAAGGCCCGCACCCGAGCCCGCACCGAAAGCAATTGCGTGGCGCGCGACCTGGTCCTGGTGGGCGACGTGCTGCTGTTCGGCTACAAGGTCTTCATGGGTTTGCGCCAGGAAACCCAGGTCGCCGACGTGTTCGCCCTGTACCGCCTGCGCGCCGAAGGCGACAACGCCGAGCTCGAACCCCTCGCGCTGGCACAGACTTTCCTGGACGAGCCGCGCTTCCTGGCCGAGTTCCGCGAGCTGTACAGCTATTACAAGAACGCCCAGCTGGTGCAGTTGCGCGTGCATCAGGGTAAATTGTTGGCCGCCTTCAAGATCGGCGAGCGCATCAGCGACCTGCGGGTGTTCCGCTGGCAGCTGGACGACCAGGGCGCGGCCACCTACATCGACAACCGGGGCGAGCGCGACATTGCACTGCCGCCGGCCCACGATTTCGAGTGGATCCAGAGCACGCGCGAGCAGCACGTGCTCGGCAAGCACCCGCACATCAACATCCTCGACACCCTGTTCGTCGAGACGGTCGGCGGCGACCTGACCGTCAAGATCGAAAACAATACGGCCACCGGACTGGGCATCTATGCCGAACCGGTCGAGGACCGCAACCAGTCGCTCAACGATGGCGACATCGCCTACGCCGCCGTGGGCGAGCTGATCCTGTTGCGCATCAAGCCCTACCGCGAGGAGGTATTCCGCTTCCTGGTGTTCAACCGCCGCACGGCGCAGGTAAGGCGGATCGACGCCATCGGCAACTCGTGCGTGCAACTGCCGGAAGACCACGGCATCGTCTTCCCCGAAGGCTACATCCTGCAAAGCGGCGATACCAAGGTCTGCGCCGACATGCCGCAGGGCTTGCGATTTGAGCGGCGCGTGGTCTCGCCCAATGGCGAGGACGTCCTGTACGTGTTCTACGGGGTGGAGCAGGGCGTGTACGTCCTGCTCACCTACAATATGATCGGCAAGACCTTGGCGCAACCGCTGGTGGCGCACGGCTACGCCCACTATGCGGACGGCAGCATGCTGCTGTTTTCCGCCGAAAGCGAGGAAGCGAGCCGCAACCACGCCATGCAGCTGTGGCAGACCGGATTCGTGAGCGACGAGCATGACGCGCTGCAGGCGCCGCGCCAGAGCTACCTCGGCAAGATCGGCAACCGCGAGCTGGTGCGCGGCCTGTCGGAGCTGCTGTCGCTGGCCCGCGCCGTGCGCGAGCAGGCCGACGCCCCGCGCGACCAGTTGCCCGGCCGCTTAGTGTTCGAAACGCTGCTGCGCCAGTGCCGCCGCATCGCCGACGCCTTCCACTGGCTGGGCACGCCAGAGGCGCATGACGCCGGACGCGACGTGCACGCCATGATCACGGCGGCCGAGGCCACGCTCGATGAATTCGACAAGGCCGCCGCCGTGCGCCGCGAGGCCGCCGCCACCGTGGCCCAGGCCGCGCTGTCGCAGCGCCAGCTGCTCACCGACCTCGCCAGCCGCCTGTGGCAGTCGCCGGCCGACTTCGCCGACGCCCTGGCGCGCTCCGGCTGGCGCGCGGACGCCTGGCCAGCCTGAAGCAACAGCGCTACATGGATGTAGCCCGGCTCGACGCGCTGGACCAGGAACTGGCGGCCGAAGAGGCGCGCGTGGCCGCCAATACCGTCACCTTCCTTGCGCGCGACGACGCCTTTGCCCGCTTCACCGAGGAACTGGCCACGCTGCGCGCCCAGCTGCCGGACATGCAGACCACGGCCGCACTGGGTCCGCTGGGCGACACGCTCGACCGGGACGCCGCGCGCCTGGACGGCCTGACCGAACTGCTGGGCACCTTGGCGGTGGGCGACGCCACCGTGCGCACCCGCATCCTGAACACCCTGTCCGGCATCTACGCCGACGTCAACAAGCTGCGCGCCCAGGCGCGCCAGCGGCGCAAGCAACTCGCGCAGGGCGAATCGGCCGCCGAGTTCGCCGCCCAGTTCCAGCTGTTCGGCCAATCGGTCGACAGCGCGCTGGAGCACAGCGACTCGCCGGACCGCTGCGACGAGCTGCTGACCCGCCTGCTGGCCCAGCTGGAAGACCTGGAAGCCCGCTTCGCCGAGCACGAAGACTATCTGGCGGAAATCGGCCACAAGCGCGAATCGGTGTATGAAGCGCTGGAAGGGCGCAAGCAGGCCCTGCTGGAACAGCGCGCCCGCCGCGTCCAAGCCATCGTGGAAGCGGCGCGGCGCATCCTGGCCGGCGTGCCCAAGCGCCTGGTGCAACTGAACGACGCGGCCCAGCTGGAAGCCTATTTCGCAGCCGACGCCTTGCTGGCCAAGCTGCGCGCCAGCATCGCCGAGCTGCGCAAACTCGGCGGCGCGGTGGGCGCCGACGACCTGGCCGGGCAATTGAAGGCGCTGCGCGAGCAGGGCCAGCGTTCCCTGCGCGACCGTAACGAGCTCGTGACAGGCAACACCATCCGCCTCGGCCAGCACGTCTTCACCGTCAACCAGCAGGCGCTCGACCTGGCGCTGGTCACGCATGAAGGGCGGCCGGCGTATCACCTGGCCGGGACCGACTATTTCGCGCCGCTGGCCGATGCGCGCCTGGACGCGCTGCAAGCGCACTGGGGCTTCGAGACCGTGTCCGAAAGCAGCCAGGTGTACCGGGCAGAATACCTGGCCTGGCAAGTGGTGCAGGCGGCGCAGCGGGGCGAGGCCGGCATGGAATGGGGCGCCCTGGCGCAGGCCGCGCGCGGCCCCGCCGACCCGGCGCTGGACGAGGCCGTGCGGCGTTTCGCCGCGCCGCGCTTTCACGAGGGTTACCAGAAAGGCGTCCACGACCACGACGCCAGCCTGATCCTGCGCCAGTTGCTGCCGATGCTGGAACAGGCCCGGCTGCTGCGTCACAGTCCGCTGGCACGGGCCGTCGCCC
This sequence comes from Massilia frigida, assembly GCF_011682175.1. Taxonomy (GTDB): domain Bacteria; phylum Pseudomonadota; class Gammaproteobacteria; order Burkholderiales; family Burkholderiaceae_D; genus Telluria_A; species Telluria_A frigida. The sequence continues at coordinate 11,319 of NZ_WHJG01000015.1, forward strand.
TGATCTACTGGCAACACCTGGCAGCGTCCCCCGAGCTTCAAGCCACGGCCCAGGCCGCGAAGGACCAGGCACAGCAGGCCGCGCTGATGCTCGCCCAGTTCGGCAGCGACCGCATGGGCCGGCAAGTGGCGGCGCAGTTCGCCCTGGCCTTGGGCGACTTTGTGGCGTGGAACGAGCTCGACATCGCCCCCTGGCTCGACAGCGCGACCGAAACCGCGGCCAGCCTGCTCGGGCAGGCCGCCGACTACCTGCTGGCCGAACTGGGCGCGCAGGCCGCGCCGCACGAATGGGTCGCCAGCCGCGCCGGCACCGACTTGGCGCACGCCCTGCGCCAGTACCTGGAACGGCAGGCCATCGCACTGCCGTGGCTGGACGCCGCGCTCGGCTGGCGTCGCCGCTGGCAGCTGGCCACCGAATGGCTGCACGCCTTCACGCTGCGGGAGCAGCACGACCTGGCGCTGCTGCCGGAAGCGGCGGCGTCCCTGTTGTGCGACCTGCCGCGCCGCATCGAGCCGGCCGCGCTGGCGGCAAGGGTCGACGGCTTGCTCGGCGAACATGCGCGGGTACATGAACAAACCATGATGCTCCAGCTCAACGACTTCCTGCGGCGCCTGACGTGGCACGCCGACGTGATCGTGGCGGCCTGCCAGCAGTTGCAGCAGTTGCGCCAGAGCTTGGTGCAGGAAGAAAAGCGGCGCCTGCGGCTGGAGCAGTTCCAGGCCAGGCCGCTGTCGAGTTTCGTGCGCAACCGCCTGATCGACGAAGTCTATCTGCCGCTGGTGGGCGAGAACCTCGCCAAGCAGATTGGCGCCGCCGGCGACGCCCGCCATACCGATTCGATGGGCATGCTGCTGCTCATCTCGCCGCCGGGATATGGCAAGACCACCCTGATGGAATACCTGGCTGACCGTCTCGGCATGATCTTCGTGCGCATCAATTGCCCGGTGCTGGGGCACGCGGTCACCTCGCTCGACCCGGCCCAGGCGGCCAACAGCGCGGCCCGGGCCGAACTGGAGAAGCTGAATCTGGGCTTGGCGATGGGCAATAACGTGATGCTCTACCTGGACGATATCCAGCATACCCATCCGGAATTCCTGCAAAAATTCATCGGCCTGGCCGACGGCACGCGCCGGGTCGAGGGCGTGTGGCAGGGCGCCAGCCGCAGCTATGACCTGCGCGGCAAGCGCTTCGCGATCGTCATGGCCGGCAACCCCTACACCGAGTCCGGCGCGGTGTTCAAGATTCCCGATATGCTGGCCAACCGGGCCGACATCCACAATCTCGGCGACGTGCTCAGCGGGCGGGAAGACGTGTTTGCCATGTCCTACATCGAAAATGCGCTGGTATCGCATCCGGTCCTGCAAGCGCTGGCGATGCGCGACCCGCGCGACGTGGCGCGCCTGATCCGCATGGCGCAGGGCGAGGCGCTGGCCACGGGCGCACTGGCGCACCCGTACAGCAGCGCCGAGGTGAGCGAGATCGTCAAGGTCCTGCAGCGCCTGTTCAAGGTGCGCGACGCGCTACTGGGCGTCAACATGGCCTACATCGCCTCGGCGGCACAGGACGATGCCTACCGCACCGAGCCGCCATTCAAGCTGCAGGGCAGCTACCGCAACATGAGCAAACTCACGCCCAAGGTGTCGGCGCTGATGAACGATGCCGAACTCGATGCCTTGCTGCGCGACCACTATCGCGGCGAAGCGCAAACCTTGACCAGCGGGGCCGAGGAAAACCTGCTCAAGCTGGCGCACCTGCTGGGCCAGCCGAGCGAGGCCGAGCAAGCGCGCTGGCACGCGCTGGTGGACGATTTCGTGCGCCTGCGCAAGCAGGGCGGGAACGATGCCGATGGCGCCACCCGCGTGGCCAACACCCTGTCCGAGATCGGCAAGCAGATCGCCGCGCTGGCCCGGCACGTGGCGCCGGCGGTGCACGTGACCGTGCCGGAACAGGCCAGCCTGCAAGATGCCGTGCTGCGCCTGGCGGACAGTTACGAACAGGCCTTGCTGCCCTTGATCAGCGCCATGAACCACAAGATGCGGCTCGACCACAGCATCTGGGACCATGTGCGCGACAGCGGCGCCGATATCAAGGAGATCGAAAAACGCCTGGCCCGGCTGTTCCCGCAGGAAGGGAGCCAGCCCTAAGGCGGGGGCGGATCACCTCTTTGCGGGTGGCGCGCCGCTATCGTCCTCGGTATCGAGGGTATCCGGGTCGCTGTCGCCGGCCTGGGGTTGTCCGAACAGTTTCAGCCAGGCAAACCCGGTCACGCCGGCAACCAAGGAGGCCAGCAAAATCGCCATTTTCGATGCATTGACCACCTCGGCCTGACCCGTGAAGGCCAGGTTGGTGATGAAAATCGACATCGTGAAACCGATCCCGCCCAGCAGGCCGGCCCCGCACACATGACGCCAGCCCAAGTCGAGCGGCAGGCGGCAGATGCCCAGGGTCACCGCCGCCAGGCAAAACAGGGTGATGCCGAGCGGCTTGCCGATCACCAATCCCGCCAGGATACCCGTACTGTTGACGGACGCCAGCTCGGCGGCCCAGCCCGGCGCGATGACGATGCCGGTATTGGCCAATGCGAAAATCGGCAGGATAAGGAAGGCGGCCGGCTTGTGCAGGAAGTGTTCGAGCCGGTGCGAAGGCGACTCCCGGTCATCCTGTTTGGCCGAAAACGGAATGGCGAAGGCCAGCAGCACGCCGGCAATGGTCGCATGCACACCCGACTTGAGCATCAGGAACCACATGAGGGCGCCGCCGGCCAGATAGGGCGCGAGCGCCATGATCCGCATGAAGCGGTTCATGCACAGCAGCAGGCCGAACATGGCCAGTGCCCCCAGCAGATAAGGCACCGACAGCTGGGCGGTGTAAAAGACGGCGATCACGATGATCGCGCCCAGGTCGTCCATGACGGCCAGCGCGGTGAGGAAGATCTTGAGCGACGCCGGTACGCGGCTGCCCAGCAAGGCCAGCACGCCGAGGGCGAAGGCGATATCGGTCGCCATCGGAATGCCGATACCGGCCTGCGTGGTCGTTCCGCTATTGAAGCCGAAATGAATCAGCGCCGGCACGCAAATGCCGCCTACCGCTGCCACGATGGGGAGCAGGGCGTTCTTGAAAGTGGACAGCTCGCCGTTATACAGCTCGCGCTCAAGCTCCAGGCCGATCAGCAGAAAGAAGATGGCCATCAGCGCATCGTTAATCCAATGCTCGATGCTCAGGCCGGCCAGTTCGATGCGCCAGAAGTGCAGGTACTCGCTGCCGATGGGGGAGTTGGCCAGCACCAGTGACACCAGGGTGCAGACGATCAGGACAATGCCCCCGGCTTTACTCGACGCAAAAAACGCCTTGAACGTGTTCGACAGACTTCTTGAGGCAATCGCCATATACTTCCTTTCGCCAGATCGGCACGGTGGTTAATTCAGGAAAAGCCGTGCTCTGGACGAGCAAGGTCAAGGAGGCGGGGCGCACGGATGCAGCGCTCAGGTGTGCGGAAAAACGGGAACGGGAGGGAAGATGGGGGCATTGGTCGTCAATCAGCCGCGTGGCGGCCCGACCATCGCAAAACCTGCCACACGACTGTGTGGACACCCAAACTACAGTATAGCCGATTCCGGCTGTGCCAGGAAGCGGCTGGCGCCGCCGCTTGCCGTGAAACCGGCGCCGGGTAGACATGCTATCAGGCGCCCGTTCATACGCGCGCGTGCAAAAAAATTACAGCGACTTGAGGAAGGCCAGCAGCGCTGCCCGCTCTTGCGCCGGGAGGTTTTCAAAACGCTGGCGCGCGCGCTCGGCCTGGCCGCCATGCCACAGGATCGCCTCGGTCAGATTACGCGCGCGGCCATCGTGCAGGTAGCCGGCTTTGGCGTTCTTGCCCATGACCATGTCGGTGTAGCCGATGCCCCACAACGGCGCGGTGCGCCACATATTGCCTTTCGCCTGGCCTTCGGCAAACTTGTCGGCCAGCCCGGCACCCATGTCATGCAGCAGCATGTCGGTGTACGGACGGATGGTCTGGTTGCGCAGCTCGGCGAACAGGTGGCCGGAACCGGTCTTCATCTGCACCGTATGGCAGGCGGAGCAGCGCATTCCCTGGAACAGCTTGCTGCCTGCGCTGACCTGCTGCGCGTCGACGCGGTGCTCGTCGAGTGGTGCCACGCCTTTCGGAAAGCCGCTGGCGACGCTGCGTTGCGCCGGCACGCCGACCAGTGCCAGGTACTGCGCGATGGACTTGAGATCGGCATCAAGAATGCCCTGTTGCGTACCGCCCGCTGCGCAGCCGGCCGGATTGGCGCCGCAGCTGCGGTTCGGATAGAGCGGCGAGGTGACCGACATGTCGAGCAGCAGCGCGTCGGCACTCTGGTGGCGCAGCGTCGCTTTCGAGGCCTTCCAGCCGAAGCGGCCGAGGCGCACCGCACCGCTTTCCGGATCGAACACGAAGTTGGCCGTGCCCTTGACGCCGTCGGCATCAAGCGGCTGGGCGGCGCGCGCCAGGATGTCCGCTTCCGGAACAGCCTCCAGCAAGCCGGTGCCGATCATCGGCTGGGCCGCGCGCAGCGAGTAAGCGTCCGGCACCGGACCTTCAAAGCCGAGCGTGGGTTTGCGCAGCTCAACCGTGGTGCCATCGGCCAGCTTCACCGCGCGCGTGTCGAAGCCCGCCACGCGCACGCTGGTACCCCAGTTCTGCGCGCTGCCCGTCGCCGAGACAGCATTCATCTGGACCGCCGTGCCGTACAAGGGGTGCGGCACTTGCTGGCCGGCCGGGCTGGTCGATGCGACCCGCACCGACATGCTGTCGAGCCGCTGGTTGAGCGCTGACGGCGCCGGGCTGCGGCCATTGTTGACGTGGCAGGCGATGCAGGCAGACTGGTTATAGCGCTGCCCTTGCAGGCCCACGGCGGGCGCATGGCGGTCGTTGCCCGGCTCGTTATGCTCGCCCGTCAGGAAGCTGGTGTGCACCAGGCGCCGGCCCTCGACGAAACGCTGCATGTTCTGCATGCCCACGTTATTGTGCGGCTGCTGGAACATGAACAGGCCGTTGTCGGTGTAGTTGTACGAGATCGATCCCTGGCCGCCGGACAAGGTCTCTTCCGGCAGCGGCACCGAATTCAGGCGCGGCTGCACGCCGTACCACGGTTTCAGGCCGGCGCCGACCACGTACACCCACTCGTAGGAGTAATAGCGGATGCCGCCGGTGTCGCCCTTCGCGGCCATGGCTTCCCTGGTCGAGAAGAACGAGGGCGATACTTCGATGATGTCGCCGGCCACCAGCGCCCGCCCAGGCACGTTGGTGTTGTTCGGCATGCCGTTGGCATCGATGCCGCCATGTCCCGGGTAGCCCTTGACCAGCAGGGTGCAGGCGCCGTTGATCCCGTTGGCTTTGCTCAGCTTGCCGTTGGCAGGGTAGGGGATAGGCCCGCATTGGGCCACGCTGCGGTCGACCAGTTCGCCGGGATTCATCCAGCCGTAGCCGGTCACGCCGGGCCGGTCGAAGGCGCGGAAGAAGGCGATGCCGCCGGACAGGAAGTCGGTCTGGGTGTACTGGTTGACGATCAGCTGCGGCTTGGTCACGCCGGCCACGCGGCTGTTGTCGATGATTTCGACGCCCCAGGTGCGGTTCTTGAAGTATTGCGGCACGAAGGTGAGGTAATTGCCCGGGCCTTTGTCGAGCGCCAGGCCGGTGGCCGGGTCAACCGTTTCGTTGGGGCCGTAGCCGATCTCGTTCCAGTCCTCGCCGCGCTCGCGGCCGTGGCGGGCCAGGCCGCGCGCGCCGAAGCGGGTGACCAGGGTGCCATCGGGCAGGGTGAATTGCAGCGTTTCCAGCGGTTCGGCCGAGGCCGGCAGTGGGGTGAGGGCGCTGCCATTGGCGGGAAACGGGTGCGCCGAGGTGACGGACGCGGGCACGGTATTGTCGCTGCCGGGGGTCTTGAATTCCACCTCGAACAGGGAATAGCCGTATTGGGTGGCGCGCGCCGCGCCCTGCAGGCGGATGAAGCGGGCATTGATGCCGAGGTTGAAAAATTCCTCGGTGCCGCCCTGGCCATTGCTGACGTTGCGCACCTGGGTCCATTGCTGGCCATCGTCGGAAACGCGCAATTCGTATTGTTTGCCGTAGGCGTTTTCCCAAAGCAGCTTCATGTAGCCGACCTGAGTCTTGACGCCGAAATCGAACTCGATCCAGGCGCCATCTTCGGGCTTGCTGGCCCAGCGGGTCGCCGGTTTGCCGTCGATCGTCATGGCCGCCGACATGGCCTGGTTTTCCAATGCCGACGAGCTGGCCGCGACCGGTTTGATGGCCACGCCAGGCTGGCCGGGTTCGCCTGGTCCGGGCACCGGGACCGGTACCGGGTTCGAGGTCACCGGCGTACCGGAAAAGGCCTGGATCTGGAAGATCGAGTAGCCGTACTGGGTCGAACGCTTGACGCCCTGCATGCGCAGATAGCGGCCCTTGCCATGCAAGCCGGTGATGTCCTCGGTGCCGCCCTGGCTGTTGTCCACCGTGCGGATGGTGGTCCAGCTGGTGTTATCGTCGGACACTTGCAGCAAGTAGTGGATGGCGTGGGCGTTTTCCCAGTCGATCCGCACGCGGCTGATGAGTTCGGACTTGCCGAAGTCGAGCGTGAGCGATTCGCCGTCGGAAAAACCGCTGCCCCAGCGGGTGCTGTCATTGTGATCGATGGCGGCCATGCCGGACAGGTCGGGCCGTTCGGCCGAACTGGCGCGGGCACTGAGCGGCGTGAGCGCGGCTTGCGCCGCCGCTTCGGCGCCGGCGACCAGGCGCGACGTGCCGCTCATGCTGCCCTGGGCGGCCGGGGTGGACTCACCGCCGCCATTGCCGCCGCAGGCGGCCAGCAGCAGTGTCAGGGCCAGGGGAAGCCCCTGGGCCGACAGCTTGCGCAATTGCCCCGGCGTCGCCCCGTGGTGGCGCGCGCCCGATGTGAAATACCTCATGTTGACCTCGTAGTTTTCGGACTTCATTAACGTGATGCGGCCAGATCGACCGGCCCGCATGTTTCTTCTCTTGGTTTGGCAAGGCCATCGGCAGCCCCGTCATCGTGCGATTTCTTGATTGCACCGCATCCCGTTTGCATCTTTATAACATGCACAGATGACAATCTGGAAACCTTACCAGCGCCGCCGCCGGTTTTTTGGGCTGGCGTGTTGGAAGCGCGCGACGCCTGGGGGAATGGTGTTTACGCGAGGGGCGCCAGGGGCAGCGTCACGCCGATGCTGATGCTATACTGTACGTTAACACAGTATTCAAAGTTTCCCGCATGCACAAATTCACGCCGATCAATCTGGAACCGGTGCCGCGCAGCGGTCCGGTGCCCAGCGACACCAAGCGCCCGGACATCGGCATTTTTCACGTGGCCGACGACGCCATCACCAACGCCAGCACCGATAGCGAAATCGCGCGCGAATTCATCGCGCACGGGGAATTGAGCGAAAAATCGATCGCCAACACGCAAAAGGAACTGTTTCGTTTCCTCACCTGGTGCCGCGAGGAAGCAGGCAGGTCGTTTCACCAGCTCAGCGTGGCGGACTTGAACCTGTACAAGGAATTCCTGAAGAATCCACCGCCCGACTGGGTGGCGACGACCAAGTGGCCGCGCAGCGATCCGCGCTACCGCCCGTTTACGGGGCCGCTGTCGGACGCCAGCCGGCGCCAGGCGATGATCGCCGTCAAGGGTTTGCTGGCGTTCGCCGAACAAACCGGCTACATGCGGCGCAATCCGGCCCGGCTGGTCAAGAACGTCAAGGCGCCGGGCGCCAGCCGTATCACGCGCTACCTGACGCCGCATGCCATTGCCCTGGCGCTGGCTAGCGTCAGCGCGCGCGCTGCGACGACCTTGTCGGCGTTCAAGCAGCGCGAACGGGACCGCTTCCTGCTGGTGGCGTTTACGCATACCGGGGCGCGCCTGAACGAAATCGTCAGCGCGAGCATGGGGGCGATTTATACCGAAGGGAACGCGCGCTGGTGGCTCGACGTGATGGGCAAGGGTAACAAGCCAAGGCGCTTGCCGGTCCCGCCGGACATGCTGGCGGCCTTTCGCGACTACCGCCATGCGTTCGGTTTGCTGCCGCAGACACATCGGGGTGATAGCACGCCGCTGGTGTTATCGAGCCGCAGCCTTGAGCGCGTGCGCATCACGGACGAAGCCGCTGCGCAAGCCCTGAAAGCCGTGTTCGGCGCCGCCGCATCGGCCGCCGCCGCCCAGGGCGATATCGAAACGGCCGCCGTATTGCGGCAGGCCTCGCCGCACTGGCTGCGCCACAGCATGCTGACCAACCATGCCAACAACGGCGTGCAGCTGAAAACCCTGCAGGACACGGCCGGGCACGCGAACATCGCCACCACGGCAGCATATCTGCACAAGACCGACAACGAGCGCCACGACGAGATCATCGCCTCGGTGATCGGCAAGGGCGCCGCGTAATCGTTGCGCTGGCGCGGCCGGACCGGCGCAGGAACCGGCGACGATGCTGGTGATCGAATCTTACCCGCCCGCATTTTCGGGCCGCTTCGTATCCTGATCTATCGAGAACGCCATGAACCTTGCCAGACCACTTGAACCGAAGAACAGTGGGCGCTCGCGCAGCACGGTGACGACTACCGAAGCTACCGTGCACGCACGCCGGCTTTCTTTCCGCGCTTCGGGGAACAGGCGGGGAGCCAGGCGCACTGATAATCCACCCACCGGCCGCCCGCCCTCGCGGCCGTTCCGCCGGCTCAACGCCGGCCGGACTCGCCGCAAGTGGGCTGCTGGACACGGGCATCCCCGGCATCGTCGGCGCACACTGGCGGCCGCGTATCGTCGATCGTTGCCTCGCCCTGTTTGGCCGGATTGCGTGGCGGACCGGGTTTTCACCCGAAATGCGCGCATTCCGGATATCGGCACCGGCCCCACGCGCAGTGAATATATTGCTACTCTTCATAAATGATGAATAACGCGTCATGCGTAGACCGGGAGCCCACGATGGAGCGCAGGTTTGGTGAGGAGTGGTCGCTGCCGCTCGAGGACGAGACTGTTTTTTCGGCCCAGCACAATGCCGCGGTGACGCTGATGTTGCCGGTGCTGGGGCCATGCTTTGGCTTGTCCATCCTGTTTTTTGCGGTATGGGACTACCTCGTCGATCCAGGCGAGCTCGTCAACACTTTCCTGATGCGGCTCGCTCTGGTCGGTCTTGGCGCTAGTGCCTATGTGACCACGCCCTTGCGCTGAACGCCGTTGCAACGTTGCGGTTTTATCTATATCACCCATGCCGGCGCCATCATCCTCGCCGCATCGATGCTGCCAAACGGCTTGCTGTACGGTCTGGCCGGCGTCACCGGCTGCTTGTTCACCGTGTCCCTGATCGCGATCCGGCTGTCCACCTTTGCAGCCATCGTGGCCCTGCCCTCGTTGATGTTCTTCGTGATGAGCGCCGCGACGCTGACTGCGTTCGGTTTCATCAACAACGTGATCTTGTATATCTTTTCGCTGATCATGGCGGCCACCCTCATGCTCGCGATCCGCGTGTTTCGCCAGCGTGCATTCTTATCAGAGAAAGCGCTGCTGTACAGTTCGCGTCACGATAGCATGACTGGTGCCTGCAACAAGGCCTTCCTGACCGAACTGGCCGAGCGCGACATCGTGCTGGCCCGCCGGCACGGGCGCCCGCTCGCGGTGGCCATGCTCGACATCGATCACTTCAAGCGTATCAACGATGAGTTTGGGCACGCGGTCGGTGACGAAGTGATCCGCCAGCTGGCCAGTACCTGCGTCGGCACCTTGCGCTCGATCGACCATTTCGGCCGCATCGGGGGCGAAGAGTTCGTTGCCATCATTCCCGAGACGCGTATGGCCGATGCCATTCGCTGTGCCGAGCGCATGCGCGGAGACATTGAGCAGCTCGCCGTCGCCACGCCGCAAGGCACACTGCGCTTCACGGCCAGCTTCGGCGTTGCAATGCTGACGGAGCAGCATGCACATTGGAGCGCCTTGTTGAATGACGCCGATGGCGCCATGTATCGCGCCAAGAACACGGGGCGCAATCGGGTCGCGGCAGCCCCATAGCACGACACTAGTCGCCAGTCGCGCGCGCGGGCAATGCCCAGCACCAGTCCGATGCCTGCGCCCAGCAAACCCGACCCTGCCGCCGAGCGCCATGGATTGGCCTGTACCAGTTTGTCGGTGGAAGCAGCCACATTCTTGATCAAATGGAGCGTTTTGCGTTCCACTTCATGCGCTTTCGCGATGCTGCACGAGAGCAAGTCCATGCCCTTCTTTTGCAGTTCGATGGCTTTCGCGCCGCTGGCCGCATTGGCACGCCAAAGAAACACCATTCCTTATTACTTTTTGGCTTATGCGTCATTTCTGGCCTTCTCCCGGCTGCTCCTCGTCTGTTTTGATGTGAGTCAAGTATTTAGCCTGAATGCTCAGCTGATTCATAGTCCACTTTTTACTCTAGAAAGGTATCGTGAAGCTCAAATTTCTCGGTGCGACTGGAACTGTCACCGCTTCCAAATACCTCCTGAGTTCCGGCGCGAGCAACATTCTCGTCGATTGCGGCCTGTTCCAGGGCTACAAGGAGCTCAGGCTGCGCCTGAGGGCTACCTAAGCCAGCCGCTTCTTGCCTGACAGGCAACATATTGCGCGTCGCATAAACTTGTTCATATATTACTATTCTGCGCGGCATTTGTTGTGAAAATTCCCGCGAGGAAACAAAAAAGTATGAATTAGGAAATATTTTCATTTCCGAGGCTAAATACCTAAACTAAAAAAAATTTCCGTGGATATATGGTTATCGGTAAATTTTTGCGTGTCGATCATAATTTTTATACAACATAAATCAATTAATTAGTTACAGGACAAACACACTATGGTAGCGATTGTCAGCGGCGGCGGTTTGGGTCTCATCGGTGGTTCAATGTATGCGTTGGGCGGGCAGCAGGGCGCGGTTGGCAACGCAACGTTCGGCCGCAATGGCAATCAAGTGTATGTCAACGCCGCCAACGGCAATCTGGTGGTGCAGAACCGCGACGAGTTCCTGGCCTCGCGCGGCTTCGACACGGCCCTGACCCGCACCTATAACAGCCAGGGGGCGTTTACCGACAAACTCGGCTTCTACATCGACGCCGACAACGGCGACAACTTCCGCTTCGGCAGCTACAAGAAGGTGGCTGCAGCCGGCAAGCTGAATGCGGCGGGCGGCACCGTCACCCGCACCGATGGCGACGGCACCACCAGCGTCTACCACTACGATGCAACGCGCGGGCTGTACGTGGGCACCAGCGGCAAGGGGGCCTTCGACACCATCAGCTTCAGCGCCGCGAACGGCGCCAAGCCGCAGACCTGGAACTGGACCGATGGCGACACGCAATCGACGGAGGTCTATAACGCCACCGGTTTGATCATTTCCGCAAGCGATACCGACGGCAACGCCAGCACCTTTACCTATAGCGGCCGCCTGCTCAAGAGCGTCACCTCGTCCTCGGGCGACGTGCTGCACTTCGACTATACCGGCAACAACCTGTCGCAGATCCGCACCGTCAGCGAGGGCGTGACCCAAACCAGCACCCGCTACACCTACGACGCCAGCAACCGCCTGGCCAGCGTGACGGTCGATCTGAGCCCGGACGACAATAGCGTCGCCGACGGCAACGTCTACCGTACCGCCTACACCTACGACGGCAGCAGCCGCCGTATCGCCACCATCACCCAGACCGACGGCAGCGTACTGGCGTTCACCTATCTGCAGGTCGGCGCCGACTATAAAGTGGCCAGCATGACCGATGCCCAGGGCCGCATCACGCGCCTGGCCTACGATAGCGTCAACCGCCGCACCGAGATGACCGATCCGCTCGGCTACGTCACCACCTTCGGCTACGACGCCAGCAACCAGCTGACCGACGTGCTCAGCCCCGCGGTGAACGGGGTGCGTGTGCGCACCAGCTACACCTACGATGCCAGCGGTAACGTCACCCAGGTCACCGACGGCAGCGGCAATGCCGTTACCATGCAGTACGACGGACGGGGCAACCAGACACTCCAGCAAGATGCCCTGGGCAACACGGTGGCGCGCACCTACGGCAGCACCAACCTCAAGCTGACCGAGTCGATCCGCATGGGCGCCGGCGCGCCACTGGTGAGCCGCTACGCCTACGACAGCCGCGGCCACCTGCGCTTTTCCGTCAGCGCTAGCGGCCGCGTCACCGAATTCCAGTACGATGCCAAAGGCCAGAAAACTGCCCAGATCGGCTACGCCGGCGCCCAGTTCGACGTCGCCGCGCTCGCCGAAAACGCCAGCGTCAGCGAAGCGGCGGTCGCGGCATGGGTCGAGGCCCACGACAAGTCCCAGGCCGAACGGATCGACTATACCTACGACTTTCGCGGCCAGCTGGCCTCGTCGACGACCTACACGGCGCTCGACGCGGCCGGCAAGGGCGTGCCCGAGGGCGGCGCCACCACCCGCTACGTCTACGACCAGGAAGGGCGCTTGCTCAAGTCGATCGACCCGCGCGGCGCATCGATGGTCACCAGCTACAGTTACGATGGCCTGGACCGCCTGCTGTCGAGCACCGACGCGCTGGGCCAGCAAACCTTGACCCAGTACGACGACGCCCACAACAAGACCGTCACGATCCAGGCCAACGGCCTGGCGTCGACGGCGACCTACGACGCCAGTGGCGAGCTGACCAGCGTCATCCAGAGCAGCCACAATGGCGGCGCAGTGCTGGGCGCGGCACGCAATGTATACGATGCCAACGGGCGCCTGACCAGCACCCAGGACGCGGCCGGCGTGCGCACCCATTTCATCTACGACGAGATGGGCCGGCGCGTCGCCATGATCGATGGCATGGGCGCCCTGACCGAGAGCGTTTTCGACGCCAGCGGCAACCTGGTCAAGTCGATCCGCTACGCCACCCTGGTCGATGTGCAGCTGCTGGCCGACGCCAACGGCGCGCCAGTCACGCCAAGCATGGCCGCAATCCGTCCGCAAGCGGCAAGCCTTGACCGCGTGGTACGCCAGGTGTACGACAAGGACAACCGCCTGATCTACACGATCGACGAAGCCGGGTACGTGACCCAGCAGTTTTTTGATGCCGCCGCGCGCCTGACCGATGTGGTGCGCTACAACAGCGCGCTCGACCTGGCAGCCTTGCCGGCCAGCGTCACGCTGGCCGACGTCGTCGTCACGTCCAGCGCCGACGACCGCCACGTGCGCAATTTTTACGACGCCGACGGCCGCCTGGTGGGCAAGCTGGACGCCGAGGGCTTCCTGACCGAGAACAAATACGACGGCGCCGGCCAGCTGACCGAGATGGTGCGCTACGCCAGCGCCACCAGCAGCGCCCTGCGCAGCAGCGCCACCCTGGCCGAGCTGATGCCGGCCGCCTCGGATGCCGACATCCACGTCAAGCAGTACTACGATGCGCGCGGCCAGTTGATCGGCAGCGTGGACGCCGAAGGCTATCTGACGACCACGGACTACGATCTGGCCGGCAACCAGAGCCGCGCCACCCGCTTCGCCAACAAGGTCGCCAGCACGGCCCCTGGCGCGACCCTGGCCGCGATCCGTCCGCAAGCCAGCCCGGCCGACCAAAGCCGCTCCTACGCCTACAATGCGCTCAACCAGCTGGCGCAGCTCACTGACTTCGACGGCACCCAGAGCCGCATGCACTACGATAGCGTCGGCAATCTGGTCTCGACCATCCGCGCCGCCGCCAGCGCCGGCCAGCGCACCGAGCTCAATCAATACGACCTGCAGGGCCGCCGCATCGCCAGCCTGTCGGCGCAGGGCGCCAGCCACCTGAGCGGCAACGCCGCCCTGGACGCCCAAGTATGGGCCGATTACGGCACCAACTACCAGTACGACAAGCATGGCCACCTGACCCGCGCCACCGATGCGCTGGGCCAGAGCACCCTGTTCTTTTATGACGCGGCCGGGCGCCAGACGCACAGCGTCAACGCGCTGGGCGAAGTGACGGGCACGCGCTACAACGCGTTTGGCGAAGCGAGCGCCACGATCACCTATGCCAGCCGGATTGCCACCGCGGGTCTCGCCGGCGGCGCCAATGGCAGCCTGCTGACGCTGCTGGCGGCGGCCAGCGATCCGCTGCGCGATACCCTGATCCAGCGCGACTACGATCTGCGCGGCCAGATCAAGGCCTTGATCGATGGCCTGGGCAACACCACCGGTTTCAGCTACAACGCCTACGGCGACTTGCTGGCCCAGCGCCGCCCGATCAGCGCCGCCGTCAGCGAATTGGTCAGCTTCAGCTACGACAAGCGCGGCCTGCGCACCGGCCAGATCGACGGCCTGGGCGGCTTGAACCGCGCCACCAGCACCCAGTACGATGCCTTCGGGCGCGCCGTGGCCAGCGTGGACGCCAACGGCCACATGCGCACCAGCACATTCGACCGCAACGGGCGCACCGTCACCACGCGCGACGCCATGGGCGCGGCCATCGCCACCAGCTACGATGCGTTCGACCGGGTGCTGACCCAGACCGACGCGATGGGCCAGGTCACGCGCTACGCCTACGACGACCAGCAGCGCAGCATCACCATCACCGCCGCCGACGGCGTCAGCACCAGCACGACCCGCAACGCATTCGGGCAGGTCATCAGCATCATCGATGGCAACGGCAACACGGCCAGCTTCGCCTACGACTTGAACGGCAACCTGGTGCGTGTCACCGATGCCGTCGGCAACGATACCACCCAGGTGTTCGACCAGGCCGACCGCCTGTTCTCGACCACGGACCGCAACGGGATGACGACCGCATACAGCTACGACGCGGCCAATCGCCGCCTCAGCCAGCGCGTCGACACGGCCGGCCTGAATCTGACCACCAGCTGGACCTACGACGCCAAGGGCGACATGGTGGCCATGCTTGATGCCAACGGCACCTTGAGCACCACCGAATACGACCGTAACGGCCAGCAAGTCCGGGTCGTGCTCGACCCGGCCGGCCTGAACCTGCGCACCGAGTATAGCTACGACGCCCAGGGCCACACCCTGAGCGTGGTGCGCGGCGACGCCAACGGCGACGTGCGCACGACCAGCTACAGCTACGACCAGCTCGGCCGCCGCGTGGCCGAAGTGGTCGACCCGAACGGCCTGGCACTGCGCACCGTCTACCAGTACGACCTTGGCGGCAATGCCACCACGGTCATCGATCCGAACGGCCACGCCAGCACCTTCGCCTACGATGCGGAAAACCGGGTTGTCAGCAGCAGCGATGCGCTGGGCAATGTGACCAGCTACCGCTACGACGCCAACGGCAACAAGACCAGTCAGACCGACGCCAACGGCAATGCGACCCAGTTCGCCTACGATAGCCAGAACCGCCTGACGGCGCAGACCGACGCGCTTGGCGCGGCCACGGTCCACGCCTACGACGCCGCCGGCAACCGCATCAGCACGACCGACGCCAACGGCCATGTCAGCACCTTGCGCTACGATGCGCTCAAGCGTCTGGTCCAGCAAACCAATGGCATGGGACAGACGGAAACCTACAGCTACGACAAGATCGGCAACCGTACCGCCTACCTCGACGCCAACGGCAATCTGAGCAGCTATGCCTACGACGCCGCTGGCCGCCAGACCGTGATCACCGACAGCCTCGGTGGGCAGACCCGCTATGCCTATGACAGCGTGGGCAACCGGATCGCGCACATCGACGCCAACGGACATGCCACCAGCTACGATTACGACAAGGCAAGCCGCCTGATTAACGTGCGCCAGCAGGTCAGCAGCGCTGCCGGCGACCAGAAATGGGTCGCCAAGGTCGAGTGGGTGGCCGATGCCAGTAACACCGCGGGCGGCTATTATGAAGACCACGGCGCCTTTGTCGGCGTCGACCCGGCCGAAACGCATGAACTGCTGACCCATTTCGTCTACGATGCGGTCGGCAATGAGCGCGTGCAAATCGACGCCAACGGCAGGCAGACGAGCAAGCTGTACGATGCCGCCAACCGTCTGGTGGCCAGTACCGATGGCGCCGGCAACACCACGCGCTACCAGTACGATGGGGTCAATCGTACCGGCCTCACCGACGCCAATGGCAATACGACCAATTTCACCTACGATGCCGCCAATCGCCTCAGCGGCAGCACCGATCCGCTTGGAAATACCGTTTCCTACGGCTACGACAAGGTTGGCAACAAGACCCGTTCAAGCGATCAGAGCGGCGCCATCAGCACCTATCAGTACGACGCCGCCAACCGCCTGGCGCTGCATACGGATGCGCTCGGCAATACCGAGCAGTTCGCCTACGACCAGGTCGGCAACCTGGTGCTGTCGCGTGACTTGAACGGCAACACCAGCACCTACACCTACGATGGCGCCGGCCGGGTCGTCTCGCTGACCGATCCGCTCGGCAAGGTGGAAACCTATGCCTACGACGCCGTCGGCAACCGTACCGCGCTGGTCGACCGCAATGGCCACGCGACGCGCTTCGCTTTCGACCGCAACAACCGTCTGGTCAGCCAGACCGACGCGCTCAATGCGGTTACCGCTTTTGCTTACGACAATGTCGGCAACCGCACCCGGATGACCGATGCGAACGGCAACGCCACCGACTACGAGTACGATCAAGCCAATCGCCTGGTCAAGACCATCACGGCGCAGCGCACCGAGATCATCGCCGACCCGAACGGCAACAGCGCCAACGACCGCAGCTACGAGCGCAAGATCGCCACGCGCTATGTGTACGACGGCGTCGGCAACCGCATCGCCACCATCGACGCCAACCAGCACCGCACCAGCTACGTCTACGACGGCGCCAACCGCTTGCTCAAGACGGTCGACCCGCTCGGCGGCGAAAGCGTGCAGCAGTACGATGGCGCCGGCAACCGGGTCGCGCGTACTGACGCCAACGGCAACGTGACGACCTTCGTCTACGACGCCGCCAAGCGCTTGACGCGCCAGATCGACGCCCTGGGCCTGGTGACCACGTTCAGCTATGATGCCAAGGGCAACTTGCTGAGCACAAGTGACGCCAACGGACATACTACCAGCCAGGTGTTCGACGCCGCCTCGCGCCTGCTGAGCCGCACCGATGCGCTCGGCCAGGTGAGCGCGTTCGGCTATGACGCCGTCGGCAACCAGACCAGCCTGACCGATGCCAACGGCAATGTCACCCTGAGCAGTTTCGACGCCAACAACCGCCTGGTCGCCTCCACTGACGCGCTCGGCTTTACGACGAGTTATGCCTACGATGCCGTCGGCAACCGCATCACCGAGACCGACGCGCAGGGCCACAGCAGCCGCACGGTGTACGATGCGGCCAACCGGCCGCGCAACGCGACCGATGCGCTGGGCAATGTCGAGCATTACGAATATGACTTGGTGGGTAACCGTACCGCCGTGATCGACCGCAATGGCCATCTGACCCGCTACGACTACGATGCCGGCAAGCGCCTGGTCGCGATCCGTGCGCAAGCCACCGGCGCCGCCGCCGATCCGGCCCTCGTGCAGCAGGGCGCGGTATTGCAAAGCGGTTTCTGGGTCGCTCAGGGTAGCGATAGCAATGGCAAGGAGGTCGGCTACTGGACCGATTGGGCGATACAGGGCGGCGCCCCGGCACCGCTCGCGGCCGCGCTGGTCACCACCTACGAATATGACGATGTCGGCAACCGCACGGCCCTGATCGATGCGAACGGCAACAAGACCCGCTTCGTCTACGACGCGCTGGACCGCCTGGTCTCCAGCACCGACGCCCTCGGCCACAGTACCAGCTATCAGTACGATGCGCTCAACCGCATCGGCCTGACTGACGCCAACGGCAACAAGACGGCGTATGCCTACGATGCCGGCAACCGCCTGGTCAAGACCACCGATGCCTTGGGCAATACCGAATTGCTCAGCTACGACGCAGCCGGCAACCGCAGTGCCGTGACCGACCGCAACGGCCAAATCACGTCCTTCGCCTACGACGCCGCCAATCGGCTGGTCCAGATGAGCGATGCGCTCGGCCACAGCGAAGCGTATGCCTATGACCGGGTCGGCAACCGGATCGCATCGACCGACCGCAACGGTCACGTGACGCGC
This sequence comes from Massilia frigida, assembly GCF_011682175.1. Taxonomy (GTDB): domain Bacteria; phylum Pseudomonadota; class Gammaproteobacteria; order Burkholderiales; family Burkholderiaceae_D; genus Telluria_A; species Telluria_A frigida. Next base: position 29,361 of record NZ_WHJG01000015.1, read on the forward strand.
TATGTCTACGACGCCAATCGGCGCCTGGCCGGCTTCACCGATGCGCTGGGCCACAGCGAAGCGTATACCTACGACAGCGTCGGCAACCAGACCGTGGTCAGCGACCGCAACGGCAACAAGACCACGTATGCTTACGATGCCGAACATCGCGTCATCGCGCAAACCGATGCGCTGGGTAACACCAGCCAGTACCAGTACGACAAGGTCGGCAACCGCAGCAGCGTCATCGATGCACGCGGCCACGCGACCCTGTACCAGTACGACGAGGTCAACCGCCTGGTCAAGACCATCGACGCCCGCACCGTCATCGACTACGTGCAGAAGTACGGCTCCGAATGGGATGCCGCCACGCTGCAGACAACGCCGTGGCGCGAGTGGAGCGTCAACCGCAGCTTCGAGCAGGTGGTGGCGACCCGCCATGTGTACGACGCGGTCGGCAACCGGATCGAGAGCATCAATGCCAACGGCAACAGTACCCAGTATGTGTACGATGCCGCCAACCGCCTGGTCGCGGTCAAGGATGCCGCCACCGGTGCGGCCAGCGATGTCGCGCTGGTGCGCGACGATGTCTGGGTCGACGCCGTGCTCGATATCAATGGCACCGAGCTGGTAGCGGGCCACTGGATCAGGAATAGTCTCAGCACCGTGGTAGCCGGCCAGCGCCACGATTACCTGACCCGCTTCGAATACGATGCCGCCGGCAACCGCAGCGCCATGGTGGACCGCAATGGCAACCGCACCGTGTACGTGTACGACGCCCTGAACCGCCTGAGCGCAAGCACCGACGCCCTCGGCCACACGCTCGCCTATCAGTACGACGGCCTGAACCGGATCAGTGCGACCGACGCCAATGGCAACAAGACGAGCTATGTCTACGACGCCGTCAACCGCCTGACCGGCACGACCGACGCGCTCGGCCACAGCATCACCCACGTCTACGACTTTGGCGGCAACCGCGTTGCCACCACCGATCAGAATGGGCAGGTGAGCAGCTATGTGTACGACGCCGCCGGCCGTCTGGTACAGTCGACCGATGCGCTGGGCAATACCAGCAGGGCCGCCTACGACAAGGTGGGCAACCGCACCGAAGCGATCGACCAGAATGGCCAGCGTACGGCCTACGCTTATGATGCCAACAACCGCCTGGTGGCGCTGACCGATGCCCTGGGGCAGACCGAGACCTACGCTTACGACAGCGTCGGCAACCGCACCAGGCTGGTCGACAAGAACGGTCACGCGACCGTCTACACTTACGACGAGCGCAATCGCCTCGTGAACTTGACCGATGCGCTCGGCAACAAAACGCACTACGACTACGACAATCTCGGCAACCGTACCCGCATCGTCGACGCCAATGGCCACGCGACCGTGTTCAGCTACGATGAGCTGAACCGCCTGGTCAAGACCGTCGATGGCGTCATCCGCATCGGCTACATCGAGTCTGTCCGCACCAATGGCCATTTGCAGGACAATGCGCGCAGCCTGGACCAGGCCGTGGCGACCCGCCATGTCTACGACGGCAATGGCAACCGCATCGAAACCATCGACGCCAACGGCAACAAGACCCGTTTCGAGTACGATGGCGCCGATCGCCTGCTCAAGTCGACCGATCCCCTGGGCGGCGTGAGGGCTTACGAGTATGACGCCGCCGGCAACCGGACGGCGCTGATCGATGCCAACGGCAACAAGAGCACGTATTTGTATGACGCGGCGAATCGCCACACCGGCACCGTCGACGCGCTTGGCTACCGGAGCGTGTTTACGCTTGACGCCGCCGGCCAGCGCATCACCCTGACCGACGCCAACGGTAACATCACCGGCTATCGCTACGATGCCCTGGGTCGCCTGGTCGGTACGGTCGACGCGCTCGGCCATGCCGACAGCAGCAGCTACGATGCGATGGGCAATCGCACCGCTTACACCGACCTGAACGGCAACGTCAGCGTCTATCAGTACGATGCCCTGGGGCGCCTGGTGCACAGCACCGATCCGCTGGGTGCGACCAGCAAGATCGCCTATGATGCGGTTGGCAACGTGCTGGTCACGACCGACTGGAACGGCAACCGCCGCAGTCACGCCTATGACGCCCTGAACCGCGTCATTTCCAGCACCGATGCGCTGGGCAGCACCGAAACCTACGGCTACGATGCCGTCGGCAACCGCACCAGCCAGGTCGACCGCAACGGCCATGCCACGACCTATCGCTACAGCGCGCAAGACAAGCTGCTCGGCGTCAAGGATGCCTTCGGCAACGAAGAGAGCTATACCTACGATGCCGTCGGCAACCGCCTGTCGCTGCTCGACCGCAACGCGCACGCGACGCTCTACAGCTACGACGCCAACAACCGCTTGACGGACACCGAGAACACCGTACTCCCGGCGCGCGGCGAAGACCGCCTGGTCGACGGGTATGACTACATCGTCGATGGAGTCGATGCCGACGGCAACGAATACGGCCACCAGGTCAACCGCCATGTTCAGCATGCCGCCACGGTAGCGGCAAGCACCTACCGTGCCACGCTGCGCTATGATGCGGTGGGCAACCTGGTCGCCTCCGTCGACCGCAACGGCAAGACCACCGCGTACGAATTCGATGCGCTTAACCGCGTCGTCGCCAGCACCGATGGCGCCGGCAACACGACCAGCTACACCTACGATGGCATGAACCGGACGGCACTGATCGACGCCAACGGCCACCAGACCAGCTATAGCTTCGATGGCGCCAACCGGATGACCGGTTCGACCGATGCCTTGGGACACAGCCAAACCTTCGCCTATGACAATAACGGCAATCGCATCGCGGCCACCGATGAAAACGGGCATGTCACCGCGTCGCTCTACGATGCCGACAATCGCCTGGTCAAGCTGACCGATGCACTGGGCAATAGCGAAGCCTATGCCTACGACAAGCTGGGCAATCGGGTGCAGTCGATCGACCGCAATGGGAATCTGACGGCTTACCAGTACGACGCGGAAAACCGCCTGACCAAGCTCACCGATGCGCTCGGCAATGTCGAGCAATACGCCTACGACAAGGTCGGCAACCGTACGGTCCTGACCGACAAGAACGGCAACAGCACCACCTATGCCTACGATGCGGTAAACCGCTTGACCAAGGTGACCGATGCGCTGGGCCATGTCACCCTGTCCGAGTACGACGCCGCCGGCAACCGCACCCGCACGGTCGATGCCAACGGCAACGCCACCGCGTATGAATACGATGCAATGAACCGCTTGGTCAAGAGCATCGTCTCGCGCACCACGGTCGAGTACAACGTATCGAACTCCTCGTATTACGATCCGGTCACCCATCAGCCCGGTCAGTACCACTACTGGGACAGCAAGGAAAGCTACGTCGAGGTGATCTCGACGATCTACGCGTACGACGGCGTCGGCAACCGCACCCGCGTCACCGACGCGCTCGGCAACATCGTCGAATACCGGTACGACGGTGCCAACCGCCTGGTCAAGATCCGCGAAGAAGTTGAACGCAACACCGGCGGCACCGAAACCTTCATGGCCACGCGCGGCGCCATGATGGAGACCCAAGCGACCAGCACCCCGGGCGAAGAGGTAGACAACGGCCTGTACCGCATTACCGACTTTACCCATGACGCGGTCGGCAATGTGCTGTACGAAGACCGCTATTACGAAGATACGCGCTGGGGCGAGGGGGGCAGCGTCGACCCGATGCACTTTTGGATCCGGCGTGAATTCGATGCGGTCAACCGCCAGACTGCCCAGTTCGACGGCCTGGAAACCGCCACCAGGTTCGCCTACGACGCTGCTGGCAACCTGACCGCGCGCATCGACCCGAATGGAAACGCGACGCAATTTGCCTACGACGCGCTCAACCGCAAAGTCAGCCAGACCAGCGCGCTCGGCCATGTGACCAGCTTCGGGTACGACAAGAACGGCAATCTGGTGCGCAGTGTCGACCCGCGCGCCGCCGTCAGCACCCAGCAGTTCGATGCGCTCAACCGGCTGGTCCGGAGCACCGACGCCCTGGGCGGCGTTAGCAGCCAGAGTTACGATGCTGTCGGCAACATTCTCACCCACACCGACGCCAACGGCCATACCCGCAAGTATGCTTACGATGAAGTCGACCAGCGCGTCAGCACGACCGATCCGATGGGCGGCGTCAGCCACGCCGTGTTCGATGCGGTCGGCAACCGCGTGACAGCGGTCGACGCCAACGGCCACGCGACCACCTACGCCTACGATGCGCGCAACCGGAATACCAGCGTCACCGACGCGCTCGGCAATGTGACCAGCTACGAGTACGATGCCGTGGGTAACCGGACCATGGTTCGCGATGCGAACCAGAACGATCGCTTCTTCCGCTACGACGCGCTGCATCGCCTGGTCGAAGGCTACACGCTGGACGGCGACAGCGCCGCCGGCAGTGAACGATATACCTACAATGCGATCGATGGCGTGCTGCAGCGCTTTAACGAACTCGATCCGAATTTCCGTGACGGCGACTACGAATACAATCCGGCCGGACAATTGACTGGCTACCGCCACGGCCTCAGGCAAATTCGCTATGCCTATGACGATGCCGGCAATCTGACCCGGGTCACCGACAGCCTGGGCCAGGTCACCGTGCACGCCTACGATGCCGACAACCGCCGCGTCAGCACCACCGACGCGCTCGGCCAGGTGACGCAGTACCAGTACGATGAAAGCGGCAACACGACCGCACTGATCGATGCGCGCGGAAACACCACCAGCTACAGCATCGATCTGCTGGGACGCCAGGTGCGCATGGTCGACGCCGAAGGCGGGGTCACCAGCACCACCTACGATGGCGCCGGCAATGTGCTGCTCAAGGTCGATGCGCGCGGTGCCAGCACGCATTTCGTCTATGACGGCAACGATCGCCTAGTCAAGAGCACCGATGCGCGCGGCGGCGTCACGACCAGCCACTACGATGCCGTGGGCAACCTCGTCAAATCGGTGGATGTGAAGGGGAACGCCACCAGCTTCAGCTATGACGCGCTGGACCGCCTGGTGGAGTCGACCGACCCGCTGGGCCAGAGCACAGGCTTCGGCTACGACCCGGTGGGCAACCGCATCAGCCGTACCGATGCGCTCGGGTTCGTCACGCGCAGCGAATACAATGCCGTCAACCAGCTGAAAGCGCGCATCGATGCGCTCGGCAACCGGACTGGCTACTACAGTTTTACCCACGGTCAGGCGCAGCATGCGGTCGATGCCAACAATAACGGCAGCACCACCGATCTTGACGAGCACGGCCAGGTCCAGCACGAATACGACGCGCTGTACCGGGGCGTCTACCATTACCGCGACGCCAACGGCAATGTGTACCAGCTGCTCGGCCTGAACGGCGCCATCACCCACAACTATTACGATGCCGATAACCGCCTGACCGATAGCGTCGACAGTCTTGGTTATGTGACGCACAATGAGTACGACCAGAACGGCAACCTGATCGCGCAGACCCGCTACGCCACCGCCGTCGCACCGCCGACGACCAATTGGACCACATGGGAAAAGCCGGTCGTGACCGTCTCCGACCAGGACCAGACCGTCACCTTCACCTACGATAAGCTGAACCGCCAGCTGAGCCGCACCGATGGCCTGGGCAATGTCACCAGCGTCACCTATGACGCCAATGGCAACCAGACCAGCCAGACCGACGGCAACGGCAACGTCACCAGCTTCAGCTATGACGCCGGCAATTTGCTGCTGTCGCAAACCGATGCGCTGGGCAATGTCACCAGCTTCAGCTACGATCAGAGCGGCAACCGCACGGAGAGCGTGGACGCGCGTGGCGCCCGCACCCTCAACGCGTATGACGCCAACAATCAACTGATCAGCGTCACCGATGCGCTCGGCCAGCGGCAAACCTACGCCTACGACGCGGTCGGCAACCGGGTCGGCATCACCGACGCCGCCGGCCAGCTGTGGGGCTACGGCTATGACGGCAATGGCCGGGTCGTGAGCGAAACCAGTGCGCTGGGCGCGCGCACCACCCATGCGTACGATGCGGTGGGCAACAAGATCGAGAGCAGCGATGCACTCGGCCATGCGACCACCTTCACCTACGACAAGATCAACCGCATCAGTACCCGCAGCGATGCGCTGGGCAACACCACCACCTATGATTACTCGCCCCGCGGCAACACGGGCAGCTGGATGACAGTGATCGACGCCAAGGGCGCGCGCGATACCTATCACTACGATACCGCCGGACGGATTGTCAGCCAGGAGGGCATCGTTGCGCGTCGAAAATACCTGTACGATGCCTTCGGCAACCAGACCGAGCAAATTTACAGCAACCACCGCAATACGGTCGATACCGGCAACCGCCTGAGCGGCCAGGTCGACTTCATGGGTAACTTCACGACGTTCAAGCACGATGCCGCGGGCAACCGCATCGAGGCGGTCGACGCCAACGGCAACAAGACGCGGTATACCTACGATGCCAACAACCGCCTGACCAGCCAGACCGACGCCAAGGGCGGCGTGACCAGTTACACCTACGACGAGGTCGGCAACCAGACCAGTCGTACGGACGCGCTCGGCAACACGGTCAGCATCGCCTACGACTTGCTCGGCCGCCAGATCAGCCAGACCGACGCCCTCGGCGGCGTCAGCAGCGCCAGCTATGACGCCGTCGGCAACCGCATCCAGGTCACCGATGCCAAGGGCAATCTGAGCGGATACGGCTACGATGCCGATCACCGCCTGGTCAGCCAGACCGATCCACTTGGCCATGTCAGCAAATTCGCTTACGATGCCGTGGGCAACCGCATCAGCGAACAGGATGCGCTGGGCCGCATCACGCTCAATGCCTACGACAAAGTCAACCGCCTCGCCACGGTGACCGATGCGCTCGGCGGCGTGACCACCTTCAGTTACGACAAGGTCGGCAACCGCACCAAGGTGCTCGACGCCAACGGCCATGCCACCACCTTCACCTATGCCTACGACAACCAGGTCGAGACCCGCACCGATGCCTTGGGCAACAGTACCCGTTACCAGTACGATGACTTCGGCCAACTGGAGTATATGCAAGACGCACGGGGCCATGCCAGCTGGTTCTATTACGACGAAAACGGCGCCCTGATCGGCAACCGCGATCCGCTCTACAATGGCGACAAGTATACCGTCGACGCGGTCGGCAACCGCACCAGCCATACCGACAAGAATGGCCACGTCACCACCTATACCTACGACGCACTGAACCGCCTGGCGGCGACCACTGATCCGCTGGGCAACGTCACTGCCATCGAATACGATGCGGTCGGCAACCGCATCGGCGTCATCGACGGCAACGGCCACCCGACCCGGTTCGCCTATGATGCCAATGGGCGCGTCCTCAGCCAGACCGATGCGCTGGGCGGCGTGACGGCGTTCAGCTACGATGAAGTGGGCAACCGCCTGAGCGTGACCGATGCGGCAGGCAAGGTCAGCAGCACCGCCTACGATGCGCTCAACCGGATCGTGAGCGAGACCAATGCCCTGGGCGACGTTGCCCATGTCAGCTACGACGCGGTCGGCAACCGCACCGCGCTGACCGATGTCAGCGGCTTTGTCACGACCTTCGCCTACGATAAGCTGAACCGTTTGATCAGCCAGACCGATCCGCTCGGCGGCGTGACCGCCAGCACGTACGATGCGGTCGGCAACCGCGTCGCCAGCACCGACGCGAATGGCCATGTCACCAAGTTCGCCTATAACGCGGCCAACCAGCTCAGCAGCCAAACCGATGCCCTGGGCAACACCACCAGCTACACCTACGACAAGAACGGCAATCGCTCGCGCGTCACGGATGCCCGTGGCGTGTACGCCGAGTCCATCTACGATAGCCTGAACCGCCTGTTGTCGCAATCGCGCTTCATGACCATAGAGAACGGTATCGTGCGGCGCGGCGTCACCTTGTATTATTTCTACGACAAGGTCGGCAATATACTCAAGACCAGTGAATCGGGCTTCGCCTCGGCAGCGGGACTCGACAGCTACACCTACGACGCCAGCGACCGCGTGGTCAGCCATACCGATGCGCTGGGCAACGTGACCCACTATGCCTACGACCGGGCAGGGCAGCGGACGGTGGCGACCGATCCGAACGGACATGCCGTCACCTACGGCTACGATAGCCTGAACCGCCAGACCAGCGTCACCGATGCACTCGGCAACACGACCACCTATGCCTACGACGTGGTGGGCAACCGCATCGCCAGCACCGACGCGAACGGGCACACCAGCACGTACGCCTACGATGCGCTGCACCGGATGCTCAGCCGCACCGGCGCCCTGGGCGGCAAGACCGCGTATGCCTACGACAAGGCAGGCAATGTCAGCGCCGTCACCGACGCCGCCGGGAATGTCTCGCACTCTTCGTACGACGCCAACGGACGCCTGAGCAGCCAGACCGATTCGCTTGGTAATGCGACCGCACATACCTACGACCTGGTCGGCAATCTCCTCAGCACCAGGGACGCCAACGGCCACACCACCGCCTACGCCTACGACGCGGTCAACCAGCTGGCGACGGTGACGGACGCGCTCGGTGGCGTGACCACCCATGCCTACGACGTCGTGGGCAACCGCATCAAGACCACGGACGCCAACGGCAATGCGGTGGTGTTCGTCTACGACAGCGCGCGCGATGTGCAGAGCCAGGTCGACGAGGCCGGCAACTACATCGCCTACGGTTATGACAACAAGGGTAATCTGCTGTACCAGGACAAGTTCAACCAGCACCACCGTGGCAGGGTGCATTCGACCTTCGATGTGCTCAGCCGCCTCGTCAAGACCGAAGCGCGCAATTACAACTCGTGGAACGATCAAACCGTCTCGACGCTCGGATACGACCAGGCCGGCAATCGCATCAGCAGCACCGACGGCAACGGCAACGTCACGACCTTCGCCTACGATGCCGCCAACCGCCTGACCAGCCAGACCGACGCCCTGGGCCAGGTGAGCAGTTTCGCCTACGATGCGGCCGGCAACCGCATCAGCCAGACCGATCCGAACGGCAACACGACTTCCTACACCTACGATGCCGAGAACAAGCTGGTCAAGCAGGTCGACGCCGCCGGCGGCACCAGCGCCTACAGCTATGACCTGCTCGGCAATCTGCTCAGCTCGACGGACGCGAACGGCAACAAGACCAGCTTCAGCTACGATGCCAATGGACGCCTGTTGAGCCAGACCGATGCGCTGGGCAATGTCAGCAGCTTCGCCTACGATGCGGTGGGCCTGCAGATCGCGCAAACCGATGCCGCTGGCGCGCTCATCCGCAGTAGCTACGATGCGCTCAACCGTTTAGTCAGCAGCAAGGATGCGCTCGGCCACGTTACCGGCTACGGCTACGATGCCGTGGGCAACCAGACCAGCGTGACCGACGCCAATGCGCATACCACGACCTACGTCTACGACAAGGGCAACCGCCGCATTGCCGAAACCGATGCGCTGGGCCACACCACGCGCTTCGCTTACGATGGCGCGGGCAATCTGGTATTGCGTACCGAAGCGAACGGCGCGCGCACCAGCTACAGCTACGATGTGCTGAACCGCCTGCGCCTCACGGAAGCGGCGAATGGCGTGCGCAGCCAGCATAATTACGATGCTGCCGGCAACCTCACGACCGTGGTGAACTATCACTCCACGCCGCTGGTGACGAATGCCTACGATCAGGCTAACCGCCTGATCAGCTCGACCGATGCGCTGGGCAATGTGACCGCGTATGCCTACGATGCCGCCGGCAACCGTACCACGATGACCGACCCCAACGGCAACGTCAGCCGCTACGCCTACGATAAGCTCAACCGCCTGGTCAAGACCACTGACGCGCTGGGCAATATCTTGCTCAATACCTACGATGCCGTCGGTAACCGTCTCGGCAGCACCGACGCCAACGGCCACCTGACGAGCTATACTTACGACGCCAATGGGCGCGCGCTCAGCCACAGCAGCGCCCTCGGCCACACCACCTCGAGTGTGTACGACAGCGTCGGCAATGTGATCACCCGCACCGATGCCAACGGCGGCGTGACGCGCATGGAGTACGATGCCGACCGCCGCGTGGTCAAGCAGATCGATGCTTTGGGAAATGCGAGCACCTTCACTTACGATGCGGTCGATAACCGCACCGGCGTGACCGACGCCAACGGGCATACGACCAGCTTCGCCTACGACGTCGTGAACCAGCTGGTAGCGCAAACCGATCCGCTCGGCCGCGTCACCGCCTACGGCTACGACAGTGTCGGCAACCGCACCAGCCTGACCGATGCGCTGGGCAATATCACCAGCTATGAATACAATCTGGCGCACCAGATGGTCAAGCAGATCGATGCCCAGGGTGTCGCCACCGGGTTCGTCTACGACCACTTGGGTGTGCTCATCAATCGCACCGATGTTGATGGCCGCAGCGAGGGCAAGACCTACGATGCGGGCGGCAACCTGGTCCAGCAGAGAGACCGCAGCGGCAGCGTCACGAGCTATACCTATGACAAGAATGGCAACCGGGTCACGGCCACCGATGCGCGCGGCAACGTCACCACCAATGGCTACGACGCCTTGAATCGCCTGGTGACCCAAAAGGATGCCGCCGGCAACGTCACCGAGTTCGCTTACGATGGCGCCGGCAACCTGATCGGCAAGACCGACGCGCTCGGCCGCAAGACGGCGTATGTCTACGATGCCGACGACCGCCTGGTGCGCACCGACGATGCGCTCGGCGGCATGACACGCTACAGCTACGATGCGGTGGGCAACCGCAGCGGCCTGGTCGACGCCAATGGCAACGCCAGCAGCTTCAGCTTCGACGCCAACAACCGCCAGCTCAGCCAGACCGATGCCCTGGGCCATGTCGACAGCGCCAGCTACGACAAGGTCGGCAACCGCGTTTCCAGCACCGACGCGGCCGGCTTCGTCACGCGCTACGCTTTCGACGCCGCCAACCAGATGGTCAGCCAGACCGATGCGCTGGGCAATACCACCACCTACGCCTACGACCTGGTCGGCAACGTCATCGCCAGCACCGACGCCAACGGGCATAGCACCGCTTTTGTCTACGATAGCCTGAAGCGGCTGGTCAGCCAGACCGACGCCGTCGGCAATACCACCAGCTACACCTACGACAAGCTGGGTAACCGGGTGAGCACGACCGATCCGCGCGCGCACGTCGTGAGCTACGGCTACGATGCGATGAACCGCCTGGTCACCGAGCGCGGCGGGCCGGTCAACTTCACGCGCCGGTACGACGCGGTCGGCAACCTGGTCGCGTCGACCGATGGCAACGGCCACACCACCGCCTACACCTACGACGCGCTGAACCGGGTAGTGACGCAAAAAGATCCGCTCGGCAATGAAACGCAGTTCGCCTACGATGCCGTGGGCAACCGCACCTTGCTCACTGACGCCAACGGCAATGCCAGCAGCTATCAGTTCGATGCGCTGAACCGGCTGCTTGCCGCCACCGACGCGCTCGGCCGCACCACGCGCCACGCCTACGATGCGCTCGGGCAGCGCATCGCCAGCACCGACGGCAACGGCAACGTGACCCGCTTCGCCTATGACGGCGCCGGTCATCTGCTGAGCCAGACCGACGCCCTGGGCCAAGTCACGTCTTACGCATACGACAAGGTCGGCAGCATGGTGCGCAGCAGCGACACCGGCGGCGCCGTCACCACCTACGGCTACGATGGCATGCGGCGCCTGGTTTCCCGGGTCGACCCGGATGGCGCTGTCACGGTCTCGGCCTACGACAAGGTCGGCAATCTGATGAGCCGCACGGCGGGCGCCGGAACGGCCCGCGCGGCCACCACGCGCTGGACCTATGACGCCAGCAACTATGTCCTGACAGAAACGGATGCGCTGGGCGGCGTTTCGAGCTATCAATACGACGCCAACCATAATATTGCCAGCAGCGCCGATGCGCTCGGCTTCGAGACGCGCTTCGGCTATGACGCCAACAACCGCCTGACCGAACAAACCGATCCGCTGGGCAATGTCACCAAGTATGGTTACGACAATGTGGGCAATCTGCTGACCAAGACCGATGCGCGCATCAAGCAGGAACGCTTCAGCTACGATGCCGACAACCGCCTGCTGACCCACACCGACCGGCTCGGCGTGACCACCACCTACACTTACGACGCCGTGGGCAACCGCCAGTCCGAATTGCGCGGCGGTTTCACCACGACCACCATCTACGACGCGGCCAACCAGGCCGTGGCGGTGATCGACGGGAATGGTTTCCGCACCGACTATGCCTACGATGCGGCCGGCAATCTCATCGAGAAGCGGCGCCAGCTGGACCTGCAAAACACCAGCGAACAAGTCACGCGCCTGTACTACGACGCGCTCAACCGCAACGTGGCGCAGCGCAGCGCCGAAGGTTACCTGAGCACGGTGGACTACGATGCCGCCGGCAACGTCAAGACCACGACCGCCTACGCCACACGGGTGGCGCTGCCGGCCGGCGGCCAGCCGCAGGCGCTGCCGGGCGACCTGAAGTCGGTCAAGCAATTCGCCTACGATAGCATGCATCGCCAGACCGCCATGACGGACAGCAACGGCGCCGTCAGTGCCTATACCTACGATGTGCTGGGCAACCGCAGCGCCACCACGCTGTACCAGGGCACGGCCCTGGAGCGCACCAGTGTGGCCAGCTATGATTTGCTGGGGCGCAAGACGTCGGAAACCGATGCCCTGGGCAAGGTCACCAGTCATCACTACGATGCAGTCGGCAATCTGCTGAGCACGACCGATGGCGCCGGCACTGCGGAGGCGCGCATCACCGCCTACGTCTACGATGCCAACCGCCGCGTCATCCAAATGACCGACGCGCTCGGCTATGTAAGCGCGCGCACCTACGACGCCAACGGCAACCTGACGAGCGAAACGACGGGCGCCGGCCTGGCCGCGCAAGAGCGCACCATGCAGTACACCTACGACAGCGCCAACCAGCTCACCCGCCTGGTGAACGCCGCTTTCCCAAGCCAGTACACCACCTTCGCATACGACGCCAGGGGCAACCGCACCAGCGTCCTGAGCTCGAATGCCGACCAGACCGAGCAAAAATTCCATTTCGATGCGAACGGCAACGTCGACCTGATCACGGACGCCAAGGGCGTCACCACGCGCAATCTCTACGATGGCGCGGGCAACCTGACCGCCACCATCGCGGGCGAGAGCGTCAACGGCACGCCGCGCGCCGGCAACCATACCCGCTACCGCTTCGACCTGGACAATCGCCTGGTCGGTGTCACCGATCCCATGAACGGTAGCACCACCTTCGAACTCGACTACCAGGGCAACCGGGTCAAGGTCAGCGACGCCGAAGGACGGGTGACGCAGCAAAGCTTCGACGCGTCCGGCCGCCTCCTGACCAGCCTGGGCGCGGACGGCGCCCTCAATACCAGCGTCTACAGCCTGGCCGGCACGCTGGTGTCGAGCACCTTGTCCAAGGCCGATGGCAGCGATGCGCGCACGACCAGCAATACCTACGATCTGCTGGACCGCCTGACCAGCACCACCGATGCGCTCGGCTACACCAGCAGCGTCACCTACGACCAGTTCGGCAACCGCATCCGCACTGTCAACGGTGCCTACCTGATCGCTCCGGGCGATGCGCGCTACAGCGCCGCCGCGGCCGCACTGGCCAAGCCGGTCACGAGCTCGGCCAGCTACGATAAACTGAACCATGTCGCCAGCACCACCGATGGCCTGGGCATGCTGAGCACCTCGACCTACGACGCGCGCGGCAACCGTACCAGCCTGACGGTGGCGGCCAACAGCCCCGACGCGCGCGCCACCACCTACGCCTACGACCTGGCCGACCGCCTGGTCACCCAAACCACGCCGGCCGGCGCGGTGGTGACCTACCAGTACGCCTCGGCGCACCTGACCAAGCCGACCGCCGAAACCCATCACAACCGCTTCGGCCTGGCGCTGGTGACTACCTACACCTACGACCGCAACGGCCGCGTGCTCAGCGCCACCACCGGCGGCGAGACCGTCAGCCATGTCTATGACGTCGACGGCAACGCCAGCGCGACCTTCACCGGCGCGTCGAACGCGCCGCACGGCGTGCTGCGCGAATTCGACGGCAACGGCCGCCAGACGGCCGAGATCGACGCCCTGGGCGCGCGCACCGAGTACACCTATGACAAAGTAGGCAACCGGCGCACCGTCAAGGATGCCAACGGCAACCTGACGACCCATTGGTACGATAGCGCCAACCGCATCAGCGCCACCCTCGATCCGCTCGGCTACCTGACCAGCTACCGCTACGACGTGGCGGGCAAGCAGATCGAAGCGCACCAGTACGCGGCGCTGTATGGTGGCAGCGTGGACCTGGCCAGCGTGCCGGTGCTCGCCGCCGGTCCGAACGACCGCATCGTGCGCGCCGAATTCGACAAGGGCGGGCGCCACAGCGCCGCCATCGGCGCCGATGGCTACCGCACCGTCTACACCCTGGACGCGGCCGGCAACCGGGTCGGCGTGACCCAGGCCGCGGGCCTGGGCATTGCGCGCACGGTCAAGACCGAGTACGACGCGGCCAACCGCGCCACCCGCCAGACGGCGGCCGACGGCGCCGTCACGACCTCGCAATACGACCGCGCCGGCAACCTGGTCTCGAGCCTGGTCAGCGCGGCCGGAGAAGCGGCGCGCCTGACCACGTACACGGTCGACCTGGACAACCGGCGCCTGGCCTCGACCCAGGACCCGGGCGGCCTGAACATCACCCAGAGCGTCCAGTACGACGACCACGGCAACGTTATCGTCAGCATGGATGGCGAAGGCCGGATCATGCGCAACACCTATAACGCGGCCGGTCGCCTGGCGCTGGTACAGAATGGCGTCGGCCAGACGGTGCAGTCGTTCACCTACGACAACCACGGCAACGTGGTCACCGAATACGGCAAGGATGGCAGCAAGCAGTACATCTACGACGCCAACAACCGCAAGATCAGCATGTCGTTCGCCGCTACCTATGTGTACACGGTCGGCGCCAACGCCAGCGAGTACCGGACCAGCACGGTGACCTACCGCTACGACGGGCTCGGCAACGTGGTGCAGACGGCCGACGCCAGCGGCTTCCTGACCACCAATTATTACGATGCCGGCCAGCGCATGGTGGCCCAGCTCGATGCCGACAATGTGCTGCACGAGTACGATTTCAACGCCTTCGGCGAACGCAGCGCCGAGCGCCTGTACATGACGCGCCTCAGTGGCGCACGCGATCCGGGCGTGCGTCCGGGCGCGCCCGTGGGCGAGCTGCGCGCCTACCGCTTCGAATACGATGTGATGGGACGGCTGACGCGCAAGGTCTATCCCCAGGTGCAACTGGCCAGCCTGGCCACCAGCGGCGCCAGCCCGGCGACGTCGCTGGCGCTGAGCACACCCGAAGAGCGTTCCGTGTACGATGCCTTCGGCAATATCGTCGAATCGGTCGCGCTTGACGGTGGCCGCAGCCTAGGTTACTACGATAGCCTGAACCGCCTGGTGGCCCAGGTCGACGCCATGGGTTACCTGACCCGCTACGACTTCGATAACAGCGGCAACGTCGTCAAGAAACGCGCGTATGCCACCGCACTCGATACCGCCACCCTGAACCGCGCCACCATTCCGGCCGCGCCGGGTGGCAGCGTGGCCACCACCACCTTCGTCTACGATCGCGCCAACCGCATGATCGAACAGCGCGCGCCGGCGGTCATGGTGACCGACCAGAACACCCACGTCCAGACCGAACAGGTGCTCGTCACGCGCCGCGTCTACGACAAGGCCGGCAATCTCATTGAACATATCGTCGGCGCCGGCAGCGGCGCGCAGCAGACCGAGTATTCCTATTACGACAGCCGCAACCGCCGCATCGGCTCGGTTGACGCCAGCCGCACCCTGACCCTGTACCAGTACGATGACCAGGCACGCCTGACCCGGGTCGGCCACTTCCTCACGCCGCTCGGCGCCGCGGTCGACCTGGCCACGGTGGCCAGCGACTACGCCTCCTTGCGCGCACTGGCCACCCCGAGCGCGGGCGACGAGTCGAAGACCTATGCCTACAACGCGCGTGGCCAGCTGGTCACCGAATCGACCGGCACCTCGGCCTTCAGCACCAGCGGCAGCACGGCGCTCGACTTCAACATCAGCGCCGGGGTGAGCTCGAAGAGCTATGCCTACGACGCCGTGGGCAACCGCAGCTGGACCCAGGACGAGTCCGGCGCGACCATTCGCAGCGCTTACGACGGCATGGGCCGCACGGTCCAGGTAATCCAGCCCGACAACAGCGGCACACGCCAGTTCTTCGATGCGGCCGGCAACACGGTGTCGACCTATACCGGTGAAATGAGCAACCAGGCCGTTGCCGCCACCGGCATGAAGGCGACCGTCACCGATGTGCTGACCCTGAACTACAACGTCGGCACGGCCGGGATGTCGTCCTACATTTTGTGGGACACCTCCTCGCATGCCGACCTGGCCAGCTACGCCAACCAGTCCGAGTCGAGCGCCAACCTGGCCTCGAGCGCGGCGGCGACGACCTTGCCGCGCCCGGCCTACGGCAGCACGCTCTACTACCGCGTCATCACCCAGGACAATGCCGGTAACCGCGTCTACTCGAGCGAGCAGAAAGTAGTGATGCCGCAGCAAGTCGAGGACGTGCAGGTCAATCGTCCGGACGCGGCGACGATGTCGGTGCGCGTCAAGTTCGGCAGCAACGTGGTAGCGCCCGACCTGCTGTACGGTCCGCGCGGCTACGCCAACGGCGTCATGCACATGACCCTGGCGCAGGATGGCTACTATGAAGCGATCCTGCCGATCAACGGCGACCCGAACAGCTTCGGCTTCAAGCTGCAGTGGCAGGGCACCGACGGGGTGGCGTTCGCCACCGGCGAGAAATCTTTCCAGGCGCCGACCGACCGGGTCGGTTCGGCCACCAGTACCACCGAGAAGGTGGTTGCGGGCGGCATCGAGCTGGCCTACAATGTCTCGGTATCGAATCCGGGCACCGCGTTTTCGCTGATCACCGCGCAGTGGCGCGTGGCCGGCAGCGGCCTGCCGTTCGCGGCCACCGGTTCGCCCAACGGCCAGCTGACCCTGGGCGCCGAGCAGCCGTTGAGGGCCGGCACCACCTACGAGATCGTCATCAGCGGCGTCACCGCCGACGGCGTGGAAACCCTGATCGATCACGTGATGTTCGCCCCCACCGGTACCGATGGCAAGGCGGCGTCGTTCGGCGCCCTGAGCTGGACGCCGCCGGCGAGCGGCAGCACCCAGGCCGTGATCGTCGGCGGCCAGCTGGCCCAGACCGAGCGCTACGACGGGCGCCTGCTGGTACGCACCGGCTATTACGCTTCGAGCGCGCTGGGCCTGTACTACACCGACAAGGTGGCCGAGCCGCATAGCGTCTCGAGCACCTCGAGCGTGTGGCAGGAATGGGAACCCAAGCTGGTCTGGCACAGCGGCCTGTTCGGCAGCAGCGGCCACTATGTCGACGAAGGCAAGTGGGTGCAGAAGGGCCACGATGTCGCCTTCAACGCCAGCTTGTCGGCGGCCGAAGCGGCGCGCGCCGCCTCCGGCCTGCATTTCTCGTGGCGCGCCACGGGCAGCGGCGACGGCACCACCTTCGGCAACGATGTGCTGATGAGCAGTCTGGGCGGCGGCAACTACCGCTACAATATGGACCATGTGCCGCTGCCGGCGTCCAGCTTCGATTACAAGATGTGGTACACGGATGCGCAGGGCCGTGAAGTGATCGTCCAGTGGAGCCAGGCGCGCAGCGACGTCAACAGCAACCGGGGCGGCTATTCCGACGTCGTCCAGGCGCG
Source organism: Massilia frigida (assembly GCF_011682175.1). GTDB lineage: Bacteria > Pseudomonadota > Gammaproteobacteria > Burkholderiales > Burkholderiaceae_D > Telluria_A > Telluria_A frigida. The sequence continues at coordinate 47,171 of NZ_WHJG01000015.1, forward strand.
CGAGCAGGGTGCGCGCATGAGCGGGCCGTCGGTCAGCGCCGGTACCTACCTGGGTCGCATGACGGCCGCCGATTTCATGAACGGCATGCTGCTGCAGTCGCTCGATACCGGCCTGGCCGGCAACGTCCTCAACGCCAGCGCGAGCGGCGCCGGCTACTCGATCGAGTCGACCTACAACGCGCTCAACGCCAAGATCGGCAGCACCGAGACCGACGGCGTCTGGCGCGAGTACCGGGTCGACGCCAACGGCCGCGCGCTCGAGACGGTGACCCTGGGCGTGAAGGGCGGGGCCAACCGCACCAGCACGTTCGCCCAGTACGATTTGAACGGCAACAAGCTGGCCCAGTACGACACGGCCTTCGTCGCGGCCGGCGGCACCGAACTGCGCCGTCCCGTGACGCGCTACGCCTACGATTACCTCGGTCATATGCTGGCCCAGACCGATGCGGCGGGCAATACGACCTACTACAGCTACAACGCGGCGGGCCAGAAGATCAGCCAGACCGACGCCCTCAACCAGGTCAAGACATTCGGCTACGATGCGCTCGGCCATACGGTGCAGGTTACCGATGAGGCTGGCTATACCAGATACACGCGCTTCGACCAGGCCGGCAATATGATCGAGGAGATCGACGCCACCGGCCGCAGCACCTCCTATACCCGCGACGGCTTCGGCCGCATCACCGCGGTCATCGACGGCAATGGCGGTGTGACCGTCCTGCGCTACGATGTCCAGGGGCATGTGCTGCAGCAGGGCGATGTCGAATTCGAATACGACACGCGCGGCAACCGCACCGCCGAACACGATACCGGCAATTACTGGGGTCACCGGCGCAGCATGAGCTACGACAGTCTGGGCAGGGTGGTCAGCGTGACCACCAACCCGACCGTCAACGGCAGCTCGAGCACGTCGACCAGCTACCGCCGCTATGATGTGTTCGGCAACCTGATCGCCACCACCGATGGTGGCGGGAAAACCACGCAAAGCGTGTACGGCGGCTTTGGGCGCCTGCTGCGTTCGGTCGACGCCGACGGCAACGCGGTCGTCTTCAGCTACGATGAATTCGGCCGCCAGACCGGCGAAACAAGCCTGAACGCGGCGCCGCGCAATACCTGGCCCCAGTTCGGCGGCGGCGCCAACCAGCAGCAGGGCGGCCTGGCCGGCGCCACGGCCAGCGAACTGCTCGCCGGCGCGCGCAATATCCGCCGCAGCTACGACGACGCCGGACGCCTGGTCGAGATCAACGACCTCGGCACCGGCGTATCGACCCGCTATTCCTACGACCTGCTGGGCCGTCGCGTGGGCGAAACCACCAGCGGCGCGGTGGACACGGAAGGGCGCAGCCACAACCGCATGATCGACTACTCCTTCGATGCGCTGGGCCGCATGACGCACTGGAAAGACGCGGTCACCGGCCTCGAAGAAACCGTCACGTACGACGCGGTGGGCAACCAGGTGCGGGTACAGGGCAGTGGCGGCGGAACCTCGGTCGACCATGGCACCAACTTCGACGGCGCCGGACGGGTGCTCAACCTGCGCGAGGGCGGCCCGGCCGGCGCCATCGTGGGCACATACACCTATGACGCGGCGGGCAACCGCAGCAGCTACCGCAGCGCCAACGGCGCCACCACGGTCTATCTGTACGACGCCCGCAACCGCCCGGTCAAGGCGTTTACCCAGAATCCGTCCGAAAACTACGGCGTCGCCGACAGCGATACGCGCTACGTCAGCGGCAACAACAACGGCAGCCCGACGTATGCCAACGCGACGGTGCAGGACGCGCTCAAGGCGATCGCGCTGCGCAAGTACGCCGACATGAACCGCTGGACCAAGATTGCCGCCGACAATGGCCTGAGCAACTTCAGCGCCGATGCCCACGCCACCTTGCTGGGCCGCACCCTGGTGCTGACCCACGAAGAGGAAATCGAGTGGCAGTACGATATCGTCGGCAACAACACCGTGTACCGCGAGGTCAAGGACGGGGTCGAGTGGAGCAAGGTGGCGAAGACCTACGACAATGCCTCGAACATGCTCACCAGCCGCACCGATACGCGCGTGAAGATGAGCTTCGACAGCAGTTACGCCCCGCTGACTTTCAACGATGGCCTGCGTGCCATGACGCTGGTCGAGGTCATCAGCAAGGGCGGCAACACGGCGCCGTACGTCAAGCACGAGAATGAAGGGCAGGAGATCACCCAGCAGTTCAATGGTTCGGGCAAGATCAGCAAGTCGACCATGCGCACCTTCGGCAAGTCGACCAAGACCTATAACTACATTTACGATTACTACAACGATGGCCGCGAGAAGGGCATTCGCGCCTACGGCGACGCCAGCGGCAACGCCACCTTCGCCTACAACAGCAACAACAAGCTGGTGATGATGAACCAGGGCCGCGGCGACGGCCAGGACCGGGCCGAAATCTCGACCTATGTCTACGATAATGCCGACCATATCATCGGCAAGGTGCATGACGACGGCAAGGCGGCCACGCGCGACCGGGTCGACTACCTGTACGCGGCCGGCAACCCGGTGGCGGAAACGGGCACCAGCATCAAGAATGGCGCCTACACTGTGCTCGACAGCAAGAACTATGCGCTATTCGAGAATTACGGCAAGGACTTCCCGGGCGGCGGCATGCAGTCGTACACCGTCAAGGGGGGCGAATCGTTGAAGAGCGTTGCCGATGCGATGTATGGCAATGCCAGCCTGTGGTACCTGATTGCCGACGCCAACGGTTTGTCCGGCAACGACACCCTGAAAGCTGGCCAGGTGCTGCGCGTGCCGTCGGCCAACGGTCCGGGCAATATCGATGCGGGCGCGCACAAGGTCTACAACGAGAGCGATATTGTCGGCAGCAAGCTGCCGAACCTGAAATCGCCGCCGCCGAAAGGCAAGGGCGGTTGCGGCGGTTTCCTGCAGGTGCTGGTCATCATCGTGGCGGTGGTCGCCTCGTGCTTCCTGGGCCCGCAGATGATGTTGCTGGCGCAGGGCATGGGCTTCGCTGCCGGCGGCCTGGCCGCCACCGTGGTGGCCGGCGCCCTGACGGGCGCCGCCGTCAGCGTGGTCACCCAGGTGACCAGCATGGCGGTCGGCCTGCAGGACAGTTTCAGCTGGAAAGCGGTGGCGATGGGGGCGCTGGGCGGGGCCCTGACCGCCGGCGTCGGCAACCTGAGCGGCGGCATCAATACCGGCTCCTCGATCGTCAACGCCGGCATCAAGGGTGCCTTGTCGAACGTGGCGCAGCAGGGCGTGAGCATGATGATGGGCGAGCAAAAGTCGTTCAACTGGCGCTCGGTCGCTGCGGCCGGCCTCGGCGCGGCAGCGGGCGACGCGGTCGGCGGCCTGCTCAAGGACAGCGGCCTGGCCAAGCCGGGCGAGATGGCGTATCGCCAGTTGACCAGTGCCAGCACCAGCATCGCCAGCCAGCTGGTCTCGACCGGCAGGATCGATTGGCGTTCGGTGGGCGTGAACGCCTTGATGATGCCGGTGAACGATATGGTGGCCAAGCAGGGATACACCGGCGTGGCTGACGCGCTGGCGCAAGGGGTTGTCGGCGCCGCGACCGCAAAACTGAACAAGCAAGATGCGTGGGCAGGCGCGATCGGGGGCGTGGCTGGCAGCGTCGTGGGCCAGTTGATGCCGAAGGCATTCGTGGCGATGGGTGACGATCCCTACGGCCAGCGCGGTGGCGACAAGACCTTGTTTACCGCCGATGTCCTCAGTGCCCAGGTCGGCATTCTGGGATCGAGCGTTGGCAAGGCCTTCGCCCAGTGGGCCGGCCGTGATCAGGGTGTCGCCGCCCAGGCCGCCTATGGCGCCGCGTCGTCCTCGTACAACGCCAGCGTGTCGGCTGTGCAACGTACGATGGCGGACAATGCCGCCAAGGCGAAAGCCGAAAGCGATCTGCAGCAGGCCAAGGCCAAAGCCGATGCCAAGGCCGAAGCCGAAGCCAGCTTGGCCGCAGCAGCGGCCAAGCCGAATCCGAACAGTGCCCAGGCAGGCACGCGGCCACGCAATCTGCTCGACGCGGCCTTGGGCAGCGACTTCAGCTACGACATGCTCGGCGGCATCAGCTTCAAGGGACAGCCGCTCGCGCTCGGTGGCGACGGTAGCGTAGAGCAGGCGCCGGCGGCGCCGAAAAAAGTCAAGGCCAGCGACTTCGGTGGTTCCACCGACCGCATCGCGCGCGCCAACCTGCCGAAAGGCGCCACCGAAGAGCAGGTGCACGAGTACAGCCTGCAGATCCTGAACGCCAACCAGATCGTCGACACCCACAAGGTCAAGGCGAATACGATGCTGACCATTCCGGATTACATTGCTGGCGACACGGGCAGCACGGTCGCCGAGCAGGTATGGAAGCGCGGTAACAAAGTCGATGTACACCAGCGCGAAGTCAAAGCGCAGGCTGCCGCCGAGGCCAAGGCTTATGCGGCCGCGCGCCAGGCTGCAGAGGAAAGGGCGGCAGCGGTGGAAGTCAGTGCCAAGACCGCTGCAGCGCCTTCCGCCGCCACCGCGCCCGTGCCGGTGCGCACCGTGCAAGTGCAAGATAACTCGGTGAGCGGCCAGTGGAATTCGCTGGTCAGCAGTGCTGGGGAGTATGTATCCAAAGCAGGAAACTACGTCAGCAGCACGGCCAGTGCGCTTGCCGACGACATCAGTCACACCGCCGGCGTGGTTGTCAAGTCGGCCGGCAGGCTGGCCGACAGGGCATTGGACGCCAATATTTCCGTCCAGGCGGAATTCAAACGCCGCGTCGCCGACAGTGCTGCCCATGCCGACAGCAAGCTCGGCGCTGCGCTGTATACCTATGCGGGCAAGGGCATCGATGCTGCCTTGACGGCCAGCGGCACCGCCCTGACGGTGGCGTCGGATCCGATCCGCGCGGCCGAAAGCGCGCAGGAAGTCATTTCCGACGTCGTCGGCACGGGCGTCGACGCGAATATCCGCCTGCAGGGCAAAGCCAAAGCGTTTTTTGCCGACAGCGAGGCCAAGGCCTCGAACGGCATCGCGGCCGCAGCCTATCGCGTACTCGGCGCCGAGGTCGACAGCGTGCTGACCTATACGGGCGTATCGTTGCAGATCGTCTCGCGTCCGCTCGACGCGGTACGCAATGCCAATGCCGCCCTGACCGACATGCGCGATGTTGCCATTGGCGCGGGCGCGATCATGACCGCGCCGCTAGTGAAGGGCGCCGTCGACGCGGTCAATTTCACCGGCCTGACCAACGTCGATTCAAACGCGGTACAGGATGCGATGCACGCCTACGCGACCGAAAAGCTCGAATCCGAAGGCAAGTCGGTCATCAAGCGCGGCATCACCGGCACTGCGGGCGTCAGCCTTGGCGTGCTGAAGAATGCGGGCGACATGGTGATCGGCCTGGGCTCGATCGCCAAGACTGTCGCCCTGGACGACATCTACATGAGACTGGGCGGCAGCGGTGGCCTGGGCGATCAGGTAGGCTTCCTTAAGGATGCGCATAACGACGCCGTGAAAATGCAGGACAGTATTGCGTCCGGCATCAAAACGGCGTTCAACACGCTCACCAGCGATTCGATCAGCAACAATTCCGGAAAGGCGTATGCGGCAGCCGCAGGATGGCTCAGTGGCGTCGCCAATGACTACAAGGTTGCGTATACGTCCGACAGTGGAACGGACTCGCTGCTGGCGGGCGTGGCGGCGGGAGACAAGACCACGACCGCCGCGTCGCTGGCATTCGGTGGGGTCGGCTTGGCCAAGGGCGCCGTGTCGCTGGCCGGCAAGGCGTACCGCGGCCTGCGCGGCGGCGGCGCGGCCGCCGAGGCGGTAACTGCAAGCGAACTGGCGATCGGTGCCGGCACCGAACTGGAATTGGCTGCCAATACCAGGGCCGGCGCGCAGGGGCAGTTTGCCCAGCAGGGCGGTAGCGCAGCGGCCCAGGGATCGTATGCGCAGACCGGTGGCAAGGGTAGTGGTTACGCCCAAGCGGCATATGCTGATGCACGTGGCACGCCGCTCTCGGCAGCCCTGCCGGAAACCAATCTGCGGGCCGCGGCCGACCGCGCCTTAGCGGCGTCGCGCACGGCAGAAGCGAACCGCGTGGCCGCTGGCGGCGCCGCGCCGGGAGGCGTGAAGAACGTCTACCACGCAACCGACACACCGGGCAAGGCGCAGAGCGTCATGAACGGCATCGATCCGAAGTACATCAACCCGAACGGACGTTTCGGCGCGGGCGCATTCTATGTCGCGGAGCAGCCTGGCACGGCACTGCGTGAACTGGCGCACCATAACATCAACCCGACCACGGGCATCCGCTTCGAAATTGTTGCCAAGGAGATGAAAGTGCTCGACCTGACCAATCCGGCCATCGCGGCGGAGGCGGGATATGTACGTGGTCCGATCACCTCGACCACCCAGGCCATCGGCGAGAAGGCGGTGGCGGATGGCTACAACGTGATTCGTTTCCCGTCCGAGCGTGCCGCCGGTGGGGTCAATCACGCGGTGATGGACAACTACAACAAGATCCTGAAACCGGTCGGGGTGTCGCCGATTGAATCGGGTGCGGCGAAAGCTGCCGATCGCCTCGCCGGACCGCCGAAACCACCTACGCCGCCGACGACGCCACCGGTGCCGGGCAAACCGAGCGCGAATGCGCCGGCGGTGCCGGCCAAGCCGAGCGCGGCTGCCCCGGCGGTGCCGGGTCCGACTGCCGCCAAGGCGCCGACGGCGCCTGGTCCGAAGCCGCTCGACGGTCCGGTCAACCCGAGCGGCCGCGTGCCCGAGGGCGGCAATGGTCCGCGCGCGGGCGCGCCCGACGGCGTCGGCCCCAAGCCAGGCGTGGCTCCGCTGGACGATATCAACAAGACCGGCAAGCCGAATCTTCCGAAAGATCCGGATGGATGTTTTGTCGCCGGAACCCAGGTATGGTCCAGGGACGGCCTGGTGGCGATCGATGCCATCCGGGTTGGCCAGCTGGTGCTATCGCAACCCGAGGACACGGGCGCCCGCACCTATCGCCGCGTGAATAATATTTTTGTCTATGAAGACAAGACTATATATAGTGTGCAGTTGGTGACGGAAGCAGGCATTGCCTCGACCATCCTGGCGACGCCGAACCACCCATTCTTCGTGCGCGATTTTGGCTGGACCGGTGCGGAATTCCTGAAGGCCGGCAAGGTGCTCGAATTGCATGACGGTAGCTCCGCGACCATCACGGCGGTCGAGGACACAGGCACAACGGCGCAGGTGTTTAATATCGAGGTCGATGGCTTCCACACCTACTATGTGGGCGATGCAGGGGTTTGGGTCCATAATATCGACTGCAATAAGAAGGTTGAAGGTACGGGGGCCGGCGACCCGCCGAACGGTTCTGGCAAGCAAGGCGCTGCGCAGCCTGATGCGGTTCAGGGTATGCGTGGGACAAGTAGTGAAGTAGCAGGTGGTGCTCGGATTGGTGAACGAAAGATTTCTCAGGCGTTATATGACGAATTGCGAGACGCGACTCCTACCCCAAAAATTCGCGATATGGTAAACGAAGGGAAGAGATTTCCGCACCCCGATGAAGCGCTGCCAGGATTCACGGTTAGGGGGAGACTTCAAGCGGATCATATTGTTTCGATGGAGAAAACTACTCGGATGGATGGTTTTGATTTGTTGAGCAAACAGGAACAGCTCAGCGTCTTAAATAACCCGGCTAATTTTTATGGATTGAGTCCGTCTGCTAATGCTTCAAAGGGAGCAAAGTCCTACGCGGAATGGAGTGAACACATCAAGTCTGGAACGCCAGTTGCCCCGGAATTTCGTGCTCAGATGATGGCAAGAGAGAGAGCCCTGCACGATCAACTACAGGCACAGATCGATAGATTGAATGCGGCCAAACATTAATTAGTATCGAAAGGATTTGTATGACCACCGAACTTCTTCATTATTTAGAGAAATATTGTGCGAGCCCAAGTATTGTTGCGCTTTCCGATTCCGGATCAGGAATGGAGGCTCTTCCGGCGGAGTGGATCGATCTCCTTTCGTTGGAAGGGAAAGAGCGCATTTCTTATGTCGTTGCCTTATGGGAGAGATTTGGTGAAGGGCTATCCGAAGTCACGGATAAATTGAAGAGCAGCCTAATTTCTGTTGATCTTTTGAAAGAAGGTGATTCTTATTCGTTGCTATATGGAATTAGTGCTACAGATCGAATCTTATACTATCAGGCAAAGAATCCAATTTGTCGGAAATTCAATTCAAAAATTGACTCTTTGTGGCCAAGTGTCCCGCAAAGTATTCGCGATTTCTATGCGGTGCATGACGGTTGGTTCTATTTGGCGTCGCATTCCATGGGGTTGTTACCCGCAGAGGAATTGTTCGTGCTTTCCGACGAAGATTGGGGTATTTTAGATGAAATTGGTCAGGCTCCGGTTAATCTCGATACAACGATCGCATTCTTTACAAATGGAATGTCCGGTTACGTCTGTCTTGATGTTTCGACTTCTAAAGAAGAGTGCGTCGCTATGATCTGGTGGAGTAATAAGCTGCCAAAGATGGATTTGAAATTTTGGGACATTATAGATTCATGGACAGCTATTGGATTAAATGGTTAGAAGCGCTGAATTCAATATTCGTAACTACTCAGCCTGAGGAAACCTCAAATTACCGGTCAATTTCGCGTGACCGCGGGGCGTGATATGTGACGAATTTAGGCGCAATCGACTAATTGACGCACGACGGGGCAAATGGTGCGACGGCTAACCAGCCCCTGTTTAAAATGAATCCAGATGGCCCGACCACCGTTTCGGCACGGCTTCCGGTGGATAGGGCTGCGCAAAAGCGATTGAATAAAAAAGACGCTGACCGCGCCGCGTTCGCCAGGAGAAGCTGGTGCTGTTGCGGAGATGGAACACTACCTTGCAGGTAGGCTTGCGCGCGCACCGGGCTGCACTAATGCCGACTTCGTCGTGAATTCAGGACATTATGCCGGTGCACGTTTAAAACTAACGCCAGATTCGGCCGTGCAAGCCAGGAAATTAATACCTATTTTGACAAGATTTTTCAAAAATTTACACAGTCTGTTGCGCGAAAATTGGCAAACCCGGATGGAGTGGACCTGATGCCGTTCGACACGCGCTTTTTAACCGAAGCAAATCGTCAGAAACTATTTCCTGAGTCCGTGTTCCAGCTCATGCAATAGTTGATCAAGCATTGATTGCAAAGTAGAATATTGCATTTCCTGCTTTCACCCGACTGATCATGCCACGCTTTGAAGTCAAGCAATCGCGCAACCTGGAATTAACCTCGCACGCCGGGCTTGGCCTGATCGGCCAATGCTTTGAGGCCGCCCAAGTCGAGGCGGTTCTCGATTCCAGGTTCCCGGTATCGCAGGGCATGAAGACCTCCGGCATCGCCAAGAGCATGACCGCGCTGCTGTGCTTGGGTAAGAGCGATTTCGAAGCCATCGAACCGTTTCGCAACGACCGCTTCTTCAAGAAGGCGCTCAATCTGTCCAAGGTTCCCGGCAGCGTGTGGCTGCGCCCGCGTCTTGATGCCATCGCGGGAGATGTGCGCGAGTACACCGACGAGCTCAGCCTGCGGTTGCTGGAGCGGACTGGCGCGCCGATCACAGCCGACGGCGCCTACGTGTGCCTCGACATCGACACCTTCGTCATGAACAACAGCGGCACCAAGAAGGAGGATGTGAGCCGCACCTACCAGGGCGTCGACGGTTACACGCCGATCGCGGCCTACCTGGGCAACGAGGGCTGGAGCATCGGTTTGGAACTGCGTCCGGGAAAACAGCACAGCGCAGCGGAGACGCATTTCTTCATGGAGCGGGTCTACGGCAAGCTCGAGCGCCTGCTCGCTGCCGACCGACCTGTACTGTTGCGCAAGGATAGCGGCTTCGACAGCGCCAAATTGCTGTTTCAATGCGAGGCCGAGCGCGAGCGGCTCGCGCCGCTGGGGCGGCAACTGGACTATGTCATCAAGTGGAATCCCCGCAAACAGGACAAGGCCGCCTGGGTGGCGAGCGCCGAGCATGCCAATGCTTTCAGCGAGGCGCGTCCCGGCAAACGCTGCGCGTTGCTGTCGCAGCAGCTTGAGCGCGCCCACGGCAAGGAACGCCGGACCTTGCGCCTGATCGTGTCGATCACCGAGCGTAGCATCGACAAGAAGGGGCAGCACCTGATCGAGCCGGAGGTTGAGATCGAAGGCTGGTGGACCAGCTTGGATGCAGCACCCGAGGAAATCATCCGGCTGTATCGCCGCCACGGCACCCATGAACAATTTCACTCCGAGATCAAGACAGACCTCGACATGGAACGTCTGCCGTCGGGCAAGTTCGACAGCAACGACGCGATCATGCATCTGGCGATGTTCGCCTATAACTGCCTGCGCTTGCTCGGCCAGCTTGGTTTGACGGGTGAGATCTCGCCGGTCAGGCATCCCGCGAAACGTCGTCGTTTGAAAACGGTGCTGCAGGAAATCATGTCCCGGGCGGCCAAATACGTCGAGCATGCGCGCCGACTGGTGCTTGACTTCGGGCGCACGGCTAAGATGCACGCCGGCATCTTCTGCGCCCTGCAAGCGCGTCTGTCGCGTCTGGGGGCGGCGTGATCGGCAGGCGGCAGCAGACGGAACGATTGACTGGGCAACTTCTCGATTCTGGCGTGCCGGAAGGAGAGCGCATGGGCTAACACACCAAAACTGGCCCGAAATCATGCCTGGGCTCATTCATAGGCGCCCGATTAGAGCCGATTAAGCCGCAACAGCCGTGAACAGCGGCACGATCGGGACGTGAAATCCGCAAAAATTGACGGCTTTGCGGACGGAAAAGCGACGGTCAAATTTGGGACACGGAATCAGGGTATAGTTAGAGACCGTAAGGATGGCTATCCCCGGTACACGCGGCAGTATGCAAAATTTGATCGGATACAGATGAAGCTTCAGTTAGTAAACTATACATGTGGTGCATGTCAGCACCAGTTCGATGCGCCTGAAATTCCGGGAAGCGATTATGGGACATTTCTGCTGCGGACCGAAGCCAACGACGAGTTGCGTTACGTCGACGGCATCGCCGACCCTACGTTTGACGAGGTCGACCACTTGCTGCAGGAAGAGCCCGCTGTCGCCGCGCTGCCTGCGCGCAAGCGCACCGCCTTGTTATGGGCAGTCTACGGCCCGCTTGCCTGCGACCCGGACAGCCAGGGACAGGCGTTTCATATCGGATTGAAACCGCGATGCCCCAGCTGCCGCACCGGAACCGTCACGTATTGGGAATTTACCGAGCCGGCGCGGTTCATCGATATCGACGTTCGCCCGGTCAGTCACGCCGCCTGGAATGGCCTGACGGCTGACGAGAAGCAACAACGCGTTGCTCACGCGGCCGGCATACAGCCGGGCGCGTGAGCAACACCGGCGCGGCCCTCATTCCAGACGCGGCCGCCTCTGCGTTTATTGGTATGTGTCGCCAGATAAAGGCTTGCCGGTGGCCGCTTCCTGATCGCGCTGATCCTGGAAACTGGCCTGCAAGCCCGCATCGATCGACTCGAGCAATTCCTTGCCGCGGCCCGCGTACAGGTTATCTGCGGGCGCCGACTGCAGCAGGATATCGAGGCTGCGCTTGGCATCCATGGTCTTGCCTTGCTGCGAAAGCAGCAGGGCGCTGTAGAACAGGGCAGGGGGGTGGGTCGGGGTGCTGGCGAGGATGGCATTGAAAAAGCCTTCCGCATCGGCCGGCTCGCTATTGTTCATATGCGTCATGGCCAGCTGGAACTGCTCGTTGAGCGAACCGGGATGCACCACCAGGTAGCGGCGGAACAGGTCTTGCGCACGTGTGAACAAGCCGAGCTGGGCATACACGCGGGCAGCCATCGATATCGCTTCCGGATCGGGATCTGGCCCGCCCAGGATGCTTTTAAGTTTTTCCAGTGCACTATCGAGCTGGTTTTTTTCGACGTCGAGGCGGGCCAGAGCGAGTAATTCATCGGCGGCGAAGATGTCGGAAATGTTTCGTGAGGCAGTCATGAGTTCCCTTAAATGTGGCCTGGCGGAGACCTTAGGTTGTGGTGCAGTGGCAACAACAGCGCCGGCGCTGCAAGGCGTATAAATGTCTAACTTGCAATGTACGTTGATTATATGATATTCTGAGCAAGTTGGCAGTGAATGTTCCAGGGATGTCATGGCCGCCAGCGGTGGCCGATTTCTCTGCCCGGTTTTCATTGCACATGCCGTAGCGGCAGGCAGCAATAGCGCTACACGTTTCTTATCGTTGTATTTCTGTCGAGGTCCTATCGTATGGCAAATCGCAAGCTCTCCCTCATGCATGGTGCATGCGCCCTGATGTTCGCGGCGCTCGCCGCCGGCAATGCCCAGGCCCAGAGCACGATCCTCACCTTCGAGGATCAGTTCACCGGCTATGAAACCGCTGGCGATCTCGAGCCCGACTATGCCGGCTTCATCTGGGGCGGCAGCCCTGGTTTTGTCACGAGCCTGATTGCGACCAGCGGCGGCTTCCACAACGGCACGGTCGATCACGTCAGCCTGGTTGCCTACGATGGCAGCGTATCGTTTGCGCGCGCCACGGCATTCAATTTTACTGGCGCCCGCATCGCGTCGGCCTGGTACGATGGCGCAAGCGTCACGGTCGAAGGCTGGCGCAATGGCGTGCTGACGCATTCGTCGACCTTGCTCGCATCGACCACGTCAGGCCAGTTTGCCTTCAATTTCACCAACATCGACAGCATCAGCATCAACGGTGCGGGCGGCGTACCGATCGGCAGCGCCAACGGGGGTGAGAGCGCGCACCTGGTGCTCGACAACATCGCCGTCAGCGAAATCTCGCCCGTGCCGGAACCGGCAACGGTCTGGATGCTGCTCGGCGGCGCCCTCTCGCTGCTGGCCGTGGGCCGTCTGCGCAAGGCGCGCAGCGCCTGAACCGGGGGCGCCGCGCCTAGCGCGGCGCCGTGGTCAGATGGGCAATCGCCTTGTCGATCATCACGCCCAGCTCGGCGTCCGACTCCATCGCTCCCTGAACATCGTCGACCAGCTGGTAAAAGCGCGGATCGTTCATCAGGTGTTCGCCCAGATGGAACAATAAAATCGATTCGAGAAAAATGCGGAAGGCCTTGCGCCCGCGCTGGGGATCGTCGCGTCCGATGCTGTTGATGCGCGTGCCGATCGCCGCTTCGAGCTGGCCGCGCGCGGACCCAACAGCGCGGCGCGGGGCCGCGCGCACGCTGGCGCGGGCCGGGCCTGGTCCGCTCAGCTCCACGCGCGGCGCCAGCTGCGAGCGGATTACCGCAACGAGCTGGCTGACCGAGCCGATGGAAGAGGGCATGACGCGCCTGACTGGTGAAGCCGCTTAAAAACGCGCTGCCGGCTTAGGGCTTGCCGCCGCTGGTATAGGCGGACAGGAAGATCGGATTGGCGACCTGGTCGTCGGCGGCCAGCGCCGTTTCTTCGGCCGGCGCCGCGGCGGCCGCCCCCTCGGCTTCGCCGGTCGGAGCCGGCTGCGCTGCGGCCAGGGCGTCGGGCGGCAGGGCGTTGACCTTGTCGACGATCTGCTGCATATCGGCATTGAGCGCCGGATTGTCGGTATTGAGCAGCATGCCCTGGGCCATGCACGCCAGGGTAGGACCGAATTCGTTGCGCATCAGGTGGATCAAGCCCCTGCCGAACTGGCCCAGGGCGTGCTGCTCGCCAAGCTCTTGCAAAGGCAGCAAGGTGTTCATGGCGCGCTCGGCATCGCCACTGGTCAGTTGCAGCAGCCCCAGCTGGAAGCGCGCGATGGCGAAACTCGGATCGACCGCCAGTGCCGATTCCATCTCGGCGGCGGCGCGGTCGTACATCTGCAGCTGGGCATAGCCGGCGCCAAGCAGCAGGTGGGCGGGCGCCGTGGCGTCGGGACGCGTGACCGCTTCCTTCAGATAGGTGAGGGAAGCACCGGAATTGCCGAGCCGGTCGGCTTCAAGGGCAAGGTGGATCAGTTCCGACTGGTCAAGCGTGGCGAAGGATGCTGCTGTCATGTTGGGGCGGGAATGGTGGGTTGCAGGGCGGGTACGGGCGATGATGAAAAAAAGATAACATTCGTGCAAGGCCCATGATGAGGCTTTAGTGCTGCAACTCTAGCACGTTTCTCACCCAATTTACGGCGCTTGCGAATAATTGCAAAAAAACAACCTGAACCCGTGGACTTATGTGTCTTAGTTTCCAACGTTTTATACTTATTGCTTTGACAGTCAAAAAATAGGTCTATAAACTCCCCCATGTTTAAACGCGTCAACATGCTCGCTGTGGTGTCGGTGCATTGATCCTAATCGCGTTTCGGGGGAGTCTGGTGTGAAGTCTGACGTTGCTGTACAACTGCTCGCCGATTTGCTGTGGAACGCCCTGTTGATTTCCGCCCCGCTGCTGGGCATTACGCTGGTGGTGGGCCTGGCGGTCAGTGTGCTGCAGGTGGTAACCCAGGTCCAGGAGATGTCGCTCACCTATATACCGAAGATTATTGCGGCGGTACTGGTGCTGGTGGCATTCGGCCCGTGGATGCTGAACCGGCTGCTGGGTTTTTCGGCTAGCCTGATCCGTAATATTCCCAATTATCTTTAAGAACCGGCGCAAGTGATGACGCTGGATATCGACCCGGCATGGGTAGCGACGGTGTTTTTGCTATGGCTGCGCATCGGGACCCTGTTTATCATGATGCCGATGTTTACCGGACTGGATAAATTTGTCGTGCTGCGCGTCCTGTTCACTCTGGCGTTGAGCGTGGTCATGGCCCCGCAGTTGGGCGCGGGCGCCCTGGCGGCGCCCGTGAACATGGCGGCGCTGGTCGGCGCGGCCCTGGCCGAAGTGGTCGTCGGGGCGACCCTGGGTTTTGGCGCGCTGGCCGCCTTTGGTGCGTTTTCCGTGGCCGGGAAAATACTCGATATTCAAAGCGGATTTGGAATCGGCAGTGTATTCGATCCGGTCACCAGGACCGGGTCGCCGCTGTTTTCGATGATGCTGAACATGCTGGGCGTGACCGTATTTTTCAGCATGGAAGGTCACCACGCCTTAATGCGCGGAATTGCGTTTTCGGTGCAGCAGGTGGCGCCCGGCGCGGGTTTGGCGAATTGGCCGGTCGAGACCGTGATCCGCCAGTTCGGCCTGATGTTTTCGCTGGGCGTGGCGCTGATTGCGCCCGTCATGTTTTGTCTGGTGCTGGTGGAAGTGGGATTTGCGATGACCTCGCGGGTACTGCCCCAGATGAATGTCTTTGTGGTCAGTATTCCGGTGAAAATCGTGGCCGCGCTGGCATTGCTGGCGATGACGATCAGCACCGTTGGTGCATCGATGGGACGGATTTATTCCGCTATTTTCAGTTATTGGGAGCAGGTGTTGTTACATGTCTGAGCAGGATTCGAATCGGAGCGAAGACGCAACCCCGCATAAGCTGGAGGAAGCGCGCAAAAAAGGATCGGTGGCCAAGAGTCCCGATTTCACCGCCATGGCCGTGCTCGCCGCAATGACGGCCTGCGTGTACGCGGTCGCCTGGGATGGTTTCAAGCAGACCATGCGCCTTCAGCTCGACATGCTGGCCCAGGTAGGGCGCATGAATTGGCAGCTCGACGCGGTGTCGGTGCTGCTGGCGAACCTGGCCATGGGCATGCTGTATGTGCTGGCGCCCCTGTTCCTGGCACTTGCGATCGCCGCCGTGGCCGCCAACGTGGCACAGACCGGTCCCATCTTTACAATGCATCCACTGGTACCCGACCTTAACCGGATCAGCCCGGTGACCGGTATCAAGCGGATTTTTTCGATGCGGACGGTGTACGAGTCGGTCAAAAGCATCATCAAGCTGATCGTGCTTGGCTTGATCACCTGGCTCGTCATCGTCGACCTGATTCCCGGCCTGGTGGGCTTGACGGGCCTGAACCCGAAGGCTTACGCGCGCATCATGCTCGACCTGGCGGCCGGGCTGATGGTCAAGCTGTTGCTGGCCTTGCTCGCGATCGCCCTGATCGACCTGGTATTTTCCCGGTGGGAATTCGCCAAGCGCATGCGCATGAGCAAGCGTGATGTCACCGACGAACACAAGAACCGCGAAGGCGACCCGCGCATCCGTAGCCGGATCCGCGAACTGCGCCAGGAAATGCTCAAACGCAGCAAGGCCCTGGGCAGTGTCGCCGAAGCCGATGTGCTGATCACCAATCCAACCCACCTGGCCGTGGCCTTGAGCTACAAGCACGGTGCCAATAGCGCTCCCCATGTGATCGCCAAGGGCGCCGGCGAAGTTGCACTGAAGATGCGCCAAGTTGCGCGTCGCCACCATATTCCGATTGTCGAGAACAAATTGTTGGCAAGAACCCTGTACCGTGAAGTCGGGTTCGATAAATACGTTCCGGAAAAGCTGTATCCGCAGCTGGCCAAGATCATGGTCTGGGTCCAGGCCATGCGCGCGGCGCGCCTGCGCACCGCGGGAGTGCGCACATGAAGGGCTTAAGCAAGTTTTTCGGCAATAACACCGACCTGATCATGGTCGCACTGGTGGTCGGCGTGCTGGCGGTCCTGTTCGCGCCTATCCCCGCTGGCCTGCTGGACTTTTTGATCATCACCAATTTCAGCTTCGCCCTGCTGATCCTGCTGTTGACCTTTTATATCGCCAAGCCGGCCGAGTTTTCCACCTTTCCCTCGCTGCTGCTGATCGCCACCCTGTTCCGCCTCTCGCTGAACGTGGCCGCCACCCGCCTGATCCTGACCGACGCCGACGCCGGCCACGTCATCGGCGCCATCGGCGCCTTTGTCGTCGGCGGCAATTACGTCATCGGCCTGGTGGTATTCCTGATCCTGGTCGTGGTGCAGTACGTGGTCGTCACCAACGGCGCCCAGCGCGTGTCGGAAGTGGCCGCCCGCTTTACGCTGGACAGCATGCCCGGTCAACAGATGAGTATCGATGCCGACCTGAACATGGGTTTCATCGACCAGGAAGAAGCCAAGCGCCGCCGCAAGGCCCTGGAAAAGGAATCGGGCTTTTACGGCGCGATGGATGGCGCCAGCAAATTCGTCAAGGGCGATGCCATCGCCGGCATCATCATCATGCTGATCAACCTGGTCGGCGGTTTGATTATTGGCGTGATGCAGCAAGGCATGCCGTGGGGCCAGGCTCTGCAAACGTTTTCCCTGCTGACCGTGGGTGACGGCATCGTGACCCAGGTCCCGGCGCTGGTGATCGCCGTCAGTACCGGCCTGATCGTCACCCGCTCGGCTTCCGACGGTAACCTCAGCAATGAAGTGCTGCGCCAGCTGACCTCCTTCCCGAAGACGATCCTGATGGTGGTCGTGGTGTTGGGTGGCATCTTGTTGATGCCCGGCATCCCCATGCTGCCGGTGCTGGTCATCATGGCCATGCTGATCGGCGTGCTGTTGCTGATCCGCCGCGCCGCCCGCAACGGCGCCGGCGCCGAGGCCGAGGCTGACGAGAAAAAGGATGAGGAAGAGGAAAGCGCCTACGACATGCTGCAGGTCGACCCGATCGAAGTGATGGTCGGCACCAGCCTGGCGCACCTGTTCAAGGAACAGACCATCTTCACCGACCGCATCAGCGCCATCCGCAAGCAGTACGCGCTCGAGTCGGGCATGGTGTTGCCGCGCGTGCGTTTCCGCGACTCGTCCCAGCTGGGGCCGAATTCCTACGAGCTCAATGTGTTCGGTGTGCAGTCCGGCAAGGGCGAAATCATGATGGAGCGCACCCTGGCGATCCAGGGCGGGGCCGATTCCAAGGGCGTGCAGGGCATCGAAACGCGTGAACCGACGTATGGCCTGCCGGCCGTGTGGATTGAAGATGGCGAAAAAGAGGCGGCACGCAAGGCGCGCTACACCCTGGTCGATCCGGCCACCGTCTTCATCACCCATTTGAGCGAAGTGCTCAAGCAGCAATCGGCCATGCTGCTGACCCGCACCGAGACCGAGCGCCTGCTGCAGCGGGTCCGCACCGTCCAGCCTGGCCTGGTGGAGGACTTGATTCCAACGGTCATGTCCCTGGGCGATGTCCAGAAAGTCTTGCAAAACTTGTTGCGCGAGAAGGTCTCGATCCGCAATCTGGAAGCGATCACCGAAACCCTGGCCGACAATGGACGCAATACCAAGGATTTGGTGTTGCTGACCGAAATCGTGCGCCAAAAGCTGGGGCCCGCCATCTGCCAGTCGCTGATGGGCGAGGGCAGTGCGCTCAACGTGTTGACCCTCGATCCCACCATCGAGCACAGCCTGATGCAAAGCGTGCGCGCGGCCGACGCCAACAGCCGCCTGGTGGTCGAACCCAAATTTGCCGAGCAACTGCTGGCGCGCCTGATGGCGCAGTCGGAACGGATGATGAAGAACAATATGATGCCTGTGCTGCTGTGCTCGCCTGACCTGCGGCGCCATGTGCGCGCGCTGTCCGAGCGCGTCATTCCGCACATGCGCATTCTGTCGCTGGCGGAAATTCCGAACAGCGTCAACCTCAAGTCCTTCGGGTCGATCAACCTGGCCGAGGCCGTGGCGCGATGAACCAGATTGCACGAGATAATATAAACCGGGAGGGAGCTTGACATGGATGCGCTAACAATTGCCGGTATCGCCATGCAGAACGATCTGCAGCGGATGGATAGCATCAGCCAGAATCTGGCCAACGTGATGACGCCCGGCTACAAGCGGGCCATCCCGGTGAGCCGTGCGTTCGCCGACCTGATGGGCGGGGCCGCGGCGCCGGCCTACGCCAGCAGTGCAAGCGTGCTCGACACCAGCGCCGGCACCTTGCGCGCCACCGCCAATCCGATGGATATCGCGATCGAGGGCAATGGCTATTTCGAGGTCGCCACCGAGCATGGCACCGCCTATTCGCGCCAGGGCACCTTGCAGGTCGACCCGCGCGGACGCCTGTGCAATGGCGACGGCCGCGCCCTGGTCGGGCTGGGCGGCGAGATCGTGCTGGCGCCCGGACCGTTTTCGGTCGAGGCCGACGGCAAGATCAGGCAGGGCGGCCAGACCGTCGGACAGCTTAAATTGGTCCAATTCAATAATGCGCAGGCACTCTTGCCGATGGGTAATGGATTGCTGGCCCAGGGCGACGCCAGCGTGGCCGACCAGACCGGCGTGGCGCGGGTGCGCAGCGGCTTTCTTGAAAATTCGAATGTCAGCTCGCCGCAGGAAATGATCCGCCTGACCGAAACCCTGCGCCATTTCGAGACCATGATCAAGGTCGCGCAAGGCTATGAAGATGTATTCCAAAAAACAGTCAGCAAACTCGGGGAGTTCTAAGGAGCATCATGAATGATTCACTGTATATCGCTGCCACAGGCATGCAGGCCCAGCAAAAAAATCTGGATACCATCGCCAACAACCTGGCCAATCTGACCACGCCCGGCTTCAAGACCGGCCGCGTCAATTTCCAGGACATGGTCTACCGCATGGGCCAGCCGGCGGGCGCTGAAGCGCTCAGCCTGGCGCCGTCCAACGCTGCCCACGGCACCGGCGTGAGCGTGCTGTCGATGTCGCAGCAGTTCAGCATGGGCGAAATGAAAAAGACCGACGGCATGCTCGACGTGGCCATCAGCGGCGCCGGCTTCTTTGAAGTAAGCCTGCCCGACGGTACCCGCGCGTATTCGCGCGGCGGCGCGCTGCAGGTCAATGCCGACGGTTTTCTCAGTTCCCCGGAAGGCAATATGCTTAAACCGGGCATCCATATCGGCAGCGACGTCAAGTCGGTATCCATCATGGCCGACGGCAAGGTCATGGTCCGGGCCAATGGCCAAAACGGCGTTTCCGAGGTCGGCAGCATCGACATGTCCACCTTCGCCGATCCGACCGGCCTGACGCCGCTCGGCCAGAACCTGTACAAGCCGTCGGCCAAGTCGGGCGAAGCGATTTTCGGGCGTCCGGGCGAAAATGGGGTCGGCACCCTGGCGCAAGGCTTCACCGAAATGTCGAACGTGAACATGATCAACGAGATGGTCAACCTCATGACGGCCCAGCGCGCCTACGAAATGAGCGTCAAGGTGATCCAGGCGTCCGATGAAATGCTCGCCATGAGCAACAACCTGCGCAAATAAGCGAGCGCCCAGCCATGTCGATTCTTTCCCTGCGGCCGCGCCTGCGCGCCTTGACCCTGCTGGCGGCCTGCGCGCTGCCGCTGCTGTCCCGGGCCGCGGCGCCGGTACAGCTGGTCTTGCGCGCCGACGCCACCGTCAGGGGGGCCGAGATCGTACTGGCCGACCTGCTGACGGTGGCCGCCGCCGACGCCGCCCTCCAGAACGCCCTCGAAGCCCTGCGGGTCGGCCCGGCGCCGCGGGTCGGCGCCGTTGAACAGTATGCGCGTGCGGAACTCGAACGCCTGATGCATGCGCGCGCGCTGCCGGCCGGCGCCACGCTGGCCTGGAGCGGCGCGCGCGCGGTCAAGGTGCGCGCGGCCGAACGCCAGCTCGGCGCCGACGCGCTGCAGCGCGCCGCCAGCGAAGCCCTGCGCCAGCATCTGGGCGGCAGGTATGCGGACGCCGAACTGCGCGTGGCCGGCAATGTGCCCGACCTGGCCCTGCCGCTGGGCGAGCCGGTGCTGTCGACCCGCATCGTCGACCCCACGCAGCTGCGCGCGCGCCAGGCGGTGTATGTGGACGTCGCGGTGGGCGGCAAGCCGGTGCGTTCGGTGCTGGTGCCGTTCACGGTCAAGCTGACCCGCATGGCCTACGTGGCGCGGCGCGATCTGGCGCCCGGCACGGTGCTCGGTCCGAACGATGTGGAACAGCGGCCCGAAGACGTGGTGCAAGTGGCCGACAGCATGCTGCCGGTAGCCCAGCTGGCGCCGTCGGCGCGCACGGTGAAGGCGGTGGCGCGCGGCCAGGTAGTGCTGCTCGCTCATGTGGCGCAGCAAGGCCTGGTGTACCGCGGCGACACGGTCCGGCTGGTCCTGGCCGAGGGCGCCGTGTCGATCGAGACGCGCGCCGTGGCGCAACAGGATGGCGGAATGGGACAGCTGGTCCGGGTCAAGCCCGAGGCGGGCATGGAAGCGATCAGCGCGCGCGTGCTTGGTGCCGGCCTGGTACAGGCGGAAGGAAAATGATGGATAGGTATCTTATGAATAAGTATTTAATCAGCAAGTGTATAACGAGCAAATATCTCATGTGGCGGCTCGGCCAGGCCCTGGGATTGCTGTGCGCAAGTGCCATGTTGAGCGCCACCGTCCAGGCGACCAGCCTGTACAAGGAGGGTAGCTACAAGGCGCTCGCCTCGGACCAGAAGGCGCGGCGCCGCGGCGACCTGGTGACCATCATGGTCGTCGAAAATGCCAGTGCGACCAGCACCGCCAACACGACGGCGCGGCGCAACGCCAACATCAATGCCGAAGTCGACCTGCCGCACAAATCGCGCGGGGTCGGCATCCAGACCAACAACAATATGGATGGCCGCGGCCAGACCGTGCGCGAGGGCAAGGTACTGGCGCAAATCACCGTGATCGTCAAGGACATCACCGACAACGGCGACTTGCTGGTGGCCGGCGAGCAACTGCTGGAAGTGAATAACGAACGCCAGCAGATCCGGGTCGAGGGACGCATCCGCACCCAGGACCTGAGCGACACCAACGTCGTATTTTCGACCCGCATCGCGGATGCCAAGATCAGTTACGTGGGCGCCGGCGACTTGTCGGATAAACAAAGACCGGGCTGGTGGCAGCAGGTATTGACGTGGTTTGGACTGTGATGAAAATGAAGAACACGATGTTTCTGGCCCTGCTGTCGCTCACCTGCGTGTTCAGCGCGAGCTGCCATGCGCAGGCGATCCGCATCAAGGATATGGGCAAGATCGCCGGCTGGCGCGACAACGCGCTGACCGGCTACGGCCTGGTGACCGGCCTGGCCGGCACCGGCGACTCGGGGCGCAGCAAGAGCGCGCGCCAGTCGCTGGCGAATATGCTCTCGCGCTTCGACATCGCCGTTTCCGCCGAGGATATCCAGAGCCGCAACGTGGCCACCGTGATGATCACGGCCAGCCTGCCGCCGTTCGCGCGCGAGGGCGACCAGCTCGACATCAGCGTCAGCTCGGTCGGCGACGCCCGCAGCCTGGTCGGCGGCACCCTGATGGCGGCCCCGCTCAAGGGGCCGGACGGGCGCGTGTACGCGCTCGGGCAGGGTGCCGTGACGGTCGGCGGCTACCGCTACGACATGAACGGCAACGTGGTACAGATGAACCACCCGACCGTCGGCGCGGTGCCGAACGGCGCCACGATCGAGCTGGGCGTGACGAGTAAACTGCTCAGCGCGCAAAATACCATCACCTTCGTGCTGGCCGAGCCGGACTTCACCACCGCCAGCCGCATCGCCGCGGCCATCAATGCCCAGATGGGCAGCGAGGTGGCCGATGCCAGCGACCCGGCCGGGGTCGAGATCCACGTGCCGGAAGCGCGCCGCAAGCGCCTGACCGACTTCCTGACCATGGTCGAAAACGTGCGGGTCGAGCCGGACCGGCGCGCCAAGGTCGTCATCAACGAACGTACCGGCACCGTGGTCTCGGGCGGCGACGTGCGCATTTCGCGCGTGGCCATCTCTCAGGGCGACCTGAAGGTGTCGATCGTCACCGACAACGCCGTTTCGCAGCCGGACATGCTGGTGCGTCCGGGCGAAGCGATCCGTACCGCCAGCTTCTCTAACAGCCGGGTCAGCGTGGAAGAGCGGCGCGAGACCGGTTACGTGGCGCCCAATAATGCCACCGTGGCCGACCTGGTGCAGGCGCTGACCCGCATCAAGACCAATACGCGCGACATCATCTCGATCCTGCGCGCGGTCAAGGCCGCCGGCGCGCTGCATGCCGAGCTGATCGTCCAATAACGCTTGCCCAACCCCGAACCGACCCCAGAAAGCCGCCCAGGATGCCTATCCAATTCGACCAGAACATCAGCGCCATCATCGGCGTCGCGCTCGACGCGACAAGCATGCGCCACCAGGCCATCGCGCACAATATCGCCAACGTCAACACGCCCGGCTACCAGGCGCTCGGCGTGAGCTTCGAGGGCAGCTTGGCACAGGCGCGCGCCGAAGTCCAGGCCGGGCGCCCGCTCACCCCGTCCATGCTGGCCGACCTGCAGCCGCGCATGGCAGCGGCCGACAGCGGCGCCGTCTCGCTCGAAATGGAGATTGCGCATTTATCCGAAAACACTTTGCAGCATCAGACCTTGCTCAAGATGCTGAGCCGGCACTACGCGAACCTGCGGACCGCCATTACCGACGGGAAATCATAATGGATCAACACAGCCTGTTTCAGATCAGCGCCAGCGGCATGGCGGTCGAGAAACTGCGCCTCGACGTCAGCACCGCCAACCTGGCCAATATGCACAGCACGGCCGGCGCCGGCAAGGCCTTGTACCGGCCGCTGCAAGTCATTTCGCGCGCCGTGCCGCTGACGTTTTCGGAGCAGATGGGGCACATCGCCGCCGGCGGCGCCGAAGTGGCCAGCATCGCGCCGCAAGAGGTGGCGCCGCGCATGGTGTTCGAGCCGGCCCACCCGGACGCCGACGCCAAGGGCTTCGTGGCCTATCCGGGCGTGAACCAGACGTCCGAAATGATGACGATGCTGAGCGCCTTGCGCGCCTATGAAGCGAACGTGGTGGCCCTGAAGGCGGCCAAGACGATGGCGTCGCGCGCACTGGAAATCGGAGGCCAGTCATGACGCTTGAGGCCATCACGGCACTGACGGCGCTCCCGGGCGTGGACACCGCCGGGCCGGCCGCGGCCGACGCCCTGTTCGGCAGCACCGGCGCCAGCGGCCCCAGCGGACCCGAGACGGCGGCAGCACCGTTCCAGACCTGGTTCGCCAGGGAAGTGGGGGCCGTCAACACGATGATGATCGGCGCCGAAAACGAGGTCAAACAAGTCGCGCTGGGCGGGGAACAAAGTCTGCATGACGTGATGATCCATCTGGAAGAAGCGCGTCTGTCATTCCAGCTGCTGGCCCAGGTACGCAACCGTTTGCTCGAAGCGTACCAGGACGTCATGCGCATGCAAGTTTAGGGAGAGAGTGAAAAGTGGCATCTGTGACTGAAAATTGGCAAGCCTTGAGCACGCGGGCAAAAACCGGCCTGGTGGTGGGCGTGACCCTGATCGCCGGCCTGGCCGTGGGGATCGCCGTCTGGGCCTACCGGCCCGACTACCAGGTCTTGTTCTCCGACGTCGCCGCACCCGACGCGGCGGCCATGACGGCCGAGCTGGACCGGCTGAAAGTGCCATACCAGCTGGCCGACGGCGGCAACACTATCCTGGTCCCGCGCGACCTGGTCTACAAGACGCGCCTGAAGGTGATGGGCAAGGACTTGCCGCTGCATGGCGCGGTCGGCTTCGAAGTGTTCAACAATGCCGATTTCGGCATGACCGAATTCGTCCAGAAGGTGAACTACCAGCGCGCGATCCAGGGCGAACTGACGCGTACCATCCTGTCGATCGACGGCATCGCCTCGGCGCGCGTGCACCTGGCCATGCCGGAGCAGGGCCTGTTCAAGAAGACCACCACCAAGCCGAAGGCATCGATCACCGTCGTCACCAAGCCCAACCATGTGCTGGCGGCCGAGCAGGTCAGCGGCATCCAGCGCCTGGTGGCGGCATCGGTGCCGGATATCCAGGCGGCCGATGTCACCGTGCTCGACCAGCACGGGGTGGCGCTCACGCGCAACGGCGGTGGCGAAGCGGCCACCGAAAGCGCATCGGCCATGCTCGACGCCAAACGCGGCGCCGACGACTACCTGACGCGCAAACTGGCCAAAGTCCTCGACGCCACCTTCGGCGCCGGCGAAACCATCGCCACCGTCGATGTCCTGCTCAATCTCGACCAGAGCCGGGTGACGACCGAAGAAGTGTTGCCGGCCCGTTCCGGCACCCAGGAAGGCAGCCCGACCGGGGTGGTAGTGCGCTCGCGCCAGAGTGTGCGCGACAACGCGGCCGCCAGCGGCGGCGCCAGCGCCACAGGCGCGCGCAGCGGCGAGAGCCTCTCGAGCGGCTCGACCGAAGCGGACTACCAGGTCGGACGCCGGGTCGCCCAGTCGGTGACGACGCCGGGCGCCACGCGCCGCCTGACGGTGGCGGTGGTGGTCAGGAATCCGCTGAGCGACTACCAGATGGAAAAACTGAAGGAAGTGGTCGCCCTGACGGTGGGCCTGAACAGCGAGCGCGGCGACGCGATCATCATTCATTCGATGACGACCCTGGGCAGCGCGGCCGGCGACAAGCATGCCATCGACCGCGCCGCGGCTGCGGCCGCCGCAGCGGACCAGCAAGCCTTGACGCCGGCCCTCGCGCGCGCACGCCCGGCCGTGCCGCCCGAGCTGGTCTGGGCCGCTGCCGCACTGATCATGCTGGCCCTGCTGGTATGGGCAATCCTGCGCCGCGCCCAGCCGCCCGCCACCGCCACGCTGACGGTCGAGGAACGCGAGCGCCTGCTGCTTCAGGTCCGCCAGTGGATCGACACCAAGCATGAGCCGGCTGTCAATGGCGGCCTGTGGGAGCGGCCATGAGCGGTTACCGGCGCGCCGCCGTCGCCCTGCATGGCCTGGGCGCGCAGGACCGCGGCTATATTCTCGATGCGCTGCCCGGATCCGACCGGACCGAGCTGCTTGCCTGCCTGGCCGAGCTGGACGAACTGGGATTTTCCAGCGATCCATCGAGCCTGGAAGATGCGCTCGGCAGCGCGCCGCCGGCTCCGGGCGGCGCCGGCCTGAACCCGTCCGAACGGATGGCGCGCGCCACCTCGGCCCAGATGTTCGCCCTGCTTGAAGACGAGCCGAACGCCTTGATTGCCCAGGTGCTGGGGATGCAGCGCTGGGTTTGGGGCGAGCCTTGCCTGGCGCTGTTCGCGCCGGCCAGGCAAGACAAGATCCGCGCCGCGCTGGCCGCGCCCGTGGCCGCGCCGGCGCGCGCCGCATTCCTGCTCGGGGCCGTGGCCGCCCGCCTGGAACAGGCAGCGCCCACGCCGGCCTCGTCCGCCAGAAATCCGCGCGGCGGCGGCCTGCGCGCGCTGCTGGCGCGCTTCAGCACTCCTCCGACCATGAGGAGCAACTAATGCCGATCATTCGCACCCCCACGATTTCCTCGGGCACGCGCCAGTTGCGCCGCGTCAAGGCAGTCAAGGCCGAGGCGGCGCCAGTGCCGGCAGGGCAGGCGGCCGTAGTGCCCAGGGCGGCCGTGCTGCCGGTGCAGCCGGCGGCGCCGGTCGCCGCGCTCGCCCCGGTGGCGGCGGCCAGCCTCGCGCTTGACCAGGAAGCCGTGCGCGCCGCCGTGGCCAAGGCCACCGACGAGGCGCTGGCCCTGGTGGCGCAGCGCGAGCAAGCCCACCGCCTGCGCATGGACAAGGAACTTCAAGACGCCCTGGCCGTGGCCGAGCAGCGCGGCTATGCCGCCGGCCTGGAGCGTGGCGAAGCGCAAGCGCGCAAGGCGATCCATGACCAGCTCGAACGCATCGGCGCACTCGGCCTGGCGCTCAGCCAGAATCGCGCCAAGGTGCTCGAACAAGCCCAGGACGACAGCGTCGAGATCGTGTACACCGCCCTGTGCCGCATGATCGGCATGGTTGCCACCGGGCGCGACGCGGTCGCCGGCATGGTGGCGCAGACCCTGGCCAGTTTCAAGCACAAGACCGAGCATCTGGTGGTGCGCCTGCACCCGCAGGATCATGCGCTGCTGACGCAAGCCGCCGCCGCGCTCGAGGTCGCCAGCCTGGATGCTGGGCTCGACCTGCGCGCCGATGCCTCGGTACGGATCGGCGGCTGCCTGGTTGACGGCAACGGCGGCACCCTCGATGCGCGCCTCGACACCCAGCTCGGCAGCGTGCGCGACGCCTTGCTGAAAGTGCGCCGCGCGCACGCCCACAAGCAGGAAGCATCATGATGCGCGCCTACCTCGATGCCGTGAGCAATGTGCCGCTCGCGCGCCGTACCGGCCGCGTGGTCGGCATTTCAGGCCAGAGCATCGAGTCGGCCGGTCCGGGCGCGACGATCGGCGAAATCTGCGAGATCAGCCAGGGCATGGACCAGGAACCGCTGCTGGCCGAGGTGGTCGGATTGAGATCGGGCCGCGTGATCCTGATGCCGTACGGCGAGCCGCGCGGCATCGGCGCCGGCAATGAAGTACTGGCCACGGGCAGAGTGGCGCGCACCCCGGTTGGCGACGCGCTGCTGGGACGCACCGTGGATGCCTTCGGCCTGCCGCTCGACGGCGGCGCGCCGCCCAAGGCGGCGTATCACCGCGAACTGTACGGTGTGCCGATGAATCCGCTGACCCGTCCGCGCATCGACACCCTGATCGAAACCGGCATCCGCGCCATCGACGGTCTGCTGCCGCTCGGGCGCGGGCAGCGCATGGGTATTTTCGCCGGCAGCGGAGTCGGCAAGAGTACCTTGCTGGGCATGCTGGCGCGCGACGTCAAGGTCGATGTCAATGTCATCGCCCTGATCGGCGAGCGCGGTCGCGAAGTGCGCGAGTTCATCGAAAAACACCTCGGCCCGGAAGGCATCAAGCGCAGCGTAGTGGTGGTGGCCACGTCCGACCAGCCGGCGCTGGTGCGCACGCGCGCCGCCTATGCGGCCACCTCGATCGCCGAGTATTTCCGCGACCAGGGCCGCCAGGTACTGCTGATGATGGATTCGGTAACCCGCTTTGCCATGGCGCGCCGTGAAATCGGCCTGTCCGCGGGCGAGCCGCCCACCGCGCGCGGCTACACGCCCTCGGTGTTTTCCGACATTCCCGCCCTGTGCGAGCGCTGCGGCACGAGCGACTCGGGCGGCTCGATCAGCGCGCTGTACACCGTGCTGGTGGAAGGCGACGATTTTAACGAACCGGTGTCCGATATCTTGCGCGCCACCCTGGACGGCCACATCATGCTCTCGCGCCAGCTGGCCCACGAAGGCCACTTTCCGGCGATCGACGTGCTGCAGAGCATCAGCCGCCTGGCCGGCGACCTGACCACGCGCGACGACCAGAAGTTGATGTCGGCCGTGGTCGAACTGCTGGCCGTGTACGAACGCAACCGCCAGATGGTCGAGATGGGTGCCTACCGGGCCGGCAGCAATCCGGCGCTGGACCGGGCCATGGACTTGTTCCCCGCCGTGCGCGACGTGCTGCGCCAGTCGGTGCACGAATCGAGCACGCGCCGTGAAGCCTTGACACTGCTGCGTACCATCATGGCGGGGGGGGCGGCATGAGCAAGCGTTTTCGGTATGCGCTGCAACCGGTGCTGCTCGCGCGTACCTGGGCACTCGACGCCCTCAAGCTGGAGCTGGGCGAACGCAATGCCAGCCTGGCCGAGCTGGAGCAGCAACGCCGCGCCATCGAGCACGAAAGCGCGGCGGTCAACCAGGCCTGGCACCAGCAGTCAAAGGTGGCGGGGAACTTTAACGTCGATGGTTTTGCCACCGTCATTGCCTACCTGGGCCAACTGGGCGGACAGGCCCAACGCAAGGGCGAGGAAATCGCGCTGGCGGCCAGCGAACGCGACCAGCTAATCGAGCGCATCGTGGCCGAACAGCGCGGGGTGGAGGCGGTCGAGGAGCATCGCGACAAGATGTTCGCCGAGTTTCGCAAAGAAGAAAATAGCGCGCAGTTCAAGGCTGCGGACGATCACTGGTCCACCTTGCACGGTACCGGTCATGACCACGGAGTAGAAAAACATGAGCAACAGTTTTGATGCGGTAAGCCGGTTCGGCAGCGTTGCCGGGGCCGGTTTCATGGGCAAGGGCGGCCTGGCCAAGTCCTGCGCCTGGCTGCAGGAGCTGGAACGGGCCGCGCTGGGCAACCGCCCGCAAGCGGCCGCGAGCGAGGCGCAGCCCGCGCAGGGCGGCGCACCGCAGGCCGCTGGCGACGCAGGCATCGACATGGCGCCGCCCCATCCGTCGCGCAAGCAGGCCGACAATGACGCCAGCCACGCGCGCGAAGAGCGGGGCGGCACGGCTGGCGCGGACGCGCTGGCGCCGGCAGTGCCCGGGCAGTACGCCGGCCCGGCCGTGCAAGGCGGCACGGTGCCGGCAACGACGCCGCCGGCGCCCGTGGCTGGCGGCCAGTGGCGGGTGCAGGCCGCGCCCGCCACTGCGGAACTGGCCCACGTCGGTCTGCTGACGATGGGGCTGGCGGCGCCGGAGGCGCATGGCATCCACGCCGCGCCGCCCCTGGCGGCCGCTGCGCTGGCGCCCGCCGCCGCCGGCAGCATGCCAGGCGCCGCCTTGATGGCCAACCCCGCTATGCGCGGCGCCGCCGAGCCGGCGGGCCCGGCTGGCGCGGCGCGCAGCGCTGCCGTGGCTGCACCACCGCTGGCGCGCCAGGGGGCGCGCTCACCGATGACGCAAGAGCACGCCGAACAGGCCGAGGCGCCGCCCGCAGCAGCGCCGGCCAGCGGCGGCGAGAGCGCGGCCGACGAGCTGCCGTACGCCTTGCGCAGCATGCATCTGTTTCACGATGGCGAGGGCGTGCAAGCCTGGATCCGCGACGCCGCACTGTCGCAGTTCCAGGCCAACGCGCTGGCGTACGCCCTGAAAAAAGAAATGCAGGCGGAAGGCTTGACCCTCAATGCGCTGACCTTGAACGGCAAGAAGACCGCGCTGGCGCCGGCGCCGGCGGTGCACCGGAAGTAGCCATCGCGGCGGCGGCATACGCGCACCTGAATACCGGCCCATCCGGGCCAGGCGAGCAAGCGCCTTAGTCCAGATCATCCAGATCAAACACAGCAGTACACCAGAGGAGCAACACCATGGCGATTTCCAGCAGCAGCGGCCCGGGCCAAGTCAACAATCTGAACTTGCAGGAGTTCTTGAAAATCCTGACCAGCCAGCTGTCCAACCAGGACCCGCTCAAGCCGCTCGACAACCAGGAATTCGTCGCTCAGCTGGCCCAGTTTTCCACCCTCGAGCAGAGCACCCAGCTCAATGCCAAGATCGACCAGATGCTCGAACAGCAAGCCGTCACCCAGTCGGTGGGCCTGCTCGGCCGAAACGTCGGGGTCGGCAGCGGCGGTGCCAATGGCGGGCCGAGCGTCACCGGCCGGGTCTCGGCCATCCAGTTCGTGTCCGGCCAGGCGCAGCTGACCATCACCCAGACCAACGGCGCCGTATTCACCGGCGTTACCCTGGACCAAATCACTTCCGCACAATAAGAGAGCGCTTTCATGATCAATACTATCAATACCGGGATGTCGGGCCTGATCGGCTACTCCAAGGGTCTGCAGGTGATCGGCAATAACCTGACCAATATCAACACGCCCGGCTACAAGGGCGTCGACCAGCAATTCGCCAGCTTGTTCAGCCAGGAAGGTGCGCAAAATGGTACCGGCACCGGTTCCGGCCTGAACACGCTCGACACCCGCGTCAACTTCAGCCAGGGCCAGATCAACCAGACCGGCCGTCCGCTCGACCTGGCCATCAACGGCCTCGGCTTTTTCATCCTGCGCGATGGCGATACCACGACCTATACCCGGGCAGGCCAGTTCGAGTTCGATGCCGACGGTATCCTGGTGAGCTCGGACGGCAAGTCGCGCGTGGCCGGCCTCGGTCCGGGCGGCATGCTGCAGGATATCTCGCTGTCTGGCTTGCAGAACAATGCCGGCAAGGCGACCACCTCGATCAAGTTCGACGGCAATCTGTCGGCCAACGCGACCGCCGATGTCACGGTCGGCCCGGTCAATATCTTCGATGCCGCCGGCGGCCAGCATACCCTGGCGCTGACGTTCAGCAAGACAGCGTCCGTCCCGCCCGCCACCGGCAACAACTGGACCGTGACGGCGAAGGACGAGACCGGCACCGTGGTCGGTACCGGTCCGCTGCAGTTCAGCACGACAGGCAGCCCGCAAATCACCGCCAACGCCGTCCAGCTCAATTTCACGCCGAAGGGCATGGCACCGATGTCGGTCAAGCTCGATTTTTCGAGCGGCGTCACCTCGGTTACCAACGGCAGCTCGTCATCGCTCAAGTCGGGCAATGTCGATGGCTTCGCGATCGGTTCGCTGCGCAGCCAGACCTTCGATGCCGACGGCGTCCTGACGCTGAACTACTCGAACGGCGAAGCGGTCAAGGGGGTGAACATTGCCCTGGCCAATTTCGACCGCATCGAGTCGCTCGATGAAATCAGCGGCAATAAGTTCACCACCCAAAGCACTGCCCATATCGGCAAGGCGGGCACCAGCCTGTTCGGCACGATCGGCGCCGGCGTGGTCGAAGGCGCCAACGTCGATCTGTCCCAGCAGTTCAGCAATCTGATCATCATGCAGCGCGGCTATCAAGCTTCATCGCAGATCGTTAGCGTCAGCAACGAGATGATCCAGACCCTGCTCGACATGAGGAAGTAAGCATGCAGGTCAGCCCGTACTCTCTGCTGGGGGCCAGCACCCTGGCCGCGCTCGAACAGCGCTGCAACGCCATGCTCGATGCCTGGGCCGGCGCCTGGGGCGTCGAGCGCAGCGCCTGCGCGCTCGACTGCGCGCGTGCATGGGACACGACTGCCTTGCGTCCCGGCCAATGGCAGCGCCATTATGCCCAAGCCGAACAAGCCGTGTGGATCGGCTGGCCGGACCAGCTGGCACGGGCCCTGCAGGCACGGATGTTCGCCCCGGACCAGCGCCATGCGCCGGACGCACCGGGTGGCGCCTCGCTGGCCGCGCAAAGCGCCGCCGAGGCATGCGCCGCCCTGGCCGATGCCCTGGCTGCGGCCGCCGCGCCGGGCGTGCGCGCGCCTGCCGACAGCGGCACGGCCGCACCCCCGGCGCGCCTGTTCCGGAGCGCCAGCGGTGCCGTGATGGTGGCGCTGCGCATCGCCGAGCAATCGATGCTGTGCGTGCTCAATCATGCCTGCCTGGACTTGCCCGCGCCGCAAAAACTGGCGCTGCCGGTGCGTACCGATTTGCGTGGCGTGCTAGGCTATATGCCGGTGACGCTGTCGGTATCGCTGGGCCAGGTCGAGGTCGATGTCAGCCAGTTGCTGACCCTCGCCGTGGGCGACGTCATCCGTCTCGATTCGCATGTGGACCAGCCGGTGACGGTGACCGGTCCGGACGGCCAGGCGCTGTTTGGCGCCCATCTGGGCAGCGCCGACGGCACCATTGTCGTCGAAGCCGTGCGCCACGCTTCCCATTAACCCGCAGTATTCATTTGCTGTCACTGAAAGAAAAATTATGAGCACCATCAACGCCAATCCAGAGCGCGTGAATGCCACCCATGTGGTCGAATTGTCCGACATCACGGCGCAGACGCCGGCCGGCCCCGCTCTGCTGAGCCAAAACCTGCGCCTGCTGCAGGGCGTCAAAGTAACCCTGAGCGTGGTGGTTGGGGCGATCGAGACCACGGTCGACGAAGTCTTGTCGCTGAAAGAGTTTTCCGTGCTCAAGGTCGAACGTCCGGTCGACCAGCCGGTCGATGTTCTGCTCAACGGCAACCTGGTCGCGCGCGGCCAGCTGGTCGCGGTCGACGACAATTTTGGCGTGCGGGTCACCGAGATCTGCACCACGACGGCGGCATGAGCTTGGTCAGGCATGCGCTGCTGACGGCGCTGGCAGGCCTGGCGCTGGCCGCTGCGCCCGCGCCCGCCTGGTCGCAGGATGCCGCATCGGCGTCGGCGCGCGCTGCGCCAAGTGCAGCGGCCGCGCCGCACGCCGGCCCCGCAGCTGCGTCCACTGGCGCCCCCATTCCGTTCAAGCAGGACAAGCAGGGCGGCGCTAGCGATCCCTCGCGCCTGGGCGCGGCCGTGCTGATCGTGTTGCTCGGCCTGGGTGCGAGCGTGTATGCCTTGCGCTACAAGCTGCGCCTGTCCGGCATCCCGGCCCCGGCCAAGCTGCTGCGGGTGCTCGATTCGCGCCGCCTGACGCCGCGCGCCTCGCTCCATGTGGTCGAATTCGCCGGATCCCAGTACCTGCTCGCGCATAGCGAACAGGGTGTCGTTTGTATCGCCGCTGTTGCTGGCCCAACACCATCGGAGCCGACGTGAACCGCTTCCTTTCCATGCTCACCCGAAAAAATGCGCTGAGCGGCATGCTCTTGCTGGGAGCCATGTTCGGCTCGGCCTGCGTGTTTGCCGCCGAACCGGCCCTGTCCGGTCCCGGCTTCCAGTTCCGCCTGTCGGGCGCGGGCGCTGCCGGGGCCGGCGAACTGTCGTCGGCGCTGAAGATCCTGCTCGGCCTGACGGTGCTCAGCCTGGCTCCGGCCATCCTCATCTCGATGACCTCCTTCATTCGCATTGTCATCGTCCTGTCGATGCTGCGCCACGCGATGGGCATGCCGGAAACGCCGCCCAATACGGTGATCATCAGCCTGGCCCTGTTCCTGACCATGTTCAGCATGTCGGCGCCGCTGCAGGAAGCCCACAAGCAAGCGTTCGAGCCCTTCGCCGCCGGCACGATGGCGGCCGACAAGGCGGCGCGCGAAGGCATCAAGCCGATCCGCGAATTCATGGTGCGCCAGACGCGCGAGCAAGACCTGGCGCTGATGGTCGAACTGTCGAAGGCCGAACAGCCGTCGACCATCGACGACATCAAGCTGGTGCAGCTGATTCCAGCGTTCATGCTGTCGGAATTGCGCTCGGCGTTCCAGATCGGCTTTGTGATCTTTTTGCCTTTCCTGCTGATCGACCTGATTGTCTCGAGCGCCCTGATGGCGCTGGGGATGATGATGGTGCCGCCGGCGTCGATTTCGCTGCCGCTGAAAATCCTGATGTTCGTGCTGATCGATGGCTGGAACCTGGTGGTGCGTTCCTTGCTGGGCACGTTTTCCTGACGAGCGCTTATCCGACCGTGACGACGATCTCCTTGCCGCGATCCGCCAGCCCGGGCCAGGGTGCGGACATTGCGGCTTTATGGCGCAGCATGGGCGAGGGCGGCGGCGACGCCGTGCGCGAGCGCATCGTGGCGTTCTATCTACCGTTCGCACGCATGCTGACGGCCAAGGCGTTTGCCAGGCGCACCTTCATCGAACTCGAGTTTGTCGATTTTCTGCAATATGCGGCCATCGGCCTGATCGAAGCGGTCGACCGCTTTGATCCGGCCCGGGCCATCAAGTTCGAAACCTTCGCCACGCCGCGCATCAACGGCGCCATTCTCAACGGCATCGCTACCTTTACCGAAAAGCAAGAGCAGGTGAGGGCGCGCCAGCGTGTCACCAGCGATCGCGTGGCCTCGGTCAAGGAGCGCGATCCGGGCAGCGCCGACGACCTGTTCGTGTTCCTGGCCGAGCTGGCGGTCGACCTGGCGCTCGGCTTCATCCTCGACAGCAGCGACGAGATGCCGGAAGACTTGTCGAGCTACCCCGACAATACCTACCGCCGCATTGAGATGTCCCAGCTCGGTTCGCGCGTGAAGGCGCTGGTCGACATATTGCCGGACAAGGAAAGAAAAGTGGTCAATTACCACTATATGCAGCAATTGCCCTTCGATGAAGTGGCCGCGATCATGAACCTGTCCAAGGGGAGGGTGTCGCAATTGCACCGCTCGGCCATTGGGCGCTTGCGAGAGAGCATCGATAACGCCGAACAGATCGATCTGAGCTGCTGAGCCAGCGCCCGCTGCGAAGCGGCGCCGGTGCAATGCCGGCGGCGCCGCCTTTATTTGGGCCGCATCGAGAGAAAGGTCGCGAGGTGTTCGAAGAGCGTCGGGGTGCCTTCGAGCGGCGACTGGCGCAGCGCCCGTTCGATCAGGCGGTCCGCCAGCTCGGCGCGGCCGTCCAGTTTTAGCAGAGCCGCCTGGGTATAGACCGAGCCGAAGTTGGCCGAATCGAGCTTGTTGGCCAGCGTCATGGCCAGCTTGGCCTCCTCGATGCGCCCTTGCGTGACGAGGGCGGCGGCCAGGCCACCATGCGATTCGGCAAAGTTGCGGTCAGCGTCAACGGCGTCGCGGAAAGCCTGCTCGGCGCCGACGGCGTCGCCCGCGTTCAGCTTGGCCCAGCCCAGCGCGATCAGGGTTCCCGCGTGCCCTGGCATGCAGACACTGGCCCTGGTCATGGCGGCGATGGCGTCGACATTGTTTTGTTTGTGCATCAGGGTCAAGCCCAGGCCCAGCCAGGCGCGGCCGTTATCGGCGCGTTGCGACAAGATCCGTTCGAACGAGGCGCTGGCCGCATCGATATCCTGCTTTTCCAGGGCCAGCGCACCGGCCACGGCGTTCGCGTCAACGCTGTCGGGATGCTCGGCCAGCACCTGTTGCGCCAGGGCGCCGGCGCGCTCGCGCTCACCCATGTCGAAATTGACCAGCGACAGATAGGCGTTGCTGTCGGGGTCGCCGGCAATACTGACCCAGTGTTCGCAGGCCGCGTTCGCCGCGTCCAGGTCGCCTTCATGGTGCAGGCAGTGGGCCAGGTATCTGGCGTTGTTGGCATTGTCGATGCCGTATTGCTGCGCGCTCGCAAACGCCTTGGCCGCATCGGCATAGCGCTCCTGGTAGTACAGTGCCAGGCCGAGGTTGTGAAACAGGGCGGCGTCGTTTTCGCCGCCGTCGATCAAGCCTTGCAAGCTCGCTCCAGCCTCGCCGAAGCGGTGCAAGGCCAGGTAGACCGTGGCCAGGCGGCCGTGGGCCACGGCCGCGCCGGGCGTGAGAGCGATAACGCGCTGAAATGCCTCGAGTGCCTGGTCGAGCTTGCCGGCTTGCAGATACAGCTCACCCAGTTGGGTGAGCAGACTGGCATTGTCAGGATCGGAGGAGAGGAAGGATTCGAAGCGCTCGGTCTGCGCTTGCAATTGATCGGCTTGAGGCATTGTCGTTTTTTCCGCGCGTGAATGTGCTTCATTTTACAATGCCATTCTGTTGCTTACTAGATAAAGGCGAGGTGCTGGCCGCCAGACGGCGTCGACGCTGCCATTGGCCGCTTGACTGGTGAGCGCGGCGGCGGGACAGTGGGCGTGGCGGGCCGGCTGGCCATGGGGGTTGGCAGAATCGATAGGCTGCGGCGAACTGCCGGCGACCTGAAGTCGTGGCCGGTGAAGCTTCGCCGGGGTTTCAAGTGCGCCAGAGATAATGACCGGAAAGTGGGCTGCAAGGGCAAGCTTGCAGCCAAGCGGCGTACCAAGGGCCAGCTAGATCGCGGACCATGGAAGATATGCTTAAATCGACATTACCATGAATATTGTCGAGTGTGATTGCCGGGTGGGCGGGCCGTTCGCGGGCTCCCTGTTGACGATACCGGCTAGTCGAGACCCCGGCCAAGCGCGTTTTCGAACGACTCGCCCTGGATGTACCGCTGGGAGATCACATCTTCGAGCCGAATCATCTCCGGTCGAAGATGCTCCCATCCGCTTGCTCCTGATGCATTTCACTGAGCGACATCGTCGATATGGAACTTCCATTCAGCATGGCCAGCTCTCTTGCCGCAGCCCAGAACACATGCGCCGCGCACACTTCCTTAATGGTGGTGAGCGGCAGCCGATAGGTCAAAACGAGATGGCCAATGACGGCAAGTCCGTATCCCTGGCGCCGCAATGCTTCGTCAATCCCGGTGTCAAAGATATAGACCATGTCGAACAGTGGCTAGACCGCGTACGTGATATAGCCGAAGCGCGCACCGTCCTTTGCATAAATGGTGGCCTGCTGATCGTTGCCGGTCTTCTTGCGGCCCGGTTCAGCTACCCGCGCCGACGGAACGCAATATATTGGATCGCAAACCATCGGATCGCCGGCACATGTGTGGGTGCCTAGTGGTGGAAAAATTGCAATGGGTTACGTAGTAGTGACACAAAACTGCGTCACATGCATACAGCGCGGCACAAAACGCCAACATTTCTCGCAAAACGGAAAAGTTGGCGTTTTGTGCCGGCGTGCTGTATGCCCGCGCCTTGCCAAGCTATTCGGACAGTCGAGCCGAAGATAGCGTTTCCATCATCCTTTATTTAACATAATATAGATTATGCGAATTTTAGTGCAATTGGAACGGTGTTGCGTTTAAGTCCAACTCGGTCACGTACTAACGGACCACAATGGCTGGCCGCGCTATTGGTCAACGGCATGGAGCCTGCTGGCAGGCGCAGGCTTGGGGCCGGTCACATTGTTATCTACCGCCGTTACTTTGTTTATCTTCCCGGTAAATGGACGGTTGGCCACGCACTTTCATCCATCCAGTTGCCGGCATGAACGCGCGGAATAGTCAATCCGCCCTTCAGGTCGGCGTTTGTATCGGCGCCGTTGTACCCGCACAACCCCAACGCACTAGCGTTGCCATGCGTCATGCATACGACTATAGTGAAGAGCAAGCCCGCCCTTCTCTGGCCCGCTCCTTCACCTCACGGAAGGAAATGCCCATGTCACACCGACTCCCTTTCAAGGCAGCCCAGTTGGCGGCACTGCAGAGCCTGGCCACTTTGGCCGGCGCACAGCAAGTGCAAGACAGCGGGCCGGTCGTCACGATCTTCGGAGCGGGCCAGACCCGCCAGGTACAAAACATCACGCGCGACGACCTGGCCAATACCCTGCCAGGAACCAACGCCCTGAAGACGCTGGAAAAACTCCCGGGCGTGCACTTCGAGTCGGCCGATCCCTTTGGCGCATACGAATGGTCCAGCACGTTCAGCATGCGTGGCTTCGCCCAAAACCAGATCGGCTATACGCTCGACGGCGTGCCGCTGGGGGACATGGCTTACGCCAATAGCAGCGGACTGCATATCAGCCGCGCCATCACGGCGGAGAACATCGCGCGCGTGACGGTGTCGCAGGGCGCCGGCGACGTCGGCACCGCATCGATCAGCAATCTCGGCGGCACCGTGCAGTTCTTTTCCGCCGATCCGAACGAGGCCTTCGGCGTGAGCGGCGCGCAGACGTTCGGCAGCAGCCATACCTATCGCAGCTTCGCGCGCCTCGACACGGGCGTGATGGCGAGCGGCACCAAGGCCTATGCCAGCCTGATGCGCCAGCGCGCGCACAAATGGAAGGGCGACCATGGTCCGCAAAACCTGGACCAGTTCAACACCAAGTTGGTCCACCGTCTCGGAGCGCACCGGCTCAGCGTCTTCTACAACTACTCGGATCGCCTCGAAACCGACTACCAGGACATGTCGCTCGAAATGACGCCGCGCCTGGGCTGGGACTGGGACAACTATGCGCCGGACTGGCAACGCGCCATCAAGGCGGCCAACGGCGTCTTTAGCGGCGCCGTCACCACCTTGGACGACGCCTATTACCTGGGCACCCAAGGTGGCCATCGATACCGTCGCGCCGCTCGGCACCCGTGCGGCCGGCTCGCTGAGCTCGTCGAAGTCCGTGCTGCCACAGTTCGGCCTGCGATACGATGTCGACAAGGACCAGGAAGTCTTCGCCTCGGTGTCCCACAATATGCGCGCCTTCAATCCCGGCGCGGGCGGACCGTTTTCACAGAACCAGACGGCGTTCGACCTGAGCGCGCCGGTTCTCAAGCCGGAAACCTCGCGCACGCTCGAGCTTGGATACCGCTTCAAACAGGGTGCCATCGCCGGCTCGCTCGCGGCCTACGCGATCCGCTTCAAGGACCGTCTTGCCACGGTGGCCAACTGCAGCGGCATCCTCGGCTGCCCGAGCAGCTTCCTCAATGTCGGCAAGGTCGACACCAACGGCGTCGAAACGGCCATGGTGTGGACGCTGGCGCGGCACTGGACGTGGTTCAACGCCTTCACCTACAGCGACTCGACCTACAAGTCCGACTACCTGGACGGCGCCACCCTGGTCGCTGCGAACGGCAAACAGGTGGTCGATACGCCGAAGACCATGTTCAATACCGAGCTCTCGTATGGCGCTGGCCCCTGGTCCGCGCACGCCTTGGCCAAACACACCAGCAAACGCTACTACACCTTCCTGAACGACGCGTTTGTGCCTGCGTACTGGGTGCTGAACCTGTCGGCGGGCTATCGGATGACATCATTGGGCACGTTGAAGGATGTGACACTGCTGGTCAGCGCGACCAATGTACTCGATAAGCGCTACTACAGCACGGTCGGCACCAACGGTTTCCTCGCCGCCGACCCGGGCCGCAGTTTCCAGACCTTGCTGGTGGGCGCGCCGCGCCAACTGTTCGTGACGCTCAGCGCCAAGCTCTGATCGAGCGCCGGCACGCCATGTAGCCCATGCCGCATCCCGGCATGGGCCAAGCGTGCCAGCGCAAGTCTCACTTCGGCGGGACGGAGTATTTCACGGTGTAGCTTCCGGAACCCGAGTACGATTTCACTTCGATGTAGTAATAGCCTGCGGTTCCCACATAGTTGATCGATTCGCTGGATGTGTTGCCCCGGCTGACCGCGACCTTGCTCCAGCCGGTGCTCAGCGATTTGTAGAGGGACAAATCGAAGTCGGCGCCGGCCGGTCCGGTCAATTGCACGTTGAAGGTGCCATTGCCCGCTTGAATGTAACCCGGGCTGGTGTTTGGCGCGTAGGCGATGCCGCCACTGCTCAGCGTTCCGGTTTGGGTAACGGCGGTATACTTGCCGAACACCGTCTTCACCAATCCTTCATTGACTGCGTGCCAAGGATAACCGAGGGTGCGCATACGTGAATTTTCGGTTGGGCGGTAGATACCGTTCGAGCAGTAACGCCCCCCTTGGAAAACCCCTACCGTGCCGTTCGCAACGCTACCGACCGTGGTGGGTACCGGCGTAGCGGCGGCGATCTTGCTGCCCCATTTGACGCTACGCGTGCGGTTGATCGACACATTGCCTTCGGTTGGCTCGGAACTGATGCCGCATGTGCCGCCTTCGTATTCGTCCGCCAGCGCAAATGCGGTATGGCCGATTTCGTGCAAAGCCACTTCGACCGACGAGGTGTTCATCGACGCGGTTGCGATCGCCCCGCCCGAACCACCGTAGCGGGTCGAGTTGGAAATGACGACGATCACGTCGCGCTGGTCCGGACTAAGAACCGAGCCGACAATGTTATACACCTTGGTCTCGTTGACGCACAGAAGGCGCTCGATGTTATAGCAGTAGAATTCGCCATCCATGGCGGTGTCGCGATAGATGCCCTTATCGATCTCATCGACCCCGGATTGATTGCTCGCGATATCGACGCGGCGCACATTCATGTTGGCGCGATTGGCGGCAAACAAAGGATCGGCCATGAAGCCGTCGATCACTTTCTTCGCATCGGCTTGCCATTTTCCCATTTCGGCTGCGGTATAGCCATCGCCGATGAACACATAGTCCATGCGCGCATTGGACGGGCCAGTGTTGACGACCGTGGTGACGGTCGCCGCCGGCGCGGCGGCGGCCATGCTCTGGGTGCGCATCATCTTGCTGGCGCCCACCTTTTTTTCCAGTGACGCGCGGTCGAATTTTGCCAGCGGTGCGGTAACGGCCTTGATGCCCACATTGGTCGACGCCGGCGCCAGTACGTCGACGCTGGCGATGTCTGCGTTAAACGGCAAGGACACCTCGAACACGCCGTCAGCTTGCTTCACCTGGCGCGACATATCAATGGCGCCGGTTTTCGGATTGAATACTTCAATGTGCCTTTGCTGGGTGTTTTTGACCGCCACTTCATGCAGTACCGTACCCGCGGCATCGCGTGCGACGACGCGCCACTGTTGGCCTGGGGCGTGGCCGGGCAGGCTCGGGGTCAGCGCAAAATCACCCACTTCGGCGTGAATCGGCGCGAAATTGACGCCGCTTCGTCCTTCGCTGACGCTCACGCGCAGGGAGATATTTTGCGCCTGTGCCGCGACTGTCAGGCTGGCCATGGCCACCAATGTAAGCGATAAAGATGTGAGTAGTTTCATTGTCGTCCTCGTTCGAGTTTATTGTTTTCGAATCAGGAGTTTGTTTCCATTTTGGAAACGTCGCGCCTTCAATCCTGCTCATATTGCATAAAACTGCTGCTGTAACGCGCAGCGTGGCCAAGCAACATTATGTAAAGGTTTATGTTGCAGTCCGGTGTTGTTGGCGGAAGATCGTGGGCGACATTCCGTACTGCGAGGAAAATGCACGAGAGAAATGGCTGGCATTGGTAAAGCCGCATTCCTGCGCGATATCCAGAACCCGCGCCTGCTCCGACAGTAGCGCCGCGCAAGCCCGTTCCAGGCGCAGCTTCATCATGTATTGGTGTGGCGGCAGTCCAACCGCGCGCCGAAACTCGCGTGAAAAGTGCGCCTCGCTCATGCCGCACAGTGCGGCAAGTTCGGCATTCGATACCGACTCAGCCGAACTTTGCGCAATGTGCCGCAGCACGCTGCGCAGCCTGCTGCCGCCGAGGCCGCTCCTCTCGGGCACGCTGTTTGGCTGGGTATAGTGCTCAAGCAAATAACACACAAGGACAGTGATCAAGCCGTCGCACGCCTCTTGCGCAAGCTGTCCCGCCATCGCCGCGGTATTGAGCATTTTATGCACGAGGTCGAGCACGATCCGGTCCTGCACAAACACGTTGGCCACCAACTGATTGCTGGCGGCGTCATCGCGCAGGCCGCCGAGATGATCGACCAGGTCGACCGGAATGAAGATATTGACGATGTCGCAAGCGCTCATCTGGGTCCACTGGCCAGATTCACCAGGCGGCGAAATCCGAAAACGGTTCGCAGCGATCATGCCGCCCCAGACCGGCTTGTTACCGGCCCAGATCCGTGCCTCCATGGGAGAAAGCATGAGGGAAAGCCGATAACTCCCAGGATGCGGACTCATGGAACGGACCACGTGTTCGGCATGGCCGCTAGACCAGCGTCCCAACGCGGCTTTCGAACGTGGCAATGGACCAATGCAGAGGTCCAATGGCGAGGCCACCCCGCTCTGCAGGAACCAGCGCCGCAAATCCTCGGTGCTCTTGATCATCGGCGTGTCGCTTTCGGTGTGAGGGGCCAATTCCAGTAATTGTCATTTTATCATCTATTTTAAAGCATCTTTGGCATATTTCCTTATGCAATCTGCATAAATCGGCATGGTCGTTGACCTTGGGCGACGCTTCCCTGCGCCCTACTCCGTCATCAGCGAGCCCAGCGCCAGCGTGAATTCGTGGGCGCC
Organism: Massilia frigida; assembly: GCF_011682175.1. Lineage (GTDB taxonomy): Bacteria > Pseudomonadota > Gammaproteobacteria > Burkholderiales > Burkholderiaceae_D > Telluria_A > Telluria_A frigida. Next base: position 89,033 of record NZ_WHJG01000015.1, read on the forward strand.
ACTCTTGACCCACTGCTCACGACTGGTGCGCAATCAGGTGCCTGGCTGGTCGTCGCATGCGTTGTCAAGCGGGTGGACAGGCGCGTCGGCCGGACGGTTCAGTTCCATGATGCTAAACTTGTACAGGCGATCAAACCGACCTGGTGCCTGCTAAAAGAACGCGTCGTAAACAAGTCGAGTATTTCCGAGCCTCACCGTTAGCCGAGAGGATAAGAACGATGAACCAGGAAGGAAGACGGAAATTCTTGAGGTTTGCAGGGGCCTCGGCCGGCGCCAGCTTGGCCAGTACGGCTTTTCCCGGGCTGATACGCGACGCCTTGGCCATACCAGCCAACAAGGTCAAGGGAACGATTGCCGACGTCGAGCATGTGGTGATCTTCATGCAGGAAAATCGCGCCTTCGACCACTATTTCGGCACCCTGCCGGGGGTGCGCGGATTTGACGATCCGCGTGCCATTACGCTACCGAGCGGCAAACCAGTGTGGTACCAGCCCGATGCGAGCGGCGGCTACGTGTTGCCATTCCACTTAGACACCCGGAACACCAGTGCACTATCGCTCGGAACCGAGCACGACTGGAAGGGCTCGCAAGTGGCCTGGCAAGGCTGGGATGCCTGGGTCAAACAAAAAACCGCCCAGTCGATGGGCTATTTCGACCGCGGCGACCTGCCCTTCTATTACGCGCTGGCCGACGCCTTCACCATCTGCGACGCCTACCATTGCTCGGTTTTTGGCGCAACAGATCCGAATCGCCTGTATTCGCTGACCGGCAGTAACCAGGGCTGGATGGACTCCATGGGCAGTCTCTACAACATCGATAAGGCCGGTTTTTACCACAACGACCCCGCGCTGGACAATGTCTCGGCCAGCGCAACCAGCGGCGCGCCCAACTGGCGCACCTATGCCGAGGTGCTGGAGTCGAACAATGTCAGCTGGAAGGTGTACCAGGAATGGGATAACTACGGCGACAACTACCTTGCCTATTTCCGCAATTTCCGCGTGAATGCCGACGGCAGCCGCTTGTCCCCGACGTCGGCCTTGTACCAAAAGGGGCGCATGATCGCGCCCGGCTCGACCCAGGCCAACCGCGTCGGCACCAAGGGCGACTGGCTGCTCAACAGCTTCGCCGACGACGTGCTCCACAATCGCCTGCCGCAGGTGGCGTGGATTGTCGCGCCGAGCGCGTTTACCGAACATTCGCCGAACTCGCCCAATGCTGGCGAGAACTTGACCGCGCGCTTGCTGGCGGCGCTGGTGGCCAATCCCGCACTCTGGTCAAAGACGGTGTTCCTGCTGATGTACGATGAGAACGACGGCTTTTTCGACCACGTCCCATCCGACCTGGCGCCGCTCCAGCCGGCCATGGGCAAGACCACGCTGGCCGACGTCGGCGCTTTCGAGACCTACAATGCGGTGCCGGTCGGGCTCGGCCCGCGGGTGCCAATGCTGGTGATTTCTCCGTGGAGCAAGGGCGGACGGGTGTGCTCCCAACTGTTCGACCACACCTCGAAGATCCGATTCCTGGAAGAGTGGCTGGTGGCCGGGCTGGGCAAGGAGCGCGCCGCCGTCAGCTGCGAGCTGATCTCGCCGTGGCGCCGCGCGGTGTGCGGCGACCTGAGCTCGGCCTTCGAGTTCGCATCCCCGGACAGCCATTGGCCCTCCTCGCTGCCCAAGTCCACCTCCTATAAATTGGTGACTGGCAAGCCAACGCCAATGCCACCCGACGTGCAAGTGCTGCCCAGGCAGGAGCCGTATCCGGCGGCGAGCGGCGCCCGCCATGCTTGCGCCTTGCCTTACGCGGTGGAGGTACAGGCGCGCGTGAGCGGCAACAAGCAGCTGGTGCTCGCGTTTGCCAACACCGGTAGCGCGGGCGTGGCGTTCATCGTGTATTCGCGCGAACGCGCCGGCGGGCCTTGGTATTACACGGTCGAAGCGGGCAAGCGGATCGATCAGGACGCCTGGAGCTGGCCAACGGGCCGCTATGAACTGAGCGTGAACGGCCCGAACGGCTTCCTGCGCGGCTTCCGGGGCAGCTTGGCGGCAGTCACCGTCAACTCCGCCAAACCCGAAGTACAGGCGGCCTGCGATACGGTCAACGGCAACGTCAAACTGACCTTGTCGAACCTGGACGGCGCGCGCGCCTGCCTGTTCACGCTGACCGACAATGCCTACGGCGCCGCGGCGCGCAGCTTCACAGTGGCGGCCGGCCAGGCGACGACGGTCGATTGCGTGCTCGGCGCCAGTTATGGATGGTATGACCTGAGCGTGGCCAGCGACGCCGATGCGCAATGGCTGCGCCGGCTCGCTGGCCACGTCGAGACCGCCAAACCCAGCCGGACCGATCCAATCATCGGTGCCGTCAGGCCCACGTCGCTGAGCGGAGCGTAAAGCGCCCATCGCCGCCCATGCCGCAGTCGACACGTTGATCGCCTATCATGACGAGATGGCATGCAAACGGCCGTCACACGGCCGTAAACTCGACACACTCACAGGGTTCCGGCCTTGGCACGCCGCAACAAGATCCCCTGGGCGCGCATCCGTGTCCTCGGATGCGCGTGAAAAATACCCATCTCACGCAGCGTGCGACGTTCTTCCCCGGACAGTTCCAGATGTTTCATCGATCCACTCCTGATGCATTGCCAATTCGACGTTGAAGGCAAAAATTGAGCGACTGCTTAGGGGGCTGTCGGACTTTTCACCGAAAAGCTATCAGCATATTGCTTGTCTGTTCCGAAAACTGATGGATATCAATTGCCCTTCTTGCGTCGGCGATAACGTTGATCCACAACGCCAATCCGACCAGATGAAGACCCATGCCCTACCTCTTGAAGCACCATGCCTCGGCCAGCGTCTCGGTGCCGGTCGCTGCCTTTCCGAATGCACTGCAAGGGAGCTTCAGCTTCTTCGCCTACGGCTACCTGCCGATGCAAGACCTGTGCCTTGTTTTTTCCGCGCCCGACGGGACCGAAGTGCGACGGGTCTCGCCGCGCAGGATGCCGCCGCGCGACAAGAAGCCCGCCTCGCGCCTGCGCTCGTATGCGGGCGTGCTATTGCTTGAGTATGTGGTGCGGCGGCTGCTGCGGCAAAACTTGGTCTATTACGTCGACCTGGAGCCGGAACAGCTGCGCTATCCCACGCTGTCGGTGCGCGTCACGAACATGGGAAAATCGGCCATCGTCGTCGGCAGGCTGCGCCTGAGCACCACTGAGCTGGCACGCGACCGCCTGATACCCAACGATCATGCGATCGAAGGCTACGCCGAATGGGTCAGCGTTGCAGCGGGTGCCTTCCTGCCGCTGTACGTGCACGCGCCCTCGAAGCGCTTTTCGCTTCAGGTGATCCGCTTTGGGGCGCATGAAGAAGTGCTATTCCATCAGCCCTGTATCGAGGGCGCCGCGCAAGACTACCGCGCCGATGCTTACGAGAATGGGGCGCGCTGGCATGTCAGCTACATCCTGCTCATCCAGCCCCACTGGCGAAGCGGCCTGTATGCGGCCCGCCTGGCCGACCAGGAAGGCAGTTTCGACATCACCTTCGTCGTGCGCAACGGCGGCCGCTCGGCGCCGGGCACGTTGGCGGTGCTGGCCTCGACCAACACGTGGCAAGCCTACAATCCATGGGGCGGCGCTTCGCTCTACCGCAGCACGCTCGACGATGGCCTGGAGCGCCAGTTCGCCTTTATCGTGCATAGTCAGCGCCCCAATCCGGCGGCGTCGCCGCTGGGCACGGTGGGGCACCTCGCCAATGCCGAGCGGCACGTGCTCGCCTGGCTCGACAGGAACAAAGTCGCGTTCGACCTGTTCGCCGACATCGACCTGCATGAGCTGCCCGGCCTGCTGCAACAGTACCAGACCCTGCTGATCAATACCCACAGCGAATACTGGAGCGCCAATATGTACCGCGCGCTCGAAGCGTTCCAGGCCATGGGCGGGAACCTGATCTATCTTTCGGCCAACGGCCTGTACTGGAAGACGGCCATCAGCAAGAACCGCATGGAAGTGCGCTTCGACCATAGCTGCCATACGCTGATCAACGATACAGGCGGGCGCTGGCGTGATTTCGGGCGGCCCGAGTGGCGCACGCTCGGCATTACCTTCACCCGGGCAGGCTACCGAGCGTATTTCCGGCCCTACCGGGTGATCGCGGCGCGCCACTGGATCTTCGACGATACCGACGTCGCGGTGGACGACCTGGTCGGCTGTGAAGGGCTCAATTGCGGCGGCGCGTCCGGCTGGGAGCTCGACAAGCTCGATCCCGCGGGAAGCCCGCCGGGCCTGGTGCATCTGGCCAAGGGCACCAATCCCTGGCGTGCCGGCGCCGACATGGTTTACTTCCCCCATGCCGGCGGCGGCGCCGTGTTCTCGGTCGGTTCGATCACTTTCGGCGGCAGCCTAGCGGTCGATCCCGTGCTCTCGCGCATGCTGCTGAACGTGATCGCACGATTTTCCCAAGCCCCCGTCCGTCAATGTCAGGAAGCGGCTGTAGGTGACCGAAGCCTGGTCTAAAACGCTGTTGAAAAAACCTCGAAATGAAGCATTCTTGCAACCCAATTTGAGCCCATGAACTTGGTGGTCAACGTGGCGCCATTACGCCGGGAACAGGTGGCGCCTTCATGCCGGAAATTGACACCTCGCACCGGTCGGTGTCTCAGCAAGCTGGTCAGTGACCCACGACTGGAAATGGTCAGCTTTCAGGGTCATAGTGGAACTCGCGCAGCTCTTGTGCACAGCGGCAGGCCGTGGCGAGCCTGGCCGCCCATTGAACGGCAACGTCCCTTGACGGGAGCTCAAGCACACAAAAACCCCCATCGAACTCGCGCGTCTGGCGGTAGGTCTCGCTGGTGCTGCTGCCGTCCGGCGCAACCAGCAGCGACCCGATCCCGGCGTTGATGCCGCCACCAAATACATAGACCCCGGCAGCCTTGGCCTCGCGGATCACTGCATGCGACGCCTCGCTGACGGCTGCCATGTCCGCGGCAGGAACCTCCATCGCACTCGCAGGGAAGGAAATGAGAAATTTTGTCATGTCCAGTTACTCTCCTTTACCCGGTCGTCAGGCCCATGGGTACTGACGGTGTGAGCAGCGTTTGCGCCTTCATCAAGGTCGCCGAACGTCACAGCCATTCACGGTCATGCGTGCCTGACGCGGCGGCGGCCCCGTGCGGCGGCCAAATCGGCCAGGCCCAGGCCCAGCAGCGCCAGCGAACCGGGCTCCGGAATGGCGGCGACGGCGGGACCATGGCAAATTCGCTGGACCCTATGTATAGATCCCCGACATCCTTGACGAGATCGCGCACAAGGCCGATCCGTGAAACCAGCTTCACATCGGCGCCTGTGCACTTCAATATCTAAGCAGCTACGAATATGGAAGCAAGAATCTTCACGATTTAGCCGCAGCATTGGCCCGTGCGGCGTGCACTTTCCTGTAGCTGTCAATCAAACGTTCGTGCTTATCGAGCCCTTCCAGTTTCATGCTCGTCGGCGTCAAACCGAAGAAACGCACACTGCCGTCCACCGACCCCATGACGGCATCCATGCGAGGGTTGCCAAACATGCGGCGGAAGTTGACCTCGTAATCGGCCAGTTCCAGGTCGTCATCGAGCTGCACCTCAAGCACGGCGTTCAAGGCTTGGTAAAACAATCCTCGCTCGACCGTGTTGTCGTTGTACTGCAGGAAGGCTTCCACCAGCTCCTGCGTCTCCTCGAATTGCTGTAAGGCGAGATGGATCAGCAGCTTCAACTCCAGCGTTGTCAGCTGCCCCCAGACCGTATTCTCGTCAAATTCGATGCCGATCAAGGTGGCGATGTCGGCGTATTCGTCCAGCTCGCTGTTCTCCAAACGCTCGAGGAGTGCTTCGAGGCTGGCATCGTCCAGGCGATGCAAGTTCAAAATATCGGCGCGGAACAACAGCGCCTTGTTCGTGTTATCCCAGATCAAATCCTCCACCGGATACACTTCCGAATAACCCGGTACCAAAATGCGGCAGGCGGCGGCGCCTAAATTATCGTACGCCGCCATGTACACCTCTTTTCCCATGCCTTCGAGAATGCCGAACAAGGTCGCGGCCTCCTCGGCATTAGCGTTCTCACCCTGGCTGCAAAAATCCCATTCGACAAAATCATGATCGGCTTTGGCGCTGAAAAAGCGCCACGACACGATACCGCTGGAATCGATGAAGTGTTCAACAAAATTATTCGGCTCAGTGACGGCGTTACTGACGAAGGTAGGCCGAGGCAAATCGTTCAACCCTTCAAAACTGCGCCCCTGCAGCAACTCCGTAAGACTGCGTTCCAGCGCCACCTCGAAGCTTGGATGCGCTCCGAACGAGGCAAACACACCGCCCGTCCGTGGATTCATCAAGGTAACGCACATCACCGGGTAAGCCCCGCCCAGCGACGCATCCTTCACCAGCACCGGAAAGCCCTGCTCTTCCAATGCCTCAATGCCGGCCAGAATGCCAGGGTATTTCGCCAGCACGTCCTGCGGCACGTCCGGCAATGCGATCTCGCCTTCCAGGATTTCGCGTTTGACCGCCCGTTCGAAAATCTCCGACAGGCATTGCACCTGCCCTTCGGCCAGCGTATTCCCGGCGCTCATGCCATTGCTGACGTAGAGGTTTTCGATCAGGTTGGACGGAAAATACACCACCGCGCCGTCCGACTTGCGCACGTACGGCAGCGAACAGATACCGCGCTGCACATTGCCGGAATTGGTGTCGATCAGATGCGAGCCGCGTAACTCGCCATCGGGATTGTAAATTTCCAGACAGTACTCGTCCAGAATTCCAGCCGGCAGCGCATCTTTGCGGCCTGGCTTGAACCAGCGCTCGTCGGGGTAATGGACGAAGGCCGCGTTGGCGATGTCCTCGCCCCAGAACGTACCGCCATAGAAATGATTGAAATTGAGCCGCTCGATAAACTCGCCCAAGGCCGACGCCAACGCACTTTCCTTGGTCGAGCCCTTGCCATTGGTAAAACACATCGGCGAGTGCGCGTCGCGGATATGCAGCGACCACACATTGGGAACGATATTGCGCCATGAAGCGATTTCAATCTTCATGCCCAAACCCGCCAGCACGCCGGACATATTGGCGATGGTTTCTTCCAACGGCAGATCCTTGCCCGCAATATACGTGCTGGCCCCGGACACCGGTTTCAACGTCAGCAATGCCTGCGCATCGGCGTCCAGATTCTCCACCTCGTTGATCACGAACTCGGGCCCGGCCTGCACCACTTTTTTCACTGTACAACGCTCGATGGAGCGAAGAATGCCTTGCCGGTCTTTATCGGAGATATCCGCCGGCAACTCGACGTCAATCTTGAAAATCTGCTGGTAGCGGTTTTCCGGATCTACAATATTGTTTTGCGATAGGCGGATATTTTCGGTAGGAATATTGCGAGTTACGCAATACAACTTCACGAAGTAAGCTGCGCACAAAGCCGATGAGGCCAGGAAGTAATCGAAGGGACCAGGCGCGGAGCCATCGCCCTTGTAGCGCACAGGCTGGTCGGCGACCACTGTGAAATCATCGAACTTGGCTTCAAGACGAAGCTTATCGAGAAAGTTGACCTTAATTTCCATGGGGAATTCTAATGAGTGTGCAAAATGACGGAGTCGACATTATCGTCGCTTTTGCCCTCCCAGCATAGCTGTGGGCGGGAGTAATCAAGGCAGTCGCGCGAACACCCGGGCAAGCCCCTTGCGTCGACGAACACGTCTGTACGACGCCAAGCTCATTGCCGTCTCGGAGTACGGCATTCACGCCCTGCCGGCGCGCTCCCGCTTTGCCACCGGAACGATCGAGTTCGTGGCCCGACATAAGCGCACACATCCTTTTGGAAGGCCGCGTCAGGCAGTTGCCAAGGCCGGTGCTGAGAGCGCTGTGCTCCGCTCCAGACACCGTTCAGCGCAAAAACTTGCTGCGGTCTGCGTTGTCGGCTGCATCACGCAAGCGCTTCATTTCCTGCACCCCCAGCCACTCGGCGCTGCCCTTGGACGTGTATGCCGCGATCGCCTGGTCGAGGGCTGCGACATACACGCCCACATCCTTTCGGAAGCGCGCGACCTTTTCTGACGGAAAATGTTCTGACGCCAGGCGCGCGGCGTTGTCAAGTAGCGTATCGCGCACACGGCCAAAATACGTGCTTCGCAGTTCCGCCGACTCGAACGTGATACCTGCAAAGGATGGTGTCGCAGGCTGCGAAAGGAAAGGCCCAAGGTCTGCCGCCTGAGCGCCGTGCGTTGCGAAGCCCGGCATCGGCAGCAGCGGCACAGACGCCTGTACCTGCATCGCCGTCTGTGCCGCCTTCACCGGCGACACTGTGCGCTCCCGGGCCTGCGCGCGCAGCGCCTGGTCGAGCCGCGCCTGGCGCGCCTTCGCGTTGGCAGCATCCCGCTCGGCCGCCGCATGGTCGTTCTCCGCGGCCGCCTGCCGCTCCAGCGCGGCGAGCAGGCGGCCGAGCTTGTCGCGCTCGACGACCAGCTCCTGCGGGGCTTGCCGGGAATTTGCTCCTCCTTTCGCTTCGATTTCCGTGATCAGCGCGCGCACCCGCCCCGCAAGCTCGGCGGTGGTCAGCGGGACCGGGGTCGTGGCGCGGCGCACGTCGCTTTCGAGGAGCATGATATCCTCGTCGTCCAAGCCAAATTCCACCAGCTTCGCGTGTGACGGCAATTGGTTGTTGTGTTCCCGGATGTAGCGGCTTAGTTCGGCCGAGCGCGCGGCGACGCGCGCCGCTTCCCAGCCCATTTGCATCGCTGCGGTCCAGCCCTGGATGGTCCACGCAAGCACCGTCCCGCCGCCGCCCGTAAACTCATCCGTAAAGTGCAGCCCCTGCGCCGCGATGTCGACCAGCGCAACGCCGACGGTGCCCACACCCATGACGATGTCGCCGTGCCCGATGTCCTTGACGCCCGTGATGACGTCGGGCACGGAGAAGGCGGCGCCGAGCACCGGGATCGCGGCATTGGCAAGGCGTCTGCCCGTCGCCCTCATCGCCATCGCCGAGAACGCCTCCGCTGCCGCCTTCCACGCCTGCTTGCCTTCGACGCGCACCAGTTGCGTCGCCACGCCCTCCCCCAAGCCGTCGAGCATCGCCTTCGCGGCACTGGCCTCCTCCCGCGCCGCGAGCGCCTTTGCCGCAGCTGCCTCCAGGCCAGGGGCGACGTTCGCAGTGGGCGTGACGCCCGCTGGCGCAGGGCCCTGGTTCGGCGCCAGAGGAAGCCGCACGCGCGTGTGCTCGCCGCGCGTCATGAGCGACGCCATGTGGTCCGGCGGCGGCGTGCGCGGTTCGAACGGTACTTCGGACTGCAGCAGCGCATCCTTGTAGGCGGTCTTGGCGGCGACCGGCAGGTCGGGATTGACCTTGCTCATGCGCATGGGCGTGACCGTCCTCAGGCTGCCGGCGGCGGTGAAATCCTTCCATTCTTTCAGCAGCGGTGAGCAGGTGCCGGGGCATGGATCCTGGTCGATCATCAGCACGGTGTAGTTGACCTGCGCGCCGGAGGCGATCATCGAGCGGATCTCCGCCTCGACCAGCTGTTCGGCATGGGCGGCGCCGCGCGCATTCATCCTCTCGATGGTGGCGATGCGCTTGCCCGCGCGGTCAAACACCGCCGCGACCGCGCCGACGCGCGTGCGAAAACCACTGGCGCTCATCGCCTCTTCGGCGGTCCGCTGAGCGTTCAAACGGGTGAACAGTTCCCGCGCAAGTTCTTCGTTGTAGGGCGAGACATAAGGCGTGTCCTGACGCGCGATCGAGGGCGTGCCACCCGCCCCCTGCTGAATGACGTGCGCCAATTCGTGCGCGAGCAGCCGTTTGCCATCGTCTGTCGCCGGCGCATATTCGCCCCCGCCGAACACGATATCACTGCCGAAGGTGTAGGCGCGCGCCTGTACGCCGCGCGCAGCGCGCGCGGCCTCGCTGCCGGCGTGTATCCGAACCTGGCCGAAATCGTGCCCGAAGCGTGGCTCGAAAAAGGAGCGCACCTCCTGCGGCAGCGGTGCGCCGCCTCTGGAAGCGGCGTCCACGGCACCGCCGGTATCGAGCCCGGCAGTTGACTGTGCGGACCGAGCTTGCCTTGTCTGGATCGTCTTTCCTTGCTCCTGGCCGGCGGCTGCCGGTGCCGCACCATCCATCACCTTGTGCGCGAGCTCGTCTGCCTCGCGCTCGGAGGCATCTCCCGGGGAACTGACCGTTGACTTTCGTTGCATCGGCCGCGCTGTGAAGGAAGAAACAGCGGACGTGCAGCGCGGGCAAGCACCGCCGCAGGCGCACGCTGGCGTAGGTCGAACGGCGCCAGCCAGTGCGTGCGATCGCCCTGTTCGAGCTCGCGGCTGATGCCGTAAACCGTACGCGCCGGCCTGATGTCGGCTGCCGGGCGGAATCTTGACGGACTGGACGGCTCTCACGGGCGGCTCCTTTCAAGGTTGACATCTCAGCGGTGGCTGGCCTGTTTTTTTGCCCGCCCGAAATGTGGTACCGATGGCTCCGGACGGCAGCGCGCTGCCTGCCGCTGTGAGCAACCGTGCCATCGTTTCCATCTCCATCCCAATCCGTCCAGCGGGAATTGGCAATTTTAGTTCACAACTTTCGGAATGACCGGATTTGCTTCAAATGTCGATGGACACATCGGCCAATGACCAAAAACGCAACACTATCCAATCAAAGAGTGGCGATGCTCGTCCAGTGTTGGTCGGCGCCTGCTGGTACGGTGCCGCCGGATAGTGGGCCGCAGGCAGGGAGCCGCCCCTGTCTTGCTGTCATTGCCGCCTGCTCGGGATAGCCATTCAATCCAGATGGCGATTTTTGCAGCGTTGCTCGTGCAATAACTTAGCACCGGTGTTACGATCTGTACATGGGTAATTGCTGCGCTGCGCCTGCTACAGACGATCGCAATAAGTCGGTATGCATGGCGGCTTCACCACAATGCAATCGACTGCGAAAGGAAGGTGCATGGTTGCTTTGACGGTCCGTCTGTTTGGCCGCTTCGGCATTTTTTGTGGAGATCAGGCGAAACCTACCTTGAACAATCGGGCAGCGCGCGAACTGCTCTGCTATCTGGTTCTGCATCGCAACCATCCGCAGCGGCGCGAGACGCTCGCCGACTTGCTCTGGCAAGACTCCTCCCCTGAGCAGGCGCGAAAGTACCTGCGTCAGGCCTTATGGCGAATTCAATCCGCATTGCGTCCCGTCGCCGATGGCGGTGGCATGCAAGCCCTTGAGGTCGACCCGGAATGGATCCAGTTGAACAGCTGCGACCAGTTGCAGGTGGACGTGGCCCAGTTCGAGGAGGCGATGCGCTGCTGTCACGGCATACCTGGTGCTCAACTCGACGATATCGCCCGGCGTCGCCTGGAGGATGCGGTGGGCTTATACCGCGGCGACCTGCTGGAAGGCTGGTACCAGGACTGGTGCCTGGCCGAACGCGAGCGCTTCCAGAACGAATTGCTCGACGCACTCGAAAAGCTGGTTTGCTGGTGCGAGTCGCGCCACGACAGCGAGCGTGGACTGGCTTATGCCAAACGCATGCTTGCGCTCGATCCCGCTCGCGAGCAGGTGTACCGCCACATGATGCAACTGCACGTGCTGGCAGGCAATCGAACCCAGGCGCTGCGGGAGTTCCAGCGCTGCGAACGCGTGCTCATGCAGGAGCTGGGAGTGGAACCGTCGCAGCAGACCCGCGCACTGCACGAGTCGATCCGGGACGGCAGCGTTGCCAGCCCCTGGCGCGATTCGGGCGTGAGCGGGACGCCCGGCAGCGCATCTGGATTTGCGCTCGAGCCGCTGCCGGCGCTGGACGAACTGCTCAAGCGTGCGCAGCACCTGTTCGCCGGGATCGAGACCCGCTTCCGGCAAGATATCGCGGCCGCCGCCGGCCGTCCTATCGAACCCGACTGAAGGAGACGGCGACAGGTCGATCTCGCAGCGGCCGCGCTTGGCACACGCGCAGCCATGCCGATCCAGCGCAAGGCGCGCATCAGCGCGCCGGGCGACCGCTTCGAGCGCGAAGCCGACGACGTCGCCGACCGGGTGACGCGCATGGCGCAGCCGAGCGCACTCGACAGCACCAGCCGCGCGCGGACCGTCGCCGGGCACGCGCAAGCGCTTGATCTCGTCCAGTGCGCCGCCGCTGAAAACAGCGACACAGCGCCCGACACCGGGCTGGCCATGCGGGTGGCTTCGCAGGGAGGCTCGCCGCTTCCCGTCGGCCTGCGCGCCTACTTGGCAGCCGCTTCGGCCGCAACGTCGATGACGTGCGCATCCACACAGGCTCCCAGGCCGACGCGGCAGCGGCCAGCGTCCAGCTCACGGTGATGGGTTGAGTCCATGCACGCAGGCAACGCTCTTGGACACCCCGTCTCGACCATCAGTCCCGCCTCCTGCCTCCACGCGATGCCGATGCAGGCCCGCCCTGCCCCAAGCCGCGCACGACAGCGCGGCAGACGCGGCCGAGACGTTGATGCGACGCACCCCGGATAGATTGGCAACATGATCCGCGTATCCGCTTCAGTTTTTGACATCGCAAGACCGTTTGGAGCAGTGCCCGATATGCAAGCGACATCGTTCGAACCGCGCCAACGCAGCGCCAGGACGGCCCGTCCAGTGCCGTCGCCGGCCACCGGCCGCACGCCCGGCGGGCCGGTCGCCCTGCGCGCCGGCGGCGCCTGCGCGTGCGGTGGCGGATGCCCGCGCTGCACTGCAGCCATTGCTCCGGGCGCAGCCATGCCGATCCAGCGCAAGCCGGACATCAGCGTTCCGGGCGATGCCGCAGAACGCGAAGCGGACCAGGTAGCCGACCACATCATGACCAGCGGCCCCGCCAGCGCGGCATCCGGGCCAGGGGCCATCGGCACCGGTCCTGTCGCGCTTGAACGCAAGTGCGCAGCCTGTGACGACGATTACGACAACACCACGCTGGCCAGGCAAGCGGCTTTTGACGGTCCGGAAAACGACATCGATACCGGCGCGGCTGTGCGGACGGCCGCCAGCGGCGGCGCACCGCTATCGTCGGCGTTGCGCGCCTATTTCGAACCGCGCTTCGGGCACGACTTCAGCGCTGTGCGGGTGCACGCGGACCGCGAGGCGGCCGCCGCCGCGCGCTCGGTGCAGGCGCGGGCCTACACTTACCGCAGCCATGTCGTGTTTGCTGCCGGCGAATATGCGCCCGCCACGGAGCAAGGCAAGCGACTGCTCGCGCATGAATTGACCCATGTGGTTCAGCAGGGCGCGGCGCGCAGCGCGACAGGCACGCGCATCGACCGCCAAGCAGCGCCGCCGGCAAACGTGTGCGGCATGCGCGAGCCCTTGTACGGCTGGGACAATATTCGGAACATCTCCCGGGAACGGCTGCGCGCCGCCGGGTTCGTGTTTTGCGGCCCTGACTATTGGCACGACCCGGCGCGATGGGAGAAATGGGTGCACCCGACGAGAGGCATACTGCACTTTCAGGTGGCATGGCGGGACGACCCTGCGCCAGCGCCTGCGCCCGAACCCGACCCGCCCGATGACCGGCAGCAACGTTGCGCGGATCCCTGCCTTGAACAATCGGATGACGAAGATTCATGTAAAGCGTGTTGCGAAGAGACCATTCCCGAAGACGATACGCGGTGCCGGGCCACGTGCGATGTCGCCTGTTCATTGATGCTTTGAATGCGGACACCATGACCATCTGACGCTACCCCAGCCACTCAACATGCAACGTGCCCACGCGACAACGGCCTCCACGGTCACACGCCCCTCCGCCCACGAGCAGCGGCCGGGCTTACGCCCTGCGCTGTCCACGGCACCACCCGCAGCCATTGGACGTGTTTCAAACTGTGCCTGTGGCGGAGCTTGCCCGCGTTGCGCTTCCGCCGCATCGGCCAGCGCGGCCGCGTCAACGAGCGTGCCAAGCGTTCGCCCGGCGGGAAGCACGGCTACAGGCGAGGAGGAAGCCCCGCCCATCGTCCACGAGGTCTTGCGCGCGCCCGGCCAGGCGCTCGATCCCGCCGCGCGCACGGTCATGGAACGCCACTTCGCCTACGACTTCAGCCAGGTCCGGATTCATGCCGACGCGAGGGCGGCGCAATCCGCACGGGCCGTCGATGCCGCAGCGTACACCGTGGGACGTCATCTGGTATTTAATGCCGGGGCGTACGCACCGCACTCACGCCCAGGCCAGGAGCTGATTGCGCACGAACTCACCCATGTCATTGAGCAGGCGAACGGCCCCGTGTCGGGCCGGCCAGGCGCGGCCGGCCTGACCGTGAGCCAAGCGGGCGATGCGCATGAGCGCCAGGCCGACGGCGTCGCCTCCAGGCTCTTCAACGATCCAGCGTCAGGCCAGCCCGCGGCGCGGCGCAGTACCGGCCTGACGCCGCTCGGACCGGCTGTGAATCGCACGATTCAACGCCAGCACCGGTCGGGCGCATCGACACGACCCGTATCACGCGGCCCCGCTGTCGTCGAGGACGGGCAGCATCTCGCGGCCGGGCAGATGCCGCGCTCGGCGTTTCTGGCGGCCTTGCGTGCCGCCTTGCTCGACGCAAGCGACGCCGAATTGCGGCGCTTCGGCCGGACGGCGAGGAACTGCCCTTTTATCCTGCGCACCATCGAGCGCTATGCGACGCGCCCCCTGTCTTCCATGATGCGTCTGATCCAGGCGTTTGCGCGGCCGCCCGCGGGGGCCGACGCGCACGGGCTCATCGCCGCGGTGAGCGAGCGCGCTCGCATTGTGGCTCGCCGGATCGGGCAACGACAAGGCCCCCTGGCGCAAGCCATGACCGAGAGCCGGGATGCAACGCTGCCTTCGCATGAGCCGTCGGTCATCCGCGCGCAGCTCGGGAGCGGGCGTACGCTGGACCGCTCCACGCGCGCGAACATGGAAGGCTCGTTCGGGACCAGCTTCGGGTCCGTCCGCGTACACGACGACTCGCCCGCTGCCCGCTTCAACAGCGTGCTCGGAGCGCGCGCCTTCACCGTTGGCCAGGATATTGCGTTTGCCGCAGGCCAGTACCGTCCGGGCACCACAACGGGCGACCTGTTGATTGCGCATGAACTGGCCCACACCGTCCAGCAGGGCTCAGGCAGGCCCCAACAGTCAATGGGGGCCGCCGCTCAGGAAGAACTGGAACGGCAGGCCGACCGCGCCGCTCAATCCGCAGTCCTGGGGCATGACGCAGACGCACCGGCGCCCCGCCTTGACAAAAGCGCAATGCAAGTCCAGCGTGCGCCAGCCCTCGTGGCAGCCGGCCTGCTCATCGCGGAGGCAACGCCCGAGGCCATCATTCTCGCCGAAGTTGTCGCCGTGAGCACGACCGAGGTGGTTGTGGCGGACGGCGCGCTGGTTGTGGCGGCAGAACTGGCAGCCCCGGCAATCCTTGAGGTTGCGGCGCCCGTGGCAATTGAGACCCTGGCTCCGGTGGCAGTCGAAGCCCTGGCGCCAGCGGCAGTTGAGGCCAGCTCGTCCGTTCTCGCGGCCGCGACCGCAACCGTTGGCATCGGAGTCGCCGCCACAACGCTACCGACCGATAGTCCGACCCGGGAGCGACGGCGCCGCAGCTGCCGTTCCGACCCGTGTCCGGAGCCTTTGCCGGTCCTGTGGCCGAGCGAATTGCCGCTCCCCCCCGATTTCGCACTGATCCGGACGCCATCGGACGTTCGCGAGGCCGAAGGATTGGGCGACCGCGGTCCCGCCCAGGCGCGCTTTTCAGCGGAGATCGCGTACGCGAGGACAAGGCACGTCCCGCCGCCAGATCCGTGCGATCCGATGGTCTTGCACGACGAATCGAGGTGGAATGCGCCCTATGATGCGCACCACATACATCCCCTGTACCTGGGTGGATTTGACGTGCGGGCCAATCTCTGCGCACTCGAAACGCATCTTCACCAGTTGGGGCACCCCCGGCTCGACAATCAGTCCAGCTTCCTCGACGTGTACATGGAATGCGGCATTTGTTCAGCCTCGTTAAAACATCATCCGGCCTACCAGACGTACTACATTGCTGGAACGAGAAGGTGAGCTGGCGCGCAGGGTCAGTCGCTTGCTGCGGACCGCATGAAGCGCACACCTCCAGGCGATTCCGACGCAGGCCCGCCCCAACCCGCGCACGACACCACGGCAGACGGCGGCGAGACGTTGATGCGACGCGCCCCAGTTAAATTGACAACATGATCCGCGTGTCCGGAACCGGCGTGAATGAACGTCCTGGGGGCGCCGGAAAAAGGTGAATCCTCTCGAACAGGAGACTGTATGGTCCAGGTGAGCTATCCAGGTGTCTACATCGTCGAAAAGAGCAGCGGCGTACGCACCATCACTGGCGTGGCGACGTCGGTTGCGGCATTCGTCGGGTTCACGCGCAAAGGCCCGGTCGACAAAGCGGTGGCGATCACCAGCTTCGCCGACTTCGAACGCAGCCACGGCGGCCTCGATCGTGACAGTCCGGTGTCGTATGCGGTGCGCCAGTTTTTCCTCAATGGCGGCACCCAGGCCCTGATCGTGCGGGTAGCCAGCGGTCACGGTACGGCGGGATGGGTACTCCTCGATGGCACGACGCCTGTGCCTTTGCCAGTGCTCGATGTCTCCGCGGCCAGCCCCGGAGCCTGGGGCAATGCGCTGCGCGTTTCCGTCGAACTGACCGAGGTGCGCAACCCGGCCAGCGATTTCAATCTCGTCATTTCACAAGTGCCCGCACTGGGTGGCGATCCGGTGGTGATCGAAACCCACCGCAATCTCAGCCTCGACACGAAGTCAGCACAGTACGTCGAGTCGGTCGTCAACCACGCATCGGCAGCGGTGCGTGTGACTCGCCACTCGCCCCTGACGTTCACGCAAGCCGGCTTTGCGGTCAGCGGCCCCCTCGCTGGTGCGCCGCTGAACGTACCGGCCAATACGATCATCAGCGGCATCGTCAATGGCACGACGCCGTTCGTGCTGAACGTGCTCGCGCCGCCCCTTCCCGCCACGGCCTGGCCCTCGATTGCGGCCTTCGTCACCGCTGTCACGAACGCGATCGGCGCCGGCGGCTACGGCGCGGCCCTGGCGGCCAGCGAATCGGACGTCAACGGGGCCGCAGGCGCTGGCCACCTGAAGCTCACGTCAGCACTGCCGGTGGATGAATCATCAAGCGTCGTCATCAGCGGCGGGCCATTCGGCAGCCTCGCCGCCAACATCAAGATGGGCCTTGCCAATGGCGGTATCGAACGCAGCGGTGCTGCACAGCATCGCCCAGTAGCGCTCGACAAGGCCGTGCCCTCGACCAAAGGAGCGGACGGCGCGCCCGGCGGCGAAGCTCTCCTGATCGGCAACGAACTTGCCAAGACCGGCATCCATGCGCTGCTTGACGTCGACATGTTCAATCTGCTGGTGATTCCCGAGACGTTCGACATGACGGCGCCCCCGGCAGGCAGCGCGTTGATCGCCGCAGCGACCGACCTGTGCGAAAAACGGCGCGCTTTCTATATCGTCGATGCGCCGTCCAACAGGAAGCTCAGCGACATCGTCACCTGGGCCGGCGTCTCGCACTCGCGCAACGCGGCAAGCTATTTCCCACCAGTGCGCATCATCGATCCGCTTGACGGCATGCGCCCAAGGGCGATGGCGCCATCGGGCACCCTGGCCGGGGTGTATGCGCGCACCGACGCCACGCGCGGGGTCTGGAAGGCGCCGGCCGGCACCGACGCCGTGCTCAACGGCGTGCTCGAACTGGCGCTCCCGCTCAGCGATCTCGAGAACGCGCAAATCAATCCCAAGGGGATCAACGCCTTGCGCAGCTTCCCCGCGTACGGCCGGGTTGCCTGGGGCGCGCGCACCATGAAGGGCGACGACAGCCAGGCCGACGAATACAAGTATGTCCCGATCCGCCGCCTCGCGCTGTTTCTCGAGGAAAGCCTGTACCGCGGCACGCAGTGGGTCGTGTTCGAGCCGAACGATGAGCCCTTGTGGGCCCAGATCAGGCTGAACCTCGGCGTTTTCATGAACGGCTTGTTCCGCCAGGGTGCGTTCCAGGGCAAGACGCCGCAGGAGGCTTACTTCGTCAAGTGCGACAAGGAGACCACCACCCAGGCTGACCGCAACCTTGGCATCGTCAACGTCCTGGTCGGCTTTGCGCCGCTCAAACCTGCCGAATTCGTCGTCCTCACCATTCAGCAGATCGCCGGCGATCTGCAATAAGGAGTCCGGTCATGCCCAGCTTTGCCGTCAACGCGCACCGCTTCGATCCGTACAAGAACTTCAAATTCCGCATCAAATGGGACGGCCGCTACGTGGCGGGAATCAGCAAGGTCGGCTCGCTCAAGCGCACCACCGAAGTGGTCGAACACCGTGAGGGCGGCGATCCTTCCACCGGACGCAAGTCGCCGGGCCGCACCAAGTACGAGGCGATTACCCTCGAGCGCGGCGTCACGCACGACCTCGAGTTCGAAGCCTGGGCCAACAAGGTGTGGCACGTGAACGCGGGGCTGGGCGCCGAGGTCAGCCTGAAGGACTTCCGCAAGGACCTGATCCTCGAAATCTACAACGAGACGGGCCAGGTCGTCCTCGCCTACAAGATCTTTCGCTGCTGGGTTTCGGAGTACCAGGCCATGCCCGACCTCGACGCCAACGCCAACGCCATCGCCATCCAGCACATCAAGCTCGAGAACGAGGGCTGGGAACGCGACCCCGAGGTCACCGAACCGACCGAACCGGTGCTGGCCGGGTGACGGCCGTGGAGCGCGTCCCGCTCGACAACCCGATCCGGCGTTTCGGCCAGGCCGTGGACCTCGACCTCGACTTCGACCAGTCCGACCGCCCCAGCCTCGTGACGGCGCTGCTCGCGCAATGCAGCCTGCATGGCGACGCCGGCTACTGGTGGTCGCAGCCAGTGGGCGCACGCAGCGCGGCCCTGCTGCGCCTGCTGATCGAGACGGAAGGCACACGCCAGCTCGACCTGTCCGCGCGCTGCAGCCATCCACCCTGTGCCGCGGCCTTCGAATTCGAACTGTCGCTGCAGGCGCTTGCCGCTTGCGGCGGCGATGGCGGGCCGCTCCATATCGTGTTTGACGATGCGCGTTGCGTCTCGCTGCGCCGCCCTACCGGCGCCGACTTGCGTGACTGGCGCGGCAAACCGGCCGCCACGCGCGACGAGGCACTCGGCATGATGCTGGCCACCTTGCTGCTCGACGGCGAGGTGCGCTTGCAGGACGAGGCCAGGCTGTCGGCGGCGATCGCCGAGCTCGACCCGCTGATCGACTTTACCGTCGACTGCGCTTGCCCGGTCTGCGCCACGCCGAACCAGGTGGCGCTCGACCTTGAAGCGCTGGCGCTGTCCCGCCTCGCCGCGCGCCAGCGTTTGTTGCTGCGCGAGGTGCATGAGCTGGCCTCGCACTACGGCTGGACCGAGCAGGAAGCCTTGGCTGTACCGGCGCCAAGGCGCGCACAATACCTCGCCCTTTGCGAGGCGGCACGATGAGCGGCTACTTCGGCGCCTTGATGCGCGCGAGCGCGATCACGTTTGGAGGGCCAGCTCCCGCGCACGCGGCGCCGGTCCCCACCGTGGAAGCGCTAGCCGTCGACGGCGCCATCGCGCCGGCGGTCGTGGCCACACCCGCGCCCGCTGCCGAACCGGCAGGCTACGGCGCGGGCGCCGCGCCCGTTCCGGCAAGGGATCGGGCCGAGCCGGTGCGCCAGCCGCACGCCGCCGCGGCGACGGACGCGCGCGCGGGCCAGGCAAGCGCAGTGCCGGACGTTGCGCGCCAGTCCAGTGCCGCTGCCGACAGCGTCGCGCCGGTCGCTGTGGCGCCCCATGCAGCGCCCGTGCTTGCGACGCCGACCCTGCTGCCAGACCTGGCGCCGGATCCGCGCGTACCGCAGCCGGGGCCGGATCGGGCTGCCCCGGCCGTCGCCACGGAGCCGCAAGGCCAGGATCTCATGCGCAAGGTGTTGCAGTGGGTGGCGGCCGGCCCGCAGCAGGCGCCAACGCAGGGCGAGCCACTGCCTCACGTTCATCACGCTCAGGCATCGGAAACCCCGGCGCCCGCGAGGGCGAGCGTCGCACAGACGCCGCAGCCGGACAGTCCCGCGCCGGTGCACCTGGCAATCGCGCCCGCCCGGCCAGACGCGCCGTTGCCAGATGCGGCGCAATCGAACGCAGTGGCGCCAGATGCAGCCGGCGAACAGGTGCTGGTATCGATCGGCGCCATCCACCTGCGGGTGTCGCCCCCGGCCGCCCAGGTCATCGAACGCGCGCCGCCGCCACCGGCCGCACCGGCCGCCCCCGTTGCGCGCAGCGCCCTGTCGCGGCGCGCGCTGCGCGGACTCTGATCATGGCGCGCGCAGACTCGGGAATGGCCATCGGCGCGGTGACGCGGCTGCTTCAGGATCACTTGCTCCGGGCCGCCTTCGAGGTCTCGGTCGGCAAACCCGAAGACGCCCCTGGAAGCGGCAACAACCCCAAACTGAACCTGTTCCTCTACGAGACCGCGCTCGACCCCCACCTGCGCAATCAGTCCTTGCGTGACGGCGAGGCGCCGCCGCTGTGGCTCGTGCTCAAGTACCTGCTGACCGCCTTCGACGTCGACAAGCGCAGCGACACGGCCAGCGCCCACGAGCTGCTCGGGCGCGCCATGTCGGCGTTGCAGCAACTGAGCTTCCTGCGCCTGGACCCCCTGGTCGCGCCCGCGGTGCGGCGCGCGCTCGAAGACAACCCCGAACCGCTCAAGCTCACCTTCGACGACGCCAATGTCGAGCTACTGTCGAAGATCATGCAAGGCACGGATGAACGCTATCGCCTCTCGGTGGCCTTCCAGGTGCGGCCGGTAATGATCGTGCCGGACAGCCTGCCGCGCGGATCGCAGCTGGTCGGGGTCGACTACCACACGACGCCGGAAACCATCATTGGACGCGACGGCGTGCAAGTGAGCGTGATCCCGTCGATGGGGGCGCGCCTCGACCGTATCGAACCGGACCGCTTCGAGGCCGGCGCCGCGCTGACCCTGTACGGCGACGACCTGTCCGCCAGCAGCATGGAAGTCGTGCTCGGCGACGTGATCCTGGACGTCATCGAGCGTCACCTCGACCGCCTCGTGGTTCGCGCCGAAGGCAGCCCTGGAACCCCGGTTGCCGGCGGCACCACGCTGTCACCCGGCGACATGCCGATCGTGGTGCGGCGCCGCTTGTCGCCCACCCGTACGCGGTCGAGCAATCTGCTGGCCGCGCGCCTGCTGCCCACCTTGAACAGCGCGGCGCTGATTGGCGCGGACCTGCAGTTAACCGGGCTGCTGCTGGGCACGGACGGCGACGATATCATGCTGCTGTTTTGCCGCGCGTCCGACGGCGTCACGGTCCATCTTGTCGACACCTTCGTCACCACCGCCAACCAGAACAGCCTCACCGTGCCCGGCGTCGCGGCGGCAGTCGCGCCCGGGACCTACTGGCTGATCCTGCGCGTGAACAACCAGCAGGCCAAGGCCAGCCCGAGCGTGACCATATGAAGACCGCCCTGCGTCCCGCCCCCCGATTGCCCACCCCGCTCACTTTCACGCCCGGGGTGCGCGCTCACGATGCCCTGGCGCAATACTGGCTGGGCCAGGCCACCTTGCGCCTGCGGCGCGAAGTGTGCTGGCTGTGGCGCGAGCGCGGCCAGCAAGGCGCACCCGGCACGGGCGCGCTGCCGCCCTCGGTCGATGCCGCGCTGGCGGCACTGGACCTGGCCCGCTACCAGGGCGACAAGCAAGCCTTCTTCGCCGACGACGTCACGGCGCGCTACCTGAGCGAACAGATTGCATCGGGCGTCGCGCCGGACAGCGCCGACGCGCCGCGCGGATCGTTCGGCTGGGTGGCGCAGCAACTGGACCTGGAACCGGTGGAGTGCTTCGTGCTGGCGGTCGCGCTGCTGCCCATGGTCGACAGCGCCGCCGGCCCGGTGATCGCAAGCTGCCAGAACGACCCCACCCGCGTCGCGCCCACGTTCGCCCTGGCCCAGCGTCTGTGGGACACACCCGACGAACTGTTGCGTTGCATGGTGCCGGCGCACGCACTGCTCACCCACGGCCTGCTGACCCTGGCGCCCGACAGCGGCGCGCATCTCTGGCATACCCCGCTGGCGGTGCCTACCCTGGTCACCCGCGAATTGTTGCTGGGGACGGGGGAGCTGCCGGCCTGCCTCGAGGCCGTCGATGCGGCTGCCCTGCCCCATGCCATGGACCGCGCGCTCATCCGGCGCGTGGCAGCGGCGCTGGCCTCGCCAGCCGTGCAGGGCATGCGCATGGTGCCCGTCATCGGTGGCGCCGACGCCGGGCTGGCTGGCGTGGCGGCGGCCTGCGCCGCCGAGGCTGGGGTGCGTACGGTGCGCATCAGCGCCGCGCTGCCACGCTCCCAGCTTGAGCAGGCGCTCAGCGCCGCCTGGCTTGGCGGCTGCGCGGTCTACCTCGACGTCAGCGCCGTGCTCGACCAGCATGCCCACGACACGACCATCGCGCTGCCCCTCCCCGGACTGCCGCTGACCGTCTTTGTGGGCATGCAAGACCGCGCGCCATTGCGCAGACTGGGCGGTTCGCTGGCGCCGATCGCCGTGCCTTCGCTCAGCCACGCCGAACGGCTGGCCTGCTGGCGCCGCGCGGTGCCCGGCCACGCCGATGGCGCCGTGTTGACCGAGCTGGCGCGCCGCTTTCGCTACGAAGGCACGGCCATCGCGCGCGTCGGCGCCGAACTCGCCGCGCTTGGGCGCGCGCCCACGCACGCCGAGCTGCTCGCGGCCGCGCGCGCCGACCTCGACCTGGGCAGCCTGGCGCAGGCGGTGGCGCCGCGCTTTGGCCTGTCGGAACTGATGCTGCCCCCGATCCAGGCCGAGCAGGTCGCCGAGATCGTCGCGGCCATGGACAACCTGACCCGCGTGCACTACGACTGGGGCACGGCGCGGGCCTGGAACGAAGGCGGCTTGTCGGCCCTGTTCGCCGGGCCGCCGGGGACCGGCAAGACCATGGCGGCCGAAGCGATCGCCGCCGAGCTTGGGCTGCCCATGTACCGGATCGACCTGTCGCAGGTGGTCAACAAGTACATCGGCGAGACTGAAAAGAACCTGCGCCGCCTGTTCGATGCCGCCGACGCGTCCGACCTGATCCTGTTCTTTGACGAGGCCGACGCGCTGTTCGGCAAGCGCAGCGAGGTGAAGGATGCCCACGACCGCTACGCCAACCTGGAAATCAGCTACCTGCTCGAGCGCATGGAACGTTTCAAGGGCCTGGCGATCCTTGCCACCAATCGCCGCAAGGACCTCGATGAAGCCTTCCTGCGGCGTCTGCGCTTCGCGGTGGAATTCCCGCTGCCGGGTGTTGCCGAGCGCGCGCGCATCTGGCGCAGCGTGATTCCCGCCGGGGTCGACGCGAGCGAACTCGACTTTGAGTTCCTGGCCCAGCGTTTCACCCTGGCCGGTGGACACATCCGCGGCATCGTATTCCAGGCCTGCCTGCAAAGCGCCGCCGCCGGCGCCGCGCCGAGGCTGACCATGGCAGCGGTGTTGCGCGCGCTGCAGCGTGAATACGACAAACTCGAACGAGTCAACAGCCTCGACCAATTCGGCCAATATGCCGCCTTGGTCGCCCCGCAAAGGAACCAGCGATGACACCCAAGCAACCACGCCACTTGCACATCGACCGGCTCGACCTGGACTTGCGCGGGATCGATCCCCTGACCGCGCAGGCAGCCGTGCGCGCACTGGGGCCGGCGCTGGCCCGCACCCTGGGCGCCGGTCCGGGCCCGCGCGCGCCGGGAATGAACGTCGACGCCGGCCAACTGGCAACTGCGGCAGCGCCGGCGCCGCACGATCTGGCGGCGGCCATGGCGCAACGCATCGCCACCAGCCTGAAGGTGAACAAGCCATGAGCCTCCTGCGTGGCGCACTGATCGAATACGGAACCAGCCTGATCGGGCCGATCCCGAATGTCGTCATTTTCCAGTTCAATCCCGAGTCGCTGTCGCGCACCTTGCAGATCCCGCCGCGTCCGACCGGTGCCAGCCAGCGCGAGACCACGCAGGCCGGAGAAAAGACCTTCGAGAAGATCAGCTTCAAGGCGCACTTCAGCGCGGCCAACATGCTCGATGAAGGCAAGGTGCTGGCCACCCTGTTCGGCATCGGACCGCAGCTCGCCGCCCTCGAGAAAATGGTGTTGCCCAGCGCCAAGATCGCCGGCCTGGTCGGCGCGGCGATCGACGCCATCGGTGGCGCCCTTGGGGGCGGCGACAGCGCGCCCCCGGCGCAACCGATCCCGCGCGAAAAATACCCGCGCATCCTGTTCATTTGGGGCCTGACCCGCGTGCTGCCGGTGACCATCGATTCGATGAGCATCTCCGAACTCGAGTACGACACCATCCTGAACCCGACCCGCGCCGAAGTCGATATCACACTGAGCGTCATCGCCGTCGACGACTGCTCCGACGACATGCTGGCCCAAGGCGCCCTCGAGTACTCGACCATCGCCAAGGAAGCGCAGGCGATCGCCAACCTCGCCAACACGGCCGAGCAAATCGTCGACCTGATCCCCTTATAGGAGCCGCCACGATGTTTCTGCCCAACTCACGCTACGCAAAAGTGGCCATCGTCGACACCAGCGCCGATGGCGGCAGGCAGGTGCAAGCCCTGAAGCTGCGCCGCCTGACGCCGGCCAGCGGCGCGCCGGCCACCGTGCAGGCCGGCGACCGGCTCGACCTGTTGGCGCACGCCGTCAACGGCGACGCCACCCAGTTCTGGCATGTGGCCGATGCCAACACCGCGCTCGACGGGCGCACGCTGGTCGCCACGCCCGGCGACAGCCTGCTCGTCCCGGTGGCCTGAAGCATGGCCGGGCAACACTTCCGGGTCTGGTTCGGCGAGCGCGCCGCCACCAGCGACGAACTCAGACGGATCGAGGACATCGAGGTCACGCAGGAGATGGACGCTTTCTGGGAAGCGCGCCTGCGCATGGTCCTGTGCCTGGACGCCCAGGGCGCCTGGCTGCACTGGCCGGGCGCTACCAGCGCGCCGTTCTCGCGCGTGCGGATCGAACTTGACAACGGCAGCGGGACCTTCACGCCGCTGATCGATGGACCGCTGACCAGCGTCGACGCCGCGCTCGATTCCCAGCCTGGCCGCAGCAGCGCAACCATGGTGGTGCGCGACGACAGCGCCTTCATGCACCGCGACGAGGAGACCGAGCCACCGTTCCAGCGGCGCCGCGCCAGCGAGATCGCGCGCGAACTCTTCGGCCGCTTCGCGCAAATCGGCGAGACCCGGATCGAAGAGACCCCGGCCAGCCCGGCATCGACGACCAGGCGCGGGACGGCCCTGCAATTCCTGCGCGAGCTCGGACGCACCTGCGACCGCCATGCCTATGTGCTGCCGGGCGAGCAGCCCGGAGCGAGCATCGGATGCTTCCTGCCCGACCCGGAAGGCCCGTCCGCCCTGCCGCCGCTGGTGTTGATCGGCGACCGGCGCAGCCTGGCCAGTGCCAGCGTGTTCCAGGATCCGGACGGCGGCGCGCGCACCCAGGCGCGCGTGCTGCGCGTAAACGACCAGGGCGAGACCACGTTCGACACCAGCGCCGCCGACCTCGGCCTGATGCGCGACCTGCCGGCCCTGCCGGCCGATCTGACTCCGCGCCGCCTGCTGCACCCGGCGGACAACACGCGCGAAGACCCGGCCGGCGCGGCAAGCGCACAGGCGCGCCGCGACGGCTATGTCTACCATCTCAGCAGCCAGGTGATCCCCGGCTGCTATGCCGCGGTGCTCACGCCTTACCAGAAGGTGCGCATCGATGCCGGCGCCACGCCGTACAGCGGCGACTACCTGATCACCAAGGTGGTCCACCACATCACGCCGTCGCTGTACACGCAGCAGTTCGACGCCAAGGCCAATTCGCAGACCGAGATCGCAGGCGCCGCGGTGGCCGAAGCGCTCGGCGGCGGCGTGCAGATATCGGTCTCCGTCAGTGGGGGAATCTTCTGATGAACGACATGGAGCACCTCGGGCGGCTGGTCGAGCGCACCGCGACCAGCTACTTCGGAAAATACCGTGGCCAGGTCACCGACGTCGACGACCCGCTCGGCCAGGGCCGTATCCGCGCCACCGTGCCGGCCGTAATGCACGAGCATGAATGCGACTGGGCGCTGCCGGCGGTGCCGTTCGCCGGTGCCCAACATGGCATGCTGATGCTGCCCGCGATCGGCGCGGGCGTATGGATCGAGTTCGAGGCAGGCAATATCAACACCCCGATCTGGTCCGGAACCTGGTGGGCCGAACACGAGAAGCCCGACGACGCCGAGGCCCAGGTGCGCGTGATCGTCTCCGAGAATGGCCACAAGGTGGTCCTCAACGACAAAAATGACGAGCTGACGCTGACCCATGGCAGCGGCCCGGAAATCAAACTCACCGCCACCGAGATCATTCTCAGCTGTGGCCAGTGCGAGCTGCGCATCAGCGGCGACAACATCTCGCTGAACAACGGCGTGATCAAGGTCGGCATTGCGGGGGTCAGCCTGGTCAATGGCGCGATGGCGTTCGGAGTACCGCCATGATCCCGATCCTGACCACCAGCAGCAGCGTCATGTGCCCGCACGGCGGCCAGGCGATCCTCGTCACCAGCAATGCCGAGATGATACTCGACGGTGCGCCGGCGCTGCTGCAGACCGACAGCCACCTGATCGTCGGCTGCGCCTTCGTGCCTGCCGCGCCGTCGCCCTGCACCAGCATCCGCTGGATCACGGGTGCGGCCCAGGCCACGGTGCATGGCGTGCCGGTGCTGCTGCAGAACAGTATCGGCCTGTGCCTGAACGCACTCCAGGCGCCGCAGGGAATCGCCATCGTGGTGCAAGTGCAGCAGAACGCAAAGGGGCTCTGAATGACGCTCTCGAACGGCCGCCACCTGGCCTTTCCCTTCCGGATCGGTGGCGATGGACGCACCGCCGCGCCGCTCGATGACGGCGCGCAGGTGCGCGATGAATTGCTGCAGCTCTTGCTGACCAGCCCAGGCGAGCGCCTGTTCCTGCCCGAATTCGGCGGCGGCGTGCGCAAGCTGGTGTTCGAACCGGCGTCGGAAGCCCTGCGCGGCGTGGTCAAGGCGCGCATTACCAATGGGCTGTCGCGCTGGCTGGGCCACCGGCTTACCGTCGACATGATCGACGTGACCTGGGACGACGCCGCCGCCACGCTCGAAGTGAGCGTCAAGTACCGTCCCGCCGGCAGCGCCGATTCGCGCGTCGTCAAGTTCCAGCGCCGTTCCAACTAAGCCGCCACTTTCATGACCGCCATCACCTTCCCCGACCTGCTAGACGACCGCGCCGACGTACTCAAGAGCCACGGGCTGGATGGACTCGGGCTGGCCCTGGTGTCCTTGCCGCCGGGGCCGGGACCCGGCCATGCCGACCTCGAACTGCGCTTCATCAACGGCCTGCACGTCGCTGCAATCCTGGCCTACATCGGCGCCGACCCGGTGCGCGCACGCCAGGTGCTGCGCATACGCGGCGGCACGCGCATCATCGCCGGCAGCGCGCGCGGCCAGGTGCAGGTGACGGCGGTGAGCGCCATCGACGCGACGCGCGTGTCGTTGCGCATCGCGCCGGTCGGCGACTACTCGACCTACACGCTCGAACTGGTCTGGGATGCGCACCTGATCGATCCCCTGTTCAGCGCGATCGGGTTCAAGTTCCGCCCGGGGTGCTTCACCAATGACTGCGCACCACGCCAGGGCGGCCGTGCCCTGGCCCCCGCCCCGCACATCGACTACCTGGCCAAGGACTATGACTCGTTCCGCCATACGCTGATGGTGGCGATGGCCGAACGCGTCCCAGGCTGGGCCAGCACCAGCGAAGCCGATCACGACCAGGTGCTGATCGACCTGTTCGCCGCCGCCGCCGACGAATTGAGCGACTACCAGGACCGGGTCGCCGCCGAAGCCTACCTGGCGACTACCCGCAAGCGTGTCTCGCTGGCCCGCCACGCGCGGCTGGTGGACTACCATCTCGGCGAGGGCAACCAGGCCAGCACCTGGCTGGCACTCGAGGTCGCCGCCGGCAAAGTGCCGTTCACGCTCGACGACCAGGAGCTCGTTGTGTGGAGCGGCGCCAACCCGGCGACGGCCGGCGCCGTGTATTTCGCCAGCCGCCAGCAACCGATTGCGCCGCCCAGGCTGCGCCAGCGGCTCGACCCCTTGCTGAATCGCCTGCGCCTGCATACCTGGGGCGACGCCAGGCCGGCGCTCGCAGGCGGCAGCACGGGCGCCGACATTGCGCCGCTGCCGGGGCTGGCCACGCAGGCCGCGGCCGATGCGCTGCGCGACCTGGTTCGCAACGGCCTGTGGCGTGAAATGCTGATCGCCGAGGTGCTGAACCCCTTGAGCGGGGCGCTTCCCGGGCGCAACCGCGCCAAGCGGCAAATACTGCGCCTGCTGGCAGGCGGCGACCTTGAGCGCGGTGCCGCCGTATCGATCTTCGATCCGGTCGCTTCCACCTGGCTCGTGCGCGTGAACTGGCGCGAAGAAGACGCGCTCGCCTTCGACTACAGCTTCAGTACCTTTTGCCCCGGTCCGCCACCGACGACGATCCAAGACGTGTCCCTGTTCTTCGGCAATCTCCTGCCGGTGTACGAAGGCCGCCCGCTGCAGGTCGATTTCCACGAGCCGGGCGCCGTCCTGGCGTCGGACACCGACAGCGTAAAGCAGCGCCACTACACCCGCATGGACCGCAACAAGGATGGGCGCGACTGGGTGCTCGCGCAGCTGCCCGACGCCGGGCCGCTGGCCTACCGGCCAAGCGGACGCGGCTTGGCGCCGAGCGGCGAAGAGCCGGCGCGCTCGACCCTGGTGCTGCAGGTCGAACTGCCCGGCGGGCACGTCGATCCCTGGGATGAAGTCGAAAGCCTGGTGCACAGCGACGATTCGGCCGAAAACGGCGATCACTACATGGTCGAGACCGACGAGCGGCAGCGCAGCCTGCTGCGCTTCGGGAATGGCATCAATGGCCGCCTGCTGGCGCCGAACGCCATCGTGCATGCGGCCTACCAGGTCGGCGGCGGGCACGCCGGCAACGTCGGCGCCGAGCAGCTGGTCAATCTCCAGCCCCTGCTCGGGACCAAAAGCGGCGCCCTGACCGGCGCGACCAATCCACTCGACGTGACCGATGGCCGCGACCCGGAACCGGCCGAGCGGATCCGCCGCAACGCGCCCGAAGCCTTCCGCGCCCGCCAGCTGCGCGCCGTCACGCCGGCCGATTACGTCCGGCGTGCCGAAGAGGTCAGCGGCGTCGCGCGCGCGGTGGCGCGCTATGCATGGACCGGTAGCTGGCGCACCGTGCGCGTCGCGGTCGACCCGGCCGGATTCGTGGCCGTGGGTGACGCCCGTTCCGACGCACTATGGGACGAGCTGCGCCCGCGCGTGGCCGCCCACCTCGAAGCGGTGCGCCTGATCGGCGAAGACATCGAGCTGCGCCCGCCTCGCTACGTGCCGTTGGAGATACACGTCAAGCTCTGCGCCAGGCCGGATACCTGGCGCGAAGACTTGCGCTTCGTGCTGGAGCAGGAATTCTCCGATGGCTGGACCGCCGACGGCCGACGCGCTTTTTTTCATCCGGACGAGTGGACCTTCGGCCAGGCGCTGCACCGCAGCGCGATCGAAGGCCGCATCGTCCGGATCGCCGGCGTCGAGCACGTGGTCAGCATCGGCATGAAGCGCTTCTCGGCGCCGCAACCGGGCGTGCCGGGCGCCGACATGCTATCGATCGGTGTCGACGAGGTGGTGCTGCTTGCCAACGACCCCGACCATCTTGAGCGCGGCCTGATCCGTTTCGATATCCAGGGCGGGAGACGCTAATGGCCTGCAATCCCTTGATCACCGACGCGTTCGATTTCCCGCGCCGCGCCAGCAACCGTCCCGGCCTGGCGCGCATCGCCTACCGCATCGGGCGCTATCCGGATTTCGTCGAAGCGATGATGCGCAATATCGACGCCGCCCCCGAACTGGCCGCATGGACCCACCGCGACCCCGACGATCCGGGTATCGCCCTGCTCCAGGGGGCCGCGATCCTGGGCGACATCCTCGCTTTCTACCAGGAGCACTACGCCAACGAAGCGTTCCTGCGCACCGCGGCGTGGCGCGAGAGCGTGGCGGAGCTGGTGCGCCTGACCGGCTACCGGCTCGCTCCCGGCATCGGCGGGCGCGCCACCCTGGCGATCGAGGCGCGCGGCAGCCTGCCGGTCACGATACACAAGGGTTTCCCGGTCAAGGCCGAGCTGAAGGACCTGCCTGTCCCGGCCGATTTCCAGACCGACGCCGAATTGATCGCGTGGCCGCACCTTGGCCGCTTCAACCTGTATCGCGCGCGGCGCTACCCGCCCCGCCTCGGGGTTGGCGCGACATCGTTCGACGTGGCCGGGATCGACGGCGCCGCCGATTCGGCCAGTCTGGCCGCCTTCGAACTGAAGGCCGGTGAACGATTGCTGCTGCTCCCGCCCGAACCGGCGTGGACCTCGGTCGCAGGGGCGATCGAGGACACGCAGGCGCCACAGGTCGTGAAGGTGAAGAATGTGACGCGGCTGCTCGGCCGCGTGATCGTCGAGATCGAGGGCGCACTTCAAAGTGAGTGGAACCAGCCGGTGCGGGCGTATCGCATCAACCGCAGTTTCCGCCATTTTGGCCATAACGCACCGCCGAAAACCGTCGCCACCATCAAGGACAACAGCGGCAAGATCACCGGTTCGTCGGAAAGCGACACCGCCTTCTACCGCCATGTGGATGCGGGCCACGACTGCGTCGCCAGCAGTGCATCGACGGCGCTGACGCCTGTCTCCATACCGCTCGACACCGAAGTGGGCGACCTGCATGAAGGTATGCGGGTAGTGGTGCAGGTGCGCCTGAGGCTCAATACTGTCAAGTTCGTGGCGCTGAGCGTGGTGCGCACGGTGGTGGCCCAGCGCGGCCAGTCGATCGGATTCGGCAACCTCCATGCAGCGAGCACGCTGCTCACGCTCGACCAGCCGCTGATCAAGTACGTACGGTCGCCCTCCTCGGGCACCTTGCAGGCCGACGTGCGGGACTACCGGATTTTCGAGGTCACCAGTGCGCCGCTGGCCTTGCAGCCGGTATCGTCGCCCGAGGCGAGCGGCTTTGCGGACGGTACCGACGCCCTGGCCTTCTATGGCAAGGCGGTGGAAGCGCAGGCGCTCGCCGGCCGGCGCCTGTGGCTGTCACGCGATGACGACGCCGTCGAACTGGTCTGCAACAACCAGCTGGCCGACTTCGCCGCTGCCACGCCCGACGTGGCACGGATGTGGCTGTTGAGCTTCAATCGGGCACCCGCGCCCTTTGTGCACGCCGACTTCGACGAGGCTGCCCCCACCGTCACCGTGTTCGGCAACCTGGTCGACGCCTCGCAGGGCAAGGTCGAGCGCGACGCGGTACTCGGCAATGGCGACCAGCGGCAGCGCTGGCAGACCTTCGCGCTGCCCAAGGCGCCGCTGACCTATTTCCTGTCCGCCGCCACATTCCCGCCACACGCTCCGGCACTGGAAATCTGGGTCAACGCCCGGCTGTGGCGCCGTGTAGACGCATTCTACGGTCACGGACCGGCCGACACCATCTACATCGTGCGCGAAGATGGCGACGACCGCAGCTTCGTGCAGTTCGGCGACGGCGAGACCGGGGCCCGCCTGCCTTCGGGACTGAATAACGTGGTCGCGCAGTACCGCAGCGGCAGCGGCGCCCATGGGCCGATCAAGCCGGGCGCGACGCCGACCGCCAGCGAGCGGCCGCCGGGATTCGACAAGCTGTCCCTGGCCGGCATCGTGTCGGGCGGCGCCGCGCCCGAAGACGCGGAAAAGGCGCGCGAGGCCGCCCCCGGCAAGGTGCAAAGCCTGGGACGCCTGGTCAGCATCGCCGATTACGAAACCGAGACCCTGGCCGTGCCCGGCGTGGTCGCCGCCAGCGCGGCCTGGGACCTGGCCGACGGCGTGCCGGCCGTGATCTTGCGCGTGCTGCTCGCGGCTGGCCGCGAAACCGAGTTCGAGGCGGTACGCAAGGCGCTGGTCCATGCACAGCGCTGCCGCGGCCCCGACCGGTTTGCGCTGGTGATCGAACAAGCCTGGTTGCGTTACGCCTTCGTCGACGTGGTGTACGCACGCGACCCGCGCTACCGGCAAGCGGATATCGAGGCCGATATCTTTCGCCAACTGGGGCTTTCCGGGGTTGGCGCCGACGAGCGCAAGGGCATGTTCGGCCTGCATGCGCGCCGTCTCGGCCAGCCTGAATACGCGAGCGGCATCGAAGGCCGGCTGCAGAACGTGGCCGGCGTGGTGTGGTGCAAAGTGAGCGCACTGGGCTTGTTCGGCACCACCCTGACCGACCCGGCGGCCCAGCCCTTGCCCGCCGCGCCGCGCACCAATGCGGCGGTGCTGCCCTGCGCACCGCGCGAGCTGCTCCAGCTAGCAAAGCAGCACCTGAGCATCTCGTGCGTCGACGAACCATCAGCGGGAGAATGCGCATGAAGCCACCACCGAGCGTGCCGCTGTTCGAGCGCCTGCCCGAGATCTACCGCACGCGCGACGTCGAGCAGACGCCGCCAAACCCCTTGCGCGCCTACCTGGCTGCGGCCGAGGGGCCGTTCAGCGCCCTGCACCAGAACATCGGCCAGTTCTATGAAGACCTGTTCATCGACACCTGCGACGACTGGGTCATCCCCTACATCGCCGACCTGCTCGGCGCCACCCACCTGAAGGGCGATCCGCGCACGCTGCGGGCCGACGTGGCGGACACGATCGCGCTGCGCCGGCGCAAGGGAACGCTGGGCGCGATCGAACGGCTGGCCGTCAATCTCACAGGATGGGCCTGCCGTGGCGTGGAACTGCGCGTCAACCTTGGCTGGTCGCAGCACCTGAACCACCAGCGCCCCGACGCCGGCGGGTCGCCGCCTTATGGCGACCCGCTGCGCACGCGCTTCGACGTTCCGCGCGGCGGCAGCGCCCCGCTGCGCGACCCGGCCGCCCTGGCCCTGCTCGGCACGCCGTTCGACAACTTCGCCTGCACGGCCGACGTCAAGCCGGCGCAGGGCGATGCGCGCCACGTCAACCTGCCCAACCTGGCGATCTTCGTGTGGCGCCTGGCTGCCTACCGGCTGGCGCGCGTGCTGCCGCTGGCCAAGGGCAGCGTCGATCTCGGTCCGCAGCCCGCCGGCCTGGCGCGCTTTGCGCTGCGCTTCGACCTGCATCCGCTCGACCTGCCGGTGCGCCTGTTCAACACCAGCCGCCCCGGCTTCCTGCGCCCGGACACCTCGGGCGGCGTGGTCTCGCCGCTGACCGAGCCCGACGCGGTGCCCGGCCCCATGCTCGCGGCCAGGCTCACCAGCGGGACAAAGGCAGGGCGTCCCGGCGATTACGTGGGTGTCGACTTCTACGATGCCGCCGCCACGCCGCCGCATGGTTTCGATCTTGGCGACACCGGCCTTCAGCTTTGGCTGCCGCACACGCTGGCCCCCTTGCTGGTGCCCCAGGCGCCAGCCACCGAATGGCAATGGCGCTTCCGGGGCGACACCCTGTGCGCCTGGGAGAGCGGCCTGCGCCGGCCGCTGGGGAGCGGCGAGATCGTCATCGACCCCGCCATCGGGCGCGTGCTGATCGGCCTGGACAGCGCGGCCCAGGCGGCCGAACTCATCGTGCCCGACGGTAGCGGCCTGCGTTCGCGCATGTTCGCCAGCTTTACCTACGGCGCCGCCGGGCCGGTCGGCGCGCATCCGCTCACCCGCCGCTTCGAAGCACACACCAGCGGCACCGACCTGCGCCTGGTGGGCGACATCCCGGGCGGGGTCACGCTGCAGGCGGCGCTCGCCGGCCTGGCTACGGCGAGCAAACCGGTGGTGATCGAGATTCACGACAGCCTGGTGCACCGGATCGACTTGTCGTTACTGCCCGGCACCACGATCGACGGCACCCTGTCGCTGCGGCTGGCCGAGGGGCTGACCATCCGCGCCGCCGGTGAACACCGCCCGCTCGTGCTGCTGGCCCAGCCGCTGTCGCTGCGCCCGCTCACAGCGGCCGCGGCCGCGCCCTTCACGCCGCAGGTGCGGCTCGAGGGCCTGTACCTCGCGCCCGACCCGTCCGCGCCATTCCCGGCTGGCCACGCGCTGATCGATCGGGTTGCCGTGGCGCGCCTCGAGATTATCGGCTGCACGCTCGCACCGGGCGGGCACAGCTTGCGCGACGGCACCCGCGCACCGATGCAGCCGGCGCTGCGCCTGGTCGACGGCTACGGCTTTGCCGCCGCGGCCGATGCCGAGGCCTTCGTGCCCACCCCCGACATCGTCATCTCGCGCTCGATCACCGGGTCGATCGGCGTGGACCCGCGCTACCGGCTCGAGATCCAGGAGAGCATCGTCGATGCCGGCCTCGGCTTGCGCGATGCGCCCTCCGGCGTGCTGGCGATCGGGGCGGCCACCAGTCCCGCCACGAACTGGGGCGCCGACCTGCACTTCGACGGGCTGACCTGCTTCGGCGCGCTGCGCGTGGCATCCGTCGGCGGGCTGGGCGGGATCTTCACGCAGCCCTTCGAGGTGCTGGACAACCAGCACGGCTGCATCAAGTGGAGCGCTTTCAGCGGCGCCGGCGACCGGCTTCCGCCCAACCATTTTTGCGTCTTCGCGGGCGCGGCCCGCATCGTCTTCAGTTCCGAGCGGTTCAACGATCCGGGCTACGCGCAATTGGCCCGCGAATCGAGCCGCGCGGTGCGCGAACTTGGGCCGGGCGACGATGCGATGGGCGCCTTCGGTTTCACGCTGGAAGCGCACAAGTGGACCAATCTTCAGGTGCGCTTGCGCGAATTCATACCGGTCGGCGTGCGTCCGCTGCTGATGCCGGTAACTTAAAGGGACTATATGCAAGGCGACTTTTCCATACTCAATTTCGATCCCCGCCGCAACGAACGCCCGGTAGCGACGCCGGCCGACGGCGTGCTGCGCAACGTCAACGGCGTGCTGCACCAGCAGGGCCGCGTCACCCTGGACGCCGACCTCACCGAGGGCGAGCTGCTCGAACTCGGCTGGAATGGCCAGGCCGGGCGCGACATCATCGGCCCAGACGTGTGCGCGGTGCCCGCGGCCGAGCCTCAGGCCTTCCGCGTCGACGCGGCGTTTGTCAGCGGCGGCGCAGTCCATGTGACTCTGCGCCCGGGCCGTGCCTGGGCCGACGGCATCCTGACACGGCTGGCCGGCGTCGGGCCCGATCCGCTGGCCGCCGTGGAGCGGCTGGCGACCTGGTACGGTCCGCCGCTGTCGACGCCGCCCTTCCCGATCGGCGACAAGGTGCGCGACGCGGTGATCCTCGAGGTATCCGAAGAGGCCATGCACGCCTTCCAATATCCGCAGCAGCTGGTCGAACCGGCGCTCGGCGGGCCCGACACCTCGGAGCGCGCGTTCGTCAATTTTCGTATCAGGCTGCTGCGCCTTGCCGATGGCGAGGATTGCCGCAGCATCATCCCGAAGCTGCGCGACGAGGCAACATCGAGCGGCCGCCTCAGCGTCACGCTGGCGCCGGTGGTGGCGATCGGCGGCGACTGTCCCGTGGTCGGCGGCGGCGGCTACACCGGCTTCGAGCACTGTTTATACCGCATCGAGATCGCCGACGCGGCGGCAGGGGCTCCGGCCCGCTTCAAGTGGAGCCAATGGAACGGCGGCCTGGTGGGACGCGGCCGCTTCATCGTCAGCACCGACCCGGACACCGTGGTGATCGATGCCGGCCGCGCCGCGATCATCAACTCGGGACTGACCGACTTCTACCTTGAAGCGCTGCGCTACGATGCCTTGCTGGGCACATGGGCGGTGGTCTACGGCAGCAGCGCCACCCTCAACACCGACCACGACCTCGAACTCGCCGCGCCGGCCACCTTCGGCACGCTGCCCGCGACCGCCGACCCGGTCTTCTTCCGGCTATGGAACGGCAGCGGCGAGATTGCCGATTTCACCAACGCGGCCAACCCGGTGGAACTGGGCGACGGCATCCGGCTCGCCTTCGATTCACCGCTAGCCGCCAACTACCGCCCGGGCGACTACTGGACCTTCACGGTGCGTGCCGGCGACGTCGCCAATCCGCAGATCCTGATCGATAAGGCGCCGCCCGCCGGCATCGTCTACCACCGGGTGGCGCTGGCCGAAATCAACTGGACCGGGCGCCACGACACCAGGATTTCCGGCTCCATCGAGGACTGCCGCCAGCGTTTTCGCCCGCTCACCAACCAGAAGGTGTGCTGCACCTTCCTGGTTGGTGACGGGATAGCGAGCTTCGGCGACTTCAATTCGCTTGAAGAGGCGGCCGCCCACCTTCCGCACACAGGCGGTGAGCTGTGCCTGCTGCCAGGAGTGCACCGCGCTAACCTGCGACTCGAGAAGCGCCGCAATGTCAAGATCCACGGCTGTACCTGGCGCACGCTTGTGCTGCCGCGCAGCGACACCCGCGCGCTGCCCTTGCTGCACTTTGTCGATTGCGTCGGCATCGAGGTGTGCGACCTCGACCTGCTGACCTACGACGGCATCGCAGTGCGGATCGATGGCGGCAGCGAGGGCACGTGCAAGGACCTGCGCATCCACGATACCCGGATGATCGCCCGCACCAACGCCATCCGCGCCAGCAACGCCCAAGGCCTGGTAATCGCCAACAACCGCTTGCATTTGCTCGACACGACAGACGGCGGTGCGACCATTTCGAGCGCCGCCGATGATGTGCTTATCGAGCGCAACACGCTGCTCTTGCTGCCCTTCGTCGACAACCCCGACAAGCCGTCCGCTCCGGACGACGATCCGACCCGCGACCCGGCCGATCCCTGCGCGCGCCCGCACATCCTGTACCTGTATCCTTTCCTGGTATTGAATTACGCGCACCTGACGTGGACCTACGCGCTGGCGCTGCTCCAGCCGGTGCAGCCATATCGCGCCATCGGCGGCATCCACGTGCGCGCCGGCTCGGAGCGGGTTCGCATGCGCGAGAACCGGATCGCCGGCGGGGCCGGCAACGGCATGACGCTCGGCGGCGACCTCCCCGCTGACGACGGCCCACTCCAGCTGGCCGCCGACGCTGACGCGCCGGTAGCCGCCAGCCCGGTCGTGAACGTCACCGCCAACGGCCGCTTGCTTGCCCTGGTACAGGACGAACAAGGCAAGCCGCTCGCCGGCGTCGACCTTGGCCTGGAAGCGAGCAACAGCGCGTTCGACCGCAGCGACGCCCAGGGACTGGTCAGCATCAAGGCGGCGCCCGGCAGCTACAAGCTCAAGGTAACGCCCCAGTATCGGGTGCTGAGCATCACCGAAAGCCGCGACGAAGGGGTGCTGGTCAACGCGATCACGCTGGCGGCCGCGCTCAAGGGCGAAAGCCGCGGCTTTCTGCACGAGATCGGCATCGAAGCGAACGACATCTCGGCCATGGGCCTGTCGGGCGTGGGCTTCGCCGTGCACCGCGACGCGGGCGCGCTCGGGACGCCTGTCCAGATCCCGGCCAACGACCCCAAGGCCGCGCTGCTCGCGTATCTCGACTCGGCGATCCTGCAGCTTGCCACCACGCCTTTGCTGGCTGCCACCGATCCGGTGCGCGGGCTGGTGATCCAGGACAACCACCTTCATGGCAACCTGCGCAATCCCTTCACCAGGCAGATGCTGGCCGATGCGCAATTCATCGGCCGGGGCGGCATTTCGCTGGCCGTCGTCGAAGGGGCCCGGATCCACCACAACCACGTGGAAGCAAACGGCCCGCGCGCCGCCGATCCTGTGTGCGCGCTGTTCGTGGGCCACGGCGACCACCTTGAGATCACCGACAATGTGTTGGCCGACAACGGCGCGGACATTGGCGACTATGAGCGCGCGCGCAATGCCGGTATCCGCGGCGGCATTTTTGTGCGCTTCGCCGGCGCCCTGAACGCGCGCTTCTCAAGCTCGACTGGCCGCAAGCCGGCCTTGCGGGTGCATGACAACCGGGTCGACCAGCCATCCGGACGCGCCCTGACCGTGTTCGCGTTCGGCCCCCTGTCGGTGGCGAACAACCATCTGAACAGCGAGTACAGCGGCCTGTTCGGCATGCTCGACACCATCGTGGGCGGCGCCCTTGTCCTCAACCTTGGCGGCATCCACCGGCTGGCGATACGCCTGTTCGGAAAACTGCTCGACCACGACAAGAACTTCCGGGCGGCGGCCGAGACCGCGCTGCCCGGTGGCGAAACGCTGTTCGATGATAACTTCCTGCGCCTGGGATTGGTCAATCGCTCGATCACCTCGCAAGTGCTGATCGCCATCGACGACCTGGGCTACTCGTCGAACACCTCGTCGGTCTATCGCGCCGACCCGTTTTTTGCCAACGCCATGCTGGTGGGCGATAGCGTGCGCGCGACTGCGTCCCGCTTGCGTGAAGACGTCACGCGCACGATCTCGCTGCTGACGGCGGCCATGCGCATGAACATGACTGCGCTCAACCAGGCCGACCATTGCATCGTTGCGCTGCCGGCGGCGGGCACCACGGTGCTCCCCACCGTCGACCAACTCAATCAGGTACTCGACGTGGAGCTTTGCCGCAAGTTGTTTTCCAACCCGGCATCCGTCGGCCAGTTCTTCGCCAGCGTGCTGGCGGCAAGTGGCGACCAGCCGGGCGGCTCGTTGGCGCCGGATGTCATCATGGCGAGCGATCCGGCCAGCCTGGCGCGCCACAGCGCAGCGCTGGCAACGCGGACCGTCAACGCGGCCCAGCTTGAGCTGACCCAGGCGTACCAGCTTGAAGCGAAGCGCATGGCCGCCAAGTATGGCGACGGCGATCCGCTGGCGCGGGCCCTGGCCGCGCGCGCCGAGGCCGGGGCGCAGGTCAACCGGGTGCTGGCGCCGATTGCGGAAGTGCTGGCCGTGAACCTGCCGGACTCGCCGCGCGACGGAGCGACGCTGTCCGGACGCGTCGTCAACGATCGGGGCATTGGGGTGGGCGATCACACGATCGAGCTGCTGCGTGCCAACGCCACGCCAGTGGAAACGGTGGGCGCCACCGACGCATCGGGCCACTTCAGCGCCAGCTACGATGCCCACAAAACTGCGGTGTTGCAAAAAGAGGGCAAGCTGTATGCACGCGTGCTCGACCAGTCCGGCCGGGACGTGCTGCGCGACCAGGTCGCCCTCGAATTCGGGCCCGGAGCGCAGTTGCAGCGCACGCTGGTGGTGCCGCTGCGGGTGGTGCCCAGGTCGGTGGCCGTGACGGGTGCGGTCATCTATGCCGCACAGGCGCCTTTGGCGCAAACGCCGGGATCCGCAGTGCCCCCGGCGGCGGCGCAGACAGCATCTCCCGCGCTGCGCACACCGCTCGACAAGCTCGGGCTCGATGACCCAAGCCGTGAACAGCTGTTGAAGGGTGGCGTCCATGATGTCGAGGCCATCCTCGAAGCGGCTCCCGGAAAGCTCACGACACTGGTCGGCAGCGAGGACAAGGCGCGCGCGCTGACCGATGCGGCACGTCGGCTGCTGGCAGGTGTGTCCGGACCAGTTGCAGGCGGCGCATCCACGACGAAGGGGAGCACGACCAAAAAACCGAAATGACGTTGTGCAGCCGCGCTTCCGCCTTCGACCGCATCCCCGCCAGCGCCGACCTGCGCGGCTATCCCCGCGCAGCGCAAGGCCAGCCGCGAAAAGCCGTGTTTTGCTGCCATGTCAGCGTCGCCGAAAAGCATCGGGTCTACCCGACGCGGGCCAAGCAACGCCTGGTCGCGGTCGACATCGCCTTCGGTCCGCTGGTCATCAACGGCGAGGCCAGCGGCTGCGATTTGCGGCCCAGCGACCCATTGATCGGACAGGCCCAGCCCGCCTGCGGA
The DNA here is from genome assembly GCF_011682175.1 of Massilia frigida. Taxonomy (GTDB): domain Bacteria; phylum Pseudomonadota; class Gammaproteobacteria; order Burkholderiales; family Burkholderiaceae_D; genus Telluria_A; species Telluria_A frigida. The sequence goes on from NZ_WHJG01000015.1 coordinate 128,820, forward strand.
AGCAGCTGCGGCACACCGTAACTGTCCAGCAATCAATATTTAACAAGAGGAAATTGTTTCACCTGCGAGTGCAAGCTTGTGTTGTAATCAAGTGTTATTTAAAAATGTAAGTACATCAATAATTACATGGAGACACTTTGAAGACGACTCAGCACGCCATCTTGCCATCCCGCCTGGCCAAACGGGCCCCCGGCGCCCTCGCCTGCCTGCTTGCCTTCACCGTTGCCCTGAGCGCCTGCGGCGGTGGCGGCGACAGCGGAAGCGCTAAAAACACGATCGGCAACAATCCGGACACCAAGATCCGCGTGTCCCCCAATCCCACGGATAACTGGACCCTCGTTCCGGCCGCCGACGTCGGCATGGATGGCGCCGTGCTGGCCGACGCCGTCGCCAAGCTGCCCGACGCCAGCACGCACGGCATGTCGAGCATGCTGGTGCTGCGCCACGGCAAGCCCGTGCTGGAACAATACTGGAATGGGTACGACAAGGATACCCTGCACGACCTGCGCTCGGCGACCAAAAGCATCACCTCCCTGATGATGGGCGTGGCGCTCGACCAGCGCGTGGTCGGCTCCGTCAACGATACCCTGAGCAGCTACCTGGCGCCGCTGTATCCGAACGCGCCGGCCTACCGTCTCGGCCTCAAGCTGCAAGACATGCTGACCATGCGCAGCGGGCTCGACTGCGACGACTGGGTCCGCAGTTCCCCGGGCAATGAAGAAAACATGTACCAGCAGACCGACTGGGTCAGCTTCTACACCAAACTGCAGGCGCTCGCCGCGCCCGGCAGCACGACCCGCTACTGCACCGGCAATCCGGTCACGCTCGGGCGCGTGATCGCCGTGGCCAGCAAGAAGCCGATCCCGGCGTTCGCCAACGAGTTCCTGTTCGGGCCGCTGAACATCCAGAGCGCCAAATGGGCCGAGTTCGACAACCGGAACCAGACCGATACCGGCGGCCACATCCAGATGCGCCCGCGCGACATGGCCAAGCTCGGCCAGTTGGCCTTGCAAAATGGCCAGTGGAATGGAAAACAGCTGGTGTCGGCGGCATGGATGGCGGAATCGACGCGCCAGCATACGCAATTCACCACGCTGCCGGACCGCAACGGGTATGGCTATTTCTGGTGGCGCAGCGTGGAAACCGTGAAAAGCGTGTCGTACGACGTCATTTTTGCCGACGGCAATGGCGGCCAGTACATCATGATCGTCCCCGCGCTCGATATCGTCGCCGTGTTCACGGGCGAAAACTACAATTTGAAGAAGGCGGAATTTCCTTTCGAGCTACTCGACAAGTACATCCTGGCGGCAGTGAAATAAGCAGGCGAATGCGAGCGCAGCGTATCGGCTGACAACAAACGGGTACGCGATGAATGACCTGAACCTTACCGCAACACCCCTGCGGGAGATCAGCGTCCACGGCGGCGGCCACGACCTCCTTTCATGCGGCGTTGGCCGCACGTCCCCCCCACACTGCGTTGGGCCATGACGCGGACCCTGCTGTCCGCGATGCCGTACCGCCCCGGCGATGACCAGGACTATTTCTTCGACGCGGTCGATGCCATCATTCGCCATGACCCGGCCGACTTCGTCGAGCTGTTACGCAAAACGATGCTGCGCCTCGACGGCGGGCTGGCCTGCCTGATATGGCGGCAACAGTACCCCGCCTTGCTGCCCGGGCTGTTCCCGCTGATGATGTCCGCCCGCCATTGCCTCGACGACCTCAGCGTCCCCTTGAATCTCATCCTGGGCAAGGAGCCAGGGCTGCTGCTGTCCGCGAGGGAAGACAGCCTGCCGCGTGCCATCGCCGTCCTGTCGGCGGAGGTCTTGCGCGGCGTCTTGCCCGCGCTGGCGACGCTGATCGGCAATGGCGCGTCGGCAGAGCTGCGCGCGGCCGTGGTCGAGGCAGCAAAAAAGCTCGACCGGGCCGACCTTGCCGACGCCGGCTGGCTGGAGTCCGGTAACGAGCACCTGCGCCTGGCGTGCCAGGACATGCTGCTGGCGCATCCGGACAAGGGCAGCGCCAGCTCCCTGCTGTCCAGGTATTGAATCGATCCGGGCGCCCCCGATGAAACAGTCGAAACAGAAATATTTACAATAAAATCATCCCGTTTTGCAATTTCGATGTGGCAATATAGAGTGATTCGCCAGGCCAGCTGGGCCGGCATCCCCTCACTCTATCAAGGACCACCATGGCCACGGCAAGTGCATACACCAAAGTAGCGCAAGAACTCTATATTTCCTATTTTGGCCGCCCTGCCGATAGCATCGGTCTCCTGAACATGAGCGCCGCGCTGGCTGCGGCCGGCGCGCCGACCACCACCTCCGGCCTGGATGCCGCCTATGCATCGAACGCCAGCGTGCGCGCGCTGATGGACAGTTTCGGCAAGAGCGGGGAATCGACCGTCCTGTACGGTACCGCCTCGCCCGGTTCCAGCACCGCCCGCTTCGTGACCGAAGTGTTCCACTACCTGTTCGGCCGCGCGCCGGCGCAGAGCGGCCTCGCGTTCTGGACCAATGCCATCGATAGCGGCTCGCTGACCCTGGCCGCCGCCGCGCACTCGATCCTGACCGGGGCCATCGTGGCCAATGGCGCCGATGCGGCGCTGATCGACAAGAAGGTCATCTTCGCCAATCATTTCACCACCGCCCTCGACACCGATACCGAAGTGAGCGCCTACCGGGGCGCCGTGGCCGCCCAGATCGGGCGCGACCTGCTCGCCAGCGTCACCGCGGCCACCGATCCGGGAACCTCGCAAACGGCGGTCCCCGCCACGCTGGCGCAGCTGGGCAAGTCGATCGTGCTGACCACGGGCGCCGACAACCTCGCCGGCGTCAGCGGCCCCAACCTGTTTGTCGCGAACATCGCCGGCAACAGCAACACCCTGCAGTCGGGCGACCGCATCAGCGCCGGCGATGGCGTCGACACCTTGCGCGCCAACGTCGGCGTGTTCCAGGCCAGCGCGCTGACGCCGGAAACCCAGGGCGTCGAGAACGTGATCGTACGCGCCGACGCCAGCATCAGCACCACCGCGCCGATCGAGATCAACGCCGCCTCGATGAAGGGCGTGACACGCTGGGAAAGCAAGCACAGCCACGGGGACCTGGTCATCGATCACGTTGGCATCGCCAACTCGCAGTTGCCCGAAAACGTCACCGTCGCGATGGCCGGCACCGATGCCGGCAATGTCGACTTCGGCGTGTACTTCGACACCGCCGCCCTGCGCGCGCTCAATCCGACCGTTGGCGGGCAAACCTTGCGCCTGCAACTGATGGATACCCGCTCGGCCGAGGCCGGCGACGCGCCCTTGAAGGGCAATCCTTACGATGGCTTTGTGTTCACCTTCAACGGCAAGCCGGTGCAGGTCCGCTCGCCCGCGATCGACCAGGCCCAGACCTATCCCGAGCTGCTCGCCGCGATCCGGGCGCAGGTCGCGGTCACGCCGGGCCTGGAAAAGCTGGTGGTCAGCCTGGGCGGCCCGTTCGAGGCGTACGACACCCAGTACGGCCACCTGCAGAGCGGGAGGGAAATCCTGATCACCAACCCGGGCACCGGCAGCATGACCACCGACGACACCTCGGGCTGGCTGTCAAGCTTGATTCCAAACGACACCATGCATAAGGCAATGCCGATCGGACCGGTCGCGGCGGGACGTGCGCTCATCACCAGCACCGTCGTGCTCGACGGGGTTGGCCGTGGCGCCACCGGCGGCGACCTGGTCATCGGCGCCAAGGCGACCAGCACCGTCACCCAGCCCGGCGTGGAAGCGTTCAACATCACCGTCGAGAACACGAGCCGGCTGCAAACCATCAATTCGACCTATAACAGGCTGGAAACGGTGAACCTGGTCAACGGCACGTCCAAGGGCGACGTGTCGGTGCGCGGCGCCACCGACACTGCCGACCAGCCCTTGCCAGGCCTGGTCGGCGAGCGCACCGGCTCCCAGCATGGCGACACTTACGGCTTCCACGATGTGCGCCAGGTCAATGCCGGCGCCATGAAAGGCAAGGTCGATATCGAGGCCATCGTGAGCGACCTGGCGCTGGCCAAGTACATCGACCAGCCCGGCAGCCAGACCGGTGCGCGCGGCGAAAGCGTCGATTTCATTTACCTTGGCGGCAACAACGACGACGTTGTCATGCTGGACATCACGTCGAACATGGCTGCCAAGCGCGGCGACCGCGCGGCCGGCCTGGAAGACTTCCGCTTCAAGATGGGCGGCGGCACCGGGGACGACCAGCTGACCTTGCGCATCCTGCCTTCCGTGCAGGGGAACAATAGCTGGATGGTCAACCAGGACTTGAACAACAATATCACCCTGAGCGGTGGCAACGGCAACGATACGCTACGCAAGCCAGGCGCGGGCGATGCCGTGCTGGACGGTGGCGACGGCAACGATGCCATCTACGCCGAGAACTCGGGCTTGCAGGAAGTGCTCTCGTTCGTCGCCGGGCAGATGAACGTCGCCGCGTCGACCACCTACCTTGGGGCGCAGTGGGTGTTCAACACCGCCGACCAGATGGGCTTGCTGGCACCGGCGCGCGAGTTCGGCGCGCTGAAAAGCGACGCGCTCGACACCTACAAGCTGGCCGGGACCAAGGTCAACGTGAGCTTCCAGGGCATCGGCAGCAGCGTGACCGTGGGAACCACGTTGAGCATGACCATGCCGACCGACAAGGATATCAACGAGGCGATCACGCACGCCATCAATGACGACCCGGTGCTGAACCAGCTGCTCCATGTGAACGACGGTCCGGGCAGCGCGCTGATCGTGCATGCGCTGATCGACGGCGCGATGAGCCCGGCGGACCTGAACATCTCGCTGCAGGCGCTGGACCCGGCCAGCCTGACCGATGCGCAAGTGAGCGCCTGGGCGGCGGCCTATGGGCTGACCGGCGGCGCCGTGTCGACCGATAGCGTGTTCAACGTGATCCAGACATCGCTGGCCACCTTCAATGCGAATGGCGACTATGCCAGCGCCATGGCGGTCGACCACGGCGCGGTGCACAGCATCACCGGGGTGAACAGTAGCGCGGCCAGCGACAACCTGATCCTGCCGGGCATGGGCAACGATGTGGTGGTGCTGGGCACGGCGCTGGGCGCGCGCAAGGCGGTGTCAAGCAACGATACCGTGGTGTTCGAGGGGAATTTCGGCAACGACACCCTGGTCCATTTCAACCCGGCGGGCGCCGGCATCGATCACCTCGACTTCACTGCCTTGGGCGGCAAGACGCTCACGGCCGACCTGGCGGTCAACAAGTCGATCACCGTCGTCGCGGCGGGCACCAGCAACGACACGCTGGCCAAGATCAGCGCCCTGTTCAACGCGTACAACGCCGAAACCATGACGCACGTGGTCGCGCTGGTCGACGGCACCGGCAATGCCGCGATGATCTTCTCGATCGAGGATGTGGCGGGCGCCGACAATGGCAAGGCGACGATGCAGGGCAGGATCGACCTGGGCACTGTGAACTGGCACAGCGCACTGACGCAGGCAAACTTTGTCGACGCGACGAGCATCGGTTTCAGCCAGGCCGAAGGCGCGGCCGGCGTCGTGGCAACGCCCGTGCAGCTGGTCGGCATGACACTGCCGGAGAGCGGCCTGGCCGGGGCCTGAGGGCCGGATGGCATTCAGGGATGGCGTTCGCCATCCTTGGGTTCCTCGAAGTAATCGTCATACGGCCAAAAATCGCTGCCGCCGGGCATATCGGACCTGGTAAGGCAGCGATTCCTTAAAAAATCGATGCGGTCCGCAAGGTCCATGTAGTCCATGGCTTGCTCGTCGTCGTCGACCAGCGGCAGGCGCAAGTCGATGCGCTTGTTGCCGCCATCGACATTGTAGGCATAGCGGTCGCCCAGATCGAAGTCGCGCCGCAGGTCGGTACCCCATTGCGAGTTGCTGCCCCAGCCCATCGACAGGTCGATGGTCTTGCGGTTCTTGCGCCAGTAGCTCCAGTACAGCGCGGACTGGTCGGCAATGCCCCTGGCCAGCAAATGCGCCGGCGCCGATACGCTGACACCGGCGCGGGAAAACATCATGTTTCCAAGCAAGAGCGCCGGCCACAGCAGACCCGTCATCTCGATGGTGTCGCCGCTGCTTTCGCTTACCTCCACCACTTCGCACCAGAACGGATGAAAGCGGGACGGCAATTCGGCGCGAAAACCAAGGTGAGCGAACAGGGCGGCATAGTTGTCGGACGTGATATCTGGGCCAGCATAGCCGGAGCCGCCGTGCTGGAAGCGCAGCAGCATCACATCGCTGAGCCGGGAGGCACAGTACAAATTCTCGCTCTCGCCTTCGAGCAGTTCGGGCCAGGCGTGCAGTGAACAGGGGCGCCGCCCGATCTCGCCGAAATACGCGCCCGCGTCCTCCAGCGCCGTCCAGCGCGCAAGAAAAACGTCATCCCACACACGTTCTCCCTCGTATTTGCGCATGGCGTCGTACAGCGCGCGCAGATTGCCCCGCCAGTGCCGGTCCGCATCGAAGCGCCCGGCTGCATTCAGTGCATTCACAGCGGCAGGATCGTCGACAGGCATTGCAGGACACTTCCGACATTGAATTCACCGGATTTTACTGCAGGATGGGACCGCCTTGCCGGCGCTGGCGGTGCGCGCACCGCCAGCGCCGGCATTTACCTCCGCAATTAATGCAGCGCGGTCACCGCATAGCCTTTTTCGGCAATCTGTTCATTCAAGCGTTCGATGGCATAGTCCGGCAAGCGGTCGGCCTCGTCGGCGATCTCGAAGGCCCTGGCCTCGACTTCCCAGTCCGTATTGGTGGCCTCGTTCGGGATGTTACGGTCTTGCGGAACTGCCAGGTAGGAATACTTGCCGTTGTGTTCTGCCCTGCGGTAGATGTCCAAGCGCATGATGATATCCTATAAAAATGAGAAAACGGACTCCTGCTTTCCGTGTGGTCGCAGTGTCCGTGCATAAATGTAGTGCAGCCATGCCGGGGCGTCTGTTAAGTATTCAACATGAGGTGTCTTTTTTGTGCAAAATTTTGTTGAGTACGCCCGTAGTTTTGATGCATATTGAGATCGATAACGCTATGATGGGTTCATTAATTGCATAGAGCAACATTCAAGATGCAATCCTGGTTGATCTCATAAAGGGAAATTATCATGTCCGCGCAATCGATACTCGGCAGGCTGAAAGTGTGGCACACGTATCTTATCCTGAGCGTGATCGGGATCGTGGTGACGAGCATTCCGACCTACCTGTACCTCAAGGAAGCCGGCAAGGCCCTGTCGGCCTATTCGTCCGAGCAGGAGGGCATGCCGGGCGTGGCGAACGTGCTGCGCGTGGTCCAGTTCACCCAGCAACACCGCGGCCTGTCCGCGCTGGTGCTGGGCGGCTCGGGTGATGCCAGCGACAAGCGCGCCGCCAAACAGGCCGACGCCGACGCCGCCTACACGGCAGTCGATGCCCTCGTTGGAAAGCTCAACGATCCCGCCATCGCCCAATTGTGGTCGGTCCCCAAGCGCGAATGGGAAACCTTGCGCGTCGCTGTCTCGGGCAAGACGATCACCGTGCCGCAAAGTTTCGCCGCGCATACTGCCTTGCTGGCCAAATTGCTCAAGGTGAACGAGCTGATCGGCGATTACTACGGTCTCAGCCTCGATCCGGACAAGGATTCCTACCAGTTAATCCAAGCCATGTACTACCAGCTCCCCAATTTGACGGAAGAGCTCGGCCAATTGCGCGCCAAGGGTGCCGGCTTGCTCGGCAAGAAGGAAGCCAGCCAGGAAGAACGCCAGATCATTTCATCGATGATCGGCCGCATCCACGACCGCGTCGTGCAAACCACGAATGCCTACGGCAAGGCGGCAACGTACAACCCGGAAATCGGCAAAAGCCTGTCCCCCATGATGAACGAGGCCTTGGCGGCGTCGGCCACGCTCACCGAGCTGGCCACGGTCCAGATCCTCAAGCCGGAAACGCTGACCTACAGCGCGAGCGAGTATGTGGCGGCCGCCACCCGCGCGATCGATGCCCAGTTTGCGCTCAACAACGCCGCCAAGACCGATCTGGACGCCATGTTCGTTGCCAAGATCGGCAACTTCCATACCGAGCGCTGGACCATGCTCGCCGTCATGCTGGCCCTGCTGGCCGCCGCCGGCTACTTTACCGTGCTGGTGACCCGGGCCGTCACTGTGCCGCTGAACAACGCCGTTGCCGTGGCGCAAAGCGTCGCCAGCGGCAACCTGGTTAACGAGTTCGATGTTGGCGCCAACAATGAAGTAGGCCAGATGCTGCGCGCACTGAAGGAAATGAACAATAGCCTGCGTGGCATCGTCGGCGATGTGCGCGTCAGCATCGACAACATCAGCGCGGCCACGCGTGACATCGCCTCCGGCAACAACGACGTCTCGGGCCGCCTCGAATCGCAGGCGTCCAACCTTGAAGAAACGGCGTCGTCCATGGAAGAACTCACGTCCACGGTCAAGCAAAATGCCGACAACGCCCACCAGGCCAATGAACTGGTGCTTGGCGCCTCGCAAGCCGCCACCAAGGGTGCGTCGGTGGTGTCGCAGGTGGTGCGGACCATGGGCGAGATCAACGATGGCTCGCGCAAGATTGTCGATATCATCGCGGTGATCGATGGTATTGCTTTCCAGACCAATATCCTCGCGCTGAATGCCGCCGTGGAAGCCGCCCGCGCCGGCGAGCAAGGCCGCGGCTTTGCCGTGGTGGCCAGCGAAGTGCGCAATCTGGCCCAGCGCTCCGCCTCCGCCGCCAAGGAAATCAAGGTCTTGATCAGCCACAGCGTGGGCCAGGTCGAAGCGGGCAACCAGCTGGCCAACGAGGCCGGCACGGCGATGGACGAGATCCTGAGCAGCGTCACGCGCATCACCAGCATCATGGCGGAGATTGCGGTGGCCTCGGCCGAGCAAGGCGCCGGCATCGAGCAGATCAATTATGCGGTCACCCAGATGGATGACATGACCCAGCAAAATGCGGCCCTGGTCGAACAGACCGCCGCAGCGTCGACCAGCTTGCAGGAACAGGCGGTAACGCTGGTGCAGGCGATGAGTATCTTTACACTTGGAAATGAGGCAGTGCAGGCCGCAGTACGCCAGGCCGCCCCTGCGCATCCGCGGGCCCCGACTGCACCGCGGCGTGCCGCCGGTGCCAAGGCGAAGGCCTTGAAACACGCTTGACGCGGCAGTGCCGGGCCGGCAGTGCCGGGCCGGCATGTGCTGCCGGCCGGCTAGCGTCCCGGGCTGCTGCGCAGTATCCGCGCCGGCAGCATGACGATGGCGCGCAGCAACTCGAATACCGCTTCCACGCCGATGCCCAGCAAGCGCAACGGCAGAAGCAGCAGCCACACCAGCGGATACAGCAGGAGTGCCAACAAGGCCAGCGGCCAGCAGAGGAAGAGGACCACCAGCCACAGCAGGAAACTCAACATCATGTTCTCCGTATCGGAAAAGTTCAGGTGAGTTCACTGTAAGGAGATGGCGGCGCTGCGGCAACGCATGTGCGACCAAGCGCAGGCTGGCGCGCGCAAAGCGCAAAAAACGCCGATAGACGGGATTTACTGGCCGACGCAGATGATCTTGGTGGCGTACTCGTGGGCGTTGGACTTTTTGTTCGAGGCCCAGTCGATCACTTCCTGGGCTTGCTCCACGGTCATGATGGTGGCTTTTTCCTTGTTCTTGATGAAGGAAACACCCTCGAACTTGCCTTCCTTGCTGCGCATGACTTTGGCGAACACAGGCGGTTTCAGCGCATCATCACTGAGTTTGTTTTGCTGGACGAGGTAACGCTGGTCAATATTTTCCATGGAGCACTTAAATAAACGGTTGAAGCCGCCATTTTACGGGCTCGCCCGCCGCGCGGCAAATCCGGCGGCCGGGATGACGGCGCGGCCTGGGCCAGCCCGCGCCACGGCGCGCGGCATCAGGCGTAGACCCGGACCCGTTCGGCGGTCTCCGGCACCAGCGCGTGCAGCACATCGACCCGGATCGCCGCTTCGAGCGAGGGAATCGAGCCGCCCGCGCGGTAATGAAAACTGACCTGCAGCACGTCGCCGGCCTGGCATTGCACGCCCTGTTGCAGCGGCAAGGTCATGTAATGATTCAGCCAGTCGATGGTGGCATTTTCTTCGCTCACGACCGCCAGCACGTTCTTGGTGATGAAACGCATGGCGTTGACGACGCCGTTCTTCTCGACCAGGAACTTGCCTTCCCACGCAATGCGGGTGTCGAGCGGCTGGCTGAAGTCGAGGATGCTGTACACCGAGGGCGGCGCCAGTTCCACCGTGCCGGGATGAATCACCGTGGTTTCCTGGAACTGCACGATGGGAGCGTAAAACCCTTCGAAATCGTATTCCTGCTGCAAGGGCTGCACCGCCATGATCACCGCTTCCGGCAAGAAGCGCGGCAGCGGGCCGCCAAAGCGCGCCAGGTAGCGCCGCTTGAACGATTCGATCACTTCCACCTGCTTTTCGCGCAGCATGCCGACGTGAATCATTTCGCAGATCACGATATCGACCGGTTCCGGCGGCAGGTATTCGAAGGCGTCCGCATGCACCACCTCGACCTTGTGGCCGTTGGGGTTCATGGACATCATCTTGCGCGCTTCCTTGACCATGTCGGGATTGAATTCGACGCAGTAGACTTTTTCGGCCTTGGCGGCCGCGAACCACGACAGCACGCCCGTGCCGCCGCCCAGTTCAAGCACCTTGGCGCCAGGGAAAACCGCGTAATGGATTGCTGACTTGAAACCGTGCATCCGGTTTTGGTCCATCAACATATTGTGGTGATAGTGGACAGGAATGAACTGTCCCAGATAGCAGCTTTCGATTTCGCGTTCGTTCAGCATAATTTCCCCTTTGAATTGGCAAGCAGGCCGTCATGACCCGGATGCCCTGCGCCCTTGCCTGGCTTGATCAGTACGACATAATCATTATCAACAACATGGATGCTATTCGATGCCGCGAGATAACTCGCTTTTCCCTGCCAGTTCAGCGCTTGCGCGCACCGCCGGATGCGCTCAAAGCCCCTTGCGGCTCAGGGAAAGATGGGCGTTGATGGCGTCGGCGATGCGCGGCTTGTCGGCGCGCTCGGCGATCTGGGCGGCGGTCAGGCTTTCGTTATTCTTGAGGGTGGCGTCGGCGCCCTCCTGCATCAGCAGCCGGGCGGCCGCTTCCTGGCCTTCGCGGGCGGCGATCATCAGCGGGGTCAGCTTGCTGGGCGTTTCGGCGTCGATGTAGGCGTAATGGTCGAGCAGGATGCGGACGATCTCGTCGTCGCCGCTGGCGGCCGCGTAGTGCAGCGCCGTCCAGCCGGGATAGGTGACGATCGCGCCCTTGGCCAGCAAGGCCAGCACCGCCGGTTTGTTGCGCTTGAACGCGGCCATCATCAGGGCGCGGTTGCCGTTCGGCGCGGCCCGTTCGAGATCGATGCCGGGCTGGGCCAGCAAAACGTCGATGACGTCATTGGCACCCTCGCGCAGCGCGAGGATCAGCACGGTCTGGCCGGTAATCGGATCGACCGTGTTGGGCGTCGCGCCGTTTTTCAGGAGTTTCTTCACCATGGACGCGTTGTCCATCTGCGCGGCCACCACGAAGTCGCGCACCGGGTCGGCTGCGGCGTTCGCGCCGGCCATGGCGAGCAAGGCGGCAAGCACAAAACGGATCATCAGGTTGAACATGAAGTTGACTCCCTACAGCCTTGAAAACATTGGGAAAACCATGCGCGCGCCGGCAATTGCGCAGTTACCGAAGCAATGCCAGGTTCAACGCGAACTTAGATGGGTACCACCTTGAAAAGATTGAAGAAATTGTCGGTCGTCTGCTGCGCCACCGTGGCCAGCGGCACCTCTTTCAAGGCCGACAGGAATTCCGCCACATGGCACACAAAGCCCGGTTCGTTCATCTTGCCCCGGTGCGGCACCGGCGCCAGGTAAGGCGAATCGGTCTCGATCAGGATGCGATCGAGCGGTACGGCGCGCGCCACGGCTTGCAAATCCTTGGCGCTCTTGAAGGTAACGATGCCCGAAAACGAGATGTAAAACCCCATCGCGATCGCAGCCTCGGCCACTTCCAGTGATTCTGTAAAGCAATGCATGACACCCGCCACGCCGCCCTTGTCGGTCCCCGCACCCTCTTCCTGCATGATGCGGATGGTGTCCGCGCTGGCGGCGCGGGTGTGAATAATCAAGGGCTTACGCGTGATTCTTGAAGCGCGGATGTGCACGCGAAAACGCTCGCGCTGCCATTCAAGGTCGCCCTGGAGCCGGAAATAGTCGAGACCGGTTTCGCCGATGGCGACGATTTTCGGATGCGCCGACAGTTCGACCAGCTGGTCGACCGAAGGTTCCGGCGTATCTTCATAATCGGGGTGCACGCCGACCGAAGCGTAGATGTGGGGATATTCCTCGGCCAGGGCCAGCACCTGGGGAAAGTCCGGCAGGTCGACCGACACGCACAGGGCGTGGGTGACCTTGTTCTCGGCCATCTTGGCGAGGATCTCGGGCATGCGCACGGCAAGCTCGGGGAAATTGATATGGCAGTGGGAGTCGATATACATCCCGCCATTGTAAACGCTAGGCGATACGCTTGCCCAGAATGATCAGGTCGCGCTCGATGCCGTCCAGCTTGGCCACCCGGGGAAGGTTGGCCCAGGTAGCGAAGCCGAACTTCTTGAACAAGGCCAGGCTTGGCACGTTGTGGCCAAAAATGAAGCCGAGCAAGGTATGCACGGCAATATTCGGCGCGTAAGCGATGGCTTGTTCCAGGCAGTAACGCCCGATGCCCTTGCCGCGCCAGCTTTCGGCGATGTAAATCGACAGCTCCGCCGTGCCCGAATAGGCCGGGCGGCCATAAAAGTTGGAATACGACATCCAGCCGATCACGGCCGGGCTGGCGCTGGCATCGTCGGCCGCATGCAGCACCCACAGCGGGCGGCGCTCCGGGTCATGCTCGTCGAACCATGGCTGGCGCGAGGCCACCGACACCGGCTCGGTATCGGCGGTCACCTCGCGCGAGGCGATGGTCGAATTGTAAATGTCGACGATGACGGGCAAGTCCTCGGGACGGGCAAGGCGGTGAACGAAAGACGGCATACGGCGCACGGTGACAGTCAGGTTAAGGGGTCGGGTGCTACAGCGTGTGGGTGGCGCGCGACGAGCGCAGGGCGGCGCCCAGGATCTCTTCGATGCGCAACTTGGCGCGCTGGCCGGTTTCGTCATCGGGAAAATGCACGCCGATGCCCTGCGCCTTGTTATTGTTGGCGCCCACAGGCGTGATCCAGGCGACCTTGCCTGCAATCGGATACTTGTTGGTGTCGTCCATCAGCGCCAGAATCAGGTAAATCTCGTCGCCGATCTTGTACGGCTTCACGGTGGGCACGAACATGCCGCCGTTGCGCAGAAAAGGCATGTACGCGGCATACAGCGCCGCCTTTTCCTTGATGGCAAGCGACAGGACCGAAGGACGCGTGATTTGCGGAGCACTAGGGTCAGTTGGGTTGCCAGACATTAAAATCCTTTCAGGTACAGCATGCAGTGTAATCAAGCAACAAGTCTTCGACAAACAATTTCGGCGACAGCGGATGGTCCGCGATCGCGCGCCGGTCGTTTGCATTTTTCATCGCGCGCAGCAGGTTCGCGGTGTGCACTTTGGCAGCGAGCACGGCGAGTTCCTTCTGGTAACGTGGATAATACCGGATACTACCCGCTAGTTTGTAGGAAAACAGATCGTAAAGCCAGCGCTGCATCCAAGAAACCAACGTCGACAGGGGTGCCTTGCTCAATTTCTCGGCAGTACGCAGCGCGCCATCGACGCTGGGATGCGCCAGGCATTGTAATAATGTTTCCAGATCCTCACGGTTGCCGGTGTCCGATTGGGCCAGCGCGGCCAGCGGCGCGCCGCCCTGCTCGCGCAGCCAGCTGTCGGCGTCGGCCAGGCCCTGCTCCTTGAGCCAGGCCAGTGCGGCGGCCTGGTCGGGCATTGGCAGGGCAAACTTGCGGCAGCGCGACAAGATGGTCGGCAGCAGCCGGTCCAGGCTGTTCGACGAGAGCAGGAACACGGTGCCCGGGGGCGGCTCTTCCAAGGTCTTGAGCAAGGCGTTCGAGGCCGGCATGTTCAGCGCTTCGGCCGGATACACCACCACCACCCGCAAGCCCTGGCGGTGGGTCGAGATGTTCATGAAGTCGGCCAGGGCGCGGATTTGCTCGATCTTGATCTCTTTCGACGGTGCCTTGGCCGACTTGGCTTTCTTGCCGCCGTCGGCATCCGCACCCTCCTCGCCCTCGGCCGGCGCGTCGTCTTCCAGCGCCTCCGGACGCACGCGCCGGTAATCGGGATGGTTTTGCTGCGAAAACCAGCCGCAGGAACCGCAGCTGCCGCAGGCATGGCCATCCGGACGCACGTTTTCGCACAGCAGGGACTGGGCAAAGGCTTCGATAAAATCGGCCTTGCCGGTGCCGGCGGCGCCGTGGAACAGGATCGCGTGCGGCAAGCGCTCGCGCATCAGCTGTAACTGCTGCCACGCACCTGCCTGCCAGGGGTAAATTGTATTGCTCATCGCGACATTCTTATTTTAATCAATCACTTGCAGCAGTTTTTCGAGGATGCCGCTGAGCGTAGCCTGGATGTCCGCAATCGATTGCGCGGAATCGATGACAACAATTCGACCGGGGAACTGAGCGGCGCGGCGCAGGTATTCGTTCCGGCATGCCGCAAAAAAATCCGCTTTTTCCTGCTCGAACTTGTCCAGCGTGCGGGTGGCGTCCAGGCGCGCGCGGGCGACATCAAGCGGCACGTCGAACAGCAGGGTCAGGTCCGGTTGCAGGTGCGGATGCACCCATTGCTCCAGCGCCTCCATCTTGGCGCGGTCCAGGCCGCGTCCGCCGCCCTGGTAAGCGAAGCTGGCATCGGTAAAACGGTCCGAAATGACCCAGTCGCCGCGTTCGAGCGCGGGTGCGATGACCTGGGCGATATGCTCGCGGCGGCTGGCGAACATCAGCAGCGCCTCGGTTTCCAGGTGCATCTTGTCGTGCAGGAGCATGTCGCGCAGCTTTTCGCCGAGCGCGGTGCCGCCCGGTTCGCGCGAGGAGACCACGCGCTTGCCCAGCGCTTCCAGGGTCGCGGCCACGAAAGCGATGTGGGTGGACTTGCCGGCGCCGTCGATGCCTTCAAAGCTGATGAACTTGCCTCTTGAGGCGGTACTGTCGGTCATGGAACGGGAAACGCCTATCGTTGGTATTGATTCACTGCCCGGTTATGGTCGGACAAATTGCTGGAAAACTTGCTGGTGCCATCCTTGCGCGCCACGAAATACAGGGCGTCGGTCTTGGCCGGCCCCAGCGCCGCCGCCAGCGATTGCACGCCCGGCAAGGCGATCGGGGTCGGCGGCAGGCCGGTGCGCGTATAGGTATTGTAAGGGGTGTCGGTTTCGAGGTCGCGTTTGCGGATATTGCCCGCATATTTGTCGCCCATGCCATAGATTACGGTCGGGTCGGTCTGCAGCATCATGCCGAGCCGCAAGCGGTTCACGAACACGCCGGCAATCATGGCGCGCTCCGATTTTTGGCCGGTTTCCTTTTCAACAATCGAGGCCATGACCAGCGCCTGGTAAGGATTTTCGTAGGGCAAGCTGGGGTCGCGCTTTTCCCAGGCGGCGCCCAGGCGGCTGATCAGCAAGGCATGCGCCTGCTTATAGATATGCAAGTCGCTCGATCCCTTGGCGAACAGGTAAGTGTCCGGGAAGAACAAGCCTTCCGCCGCCTTGTAGTCGGTGGTGATCTTGGCCAGCAGCTCGGTGTCGGACAAGTTCGCCGTATCGTGCTTGAGGCCCTTGCTGGCGGCCACCGCCTGGCGCATCTGCCTGAAGGTCCAGCCCTCGATGATGGTCAGCGATTCCTGGGCGAACTCGCCGCGCACCAGCTGGTCGAGCAGCTTGCGCGGCGAGGTGCCGGGCTTGAGCTCGTAAGTGCCGGCCTTGATCTTGGAGGCGGTCTGGGTGGCGCGCGCCAGCATCGACAGCAGGTAGGGATTGACCGGGGCGCCGGCGTCGGCAATCTGCTGGGCAGCCGCACCCACGCCGCTGCCGGACTCCACCGTGAACGGAATCGGATCGCCGGACGTGGTGATCGGCTCCTTGGCCCAGTGGAAGAAGTAGGTCATCGCTGCGGTACACAGCAGGAGCGCCAATATGAGTAATTTTTTGAACAAGACCGTGCTCGATTCCGTGGTTTTCGCCGTTGCCGGCGCGATTTACGCGACATCTCTATAATGAGGCCGTAATGATAAAGCTTAAATCGGGAAATATTTGAAATTTATGAACAACTGGAATGAATATCTCTCGTCGCAGGGCGCCCGCCTCGCGCAAGATGGCAGCGGCCATGTGCCTGACTTCGGCAATTCCCTGGGCGTCGCCGACCTGGCGCCGGGCTTTGTCGCGCCCGTCACCGACCAGGGCCTGATCGCCGTCACGGGTGACGACGCCGCCAGCTTCCTGCACAATCAGCTGACCAACGACGTCGAACACCTCGGCCTGGCCGAGGCGCGCCTGGCGGGCTACTGCACGCCCAAAGGCCGCCTGCAAGCCACGTTCCTGATGTGGCGCACCAGCGAATCGGTCTTCCTGCAGCTGGCGCGCGACATCCAGCCGGCCCTGCAAAAACGCCTGTCCATGTTCGTGCTGCGCGCCAAAGCCAAGCTGAGCGATGCCGCTGCCGGCCAGGTGCTGCTCGGCATCGGCGGCGCGGCCGCCCAGGATGCGCTGGCGCCCTTGTTCGGCGCGCTGCCGCCCACGCCCTATTCCCGCATCGAGCACCCGCTCGGCACCCTGATCCGCGTCGCCGATGCGTTCGGCAGTGCCCGCTACCAGTGGCTGGCCACGCCCGAAGCGGCCCAGGCGGCATGGCCGGCGCTGGCCGCCGCGCTGCGTCCGGCCGGTACCGATGCCTGGCGCCTGGCCGACATCCACGCCGGCGTGCCGCAGGTAACGCTCAAGACGCAGGAACAATTCGTCCCGCAAATGGTCAATTTTGAACTGCTGGGCGGCGTCAATTTCAAGAAAGGCTGCTACCCGGGCCAGGAGATCGTCGCCCGCAGCCAGTATCTTGGCAAGCTCAAGCGCCGTACGGCGCTGGCCGCCATCGACGCACTGGCCGCGAGCGGCGAGGAAGTCTTTGCCGTCGGCGACCCCGACCAGCCCTGCGGCATGATCGTCAACAGCGCGCCGAACGGCAGCGGTGGTGTCGATGCGCTGGTGGAAATGAAACTGGCGGCCATCGGGCAAGGCGAAGTACGCCTCGGCTCGGCCAGCGGCGTGCCCCTGCGCTTGCTGCCCATGCCCTACGCGCTCGACGCCCTCGACCTGTAGCCTGCCATGGTCGATCTCTATATTTACTACAAGGTGCGCGACGAGCACGCGCAGCAGCTTGCTCCGCGCGTGCGCGCCATGCAGGGCGCGCTGGCCGCCGAAACGGGTGTGGCGGGCACGGTCAAGCGCCGTCCGGGCGCGCAGGATGGGCGCCAGACCTGGATGGAAATCTACCTCGCCACCCCGGACGGGTTCGACAACGCCCTGGCGGCGGCGCTTCAGCAAGCCGGCCTGGACCAGTTCACCGATGGCCCGCGCCACACGGAAGTTTTTACGGATATAAGCACATGTGCCTGATTGTTTTTGCATGGCAGGTCGTTCCCGGCGTGCCCCTGATCGCCGCCGCCAACCGCGACGAATTCTATGACCGCCCGACCGCGCCGGCCGGCGTGTGGCCCGAGCATCCGAACATCTATGCCGGGCGCGACCTCAAATTCGGCGGCAGCTGGATGGGCATCACGCAAGATGGCGCCAACGGCCCGCGCTTCGCGGCCCTGACCAATATCCGCGCGCCGGAAGAACGCCGCACCGATGCGCCCTCGCGCGGGGCGCTGGTGGCCGATTATCTGGCGGGCACGATGACGGCCGCCGATTATATCGCGCAGATTGCCGGCGGCAGCGACGCCTACAACGGCTTCAACCTGGTGCTGGGCGACCGCACGGGCATGTACTGGTTCTCCAATCGCGGCGCGAGCGATGCGCGCAACGGGCAGGCGCTGGAACCGGGGATTTACGGTATTTCCAACAGCTTGCTGGACGCGCCGTGGCCGAAGGTCGTGCGCACCAAGGCGCAGTTCGCCAGCCTGTTGTGCCAGGGCGCGCCGCAAGACGCGTATTTCGAGATGCTGGCCGATACCACGCGGGCGGCCGACATGCGCTTGCCCGATACCGGCATCGCGCTCGACCTGGAACGTGGCCTGTCGGCGGTGTGCATCGAAATTCCCGGCTACGGCACGCGCACCTCGACCGTGGTCAAGCTGTATGACGACGCACCGGCGGAACTGCACGAGCGCATGCTGGCGTGAACCATCTACTGGAATCACTGCGCCACCTTGATCAGGGACGCGGCCACTTGCTTTGAAGTGCCGGCTGGACGTATTCATTTCATCGTGGGTCCGCCGCGGGCGACAGCGCAGGCATGCATCGCACGCGGCGGCACCACGGCGATTGTCATACCTGGCACCACGGCGTTTGGTGGACAAAGACGACCCTCTACGTGCTACAGACGAGACCGTGTCCGATTGTCCGACCTGGCACGCGGCGGGCGCTATGGCGTGGCCGGTAATGGCGATGCCGCGGCTTATTTCGCCCCTGGTTTTTCGGCGGCTCCGAGCTCCCTGAAGTAGGCCGCATCGAATTTGCCGAGATCCATGCCGCGCAGCGCCGCATTGAACGACTGCTGCAGGCCCAGCCCCACTTTCGTGCGCTGGAAGCAGATATGCACCCCCATCTCACCGAGGATCTTGTCGTGAAAAACGACCTGCTCGCGCTGACCCGCGAACTCAGGGGAACTTAACAGCAGGTAACGCAGCACGGCCTTGTCGATGACGATCGCGGGCACCCGCGCCGCCAGCAGTTTCTTGAGATTGAGCAGGTCGCCGCGCGAGAGGTCGGCGCGGATCTTGCCCTTCCTGACCATCGCGTCGAAGGCGGCGCCATTGGCGTAGCCCGCGACCACGCCGATCTTCATGCCGGCCAGGTCGCCCACGCTGTGCCAATGCAAGGGCGTGCTCTTCAGATAAGCCAGGCCGACGATGCTGGTGCTGATCGGCGCCGACAAGTGACAATCGCGCGCGCGTTCTTCCGTGTAGTAGGCCGGAAAATAACCAGCGAAGCGGGGATCGTCGTGGCCGAGCTGCACGGTCCTTAGCCACGGAAAATACGCGAAACGCGCGGTATAGCCAAAACGCCCCGCCGCCGTCGCTACCACCGCGCTCGCCGCGCCGTCCAAGGGCAAACGTGCCCCGGTGTAGGGCAACCAGTCTGTGCTCGCCAACAACATCTCGGGCGGTGAAGCGGCCGCCCTGGCGCCGCCCGCGCCGGCGACCGCGCCCAGGTTCAGCACGCAGCACAGCGGCAATGCCAGCAGGCGAGCAGGAAGTCGGCAAGGCGTCATCGATCGGACTCCGGGTGAGGCGCGGCGGGTTTATTGTTGCTTGAAACACAACAGTACTGTCTCGTTACGCGCCGTTATGTCATTTGCTGCAGTGAGATTAACATGGGCTGGAGCATGATTGTGCAATGGCAAAGTACCGCAAATAGGCATGCTGGCTAATTCTACCGTCCTGCGCCGCACGCCAACCGTGTGCTTCTGGCCAAGACTAATTGCAAGCGATGTGATTGTTGATTTGCCAGGACGCCACTGCCGGAGCGCCAAGGCCGGGTCGCCGTTCCTCTGGCGCAGACGCCTGCGCATGCATGCATCAAGCGCGGCGCCAACCGGCAATCACGGCGACTGAGCGGGCGGCGGCGGCGCTTGTCCCACAACCGGTGCGGATCGACGCTACGTCCGCGCTGATCTGGCCTGCCAGAGGTATCCCGCACGGCGTTCAGGCTCGGACCGGTGCAAATAGACGGTGAAGACGTCTGGCGGCGGCGGTACCGACACTTGAGCCATGATGCGCCCAATGGCGCCGCGATGGTAGCCACCGTGGGTGGCGACGTGGGCCAGCATTTCCTCTCGGGACATGAGGCCGTTGGCACCATCGGTGAACCTGATCGGCACACTTTCCGACAGAAGGTCGGGAGCCAAATTCTCAATGTATGCGACGTACCAGCGGTCCGACTCCGTGACCGCGTGGCGCAGTTCATCAAACGTGGGGGTTTCCGGCGTGTTGGTTGCCGTGTAGCTGTGTGCAATGCCGGAAAGATGGGCCGCGAAGATGCGATCTACCACGTAGATGTGATTGAGGAGCCGGACGGCAGCATGCAACTCTGCCTGATGGGTCGCAGGGTCGAGTTTCTCAAGCTCAAAGAAGAGCTCCTCGTTCGCCCAGGCTTTGTATTTAAACAGAGAATGAAGAAGGGTTGAAGCACTCATGGCGGGCTGGGTTGTGTGAGTCATGCCAGGCAAATCGAAACGAATGATTAGCCGATGAAAAAATTATCAAGCGATTTGGCCACGAACAAGCTGCTCGTGCGATACGAGATCGGCCATAGGCGCGCATGTTAACATACAGCCGTTACTGCCGGTCGCCTATATGCCCCCTCCAGGGGCGAGCCCACGTCGATGCTGCACAGCGTGGTCGATGACCGCAGCGGCGTCTGCGTCGCGTGACATACGCGCGATGTGCACCCGGGACCCGTACTGCCGCGTCGCCGCGAATCCGCGCGGCGCAAAGCCGGCATCGACGCGCGTTGACATGGACGGCACCGCCTGCGCGGTGGATCCCGGCCTGGCCGGCGAATCGGGGCTGCTGTAAGGACTGTTCGACAGCGAGCGGCATGTTGCATTGGCCGGGTAAGCGGACCGGCCCCTGTCGTCCCGTCTCCGGCCCGATTCCTGTGGACCGCTCCCGGGCGTTCAACCGTGGCGCCGCTGGCGAGCGAACCGGCCGCATCGGCTCGCTCGCGACGCAAGCTGCCGATCGCCGCCCCCACCTGCATGGTACTTGCAAAAGAGATACCAATGGTATTTCCGTGCGCCGATCCGACAGTGCTAAGATAAGTTATCGTCAAGATTGCTCGGCACATCTGCGATGCTTGTCTCAAGCAAGTCTTGAGGCGCGAGGTCTCCTTATGATGCATGATTTTTTGGCGGACAACCGCGATGAATTGACGCGCAGGTGCCGGGTCAAGGTCGGCGAGCGGCCCGGCCGCTCCGCCACCGACGAGCAGTTGGAAGATGGCATTCCCCTCTTCCTCGATCAATTGATCAGCACCCTGCGCATCGAGCAGACGAGCACACCGTTCGACAGCCGCCGCGTGTCCGGACCGGCGGGCGGCGGCGCGGCCTTGTCGGAAGTGAGCGTGTCGGCCGCACGGCATGGCAAGGACCTGCTGGCCTTGGGGCTGAGCGTCGACCAGGTGGTCCACGATTACGGCGACCTGTGCCAGGCGATCACGGACCTTGCCGTGGAATGCGACGCGCCGATCGAAGTGAACGAATTTCGCACCTTGAACCGTTGCCTCGACAATGCCATTGCCGAAGCGGTCACCGAATTCGGCTTCCTGAAAGATGCAGTCGTCGCCGATGCGCATGCCTTGGACACGCGCGAAAAAATGGGCTATTTCGCGCATGAGCTGCGCAACCTGCTGGGCACCGCTTCCCTGGCGTTTTCGGCTGCCAAGCAGGGCAACCTGAGCCTGAGCGGCGCTACCGGCAACATCCTCGATCGCAGCCTGACCAGCCTGGAAAAGCTGATCACTACCTCGCTGGAAGATGTCAGGACACTCGGACAGCGCAATATGGTTCTCGATGCGTTTTCGCTGGCCGAACTGATCACCGAGATCGACGACGCCGCATCGCTGTCGGCGAAAATGCACGGCTGTACATTGCGGGTCGCCCCGGTTGACGCGACGCTCGCCCTGATCGGGACCCGGGATTTGCTCATTGCGGCGGTGGCCAACCTGCTGCAAAACGCCTTCAAGTTCACCAAGCCAGGCACGGAGATCGTCCTGACGGCTTATGCTTCGGGCAATCGTATCCATATCGACGTGCAGGACGAATGCGGCGGCCTGGGGGCGGGCGTCGCGGAAAACATGTTCTTGCCGTTCAACCAGGGAGGAGTCGACAGGAGCGGCATCGGCCTGGGCTTGACCATCGCAAAGCAGAGCATTACCGCCAATGGCGGGCAGTTGACCGTGCGCGATGTTCCCTGCAAGGGTTGCGTATTCATGATCAGTCTTCCGCGCGACAAGATGCCGACCTGACCCGCGGCGTTGGCCACGCTTGAGCCGGATCGAGAATCGACGGGCTCACGTGTGTCGGCAAGGTCGAAGGGCTCCGTTTTGCCCTGAGCGCCTGGCCATCCCTTCCCCCGTCATCGTCGCGCGCAGCATGTCGCGGATAGGCGACGGCGCCCTGCATGGGTCCTGGCCGAGAAACGGCTGGAATGCTGTTCCGGCCCATTTTAATGCGATAGGTCGCCGCTTGGGGCGATACTGGTGGCCTCCAATAGCCGATTGCACAGCTCGCTCGCTTTTAGATAATCCAATGCGTCAATGCTTTCCTCGATCAACGCAAATTCGTCCGGCATCAGTGTGCCGAACGCGTCCTGTAAGCGCCCGAACGCGTCGTCGGCCTTCAGGTCTCCGGCAGCGAGCAATTGCCGCAGTTCTACGGTCCGGGTACGTAGAACGGCGATGTCCAGTGTCGGCCTGAGGGGGGCGCCATTGGCCGCCGGAGCCAGCTGCGCCAGATACCGCTTGGCCGCCTCGATAACCCGCTTCGCCAGCAGCCATAATTCATCCAGTTCACGCCACGTGTCGTTGGCTGCCTGCTGCTCCAACAACTGCTCTTCTTTGATGACCATCTCGGCAAGTCGATTGGCACCGATGGTCCCGGCAATACCCTTCATGGTACAAACCGAGCCGCACGTGATCCTAGACCGTGTGGTTTGGTCCACACCACACAGTCGAGTTAGCTGCGGAAGTGCACTCATACGACAAAAAAATTTGAACTTTACTTCAGCGCGTGGCGTCTATATCCACGTTGATGGTCTTGTAGTGCGTGCCTCAAGAGCTAGCTTATCGGCATGTGTGCGCCATGCGACGCGGATCACGCCTTTAATGCTGCTCATCCAATGAGTTGGCAATATCGTGAATGGGAGATTCATGTGGATCTGGTGCCGATACGGGTTGAAGTAATTGAGGCCCGCCGTAGCCGCAAAGCTGGCGCGATCGTGTTGGCCCGCCCAGTGCCGATGCAGGTGGCGGCCGCGTGCGGGGCTCTGATCGTGCTTGCACTTGGACTGCTGCTGGCTTTTGGCGAATACAGCAGCAAGGTGCGAGTGACTGGCCAGCTAATTTATCCAGGCGGCGCTATCAAGGCAGTCGCGCCCCAGTTTGGCCGCATCGTCGCGCGCCACATCAAAGAAGGCGAAGTGGTCAAGGCAGGGCAAGTGCTATTCGACCTGTCGGCCGAGCGGATTGGCGGGGCTGGCTCCATCGATGCGCGCATCGGTGCCTCACTCGCCATGCGCCGCGAACAGATTGCCCTGCACCGTGACGCAACGCTCCAGCAACTGGCGTTGCGTGGCAGTTCCTTGGCCGATCAGCAGCGCCTGCTCAAGGGCGAACTAACAACGCATCTTGGCGCGATCACCATCGGTGACGAACTGGTCAAGAGCGCCCAGACCTCGTACGACCGGCAACACGCCCTTGCCCAACAGGGCTTTGTGTCACCGGCCACCCTTGCGCAGTACAAGAACGCCCTGAATGTCGAGCTGGCCAAACGCAATGCGCTCAAGGTCAACCTCGGCAACGCACGCGGCGCCCTGCTCCAGATACGAAACGAAGCAGAATCACTCGCCGCACGTGAAAGGATCGCCATTACCGAAGCCGAACAAAGTCTTGCCACAATTGAGCAAGAGGCGGCGGAGCACGAAGGACGAAGCATGATACGCGTCTTGGCCCCCTCCGCAGGCGCCATCACAGCATTGGGCTACGACGTGGGGCAGTCCGTGCAGCCAGGAACAGTGCTGGCCACTGTTCTTCCAACCGGCAGCATGCTTGAGGCAAAGCTGCTGATCCCCTCGCAAGCGAAATCGTCGGTGGCTGCGGGACAGCAGGTAAAAATGCGCATTGATGCCTTCCCGTACCAGAAGTACGGCTTGGTAGCCGGAACGATTAAACAGGTCGAACTCAACCCGATCAATGATAGAGCGAGTGCCCCCGACGGTCCCAATACATCCTACGTCCCAATGTATCGCGCAACCGTGACGATGGCGACCAATTCCATGATGATGTACGGCAAGCAGAAACTATTTGAACCTGGGATGACGCTTGAAGCGGATATTTTCAATGATCGCCGGAAGCTGATCGAGTGGCTGGTTGACCCCCTCATCGGCGTTGCAAAGGAGCACACGCCACCCGCAGGACGGGCACAAAGTAAATGAAGTAGCTGAAAATTGGCGCCGCGGGTTCTGACCAACGAGGCTCTTGCAAAACTGGCGTAACGCATGGGAACGGCTTGGCATCGCAAGCATAAAGGAGGGTGTGGGCGCACCCATTTCTGGCATGATGCAGTTTCTCAAGACTTCACCAAAACGCCCACACAAT
>NZ_WHJG01000160.1 GCF_011682175.1 Massilia frigida
CCATGGTAGCCGCGCGCCAGCAGCTCGCCGCCGATGCACAACTCGCCCGCCGCCCCGACCGGCACCGGGTTCATGTCGGCATCGAGCAGGTAGATGGCGCGCCCTGGCAGCGCTGCGCCGATCGGCATCTGGGTCGGTTTCGGCAGGCGGCCGGACACATGGCCGGCGCAATCGTGGATCATGGCAGTGACGGCCGCCTCGGTCGGACCGTAGGTATTAAGCAGGCGTACATGCGACAGCCCCGCTTCGCGCCAGGCCGCCAGCGACTCGGGCGGCATCGCCTCGCCACCGACGTTGACCTGCCGCAGGGAGCCGTAATCGGTATGGCCGCGCCCCGCCCAGTCCTGCACCACCTGGAACCAGTAGGCCGTGGTGAAGTCGGCCACCGTGATCCGGTGGCGCAGGATGCGCCGGTACAGTTCCTCGCTGTCCCACAGGTCGGCACCGCGCAGGACAACGCTGGCGCCGCAGGTCAGCGCCGGATACAGCTGTTCGACGAAGCCGTCGAAATTAAAGGTCGAGAACTGCAGCATGCGCTCGCCGGCGTCGAGGCGGAAGAAATCGCGCGCGACCCGTGTGTGGCGCGCCAGGGCGTCGTGGGTGATGCCAACGCCCTTCGGCTTGCCGGTCGAGCCGGAGGTATACATCACGTAGGCCA
>NZ_WHJG01000161.1 GCF_011682175.1 Massilia frigida
TTGTCTTCATGGGACAAGCCGGTGAGATTGAGACGGGGAGGTTTTGGTGGCATGCCCAAATCATGCGCGATAGCAGCACAGTTTACAACTGTTTATTGCGGCCTGTACTCCGGCTGAACAGTTACAAATAATCAAAATTCCCCATAGGCCTATCATGGGGGGGGGAAGGTGACATCCATTATTTTTCGCCAGATGTCCTCCGCTCCCGGCAAACCCTTCTCTATCAGCGCAAATTGGTAAGCAGCGTAGACCCTACCCCCTATAACTAGACTAGTTAAGGTATGCAGAACAACGAATATAAATCTAAATTTTCGGGCCATGAGATTTTTCGTTACAAAATAACCAGAAATAATTCAATATTTCGCCGGGTAAATATATGTTTACCATATTATTTAATTATCAACGTACCGTAATGGGTAATTTTTTCGTGTCCGTTTGATAATAATAGTATCCCGGGTAATAATTAACGGTTCCTTTTTTTGTGTTACGCAACATTTCTAAAATCTCCTGCCACTTCTTTTCTTGGTCGCGGTAGGGACAGGAGTCGCCTCCTGCCCCCCGCACAGATCCCTGCGAGCGGAACTACCGCACAAGGCTCCTACCTTGGGTGTCTGACGTAAAAGCGTTCACTGGGGTAAGGATGGGTGTT
>NZ_WHJG01000162.1 GCF_011682175.1 Massilia frigida
GGGGGTGTAAGCCGGAACCGCCGAAATTTCCGTCCCGCCCAAGAACGGGCCACAGGAGCCACAGGACTTGCCGAATAGGGCGCGACCAGCCGATTCTCGGCAAGGAATTACGGGAACTGAAGCACTATTATGATCAATGTCGGCCTGCATTTGTAGTAGCATAGTAGCGCAACATATCCATCAAGTTGGCCATTGAATCAAGCGGCACCCGATAGCCACCACAAATTTCAACCGTCAATATAGAAGGAATATCGTCATGAGACAATTGATTTCGATTACGGCCATCACTACAATGTTTGCCGGAAACATCGCTCACGCAGAAGACAAGAAGCCTGACAATGACATCAGCTTCAATGCCGCTGTAGTGTCCGATTACCGCTATCGCGGAATTTCGCAAACACGGTTAAAACCGGCCCTGCAAGGTGGTGCTGACTATACGAACAATCCAACAGGATTTTATGCCGGCACGTGGCTGTCGACCATTAAATGGACCAAGGATGCTGGCGGCGACGGTAGTGTTGAATGGGATATCTACGGCGGCAAGCGGGGCGAAATCGTTAAAGATGTTTCGTATGACCTCGGCGTTCTGAGCTATGTCTATCCGTCCAATGCATTGCCGGTGAGCGCCAATACCACTGAAATCTATGG
>NZ_WHJG01000163.1 GCF_011682175.1 Massilia frigida
CATTCGGTTTTTTCGTTGGTGAGAACCGCAATACCGTGCCAGTCAAGGTCGATACCGAGGTTATGACCGACGAAGAGCGCGCCGATTATTCGCGGCGGCAGCGCGCGGCAGAGAAGGCCGAGCAAGAGAAGCGCGACCAGGCGGCGCGGCTCGCGGCAAACCGCGCGCGGGACGCTTGGAGCAAAGCGGCCCATGTGCCGCTTGAGCATCCCTACCTTGCGCGCAAACAGATCGTAGCCGATGGCGTACGCGTCAGTTCGGACGGACTGCTGCTGATTCCGATGGTGCGCGCTGGCCAGTTGGTCGGCATGCAGAAAATTGACCAAGAGGGCGAGAAACGCTACAGCAAAGGCATGGACAAGCTAGGTGCCTTCCATTGGCTTGGCCAGCGCCCTGGTGCGGACATCATCGCGTGCGGCGAGGGATACGCGACGTGCAGCAGCGTGCGCATGAGCGTGAGCGCTATCGTCGACCTGCCCGTTGCCGTCGCATTCGATGCCGGCGGGATCATGGCAGTCGCGTTGAGCTTGCGACAAGAGCATCCGCGGTCGCATCTGCTTTTCCTCGCTGACGACGATTACCAGTTGACCGAGCGATTCAGCGAGCGCTTGCGCGAGGAATTCAATGTCTCCGTACCAATCGAAA
>NZ_WHJG01000164.1 GCF_011682175.1 Massilia frigida
GGCTACAAGACCAGTTGGAACGGTTATAAGCTACATATCGACACTGCCGACTGCGGCGTACCGATCGCCGCTTTGCTGTGTTCCGCCTCGATGCACGACAGCCGTGCCGCTGTGCCGCTCTCTCACATCACCAAAGACCGGGTCACCAATTTGTACGACCTGATGGATGCGGCGTACTGCAGCAAAGAGTTGCATGCACATTGCCGGGAGCTGGGCCATGTGCCGCTGATTGATCACAATCCGAGGGGCGGCGAAAAGGAATACTTCGAGCCGGCTGACGCCGTGCGCTACCGTGAACGCAGCATCGCCGAGCGTACCAATGCCCGCCTCAAGGATGAGTTTGGCGGGCGTAACGTCATGGTTAAGGGCCACGCCAAAGTCATGAGCCATTTGATGTTCGGTCTGCTCGCCTTGGGCGCAGACCAATTGATGCGACTGCGAAGATGAAACAGCCAGTTCAACCGCAAGACCGCCGATTTCCCCTCCCAAAAGACCGGGCGCGGTTCTGCCACGTCCCACCTACGAGATTGACCATGATTCCGCCACCTTAAACCAGCAGAGTCCGTCTAACTTCGAAAAACGTGATCAAAAATCACGATTTCCTCATGCCGACCGGTTCAGGAAAATAGTTTTGCAACTGGCTC
>NZ_WHJG01000165.1 GCF_011682175.1 Massilia frigida
GGGGGGGGGGGGGGGGGGGGGGGGGGGGGGGGGGGGGGGGGGGGGGGGGGGGGGGGGGGGGGGGGGGGGGGGGGGGGGGGGGGGGGGGGCCCGCGGCGCCCCCCCCCCCCCCCCCCGGCCCCCCCGCGGCGCGGTCCCGGCCCGGTGGCCCGCGTGGGCGCTGCAACGACGCGACTATTTTTTACGCACCAGCCCCATTACACTGCGCGCCGCCTTGATCAGCGACAGTCCAATGGTCAGCATCGGCAGCACCTTGCCCGATTTGGCCACCACCAGTCCGATCACGGTACTGGCAATCCCCAGCGGCAGCTTCATCGCGCCGCCGCCAAACAGTTTGCCGATCCCGCCCGCCGGATGACTCAAAGGCGTCATCAGCGCGCCAATCTCGCGCGCCGCATCGCGCCGCTGCATCGAACACTGCACAATCAGGGCCTCGCGCCGTTCGGCCAGCGACAGTTTGTCGTTACTCATCGGCGTGCCCCGCATTCCTGATGAAATTGACGTCCTTGTTCAGTTCAGCCCATGTCGTTATACACATCTTTTTTTATAATAAAATCAACGACTTGCGCCTGACATCGCTAGGGCGCCGTCGACATGAAACGACAGAGAATCAGTGCGGTTGATCTTAAAATACCCGCATTTCG
>NZ_WHJG01000166.1 GCF_011682175.1 Massilia frigida
TTAAGGTCCACCCGGACGATGCGCGCCAAGTGCGCTTCGCACACCTCATGATAGAAACGGGCGCGTGCTCCGCCATCGGAGAGCTTGCGTCCGCGCTTGCGCGCGCCGCCTTCCTGTCCATCGAGTTGGCCCGCCCACTGGGCTGCTTTTTGCTCCAGCGCGCCGATGATGAGGTCGCGTTTGGCGCCGGCGGCCAGCGCCACCTGCGGATCACGAGCGATGATCAGGCGCAGCTTGTCCCACTGCGCCTCTCCCAGTACTTCCTCCTTAGCGTTGACGCAAGTGGCGCCGTGGAGCGGCGTCAGGATATCGACGAAATCGTTGTAGCGCCGCCCTGGAACGGCAAGGATGAATTCAAGTTTCCCGCCGCCCGGCAGGGTGATGGCCTGCAGATCGGCCAGGTTGTCTGTCGAGAGCAAGCCGCGCTCAGCGACGGCGATGACGCGCTTGACGGGGAAGCGCTGAACGATCTTTTCAATGATGGGCTTGATGGTAGAGACCTCGGCGGTATTGCCATCAAATACCTCGTGATAGAGCGGCAAGCCGTCGGCCGTTTGCACCACGCCGAGCATGACCTGGCGGGCAATCAGGCCCTCCTTTGACATGCCGAATTTACGGACGTCC
>NZ_WHJG01000167.1 GCF_011682175.1 Massilia frigida
GTGCTATGGAGCGCCCCGACCTGGAGGTCGCGGACATCTTCCGCGCCCACGGCCCGGCTTGGCGACACGCACAGCGCGGTCACCTGAGCCTGGGCCAACTGAAGGTCATGTCGGCCATCGAGCAGTGTCGCAGTGCGGCGCTGGGAGGGCACGCGCTGCGCTGCGACGCCTGCGAACACGTCGACATTGCCTACAACTCCTGCCGCAACCGGCACTGCCCAAAGTGCCAGGCCAATGCCGCGCGCCGCTGGCTCGAAGCGCGCCGGAACGAGTTGCTGCCGGTCGAGTACTACCATGTCGTCTTCACCCTCCCGGCACCGGTCGCCGCGCTCGCGTGGTACAACAAGGCATTGATGTACCGCCTGTTGTTCGAGACGGCGGCGCAGACGCTGTGCACCATCGCTGCCGATCCCAAGCACCTTGGTGCCCGCATCGGTGCCACGCTGGTGCTGCACACATGGGGCTCGGCACTGACCCACCATCCGCATGTGCACGGAATCGTCCCCGGCGGCGGCCTGGCGCCGGACGGCACACGCTGGATCGCCTGCAGGCGAGGTTTCTTCCTGCCGGT
>NZ_WHJG01000168.1 GCF_011682175.1 Massilia frigida
GCATGCCGTCAAGGGTGCGCTACGCCGGCACGCGCGCAGCGCGCGCCGCCCTTGACCGCACTCCGGGACGGTAGAACCTCACAGCATAGCCGATGTCAAGTTTCACCGGAAACGTCATAGGGCCTTCATAGGCAAGGGATTAGGTTCTAATCTCATTGTCTCGACGCATACGCCATTTCTAACACCATAGTAATATGCGGATATCGACTTTTGTGAATAGCCGCGCATTGAATCGGCAGCTACAATTTCAGCCCCGTAAATTGACGATGGGGGTGACAAAAAAATTATCTTACAATAGTCTTTATTCACGTCCAGGGCTTTTACAAGCCCAATCGCTGTTTTTATTGCGCCCGCCTCATCCAAGTCATCAGTCGTACCAAAAATAGAATATTTATATGGGCCAAAACTGTTTGGTTCAGGCTTCCCGAGTTCGACAGTTTGAAGCGGTTTTTCACCTTTTTTCCTGAGCACGCTCCATATGAATCAAGTACTTAGGGTCAAATTTCCTCGGATTTCGCGAAATTTGTGTAATGGCACGTTTCTCAGTTTT
>NZ_WHJG01000169.1 GCF_011682175.1 Massilia frigida
GTGCTATGGAGCGCCCCGACCTGGAGGTCGCGGACATCTTCCGCGCCCACGGCCCGGCTTGGCGACACGCACAGCGCGGTCACCTGAGCCTGGGCCAACTGAAGGTCATGTCGGCCATCGAGCAGTGCCGCAGCGCGGCGCTGGGAGGGCACGCGCTGCGCTGCGATGCCTGCGAACACGTCGACATTGCCTACAACTCCTGCCGCAACCGGCACTGCCCAAAGTGCCAGGCCAATGCCGCGCGCCGCTGGCTCGAAGCGCGCCAGAACGAGTTGCTGCCGGTCGAGTACTACCATGTCGTCTTCACCCTGCCGGCACCGGTCGCCGCGCTCGCCTGGTACAACAAGGCATTGATGTACCGCCTGCTGTTCGAGACGGCGGCGCAGACGCTGTGCACCATTGCTGCCGATCCCAAGCACCTCGGTGCCCGCATCGGTGCCACGCTGGTGCTGCACACATGGGGCTCGGCACTGACCCACCATCCGCATGTGCACGGAATCGTCCCCGGCGGCGGCCTGGCGCCGGACGGCACACGCTGGATCGCCTGCA
>NZ_WHJG01000016.1 GCF_011682175.1 Massilia frigida
TAACTTCTGCACCATCCGCTCCTGCCTCGACACCCTACGCAAACAAGGGCACAGCATGCTGGAAGTGCTGCGCCGTGCATTTGCTGGCGATCCGATCAGGCCAACTGCGTAGCGGCTGAATAGTTACTTTAAGTGCTGCAAGCGGTGCCTCGAAGCGGAATCCATGTCGGAAAGTCCCACTTGGCGTGACGGTCACGCCATCGGCGCCGTGCTGACACGCTGCTGTCATATTTGGCAACTATGATCGACAACTTTCCAGCGCATCCACGGAGCACCGATGTCCACCAGCCGCCGTACCTTTCTCAGCCTGGCTTCAGCCGGCGCCGCCAGTTCCTTGTTCCCCGGCCTGATCCGCGAAGCGCTCGCCGTGCCGGCCAATAACGTGACCGGCACCATCGCCGACGTCGAGCACGTGGTCATCTTCATGCAGGAAAACCGCTCCTTCGACCACTATTTCGGCAGTTTTCCCGGGGTGCGCGGTTTCGACGATCCGCGCGCGATCACGCTCCCCGGCGGCAAGCCGGTCTGGTACCAGCCCGACGCCGCCGGCGGCCATGTGCTGCCGTTTCACTTCGACGCCAAAAACACCAGCGCGCTCTCGCTCGGCACCGACCACTCTTGGAAGGGCTCGCAGGCCAGCTGGCAGGGCTGGGATGCCTGGGTCAAGAAAAAGTCGCCCCAGAGCATGGGCTATTTCGACCGCGGCGACCTGCCGTTCTACTACGCGCTGGCGGATGCCTTCAGCATTTGCGACGCCTACCACTGTTCGATTTTCGGCCCCACCGATCCCAACCGCTTTTACTCGCTGTCGGGTACCAGCCGCGGGCGCATGGGGGCGCTGGGCGGGCTGTACAACGTGAGCGGCGCTGGCTATTACAATAACGATCCCGCGCGCGACAACCTGGCGCCCGCCGTCACCGCCAGCGCACCCACCTGGCGCACCTATGCCGAGGTGCTGGAAGCGAACGACGTCAGCTGGAAGGTCTACCAGGAGTGGGATAACTACGGCGACAATTACCTGGCGTATTTCCGGCAATTCCGCGTCAATCCGGACGGCAGCCGCCTTGCGCCCGACAGCCCGCTGGCGCGCAAGGGAAGGGCGCTGGCGCCCGGCTCGACCGAGGCCAATTCGCGCGGCACCAAAGGCGACTGGCTGGTCGCCGACTTCGCCAGCGACGTGCGCGACAAGCGCCTGCCCAAGGTGTCGTGGATCGTCGCGCCCAACGACTACACCGAGCACTCGCCCAACTCGCCCAATGCCGGCGAAAACCTGACGGCGCGCCTGCTGGCGGCACTGGTGGCCAATCCGGCGGTGTGGTCGAAGACGGTATTCCTGCTGACCTACGACGAGAACGATGGCTTCTTCGACCATGTGCCGCCGAATATTCCACCGCTCGATCCGTCCATGGGCCGCACCACGCTGGCCGAGATCGGGGCCGATGAAAACCTGGCCGGGGTGCCGGTCGGGCTGGGTCCGCGCGTGCCGATGCTGGTCATTTCGCCATGGAGCAAGGGCGGGCGGGTGTGCTCGCAAGTGTTCGATCACACCTCCAAGCTGCGCTTCCTGGAAGAATGGCTCACGCTCGGCCTGAAAAAGAACCGTGCCAGCGTCACGCTCGACAATATTTCGCCGTGGCGGCGCGTGGTGTGCGGCGACCTGACCTCGGCCTTCGATTTCAAGTCGCCCAACAGCGCCTGGCCGGCCAGCGTGCCGGCGTCGACCCGCTACGAGCTGGTGTCCGGCAAGCCCTATCCGGCGCCGCCGGCGCAGCAGAGTTTGCCGCTGCAGGAACCGTGCAAGACCGTCACGCGCACGCGCCATGCCTGTGCGCTGCCGTATGTGCTGAGCGCGCACGCGGCGGTCACACCCGGCAAGCAGCTGGAACTGTCGCTGCACAACAGCGGCAAGGCTGGCGCGGCCTTCATCGTGTATTCCAGCGTACGCAGCGACGGGCCGTGGTACTACACGGTCGAAGCGGGCAAGCGCATCGACAGGGAAGTGTGGAACTGGAGCGGCGGCCAATATCACCTGAGCGTGACTGGTCCCAATGGCTTTCTGCGCGAGCTGGCCGGCAATCTGGCGGCCAGCGCCGCGCGGCCGGAAGTGCAGCTCAACTACGACCTGGCTGGAGGCAACGTGGAGCTGCTGCTGTCGAACGCGGGCGGCACGGCGGCCTGCACCTTCACCGTAGTGGACAACGCTTACGGCGCCGGCGCGACCACCTGGACGGTGGCGGGCGGCCGCCAGCAACTGGTGCAGTGCCAGCTGGCGGGCAGCTTCGGCTGGTACGACTACAGCATCGGCTGCGATGCCGATCCGCGCTTCCTGCGCCGCGTGGCGGGCCATGTGGAGAGCGGGGCGCCGGGCCGCACCGATCCGGCCATTGGCGCCAACCGGCGCCGCGTGGTGCTGACGGCCAGCGCATCGGTAATCCAGCGCGGCGCAAGCCTGGGCGTGACCTACGCGGCGCCGGCGGGCAAGCGCGATCCGAAAAACTGGGTCGGCCTGTTTGCCGCCAACGTCACGCCGGGCAGCGCCGGCCAGGCCGCGCTGCAATGGGCCTACGTGCCGGCGGCGAACGGCACCCACACGTTCACGACGGCGGCGCTGGCGGTGGGCGACTACGCCGTCTGGTATTTCCACCAGGGCGGCTACACGGCCCTGGGCGAGGCGGTGACGGTGAGCGTGACGCAGTTTGCCACCAGCACGCCAGCGCTCACGCGCGGCGCGCCGCTCGTGTTCACCTTCGCGATTCCGGCCAGCCGCGTCAGCGCCAAGAACTGGATCGGCGTGTACCGCGCCGGCACCGCGCCGGGGGCGGGTAGCTCGGCCATCTGGCAGTACGCGGCGCAAGCCGGCGCCAGCGTCACGTTCGACAGTAGCAGCCTGGCGCCGGGCACCTACAGCGCCTGGCTGCTGCACAACGATGGCTATGGCGTGCTGGGCGGGCCGCTGGCCGTGAGCGTCGCATGATGTCTTCACTTCATCGGAAAACCAGTATGTTCAAGCACATCCATCGGTTCGTCATCGGCACCACCTTGCTGGCGCTGTGGACGGCCGGCGCCAGCGCGGGCGTGCTGCGCATCGGCCAGCGCAGCAGCCTGGAACAGGCGGGCCAGATTTTGCAGCGCAGCGACTTCGACGATTTCGGCGCGGGCTTTCACTTTCCCGGCAGCGCCTTCGCGCGCGGCGGCATCCAGTACACTTCCGCCGAAAACCTGGTGGTGGGCGCTGGCAGCGGCCTGTCCATCGGCCAACGGCGGGCGGTGATGTCGAACGAGTACTGGTCGCCGATCAGCGCCAGCATTGCCAGCGAGGTCCCCTATACCTTGTTCGGCTTCGATGCGGCGGTCACGCAGGGCACGGTCGACCTGATCGTGGCCACCAACCTGGGCAGTTATCGCTTCGATGGCATCGCCTTGCACGATGGCGCGCGCAGCCTGGACTTCCTCGGTTTCCAGGCCACCGGCGGCGAGTATTTCACCGGCTTTGAATTGCGCAGCATGGGCGAGGGTTACCTGGCCGGCATCACCAACGTCGCCCTGGGCAGGACGGGCACGGCGCTGCCGGAGCCGGGAGGCATGGCCTTGTTCCTGCTCGGCGGGGGCATGCTGGCGCTGGCGGGAATCGCCCGGCGCCGTGCCGCGCGCTGACAGCCTGGGCGTCAACAAAAACACGGCGCGCGCGTTGGTGGTTATGATGATGCTGGAGCCGCGCGCTCCGTGTCAGCAACAACCTCCAACAAGAAAATGCACATGAAAAAAATCACCACCCGCCTGGCGACGATGGATGACATCGACCAGCTCGCCGTCATGTTTGACGCTTACCGCGAATTCTACGAACTCGCGCCGGACCTGGCCTTGTCGCGCCAGTTCATCCTCGACCGCATGCTCGGCTGCGAATCGGTGCTGATCCTGGCCGTGGATGAAGAGGGCGTGGCCGCCGGTTTCTGCCAGCTCTATCCGACCTTTTGCTCGCTCGCCGCGGCGCCCATCTACGCGCTGTACGACCTGTACGTGCGGCCCGAGGCGCGCAAGCTCGGCGCCGGCCGCGCGCTGCTGCTGGCCGCCGAGGCGCATGCCATGCGCAACGGTGCCGTGCGGCTCGACCTGACCACCGCCAAGACCAACCTGGCGGCCCAAAGCCTGTACCAAGCCCTGGGCTGGCAACGCGACGATATTTTCTTCGCCTACAGTAAAACTCTGGCTGCGTAGCTTGATCTGGCGCAAGCCCAGGCGATATCTTTTTCACCCATTGCGGAGCAGGGTCAAACAGGCGTACATTAGCGTCTTCATAAGCTTGATCAGGAGATCAGCAATGGGTTCCAGTAAATTGATGCGCTTGAGTTTGCTTGTAGCTGTCGCCCTGGGCGTCACCGCCGTTCCGCTCGCCTCGCGGGCGGATGAAACCTGTAATTCCCCGTACATGTCGGGCCTGATCAAGGGGCAGGAAGATTTCCTGTACGTGTGGACCCTGGGCGTGAAGGGCGTGGGCGACGGCTTCGACAAACTGGTCACCATGGATGTCAATCCGGCCTCGAAAAAATTCGGCCAGGTGATCGGCCACGTTTCGGTCGGCAAGCGCGGCGAAGCCCATCACATGGGCTTTACCGATGACCGCCGCTTCCTGTGGGCGGGCGGTCTGGACGATAGCAAGATCTATGTGTTCGACGTGCACACCAACCCGGCCAAGCCGAAGCTGGTCAAGACGATCGACGACTTCGCCAAGCGCTCCGGCCTGGTCGGTCCGCACACCTTTTATGCGCTGCCGGGACGCATGCTGATCGGCGCGCTGTCGAACGACAAGGACCGCGGCGGCGTGACCGGCATGGCGGTCTACAACACCAAGGGCGACTTCATCGCCAGGCACGCGATGCCGACCACCGGCGGCGGCGACGGCTACGGCTACGATATCGCCATCAGCCCAAGCAAGAACGCGATGCTGACATCGAGCTTTACCGGCGCGGTGAACTACATGACCGATCTGGGCAAGCTGATCAAGGACCCGGCCGCCATGAAGCAGTTCGGCAACACCATGGTGATGTGGAACCTGAAATCGATGCAGCCGGAAAAAGTGCTCAACGTGCCCGGCGCGCCGCTGGAAATCCGCTGGTCCCTGAACGAGGGCGACGAGTGGGCCATCACGGCCACCGCGCTGACCTCGAAAATCTGGCTGGTCAAGAAGGATGCCAGCGGCGCCTGGCAAGCCAAGGACGTGGCCACCATCGGCGACCCGGCCAAGGTGCCGCTGCCGGTCGACTTGTCGATCACGGCCGACGGCAAGGGCTTGTGGGTGAATACCTTCATGGATGGCACCACGCGCTACTTTGACATCAGTAATCCGGAAGCGCCCAAGGAAACCTATTCCAAGCGCACCGGTTCGCAGGTGAACATGGTCTCGCAAAGCTGGGACGGCAAGCGCCTGTACGTGAGCAGTTCGCTGCTGGCCAACTGGGACAAGAAGGGCGCCGACGACGAGCAGTTCGTCAAGCTGTTCGCCTGGGATGGCAAGGAGCTCAAGGAAACCTTCAAGGTCGACTTTGCCAAGCTGAAACTGGGCCGCGCGCACCACATGAAGTTCGGCGCCGCAGGCGCCAAGCTCAGCGCTGATGCGGGGCAGGGCGCAGCGCGCATGGCGGGCCGCTGACTTGCGGCGTGTGCACGGGTGGGCGCTGGCGGCACTGAGCGCGCTGGCGCCGTACGCGCTGGCGGCGCCGGCGCGCCAGTTCGTGCTGCCGGCGCCGGGCGCCTACAAGCTCGAACGCATCCTCAAGGCGCCTGACGGCGTCGTCCTCGACAGCGACGGCAGCCGTCACCGGCTGGCGGAATACACCACCGGCAAAGTCACGCTGTTTTCCTTCATCTATACCTACTGCACCGACGCGCGCGGCTGTCCTCTGGCCTACGCGACCTTGCATACGCTCAAGAAAACCCTGGGCAAGGATGCGCGCACGCGCGACCGGGTGCGCTTTGTCAGCATGAGTTTCGATCCCACCTACGATACGCCGCCCGCCATGCGCAGCTACGGCGGCGCGGATGCGCGCGACCGCGCCAGCGTGGAGTGGCGCTTCCTCACCAGCCCCGCCAGCGCCGCACTGGCGCCGCTGCTGGACGGCTTCGGCCAGGATGTGTCGGTGGCCGCCGAACAGGCGCCGGGGCAGCGCCTGCCGACCCTGAGCCACCTGCTCAAGGTCTATCTGATCGACGCTTCCGGCAGCGTGCGCGAAATCTATTCCACCTCGTTTCTTCAGCCCGATGTGGTGCTGAACGACATCCGCACCTTGCTGCTGGAAAACGCCCCCAAGCGCTGAGCAATACTGCGTTTATAGCAATAAGATATTTATGTCAATTTCCAAAAAAGTATAAATTATGGCGAAACGCATGTTTTTCGTGATGGCTTAATATTGCTTTTAAGAAATTCCAACTTGGCAGCTTGTGTTGTCTCCGCTGTAAGGGCGCTCCGCACGGACCGTCCGTCATAGGGGAAACCTGGGTCAAGACGCGCGCCCGGCGCCAGCCGGGACGCCGTCTTGACGCTCCTATGACGCGCCCATTTTCATTAAAAAATTCCCTTTTGGAAACATCTAGAATGTTAATACTATGCGCACAGAGTTGTCGGTGTTGCATATTTGTATCATTTCCATTAAGAACTTTGTAAGTCGTTGCTTATCTGAATATAATGTCGACGCGCAAGAAAAGTGTTGTCGATGCATCCATGTCCGCAGTGTGCCTTTCCTCCGCGTCGTTCCCGTTTTAATTCCCAATCGCAAAGCGATGCCGTGTGCATGGCGGGCGATTTGTTGTCGTCCGCATTCTTAATTGATGAAGCCAATAATGTTCAAAAGCGCCTTACAAGTGGTGAAGTCCCGATCCTCGCGTGTGTTCGCATGCCTGCTCCGGGTATCAGCGATTGCCTTGCTGGGGCTGCCTTTGCAGGCAGCCGCGGTCGACCTCCTGATATCGCAACTGACCGACACGCCCGACCCGGCCGTGCGCGGCGGCACCATCCTGTATTCCGCTTCCGTCACCAACAACACCAGCGACGTCGCCAATAACGTCAAGGTGGTGTTCACGCTCGATCCGCAGACCAGCTTCGTGTCGGTGTCCGATCCGGCCTGCGTGCACGATGCGGGCACCAACAAGGTCACTTGCAGCTACGCCAAGGTGGCGGGCGATGGCGCCGGCGCCGGCACCGCCGACCTGCTCGACATCGACCTGACCGTGCGCACCCTGGCCACGGCCGGCCAGACGGTCAACCTGCTGGCGGCGGTCAGCACCACCGATGCCGACAGCAACGCCGGCAACAATTCGCTGTCGCAGCTGACCACGATCGACAACGGCGCCGACCTGTCGCTGGTGCTGAACGGCTCGCCCGCCAGCCTGATGGCCAGCGGCACGCTGGTGTACACGGCGAACCTGACCAATAACGGTCCCGATGCGGCCGGCGCCACCCGTGCCACCTTCACCCTGAGCCCGAACCTGAGCTACCTCTCGGCGGCCGGTTCCGGCTGGTCGTGCGGCGCGGCGGGGCAGGTGGTGACGTGTAACCGTCCGAGCGCGGCCAAGGGCGCCTTGCCGGACATTATCATCAACACCAAGGCCACCGGCACCATCACCGGCACCATCACCAGCACCGGCGTGGTGACCATCAGTGGCAGCGCGACCGACTTCAACAACGCCAACGATGCCTCGTCGGCGAATACCACCATTACCGTCGGCACCGACCTGGCCGTGACCAAGACCGTGTCCCAGGCCCTGGTCGGCAGTGGCCAGCCGGTCAGCTTCACCCTGGCGCCACGCAACCTGGGCCCGATGCCGGCCACCAACGTGGTGGTCAGCGACAGCGTGCCTGCCGGCTTCGCCATCATCAGCGCGAGCGGCACCGGCTGGACGTGCACCGTCAACGGCCAGAACGTCAGCTGCACGCGCGCCAGTTTCGCGGTCGGCACGCTGCAGGACATCGTCATCAGCGCCACCGCGCCTGTGGTTGCCGCCCAAACCGCTGCCACCAACAGCGCCAGCATCGGCAGCGATACGCCGGATGGCGACCTGACCAACAACAGCGGCTCGGTCAACATCAGCATCGTGCCGGACGGCGTCGATCTGTCGATTACCAAGGCCAAGACCCCGAATCCGGTGGCGCAGGGCGCCAATATGGTCAGCACCATGCGCGTGACCAATCACGGCCCGCGCGCGGCCGCCGTCGGCGAAGTCAAGATCGTCGAAACCTTGCCGCCCGGTGAAACCTTTGTCAGCGCCAGCGGCGCCAACTGGAGCTGCGCCGCGCAAGTCGGCCAGGATATTACCTGTACCTATAACGTGGCACTGGCGCTCAATGCCTCGACCTCGAACCTGGGCCTGACCACCACCGCCACCCTGTCCGGCACCCTGACCAATACCGCCTGCGCCGTGTTCACCGATAGCGGCGGCGTGCAAGCCGATCCGGTGCCTGCGAATAACTGCGCCAGCGCCACCTCGGTATCGACCCTGACCCCCAACTCGGCCGACTTGCAGCTGACCAAGAGCGCCGCTCCCGGCACCCTGGACTGGAATGCGCCGACCATCACCTACCTGTTGACCATCACCAATGCCGGTCCGGCCGAATCGACCAATGTGATCCTGTCGGACTTGATTCCTGGCCATATCGCCGGCAAGACCGTGGTGAATGCCTCGAAAACCGGCGGCACCAGCCCGGCGGGCTTCACCTGCACCACCGGCGCGATGGTCACCTGTTTCCTCAGCAGCGGCACCATGGCGCTCGGCAGCACGGTGGAAATCAGCGTGACGGTGACCCGTCCGCTGCTCGACAGCAGTGGCGAGCCCGGCAATAAATGGGTGAACTCGGCCAGCGTGCGCTCCAACGTACAAGGCGATCCGGTGCCGGCCAACAACGTCGCCACCGCCGACGTGATCGTCGACCCGGTCGCCGACCTGACCATCACCAATACCGTCACCCCAGGTTCGGTGCCTGCCGGTACCAACGCCACCTACGTGTTGACGATCAATAACAACGGTCCGTCCACGGCGAATGGCGTGACCGTGGTCGATGTATTCAATATTCCGGAAGGCTCGATGACCTTCATCTCGGCCGTCGCCAGCAATGGCGGCAGCTGCGCCTATGACGCCGCGGCCAAGACCCTGAACTGCACCATGGGCAACATGGCGTCGGGCGCGACCCGCACCGTGACCATCACCGTGCGTCCCGACTATATGGACAACGCGCCGAATCCGCGCAATATCGGCAGCACCGCCACGGTGGCCACCAGCAGCAACGAAAGCGACTACGCCAACAACAGCGGCACCAATGCGCTGGCGGTCACCGCGGCCACGCTCGACCTGCTGGTCAACAACACCGACAACGTCGATCCGATGGGCTTCGTGCCGGCTGCCGCCGGTCCGGTGTTCCCGGACAATGTGGTCACCTACCGCAACACCATCACCAACCGGGGTCCGTCGGTGGCGACCCACCTGGTCCTGACCTATGTGATGAAGCCGCCTGTCGGCAAGAGCATGACTTTCCTGGGCGGCAAATTGCTGCCGGACGGCCAGGTGTATACCAATTACTGCACCCAGGTCGGCAATGCGGTCACGGGTCCGGCGCAGATGAGCATCACCTGCAATTTCCCGACCAGCGACATCTTGATGGGCAACAACGCCAACACCGACTTGTATCTCGACTTCCACGTGGACACCCAGCCGACCGGTTCGGGCGACACCTACCAGTCGACCGTCAGCGTGTCGTCGCGCGAGCCGGAACAACTGATGCCGAACAACTCGGCCGACCAGAGCACCACCATCAAGATGCGCGTCGACCTCAAGCTGACGAAAGCCGCGTTCGCCTATAACGGCAGCACCAATGCGCTGGCCACCGCGGTGCAGCTGCGCGAACCGTTCTTCTGGGTCCTGACCCTGAACAACG
Source organism: Massilia frigida (assembly GCF_011682175.1). Taxonomy (GTDB): domain Bacteria; phylum Pseudomonadota; class Gammaproteobacteria; order Burkholderiales; family Burkholderiaceae_D; genus Telluria_A; species Telluria_A frigida. The sequence goes on from NZ_WHJG01000016.1 coordinate 9,920, forward strand.
CCGGTCCCGGCAACAGCAGCGGCACCGTCGTCAGCGACAGCCTGCCAGCCGGCCTGACGCTGTACACCGGCGGCGCGGCCGCGCCCTACAACGCGGCGCCATACACCGCCGGCCTGACCTGGAGCACCAACAACGGTGCCCCGACCAGCGGCACCTGCAGCGCGGGCGCCACGATCAGCTGTAACGTCGGCCTGCTGGAAAGCGGCAAGGCGGCCACCGTGCGCATTCCCGTGATCGCCACCGCCGTCAATGCGGCGTTGGAAAACTGCGGCAACGCCACCACCAACGATGTCGAGCGCAGCGCGGTCGATAACCGTGGCTGTGCCACCGTTGCGGTGCAGCGCTCCTCGATCGCCGGCTTCGTGTATGAAGACGGCAACAACGACGCGGCCAAGGGCGCGGGCGAAAACGGCATTACCGGCGTCACCCTGCGTCTGGATGGTGTCGATATCTACGGCAATACCGTCACCAATGTCACCACCACCACCACGGCTGGCGGCGCCTATCTGTTCGACAACCGCTCGCCAGGCACCTATAAAGTGACCGAAGTGCAGCCCGCCACCTACCTCGATGGCAAGGAAGCTGCTGGCAGCGTGGCCGGCACCGCCAGCGACGCCAGCGGCGACGAGATCAGCAACATCGTCCTGCCGGCTTCCACCAACGCCACCGGCTACCTGTTCGGCGAACTCAAGCCGGCGACCCTGTCGGGCTTCGTTTTCGTCGACCTCGACACCGACGCCGTGCGCGACGTGACGAACGTACCGGCCACCGACGAAAGCGCGGGCGTGACCAGCGTGACCATGACCCTGACCGGCACCGATGATCTCGGTCCGGTGAACGCCACCGTGCCGACCGGCGCCAACGGTGCGTACAGCTTTGCCAACCTGCGCCCTGGTACCTACCAGGTGGTGCAGGCGACCCTGCCGGGCGTGACCCACACCGGCATGACAATCGGCAGCAAGGGCGGCAATGACGGCGCGACCGCGCTGGCCGCCAACACCCCGGTCATCGGCGCCACCAAGCGCACCATCGGCAATGTGCCGCTGGTGGCGGGCGACGCCGCCGTCAACTACAACTTCGGCGAAAGCGGGCAGGGCCTGGGCGGCATCGTCTATGCCGACCTGAACAACAACGGCATCAAGGATGCGGGCGAACCGGGCATTGCCGGCGTCTCGGTCACCCTGTCGGGCAATACCTCGACCGGCACCAGCGTGTGCGTGGCGATTTCGCCAAATCCGTGTACCATCGTCACCGACAGCAGCGGCGGCTACGGCTTTGCCGGCCTGCCAGCCAGCGATGCCACCGGCTACGTGCTCACCGAGCAGAGCCAGGCCAGCGCGCCGCTGTCGAGCTACGCCGACGGCATCGACACGGTCGGTACCGTCAATGGCGTGGTACGCGGCAGCAAGACCAATGACAGATTCAGCGGCATCGTGATCGGCACCGGCCAGTTCGGCAGCAATTACAACTTCGGCGAATCGTCCGCCAGCCTGGCGGGCAAGGTCTACCTCGACGCCGACCGCAGCAATACCCTGAACGGCGCCGACACCCTGCTGCCGGGCGTGACCGTGACCCTGTCGGGCACCACCGCGACCGGCGCCAATCTGTGCACCATCGTGAGCAACTGCGTGGGCACGACTGACGCCAACGGCAACTACTTGTTTACCGGCCTGCCGGCGAGTAATGGTGCCGGCTATACCGTCACCGAAACCCAGCCGGTCGACTTCATCGATGCCACCAACACCCTCGGCACCGGCGCCACCGTGCCCGGCAACCTTGGCTTGGCACCCGGCAACAGCGCCTTCACCGGCGTCGTGCTCACCGGCGGCCAGAAGGGCATCGATTACCTGTTCGGCGAAGCCACCGGCAAGCTGAGCGGCTTTGTGTATGCCGACAAGAACAACAATGGCACGATGGATGCGGACGAAAGCGGCATTGCCGGCGTGACCCTGAACCTGAGCGGCACGGCGGCCAGCGGCGGCAATGCCTGCGGCACGCCGACCTGCGTGGCCACCACCGGCCCGGACGGCGCGTACACCTTCAGCTTCCTGCGTAACGCCAACGGCGCCGGCTACACCGTCACCGAAACCCAGCCGGCCGCTTACCTCGACGGCATCACCCGCAAGGGCAATGTCGGCGGCGCCGCCTGCGCGGGCTGCGTCGATAACGTTGCCAACGTGATCGGCACGATTGCGTATGCCGTTGCGACCACGCACACCGACTTCAACTTCGGCGAACTGGTGCCGGCCAGCATCAGCGGTACCGTGTATGCGGACAGCAACCAGGATGCCAGCGTCACCACTGGCGAGCAGATCGCCGGCGTGACCGTCACCCTGAGCGGCACCGACGACCGCGGCGCGGCCGTCAGCCTGAGCACGACCACTGCGGCCGATGGCACCTACCGCTTCGACAAGCTGCGTCCGAGCAGCGGCGCCGCTTACACCGTGACCGAAACCCATCCGGCCGGCTACAACGACTTCCCGGGGAACACCGGCAGCCAGCCGGGCACCATCGGCGGCATCACGACCGGCGTGGCGGTACCGAACAGCATCGGCGGCCTGCCGCTGGCGCAGGGCGACAATGGCGTGAACTATAACTTCCGCGAAATCGGTGCCAGCATCGCCGGCGCCGTGTATTTCGACGCCAACGACAACGGCGTGCGCGACACCGGCGATACGCCGCTGGCGGGCGTCGTCGTGCGCCTGACCGGCCCCGTGCCGCGCACCACCGTCACCGGCGCCGATGGCAGCTTCCTGTTCACCGGCCTGATGGCTGGCACCTACACCGTGCTTGAAACCCAGCCGGGTGGCGTGTCCGACGGCATCGATGCCGCCGGTTCGGTTGGCGGTACCATCAATGCCCCGAAAAACAGCATCACCGGTATCAATCTGACGCCGGGCACGGCCGCCGTGAACTATCTGTTCGGCGAGCGCGGCGCACCGAACACCGGTTCGCTGGCCGGTACCGTGTATGTCGACACCAACAAGGATGGCAAGCGCGACAGCAACGAGCAATTGCTCAACGGCGTCACCCTGACCCTCAAAGGCAGCGACGGCACGCTACGTACCGTCCAGACCGATACCAATGGTAATTACCTGTTCCCGGTGCTTGCGCCAGGCACATACACCCTGGTTGAAACCCAGCCAGCCGGCCTGTCCGATTTCGAGGCTGCCACCGGCACCAAGATCGGTACCCTGGGCGGCGGCACTGCCGGGCTGAACACGGTCGCCACCATCGTCATTCCGCCAGCAGGCGGCGCGGCGACCGGCTACGACTTCCGTGAAATCAATCCGGTGAGCACCGGCCTGGCCAAACTCGGCGGTACTGTGTACGTCGATGGCAACAAGAACGCCAAGCGCGAGCCTGGCGAAGCCTTGCCCGGCGTGACCGTCACCCTGACCGGTGTCGATGCGAATGGGGTCGCCATTCCGGCGCGCACCACCGTCACCGGCGCCGACGGCAGCTATCTGTTCACCGACCTGGTTCCGGGCACCTACACGGTGGTCGAAACCCAGCCGGTCGCCTATGGCGACTTCCCGACCAACACCGGCAGCGCCCTCGGCACCGTCGGCGGCACGCTCGACAAGGGCCCGAACAAAACCACCGCCATCGTGCTGGTGGCCGGCACCGATGCGCGCGACTACGATTTCCGCGAAGCGGGCAGCAGCCTGGCGGGCGTGGTGTACCGCGACGATAACCACAACGGCGTACAGGACGCCGGCGAGCCAGGTATTGCCGGCGTGCCGCTCAGCGCCATCGGCGGCAAGGGCGAAGCAGGCCGTGCCACCACCGATGCGGATGGCCGCTTCCTGATCGTCGGCTTGCCGGCCGACACCTACAGCCTGGTGGAAACCCATCCGGCCGGCTACACCGATGGCAAGGAAACCCCGGGCAAGATCGCCGGCGTGGTCGTCGGGTCGGTCGACAACAGCGCCTTCGACAACACGGCGCCGAAGAACACCATCTCGGCCATCAAGCTGGGCGTGGCCCAGGATGGCACCGATTACCTGTTCGGCGAACGCCGCGCGCGTCTGGAAGGCTATGTATATGTTGACGCCAACCACAACGGCCAGATGGACGCGGGCGAAACCCCGTTGCCGGGCGTGCACGTGAGCATGACGGGCATCGACGCCTGCACCATGGGCTGCGTGGCCGTCACTGGCGCCGATGGCAAGTATGTGTTCGAGAACCTGGTTCCCGGCCGCTACACCCTGCTTGAATCGCAGACCGACCTGCCAACCTCGAAGTACATGGATGGCAAGGAAACCGCTGGTGTCGCAGGCGGCAAGGTCGACAACAGCAGCTTCGGCACCGCGCCGTCGCAAAACACGATCGCCCAGTTCGACGTGACGAACGACATCATCGCGGCCAATGGCGGCGTGGTGGGCGGCTACCTGTTCGGCGAACGCCTGCGTCCGGGTCCGGCAACCCGCGCCCCGATCATCAGCGGTTACGTCTGGATGGACCGCGGCCACACCCGCAACCGTCCCGAGAACCATGAAGGCGTGAAGGATTGGACCGTGGTCCTGACCCAGAACGGCAAACCGGTTTGCACCGTCAAGAGCGATGCCAAGGGCTACTACCAGTTCGACAGCCTGCGTTGCCCTGGCTACGAAGGCACGGGCTTGCCGACCGGTCCCGGTTTCGAGATCGTGTTCACCAAGGATGGCAACGGCATGCCGATCGTCCCGACCTCGGCCGGCAATGCGGGCACGCCGGTGGTAGGCAAGATCACGGGCATTACCTTGACCGACAACAGCGACATTACCGAGCAGAACTTGCCGCTGACCCCGTCTGGCGTCGTGTACGACAGCGCGACCCGTCAACCGGTGCGTGGCGCGGTCGTGAGCGTGACTGGCCCGGCTGGTTTCAACCCGGCGCGTCACTTGCTGGGCGGCGTGGAAGCGCTCAACCAGACCACCGGCAGCGATGGTGTGTATCAGTTTGGTTTACTGAACGATTTCCCGGCCGGTGTCTACAAGCTGGCGATCACCAGCTATCCGGTCGGTTATGTACCGGCTGAATCGGCGAAGATCCCGGCTTGCCAGGGTGCCGCCAGCGTGATGGCCAGCACCAATGCGGCGCTGATCCAGAAATCCGACGGCGCTCCGGCGCCCGGCGTGAACCTGCACAAGCCGAACGCTTGCGTCGGTGCGGTGCCGGGCGGTGCGGACACCACCCAGTATTACTACACGTTCACCGTGGGCACGAATGGCGCCCCGGTCGTGAACAACCACCTGCCGATCGACAAGATCGAAGCGGCTGGCCTGGCGCTGACCAAAACCGGCGACAAGCAGCAGCTCGAATTTGGCGAAAGCCTGCTGTACACCGTGACCGTGCGCCAGACCAGCGGCAGCGCGGTAGCCCAGGCAACGGTGCGCGACAGCCTGCCGGCCGGCTTCTCGCTGGTGCCTGGCACCGTGAAAGTCGATGGCAAGCCGGTCGCCGATCCGGTGCCAGCGCTTGGCCCGGTCCTGGCCTTCAACCTGGGTCCGCTGGCAAGCAACAAGCAAGCCGTGCTGACCTACCGCCTGCGTGCCGGCGTCGGCAGCCTGCAAGGCGATGGCATCAACCGTGCGATTGCCTACGCCTGTAACGTGGCCGGCGGTTGCGTCACATCGGGTGCTTACCAGCCGCTACCGGGTGCGTACCCGTCCAACAAGGCCGAGTACAAGGTGCGCCTGAGCGGTGGCGTGTTCACCGAGCAAGCCTGCGTGGCCGGCAAGGTCTTCGTCGACTGCAACGGTAATTCGGTGCAGGACAGCGAAGAGCTGGGCGTGCCGGGTGTGCGTCTGTACCTGGAAGACGGGACCTCGTTCACCACCGACGTGGAAGGCAAGTACAGCTTCTGCGGCCTCTCCCCGAAATCGCACGTGCTCAAGGCCGACAGTTTGACCTTGCCACGCGGCAGCCGCTTGACCACGACCAGCAACCGCAACCTGGGCGATGCCAATAGCATCTGGCTGGACACCAAGAATGGCGAACTGCTGCGCGCTGACTTTGCCGAGGGTTCGTGCTCGGCGCCGGTCATCGAGCAGGTGAAAGCCCGCCGCAGCCAGGGTGGGGGACGCGCGCCGGAAACCGAAGCGCCACGCCTGCCTGGCCTGAAGTTCGACAGCAAAGCACCTGCCGCGCCGCGGCAGGCGACCGACAGCGCCAACCAGGAACTGGTCAAGCCACGCCAGGGAGCAATCCCTGCCGGCGCGGGAGAAGCCCGTGCGCAATAAGCAACCATCCCGCCTGGCCCAGATGAACACCATGACGAACAAAAAACTTCTTCTTATTCAACGCCGCGGCACCGGTCGCCTGCTGGCGGGTGCGCTGGCGGTGGCCTGCGCTTTCCCGAATGCCGGCGCGCAAGCGCTGCCATCGGCCCCGGCCGATGCCGGCCTGCGTGCCCAGATGGCGGCGCCGCAACTGTGGAGCGGGCGTCCCGTAGGGCGTCTCGATGCTAGCGCAAAGGTCGCGCGCATCCTGGTCGAAACCGACCGCGACGGCGTGCCGGCCGACGGCCAGTCGCCGGTGCGCGTGAGCGTGCAGGTGCTGGGCGACGATGGCCAGCCGCTGGCCGATGACGTGCTGCTGACCTTGGAAGCGTCGGCCGGGCGCATCCTGCTCGACGGCAGCGCCACCGATGCACTCGGCCCGCAAAGCGGCGACGCCGACAAGGTCACGCCCGGCGTGCAGCTGCGCGTAAAAAACGGCAAGGCGCAGTTCCGCCTGCTGGCCCCGGCCGCCGCGCAGGAAGTCTTGCTGCGCGTTGACGGTGGCAAGATCAGCACCCAGGGTGTGATTACCTTCGTTCCGGAACTGCGCCAGATGCTGGCCGTGGGCTTGATCGAAGGCGTCATCAGCAAGCGCCGCCTGAACGCCGGCGACCTGGCGCCAGCGCGCTTTAACGATGGCTTTGAACAAGACATCACGCGCTGGAGCCGCCAGTTCAACAGCGGCAAGGCCAACGCCAGCGCCCGGACCGCGTTCTTCGTCAAAGGCACCATCCTCGGCAGCAAGCTGTTGACGGCCGCCTACGATTCGGACCAGCAGACCAAGGAAAAGCTGCAGCGCGACATCAATCCGAACGAGTTCTACCCGGTCTACGGCGACAGTGCCACTACCGCGTTCGACGCCCGCTCGGCCGGCCGCCTGTACGTGCGCGTCGACGACAAGAAAAGCTATGTGCTGTACGGCGATTTTTCGACCAGCGAAGGCAGCATGTCGTCGGTTCCCGGCCCGAACACGGGCATGGAAGCGCGCAAGCTCGGCCAGTACCAGCGCACCGCCACCGGCCTGCGCGGCAACTGGGACCTGAAACGCGGCAACCTGGGCGGCTTTGCCTTCCACGACAATGCCAAGCAGGTCATCGAAGAATACCGAGCCAACGGTAGCTCGGGACCGTTCGCCGTGCGCAACAATGGCGCGCTGACCAATTCCGAGCGCGTCGAACTGATCGTGCGCGACAAGAACCAGACCGACCTGGTCAAGCAGGTCACGCCAATGCGCCGCCTGGACGACTACAGCTTCGAGCCGTTTTCTGGCCGCATCCTGTTCAAGCAGGCCGTGCCATCGCTCACCCCCGAAGGCGACCCGCAATCGATCCGCGTGACCTACGAAGTGGAGCAGGGCGGCGACGAGTTCTGGGTGATGGGCGTCCATGGCGAATACCGCCTGAGCGACAGCATCAGCGTCGGCATGGCTGCGGTGGACGACAAGAATCCGCAATCGCCTTACCGCTTGCACAGCGTCAACGCGAGCGTGCAACTGGCGCCAAAAACCAGCATCGTGGCCGAATTCGCCCAGAGCGAATCGACCAGCTACACGGCCAACGGGCAAGTGTTCACTACCCCGAGCGGGCAGGCGGGCGAGCTGTCGAGTTCGGCGTCGGGCCAGGCTGCGCGCGTGGCGCTGTCGCACAAGAGCGACGCCTTCGACATGCGTGCCTACTGGCAGCGTGCCGACGATGAATTCAACAATACCGCGGCTGGCATCAGCCCCGGCCACAGCGATGCCGGCGTGAATGTCAGCGCCAAATTCACGTCCACCACCACGGTGTACGGCAGCGCGCTGCAAAGCAAGGATCAGCAGGTTGTGGCCCAGCGCGATGCCGTGCGTGTCGGCATGCTGTGGAAGGCCGACCCGCGCCTGACCCTGGACTTCTCCCTGCAACACATGAAGGAAGAGGGCGAGCTGCGCAACCAGGTCGGCATGGCCAGCAACACCGGCGTGGTGTCGAACGCCAACGGCTTGAACCCGAGCGGCGGCTTCTTCGGCTTCGGCAACACCAACAGCGCGATCAGCCCGGTCAACGGCAGCACCATTACCGCCTTCGCACCGGTTGGCGCGACCACCACGCCGGGTACGCGCGGCACCTTGGATGCCAATACGGTGGCGATCGGCGCGCAGTACAAGGCGACCGATTCGCTGACTCTGACCGGCGTGATCGAGCATGGCGTATCAAGCAGCGACCAGAAGCGTTACGAGCTGGGCGCGCAGTATCAATTGTCCGAGCGCAGCCGTGCGTATGCGCGCTACGAGAACCAGACCGGTCTCGCATCGCGCTACGCCTTGAATCCCGCCGAGAAGAGCAATGCCTTCGTGGCCGGTGTCGAATCGACCTACCTGCCGGGCGCCAGCATCTTCTCCGAATACCGCCTGCGCGACTCCATCGACACCCAACTGGCCGACGGGCGCGACCTGCAACTGGCCAGCGGCGCGCGCAACACCTGGAACCTGTCCGAAGGCCTGGCCGTGAGCACCAACGCGGAATACCTGCACGTGTTCGACGGCCGCCAGCAAAAGGGCGTGGCCCTGGCGACGGCGCTCGACTACACCGCCAATCCGTTGTGGAAAGCGTCGGTCAAGCTCGAATGGCGCCGCCTGTTCGACAGCCCGGGCGACATCGGCAACCAGTCGCAGGACCAGTGGCTCAACACGCTCTCCTTCGTGCGCAAGCTCGACCGCGACTGGACCGTCCTGGCCCGCAACTACGCCCTGCTGGCGCGCAACAACGACGACCTGAGCGGCAAGCCGCTGGCCAACAGCCTGCAGGAACGCGCGCAGCTCGGTTTCGCCTGGCGTCCGGTCGACCGCAACCAGTTCAATGGTTTGGCGCGCTACGAGTACAAGAACGTGCGCGACGGTGCCCGTGCCGATGGCGACAACTATGCCGCGCACATCGTCTCGACCCACCTCGACTACCATCCGAGCCGTCCGTGGTGGAGCACCGGACGCCTGGCCGCCAAGACCAGCCGCGAACGCAACCTGCCGCAGGGCCAGCAGACCTACAGCGCCTGGATGGCATCGGGCCGCGTGGTGTACGACATCACCGAAAACTGGGATATCGGCGTGCTCGCCGCCTATCTGCACAGTCCGCAGAACAAGGGCAGCAGCCAGTATGCGCGCGGGGTCGAAGTCGGCTATCTGGTCAAGGAAAACCTGTGGCTGTCGGCCGGCTACAACGTGAGCGGTTTCCGCGAACGCGATCTGAGTGCTGCGGACTACACCTCCAAGGGATGGTTCGTGCGCCTGCGCTTCAAGTTTGACGAAAATGTATTCAAAGGCAAGGACCCGGACGCGAATCGCGCGCTGGCCCGCTAATTTCCTGACATGAGAATGACAATGAAACCAACCATTATTTCCCGCCCGCGCGTTGTGCTGTTCGCCGCCATGGCTCTTGCCGTTCAAGGCGCCTTGGCGCAAACGCTGACCGCGCCGGCGGAGCGCATCTCCGACCAGGCGATCGTGGCCGACCAGGCTGGCTACAAGGCCTTGCAGCAGCGCGTGAAAGCGCTCAACGACAAGGGTGTCCCGGTCAGCAATTACTATCTGTCGAAGGCGCAGTGCTGGCTCGACGTGTCGCTGCATGAATACACCCGCAACGACCGTTCCGCCTTCCCGCAGCAAGCGTTGGCGCAGGGTGCTGCCATCGTGGGCGCGCTGGAAACGGGCGCCACGCCCAATCCGGGCGACCAGACCCCGCTGGTGAACGACGCGGCCAAGCTGCGCGACGACCTGTGGGCGCGCTTCGGCGCAGTCAAGAGCGGCGCCGGTTTCAGCTGTGCGGCGCAGAAGGTTGCTTGCGCCGAAGTCGAGCTGGTGCATGCCGGTAACGAATTCAATCAGCAGGGCTGGCGCCATGCCAACCCGTACATCCAGATTGCCGAAGACAATCTGCAAGCGGCGCAGGCCTCGGCTGCTGCTTGCGGCGGTGCGCCTGTGGTTGTGAGCAAGATCGAGCCGGGTACGCCGGCCCCGGCGGTCGTGGTCGAAAAACTGACCCTCGCGGCCGACGCCTTGTTCCGCTTCGACAAATCGGGCTTGCCTGACTTGCTGCCGGCGGGGCGCGCGCGCATCGACAGCATGATGATCAAGCTCGATGGCGTGTATGCCCAGATTTCCGGCATCAAGCTGACCGGCTACACCGACCGCCTGGGGACCGAAGCGTACAACCAGCCGCTGTCGGAAAAGCGCGCGGCGACGGTGCGCGAGTACATCCTGGGCAAGGGTTTTGCGGGCGAGATCGTCAGCGCCGGCAAGGGTGAAGCGGACCAGGTCGAGGCTTGCACCGGTGTGGCGCCGCGCGCCGCGCTGATCGGCTGCCTGCAACCGAACCGCCGCGTCGAAGTGGAAGTGACCGGCATCAAACGCTAAGACTGGCTGCCTCCGGTCAATGCCGCAGCATGTCAACAGCCGAACCGGGGTCTGACCTCTGATTAGAAAGATTTTTAATCAGAGGTCAGACCCCGGTTCGGTTTTGCGTTAACGCGACGGTTTGGTCGCGAATACGGCACGCGCTGATACTCCGAAACGAATGGGGAACGCGATTGGGGTTCAGAGCTTTAATTGGCAACAAAATTGTTGCTAATGAGAGCTCTGACCCCGGTTGTAGGAGGTTTTACAGTGGCTGTAGGAGTGGCTCTGCGGCCCCGGCTCCATGTCGGTGGTTGGCTGCAAGACACGTTTTTAGCTGCCCAGCGCAATCGAACTTGGTATGATGCCGGGGCCATGTGGTTCTGCTGGCACTTTCATGACTCTTGGGGATGATGCAATGATGGGACGTTTGTTCATATTGGGGGCAGCCACACTGGCTGCCGGTAGCGCGCTGGCTGCGCCGCGCGGGTTCACGGTCGAGGATCTGGTGAGGATGGAACGGGTCGGCGCGCCAGCCCTCTCGCCCGACGCCTCGCGCGTGGTGTACACGGTGCGCAGCACCAATATGGAGAAGAATCGCGGCAATACCCAGCTGTGGATGATCGACTTGCGCAGCGCCAAGCCCACCCCGGTCAGGCTGACCGAAGGCGAGTCCAACAGCACCGATCCGGAATGGTCGGCCAAGGGCGACGCCATCTATTTCCTGTCGGCCCGCTCGGGTTCGTCGCAGGTGTGGCGCCAGCCGGCCGCTGGCGGCGCGGCCGTCAAGGTCACCGACCTGCCGCTCGACGTTGAGAATTTCCGTCTGTCGCCGGCGGGCGACCGTCTGGCCATGAGCCTGGCCGTGTTCCGCGATTGCACCGACCTGGCTTGCACCAAGACACGCATGGACGAGAAGGCCAAGAACAAGGCCAGCGGCAAGGTCTACGACCGCCTGTTCGTGCGTCACTGGGATACCTGGGCGGACGGCCGCAACAGCGTGCTGTACTCGGCCCCGCTCGATGCCAGCGGCAAGGTCAGCGCGGCGCCGGTGAGCCTGTCGGGCGGCATCGATGGCGACGTGCCCTCGAAACCGTTCGGCGACCGCGAGGAATACCGCTTCAGCCCGGACGGGAAAAGCGTGGTGTTCGGCGTGCGCGTGGCCGGCAAGACCGAAGCCTGGTCCACCAATTTCGATATTTACCAGGCCAATGCCGCCGGCGGCGCCGAGCCGCGCAACCTGACCGCCGACAATCCGGCCTGGGACAGCAAACCGGCGTTTTCACCGGACGGCAAGACGCTGGCCTACCTGGCCATGAGCCGGCCCGGCTTCGAGGCCGACCGTTTCCGCATGGTGTTGATGGATGTCGCCAGCGGCAAGAAGCGCGTGCTGGCGGAGAGCTGGGACCGCTCCATCGCCGACTACAAGTGGCGCGACGATGGCAAGGCCCTGCTGGCCACGGCCGACGACGTCGGCCAGCATCGCCTGTTCTCGATTGATGCGGCCAGCGGCAAGGTCACGCCCCTCAGCGACAAGGGCTATGTCAGCGCTTTCGATACGCGCGGCAAGACGGTGGTGATGGCGCAGGCTCATCTGCAATCGGGTGCGCAACTGTTCAAGAGCAGCAACGGCGGCGCTGCAAGCCAGCTTACGCAGTTGAATAGCGAATTGCTGGCGGACGTGCGCTTCGGCGAGTCCGAGCAGTTTTCCTTCACCGGCGCCAAGGGCGAGACCGTCTACGGCCACGTGATGAAGCCGTGGAATGCCACCCCCGGCGTCAAGTATCCGGTCGCTTTCCTGGTGCACGGCGGCCCGCAGGGCAGCTTCGGCAATGCGTGGAGCTACCGCTGGAATCCGCAGACCTACGCCGGTGCCGGTTACGCGACGGTGTTCATCGACTTCCACGGTTCTACCGGCTACGGTCAGGCGTTCACCGATTCGATCAGCGGCGACTGGGGCGGCGCGCCGCTGGACGACTTGAAGAAGGGGCTCGATGCGGCTGTGAAGAAATTCCCATGGCTGGACCGCGAGCGCAGCTGTGCGCTGGGAGCGTCCTACGGCGGCTACATGATGAATTGGATCGCCGGCAACTGGTCGGACGGTTTCCGCTGCCTGGTCAACCACGACGGCGTGTTCGATACGCGCGGCATGGCATACGCGACCGAGGAACTGTGGTTCACCGAGTGGGAAAACAAGGGAACTTACCTGGACAATGCGGCGGCGTACGAGCAATTCAATCCGGTGCATTTCGTGAAGAACTGGAAGACGCCGATGCTGGTGGTGCAGGGTGACCTGGATTTCCGCATTCCGACCTCGCAGGCGCTCGGCACCTTTACCGCGCTGCAGCGCCAGGGTATCGACAGCAAGCTGCTGGTGTTCCCGGACGAGAATCACTGGGTCTTGAAGCCAGCCAATTCGGTACTGTGGCATAACACGGTCAAGCAATGGCTCGACCAGCACCTGGCGCGCTGACATGCCACGCTACAAGAACCGCGTTCTTGCGGCGGCGCTGTGTGGCGCACTTGCCCACAGCGCCGGCGTGCTGGCCGCGCCGGCCGCCAGCGTGCCGGAGGCAAGCACGCCGGTCGCACTGATCACGGCGTTTTACCGCGACTACTTCGCCAATGAGGCGGCGGCGAGGAAACGTTATCTGGACAGCGGCGCTTTCTATTCGGCTGGTGCGCGCAAGCTGCTCGCGGACAACGACTTCGCGTGCCGAAAGGTGGCGCGTGGGGACGATATGTGCGGCTATGGCGCCGATGCCGACAGGTTTCTCGATGCCCAGGACAGCGATGCGGACCTGACCTTGGCGTCGTCCGGCTTCACGGCCAGGCCGGTCGGGGCGAACGCGGTGGATGTGTCGTTCAGGGTGTTTCCCAAGGCGGCCGATTCACGGCGCACCATGCGCTACGTGGTGGTGCGGGAAGGCGGCCAGTGGCGGGTCGATGATGTGCTGCGTCCAGTCAAGGGCGTGTATACGGCCAGGAACAGCATGCGTCAGGGCATCCTGAGCGAGATCGCGGCTATTTCCAAGGCTGCGCTCGACGTTGCCGATGCCTCAAGCTGGGTCAACACTTATGTGGAAGAGCAGCAGGCGGACCGGTTTGCGCGCTTTGTCGCGTTCCCCGTGACGGTCTGCGTCAAGCAGGATGCATGCGTGCCCTATGCGCAGGACGATGCGCGTTTGCCGGCGCTGGTAAAGACCTTGCACGATATCTACTTCAAGGCCGGGGCGGCCCAAAAAGGCTTGCCGGCAATCGCCGCCGGCAAGCAAGGCGCGGGTGCGCCCAAGGAAGATAGTGTGGTGCGCAGCGGTCCGTTCGACTACACGTTCCGGCATGGCGCGTGGTGGCTGTCGCGGATCGATCCGCAGCGGGCGAGCGCTCCACGATAAGCCGTCGCCGTTCCCGCCCTGGCGCGGGAACGATGGCTATTACGGGTTGATCAGCGGCGCAACGCCGTTGGCGAAGGGCCAGCCCTGCGCTTCATCGGTATGAATACTCCAGTCGAAGCCGCCGCGAATGTCCGGGTGGTTGGCCTTGACCTGCTTCCAGGTCGTAATCGCCTGGTCGCGGGTCATGTAGTTGGTCGCGTTATCGATGCCGAAGCCGACCACCACATGGCTTGCGCCCAGCAGGCTGACCCACTGCCTGATGTTTTCCACCACATACGCCGGATTGGCGAGGTCAGGCCCATCGTAGTATTGCGGCGCGGCGTAATCGAGCGCACCGGCAGCCGCCATCGCGCGGCAGAATTCCTTGTCGACCGGATTCCATGGTGCCGGTGGCGCGGAAATGATGAAGCCCGGGAAGCGTTTCTTCAGTTCCAGGCTGATCCAGATCATTTCCGCGGTGTCCGGCGTCTGGTTGCCTTCGAAGGTGTTCCAGTCCATGCCGTCGATGCCGCCCAGCTGCGCGTGGATGGCGGCGATGCTGTTGACGAAGGTCTGCGATTTGCTGCGGTTCGGGAAGCTCATGCCGTTGCCGGCGCCGCCGACCGACAGGATGATCTTGCGGCCCTGGGTGCTGCGCGCGTACTGAATGTCGGCTTTCAGCTTGGTCGCCGCGCCACGGCCGTTGCCGGGCGCGCTCCAGGTGACGGCGCCGGTGCTGCCCGGCGGGCCGCCCACCGGGGTGGCGGCGAACAGGTAGATCAGGTTATAGCGCGCATTGACGTCGCGGATGCGCAGCGGCGATGGGGTCCAGTTCGGGTAGTAGCCGGCGGTGATCTTCTTCGCTGCGGCGACGCCGCACGTGGTCTGCGCCCAGTACCAGGTGCTGATCGTGGGCGTGGTGCCATCGCTGCCGTTGCCGGCGACCTGCACCACCTTGTAGTAGAGTCCATTCGGCGCGTACAACACCACCGTGCCCAGCGGGTAGTTGATGCCCGCGCTCCAGGTGACGGCGTTGCACGGCGCCACGGCGGCCGATGCGCCGGCGGCCGTGCCGACGCCCTCGGCTTCCCCGGGGCTGGCGCTGGCCGCCGCGTCGAGCGTCATGGCGCTGGGCCGGGCGGCGCTGCTGTTGGCCGGGGCGCTGTCGGACGCGCCGCCGCCGCAGCCGGCCAGGATGGCGCCGCCGATGGCTGCCATGCCCAGGTATGTCAATAAGTTCTTCATGTCGGTACCCGTAAAAAAGAGGGGAAGGGCGGCCGCCGGCCGCCCCGGCGCGGCTTACCAGCCGATGGTCACGGTGGCCGTGGTCGGCGCGGTGGTATGCACCGACGAGCTGTAATTCCAGACGTCGTCGTAGGCGAAGCCATAGGCCAGCTTGTTGATGCTGTGGTCGTGCCAGAACTTGGCATACCAGTTGGCCGGCTGGCCGGCCGGGTAGAAGTAGGCCGCGTTGCCCCAGTGCGCCGGATCTTCCACCACGTGGCGGTTGATTGCCGCGCACAGCTGCGCCTGGATCTGCAATTGCTTGTCATAGGCCGGCGTGCCGCCGACGGTGCCGCTGGCGTCGGCCAGGGTACCGCTGCCGAGCAGCGCCATCGCCGTGGTCGGCTTGCGCACCCTGTAGGTGCCGGCGCCATCGGTGAACTCGAACACGCCGTTGACCACCTGGCCGCTGAAAGTGCCTTGCTGGTTGGTGAAGACCAGTTTCTGGTTGGTGTATTTGTTCCAGATGGTATTGATGTAGCCGTCGAGGTAAGTCGCGTTGGCGCCGCCGTTGTTGAAGCTGGCGTGGGCCGGCGCGATGATGCGGTACGGCGCGTACGGCGCCTGGCCGAGGCCCTTGAACTGGGCCGGAGCGCTGGCGACGAATTGCGAGATCAGCGCGGCGCGCGTTTCGGTTTCACCCACGGTCTGGTCGTAGCCGCCCAGGCCCTGCAAGCGCAAGGTGACAGGAAAGCCAAAGTGGTCGACCCGGGTGGTGTTGCCGAAGAAGCCGCCCTTGGGCACGATGGCCATCTCGACGAAATCGAAGTAGACGTCGATATTCGGATCGGAGGGATTTTCGATGTTGGCGCCGGCGTAGCCGAGGTTGCCGTTGACGTCGGCATTGACCTGGATGTACATCGGGCTGCCGACGCTGAGCAACAGGCGCGCCGAGTTGAGCGGTGGGATGGTGATCGACTTGAGCTGCGCAATGGTGTGGAAGTAATTGGTGTAGGGCTTGCCGTTCTTGCTGAGCGCGCCGTTGTCGCTGAGCGCCATCGGCACGAAGCGGCCGGCCGCGTCGACGTGGACGAATTTGCCGCTGGTCCAGTCCTTGCCGATGATGGCCCAGTACACCTGGCTGTCCGGATATTGTCCGCGCGTGCCGTTGACCAGCTTGAAGGTGGTCAACTGGTTCCAGGTGCCCGGATCGGGGGGCGGGGTGGAGCCGGACGGCATCGGTACGCCGGGCAGGTAGCAGCGTTTCGGCACGCCCGGAATCGGGTCGCCGAACACGCCGCTGTTGCAGTCGGCGCCGTTGCTCAAGGTCCTGGTGAAGAACTTGCCATTGGCGCCGTACAGCAGCACCTGGGTGCCGCTGAAATTGCAGCGCCCGTTCTCCGTGGCGCAGCGGGTCCAGCTGGTGGGCGCGCGGTCGCAGTGCTTGGCCGTGCCGGGCAGGGGATCGCCAAATGCTGCCGTGGTACAGGCGGCGCCGCCGGTCACGGTTTGCGTGACGTAGGTGTTGCCGGCCCCGAAGCGCACGGTTTCGGTGTCGCCGAAGCCGCACTGGCCGTTTTCATTGGCGCAAAACGCGAAGCTGCTGGTGATTTCGCAGTGCTTGGCCACGCCAGGAGCCGGATCGACGCCGAAAGTGCCGCTATTGCAGGACGCGGCCCAGTCGAACTTCTTGCTGGTGAAGCTGGAGCCGGCGCCAAAGCGCACCGTCTGGTTGCCGGTGAAGATGCAGTCGCCATTTTCGTTGGCGCAGAAGGTCCATTCGGTGCTCGAGGGCGCCGAGGAGGAGGCCAGCGTCGTCGCCAGCGTGGCGGCTCTGGGTGTGCCGATGGCGGCGCTGCCGGATGGTGTGCCGCTGAAGCCGCTCAGCAAACCGATGCCGAGCACGCCGAGCGAGAGGAATTGAAGCAGTTTTTTCATGGTGCGGTCACCTCGTGGAAAGTGGCCGTTGCCTGCGCTGGACGATGATGCATGACGGCGGCCTTTGTGGTTGATGCGCGATGCGCAGTGGTCGGAACCGGCCGCCTGGCCGGCTCCCGCGAAAACCCGCTGTGCAGCATCCGGATGGGTGCCGTCACAAGGGGGAGACGTTGCTTGAACGATTGTGTGTCTGGATGGATGCCGGATATGGGAGCGCTTCCAATGTGGATGATGGTTTGGTATCGAAATATCGCAGCAGGCAAATATTTCACTCAGGACTTGTATTGGGTTGATAGGACGGGATCTGGAACAGATCGTCGGGGATGTTGCAGTATTACCGTCTATTAAAGCGAGGTCAACAGAGGTGAAACGCAATCTAACTTGAGGGCTGGTAAGAACAGATGGGGCGGCGGAATGGATTATTGACCAAGTAAAATCCGGCGAATGGCAAGATGCTTTGCGCCTGCAAGGGCAGCCCGACAAGACCACTTGGCCATGGACGTTTTTCCGGCCGCAGCAGGGCCAGGCCGGCATGATGGGACGGTCTTCCATACCACTTGCATCGCAATGCAGGCAGGCAATGCCTGTCGACGATCGAAAGTTGGCCGGCTTGATGGGTGGCCCGGACAGTGCCAAGGCAATGGGCGGCTTGCTGAATTAGTGAAAATGATGTCTTCTGGCGGCCACAGATTGCCTGTTTTCCGGTGATATTGCGATGGCCGATACGCCGGGCGAGCCGCCCGATCCGCTCGACCCCCGCCGCAAACTCTGCGACAATCCGCTTTCTGCCGCAGCATGCGGCAACGTGATAGAAAGCCCTGTGTATGACATTGCCTAAAAAACCCGACGCCGCCCGCCTCGACAAGATCGTGGCCGAGGCCCGCAAGGCGGCGGAAACGCGCGAATCCGGCTACCGTGCGCGTTCCCTGAAGATGTATCCGTGGATTTGCGGGCGCTGCATGCGCGAGTTCACCAATGCGAACGTGTCGCAGCTGACCGTGCACCATCGCGACCACAACCACGACAACAACCCGCCCGATGGCAGCAACTGGGAGCTGCTGTGCCTGTACTGCCACGACAACGAGCACTCGCGCTACCTGGAAGCGGACCGCGGCGCCGGGCTGCTGTCGGCCGAGGTGGCGCCGGCCACCCACAACCCGTTTGCGGCCCTTGCCGGGCTGATGAAGAAAAAGGATTGATCCGGCGGCAGCGGCGTCGCTGCTGCTCAACAAGGACGGTGTGCCGGCGGCCGTGCCGGCATGGTTCTTCTTCCAGCACATGTCGACTGTCGCATGGGCGGCGCCATGGCTGCCCGCGTATCCATCACCGCCATGCGCATTGAAACACGCGTGAGCGCATTCGCCGGGCGCGCAGCGCACCGGTTTCGCTGGCCCGGCGCCCATGGCCGCGGACTCAAGCGGTTCAAATTGTCACTTATCAACATTTCCCCCTCGCATGAGTGACTTGCGTCCATAAAGTTTCCCAATGAAAAGTTATATTTACCGGGTGTCAAGCTGATGCCGGGTGCCGGCCGGCCCGGCCGCCCGCGACCCGTGTCGCCCTTTTCTTGGAGAACTCATGACCACCACCGTACGCAGCCCTCTCGACGCCCTGTACGCGGGCGACCCGTTCGTGCTTTGGAACATGGACCAGAGCGTGGCCGTGTCCGCCGCCTTTGCCTCCCTGTCGCAGGCGTCGGCAGACGTCGACATGGAAGCCATGATCCTGAGCGGGGACGATGGCGCCACCGCATACTGGTTCCTGCCGGAGGATGAATTGCTGTCCACCCTGTGGACGGGCGAGTACGACGGGGAAGGCAGCGCTTTCGAGGTAGTCATCGGCGTGCAGGCCAACGACATCCTGCACGGCCGCGAGGGCGCCGACCTGCTGTTCGGCCAGGATGGCGACGACCTGCTGCAGGATGTGCGCGGCAATAACCTGCTCGACGGTGGCGCCGGCGACGACCTGATCGAAGGGGCGGGGCAGAGCCTGTACGTCGGCGGGGCGGGCAACGACGACATCACCGCCTGGGGCGCCGATTTCACCATCGCCTTCAATCGCGGCGACGGCCTCGATACGGTGAACTTGTGCGCGCGTGGCATGGCCACCATCTCCCTGGGCGGCGGCATCGGCGAAACGGATGTGGCGCTGAGCCGCTCGGGCAGCGACCTGATGCTCATGACCGGCGCGGCCGAGGGCATGCTGCTGGCCGGCTGGTACCAGCGTCCGGCGCCGGACAGCTTCCGGCTGCAGGTGATCGATGCCGGCCCGGCCGGCCCGGTCGTGCTCTACGACTTGGTGGCGCTGATCGCCGCATTTGATGCGATGCCGGATACATGGCATCCCGTCGCGCTGCTCGACCAGTTCCGCCTGGCGTCGGACGACAGTCCGGCCGGCGGCGCTCTTGCGCTGCTCTATGCAAGCGATCGCGGCGGCATCGGGATCACCGGCGCCAGCGCCGCACTCTGGTATGACGCCTTCGGCCACAGCGACAGCCTGGGCATGCTCTTGTGAACGCCGATGCGGCATCGTGCGGCCGGGCTGGCGCACGATGCCGCGCGCATGCCCGGTCTCAGCGCACGCTGGCCGACCACGGCGTGCCCGGCGCCCGCACATATTCACGCGCGATGTAGCCCCACGGCAGTACCAGCGGCACCAGCACGATGCCGAGGACGCAGGCGAACAGGGTCTCGGCGGCATACGCGTCCAGGCCCGGTCCCATCCACATCGGCAGGGCGAAGGCGACGACCCAGATGATCTTCCAGGCCAGCTCGAACAGCAGCAGCGGCAGCATGCGCAGCGGATAGCGCAATCCCAGCAGCGACAGCAGGCATAGCGCTCCGAGCAGCGAGCGCACCACGCTGCCGGCATTGGCCGTCACGGCCGGCGGGGCGATGATGGTGGGCCACATGGTCAGGCCCAGCCCCACCACCAGCAGCAGGTACATCGCTCTTAACAGGGACAGTCTCAGGGTACTCATGTCGTTCATGGTGCGGCTCCTTGTGGTGTGCTACGGTCAGTGAAAGGTGAGTGATGGCGACGGCGCGGCGCTGCGCTCCCACGCCGCAATGTCGAGGCCCTTGAACAGCAGGCACAGGCAGAACGCGCTCTCGCCGAGGAAAGATGGCACCAGGATCGCCGGGAACAGCGTGCCGTGCAGGGCAGGGGAGAGCACCATGATGAAGGTGTTGAGCAGGTAGCACAGGCCGGCGAGCTGCATCAGCGCCCCGACCGGGGCCGGGAAATAGCCGGATCTGCGGATCAGGTGGCCGACGATCAGGCACTCTGCCCCGAAGAACATCAGCGCCACCGCGAACGCATACGAGTGGCCGACAATTGCCAGGTAAGCCGTCGCCTGCGCCTGCTGCATATCGATGCCGAGGTGGGCGCCGGCCAGCAGCGGGGTCAGGGCGCCTTGCAGTTGCAGGGCGCTGACGCTTTCGACCGCCAGCGACACCAGCGCAAAGAACATGGCCAGCAGGGTCAGGTTGCGGTTCACCGGACGCAGCAGCACATACCAGGCCAGCGACAAGCCGACCGCGCACAGCAGCAGCAATAACTGGCCGGCGATGCCGACGCGCCACAGCCATTCCGACGCCACGATGCGCTGGGCTGTCTCGGCCGCGTTGCCGGCCACCACCAGGCTGTTGCGGATCAGCGTCTCGCCCAGCAGCCCGATGACGATGATGACGAGGTACAGCGCGCCGGCGATGCGCGCACAGCGCTGCGCATCCTTGCCGCCGAGTTCAATTCCTTGCTGGTACGGCATGGTGTTCTCCCTGGTGAGATGATCGAATCGGCGGTCGCCGCTTACTCGACGTCGCGCAGCATTTTCTCGATGGCGGCCACGCGCGTTTTCAGCTCCGCCAGGTTGCCGTTGATGACCGCCAGCGCGGCGGCGGTTTCGGTCTGGGCCGCGGCTGCCTGCGCCGCGAGCTGGCGGTATGCGTCGTCGCTCGTCAGGCGCGCTTTGGCCTGCTGGATGGCGGCGACATACTTCATGCCGAAAATGAGCAGGACGGTGACCAGCGGCAGGCCGATGGTGATCAAAAAAACGTGTTCGGACATGGTGTTGGCCTATTTCTCAAGGTTGGTGGTAAGGGACTTCACTGCCTCGGCAATCGCCTCGGGCGTCAGCGCCACGGCGAAAGCGGCCGCTTCAAAATAATTGAGCGCCTTGCCATCGTGCGACAGTTCGAGGCGGCTGGTAACGAGGCCGGCTTGTTCGAGTTTCTGGAGATGCAGGTGCAGCAGCGGCCGGCTGATGCCAATGTCGCGGGCAAGCTGGCTGACGTAATTGCGTCCGCCCGCTGCCAGGGCCGCAATGATGCGCAGCCTGTGCGGATTGGCAAGTGCCGACAGGATCGCCAGCAACTGGTCTCCGTCGATTGATGGTTTATTTTCTTTCACCTGTAAAGAATATCTGACACATGACAGGTGGTCAAGCGAATTTTTCGGCGGCTGTGTACTGCGCCGGGAGGGCAACGCCCCTGCCGGGCGCGGCGCGACTCTGATAGACTGCGGCAACTGTTGTGTTTGTCTTGAACCAGCCCGCCGTAACGCCGATGTCAGCTCCCCTGGAACGCTGAACCGGGTCAGACGGCCCGCGTGCGGCTGGGTCGATGTGCAAACGCGGCAAAAGTACCGTTTCCAAGCGCTGCCGCCGGGCAGGTCGAGCAGAACTTGTCGAGGTGCGCGTCATTGCCCGGCTCCCGTCCGGAGCCTTCCTTGTCTTGTCCCTGTTCGCGCATCCGGCGGCATTGATCCGCCATTTTCACAGGGATGCCATGTCTTACCTCCAAACACTCGACACTGTTGTCACCACCATCGTCCTGCCGGCCGCGCCGGCCACCGACCGCGATGCCGTGTTTCCGCGCGCCGCCATCGATGCGCTGGGCCAGGCCGGCCTGCTCGGCCTTGTCAGCAGCAAGGACGTGGGCGGCATGGGCCTGGGCCTGCCCGAGGCCGCGCAGCTGATCGAGCGCCTGGCCAAGGCTTGCCCGTCGACGGCGATGATCGTCTGCATGCACCTGTGCGCGGCCACCGTGCTGGAAAAATTCGCTGGCGAGACCGTGCGCCGCGACGTCGCCGGCGGGCGTCACCTGAGCACCCTGGCCTGGTCCGACAGCGGCTCGCGCAGCCACTTCTGGGCACCGGTCGGCACGGCGCGCCAGGAGGGTGACCACATCGTCATCGATGGCAGCAAATCGATGGTCACCGCCGCCGGCGAAGCCGATTCGTACGTCTGGTCGACCGCGCCGGTCGCATTGGCGGGCGCCAGCACCCTGTGGCTGGTCGACAGCAAGAGCGCCGGCCTGAGCGAACCGAAAGCGTTCGACGGCATGGGCTTGCGCGGCAACCGTTCCTCGCCACTGAGCGCCACGGGCGTGCGGGTCGCGCCGGCCGCCATGCTGGGCGTCGACGGCGGCGGCTTCGACATCATGATCGGCGCCGTTCTGCCGGTGTTTTCGACCCTGATCGCCTCGTCCTCGCTGGGCCAGATGGACGCCGTGCTGGAAGCGGCATGCGCGCACGCCGCCGGCAGCAAATTGGAACACCTGGGCAGTTCGCTGGCCGAACTGCCGACCATCCGCGCCTACCTGGCGCGTGCCCGCATCCAGGCCGACATGGTGCGCACCCTGCGCGACGACACGCTCGCCGCGCTGGCGGCCAACCGTCCGGACGCCATGCTGCGCGTGATGCAGGTCAAGGCGGCAGCGGCCGAAGCGGCACTGGAAGTGACCGACAGCGCCATGCGCGTGTGCGGCGGCGCGGCCTTCCGCAAGGATGTCGGCATCGAACGCTACTTCCGCGACGCGCGTGCCGCCTCGGTCATGGCGCCGACCTCCGACGTGCTGTTCGACTTCATCGGCAAGGCCGTCTGCGGCATGCCGGTATTCGGTTAAGGGGCGCGCGATGAACACACCATTGATGATGGGCGCGGTGGCCTACGCACCGAAAGTCGTGACGATCTGGGAAGGCTTCAAGGAGTACTTCCGGCGCCATGACTTTGAATTCGATTACATCCTGTACTCCAACTACGAGCGCCAGGTCGAAGCGCAGTTCGACGGCAGCATTGCGCTGGCGTGGAATTCACCGCTGGCCTGGGTGCGGGCCGAGCGCATGGCGCGCGCACGCGGCAAGCAAGTGACGGCATTGGCCATGCGCGACAGCGATTGCGACCTGAGCTCGGTGCTGGTCGCGCGCGCCGCGCCGCTGGTGACGCTGGAACAGCTCAAGGGCAAGACGATCGGCTTCGGCGCCATCGACTCGCCGCAGGCGCACCTGATTCCGCTCGACCTGCTGCGCCAGCACGGCATGCTGGCCGGGCGCGATTACACGGCGCGCCGCTTCGACGTCCTGGGCGGCAAGCACGGCGACCATATCGGCGGCGAACGCGATGCCGCGCTGGCCCTGATGGCCGGCGAGATCGACGCCGCCTGGATGATCGACAGTAACCACATGGCCTTCTCGCGCGAAGGCGTGCTGCCGGCCGGCGCTACCGCGATCCTGGCGCGCACGGCGCCGTTCGACCATTGCAATTTCACGGTCAGCCCCGGCGCCCCGACGGAAAAAATCGCGCGCTTCGGCGAACTGCTGCTGGCCATGAGCTGGGACGATCCGGACGTGCGTCCGCTGCTCGAACTGGAAGGCTTGAAGACCTGGCTGCCGGGGCGCGTGAGCGGCTACGACGCGCTGGTGCGCGCGGTGGACGACGAGCGCTTCTACGATGCGGAAGGGAAGATCCTTGCAGCCGACTATCGATATTGAGCATCTCGGCTTCGACGCCGGCGCCCATCTGCTGGTCAAGCATGGCTTGCAGCAGCTGGCGCCGGGCGAGGCGCTGGCCGTCACCGGCAGCGGCGCGGGCTGGGACGGCCAGTTGACGGCCTGGTGCCGCAGCCAGGGGCACCCGTGCGCGGCGCTTGAGGTGGACGGGCGCAGATTGGTGCGCGTGACGCGCGGCGGCGCTGAAGCGGGCCGCTGGCGCGCGGCGCTGCACAGCGGCCACGCCGATCCGCGCGTGGAAGGCGCCATCGCCGCGCAGGCCAAGGCCCAGTGGGGCCTGGCGGCACGCGGCGCGACGGTGGAGGCGGGTTCGCCGGCCATGCAGTTCCGCCTCGACCAGAAGGAGGAAGTGTGGGCCGAGCGCGCCGCCGACCTGTACGCGCAGGCCGCGGCGGCGCAGTGGGACCCGGAGACGGCGATCGACTGGAACGCCGAATTCACCTTGCCCGACATGGTCGAAGACGCAGTGGTGCAGGTGCTGACCTACATGATCGAAAACGAGGTGGCGGCGCTGGTGGTGCCGGCGCGCTTTCTGGGGCAGGTGCATCCACATTTCCGCGAAGTGCAGGCGGTGCTGGCGATCCAGGTGGCTGACGAAGCGCGCCACATCGAGGTGTTCACGCGCCGCGTGCGCCTCAAGGGCCGCGAGCCGGGCCTGTCGACGGCGGGCGGACAAAGCTCGCTCAAGACGCTGCTCGACGAGCAGGATTTTTCGGTGGCCGAATTTTTGCTGTCGGTACTGGGGGAGGGGACCTTCGTCAGCCTGCTGCATTTTCTGCATGCGTACGCGCCCGATCCGGTCACGCGCCAGATCGCACGCCTGGCCGCGCGCGACGAAGCGCGCCATGTCGCCTTCGGCATGACGCACCTGGCGGCGCGGCTGGAACGCGAGCCAGCCTTTCGCACGCGCCTGGCCCATGCGGTCCAGTCACGCAACGATGCGCTGGCGGCCAGCTCGGGCTTGAACGAGGAAGTGTTCGATGCGCTGATCCTGCTGGCGGCGGGCGCAATGACGCCAGCGGCGGTTGCGGCCGGCTACCTGCGCGTGCAGCAGCTGATGGTGGACATGGCCGAAGGGCGCCAGTCGCGCCTGGAGCGGCTGGGTTTTTCAAAAGCCGAGGCGCAGCAGTTGTCGGCCCTGCATACGCGTAATTTCATGTAGCGTCAGCAGAAATAGGATGATCTCGGCAGCAACGTGGTGTCCTCGCCTGCGGCCGGCTTGTACTGGATGACAGCATGAACGTTGATGTTCTTGTCCGGATCGACCGTTTTGTCGATGACCACCAGCCCGGCTGGGTTGAGTGCAGTTTGCTTGACGCGGACGGAAGCCGCCACGTCGTTGTCGAAAAAGGGCCGGTCGTCTGCGCCGACCCTCTCTGGGCGGATAGCCATTACCCGCAGCCTGGTACGATTCTTTGCACGCTTGAGACAGAGTGGATCGATGAACGCGGCCGGCGCCTGGCGCAAATCGATACCGGCTTACCCTGGTGCGTGACATCGACGACGGGACAGTCGCGCTTTGCCGTGCTGGCGGAACAGATCGCATCGCGGCCCGCAAGGCGAGCAGGGGAGCACGATGAACCGAACCAGCTGCTGGCCGGCACAGACTCCGGCTGAGCCCGGATAGTGCATCTGACATGGATGGAAAATGGCATTGGAAGAGCTACTTCAAGAACTCAACCGTGGCGGCGGGTGGGACTGGTGCATCCGGTCCTTTGATGGCTGCTCGCTGAGCCTTTCGGCAGGAAGTTCGTCGTCGTACGCGCAGCACGTGGTTGCGTTTCACGGCGTCTGCTACCTCGCATGCCCCACCGAGTTCAGCCACCCCACGTTTCGCGTTGCCAGCACGGCTGAGCGCCTTTCACTGAGCGCGCAGGTGGCAGTCGACGAGGACGACACGGTGGTTGCCATCGATGCCGACAGCTCGGTTGGGATGGAACCGCTGACGTTTTTTATCGTTGCCACGTCGGCGACACTTGCCGCAGCCGGAGGCGTAGCGACGACGCGTGCCGCCCTGGTCGGCGCAAAAGCCTGGCCTTATCGCGCCAACAGCGTTGGGAAGTGACGGCGCTGGCCATGCGCGACCAGGAAGTGGGTGCATCGACCAGACACGCCACGCGCCGGCCGCGTGGCAGCTGTAGCGCAGCGCGGGAAAATGCTGGCAATCGTGCATTTTTGGCAGTATTAACTGGTAAGCTTGCCTGGGCAGGTGCATCCGCCCTGCCTTGAAGTCGATGACTCTTGGGGAGAATTCCGATGCTCGTATCCAAGTCCCACCTCACCGCTTGCGCGCTGGCTGTCGCGCTCAGTAGCGCTGCCGGCCAGACCGGCGCCGCCAGCGCGTCCGTCCAGATCAGCAATGTCTGGATCGAACTGATCGACCTCGATCCGAACGACCAGATCACGCCGTGGGTGCAGTTCGGCTACCGTGACGTTGCCATGAATGCCAACCTTAACGATGGTGGGGAACTACAGGAAATTTTTTGGCCGGGCAGCGTGCAACTGAGCAGACCCTACGGCGAGGCGGCGGCCATGGTGGGGGACGGCATCATGCGTTCGAGCGCGCAGATCCGCGATTCGCGCCTGGCGGGCGGCGCCCGTGTCTCGGCGCTCGGTTCGGACTGGCGCATGTTCGAGCTCTCGCCCAACACGCAACTCAAGCTGACCTTGTCGGTATCGCTGCAAGCTGATTACGGCCTGGGCGAGAGCAGCCGCGCGGTGGCGTCGATCTACGGCTATGTCAGCGCCTTCGACCAGTCGGGCACCCCGGACCAATTCGACGACAAGCTCCAAAACTTTTCCGGCGCGCGCACGCTCGATTACCGCTCGACGCTCAGCACCGGCCAAGCGGCTGGACATGGCACCATCGGCTGGGCCGCCTACAGCTACGCGCAGGGAAGCGCCGCGCCAGTGCCGGAGCCGGCAAGCTACGCCATGCTGCTGGCCGGCCTGGCCGCCATCGGTGCCTGCCGCTTGCGGCGCCGGGACTGACTGCCTGCCTTCGCTGCGGGGGGGAGCCTTTGCTCACTCGCAGCATCAACTGAAAGAACCAAACATGAACATGCAACTGCGCGCACTGCGCCCGGCCGCCGCGATCGCACTGCTGGCGGCGCTCGTCACCCCGGCCGCCTGGGCCGCCGACGCCAAAGCCGAACCGGTATTCGGCGTGCAACGCCTGTATTTGAAAGACCTGCGGATCGAATAGCCGAATTCA
This sequence comes from Massilia frigida, assembly GCF_011682175.1. GTDB lineage: Bacteria > Pseudomonadota > Gammaproteobacteria > Burkholderiales > Burkholderiaceae_D > Telluria_A > Telluria_A frigida. The sequence goes on from NZ_WHJG01000016.1 coordinate 37,085, forward strand.
CCGGCCATTTTTCTCGACAACGACAAAGCCCCTCAAACCGACGTGAAACTGAACGCCGGATCGGAAAAGATTGCGAGCGAGGCTTACGAGGGCTGGGTCAGCATCACGGTAACGCACAAGATCAATGGCAAAACCGCCTACGTCGTCACGGCGAAACAGGCCGCTATGTTCGACATCAAAAACATTCCCACCGCTCAAATCGCCCCGCTGCTGGGAATCGGCCTGCCGAACATCGTCTATCCGTATTTGCGGGCGAATGTTGCCGATGCCATCACGCGTGCCGGTTTTCCTCCGGTCCATCTGGCGCAAGTCAATTGGGAAACCTATTACAAGCAGCAGCGCGCCGGAAAATAGCGCCGCACCCGGCAGACGTAGCGCCGACGCCTGCCGCAGCCGTATGATCGCGCTCCGCCAGGTGCTGGCGGAGCGCGGCGCCCACGCGCAGTGTCGCCGCTTGACTTCATCAAATGGATGTGACATGCGAATCAAGGAAATTGCGGGACTGACGTTATTGGCATGCTCGTCGCTGGCCTATGCGCAGCAGGGTAAACCGGATGGATTCGGGACGGCGCTTCCGTCCGGCCTGACAGCGAACAAGCTGGTCGCCTTGATTGCGCCCGGCCGCGACGCCTCGCTCGCCACGCTGGTCGGCGCCAAGGCATAGCCTTATCGCGCCAACAGCTTCGTCGTGATTGCCTGTTTTGCCCAGAGCAAAAAGGAATTCGCCTCGGACCGGCAATCCAGCAAGGAGCCGGGCTGTAAAAAATATTACCAGCCCGGCCAGGCGCCTGACTATCTCGACAAACCGGTGTACCTGGGCGTCGTGGAATATCAGGCGCGAAGTGCGGGGCCGACGCTGGTGGCCAGTTACGGAAAGCCTTACGATATAAAAACCAGCTGGAAATTTTCCGGCATCGAGGGGCCGGAGGGGAAATTCACGACTCCGGGCAGCCAAGACAGCGACCTGATGCCGGAAGAATATCGCCGTTTCGATTTCGCCCCGTACCAGATTACACCGATGGAAACGGCCATCGGTCTGCGCCTCGGATGGCATGACGCTTATGCCGGCGGCGCGGCATATTTCGAAGCCCTGTCCCTGTTCCGGCTCGACGGCGGCAAGCTGGTCAATATCCTGTCGGAACCGATCTCCTTCCACAAGGATCTGGCCGGTGAATGGAACAAGGATGGCACCCGGGAGCGGGATGTCTCGGAAGAGCAGAATGTGTTGTCTGTTCTTCCAAGCAAGACCAACGGGTACGCGGATCTCTAGCTAAAAACCCTGAAGAGCAAGTGGAAGCAAGTCTTCGTGTGGGACAGCAAGGCCGCCAGATATATGCCCGTACAAACGGCGCCGGCCACGCAAAAACACTGACGTGTCAGGCCGCCTTCGCGGCTGCCTTTTTGAACGGGCTGCGTTCGGGCGCGTCATCGTGCTCGATGCCCAGCAGCAGGTGCTTGATCATCTTGTTGAGCACCGGCTGGCGGTGCCGTACCAGGATGCCGAAGGTCTGCGGCTTGGCGCCCAGGGCCGCTTTCGGTTCGAGCGCGGTGCGGCCGAACGACACCTGCTTGCAGCCCATCGACAAGGCGTCGGCAATGCCGGCGTGCAGCAGGCGCAGATAGATCGGCAGGTCGGCCGCGGCCGCGCGCTGGAAGCCGATGTGGTACGCGATCGACGTCTCGCCATCGGCCACCGAGATCAGGAAGCCGAGCATCTCGCCGTCGCGCTTGAGCACGCTGCAGCGGAAACGCTCGCCCGCCGCCTTCTGTAGCGCCGGGAAATACTCGGGGCGCAGCTCGAAAGGGCGGAAGCCGGCGTTGACCTGCACTTCCTTGTAGAGCCCGTGAATCTGCTCTTGCACGGCATCCAGGTCGCTCAGCTGTTCGAGCGTGCAGGCCGCCTCGTCCAGCGCCTTGAAGACCGCGTTGCGCACGCTGCTGCGGTACTTGGACGCCAGGCTGGCCAGGTAGTCGTCGTAATGCTTCCAGTCGTCCTGCAGGGCCAGGACCATGTTCGGTTCCGTTTCCACGTAACGGTAGCTCAGGTGTTCCAGGTGCGCCGCATGATCGGTATGGGGCGCGTGCAAGTCCTTGATCATGATGAAGTGGGTCTTGCCGACCAGCTTGTCGGCTTGGCGCACGCGGTACAGCACTTCGGCCACGCCGTGCCAGGCCAGCTTGGGATCGGCGCCGGGCGCGAGGGCGATGCCGTGCTGGCCGAAGGTCAGCAGGTTGCCGCAGCTGAGGATGCGCTGGGTGGTCTTTTTGGCCAGCTCGTCGAGCGGGCCGGGGCGGACCGAGGCGGCCTGGCTCTTGTCCGGCCGCGCCTGCGCCAGGTTGAGTTCGGCGATCTGCATATACACGGCCGCGACCGGCATGCGTTCGGCACCGGCGCCGCTGTAGATCAGGGCGTAGCGCGGCGACAGGTTGTGCGGCAGCACCTGTTCGAGCGACTTGAGGTAGGCGAAGGACATGAAGAAGCCCGAGTGATCCGCCAGCGCTTGCCATGCGGTGGCGTCGAGCATCTCGATGGAATCGGCGATGGCGTAGTTCAGGTCGGCGGGGCCGCGCAGGCGCTTGCGCTCGCGGCTGCGTTCGGACAGCGCGGCTTTGATGGAGCGGAGTTTTTCAGGGATGTTCATGGAGGTATTATTATCGTTATTGAAATGCCGGTGAGCGCGATTCTACAGCGCTGGCGGAGACAGCGGTAAGTACGGCGGGCATTCAAGGCATGACGCCACGGGCGCGGCATCGGTCCTCAGGATCGGCCGCAAGCGGCGTCATCGGCAGTGACGCGCGCTCGCGGGGGAGGGACGGCGGGGTTGGCCCGACGTCCTGCATCGGTCAACGGCCCCAAGGCGGGCCCGCCGGCCCGGCCCGCAACGACGGCATCGGCGCGATATGCTACGCTAGAGCGAGGCGAGCCAGGAGTGTCGCGTCTCCTGATGCCCCCTGAATGGTCCGTTGCTGCACGCATTTTCTTTCGCGGAGAGATGCCCTTGGATGCTATTTGCCGGGAATGGTTTAAGACCGACACTGTCAAAGTAAAAGTCGAACTAGACAATGCTGATGAATTTCTGTCTGCGGAAGAGATAGCGGAACTGACTGGCGCACCAAAAGATAGCGACATCGTCGTTAGTCGCGTCGGGGATGTCATCCAATTCCGCATACGCAATCCAATTTTCGCTGAAGATATGTTTCGGTATCTGACGGCGGATGCCGATGGGCTGTCATATTATCTGACCAATGTTGTCATGGTGCTGAAAGACGAGTTCACAAACATGGGTATCGGGCCCAGGTGCGTAGTAAAAGAAATTTACTGTGCTCGCTCACTTCATGAAGAGTTGCCGATTCGCTGTATAAAGCTTAATGGCGTGGGGGATTACGCGTCTTTTCATTGGGCGAAAGATCCGCTTCGAGGTTATTACGTTTGGCCGTGTATGGGGTTTGATGCGGAAATCCCCGATGCAGTCAGAACAAGGCTGCCCGAAAAATACCGTGAGAAACGTCGCCTCAGTGATTTGATGCTCGACGAAGGAGGGCGGAAGGAATGGTTGCGCCACGGCGAATCGGTCAAGCTTGCTTTTGATCTTGACCCGGGCTCAGTCAGCTGGGAAGTGCTGTCACACTATGTGAGAGAAAAAGGAATTGAATTATGAAACGCAATTTACTTCTTGCGGTGAAGAAAAATACTGCACCTATATCAAATAAGGAGTTTGACGAATTTCTGCTGCGACAGCACGGAACTTTGTCGAAGGAAAATGCAAGTGCCGATCCGGGCGCGCTGGACCGAGTGGGAGCGGATGCATTGAAATTGAAAGAGAAGGGAGCCCCTCAGTCCACTGCGAATCATGTGGGCAAAGACTTGACGCGATCAAAACCGCGTCAAGTATCGGACCAGACAGTCATATTGAGCAAGACAGACGTATTGAACAAGACAGACACCCTGTCTCTGCGCTCAAAGAAGAAAGTGGCTGACACCTGATTGCAGATAGCCGGGCACTTTCTTGCCTGGTGATGGCGGGGCGGCTGTTGACGATCGGTGATCGTTCCCGAGACCTTTCCTGCGCCCCCGGCACTGGCTACGTCCCATCCCACCCGTTCTGCTTGTCATCCTCGGCCAGTTCCGCATCCATCGCGAACATGGCTTCGAGTTCCTCGCGCGCCTGCTTGGCCACCGACAGGAATTGCTCCTTGTCCTTGTAATACGGATACATCTTGTCCAGGCTGCGCAGGTTGAACATGCGGAACTTGCTGGCCGCCTGGCGCGCCTGGTATGCCCCGAATCCGAGCTCGTGCAGCACATCGCGCCCCAGCATCAGCGCCGCCTCGAACGTTTCGCGCTGGATGATGGTCACGCCGCGGTCGCGCAGGTCGAAATAATGGGTCACATTGCGCGCCCGCGCCATGATTTTCAGCTTGGGAAACTCGCGCCGCACGGCATCGACCAGCTTCAGGCTGTCGTCGATATCGTCGACCGCCACCACCAGGGCGCGCGCCCGCGCCGCCCCGGCCGCATGCAGCAGGTCGACCCGGGTCACGTCGCCGTAAAACACTTCGCTGCCGAAGCGGCGCACCAGGTCGATCTGGTCCGGGTCGTGGTCGAGCACGGTCAGCTTGACGCCGTTGGCGGTCAACAGGCGCCCGACGATCTGGCCGAAGCGCCCGAAGCCGGCAATGATCACATGCTCGTCGTTGGGCGCGATCTTGTCGGCCTGGCGCTTCTTGTCGGCCCGGTAGCGCGGCGCGATCAGGCGATCGTGCGCGATCAGCAGCAGCGGCGTGACCACCATCGACAGCGCCACCACCACCACCAGCATCGAGGCCACCTCGGCGGAAAACACCTTGGCCGTCTCGGCCGCGCCGAATACCACGAAGGCAAACTCGCCGCCCTGCGACAGGATGAAGGCGAACAGCGCCTGCTGGCTGCGCGGAATCTCGGCCAGCTTGCTGATGCCGTACAAGAGCGCGATCTTGATGCACAAGAACGCCGCCACCAGGCCCAAAATCAGCCACGGCTGCGCCATGAACACGCCGAAATCGACCGACATGCCGACCGCGATGAAAAACAGCCCCAGCAGCAAGCCCTTGAACGGCTCCAGGTCGGTCTCGAGCGCGTGGCGGTATTCGGAATCGGCCAGCAGCATGCCGGCCATGAAGGCGCCCAGCGCCATCGACATGCCGACCCACTGCATCAAGAGGCCGATGGCAATCACCAGCAGCAGCGCGAAGGCGGTGAAAATCTCGCGCAGGCCGGTCTTGACGATGATGCGCAGCAGCGGGCGCACCAGGTGCCGCCCGGCGAAAATCAGGCCGCCGATGACCCCGACCACCTTGAGCATGCCCAGCCAGCCCTGTTCGCTGCCTTCGGCGGCGGCCACGCCCAGCAGCGGCACCACGGCAATCATGGGAATCGCCGCCATGTCCTGGAACAGCAAGATGGCAAAGCTGGCCGAGCCGGTCGGGGTGGTCATCAGGTTGCGCTCGTCCAGCGTGGCCAGGGCGATCGCGGTCGACGACAGCGACAGGCCCAGGCTGGCGATCAGCGCCACCTTCCAGTCGACCCCGGCCAGCATGGCGGCCACGCACAGGGCGCCGGTCACGCCCAGTACCTGGGCCGCGCCGCGCCCGAAGATGGCGCGCCGCATCGACCACAGGCGCTTCGGTTCGAGTTCGAGGCCGATCACGAACAGCAGCAGTACCACCCCGAATTCGGAAATGTGCAGGATATCTTCGACTTCGCCGATCAGGCCCAGCCCCCAGGGGCCGATGGCGATGCCGGCCAGCAGGTAGCCGAGCACGGCGCCCAGGCCGAGTTTTTTGGCGATCGGTACGGCAATCACCGCCGCCGCCAGGTAGATCAGTGCGTTAAGCAGCAAACCGTGTTCCATCGTTGCGAAGCTTTCTAAGGGGGATTCAGGCGCTGGCCAGCGCCGTCAGGCGAGCGACAAAGGCGTCGACGTGGGCGTCCAGCGCCGCCTCGCTCGATTGATGGGCGGCGTGCAGGATGTGCGGATCGATCCAGTCCATGCCGCACAGGGCGGCGATCTGGCGATAGGGCGGCAAGAACGCCTCGAACGGGTAGCCGTGCGCGGCGCCCGGGGCATACGCCTCGGCCGGGCTGCCGGTCGACGTCACCAGCCACAAGCCCTTGCCCTGCAGGGCGGTGCCGCCGGCGCCATAGGCCCAGCCGGGCACCAGCACCATGTCGACCCATTCCTTGAGCAGGGCCGGCATGCCATACCACTGGATCGGATGCAGCAGCACCAGGGTGCCGGCGTCGGCCAGCTGGTCCTGCTCGGCCGCCACGTCGATGTAAAAATCGGGGTAGGTATCGTACAGGTCGACCAGCTCGACCCCGGGCACGCTGCGCGCCGCCTCGACCAGGCGCCGGTTCACGCGCGAGCGCTGCGGCGCCGCGTGCGCGAACATCACCAGCACCTTGCGCACTGGCGCGGGAAGGGCGGCCGTCACTGCGCCTCAAGCATGGCTTTGGACAGCGCAAAGCCGGCGTCGTCCTGGTCCAGCGCCCACGACATCATGCCGCCCAGGCGGTTGTCGCGCACGTAGGCGGCCTTTTCCTTGATCACCAGCGGGTCGTCGTAGGTCCAGAAAATGCCGTTATCGTAAGTCCACAACTGCTTGCTGACCGGATGGTAGAACTTGGGCGTCTTGCGCGCGGCGAGGGTCGCGTATTTCTCGGTGCCTTCCTCGAAACCGCGCGCCGGGGCGCTCGCGCCCTGGTACAGGCCATAGCGCACCGGGGGCACGCCGCTCCAGCCGCGCGCGTAGAAGGGCACGCCGATGACCAGTTTCTTGGCCGGCACGCCCGCCTTCAAGAAGCGCTGCACGCCGCTGTGGACGCTCTGCTTGTCGGTGTCGGGGCTGCCCGGATCGGGGTACAGGTTCGAGTGAAAGCCGGTCGGGCCCTGCTTGTTCCAGCCGCCGTTGAAATCGTAGGTCATCAGGTTGATCCAGTCGAGCGACCTGGCGTACTTGTCCGGTTCGGTGGCGTCGGTAGTCTTGGCCCCGCTGTTGACGGCCGCCGTCAGGTAGTATTTCTTGCGCTGCTTCTTGCCCAGCGCATCGAGCTGGCTGCGGAACTCGGCCAGCAGCAGGGTGAAATTCTGCTTGTCCGAGGGGCTGATGGTGTTGTACGCCATCAGCGGCACGCCCGGATACTCCCAGTCGATGTCGAAACCATCGAACAGGCCGGCCGCCGCGCCCTTGCCGCCATGGCCGTTCAGCAGCGGCAGGTCGCCCTTGATGTACATATCGATGCAGGACGACACCAGCGCGCGCCGCAGCGGCGCGCTGGCGGCGCCGGCCGAGAACCAGCGCGACCATTCGGCGCCGCCGATGGCCAGCATCACTTTCAGCTTGGGATGCTTGGCCTTGAGCTGGCGCAACTGGTTGAAGTTGCCCGCCAGCGGCTGGGCCGGGCCATCGGCGCTGCCGTCGACCGATTCGCTGGCGCCGAAATGGTGCGCGTAGTCGAGCGTGGCGCGCATGCCGGCGCCGTCGCCGGCATCCTTGATGTCGCGCCCGCTATCGCAGCGGTAGGTATTGTCCGGCATCTTGTACAGATTGGCGAAAGCGTAGTTCAGGAACGTGAAGCGGCCTGCCACGCCGGCCTGGTCGAGCTGTTTCAGGCGAAAGCCTTGCTCGGTGCTCCAGGCCGTGTAGTAAGAGCCGACCTGGACCGGCGCGGCGGCAGGCGCGGCGCCGGCGCCGGCGGCGGCCAGCGCCACGGTAAAGGCCAGCGTGGTCGTGCGGGTAATGTGGGACATTGTTCCTCCTTGCTTAAATCTTCAGCTTGCAATTATGTATGTTCAGGCGCGCAACCACCAGCACGATCATGGCCGTAAACACGGCCCCGCTCAGCAGCGCACGATTGCCTTCGACCAGGGCGGGGCGCAAGTGCGCCCCGGCCAGGCTGATTACGGCGCCGATCGCGAACGGCAACAGATAGGTGATCAGCGGACTGGTCGCGGCCGGTTCGACCAGGACCGTCCAGCGGCGCGCCGCGCGCACTTCCACCAGCCAGTACAGCAGGGCGAACAGCGCCACGCACAGTGCGCCGCAGTATAAAGCCCAGGGCGGGGTGGCGCCGATCTTGGAGATGGGGTACCAGCGGTGCAGCACCCAGGCCGCCGCCGCCAGCGCGGCCGCGAAAACGGCGCCCTGGCGCAAGCGCAGCGCGGCGGCGCGCTGGCCGTCGAAAAACAGCAGCGCGCACACCAGCCCGGCCAGCACGATGAGGCTGTGGATGGCGTGGCCCGCCAGCGCCGTGCCGGTGCCGCTGCGGGTGCTCAGCATATACAGGCTCAGGCAGGCCAGCATGGCGCCCAGCAGCAGGGTGCGCTGGCCGCGCGCCAGCTGGTACAGCACGGCGGCGGCCAGATAGGCCCAGCCGATCAGGCCGAGAATGCCCCACCATTGCGGCGTCATCATGCTGACCCCGTCGGCGCCGCGCCAGGCCAGGGCCAGCGCCGCCAGCAGCGCCACGCCGGCTGCGCGCAGGCAGTGGTTGAGCAGGGCGTTGTCGAAGCGGTACACGCCCCACACCAGCAGCACGGCCGCGTAAAGCGCCAGCGACCAGGCTGCGATCGGCATGTGCATGGCTTGCTCGCTGTAGCCGGATTCGGCATTGACCATGAACACGCCCATCACGATCAAGGCCAGTGCGCGCCAGGCCGTGTGCCCGAACACCCGCAGCGCGCCGTCGCCGCGCGCGATGCGGCTGTGCACGCCGAAGGGAATCGACATGCCGACCGCGAACAGGAAGCCGGGAAACACGATATCGGCCAGCCCCATGCCGTCAGCCGCGCCATCGGCATGCAGCAGCCAGGCGGGCAGGCCGCGCGCGCCGGCCAGGAAGTTGACGAAAAGCATGAGTACGAAGGTGAGGCCGCGAAAGGCGTCGAGCGAGACGATGCGTTGCCGGGGCAGGTCGTTGAACGGGACGGGCATGGGCGCTGGGAGTAGGTTGTCGAATCCGCCAGTCGGGGGAGCTGTCCGGAAGACAAGATTATATCACCGGCCATGTCGGCATTCTTTACAGCCGCGTCGGGAGAAACCGTTAGTGTTGCGCTAAGTCGCTGAAAAGATGGACTACTTGTTGTGGGTACGCATATTGCTTGATGCCGGTATGGTTTTTTTCATAATAAATATGGAGAACATATGATAGGCAAAATGACTACGGCGGCTTGCCTGGCGCTGACCCTGGCCGGCGCGGCCCAGGCCGGCGTGATCGGCGCCGGCGGCTTTTCCGCCCCGACCGTGATCGATTTCGAGAATGCCGTCGCCGGCCCCATCGACAGCCAGTACGCGGCGCTGGGCGTGAGCTTCGTCAATTTCAACCTGGACCTGTTTGCCACCTCGCCGGCGCCGCCGAGCCGGGTGGCGCTCAAGTACGTCGATGGCTCGCCCAACATCGACGGCAGCATCCTGTTTTCCTCGGTGATCACCCGGCTGGGCGCGGACGCGAGCACCAATCCGGAAGATGACACGTTCATCGATGCTTATCTCGGCAATACCCTGGTCGGCAGTGCCTTCTTCGATACCGGCGGCGACGGCGACGACGGGTCCTTCATCGGCGTCGAATTCCTGTCCGGCTTTGACCGCGTGGTGTTCCGTACCTTGCCGGTCGTCAACGGCGCGCTGGCGCTCGACAACCTGCGCTTTGAAAACGTGGTGCCGCCTACCCCGGTGCCGGAACCGGGCAGCCTGACCCTGGCCCTGGCCGGATCGGCGCTGCTGGGACTGGTACTGGCGCGCCGCCGCGCGCGCTGAAAAGAGCGCCGCCGGGCGCCGGCCTATGGCGTCCGGTTGGCGTCGATGGCCGCTTCCAGTTAGCGCAGCACGATCGCCGGCGCATCCGCATCCATGCGCGGAAAATTGCCTTCCACATCGGGATCGAGGTCGGTCATGCCATCCGGGCCGAAGGTGAAGGCGCCCAGCACGACTTGTGCCGGCTCGCCGTAGGTGCAATGGCAATACATGCACACCACGCGCGCGCGTGGACGGCGGTCGGCCCCGCAAATGGGCAGCATCTGGAATTTGATGCGCACGCCGTTGAAGGTGGCTTCGATGCTGTCGTGGTCGAACTGGTCAGGCACCGAAATCGCGCGCAGCGCGCCCATCTCCTGGCATACCGCGTGCGCCCCGGTCAGCGAGCAGAACGCCTGGCGCAGGCGCGGGTTTCCATCTGCTGGAATTGGCTGCTTTGTTCACGCTCGGTCATGATGGGCTCCCTAGGCCGGACCGCCAGAAAGACAGGCCGGCACGCACCCCATCATACGCGCATGCCGCGCGCAGCCGTGTTTGCTACGCGGGCAGGGCGGCAGCCAGCGGGATGGCCCCGGACGGCTGGGCAAAACGCGTGCTCAGGAAGGCGGCGATGCGCTCCTGGGTCGTTTCCAGGTAGGGAATGTTCATGTGGTCCGAATCGGGCACGGTTTCGTCCAGGTGCAGCTGGCCCAGCTGGGCCACCAGCAGGTCGGTGTGCGAATGCGGCACGATATCGTCGAACGCGGCGCGCAGCACGTAGGTGGGCGCGGTCAGCGCGGAGGCGTACTTGACCGACTCGAAACGGTGGCGCAGCACATACTCGACCGGCACCGCGCGGAATTTGCGCTTGGCGATGGCCAAGATCGAATCGTAGGGCGTGATCAGCACCAGCGAATGGACCGGGCGCTCCAGCGCCACCTGCACCGCCACCCCGGAGCCCAGGCTGCGCCCGACCACCGCCACCCGCTCCGGGTCGACGTGGGCGCGCTCGGCCAGCCAGTCGAACAGCAGGCGGCCATCCTCGACCATATGGGCTTCGGCCGGTTCGCCGTGCGAATTGCCGTAACCGCGATAATTGATGGCCAGCACCGCCATGCCGGGAAACAGCTTGCCGGCGTCGCGCACCACCCAGGACACTTCTTCCGAGCGTCCGCCAAAATACACCACGGCCGGGTGCGGACCCGGAATCTGGGGCGTCATCAGCCAGCCCGACAGCTTGGTGCCGTCGCGCGCGCGCAGCACGATGGCGCGGGTGCGGTGGCCGCTGCTGCGCGGATTGTCGACTTCGCGCTTGACGGTCGGGTTGAAAACCAGCCGGCGCTGGCTGGCCGCAATGGCTGCCGTCACGCCCACCCACAGCACGCTGACGATGCCGGCCATGCCGGCGACTTTTCTGGAATTGTTCATAGGCATCAGTTTAACCGGGTTCCGGCGCCGGCGCGACGCAGCGGCACCTCCATCAAGCCCAGCGGTACGATCTCATCAATACGCGTGGCTGGAATACAACGATCGGAGCCGATGGCTAGGGGCTTTTTCCTGTGGTAACCTTTACCAGTCCGCACCCAGGCTTTCCAATGAAAAAATTCGTCTTTTCGGCCGAGCAAACCGCCGGCCTGTTCGTCGGCCTGCTGGGCACGCTTGTGGCGATGCGCTGGATTACCGGCAGCAAGACGATCGCCACCCTGATCCCGGGGTCGGCCCAGATGGGCATCAACAGCGCGCTCCTGTTCATCGCCGCCGGCGTGTGCTGCTGCCTGGTGCTGCCGCGCGCGCGCCCCAAAGCCTGGCACATGCCGCTCTGGCACGCCTGTGCGCTGCTGCTGCTGGTGCTGCCGGCGCTGGTGCTGGTCGAAAATATCAGCGGCCTGGACCTGGGCATCGACTTCGTGCGCGTACCCACCGCGCCCACCGCCAGCAACCCCCATCCGGGACGCATGGCGCCGAATACCTGTCTCGGCTTCCTGCTGGCCGGGATCGCCCTGCGCCTGGTGCGGCTGGCGCGCCGCAGCCGGCGCCAGGCCAGCCTGCTCACCTGCTGTGCGGCCGGCGTGACCGGGATCGGCCTGGCGGCCCCGGCCGGCTACTTCCTCAAGCTCGAAGTGCTGTACCGCATGGCGGCCTACAATGCCATGGTCACCCCGACCGCGGTCGGCATGAGCGTGCTCGGGCTGGGCCTGTGGTCGCTGCGCAACACCGTCGCCGTGCGCGGCGCCATTCCCGACAATGAAAAACGCATCACCGCGCGCGCCATCGCGGTGGTGGCGCTGGTGGCCGTGAGCGCCGGCGCGGCCGGTTTCGCCGCCATGCGCGACAGCTACGAAGAATCGATCGCCGACAATATGCGCCTGGCGGCCGTGAGCAGCGCCGCCACCGTCGGCAACTCGCTCGAAACGAGCTTGTGGTTCCCGCGCACCATCGCCAACCGGCCTTCGGTGAAGGGGCCGGTGGCGCGCCTGGCCGCCGGCGGCGACGATCCGGCCACGCGCGCCGCCCTGCTGCAGGCGGCCGAAAGCTACATGAACGCCGGCATCAGCGCGCTGCGCTTCGAGAGCCTCGATGGCCGGGTGCTGGCCGCCAGCGGCGCGTTCGCCGAGCCGGGGGCGGGCGCGGTGCAGCCGCTGGCCGCCAGCGGCCAGCGCGCGCGCCTGCTGTGGCGCGGCCGCTACGTGCTGGCCACCGAGAACCAGGTGCGCGACGGCGGGCGCGTGATCGGACGCATGCTGGCGGAACAGCAACTGCCGATCATCGACCGCCTGCTGGCCGGCATCCGCGCCGACAGCCCCTCGTCGGATGTGCTGCTGTGCAGCCTGGACGGCAAGGATGCGCTGTGCGCGCCGACCCGCTTTTATCCCAGCACCTTCCGCATTCCCATGTTCAAGCCGGATGGCAAGGTCAACCTGCCGATCAACGAAGCGTTGCTGGGGCGCACCGGGGTGACGGTCACGCGCGACCTGCGCGGCGTGGCCGTGTTTGCCGCCTACACCCCGATCCGCGAGTTCGGCCTGGGCGTGGTGGTCAAGAACAATCTCGACACCGTCTACCTGCCGCTGCGCAACAAGGCCAACACCCTGATGCTGATGCTGGTGGCCCTGATCGGCGTCGGCACCTCGATGCTGCTGATCCAGGTGCGCCCGCTGCTGGCCCAGCTGGTGCGCGAGCAGCGCCGCATCAAGGTGATCCTGGAGAACTCGAACGATGCCTTCATCGCACTCGGGGTCGATGGCTGCATCACCGACTGGAATACCGAGGCCGAGCGCACCTTCGGCTGGAGCGCGGCCGAAGCGATCGGGCGGCGCCTGTCGGAACTGATCATCCCGCCGGCCCAGCGCGCGGCCCACGAAGCGGGCTTCCTGCAATTTACCCGCAGCGGCACCGGCCCGGTCATCAACAACCGGATCGAAGTGGTCGCCCTGTGCCGCGACGGGCGCGAAATCCCGATCGAGATGTCGGTGGCCGCCTTCCACGTCGCCGACGGCTACGTGGCCAACGCCTTCGTGCGCGACATCAGCGAGCGGCGCCGCCTGGCCGGCGAGATCGCGGCGCGCGCCACCGAACTCGAACTCGAGCGCGACCGCGCCCAGGCGGCCAGCCGCGCCAAGGGCGAATTCGTGGCCAACATGAGCCACGAACTGCGCACCCCGATGAACGCGGTGCTCGGCATGACCTACCTGCTGGGACACACCGACCTGAAAGCCGAGCAGCGCAAATACCTCGACATGATCAGGAGTTCGGGCCAGTCGCTGATGGGGATCATGAACGACATCCTCGACTTTTCCAAGATCGAGGGCGGGCGCATGGAACTGGCCGAGGCGCGCTTCGACCTGGACGAAGTGCTGGCGGCGGTGGCCGACATCATGAGCGTGTCGGCCGGCGACAAGGACCTGGACCTGGCGATCGGGGTCGAGCCGGACGTGCCGCGCACGCTGGTGGGCGACGCACTGCGCCTGCAGCAAGTGCTGGTCAACCTGGCCGGCAACGCCATCAAGTTCACCGAGCACGGCGAAGTGAGCGTGCTGGTGGACGTGGCGGCGCGCGAGGACGACGGGATCGTGCTGCGCATCCGCGTGCGCGACACCGGGATCGGCATGGATGAAGCGCAGCAGGCGCGCCTGTTTACGCCGTTCACCCAGGGCGATTCGTCGACCACGCGGCGCTTCGGCGGCACCGGCCTGGGGCTGACCATTTCCAAGCACCTGACCGACATGATGAAAGGGACCATCGAACTCGATAGCGCGCCGGGACGCGGCAGCGAATTCGTGGTCAGCCTGCCGCTGCGGGTGGCGCCCGAGCAGGACGGGGCGGGCGCCCCGGACGCGCCGCTGGGCAGCCTGCGCCTGCTGGTGGTGGACGACAACGCCACCAGCCGCGACTACCTGTCCAAGACCATCGCCGGCTGGCGCTGGGAAGCCGAGGTGGCCGGGTCGGGCGCCGAGGCGCTCGAGATGGTGGCGCGCGCCGCCGCCGTGCAGCGCCACTACGACGTGGTGCTGCTGGACTGGCAGATGCCGGACATGAATGGCGCGGCCACCATGCGCGCGCTGCGCGAACGCATGCCGGCCGCGCGCTTGCCGATCGCCCTGATGGTCAACGCCTACGGGCGCGGCAAGCTGATGGAAAGCGACGCCGCCGGCCAGGCCGACGCCATCCTGAGCAAACCGGTGACCGGTTCCAGCCTGTTCGACACCATGCACGAAGTGCTGGTGCTGCGCGCCCAGGCCGGGGCCCGTCCGGCCGGCGCGCTGGCGGCCCTCAATGGCGCCGCCAGCACGGTGCGCCTCGATGGGGTGCGCCTGCTGCTGGCCGAAGACAATGAACTGAACCAGGTGGTGGCGCGCGGGATCCTGGAGAGCGTGGGCGCGCGCCTCGACATCGTCGGCAATGGCCAGCTGGCGCTGGCGCGGCTGGCCGCCAATCCGGGCGCCTACGACCTGGTGCTGATGGATATCCAGATGCCGGTGATGGACGGCTACGCGGCCGCGCGCCGCATCCGCGCCGGCCTGCGCCTGAGCTTGCCGGTGCTGGCGCTGACCGCCGGCGTGACCGAATCGGAGCGGCGCGCCTGCGCCGACGCCGGCATGAACGATGTCATCGCCAAGCCGATCGAGGTCGGCGAGATGCTCTCGACCATTGTGCGCCACCTGCCGGGATTGGAGCGTGCGCGGGCGCCGGCGCCGGCCGGCGTGGCTGCCGCTGCTGGCACGCCGGCCCTGCCGGTGCTGCGCCTGGGACCCCTGATCGACATCGCCAGGGGCAATCCGGAGCACCTGGCGGCGGTCGCCAACCTGGTACGGCGCGTAGTGGGCGAAGGCCACCAGCAGTTCGACCAGGCGCGGGTGCACTGGGACGGCGGGCGCGACCTTGAGGCCGCCATGGTGCTGCATTCGCTGCGCGGCGGGATCGGCAGCGTGGGCGCCAAGCGCTTCGCGGCCGCCTCGCTGGAGCTGGAACAGTCGCTCAAGGGCGAGCCGGCCGGCGACACCGCGGCCCTGTTCCTGCGCGCCGCGCGTGAACTCGACGCGGCGGTGGACGCGGCGCGCGAGTGGCTGGCGCAGCAGGAAGGCGCCAGCGCTAGTGCGACATCAGTACCGGCGCCGTCATCGACTTGAGGATGGTGGCCGTCACCCCGCCCAGCAGCAGTTCGCGCACGCGCGCATGGCCGTAGCAGCCCATGACGATCAGGTTGGCGTCGACATCGGCCGCCAGCGACAGCAGGGCTTCGCCGACATCGATGCTGGTGTGCTGGGCCATGACCTCGGCATTGATGCCGTGGCGCGCCAGGTACAGGGCGATGTCGGCGCCCGGCTGCTGGCCGTGCGCGTCGTCCGGATTGAATACCGCCACCGTGACCCGGCGCGCGCGCTTGAGCAGGGGCAGGGCGTTGGCCAGCGCGCGCGTGGCGGCGGTGCTGGCATCCCACGCCACCAGCGCTTCGCTGCCGATGACGGGAAACTGGCCGACATGCGGCACCACCAGCACCGGGCGCGCGCTGGCCAGCATGACGTATTCGGGCAGGCCGGGCGTCATGCGCGCGACCGGATCGTCCGGGTCGGACTGGCTCAGGACCACCAGGTCGGCATAGCGCGCCTGCAGCGCCAGCGCGGCGCCGGGTTCGTCGTCGACCAGGCGCCGCTCGAACGAGCGTACGGCGGCGCCGGCGGCGGCCCGCTCGAACTGGTCGAGGGCGGCGTTGGCGCGCCGGTTCAATTCTTCCATGTGGCTGGCCAGCACCGTCTGCATCAGGTCCGTGCCGCCATCCTGGTAGATATAGCGCGACACGCCGCTCATGGCCGCGCCCACCAGATGGGCGTTGCAGTCCGCCGCCACGGTGGTGGCGGCGCGCAGGCGCGCTTCGGCGTGGCGCGAATGATCGGCGTGGACGAGGATGGTCTTGTACGGCATGGCGGCTCCTGTTGGCTTGGATACTCCAGCGTAGGCCCTGCCACGGCGTCCGTCCAGCGTTGTCCGGCCTGCGCAAACCTTTGTTTTGTTTAATTTGATGCACATCAAGCGCGGCTGCGGCAGGGCCGTCTACGCTGTGCGCCCATCGCCAGGCACAATCAAAAGGGATCACCATGAGCGTCAGGAATTTGCACCAGCTGTTTGCGCCGCGCTCGGTCGCCATCATCGGCGCCTCGGCGCGTCCCAACAGCGTCGGCGCGACCGTGCTGCGCAACGTCATCGAGGGCGGCTTTACCGGCGCGGTTTATCCGGTCAATCCCAAGTACGACAATCTGGCCGGGCTGCGCGTATACGCGCGCGTATCGGCCTTGCCGGCGGCGCCCGACCTGGCCATCATCTGCACCCCGCCGGCCACGGTGCCGGGCCTGGTGCGCCAGCTGGGCGAAGCGGGCACGCGCGCGGCCATCATCCTGACCGCCGGCCTGAACGCGCTGCACGACGGCCAGGGCCGCACGCTCAGGCAAGCCACGCTGGACGCGGCCCGGCCCTACACGCTGCGCCTCTTGGGACCGAACTGCGTCGGCCTGCTGGTGCCGGGCATCGGCTTGAACGCCAGCTTCGCCCACACCGGCGCGCTGCCCGGCAAGATCGCCTTCGTCTCGCAATCGGGCGCGCTGGTGACCGGCGTGCTCGATTGGGCCAAGTCGCGCGGGATCGGCTTTTCCAAGTTCATTTCGCTGGGCGACAGCGCCGACATCGATTTCGGCGACCTGCTCGACTACCTGGCCAGCGATCCGCAGACCAGCGCCATCCTGCTGTACATGGAAGACGTGCGCCACGCGCGCAAATTCATGTCGGCCGCACGCGCCGCTGCGCGCAGCAAGCCGACCCTGGTGCTCAAAGCCGGGCGGGTGGCCGAAGGCGCCAAGGCGGCTGCCTCGCACACCGGCGCGCTGGCCGGCTCCGACGACGTGTACGACGCTGCCATCCGGCGCGCCGGCATGCTGCGCGTGCTCAGTACCGAAGACCTGTTCGCGGCCGTGGCCACGCTGGCGCACGCGCGCCCGCTGTTCGGCGAGAACCTGGTGATCCTGACCAATGGCGGCGGCCCGGGCGTGATGGCGACCGACGCCGTGGTATGCGGCAAAGGCAGCATGGCGCAGCTTGCGCCCGACAGCGTGGCCCGGCTGGACGCGGTGCTGCCGTCGACCTGGTCGCGCGCCAACCCGGTCGACATCATCGGCGACGCCCCGGCCCAGCGCTATGTCGACGCCTTGAACATCCTGCTGCAAGACCCGCAGGCCGACGCCATCCTGTTCATCCACGCGCCGACCGCGATCGTGCCCAGCGCGGACATCGCGCGCGCGATCGCGCCGATTGCCAAGGCATCCTCGCGCAACATCCTGGCCTGCTGGCTGGGCGGCAACGCCGTGGCCGAGGCGCGCGCGATCTTCAGCGAGGCCGGCATTCCCAGCTTCGGCACGCCCGAGGAAGCGGTCAGCGCCTATCTGCAGATCGTGCAGTACCGGCGCAACCAGAACCTGCTGATGCAGGTGCCGCCGGCCGCCTGCGACGAAGCGGTAGCCGACGCCGCCTCCGATCCCGCGGCGGCGCGCGCGCTGGTGCACAAGGCGCTGGCCGAGGGCCGCACCTTGCTCAGCGAGCCGGAAACCAAGGCGCTGCTGGCCGCCTACGGCGTCGCCGTGGTGCAGACGCGCAGCACGGCCTCGGTCGAGGAAGCGGTGGCAGCGGCGAACGCAATCGGCTTTCCGGTGGCGCTCAAGATCCTTTCGCCCGACATCACCCACAAAAGCGACATGGGCGGGGTGGTGCTCGACCTGGAAGACGCCAACGCGGTGCGCGCGGCGGCCCAGCGCATGAACAAGCAGCTGGCGCAATTGCAGCCGGATGCGCGCCTGGAAGGCTTTTCGGTGCAGCAGATGGCGCGCCGTCCGGATGCGCACGAACTGATTGTCGGCGTGGCCACCGACCCGGTGTTCGGCCCCGTGATCCTGTTCGGGCAGGGCGGCATCGCGGTCGAGGTGACGGCCGACCACGCGGTGGCGCTGCCGCCGCTGAACGTGGTGCTGGCGCGCGACCTGATCTCGCGCACGCGCGTGGCCAAGCTGCTGGCCGGCTACCGCAACCGGCCGCCGGCCAGCATGGACGCCATCATCGCCACCCTGATGCGGATCTCGCACATGGTGGCCGACCTGCCCGAGCTGGTGGAACTGGACATCAATCCGCTGCTGGTCGACAGCGACGGCGCGCTGGCGCTCGACGCGCGCATGCGGGTGGCCATCGCCGACCATTCGGCCAGCACCCTGGACCGGCTGGCGATCCGGCCCTATCCGCACGAGCTGGAAGAACGCATCGACTGGCAGGGCGAGTCGCTGCTGCTGCGCCCGATCCGCCCCGAGGATGGCGCGGCCCACGTGGCCTTCTTCAACGCCCTGAGCGACGACGACGTGCGCTACCGGATGTTCGTGCGGGTGCGCGAACTGAACGCTTCGCAGCTGGCGCGCTTCACGCAGATCGACTATGACCGCGAAATGGCCTTCATCGCCACCCGTCCGGGACCGGATGGCGCCAGCGAAACGCTGGGCGTGGCGCGCGTGGTGTGCGATCCGGATAACATCTCCGCCGAATTCGCGGTCACGGTGCGCTCCGACCTCAAGGGCCACGGGCTGGGGCAGCTGCTGATGGAAAAGCTGATCGACTACTGCCGCAGCCGCGGCACGCGCGAGATCGTCGGCGAAGCGCTGCCGCAGAACACCCGCATCGCCAAGCTGGCGCGTAAACTCGGTTTCGCGGTGAGCAAGTCGACCGAGGATGGTTCCATTCACATGCGCCTGCCCTTGTGAGCGGAGCGGGGGCAGGGGCGCGTGTGGTGCATGACGATAGGCTCAATGACCGCCTGCCTGCGCCGGAGGAGCGGTGCGAGGAAACGCCCCTTGTTCTGCCGGTTCTTGTTGTCAGGACGTCCTGGAAATCGTTGCGCCGGCCAATGGCGACGCGCCAGAACACCCGCATCACCAAGCTGGCCACATGGCAGGCATCACGCGGCGCGCCCGACCTGCCGCAGGAAGGCCTCCACCTCCGCCCTGGATGGCGGATCGCAGCCCTCACGCATCGCGTTCAGGCTGGCGACGGCGACGGCGTAGCGTCCCGCCTGTTCCAGCGCCGGCGCCGTGGCCCGGTCCAGCGCGGCGGCCGACAGCAGGTCCTGGCCGGCCAGGCTGGCGACCAGGCCCGCCAGGAAGCAATCGCCGCAGCCCACTATATCGATGACGGCCAGGCCGGACGGGGTGGCGATGCGCACCGACGCCGTGCGCGTCAGCAGCAGCGCGCCTTGCGCACCCAGGGTCAGGGCGATCAGGCGCACCGGCAGGGTGTCGAACAAGGCGCTGGCCTGCGCCAGCGGGTCGGGCCCGCCGCAGCCCAGGTGCAGCAGGTCTTCTTCGCTGACCTTGATCAGGTCGGCGTGGCGCAGCGCCGCCTGCACGCCTGCCGCGTAGCGCGCCAGGTCGGCGCAGGCCAAGGGCCGCACATTGGCATCGATCGACATCAGGGCGCCGGCGTCGCGCGCCGCCTGGATCAGCGTGAGAGCCTTGGCCAGGTCGTCCGGCACCAGGGCCAGGCCGCCGGTATGGAGCAGGCGCGTGCCCGGCGGCAGCGCCGCGCAGGCCTGGCGCGGCGTGATGTCGCGGTCGGCCACGCCCTGGCGGTGGAACGCATAGCTCGGCGTCTAGCCGGCATCGAGGGTGACGATGGCCAGCGAGGTGGGACAGGCGCTGCGCTGGCTGCTGGCCAGGGTCACGCCGGCGCCCTTGAGCAGGTCGGCGAAGCCATGCCCGAAGGCGTCCTGCGACAGGCGATTGAGGTAGGTGAGCGCCAGCGACTGGCGCGCGGCGGCCAGGGTGAAATTGCAGGCCGAGCCGCTGAGCGCGGCGCCGAAGCGCGCGTCCGGCATGGGGACCATGGCCTGCTCGACCTGGAGGGCGTGATCATCGATGGGGCGTGCACGCGCGCCTTGCTGGAGCAGTTGATGGCTGCCGTCGTCAGGTCGCTCGACCACGACAACTGGGCGGGCGTGGAGCGGCCCCAGGTCCTGGCGGGCATGATCGGCTCGGATGCGCGCGCCCTGGGCGGGGCCTTGCTGCCGCTGGACGACAGCGCGCTGCCCGGGCTGGCCACCGGGGCCGCCGTGCGCGCCGCGTCGTTCCACCGGGCAGAGGGGTACAACAGGCGCAGGCCGGGACGGGCGTGGTGTGCGATCCGGACAAGGTCGCCGCCGGCTTCGCTGTCACGGTGCGCTCCGACCTGAAAGGGCATGGCCTGGGCCAGGTGCTGATGGCAAAGCTGATCGCCTGCTGCCGCAGCCGCAGCTGCGGCGCGCGCGCGATCATGGGCGAGGCGCTGCCGCAAAACACACGCATCACCAAACTGGCGCGAAAGCTCGGTTTCGAGATCTGCAAGGCGGCCGCAGACGGCTCGGTGCATATGCGGCTGCCCTTGTAGGCTGCCGGTGACGGGTACAATGGCCGGTTCCTGTCAAGCCGTCCGACTCAGCGATGTCATACATACATTCCACCAGCGCGATTCTGAACGCGCGCATGCACGACTTCGACCAGTTGCCTGGCGCCAGCGCCAGTGTGATCGCCGATGCCGCCAGCGGCGATCTGGCGTGGAGATCGGCGAACTTCCGGCTGTTTCGGCTGCTCGCTTTTGTGGCCATTGCCGCATTGCTTTGGGTGGCGCTGGCCTTGCCGGCCTGGCTGGGCCGCTTCGGTATCGCGGTCGACGGCAATGCGCTGCTCGCGCCGACGCTCGTCATCGCGATCGCCGGCATATGGATAGCGGCCTGGAAGCACAGAAAATCGCAGGCACGCGCACGGCTGGCGGTGCTGACCGCGCAGCAGCACCGCGCGCGCGACGCGGTCGAGGCACTGCGGGCGAGCTTGCCGGCCGACTGTTCGATGCTGGGCCAGAACCTGGCATCGGTGTCGGCGCGGATGCTGAAAGTGTACGCCACTGGCGACGCGCAACTCGCGCTGGCGCTGTCGACGATGCTGCTTGAGGTACTGGCGTCGCCCGCGTTCGCGTCGCTGGGATCGGCCTGCCCGCCGGTGCGCGCACGGCTCGACACGCTGCGCGCGGCGCTCTGTGCGCTGGTCTGACGTCGCAGCTTGCCGCTGCCGTTGATTGTATGGCAACATGTCGCACTCGATTTATTTCAACTTCGGACCATCGCATGAAACCCGCCTTACTCCTCGCACTGTCCCCCGGCGCCATGAGCGCCGCCCACGCCGATATCCTGCTGACGCCCTCGTTCATCGTCAATATCGAAGAAGACTGCGGCACCGGCGATGTCCACTGCAGCAAAGTAAGCTACACGGGTACCAGCAAGAAGACCGGCCAGGCAATCGTCTTGCGCCGCAAGGCCGTGCACGCGGCCTGCCGCAAGGACGAGGAGCCCTGCGAATTCCAGGGCAATGTCTTCAAGAACGGCGCCACCAGCTACCGGGTAACGAAACAGGGTGAGCTGATTGTCAGCAAGGGCGCCAAGATCCTGGTCCAGGAAACGGGCGAGTGGAAATAAGCGCACGCCAGCGCCGCCTGGCGTACATACGCGCGTAGTCAAACTGCCAGCGCGGCACGCAAACCTGCAGTCAAATGCCACACCCCCCGTCTTTTCTTGCACCGGGTGCCGCCCCGGCCGTCCGGCCGTTTTTGATGCAAATCAAGGATTTCAGCCTCCAAGCTCCCTAGACTCCTCCTGTCAAATCAATGCTTTAGGGCAAAAGGAGTATCTCCGTGCGCAATAATCTGCCGGTGACAGGGATCGAATACAAGCTGCGCGAAGGCCAGTCCATCGTATCGAAGACGGACACCAAGGGCATCATCACCTATGTTAACGCCGCCTTCATCGAGGTCAGCGGCTTTGCCGAAGACGAATTGGTGGGCAAGCCGCACAACCTGGTGCGCCATCCCGACATGCCGGCCGACGCCTTCGCCGACCTGTGGCGTAGCATGAAGCTTGGCCGCCCCTGGACCGGGCTGGTGAAAAACCGGCGCAAGAACGGCGACTTTTACTGGGTGGTGGCGAACGTCACGCCGGTCAAGGAAAACGGCCAGGTGGCCGGCTTCATGTCGGTGCGCACCCGTCCCACGCGCGCACAGATCGAGGGCGCCGGCGCCTTGTACCAGCGCTTCAGGGAAGGACGGGCCGATGGCCTGGCCATCGTCGACGGCGCAGGCGTGCGCACCGGCGTCGCCGCGCGCCTGCGCGCGGCCTTCCACCTGCCGATCGGCGTACGCATCGGCATCCTGATGGCTGTTCTCGCGGCGCTGCTGGCGGGGCTCGGCGCGGCCTCGGGCAGCGCCGTGCTGGCCGCCCTGGGCGCGTGCGGCGCGTTGCTGGCGCTGGGCGGCTGGGTGGCGCTGGTGCGCGCCATCGTGACGCCGATGCGCCAGGCCGCCGAGGCGGTGCAGGCGCTGGCCGGCGGCGACCTGTCGTTCGTCTGCGCCAACGCGCGCACCGATGACATGGGCCAGCTGCTGCGCGGCCTGCGCCAGGTGACGCTCAACCTGCGCGCCATCATCGGCGACGTGCGCTCGAACGTAGCCTCGATCGGCGTGGCGACGCGCGAAATCGCCGCCGGCAACGCCGACCTGGCCACGCGCACCGAATCGCAGGCGTCCAGCCTGGAGCAGACCGCCGTCAGCATGGAGCAGTTTGCCGTCACCGTGGGCGAGAATGCGGCGCGCGCGCTGCAGGCCGACCAACTGGTGCTGTCGGCATCGTCTATCGCAGGCAAGGGCGGCCAGGCGGTGGCCCAGGTGGGCGCGACGATGGGCCAGATCAGTGAATCGGCCGCCAAGATTGTCGATATCATCAGTTTGATCAACGGGATCGCCTTCCAGACCAACATCCTGGCGCTGAACGCCGCGGTGGAAGCGGCGCGCGCCGGCGAGCAGGGACGCGGCTTTGCCGTGGTGGCGGGCGAAGTGCGCGCGCTGGCCCAGCGCTCGGCGGCCGCCGCCAGCGACATCAAGCACCTGATCGAGGATTCGGTCGCCAAGGTCAGGGACGGCGACCGCCTAGTCGAGGATGCCGGCGGCACCATGGCCGGCGTGGTCGACTCGGTGCGGCGCGCCACCACCATCATGAGCGACATCACGCGCGCCAGCGTGGAGCAAAAGAGCGGCATCGCCCAGGTCAACGAGGCGGTGGCGCACCTGGACCAGATCACCCGGCAGAACGCCGCGCTGGTCGAGGAATCGGCCAGCGCGGCCGCCAAGGTGGCCGGGCAGGCCGTCAACCTGGCGCAGGCGATCGACGTGTTCCAGTTCGGCGGCGAGAGCCGGGGGCGGCGCGCGCCCCCAGAGGCCAAGCCGCGCCGACTCAGCCGTTTTTGATGCAGGTCAAGGATTTCGCGAGCCCTGATCCCTACACTCGGTCCCCATAGTCAGGAGCCCACCATCATGCTGCATAACGTTATCCCCATCACCAATGCGCGTCCGATCGATTTCGATCCCGATCTGATCCGCAAGCTGAGCCAGAACGGTCCGCGCTACACCTCGTATCCGACCGCCGACCGTTTCAGCGAAGCCTTCGGCTACCGCGACTACCTGCAGGCGGTGGCCGGGCTGCGCACGCGCGGCTCGGTCAAGCCGCTCTCGCTGTACCTGCACATTCCGTTCTGCGAATCGGTATGCTACTACTGCGCCTGCAACAAGATCGTCACCAGGAACCACGACAAGGCGGTGACCTACCTGGGCTACCTGAAACGCGAAATCGAGATGCAGGGCAGGCTGTTCGCCGGCATGAACCAGGTCGAGCAGCTGCACCTGGGCGGCGGCACGCCGACCTACTTCACCGACGCCCAGATGGAAGAACTGATGGAGCACCTGCATCGCTGGTTCCAGTTCGCCCCCGACGGCACGGGCGAGTATTCGATCGAAATCGACCCGCGCACGGTCTCGCGCGAGCGCGTGCTCAGCCTGCGCCGCCAGGGCTTCAACCGGGTCAGCCTGGGGGTGCAGGATTACGATCCGGCGGTGCAGGCGGCGGTCAACCGCATCCAGCCCGAGGCCGAAACCCAGGCCGTCATCGACGCCGCGCGCGAGGCCGGTTTCCGCTCGGTGAGCATCGACCTCATTTACGGCCTGCCCAAGCAGAGCGTGGCGACCATGACGCAGACGATCCAGAAGGTGATCAAGGCCGACCCGGACCGCATCGCCCTGTATAACTATGCGCACATGCCGCACCTGTTCAAGCCGCAGCGCCGCATCAACGAAGCGGACATGCCGAGCGCCGACGAGCGGCTCGACATGCTCGGCCGGTCGATTCGCCGGCTGGAGCAGG
Source organism: Massilia frigida (assembly GCF_011682175.1). Lineage (GTDB taxonomy): Bacteria > Pseudomonadota > Gammaproteobacteria > Burkholderiales > Burkholderiaceae_D > Telluria_A > Telluria_A frigida. Next base: position 61,647 of record NZ_WHJG01000016.1, read on the forward strand.
CCGGCTATGTGTACATCGGCATGGACCATTTCGCCAAGCCCGAGGACGACCTGGCCGTGGCCCAGCGCCAGGGCCGCCTGCACCGCAATTTCCAGGGCTATTCGACCCATGCCGACATGGACCTGGTGTCGTGCGGCGTGTCGGCCATCAGCGCGGTGGCCGCCACCTACAGCCAGAACGTCAAGACGCTCGACGCCTACTATGGCCTGATCGACAAGAACGAACTGCCGGTCGCGCGCGGCATCCGCCTGACCATGGACGATGCCCTGCGCCGCACCATCATCCAGACTTTGATGTGCGATTTTGAGCTGTCGATGCCATCCGTCGAACAGGCGTTCCCGATCGCCTTCGCCAGCTACTTCGCGGATGAACTGGAGCGCTTCAAGGTATTGGAAAGCGACGGCCTGGTGACCATCGGCCCCGAATGGCTCAGCGTGACGCCGAAAGGGCGCTTCCTGATCCGCAACGTGTGCATGGTGTTCGACCGCTACCTTCAGCAGGCCGCTCCGGTGCCGCGCGGGTCGATCTCCTATTCGCGGACGATCTGACGGGGCAGGCGTGAGCGTATTGAACCTGGTTCCGGTATTCACGGTGGGCCTGCTCGGCAGCGTCCACTGTGTCGGCATGTGCGGCGGGATCGTCAGCGCGTTTTCATCCGTGCCTGCGGCCAGCGCCGCGGCGCGGCCGTTTCCGGTTGCCGTCATGACCGTGCGCGCCCCGGCCGAAGGCGCACTGCGCGTGCTGGCCTATAACACGGGCCGCATCGGCAGCTACATGCTGGCCGGCGCGCTGGCCGGTGGCCTGGCGGGCGGTGCGCGCACCCTGGCCGGGCTGACCGCCCTGCAAGCGGGCGGCTACTGGCTGGCCAACCTGATGCTGGTGATCCTCGGCCTGTACCTGATGGACGCCTGGCGCGGCCTGGCGGCACTGGAAACGCTGGGGCAGGGCCTGTGGCAGCGCGCGCGCGCACTGATGCGCTACATCATGCCGCTCGATCATCCGCTCAAGATGCTGGCGCTGGGCGCCCTGTGGGGCTGGCTGCCGTGCGGGATGGTATACAGTATGCTGATGACAGCCATGTTTACCGGATCCGGCGCCGAGGGCGCGATCGTGATGCTGGCCTTTGGGCTGGGCACCTTGCCGATGCTGCTGGCCATGGGCATGGCGGGCGAGCGCCTGCGCGCGGCGCTGCAACAGCGCGCGGTGCGCATTGCTGCCGGCACCCTGGTGCTGGCATTCGGCCTTTTGGGCCTTGCGCGCGCCGCCATGGGCGGGCAGGCCGGCTGGCTCGACGCGCTGTGCATCACGGGAGGCGTGCATTGAGCGCGCAGCCATTCGCCGCCGCGTGCTTCCACTGCGGGCTGCCGGTGGCCTTGGGTAGCAGCTGGTCGGTGCGCATCGATGGCGCGCCGCGCCCGATGTGCTGCCCGGGCTGCGAAGCGGTCGCGCAAGGCATCGTCGAGGCCGGCCTGGCCGACTACTACCGCACCCGCAGCGTGTTCGCCGACCGCGCCGAGGGCGTCGACCTGGTGCCGCCCGAGCTGGCGCTGTACGACAGCGCTACTGCCGCCACTGCCGCCACGGCCGGCGAGGCGCGCGAAGGCGTGTTTTCGCTTGACGGCATCCGCTGCGCCGCCTGCGTGTGGCTGATCGAACGGCGCCTGGCGCGCCTGCCGGGCGTGCGCGAAGCCCAGGTCAACGTGGCCACCGAGCGGCTGCACATGACATGGGACGCTGCGCTGTGCAAACCAAGCGACATCGTCCAGGCCCTGCGCGGCATCGGCTACACCGCCTATCCCTACCAAGCCGCGCAGCACGGCGCCCAGCTCGAACGTCACCGCAAAAAGCAGTTCCGCCAGCTGTTCGTGGCCGGCCTGTCGATGATGCAGGTGATGATGTACGCGCTGCCGGCCTACATTGCCGACGAGGGCACCATGGACGCGCCGATGGCGGCGCTGATGCAGTGGGCCTCGCTGCTGCTGACCATTCCGGCGGTGCTGTATTCGGCCCAGCCGTTTTTCCGCGGGGCGTGGGCCAGCCTGCGCGCGCGCATGCCGGGCATGGACTTGCCGGTGGCGATCGGCATCGGCGCCGCTTTCGGCGCGAGCGTGCTGGCCACCCTGCGCGGCAGCGGCGAGGTATACTACGACTCGGTGACAATGTTCATCTTCCTGCTGCTGGCCAGCCGCTATCTCGAACAAATGGCACGCCGCAAGGCCGCGCGCGCGCTGGAAGACTTGCAGCGCGCCTTGCCGGCGTCGGCCCAGCGGCTCTCCAAGTGGCCCGGCTCGCGCCAGGCTACCATGGTGGCCGCCGCCAGCCTGGCCGAGGGCGACGTGATCCTGGTCGAACCGGGCAGCGCGGTCGCGGCCGACGGCATCATCCTCGAAGGGTATACCGATGTCGACCTGGCGCTGTTGACGGGCGAAAGCCGCGCGCAGGCACGGGTGCCGGGCGACGAACTGCCAGGCGGCGCCATTAACACCACCCAGGCCATCGTGCTGCGCGTGACCCGCGTGGCCAGCGACAGCACCCTGGCGCGCCTGGTCAAGCTGGTGGAAAAAGCCGGCCAGGGCAAGCCGCGGATCGCCCAGTGGGCCGACCAGGTGGCCGCCTGGTTCGTGGTGGGGCTACTGCTGCTGACAGTGGCGGTCTTTATCGGCTGGCAACTGGTTGACCCGGCGCGCGCCTGGCAGGTGGCGATCGCGGTGCTGGTGGTGTCGTGCCCGTGCGCGCTGTCACTGGCCACGCCGACCGCGCTGGCCGCCGCCACCGATGCGCTGGTGCGGCGCGGCGTGCTGGTGGTGCAGCCGCACGTGCTCGAAACGCTGCAGCGCGCGACCCATATCGTGTTCGACAAGACCGGCACCCTGACCGAGGGCCGGCCGGTGCTGCGCCACGTGGAGCCGCTGGCCGGCCTCACCGCCGCGCGTTGCCTGCAAGTGGCCGCGGCGCTGGAGGCGGGCAGCGCCCATCCGCTGGCGCTGGCGATCCGCACCGCCGGCGCGGATGGCGGCCTGCGTGCGGACCAGCTGCACAGCGAAGCGGGGCAGGGGGTGGAAGGCGTCGTCGACGGCGTGCGCTATCACCTCGGGCGGGACGGCTACGCGGGCGCGGCCCCGGTGGCGGTCTGGCCCGATGTGAGCAACGTCTACCTGGGCGCCAACGGCATCGTGCTGGCGCGCTTCGAGCTGGCCGACGCGCTGCGCGCCGATGCGCCCGAGGTGGTGCGGCGCTTCCGCGCGCGTGGCCAGACCGTCATTCTATTGAGCGGCGACGACCAGGCGGTGGTCAGCCGCACCGGCGCCGCGCTCGGCATCGACACCGCCATCGGCCAGCAGCTGCCGGAGCAGAAGCTGGCCTACGTGCAGCAGCTGCAAGCGGCGGGCGCGGTGGTGGCGATGGTCGGCGACGGCATCAACGATGCCGCTGTGCTGCGCGCGGCCGATGTCTCGTTCGCCATGGGCGGCGGGGCCGCGCTGGCCCAGCTCAGCGCCGACTGCGTGCTGTTGTCAAACCGCCTGGCGGCGCTGGACGATGCCGCCACAGGCGCGGCGCGCGCGCTCAGGATCATTCGCCAGAACTTGGCCTGGGCCAGCGTCTACAACTGCGTGGCGATTCCTGCGGCCGCCTTTGGCCTGATCAATCCGTGGCTGTCGGCGGCCGGCATGTCGCTCAGTTCCGCCGTGGTTGTCATTAACGCACTGCGCCTGCGGCGCATGAAGGCCGCCTGAATGGAAGCCTTGTATTTGCTGGTCCCCTTGAGCGTGTTCATCGTCGTGCTGGCGGTGTGGGTGTTTTTTGGGGCGGCCGACAGCGGCCAGTTCGACGACCTCGATGGTCCCGGCATGCGCATCCTGCTCGACGACGAGGACCCTGCCGAGAAAGCCCCACGCAACGATCTTGCATGATTCCGGCGTTTTTGATTCACATCAAGGATTTTTGATCCCCAGAAATTTACTCTTCTGCTGTCATCGTTGCATTCTCAGGAGAGCCTTTGTGGACAGAGCTTTAAATTACAACAACAAGATCGTCAGATACTTTACGATCGCCACCGTCTTTTGGGGCGTTATCGGCATGCTGGTCGGCGTGTTCATCGCCGCGCAGCTGGCCTGGCCGGCCCTCAATTTTGACATCGCCTGGCTAAGTTACGGGCGCCTGCGTCCGCTGCATACCAACGCTGTCATTTTCGCATTCGGCATCAACGGCCTGTTTGCGACCTCGTACTGGGTGGTGCAGCGCACCTGCCAGGTGCGCCTGTTCTCGGACACGCTGGCCATGATCACCTTCTGGGGCTGGCAAGCGATCCTGGTGCTGGCCACTATCACGCTGCCGATGGGCTTCACGCGCGGCAAGGAGTACGCCGAGCTGGAATGGCCGATCGCGCTGCTGATCACGGTGGTCTGGGTGATCTACGCGATCGTCTTCTTCGGCACCATCGTCAAGCGCAAGGTCAAGCACATCTACGTGGCCAACTGGTTCTTCGGCGGCTACATCCTGGCCGTGGCGATCCTCCACATCGTCAACGGCGCGGTCATGCCGGCGTCGTTCTGGAAGTCCTACTCGGCCTACGCCGGCGTGCAGGACGCGATGATTCAATGGTGGTACGGCCATAACGCGGTCGGCTTCATCCTCACCGCCGGCTACCTGGGCATGGTGTACTACTTCATTCCGAAACAGGCCGAGCGCCCGGTGTACTCGTACCGCCTGTCGATCGTCCACTTCTGGGCCCTGATCTTCACCTACATGTGGGCGGGACCGCATCACCTGCACTACACCGCGCTGCCCGACTGGACCCAATCGATCGGCATGGTGTTCTCGCTGATCCTGCTGGCGCCATCGTGGGGCGGGATGATCAACGGGATCATGACCCTGTCGGGCGCCTGGCACAAGCTGCGTTCGGACCCGATCCTTAAATTCCTGATCGTGTCGCTGTCGTTCTACGGTATCGCCACTTTTGAGGGCCCGATGATGTCGATCAAGACCATCAACGCGCTGTCGCACTACACCGACTGGACCGTCGCCCACGTGCACGCCGGCGCCTTGGGCTGGGTCGGATTCATCACCATGGGCTCGATCTATTACCTGATCCCGCGCCTGTCGGGCAAGACCGAGATGTGGAGCGTGCGCCTGATCGATACCCACTTCTGGGTCGCGACCATCGGCATCGTGCTGTACATCTCGTCGATGTGGATTGCCGGCGTGATGCAGGGCTTGATGTGGCGCGCCGTGAACAGCGACGGCACCCTGACCTACACCTTCGTGGAAGGCGTCAAGGCGACCTATCCGTACTACGTGATTCGCGTCGGCGGCGGCTTGCTGTACCTGACCGGCATGCTGCTGATGGCCTATAACACGTACCGGACGATGCGCAGCACTGTCAGCGAAGACGCGCGCATTCCCACCCTTTTACCTGCACACGCCTGATTTCGGAGCTTGTAATGAAATTTTCACATGAATTAATCGAGAAGAATCCCTGGCTGCTGATCGGACTGGTTTTACTGGTTGTTTCCTTCGGCGGGCTGGTGGAAATCGTTCCCCTGTTCTTCCAAAAGTCGACCACCGAGCCGGTGGCCGGCCTGAAACCGTATTCGGCGCTGCGCCTGGTGGGCCGCGACATCTATGTGCGTGAAGGCTGCTACAACTGCCACTCGCAGATGATCCGTCCGTTCCGCGCCGAGACCGAGCGCTATGGCCACTACTCGGTGGCCGGTGAATTCGTCTACGACCGGCCGTTCCAGTGGGGTTCCAAGCGCACCGGCCCGGACCTGGCGCGCGTCGGTGGCCGCTACAGCGACGAATGGCACCGCACCCACCTGGACAATCCGCGCGACGTGGTACCGGAATCGAACATGCCGGGCTATCCGTGGCTGGCCAAGACCAAGCTGGTGCCGGCCGAGGTGATTCCGAAAATGCGCGCCCTGCAGCGCCTGTCCACGCCCTACACGGAAGAAGACATCGCCCAGGCGCCGGCCACGCTGGCCGACAAGACCGAACAGGATGCCCTGATCGCCTATTTGCAGGGCCTCGGCATCCAGATCAAGACGAGGAACTGACATGGCAATCGAACATATTTTTGACAGCGCGAGCAGCATCATGACCGTCATCAGCTTCACCACCTTCCTCGGCATCTTGCTGTGGACCTTCGTCCTCAAGGGCGGCAAGGACTTCGAGACGCAGGCGGCGCTGCCGTTCGCGGACGACGTTGCCGAGCACGCGCGGGAGAGCGGTCATGGCTGATTTCACCAGCGGTTTCTGGGACCTGTACATCATCGTCATCACGGTGCTGGCGATTCTCGGCTGCGGCGTGCTGCTGTGGTCCCAGTCGACCCACAAGGTCGAACCGGGCAGCGACGGCACCACCGGCCACGTGTGGGACGAAAACCTGACCGAACTCAATACCCCGCTGCCGCGCTGGTGGATGTGGCTGTTCTACATCACCATCGTGTTCGCGCTGGTCTACCTGGTGCTGTACCCGGGGCTGGGCAGCTACGCCGGCAAGTTGGGCTGGAAGTCGAGCGGCGAATATCAGCAGGAACTGGCCAAGGCCGATGCCGACTACGGTCCCCTGTTCGCCAAGTACGCCAGCGAGGACCTGAAGGCGGTGGCGGCCGACCCGCAGGCGCACGCGATCGGCGAGCGCATGTTCCTGACCTACTGCGCGCAGTGCCACGGCTCCGACGCGCGCGGCAACAAGGGCTATCCCGACCTGACCGACAAGGATTGGCTGCATGGCGGCGCGCCATCGGTAATCAAGGAAACCATCATGAAGGGCCGTACCGGCATGATGCCGCCGATGGGCGCGGCGGTCGGCTCGGAAGCCGATATCGAAAACGTGGCGCACTACGTCAAGAGCCTGTCCGGGCTGACCGCCGATCCGATCAAGGTCTCCTTCGGCAAGTCCAAGTTCGGCGCCTGCATCGCCTGCCACGGCGCCGGCGGCGTCGGCAACCAGGCACTGGGCGCGCCCAACCTGTCCGACAAGGTCTGGCTGTACGGCGGCAGCGCCGAGACGATCATGGAAACGATCCGCAAGGGCCGTACCAACACTATGCCGTCGTTCCACGAGTTCCTGGGCGAAGCCAAGGTGCACGTGCTGGCCGCCTATGTATGGAGCCTGTCCAACGATCCGGCGCCAGCGAACCTGGCAGTGGCGCCGGGGGTGGCGCAAAAATGAGCGAGGCCGCCAGCAAGCCGGTTGTGATCCGGATGTATGCCGCGCGCGAGGAAATCTACCCGCGCGAAGCAAAGGGGCGCTATGCCAGCTTGCGCTGGGCGTGCGTGTGGATCACCCAGATCGTGTTCTACGGCTTGCCGTGGCTGAACTGGAACGGCCGCCAGGCGGTCCTGTTCGACCTCGGGGCGCGCAAGTTCTACATCTTCGGCATGGTGCTGTGGCCGCAGGACTTCATCTACCTGGCGGCGCTGCTGATCATCGCCGCCTACCTGCTGTTTCTCGTCACCGCCATCGCGGGACGGGTGTGGTGCGGCTTCGCCTGTCCGCAGACGGTCTACACCGAGATTTTCATGTGGATCGAACGCAAGATCGAAGGCGCGCGCAGCGCCCGCATCCGCCTCGACCGCCAGCCCTGGACTGCCGACAAGCTGGCCAGGAAGAGCGCCAAGCACCTTGCCTGGGGCGTGGTGGCGCTGTTTACCGGCTTTAGCTTCGTGGCCTATTTTGCTCCGGTGCGCTCGCTGATGGCCAATATCGGCGCCTTCGCGCTGGGACCGTGGGAATGGTTCTGGATCGGCTTTTATGCCTTCGCCACCTACGGCAACGCCGGCTGGCTGCGCGAGCAGGTGTGCAAATATATGTGCCCGTATGCGCGCTTCCAGAGCGCCATGTTCGACAAGGACACCCTGATCGTCACCTACGACCAGGAACGCGGCGAGCCGCGCGGCGCGCTCAATCCCAAGGCCACGGCGGAGGAATCCAAGGCCAAGGGCGATTGCATCGACTGTAATATGTGCGTGCAGGTGTGCCCGACCGGGATCGACATCCGCAAGGGCTTGCAGTACGAATGCATCGGCTGCGCCGCCTGCGTGGATGCCTGCAACGGCGTGATGGACAAGATCGACCTGGCGCGCGGGCTGATTCGCTACTCGACCGATAACGCGATGGATAAAAAATGGTCGGCCAGGCGCATCGGCCAGCGTATCCTGCGCACCCGGGTGCTGATCTATACCGGGCTGCTGGTGCTGATCGTGGCCGGTTTCGGCACCGCGCTGGCGCTGCGCACCCCGCTCAAGCTCGATGTGATCCGCGACCGCGGCTCGATGGGGCGCGAAGTGGGCGACGGCATGATCGAAAACGTGTACCGCCTGCAGATCATGAATACCGCCGAGACCGGGCATACTTTCCGCATCAAGGTGTCGGGCATCGATTCGGTGCGGCTGGCGACACCCGACCAAGCGGTGCTCGATGGCGCCAGCACGCGCGCGGTGCCGGTGCGGGTGCAGGTCCAGCGCAGCGCGGCGGCGCCCGGCTCGAACCACATCGAGTTCGAACTGACGGCGGTGGACGACGCGTCGCTCAGCGTGCGTGAAAAAGCCGTGTTCATCGTGCCAAAATAAAGCAAACAAGGAGACCCGCATGCAAACCGCCTCACCCCTGACTCCCTCCATCGGCCCGTGGTACAAGCACCGCTGGCCATGGCTCCTGATGCTCGGCCCCGCGCTGGTGGTGGTGGCCGGCGTCAATCTCGGCTTCGTCGCCTGGCGCGGCCAGGATGCGATGGTGGTGGACGACTACTACAAGCAGGGCAAGGCCATCAACCAGGACTTGCGGCGCGACCGCGTGGCCAGCGCCATGCGCCTGTCGTTCAGCGCGGCCTACGATCCGGCCACGGAAAAGCTGGCGGGGACCTTGAGCAGCGGCGGGCAAGCCCTGGCGGCGCCGTTCAGCATCCACCTGGCGCACGCCACCCAGCCGCAGAAAGACCGCAAGCTGGACGTGATTCCGGATGCGGCGGGCCACTTTTCGGTGGCGCTGCCGCTGCTGGAGCGGGCACGCTGGCAGGTGGTGGTCGAAGGCGGCAAGCGTGACTGGCGCCTGGCTGCGGCCTGGCACTGGCCGCGCCAGCAGGCGCTGGCGATCGACGCCGACGCCCCGGCCGTTGCGCGCTGACAGGGGGGAGGGTAGATGCGACTTGCGATGAAAGTATTGTGGCCCGCCTTCCTGGCGGCGATGCTGGCCGAAGGCTGCTTCTTTGCGCTGTTCGACCCGCGCGAAGCGCTGCACGTGGGCGAGCTGGCACTGACGCCGATGGCGGTGTACACCATCGGCTTTTTCTTTTTCTGGACCTTTTGCGCGCTGGCCAGCATGCTGACCTACTATCTGCTGGTGGTGCCGGACGATCCGCATCCGCCGTTCTAGCCAGGATATGCCGTGCGCCTTGGCACGGCGCACAACCTGGCCGGGCTAAGTGGAGGTCGCCCCAGCGTCAAACACCGCCTGCAGGCTGGGCGCATTGAGGCTGCGCTCGAACCACTGTTCAAGCTCAGCCTGAGTGGCCTGAGCGATGCGCTGCGTTGCCGGCGCCGGCAATTCGCCGAAGCGGCTGCGCAACAGGCTGCCCAGCACCGCGCGAAGTGCAATGACTTGCCCTTCCGCCTTGCCATCTTCCTTGGCTTTTTCCGCCAGCGCGAATCCTTTTTGAAAGCCGAGTTCCTCGAACTGTTCGGCCCAGGTTGAAAGCTTACTGTCCATATCAGCATTCTCCTCCACACTATCCAAGGTGAACCATTCCGGTTTGCCGGTTGCGCGTGCCAGCAAACCGTTTACCCATACCTGGACCGAGCGCCGCAGATTGGCCTCGGGCGTGCCTCTGAACCACGTCATCAGCGCAGGCAGGACGTTTTTTGAGACATCGGGGCCGGCTGAAAGTTCACACCCAAACAGCAGCGCCAGCAGGCTGGCGTTCGCTTCCAGCGCTGTCCTGTCCAGGCGCTGCTGGTCGATCAGCACGTAGCGCTGGGATGGCTGGAGCGCAGCCAGCTCGGCGGGAGCTTGCATGAGGAGTCCGGTCAAGTCCAAGCTGGCGCTCCAGTGCGGCACACCGTTGTAGAACACCAGCGGCAGCACCGGCGGCAACAGCAGGCCAGGAGACAATTCGTGGCCCTTGACCAGGTCCTGGTACAGCAAGCCGATATAGGTTTGCATGCGCAAGGCCATCCAGCGGTCCACGCCGGACTGGCATTCCAGGAGAATATACACGTACAGAAATTCGTCGCCCAGCCGTACGCGCCAGACGAGATCGTCCTGGCGTGCCGACAAACGGTCGCTCACATACGCCGGATTGACCCGCTCGAAGGCCGACAGCGGGATCTCGTCGAACAGCTTGGCGGAAGTAAAGTCGGTGATCAGTTCGCGCACCAGTTCCGGGTGGGCGAACAGCGAACGGTATCCGAGGTCGTGAAGGGCGGGCATGGCGCATTGTAGCGAGCGTCTATCCCCTACCTTTGCGCTACCTCAGACGCGCGCCGAACCGGCAGCCTTAAATCCAGGCCGGCGTCTATGCCTAATAATTACCTTAAACATCTCACTGTAGCCTCTTGGAAGCTTTATTCCCGCGCGCTTGTTGCGTCTCAGGCCATCGGGCTGCACTGCTCGGTTCCGGCCGCCAGCGCCTTGAGCATGGCCGGATCGAGCAGGGTCATTTCGCGCTTGTCGACGCCGATCCAGCCCTGTTTCTTGAAGCGCGACAGCAGGCGGCTGATGCTCTCGATGGTCAGGCCGAGGTAGTTGCCGATATCCTCGCGCGACATGCGCAGCTGGAAACTGGTGGCCGAATAGCCGCGCGCCGCGTAGCGTGCCGACAGGTTGACCAGGAACACGGCGAAGCGCTGCTCGGCCCGCATATTTCCCAGCAATAGCATGACATTTTGCTCGCGCGTGATTTCCTGGCTCATGATGCGGTGGAAGTGGCGCAGCAGGGTCGGCACCTGGCCGAACAATTCTTCCAGGCGCGTGAAGGGAATCTCGCACACTTCGCTGTCTTCCAGCGCAACCGCGTCGCAATGGTGGCGGTCGCCGCTGATGGCGTCCATGCCCAGCAGTTCGCCGGCCATCTGGAATCCCGTGATCTGCTGTTCGCCGCCGGCATTGACCTGGTACGTCTTGAAGTGGCCGAAGCGGATCGCGTACAGGTTGCGGAACGGTTCGTCCATCTGGTACAGGCGTTCGTCGCGCAAGATGCGGCGGCGTTTGCCGATGATGCTGTCGAGACGGGTGATATCGTCCTCGTCGAGTCCCATCGGCAGGCACAGCTGGTGCATGCTGCACCCCGCGCAGCTGGCCTTGAGCGCGGCGACGTTCAGCAAGGCTGCGGGAACGAATGGAAGAGGCTGAGGCATAGGGTCTGACGGTTTGTGGCTTGAGCCGTATGATACCGCAGTGGAACCGTGTCGCGCAGGCTAATACCGGCGCAGTTGCCGCCTTTTCCCCGATACAGAGGGCAGATTGCACGCAATCGCGCCGTATTATCAGCGCCGGCGTTGTGCAAGTTGCAACAGCGCGGGCCGTACCGTGAGGGATAGTCCGGCGCCGGCCGCTGCCAGCAATTCCGGGCCACTCAATGGCGCAAAATGAAACATGGCGGGCAGCGCGGGCAGGTAGATGACGGCCGGCAGCGCGTTGGGACCGTCGGTGGCCAAGCTGCGCGCCGCTTCCGCTTCGTTCAGGCCGCCATGGATGGCCGCCCCGTGCGCTGTGCTTGCATGGGATTCCTGAACGAGGCGCCAGACGCGGCGGATCGTTCAGGATATCAATGACTTACTACCAAGTTTTGATGTGGCTCAAGCGTGTCCGGATCGGCACTTAACGCGGGCGGAAACGCACGTCGACGCTCGAGACGTCGCCCGTGACCTTGGCTTTCTTGGGTTTCTTGGGTTTTTTCAGCACTTCGCCGGCGGTATTGGTCAGCGGAACCCGGTGCTCGGGCGCGAAGCCAGGTTCCTCGATGCGCTCCAGGGTCTGTTTGGTCAGGATTTCTATGGCGGCGAGCAAGTCCACCTCGTCCGCGCATACCAGCGACACCGCTTCGCCCGAGGCGCCCGCGCGGCCGGTGCGGCCGGTGCGGTGGATATAGTCCTCGGCCACGATCGGCAAGTCGAAATTGACCACCTGCGGCAAGTCGTCGATGTCCAGTCCGCGCGCGGCCACGTCGGTCGCCACCAGGATCTTCGCCTCGCCCGCCTTGAAGCGGTCCAGCGCGCGCAGGCGGGCTGGTTGCGGCTTGTCGCCATGGATCGAATCGGCCGCGATGCCCTGCGCCTGCAGGGTCTCGACCAGCTGGTCCACGCCCTTGCGCGTCTTGACGAACACCAGCACCTGGCCCCAGCGGTGTTTTTTGAGCAGATACAAAAACAGTTCTGGCTTGCGTTTCTTGTCGACCGGCACCACCCACTGGCGGATGCGCTTGACGGTGCTGTTGCGTGGGCTGACCTCGATGCTCAAAGGGTCGATCAGCAGCTTGCCGGCCAGGGCGCGGATCTCGTCCGAAAACGTGGCCGAAAACAGCAAGGTCTGGCGTTTTTTCGGCAACGCCGCGAACACGGCGTCGAGCTCGCGCGAAAAGCCCAGGTCCAGCATGCGGTCGGCTTCATCGAGCACCAGCGTTTCGAGCTGCTCGAACTTGAGCGCGTTCTGGCGGTACAGGTCGAGCAGGCGGCCGGGCGTGGCCACCAGCACGTCGAGACCCTTGCGCAGCTTCATCATTTGCGGATTGATGCTCACGCCCCCATAGGCGACGTGGGTACGCAGCGGCAAGCCGGCGCCATAGGCACGGAAACTTTCGTGCACCTGCTCGGCCAGCTCGCGGGTCGGTACCAGCACCAGCACGCGCACCGCGTTGGCGCCGACCTGGCCCTGCAGCGTCAAGCGTTGCAGCAGGGGCAGGGCGAAGCCGGCGGTCTTGCCGGTGCCGGTCTGGGCGGCGGCCATCATGTCGCGTCCGGCCAGCACGGCGGGAATGGCTTGCGCCTGCACCGGGGTGGGAGTGCTGTAGCCGAGCGCGTCCAGCGTGCGCACGAGGGGATCGATCAGACCGAGGGAATCAAAAGACATGGGGAAGCGACCTTGCGGCAAAAGAACAAGGGCGTAGTTTACCCTGTCCGGCGATCGCCGGGGTGCAAAAGGCCTAGCGCGTGACGCTCACGGTGTGCGCTACGGTCGGCTTGGTCGGTTCGTGCTTGTCGCCGCAGGCGGCCACGGAGAACACGAGCAGGCAGCAGGCGGCGAGGGCCGCGAGCGGGTGAAAGCGTGGTTTCATGGCGCATCCCTCATAAAAGTCCGATGCTACCCAAAACCACGCCCGGGCGGCGCGCTGTTGCGGCGCGCTGACGCGCCGCGCATACGCGACGCGCATACGCGACGCGCATACGCGACGCGCTGTCAGAAGCGGTAGCTTACGCCGGCGCGCAGCACCGGATATACCTTGTAGGCCTGGACATCGGCTTCCATCTTGACGCGCTCGACGGCCACGTCGCGCGCCAGCTGGGTGCAGGCGGCGCTGGTGGCGGTACAGCCCGACTGCACCAGGCGCCCGTTCGGATGGCCCTGCCACAGTGCGCCCACGTCGGCGCTGAATTGCCACTTCTTGTCGGTGCTCAAGGCATTGCCCCAGCCCACGCCGAGGTAAGGCGCGCCCTTGTTGTACTCGATGCCGCCGTTGAGAATGCCGACCTGGCTGGCCGCGTAGTTCTTGCCATTGATGTTGTAGTTGCCGTTCGAATCCTGGCGCGCCACCATGCTGACCTTGTTACCGTTGTACACCACGCCGGCGGTCAGGCGGAACGGGCTGTTATCGATCAGGTGCCAGTCGAACAGCACGTCGATGTTTTGCAGCTTGGCCTTCATCGTGTAGCTGACGGTGCTGGCAGTATCGTTGTACTTGCGCTGGAAATAGCTGGCGCCGAAACGGGCGTTCAGGGTCTTTTCCATTGGGAAAATCAGGTGGGCGCCGACGCCGGTGGTGCCGACTTCGGCGGTAACGGCGATCTCGGCTTGCGCGCTGGCGGTCAGCAACAGGGCGGCGGCCGCCAGGGCGATATTCTTGATGTACATGCAATGACCTTTGAAGAATGACTGGGGGATGGCGGCATTGTACCGGCTCGGGCCGGCGGCGACATGCTCGGGCATCGTGGCCCGCCATGCTACCCCAGTCGGGGCCGCCAAGCCAGTCCCGAAAGGTAAGCAATTGTCGTTTTTTGTCGCCCGCCCGGGCCGGCCGGGATCGTTTGAAAAAGGCGATTCTCCTGTATTGACGGGCGCCGTTGCGTGCCGGGCTGGTGGTTTCCAAGCGGAATCCATGATAAATTCTGTCGCGGCCGTCCGCAAGCCGCCCCACCAACCGCTATTCCGGAGTTTCCCGCATGCCTACCCCGTTCCGGCGCGCCATCGCGCCCCGTCTGATCGCCGCCCTGCTGGCCTTGTCCTTTGGCGGCGCCGCCGTGCCGGCACTCGCTGCCGCTGCCGCCTTTGTAGCCGGGGTGCAGCAGCGCGACGCCGCCTTCGACCAATGGGCCGACCGCTTCGCCGCCGACTGGGTGCGGCTGTCGGCCCAGCGCGCCAGGTACACGGCGCTGGCCAGGGCGGGCGTGGCGCGGCTGGACCGCTTCCTGGCGGGGGCGCTGGACAGCGCCCGGCGCGTCTCGGCCGAGACTATGCGCTGGTCGCTGGCCAACCACCTGGCGGGCGAGCGTTTCGAGGACCACGCTTTCGTCTTCTCGCAATTCGGTGGCACCCATATCGCGCTGGTCAGCTTCATGAGCGCGGCGCACCCGATGCGGCGCGCGGCCGATGTCGACAGCTACCTGGCGCGCCTGGCGCAGATTGGCGAACGCATGGACCAGGCCAACGCGCGCGCCCGCGCCGCCGCCGCGCGCGGCCTGCTGCCGCCGCGCTTCATCCTCGAACGCGCGCTGGGGCAGGTCGACGCCTTCCTCAAGCCGGCCGCCGACCAGAACGTGCTGGTGCTCTCGCTGGCCGAGCGCAGTGCCGCCCTGGCCGACCTGACGCCGCCGGCGCGCGCGGCCGCCATCGACAAAGCGGCTGCCATCGTCGGCAAGAGCATCCTGCCGGCCTACGCCAGGACCCGGGCGCTGCTGGCCGAACTGCACCCGAAGACCGGCGACGACGCCGGCATCGCGCGTCTGCCCGACGGCGCCGCCGCCTACAGCCAGGCGCTGGCCAGCTTCACCGGCAGTACCTTGAACGCGGCCCAGATCCACGCGATCGGGCTGCGCGAAGTGGCGCGCATCGAAGGCGAGATGGATCGCCACCTGCGCCAATTGGGATTCACGGACGGCAGCATCGACGTGCGCATGAAAGCGCTCGACAAGACGTTTCAGCCCGCGGCCGGACCCGATCCGCGCGCGGCGATCCTGAGCAGTTACGCGGCCATGGTGCGCGACGCCGAGCAGCGCAGTGCCAAGCTGTTCAATCTCAAGCCGCGCGCGCCGGTCGAGGTGCGGCGCGAGCCGGCGCTGACCGAGGGCAGCGCCTCGGCGCACTACAGCGTGCCGGCGCCGGACGGCAGCCTGCGCGGCATCTTCTGGGTGCCGCTGCGCGGGCCGTCGTTCGACATGATCCGCATGCGCAGCCTGGCATATCACGAAGCGGTGCCGGGGCACCACTTCCAGCTGGCCATCCAGCAGGAACTGAGCGGCTTGCCGGCATGGCGCACGCAGCGCATTTTTGGCGGCGGCAGTGCCCACTCCGAAGGCTGGGCGCTGTACACCGAGCGGCTGGCGGTGGAGCAGGGCTGGTACGACGGCGACCTGGCGGGATTGCTCGGTGCGCTCGGATCCGAACTGTTCCGCGCGCGCCGGCTGGTGGTCGACACGGGCTTGCACAGCAAGGGCTGGACGCGCCAGCAAGCGATCGACTACGGCATTGGCGCGGCCGAGGTGGAGCGTTACGTGGTGTGGCCGGGCCAGGCCTGCGCCTACATGCTGGGCATGCTGCGCATCCTCGAACTGCGCGACAAGGCGCGGCTGGCGCTGGGCGAGCGCTTCACCTTGCCGGCTTTCCACGACGTCATCCTGAAAAACGGCTCGGTGCCGCTGGACGTGCTTGGCAAGATCATCGACCAGTGGATCGCCGACCAGTCCCAAGCCGCCGCGACCTGATTATTTCCTAACCGGGGTCAGAGCTCTGACTCGAAACATTGTTAAATCCGGCGAGGCTGGCTCGACCGAAGCTGGTTCGCGCGCAATCGCTCCTTCGCTCTGCCGGCAGCGGCACGGCACTCGTCCGGCGCCAAAAATGGACCGCATTGGCACCGATGTACGCGTTAACTGTTAAATATTGCTAAACAGAGGTCAGACCCCGGTTTTGGGGGGGAGGAAATGTTTCGAGTCAGAGCTCTGACCCCGGTTGAGCATTATTTGGTGACGTGGAAGTCTTTGCCGTTGACGACGCTGCCGGCGGCGTCGATGGTGATGAGGTGCATGCCGCTGTCTTGCAGGCCGAGCCGGGCCAGTTGCGCCGGGGCCAGGCGCAGCAGGTAGTCGCCCGGCGCCACGCCGCCCAGCACGTAGTAGCCGTCGGCGGTGCTGGTGGTCTTGCCCACGATGGTGCCGCTCCGGTCCAGCAGTTCGAGCTCGAAGTCGCCCATGCCGCGCTGGCCGGCCGCACCGGCCAGGTAGGTGGTGCCGTCGATTTCGCCAGTGATGCCGATCGCGATGTCCAGCCGGCTGACCTTGCCCGGGCGCGGCAGCAGCCGCCGCCCCGGTGCGCGCGCCTGCCATTGCGGGTCTTCCAGGGTGGCCGGGTCGACCGCGATGTCGACCTGCTGGTGCGCCGGCAGGCGGTTGAGGTAGAGCACGCCGTCGGCGTCGCTGCGCGCCAGGTGGGTGCCGCCGTTGACGGCGAAGCCGGCCCCTTTGATCGGTTCGTCGTCGCCATCCATGACGCCGTTGCGGTTCTTGTCGAGGAAGATGCGCACCGAGGCCGCGCCGGCCGCCGCCATCGGCACGGCGTCGCGCAGCCAGCGCCCGCTCCTCGGTTCCTGGCCGAGCGCCATGAACAGCTGCACCCCGCCGCCATAGTCGCCGCGGCTGGTGTAGAACGCGCTCACGCCGAGCCCGACGCTGCCCACGCCCTTGTTGAGCGAGGCGCTCCAGCGCAGCTGCTGGTCGGCAAAGGTGCGGGTGACGGCGGCGTTGAGGAGGTAGCCGTCGCCGACGAATTTGTCGGCCGCCAGCGCCAGCGCGGAGACGCCGGCGTCGGGCACGATGGCAATTTGCAGATGCCCGCTGACGCCGATCCCGGCCACGCGCCGGCTCGCTTGCAGGCTGGCGTCGGCATGGCGCACGCCGTCGACCGCGCGCCACAGGGCGCCGGCGCTGAGCGCGCTGCCCTGGCGGAAGGCGGACAGGCGCGCGCCGGCTTCGTTGCGGGTGGCGCCGGAGGCGAGCTGCTCGCGCCGCAGCTGCACCGAGAGCGGCATGGGCATGGGACCGGCGCCAGGCAGCATGCCGTCGAGGCGCAGTTCGGCGCGGCTGCGCAGCGGGTCGGGCCCGGGCAGGAACAGTTCGCTGGCAAAGCCGTCCAGGCGCGCATGGCTGGCGCTCACCGCCACGCCGCCGACCCGGGTCTTGAGGCCGATGCGGGCCAGCTTGCCGCCGTCGTCGGCGTGCGCGACGGCGGCGTCGACCAGCAGCGCGCGCCAGTAGCCGTGCAGGCCGAGGTTGGCGTAGCGCTTGTCCTGCTTGCCGAGCGCCAGGCGCACCACGCCGCCGCTGGCACTGAGCTGGGGCGCCAGGCCGACTTCGGCCTGGGCCAGTGCGCGGGCGGCGCCATGCTGGCCGGCCTGGATGCTGGCGCTGTAGGCGACGTCGCCCGGGGCCAGCACCGCCTGGTCGATCAGGAAGCTGTGGCGCTCGATGCGCAATTGTCCCAGCGGGCCGTGGAATACCAGGCGAAATTCGTTGGCGCCGTAGATCAGCGGCTGGTCGTCGAAGCGGTAGCGCCCGTCCGGGCGCGCTTGCTGGAAGCCGATCAGGGCGTCGTTGAAGTACAGTTCCACATCCCAGCCGGGCGCCAGGTCGCCTTGCAGGGTGTGGCGGTCGGTGCGCGCCGGCTGGCCGAGCGCGCGGTTGGAGATGGCCACGCCGCTGCCGTTGCCGCTGGCCAGGGCGATGTCGCCCACGCCGGGCGCGAGCACGCTGCCGATTTGCAGCGTACGCGCGCGCAGGGGACCGAGCAGGCCGGCGTCCGGGTCGTTGCGCGCCAGGGTCAGGCGCGCGCTGGCGCCGCCGCCGGCCCGGCCGGCGTGCAGGTAGAGCGCGGCCTCCATGCCCGCCAGGTCGGCGGTGAGGTAGGCGGTGTAGTCGAGCGTGGTCCCGCCGCGGTGCGCGTCGAGCGCCACGGTCTGGTCGATGAAGGGCAGGGCGGCCAGCGCGTAGGGGGTGTCGAGGCGGGCGTAGACGGGGGCCGGGCCGCCATCCTGGTGCTGCGCCGTGCCGCCGCGCGACTGGCGTTCCAGGCGCGCTTGCAGCGGCAGCTTTT
This sequence comes from Massilia frigida, assembly GCF_011682175.1. Lineage (GTDB taxonomy): Bacteria > Pseudomonadota > Gammaproteobacteria > Burkholderiales > Burkholderiaceae_D > Telluria_A > Telluria_A frigida. Next base: position 80,164 of record NZ_WHJG01000016.1, read on the forward strand.
CGCGCGCGCGCACGCACAGCACCAGGCTGGCCATGTCGACGTCGAGATCGACCGGCAGCCATTGCGCCAGCAGGCGGCTGGCGACGTACAGGTCGTCGGCCTGGCGTTTCACGTGCGCCGGGTCGAACGTGGCGCGCCGCTCGCCTTCGATCACGAGGCGCTGCGCCAGGTCGAGCCGGAAGCCGCGCTGTTCATCCAGGATGTAGCCGCTGGCCAGGCCTTCGGCCGCCTCGCTGCGGATGGCGATGGTGAGCAGGCGCGCCAGTTCGCCCAGCGGCAGGTAGACGTCGTCGCCATGCTGGTAGGCGCCCAGCGCGTCCGATACCAGGTAGTCGCCAAGCCGCACTTCGAGCACCAGGTCGGGACCGTCGGCGCCGGCGCCGCGCACCGGCCGCGCCAGTGCCAGCACGGCCAGCAGCAGCACGATGCCGAGCCGGCAGGTGCGCCGGCGCAGGCGGTGAGAGCGCATGGCGACGCCGGCCGCCTGCGCTCAGGGCAGGGCGAGCGTGGCTTCGGCCAGCACCGCGCCGCCGGCTTCGGCGCGCTCGCGAAAGCGCAGGTGCAGGGTGCCGCGCGTGAGCGTGACGCCGGGCGGCATGGTCAGGTTCAGGCTGGCCTTGCGCAGGGGATTGGGGGTGTAGATGGCCACGCCGGCGGCTTTGGCCAGCACGTGTTCGGTGCTGCCGCCCTGCGCCACGAAGGCAGCGCTGACGTCGCCGTACACCGAGCTGTCGCCGCTGCGCCCGATCTGGAACGAGAGCAGCGCGCCTGCGGGGCCGCGCTGGACGTCGAGCGCGCCCAGGGTCACGCTGGCGCCCTCGGTCTGGTGCCGCACGATGACGGGAATCGAGGCGCCGATCAGGGTGTTGAGCACCACCCCGATCTGCTGCGCGCCCGCGCCTTGCTGTTCGACGCTGCTCGCGCCCGTGGTGTCGGCCAGTTTTTCGAAGTGCAGGTGCGAGCGGTATTCGCCCGGGGCCAGGCTGGCCGGCTTGCGCAGCATGACGCGCACCACCTGGGCGGCACCCGGCAGCAGGGTAACCTGGCGCGGCGAAAAACTGAGCATGGCGTCGGCGAAGCGGTCGTCCGGCCCGGCCGCGTCGGCGCCGGTGAATTCGCCGCTCTCGGTCATGCGCCGGTTGACCAGGCTGATACGGTAGGTGGCGGGGGTGCTGTCGCTGTTGATCAGTTCGACCTGGGCGGCGCGCTGGTTCTTGGTGAATACCACGCGGGTCGGGTTGAGCATCAGGCCGGCCAGCGCCTGCAAGGGCAGCGCCCCCGCCAGGATGGCTGCCAGGAACAGGCGCGCGGCGCGCGCAAGGGAGAAGGTGGAGTGCATAGGGGCCTCGCGGGACGGTGATCGGCTATTGATATTCGATGGTGATGGGGAAGGTGCCACTGTAGTTGCCGGGTCGCTGGCCGGGCGCGACTTGCAAGGTGGCGCCCACCGCAAGCAGCTGGGTGCCGCCGGAGAGCATGCCGGCGCCGGCCGGGACGCTGACGAAGTCGCTCAGGGCCATGCTCGCGGCGCCGTCGCTGATGAGGGCGCCGGCCGGCAGGCTGATGATGTAGACCAGGTTGGCGTTGGCAGGTTTCTTGTCGCTGATGGTGAACCTGGCCGGCGCGCCGGCCGATGCCAGCAGCACCACGCCGCCGGCCGCGGAACGCGCGCCGCCCGTGCCGACATGGACGCTGCCGGCGGCGATCGCGGCGAAGCGGCCGAAGGCGAGCTCGCCGGCGGCCACCACGTTCAACTGGGCGCGCGCCGGCGTGGCTGCCAGCAGGCAGGCAGCCACGCCGAGCGTAGCGGTGCGCCACAACAGGCGCACGCACCGGCGGCGCGCGTCAGTTGTATTCAACGGTGGCGATGACATTGCCGGCGTAGGTGCCAGGAGCCTGGTTGGCGGCCACGGTCAGGGTGCCGCCCACGTACAGCGACTGGGTGCCGCCGGCCGAGAGGGTGCCGGTGGCGGCATCGCCCGAGGTGGCGTTGGCGCCGGTCAGGTCGCTGAATTTGGCCAGGGCCATGGTTTCGCCGCCGCCGCCGCTGTTGGTCAGCAGTGCCGTGCCCGAGTGGGTGATGGCGTAGGTGCTGCCCGGCTCGCCCGTGATGTCGAACTTGGCCGCCGAGGTGGGCGAGGCGCCCATCGCCACCACGCCGCTGACGGCGCGCACGCCGCTGGTGCTGACGGTGATGGTGCCGCCGGCCGCGGCGGCAAAGGTGCCGAACGCCAGGTTGGTGCCGACCACGACGGCGATCGGGGTGACCACGGTGCCGCCGGCGGTGGCCGTCGCTTGCGCGGCGAACGCCGGTGCGCCCAGGCCCAGGCCGGCGGCGATGACGGCGAGTATGGCCAGGGTGGACAGGGTGCGCTGCTGATTGATCGTTGTGTTCATTCCAGCTCCTTGGTTTCTTCGGTTGGGTTTTTTTCTTTGCAGAAGCTCTTTCTGCAAGGGAATAGTACCTGCGATTTTTCATCGGAAAACCGCGTCCGCCGCGCCTTCCGGCAAAGCTTGATATGTATCTAAAGAGGGTGGCGGATTGGCGTCGGGATGTTGCGCTATTGCCGCGCCGTGGTGGCGTGCCTGGGGTTCAGCGGGCGGCTTGGAGCAACGTTGGCGGGTGTGCTATCTTCCGTTCCGGAAAACGCACGGAGCGGCGCCCAAAGTGGCGTTCGTCGGCGCCGGCGCGGTTTCGTCGGATCCGCTCCCGCCCGGCACGGGCCGCTTGCTATAGTCATTTCCACCCCTCCCTGACTGGATTGCCGACCATGACAAGTTTCTTTTTTATCTTCCGGATCACCCTGGCGTGGGCCATCGTGGCCACGGCGCTGGCGATTACCGTGGCGCAAACGCTGCTCAGCGAGCGCGATAGCGGTGGCGGCCTGTTGCTGCTGGTGCTGGGCGTGATGGCGTTTGCCGCCGTGACCGCGTTTTCGCACGTGCGCCGGGTGCGCCTGCTCACGGGCGAGGTCGACCGCGCCACCCTGGCTTGCCGCCAGCGGCGCCAGATCGAGGTGCCGTTCGAGGCCGGCGAGACGTTCGACATCATCGACGCCGCCATCCGCGAACTGCCCGGCGCCGGCCAGGTCGACAGCGCGCGCGACAGCCTGCAGGTGCGCGCCAGGATCGGCTCGGTGCCGCCCTACAGCGGCGGCGCGGCGTGGCTGTTTACGGGCCACGCCAGCCCGGGCGGCAACCAGATCATCGTGACCGTCACCCCGAATGGCGATGCCGGCAGCGTCACCCTGATCTGCGAGCCGGAACGCGGGGCCTGGACCGACTGGTTCCTGGTCGATGCCGGCGGCAACCTGGAAAACGCCGATGCCATCGGCCGCGCCGTGGCGCGCCGGGTGGCCGAGCGGCGCCGCGGCGAGCAGGCGGCGGCGATCCAGACGGCGACCGAAAAGGAACTGACCGTCGCCAAGCTGAGCTTGCTGCATGCGCAGGTCGAACCGCATTTCCTGTATAACACCCTGGCCAGCGCGCAATTGCTGACCCGCAGCGATCCGGCCCGCGCCGACGAGATGCTGGGCAACCTGATTTCTTACCTGCGCAACTCGCTGCCGCGCACCGACGATGCGCTCTCGACCCTGGGCCAGGAGCTGGAACGCGCCAGGGCTTACCTGGACATCCTGGTGATCCGCATGGGGCCGCGCCTGCGCCTGCAAGTCGACGTGGCGGCGCAACTGCATGGGGCGCCGTTTCCCGCGATGATGCTGCAAACCCTGGTCGAAAACGCCATCAAGCACGGGCTGGAGCCGAAACCGGGCGGCGGCACGGTGTGGATCATCGCGCGCGTGCACGAGGGCGCGCTGGCGTTGACGGTGGCCGACGATGGACGCGGCTTTTCGGCCGAAGGGGGCGGTACCGGCATCGGCTTGCGCAATGTGCGCGAACGGCTGCGCCTGGCGTACGGCGGCGCTGCGGGGTTTGCCATCGTGTCCAACTATCCGTGCGGGGTGGCGGCCACGATCAGCGTGCCGTATCCGGCCGCGGCAACGGCAACGGCAACGGCGCTGGCGGAGGCGCGGCGTGATGGTTGATTGCATCATTGCCGAAGACGAGCTGCTGTTGCGCGATGCGCTGGTGCAGCAGCTGGCCGGGGCCTGGCCGGAGTTGCGCATCGTGGCCGCCTGCGACGATGGCGGCAGCGCGCTCGAAGCGCTGGCCGCGCACCAGCCGCAGGTGGCGTTCCTGGATATCCGCATGCCGGGACTGAGCGGGCTGGAAGTGGCCGGCGCGCTGGCCGAGGTCAGTCCGCGTACCCAGGTCGTGTTCGTGACCGCCTACGACCAGTACGCGATCGATGCCTTCGAGCGCGGCGCGCTCGACTACCTGCTCAAGCCGGTGGCGCCGGCGCGCCTGGCCGCCACGGTGCAGCGGGTCAAGGCGCGCCTGGCCAGCGGCACGGCGGACGCCGGCGTGCTGGCGGCCTTGCTGCGCCAGCTGGGACGCGAGCTGGCGCCGCCGGCCAGGCCGGAACCGCTGGTCTGGCTGACCGCCAGCGCGGGCGCCGAAACGCGCTTGATCATGGTCGAGGATGTCGCCTATTTTCAGGCCGACAGCAAGTACACGGTGGTGATGACGGCCCAGGGCGAGGCGCTGCTGCGCAAACCGATCCGCGAACTGCTCGACGTGCTCGATCCGGCCATGTTCCGCCAGATCCATCGCTCGACCATCGTCAACCTCAAGGCGATCGCCTCGGTGGCGCGCGACGAGAGCGGGCGCGGGGTGGTGCGCCTGCGCACCCGGCCCGAGACGCTGGCCGTGAGCCAGCCGTTCATGGCCTTGTTCCGGGCCATGTGAGGCAGCCTGTGTGCGCTGGCGTACCGACTTGGCTATTGCTTTTGTTAAACTAATGGATGTGAGTGGCAAGGCGCGTGGCGCCGGCGGCTGACGGCGCGCCTGCCGGGCGCGTTGACTTTCTTTGTGAGGCAACCATGAAAAGCGTAATCATCGCCGCCGTCCTGCTGGGCGCGAGTTTGTCCGGGCAGGCCCAGACCAATGTCAGCATCAATATCGGGCAGCCGGGGTTTTACGGACGCATCGAGCTTGGCGATTTCGGCCGGCCGCCGGTCGTCTATACGCAGCCGGTGGTGATCGAACGCTATGCGCGCGTGGCGCCGGAGCCGCTGTATCTGCGGGTGCCGCCAGGGCACATGAAAAAGTGGAGCAAGCATTGCGCGCGCTACGACGCCTGCGGGCGCCAGGTGTATTTCGTGCGTGACGACTGGTACACCAATACCTATGCGCCGCGCTACCGCGAGATGCGCGGCGGCGGACGCGACCGGGACCATGGACGCGGCCGCGATGATGGCTACGATCGCCATGACCGCAAGGAGCGTGACCGGGATCATGGACGCGGTCATGGCAACGGTCACGGCAACGGAAATGGCCATGGCAACGGTCACGGCCGCGATAAGAACTAGCGCCCCCGCTTGCCCGGGACCTCCACATCGTCGTTGCTGCCACTGGCAGAAACGACTCCCCGCGAAGGCGGGACCCAATGCCGAGCCTTAGCCCGCGGCTGGGCAGGCAGCCCGGGTCGCCCGCCTGCGCGCCGCCGACGCTACTCAAGCCGCGGGCGTCCACCGGTACAGCGTGGGCGCGATTTCCCGGAACGCAGTAGACTGGCGTTGTCAAATAATTCAGGGAGATACTTTTGCGCGGCGAAATTGTGATTGTCGGTGGTGGAGCTGGCGGGCTGGAGCTGGCTAGCAAATTGGGCCGCAAGCTGGGTCCGTCCAAGGTGTTTCTCGTCGATAGCCGCTTGTCGCACATCTGGAAACCCTCCCTGCACGAAGTTGCCGCCGGCACGCTCGACATCCACCAGGAAGGCTTGTCCTACCAAATGCTGGCCCACGATAACGGTTTCAGCTTCGTGTACGGCGCCCTGACCGGGCTCGATGCCGCCGCCAGGCGCCTGACCATCGGCCCCATCCGCACGTCCCAGGACGAGGAAGTGCTGCCCGAGCGCACCCTCGAATTCGGTTCGCTGGTGATTGCCGTCGGCAGCACGTCCAACTATTTCGGCGTGCCTGGCGCCAAGGAATACACGATTTCCCTGAACGCGACCGAAGACGCCGAGCGCTTCCGCCTGCAACTGTTGAAACTGCTGGCCCGGGCCGATGCGCGCAAGGCGGTCGAGCCCGGCGCCGGGGTCGATATCGTCATCATCGGCGGCGGCGCCACCGGGGTGGAACTGGCGGCCGAGCTGCGCGAGGCGAGCGCGGTGTACACCACCTATGGTTTCCAGCACCTCCAGCCGCGCCAGGATGTGCGCCTCACCTTGCTCGAAGGGGCACCGCGCATTCTCGCGCCGCTGCCCGAACGGGTTTCGGACGCGGCCCTCAAGCTGCTGCACGAACGCGGCATCAAGGTGGTCAACGAGTGCCGCGTGACCGCCATCGCGCCCGGCCAGGTGACCGACAAGAACGGCAATGTTTACCCGTCCGACCTGTGTGTGTGGGCGGCCGGCATCCGCGCGCCCGAATTCCTGGCCACGCTCGGCTTGCCGCTGGCCAAGGGCGGCCAGATCGAGGTCGACGGCTTCCTGCGCGTGAAAGATGCTTCCGGCATCTACGCCATGGGCGATTGCGCCGCCTGCACCGACGCCGCAGGCAAGATGGTGCCGCCGCGCGCCCAGGCCGCGCACCAGCAGGCCGATTACCTGCTTGCCACCTTCCTGCGCCAGCAGGCTGGCAAGGCGGCGCAAAGCAAGCCCTACGAATACAAGGATTACGGTTCGCTGGTGTCGTTCGGCCAGACCACCACCGTGGGCAGCCTGATGGGTTCGCTAAAGGGCTTGAGCTGGTTCGTCGAAGGCTTTTTTGCGCGCATGATGTATGTCAGCCTGCACCTGATGCATCACGCGGCCGTGCTCGGTCACGTGCGGACCGGGGTGCTGGCGCTGGCGCGCTTCCTGATCAAGCGCAGCACGCCCCAGGTGAAGCTGCACTGACGCGCACGTGCTCCAAGGCTATTTCTTCGCCCAAGACCGCGCTCAGGATGGCAGCGCCGTTGCGCAACCGCAGACCTGGCTGATGCCAGGATGGCAAGGCTTGCGCCAGCGGCTTAGTCGCTGGGCGCCGCCTGCGCCGCCGGCACCTTGGGCAGGGTCAGGATCATGACGGTGCCGCGCTGGCCGGCCGGCATCACCGACAGGGCGCCGCCAAGGTAGCGCGCGCGCTCGCGCAGCAGGCGCAGGCCGTGGCAGCCGGACGACGCAGCGGAGCGCTCGCCCAGTCCCACGCCATTGTCGCGCACCGTGAGCATGCGCTCGTCGCCGCCATCGTCCAGAATCACATCGATTTCAGTCGCCCCGGCATGCGCGGCGATATTGCGTAAACCTTCTTCCAGCGCGCGCAGCAATGCCACCCCGTGTTCGCGCGGATAGCTTTCATCCTCGTCGGGCAGGCTGCAGCGCGCCACCAGATGGTGCTGTTTGCCAAAGTCGCTGACCAGCTCGGCGATGGCTGATTTGATGCCGAGAAACTCCAGCTTGTCGTTCCACAGCGACAGCTGCATGTCGCGGTTGGTGTTGATGATGGTCATCAGCAACTGTTTCATCTGGGCGGTGCGCTCTTGCAGCGCCTTTTCCTTGGGCAGTTGCTGGGTCAGCAGGGCCAGGTGCATGGTCAGGGCCGTCATCGACGAGCCGAGGCTGTCGTGCAGCTTGCGCGCCAGCAAGCGCCGCTCGTCATCCCGGCAAGTCGTCAGATGGCCGAGCAGTTCGCTCAGGTCGGCATTGCGTTCGGCAAGCTGGCGGTCCGGGTCGGCGTCATGCGGAGGGGAGGGCGGTAAGCTCATGCTGGACTCTTAGAATGTTTCCCAAATCATACAACAGCTTGCGCGCGCCTGTCGCGGCGCAGGCGCGCATGGCGCAGCGGCCATGCGCGCCTGCGCCGGTGGCCGGGCCGGGCTCAGTCGTGCGTGGTGGCGGCGCACTGGCCGATGGCGTCGAGCAGGTGGGCGATCTCGACCGGCTTGACCAGGTGCTTGTCGAAGCCGGCTTCGAGCACGCGGCGCTGGTCGTCGGCCAGGCCGTAGCCGGTCAGGGCGATCAGCTTGATGTGGCAAGTGTCGCCGCCCTGGCGCAGGCGGCGCGCCACTTCGTAGCCGTCGATGCCGGGCAGGCCGATGTCGACCAGGGCGACGTCGGGCAGGAAGCTGCGCGCCATCTGCACGCCCTGCACGCCGTCGGCCGCGTGGCGCACCGGGTAGCCGTAGGCGCCGAGCATGGTGGCCATCATTTCGCGGCCGTCGTCGTTGTCTTCGATTAGCAGGATGGCGGGCTTGCCCTCTTGCGCCAAGGCGGCCGGCGCGCTACTGGCGGCGGCCGCCAGCGGGGTGGCGCGCGGCAGGCGGATGACAAAGGTGGAGCCGGCGCTGGCGCCCTCGCTGTGGGCCGACACCGTGCCGCCATGCAGCTCGACCAGGCGCCGCACCAGGGCCAGTCCGATGCCCAGGCCGCCTTGCGCGCGGTCGAGCGTGATGCTGCCCTGCACGAACACGTCGAACACGTGCGGCAGCAGTTCGGCCGAAATGCCCACCCCGGTATCGCGCACTTCGAGCACGATGTCCTTGCCCTTGTCGGCCACCGTGATGTCGATGGTGCCGCCGGGCGGGGTGTACTTGAGGGCGTTGTCGATCAGGTTGGTGGCGATCTGTTCGAGGCGGGTCGGGTCGCCATCGACCCAGCCCGCTTGCAGGTCGACATTGAGCAGGTAATTGGCGGTGCGGCCGGTGGCCTTGAAGGTGTCGAGGCCGGCGGAGACGAGCGCGGCGACGTCGACGTTTTGCTTGTCGAGCAAGATCTTGCCGGACATGGCGCGCGACAGGTCGAGCAGATCGTCCACGATGCGCGACAGGTGCTGGCTCTGGCGCTGGATGATCTGCCTGGCGCGGCTGACCGTGTCGGCCGGCGCCCCGGGCAGGCCGATCAGCGAGGCGGCGCTGCTGATGGCGCTGAGCGGATTGCGCAGCTCGTGCCCGAGCATGGCCAGGAATTCATCCTTGGCGTGGCTTTTGGCTTCGGCCGCCTGGCGCTCTTCCATTTCGCGGGTGAGGCGCTTGTTGGTGACGGTCAGCTCGGTGGTGCGCTGGCTCAGCTTGTGCGTCTGGCGCTTGAGTTCCTCGTTCTTGGTGGCCAGCGCCACGAACACCTGGACCTTGGCGTGCAGGATTTGCGGGATGACCGGCGTGAACAGGAAATCGGCGGCGCCGCGCTGGTAGGCTTTCAGGCGGTCGATTTCGTCGGCCAGGAAGGCGGTCACGAAGATGATCGGAATGTCGGCCGAGCGCGCACGCTGGTGGATGGCCTCGGCCGTTTCAAAGCCATCCATGCCGGGCATGTTGACGTCGAGCAGGATCACGGCGAAGTCGTGCAGCAGCACCTGGCGCAAGGCTTCCTGGCCCGAGCGGGCGGACAGGACGGAGTAGCCGGACTCGTCGGCCCACTGGTCCAGCAGACTGGTCAATGCGAGCAGGCTGGCCGGGTCATCGTTGACGACGAGAATCTTCGGTTTTTCTATGGTGGTCACGTCATTCCTGCACTGCGTTGTTGGTTGAAACAGGTCTGGAGCATTGCTGCCGACAGGATAGCAGAACCGGAAATTTGCCTCTGGCAACAGCGAACGCGGCTGTCGTGAGGGGACGGTGTTCATCATATCAATCGGGTAATCCAATGTCAAAATGCAAGCGTACAGCTCACATGCATGCAAGGTACGCTAACGCACATACGCGGGCAGGGGCGTATGCGATAGTGACATCAGGACAAGCGCTGCCGTATGGCGCGGCCGTACGGCACGCTACATCGCCACCATCGTGGCGTGGCACATTGAAAGGGTAAGCCATGAATATCAACACCATCGTCGACGCCGAATTTACCGGCAAATGCTTCCGTGACCTGCGCAATGCGCCGCTCTCGGCCATGCGTGGCCTGAGCACCAAGGATGCCAAGGCGCTGCACGAGGCCTTTAATATCACCACCATCGGCGATCTGGCGAATCTGAAGTTCGTCAAGTGGGCCAGCGCGATCAACGTGCTGGCCGAGGAAGAGTGCGATACCGATGAGCAGGCCGCCAAGGAAACCTTGCTCGATGATGCGGTCGAAATGACCTTTCCGGCCAGCGATCCGATTTCGGTCGATGCCGGCATCACGCGCATTGAGGTACCGCCTGAAATGGTCAATGCCAGCACCGATCACCAGCATGCGAAATCGATCGAGGCCAATACCAAGCAGGCCGCCAAGGCCTCCAAGTAGTTCTGGTCAGGGGAGGGCGTGATGCCATCTCCCGTGGCTTAGTTACTGATTAGTCAAAAGTCCCTACCCCGTCGTTCCCGCGCAAGCGGGAACGACGGTTTTTCGTTTACTGGAGAGAGCGTGGGGACAGGTAAGCGACGTTAACGCCGTGGCGCCACCACCAGCGCTTCCTGCGCCAGCGCGCCGGCCGGCGTGGCCGAGGTGGCGCAGAAGCGGTTCTTGCCGCCGCGCTTGGCCTCGTACAGGGCGTAATCGGCAATGCTGATCAGCGCTTCCACCGTCTCGGCATCGTCCGGATAAATGCTGATCCCGATACTGGTCGACAGGCGCAAGGTCAGGTCGTTGATGAAAAACGGTTCGGACACGGCTTCGACCAGCTTGGCCGCCGGCCCGTGCGCATCGGCCAGGCCCGACACTTCGCCCAGCACCACCATGAATTCGTCGCCACCGAGGCGCGCCACGGTATCTTCCTTGCGCGACGAGGCCACCAGCCGCTGGGCGACAATCTTGAGCACTTCGTCGCCGTAGGCGTGGCCATAGGTATCGTTGATCGCCTTGAAGCCATCGAGGTCGAGATACATGATGGCCGCCTTGTGGTGGTTGCGGTTGGCGTGCTGCAAGGTGGTTTCGATGCGGTCTTCCAGCAGACGCCGGTTCGGCAAGCCCGTCAGCGGATCGTGCAGCGCCAGCTCCTGCTGGGCGCGGCTGTACTGGGCCAGTTCCTTGTACAGCAGCCGGACTTCCAGCATGTTATGGATGCGCTTGTGCACTTCGAGCAGGTCGAAGGGCTTGCTGATGAAATCGCGCGCACCGGCTTCCAGCGCGGCGATCTTGAAACTCGGCTGGGCGGTGAGCGCCAGTACCGGCAGGTAGCCACCCTGTTCAATTTCCTTCAAGCCCTTCATGACCTGGAAGCCGTTCATGCCCGGCATTTGCAGGTCGAGCAGGATCAGGTCGTAGCAATGCTGGCGGTGCAGCGGACAAACTTGTTCGGGGAGCATGGTCGAGCTGACGCAGTTATAGCCTTCCTCGCGCAATATCTCTTCCATCAGCTCGACATTGTCGGCCGAATCGTCCACGACGAGGATTTTTGCGTTCAGTATGTCTTCTCGGCTTGGCATGCGTTGTCTCGGTCAAGGCGGAGGGGCGTGCGGCCATGGGCGCACGCGCGATATTAACGTGTTGCTAGTGTAACAGTGTATCGAACATTTCTTGTAGGACAGCGCCGCGTGCGGCAGTAGGAATCCCATTGTATGTCAGCGCGGCCGGTTTTCTCCCATCGACGCCACCGTAGCGATCAGTTCGCTCGGCTCGACCGGCTTGGCGATATGCGCCATGAATCCCGCTTCCAGCGCGCGCAGCCGGTCTTCCGAACGCGCGAACGCGGTCAGCGCCACCGCCGGCACGTCGCCCCCGCCGGCATGGCCGAGCGCGCGCACCTGCGCCAGCAGCTCGAAGCCGTCCACGTCCGGCATGCCCAGGTCGCTCACCAGGACATCGGGCGGCGTATTCCGGAACTCGGCCAGCGCCTCGGCCGCGCTGGCCGCCGTGCGCACGCTGGCATTGCAATCAGACAATATCCGCCGGATCAGGTCGCGCGCGTCGGGTTCGTCGTCCACCACCAGCACGTCCAGGTGCGACAGGTCGCGCAGCAGGATCTCGGGGGTGAGCGGGGCCAGCGGCAGGGCGAAGGCGCGGCCGGTGCGCGCGGCCGGGCTCTGGCGGTTGGCGGCCGGCAGCTCGATGGTGAAGGTGGCGCCGTGGCCCTCGCCGGGGCTGTCGGCGCGCACCGTGCCGCCGTGCTGCTCGATCAGGTGCTTGACGATCGACAGGCCCAGTCCCAGCCCGCCGTGCTTGCGCGTGGTGGAGGCGTCGCCCTGGCGGAAGCGTTCGAACACATGGGCCATGAATTCGGGCTTGATGCCGGCGCCGCTATCGTTGACGGCGATCTGGACATGGCCGGGGGCGCCGCGCAGGGTGATGCAGACCATGCCGTCGCGCGCGGTGAACTTGATGGCGTTCGACAGCAAGTTCCAGATCACTTGCTGCAAGCGGGCCGGGTCGCCGGCGATCATGCCCACGCCAGGGGCGTAGAATTTTTCGAGGCGGATATTCTTGGCGTCGGCGGCCGGGCGCACCGTTTCGATGGCGGCGTCGATGAACCCGGCCGGCGCCACGGTCTGCATGTCGAGCAGCACCTTGCCCGAGGTGATGCGGCTCATGTCGAGCAAGTCTTCGATCAGCTGGGCCTGGGCGCGCGCATTGCGCTCGATGGTTTGCAGGCCGCGCTGCAGGTCGGCCTGGTCGCGGCTGCCGCGCCGCAGCACCTGGGCCCAGCCGAGAATGGCCGACAGCGGCGTGCGCAGTTCGTGCGACAGGGTGGCCAGGAATTCATCTTTCATCTGGCTGGTGCGTTCGGCTTCGGCGCGCGCCGAGCGTTCGCTTTCGAGCAGCACCTTGCGTTCCTCGGCCGCGTGCTGGGCCGCTTCGTACAGGCGCGTATTGTCGATCGCCACGGCGGCCTGGGCCGCGATGCCGCCCACGATGCGCTCGGTGCGCTCGCTGAAAATGGCGGTTTCCGGGTGGCTGAAAAACAGGCTGCCCAGCACTTCGCCCGAGCGCGCGATGACCGGCACCGCCAGGTAGCTGCGCACGCCGATCTGCTCGGCGGCCATGCCCTCCTGCGCCTGCAGCGGGGCGTAGCGCGGATCGGCACCGATATCGTCCGAACGCAGCACGCTTTCGCCGCGCAAATTCGGTCCGAACAGGGCGCTGGCGCGCAGCTCGCCATCGGTCTCGAACTCGGCCGGGGCGACCCCGGCCACGGTGTGCAGGGTGAACAGGTCGCCATCGCTGTCCTTGCCGTGATAAAAGAAGGCGCCGAAGCGGGCCCCGCTGATGCCGGTGGCGGCGTCGGTCACGGTTTGCAGGAGCGAGCGCAGGTCGCGCTGGGACGCCAGCGCGCTGCCGGTGCTGTTGAGCAGTTCGAGCACGTTCGATTCGTCGCGCAGGGCTTGCTGCACGCGCTTGACCTGGTCGACGTCGGTATTGGTGCCGAACCAGCGCACCACGTGGCCCAGGCGGTCGCGCACGGCGTTGACGCGGGTCAGGAACCAGCGGTAGTCGCCGTCGGCGCCGCGGATCGGGAATTCCATCTCGAAGGGATTGCCGGTGCGGATAGATTCATGCCAACGCAGCAACATTTGCGGCAGCACCTCGGGGTCGTGCGTCGATTGCCAGCCCCAGCCGACCATCTGGTCGGGCGTGGTGCCGGTGTATTCGTACCAGCGCTTGTTGAACCAGACGATGGCGCCGTCGGCCTGGGCCATCCAGGCCAGCTGGGGAATCGAATTGGCCAGCGCGCGCAGCACTTCCTCGCTCTCGCGCAGGGTGTCCTCGGCGCTCTTGCGGGTGCTGATGTCCTGCACCACGCCGGTCATGCCGAGCACGGTGCCGTCGCGGTCGTAGTCGGCGCGCCCGACCACCCCGATCCAGCAGTGGTCGCCATCGGGCCGGTCGACCCGGCATTCGATGTTGAGGTCGGTGTGCTGGGCGAAGGCTTGCAGGAATTCGGTGCGCGCCATGTCCTTGTCGCCAGCGTGCAGGCGCTCGCGCAGGCTGTCCCAGGGCAGCGGGGTTTCGGCGGGCAGGCCGAAGATTTCGGCGGCGCGCGCGCCCAGGGTCACGCGGTCGGCGCCGGCGTCCCAGCGCCAGTCGCCCAGCCGCCCGGCCGAGAGCGCCACTTGCAGGCGGCTGCTGCCGTCGAGCAGGGCTTGTTCGTCGGCCTTGCGCTTGCTGATGTCCTGGAAGTAGACGGTCAGGCCATCGTCGGATGGGTAGGCGCGCAAGTCGAACCAGCTGCCCAGGCTGGCGTAAAAGAATTCGAAGCTGACCGTTTCCTGCGAATCCATGGCGCGCCGGTATTGCTGTTCCATGGCGCTGTTGCGCAGTTCGGGGAATTCATCCCAGATGACGCGGCCGAGCAGGGCGTCGCGCGTCTTGCCGCGGGCCGACAGCAGTTGCAGCGCGCGCGCGTTGATGTAGGTGATGCGCCAGCTGCGGTCGACCGCGCAAAAGCCGTCGGTCAGGCTTTCGAGCATGTTTTCCATGCGCGTGTTGGCTTGGCGCAGGGCATCCTTGGTTTCCATCAGCTCCTGCTGGGCGCGCTGGCGCGCCGCCAGCACGCTGCTGGCGTTGCGCAGGGCCACCGCGCGCATCAGTTCGGTTTCGTCGTGTTCGTCGTTCACGCACGCTCCCGCAGAATGGCGCTGGCCAGCGCGGTGCCGGCCACGCGCGCGGCGATCTTGGCAAAGGCCGTCTCGCGGCTGGTCGAGCGGTCGTCGCAGAAGGGTGAAAAGCCGCAGTCGTCGGTGCTGCCGAGCTGGCCGGGGGGGATGAACTGGGCCGCCAGCAAGATGCGCTCGCACACCAGTTGCGGCGTTTCGATGAGCGGATCGATGGGGTCGATCACGCCGACGAACACGCGCTGGCCCGGCTTGAGGTGGCTGGCGATGATCTTCAGTACCCGCACCGGGTCCGGTTCGCTCGCCAGGGCGATGTAGACATTGCCGACCTGTAGTTCAAACAGGCTGGGCAGCAGTTGGGCGTAGTCGACATCCAGGCTGTGGGTCGAATCGCGGTCGGCGCCGGGGCAGGTGTGGACCCCGATCAGGGCCCGCTCGGCGCTGGAAAAGCGGTTCAGGGCCAGGTTGTTGAGGTCGATGAAGCTCGACAGCAGTGCGCCGCTCGGGTCGAGCTTGACGGCCAGCCGGCCCTCGGTGAAGTCGACCTGGACCTTGTGCGCGCCCTGCGCGAGGCAGCGCCGGATTTCGGTTTCGTGCTCGCCCAGCAGGTCGTCGATGAACTGGTCGCGCGAGTAGCCGGGCAAGCCTTCGGGCGGGTACATGAGCGACAGGGCCGAGGGGGAAATCACGGCTTGCTTGAGCGCCACCGTGGCATAGCGCTGGGCCGTGGCCAGGTAGCTGTCGGCGTAGCGCTCGTAGTGGAACGGGGCGCGCATCAGGCGCGGCATGCGGCGCATGTGGCCGTCCGCGAACGGGATCTGGAAGCCGTCCGGTGCGGTGTTGGCCGAGCCGTGCACGCAGTAGGTCAGGAAGTTATGGTATTTGCGCTGCTCGCCATCGCTGATGACGGTCGAGCCGGTCGCTTCCAGGCGCGCCACGGTGTCGCGCACGGCTTCCTCGTACAGCGCGTCGAGTTCGCTCTCGCTGTGCTTGCCACTTTCGACCGCGGCGATCAGGGAGGGCGGGCGCGGTATGCTTCCGATCGGCTCGGTGGGAATCATCATCTGGATTTCGGCAATCGTGAAGAAATGGGCGGGGACAGCCCCGCAACGTCTCCCGCGCAGGCGGCGAGTGGCGCGATGACGATTTTAGCCGACCGGCGCCGCATCGAAGCACACACTTGAAACGATCATACTCCGCTATGGAGCCGCCCGGACACGGTGGCGAGCGCCGCTTGCAGATGTTCGAGTTCATACGGCTTTTGCAGCGACTGGTGGGCGAACTCCACGTGGCGCAGCAGGGCATCGCCGTAACCGGACGCGAAAATCACGTTCAGGCCGGTTTGCAGGCGCAGCGCTTCGCGCGCCATGTCGACTCCGGACATGCCGGGCAGGCTGACGTCGGAAAACAGCACGTTGTAGCTATTGCGGTTCAGCAGCGCCAGCGCGCTTTCGGCGTCGCCCACGCCCTCGGCTTGGTGGCCGAAGGCACGCAGCATTTCGACCACCAGGTATTGCGAATCGAGATTATCTTCCACCACCAGGATGCGCAGGCCGTCGGCGGGGTCGGGCAGGCCGGCCGCAGGCGCGCTCGGCGCCAGCGCGCACAGCACGCCGCCCACGGCGTCGGCGTCGCGCACCGGGGTGAAGTACAGGTCGTAGTCGGCCGCCTCAAAGCCGCTGTCGCGCGGGAAGCTCAGGCGCTGGCGCGCCAGGCGGACCATGTCGCCGCCGAACGCGCTGTCGAGTGCCGCCTGGCTGGCCGCGAGCGGGGCCGGCCAGACCGCCGGCACCCGGCCGCCGGGAGCGCGTGGATGGCGCGGTCCGGCCAGCTCGGCGTAGGCCTGGTTGAACACCACGATGTGGCGCGGCCCCCACAGCAGCAGCATTGGCAGCGGGGTGTTGAGGACGATGTCGACGCACAGGCGCAGGGCCTGTGGCCAGGCCAGCGGGTCACCCAGGTCGGTGGCGCTCCAGTCGGCGCTGGCGGCTGCGGCGGCGTTACCAGTGTCGTGCATGAGAAGCCTGTTTCATGAAAAATTGACGATGCGAAGTTGTAGAAACGAAAACATGAGTGAATCGTACACCAAATGGGTGGGGATTGGACTGTTTGCAGGGTTAGCTGGGTGCGCATGCGACTGCGCCGCGATGCGGGCGGCACAGCGTTGGCCCCGCCGGTTCGCCTGCAAAGACCGGGTTGGTCGGCCATGTGTGAAGTTCTAAGATATTGTTTATAACGGATAATACTTCACAAATGGGAGAGGGTGCATCTACTCGGAGAGAGAGCATTGGAGGGAGCGGGGCAATGAAACTTGAAGACCTGATGTTGAGATCTGTAAAGCTGCGCATTGGCAATATCATATTGCGAGCGGAAAGGGCTGGCTTGGGAAGCGCTTCGCAAGGCACGGAGGCCTTGAAGGCATTGCAATCCAAAGGCGTGCTGGTCCGGATCGGAACGGGCGTGTATGCCAAAACACGCAAGAGTTCGCTTACCGGGGCAACCATCCCGGCGGGCAGGCTCGACACGCTTGCTACTGAAACCCTGAAAAAATTGGGCGTGAGCGTGAACTCCGGGACGGCTGCGCGCTCTTACAATTGGCGCTGCAAGGTGAAGGCAGTCAGATGCCCTGCGCCTTCAGCGCGGCGATCTCGTGATCGCCATCATCGACCAGGCGCGACCAGCCTTCGACCTTACCCACACCCAGGCTGCGCGCCATCGAAAGCAACAGACTTTGCCCGGCTGTTTCGCGTTCGGGAACGAGCTGGTAAACCGGGTCGGCGAACGCGGCTTCCGGCGTTGTGATGGTCCACCCCATCTGCTTGAACATGGCGATCACGTCATCGAGCCACATCGCGTTGATCAGGTTATGGTGCAGCAGGATCACCTGCGCAATGTCCCTGCCCTGCAAGGTGTGCGACAGCGACCGGTAGGCCTGTGCCCGCTGGCGAAGGTGCGCCAGGTAGGCCTCCCGGATCGGACCGACGGCAGCCGCATTGCCGCTTTCCAGCACCTCAATCAGCTTTTCGTTCAAGCGCCAGTCGCTGGTATCGAGGCTCACATAGGCGTTGCGGTAAGCCTGCGCTTTCATGAAAGCGCGCATGCCGTCACGCTTTTCGGGCACATTCCCCTCGCGCAGATAAGGAAAACGAAACCACTTCTGGTAGCCGGGCAGCGTGCTGATCACCGCGTCGCAATCGATCAGTTCCTGCTGGAACTGCGCCAGGCTGACCTGGGCAGCGTGGAAATCAGGGTGCGTCATGGTGTGATTGCCCACCGCGTGGCCGGCCCGTCCCCAGGCGCGTGCCAGCGCGAGGCCGGCGGGTCGGTCGGCGCCATTGCCCACGGTGACAAACAGGGCGGCCTTGACCTTGTGCTTTGCAAGGGCGTCGAGCATGGCCTGGTTGCGCTGCTGGGGCGACATGCGCGGCGTCTCGGCCAGCTCCGGCCCGTCATCGAAGGTAAAGGCAATCGATTGAGCGTGAACAGAAGGGATTGGCGTCATACCAAGAGCGAGCGCCAGGAGTAATTTTTTCAGCATGCTGTTCACCTTAATGTGGGGGAGCGTAAAAAACGTCGAGTGTGGGAAATTGCGCTTCGGCGCGCAGGCAGTCCCACAGATAGCAGGCAAAGCCAAGGTCACCGCTCCACAAGTAGTAGCGGAACTGAGCGAAGCCCTGGAAGGTAAGCACTTTCGCGTGCGCGAAAGCGGCACGTTACGCAGGGGCGTGGCATGCCACGCCAATTCCCTGCTCACCCGCGCGCGTCCGCTGCGACCTGGCGTGGCGTGACGGATGACGCAAGGGCTGTCGGCTTGAAGTAATACGGGAAACACACCGTGTGTGACAATTGTCGCATAAATTTCTTGCAAGCATGCGACATTTGTCGCAATATTGCGGCATTCGCCACAAGGAGACGTCCCATGTCCATTCCATCCATTACCGAGTTGAGCCTGTTAAAGTGTTTGTGGAAACAGCATCCCCTGAGCGCGCGCGCGATCCATCAACATGCTGAGGAAGAGCTGCATTGGTCATTTTCCTCCACCCGCAAAACACTGGACCGCATGCTGGTCTTGCAGCCGGCCTTCGCCCTGCGGGCCGTCGATACGTCGCCGCATCCTGTCAATCCGGCCGCGGAATCGCTCCCCCAATGGCTGGCGCCCCTGCAGCGCATGCACATTACCAGCTATTTTGGCACCGTCAGGACAGCCGGCGCCACGCCTCACGGCGGGATCGATCTGGCGGCGCGGGCGGGCACACCGATCATGGCACCGGCGTCTGGCACAGTCACCGCATCGACCGATCTCTACCAGGGCGAAGCCAAGTACGGAGAGGTGATCGCCATCGAACACGCCGGCGGGCTGCGCTCTGTCTACGCTCACTTGAAGCTGCGCAGCGTCAAAGTGGGGCAGGCCGTGGCAAAGGGGCAGCTTATCGGCCACACCGGCGCCACCGGGCGCGTCAGCGGTCCCCATCTGCACGTGGAAATCCACCGCAATAACATCAAGCTTGATCCTGAGCTGCTGCTTGGCAGCCAGGATGGCACTGACAGTGCCAAGAACGCCCGCGACACACAGCGCTCCCGTTAATTCAACCCACGCCATTTGAGCCCTGCCGCTACGTGCGGCAGCGGCGGCGCTCACCCTAGAGAATCGCATGAAATACAGGATTATTTGCCTGGCGCTAGCCATGGCCTTCGACAATGCAGCGGCCCAGCAGCCGACTGTGGAAATCAAGTCTGCACGCTACGACCAGCGCCGCGAAGACACTGCCGCCATGCTGGTGCTGGACCGGGCCACACTGGCGGCCAATGGCGACCGTAGCTTGTCGGAAGCATTGCGGCGCCTGCCTGGCGTTACCGTTACCGAAGGCAACGGCCGTGGCGTGGAGATCCGGATGCGTGGTTTGGGCAGGGGCTACACCCAATTGCTGCTCAATGGCGTGCCTGCGCCCGCCGGATTTGCACTCGATGCGCTGGCGCCAGACCTGATCGAACGCATCGAAGTCGTACGCAACGCATCGGCCGAGCATGGCGCCCAATCCGTGGCGGGCACCATCAATATTATCCTGCGCAAGAACTCGAGGGGCGAGCAACAGGAGTTCAGGCTCGGGTGGGAACGCATCAACGGCACCGATTCGCCCAGCATTGCCGGCCAGCGAACGGGCAAGGCGCCAGGCTGGTCATACAGCGTTGGTGCGAACCTGGTGCGTAGTGGCAGGCCGGAAGATCGGACTGTACGCGATACCGTCCGCGATGCGCACGGCGCGATCACGGGCGCGCGTACCTCTGTGGTGCATGAATCGAACGTTGGCGATGCCCTCAACCTGACACCGCGCATCGACTGGACGCCCGACAATGGCGACAGCATCAACGTCCAGAACTTCATCAACCTGTTCCGTCGTAGAGTTGAATTTGCCGGAGACGACACCGTGCTGGCGGGCGCAGCGGGCGACTTTTCGCAGGCCGCCAGTCTGTTGCGCACGCGCTCCCTACTGTTGCGCAGTGACTGGTCATGGCAGCATGCGCTGGCCGACGGCAAACTGGAGCTCAAGCTCAGTGGCACCCACAACCCGCGCAGTTCCGCATTCGATTTCACCGGGGCGAACGGCGCCGGTCCCGCCATTGTGCGTCACGTGAGTTCCGATATCAGAGAGACCGGCCTGACCCATAAAGGCAAATATGCCCGCCAACTGGCCGGCGGCCATTCGCTGGTGCTGGGCTGGGATGGCGCCACTACGCGCCGCCGCCAAACACGCGATGAACTGGAACGTGATGGCAGCGGCGCAATCCGTTCAAGCACCGGCGAAAGCTACCACGGGACGATCCGGCGACTGGCGGGTTTCGTCCAGGACGAATGGGAGTTCAATGCCGAGGTGCTGTCCCTGGGCCTGCGCTGGGAAACGCTGCGTACCGGCGCTGGCGGCAGCAATAGCGCCGCCTTGACCGAGCAAGACAGCCGGGTACTGAGCCCGGTGCTGCAGTGGCTGCACAAGCTGCCATCCGGTAGCCAATGGCGCTTGGGGGGCAGCCGGACCTACAAGGCACCCATCATGCTGGACCTGATCCCGCGCCGCTACACCATCGATAATAACAATAGTCCTACTACGCCTGACCTGCGCGGCAACCCGCAACTGCGTCCGGAACTGGCCTGGGGCCTCGATGCGGTATATGACCACCATCTGGGAAAAGACGCCACGCTCAGTGCCAGCCTGTTTGCCCGCCGCATTGATGATGTCGTCTTGCAGCGGGTCGGCCTGGAGGCTGGTCGCTGGGTGGCCGTCAACGGTAACCACGGCCATGCAGACGTCTATGGCTTTGCGCTGGAAGCACAACTGGCACTGACGCCGGCCTTGCGCATGCGTGGCAACCTGGCGCTGAATCGTTCCCGCACCAGTAGCGTGCCAGGACCGCATAACCGACTGGACAGCCAGATCCCATTGAGCGCCAACCTGTCGCTCGATTACCGTCGCCAGGGGCTGACGCTCGGCGGGGATGTCAACTTCCAGGCCGGAGGTGACAGCCGCGCGTCCGCAAACAGGCTGGCCACTGCCTCGCATGAACGCAAACTGGACCTGCGCGCGGCCTGGCAACTGCATCCCGGTAGAACACTGCGCCTGACGCTGGCCAACCTGCTGCGGCAAGACCGCATCAGTGTGGAACGGTATGAAGATGCCGACGGTTGGCGCCAGACCCGCACCGACGCTGGTACGCACACACTGCTGCGCCTCGTCTTTGAAGCCAATTTCTAATCACCCGATAGGAAGAAGAATGACGCTGATCAAGCCCCTCGCCTGCGCATTGGCGCTCAGTTTGACCCACGCCACAGTGGGCGCACATGAAATTTGTACCGCAGTTGCCGATGCCCGGAGCGGCGAGGTCCTGCTGCAGCGTGACGACTGCGCTCAGCGCGTGACACCGGCGTCCAGGTTCAAGATCGCCATCAGCCTGATGGGCTATGACGCCGGCTTCCTGACAGACGAACATCACGACGCTGCCGTTCCTCGCGGGCCACGTCGATTGGCGGGAGAATTGGAAGCAAGCCACTGATCCAGCTACATGGATGAACAATTCAGTGGTCCGGTACTCGCGGCAAGTGACCACATCGCCGGGCATCGCCCGCCTTGCCGATGACACGCGCCAGTTCCAATATGGAAATGCCGATGTGTCCGGAGATCTGGAGCACGATGGACTGACCATGGCGTGGATCAGTTCTCCGTTGCGGATTTCGCCGCCCGAACAGCTATCGTTCCTGGGACGGGTGGCAAACCGCCAACTGGGGGTAAGCCAGGATGCGCATGACATGGCCGTCAAGCCAAGCTACGGGCAGCTGGTCGGGGAACCGGATGTGCACGGCAAGACCGGCGCCGCATCGGGCCGCAGAAATCTACTGCCGCATGAGTGCATAGCTCGAAGCATATGCATCGAGCTATGGACGTCAGATGCGACGATACCACTCCCTTTTGAACAGTCGTTCGCCGCTGTTGAATCGGTGGCGCAGGACTTTCTCGCCGATTGCCGGTAGCGCCCTTTCGGGCCAAGGCGCATCGCCGTTCAGCCGTTGCCATGTTGGCGCCGCTTAAAAAATTGACAGGCAAAAAAAAGCCCGCTCAGGGAGCGGGCTGAATCTATTTTCTTGGAGGAGAATAGAGGAGACAGATGCAGTATGCTGCACTGCAGAAAATAAATCTAATTGATGTTTGTGATGTCAGTTATCTGTTCTATTTATAGATCGTCACACACAAGGAGTGCTCCATGGCAAATATCGTGAAACACCGGAAGGTCAACATCGTCGTGCTCGCACAGGGCGAAGCCATCGGCGAGCATTGCAAGCCGGGCGATATCGCCATCGCGGCCGCCGCCGACGGCTGGTGGACCCGTTTCATCGGCGAGGATGGCGCGGTCGACAGTTACGACATTCCCTACCCGAGCTATCAGGAAGCCTTGTGGGCCGCCAAGGCGGCGGCGGAATTCGGGGTGTAGGCGGCCGCGTGCGTCGCGCTGGCCCACGTTTGTTGTAGGCAAACTGCCACGAGCGCCAATAAACCAACACGTGCAAATAGCTGTTAACGTGCGCTGCTTTGTTCATGACAGAAAATGTTCTACGATAGCAAGCATGCGTAAACAGCCATTTCTGATCCTTTTCATCGCATGCGCGGGCCTGCTGCATGGCGCTGGCGCGCGCGCCAACGTGGATCAGATGTCGCTGCTCGATTTTTCGCTGGAACAGCTCTCCGACATCGTGGTCAGCTCGGTGTCGCGCCAGCCGGCCCGCCTGGCCGACGCCCCGGTGTCGCTGTACGTGATCGGCGGCGCCGACATTGCCCGCGCCGGCGCGCGCAGCCTGCCCGAAGCGCTGCGCCTGGCGCCCAATCTGCAGGTGGCGCGCAGCGATGGCGGCACCTACGCGATTACCGCGCGCGGCTTGGCCACCACCCTCGAGAACAAGCTGCTGGTGATGATCGACGGGCGCAGCGTGTACTCGCCGCTGTTTTCGGGCGTGTTCTGGGATGCCCAGGACGTGGTGATGGAAGAGATCGAGCGCATCGAGGTCATCAGCGGGCCGGGCGCGACCATCTGGGGCGCCAACGCGGTCAACGGCGTGATCAATATCATCACCCGCAACGCCGCCAGCAGCCAGGGCGTGCTGCTGGCGCTGGACGGCGGCCGGCGCGAGCGCGGCGCAAGCGTGCGCCAGGGCGGCCAGCTCGATGGCGGCGGCCATTACCGCCTGTATGCCAAGGCCGGCGAGATCGACGACTATCCGGACGCGCCAGGCGGCGGCCTGGAGCGGCGCCAGGCGGGCTTTCGCGGTGACTGGAAACACGGCACGCGCGCCACCAGCGTCAGCGCCGATGTGTACCGCAGCAGTGCGCACCGGCGCGGCGGCGGCGAAACGCGCGGTAGCGGCGCCAATCTGCTGGGGCGCGCCAGCGGCATCCTGGCCAACGGCAGCGACTGGCGCCTGCAGGCCTCGTTCGATCATACCGAACGGGTGCAGCCCGGCACCGGCGCCCAGCGGCTCGACACGCTCGACCTCGACATGCAGCACGGGATGCGCCTGGGCGCCTCGCACAACCTGGTCTGGGGCGGCGGCTACCGTTATGCCTGGGACCGGGTCAGCGGCGGCACCCAGCTGGCCTTTTTTCCGGCGGACAAGAATCTGCGCTGGGCGAATGTGTTCGCGCAAGATAAGATACAACTGAGCAGCACATTGCGGATGAGTATCGGAGTCAAACTGGAACACAACACCTACACCGGCATGGAAAAGCTGCCCAGCGTGCGCATGGTCTGGAACGCCACGCCGGGCAGCGTGCTGTGGGCGGCCGTGTCGCGCAGCGTGCGCGCGCCGGCCCGCTTCGACCGCGATCTGTATGTGCGCGGCGCCGGCGGCCGCTACAGCATCGAGGGCGGTCCGGATTTTGTTTCCGAAACGGTGCGCGTGGCGGAAGTGGGGTACCGCGCCCAGCCGCTGCCCAGCCTCGCGTATTCGCTCGCCGTGTTCGCCAGCGATTACGACCGCTTGCGTACCCTGGAGCCGCGCGCCGGCGGGCAGGGCGCCCCTACGCCGGGTGCCCCTACGCCGGGCGCCCCTGCGCCGGGCGCCCCTGGGTCAGGGCCTCAGTTCGCCAACATGGGCGAAGCGAACACGCGCGGGCTGGAGTTCTGGAGCCGCTGGCAGGCCACGCCGCGCTGGCGCGTGGTGGCTGGCATCGTGCTGCAGGATATCGATGCCAGCCTGGCGCCCGGCAGCCGCGACGTCTCGGGCGCGATCGGGCTCGGCACCAACGATCCGGCCAGCTACTGGTCGCTGCGCTCGTCGCACGAGTTGTCCGACCGATTGCAGGCCGATCTGGCGCTGCGCCGGGTCGGCCAGCTGCCGCAACCGCTGGTGCCGGCCTACTACGAGCTCGACCTGAGAATGGCATGGCAAGCGCGTCCGAACGTGGAGGTGGCGCTCAGCGGCCAGAACCTGCTGCATCGCTCGCACGCCGAATTCGGACAGGCCGCCACGCGCCGCCTGATCGAGCGTTCCGTGACGCTCCAGCTGAGCTCGCGGTTTTGAACGCGGCCCCCGCCATGCCCGGCCGCGCTCCTCTCCCACCGCGCCGCGCCCTGTTGCGCGACCTGGCGGCCTGCGTGTTAACGATCCTGCCGGGCCTGTCCGGTGCACAGGCGGCGCTGGCGGCGCGCGGTGCCGCGTCACTCGAACGCAGCATCAAGGCCGCTTTCCTGTATAAGTTCCTGGGCTACGCGGAGTTTCCAGCCTCGGCCTTCGCGGATGCGGGCGCGCCGCTGGTGATCGGCGTGGCCGGGGCCGACGAGCTGGCGGCCGACCTGGCCCGCATCGTGGCCGGACGCGTGGTGCAGGGGCGGCAGGTGGTGGTGCGCACCTTGCGCGAGCAGGAAGCGCCGGCCGGGGTGCATCTGCTGTTCATTGGCGGCGACGATACGGTGCGCCTGCGCCATGCGCTGCGCGCGCCCGGCACCGGAGCTATCCTGGTGGTGACCGAATCGGAACAGGGATTGCAGCAAGGCAGTGTTATTAATTTCAGGATCGTCGAAGAGCGCGTGCGCTTCGACGTCTCGCTCGAAGCGGCCGACCGGAACAGCGTCAAGCTCAGTTCGCGCCTGCTGACAGTGGCCAATCACGTTCACAAGGGAGCACCGTGATGCAACACGACACCGGCTCCGTCCGTAGCAAACTCATCCTCATGGCTGTCTCGACCACCTTCGTGGCGCTGCTGGCGGCCTCGATCGCCATGCTGCTGTACGACTTGCGCACCTTCCAGCAATACTGGGTCGACGACCTGATGACCCAGGCCGACATCATCGCCAGCGTCAGCGCGCCGGCGCTGGCCTTCAACGATGCCCGCAGCGCGCAGCAAAACCTGGCCGTGCTGCGGGTGCGCCCGCAGATCCTGTCGGGCGCGCTGTACACCAGCAGCGGCGTGCGCTTTGCCTCCTACACCCAGGGCTCGCTGGAACCATCGTATCCGGTCAAGCCGGGCCGGCCCGGCTACACCATCGACCAGGGCGAGCTGGTGGTGTACCACAACATTGTCGACAATGGCGAAGTGCTGGGCACGGTGTATCTGCGCGCGCGCTTCGGCCTGGTCGAACGCTTGCTCAATTACGCGGCGATCCTCGGCATCGTGCTGCTGATCTCGCTGGTGATCGCGGCCCTGGTGGCGTCGCGCCTGCAGCAGGGCATCACCCGTCCGCTGCTGGCGGTAACCAATGTGGCGCGCGAAGTGATGCAGCGGCGCGACTTCAGCCTGCGCGTGCCGGGCAATAATTCGGGCGAAATCGGGGTGCTGGTGGCGGCCTTTAACGATATGCTGGCCGAGATCGGACGCCGCTCGCACGCCCTGCAGGAAGCCAACCTGACCCTGGAGCACGAAATGCAGGTGCGCCACCGGGCCGAGGAAGCGCTGCTGGTGGCCGACCGCCGCAAGGATGAGTTCCTGGCGACCCTGGCGCACGAGCTGCGCAATCCGCTGGCACCGATCCGCACCGGGCTCGATATCCTGCGCATCCGCAGCGGCGACGCCCAGGCCACCCAGCGCGCCACCGACATCATGGAACGCCAGCTGCGCCAGATGGTCAGGCTGGTCGACGATCTGCTGGACGTGTCGCGCATCAACACCGGCAAGTTCGCCATCAAGATGGGCCGCGTCGAACTCAAGGCGGTGGTCAACGATGCGCTCGAAGTGGTGCGTTCCTATATTGAACTGCACGGCCACGAACTGGCCATCGATTTGCCCGACCGGCCGGTGTTCCTGCACGGCGACGCCACGCGGCTGGCGCAGATCCTCTCGAACCTGCTCAACAACGCCGCCAAGTACACCAACCGCGGCGGCCGGGTCAGCCTGAGCGCGCGCGTGGAAGAGCGCGACCTGGTGATCCAGGTGGCCGACAATGGCATCGGCATCGCGCCCGACATGCTCAATCACGTGTTCGAAATGTTCGTCCAGGTCGATTCGACCCTGGAGCGCACCAATGCCGGGCTGGGGGTGGGGCTGTCGCTGGCGCGCCGCCTGGTCGAACTGCACGGCGGCAGTATCGAAGCGCACAGCGCCGGCATCAACCGCGGCAGCGAATTCGTGGTGCGCCTGCCGATCGTGGTCGAACCGGAAATGCCGACCAAGACCAGTCCGGCCGCCTTCATGACCTCGGAAACCTACCGCATCTTGCTGGCCGACGACAATGTCGACTTCGTCAACAGTATCGGCGCCTTGCTCTCGGCCATGGGGCACAGCGTGGTCATCACCCACAACGGGCCGGACGCGCTGACGGCGGCCGCGCGCTTCTGCCCCGATTACGCGTTTCTCG
Organism: Massilia frigida; assembly: GCF_011682175.1. Lineage (GTDB taxonomy): Bacteria > Pseudomonadota > Gammaproteobacteria > Burkholderiales > Burkholderiaceae_D > Telluria_A > Telluria_A frigida. Next base: position 107,005 of record NZ_WHJG01000016.1, read on the forward strand.
ATATCGGCCTGCCGCAAATGTCGGGCTACGACCTGGCGCGCGGCATCCGCCGCCTGTCCTGCGGGCAGATGACCCTGCTGATCGCGGTGACCGGCTGGGGCCAGGAAAAGGACCGCCAGCTGGCTTTCGAGGCCGGGTTCGACCATCACATGGTCAAGCCGGTGCGCTTCGAGCAGATCGAAGAGATCCTGAGCAACCGCAGCGTGATCAAGAAAGTGCGCGGCTAGGGCGCGCCTGGGGCGGGACCAAAAAAAACGGAAGCCGAAGCTTCCGTTTTTTATGCGACAAGCAAAAAATTACGCTTGCTTGGCTGCCTTGCGGCGACGTGCCAGGAAACCGACCACGCCCAGGCCTGCCAGCATCATGCCGTAGGTTTCTGGTTCTGGTACGGGTGCCAGCATCACGGTGCCGCCGAAGCTGCCGGCCGTGCCCGAGACCATTTTGCCGCTGACCTGCAGGTAGTAGTTACCCAGGCCCAGGCTGTCCGCACGCAGGCTCCATACATCGGTAGCGCCCGTGCTTTCCTGAAAACCAGCGGTAATCAGGGTACCTGCGCCGCTGAACAGGCTCATGTTGGTGATGTCCATGCCGGTGGTCGCGTTGCGGGTGAACGAGGTGACGATCGCATCGAAGTCATGCGGGACGCGGGTGATCGAGAAGCTGAACTTGTCCATGAACGTATTGTTCAGGTTGTTCTGGACGAACGAGCTGCCGAAGTTGGCGCTGTTGTCGATCACCGACAACGCTTGCGTGCCGTGCGAAATGTCAGCAGCGAAGGCCGCCGTCGAGCCAAGTGATGCGGTTGCCAGGACAGCGGCAGCAATCAGGGATTTCATATGTTTCATAAATATTACCTCGTAAGAAAAAATCAGCCGTGCAAAGACGGCCTGGTTATCAGAATCGGGGAGCTTCATGCTAGCAAAGGCGCGTTCAACATCGGTGTTGCAACGCGACGTGCGCGCAACGCCGCTGCTTTCTTCCACCGGCCAATTAATTGCTCCCCTATAAGTCCATTTTCACATTTTCATAGGGGAGCGCGTCCGATTCTAATGCATATTTACAAATATTTGGGGGCCGATTTATTATGTGTAGGTTAATACCTACATTAACGCGCGCGCATCTCCTTGGAAGAGTGCGTCTTCTTCGGGTAAGTCGCGGATTGGGGCTCGGAGGTTAAAGTGTAAGAGAATGTGACACTACAACAAAACTGTTGTTAGAAAAGAAAAAAGGCCTGAAGATTACGCTTCAGGCCTTCGATCTTACGAATAATGGTGCGGCTGGCAGGAATTGAACCCACGACCCCTTGGTTCGTAGCCAAGTACTCTATCCAGCTGAGCTACAGCCGCGAAAGACAAGATTATAGCAACGATTCCGGGAATGTCAAAGTTAGCGGAGCAAAAAAATTCGATGGCGCGATGCCGGCCCCCGATCGCCGGCTTGGGCGGAGCGCGCTTGACACCCGGAGCGCACGCTGATAATTTACCGTCAGGTTAATTAACCACCGGGTTTAGTATGCGGCAAGACCACCTCAGCACGACATTCGCGGCCCTGGCCGATCCGACCCGGCGCGCCATTCTGGCCAGGCTGGCGGACGGCGAGGCATCGGTGAGCGCGCTGGCGCAACCGTTCCAGATGAGTTTGCCGGCCGTGACCAAGCACCTCAAAGTGCTCGAACGCGCCGGCCTGATCACGCGCGGACGGCAAGCCCAATGGCGGCCCTGCAAACTCGACGCCCAACCGCTGCGCGCGGCGGCCGACTGGATGGCGCCTTACCGCCCCTTCTGGGAAGGCAGCCTCGAGCGGCTCGACGACTATCTCACCACCCTGCAAACAAAGGAGCACAACGATGACCAGCCCTGACCCCAGCGTCGATTTCGTACTGACGCGCGTATTCGACGCGCCGCGCGAACTCGTGTTCAAGACCATGATCGAGACCGAGCACCTGCAAACATGGTGGGGGCCGCAGGGCTGCACCATCGAGGTGATCCGCCACGAGCCGCAGCCGGGCGGCGTGTTCCATTATTGCATGCGTTTCGGACCGGGCGTCGAGATGTATGGAAAATTCGAGTACCGCGAGATCACGCCGTCCGAGCGCCTGGTATTTATCAACGGCTTCGCCGATGCCGAGGGCGAGCGCATCCATTACGCGATGAGTCCGACGTGGCCGCTGGAAGTGCTCAACAGCGCCAGCTTGACCGAGGCCGGCGGCAAGACCACGCTCCATTTGCATTCGACGCCGCTCAATGCCAGCGCGGTTGAGATCGAGACCTTCAAGGCTGGCCACGGCTCGATGCAGCAGGGCTTCGGCGGCATGTACGACGAATACGAAAAATACCTCGCCACTGTGAAAGCAGCGCAGGCCTAGCTGAACTATCCAGACCGGGGTCTGACCCCGGTTATGGGTCGGGGTCTGACCCCGCTTAAGAAAGTTTTTGAAAGTTTTCGGGACATTCCCGCAACCTTGGTCAACGTTCGCAACCATGAAAAAACACCTACTCAGTTTCCTGCTGGCTAGCGTCAGCGGGGCCGCGCTGGCCGCGCCTGTCACTTACAAGATCGATCCGGATCACACCTTCCCCAGCTTCGAGGCCGACCACATGGGCGTGTCCGTCTGGCGTGGGAAATTCAACAGCAACTCGGGCAAGGTCACGCTCGACAAGACGGCCGGCTACGGCCTGGTGGATATCAGCATCGATCCGGCCAGCGTGGACTTCGGCCAGGAGGCGCTGAACAAGTGGGCGGCCGGCCCGGACCTGTTCGACGTGCCCAAGTTCGGCGCGGCGCACTATAAGGGCAAGCTGAGCGGCTTCAAGGATGGCGCGCCGACCCAGCTGCAGGGAGAACTGAGCCTGCACGGCGTGACCAAACCGGTCAACCTGCAGATCAGGAGCTTCACATGCATCCAGCACCCCATGCTCAAACGCGAGATGTGCGGTGCGGACGCCTACGGCAGCTTCAAGCGCGATGAATTCGGCCTGACCGCCGGCAAGGATTACGGCTTCAAGATGGATGTCGAACTGCGCATCCAGGTGGAAGCCGTGGCCGAGTAATTACGCCTGCAGGGCAGGGTAGTCGGTGTAGCCTTCTTCGTTCGAGGCGTAGAACTTGTCGGCCCGGACCGGGTTCAGCGGCGCGTCGAGCTGCAGGCGGCGCGGCAGGTCGGGGTTGGCGATGAACCATTGACCGAAGGCGACGGCGTCGGCTTCCCCGGCGGCCACCAGCTGTTCGGCGCTGTCCTTGGTCAGTTTTTCGTTGGCGATGTACACGCCGCCGAATTCCTGCTTCAGGTAAGGGCCGAGGCGGTCGTCGCCCAGGCCTTCGCGCGCGCAGATGAAGGCGATGCCGCGCTGGCGCAGCGCGCGCGCCACGTAGCCGAAGGTCGCCTTCGGATCGGAGTCGCCCATGTCGTGCGCGTCACGGCGTGGCGCCAGGTGCATGCCCACCTTGCCCGCACCCCAGACGGCGATGCAGGCGTCGGTTACTTCCAGCATCAGGCGGGCGCGGTTTTCGATCGAGCCGCCGTAGAGGTCGGTGCGCTGGTTGGTGCTGTCTTGCAGGAACTGGTCGAGCAGGTAGCCGTTGGCGCCGTGCACTTCCACGCCGTCGAAACCGGCCAGCCTGGCGTTCTCGGCACCCTTGCGGTAAGCGGCCACGATGCCCGGGATTTCTTCCAGCTCGAGCGCGCGCGGCACTGGATAGTCGCGCAGGGGACGCAGCAGGCTGACATGGCCCTTGGCCGCGATCGCGCTCGGCGCCACCGGCGCGTCACCGTTCAGAAGGTCAGGGTCCGAAATGCGGCCCACGTGCCACAGCTGCAGCATGATCTTGCCGCCCGCCTTGTGCACGGCGTCGGTCACCAGTTTCCAGCCTTCGACCTGCGCGCCGGACCAGATGCCCGGCGTGTCGGCATAGCCCACGCCCTGCGCGGTGACCGAGGTCGCTTCGCTCAAGATCAGGCCGGCGGAAGCGCGCTGCACGTAATATTCGGCCATCAGCGCGTTCGGCACGCGGCCGCCGCCAATGGCGCGCGCGCGCGTCAGCGGCGCCATGATGATGCGGTTTTTCAGCGTCAGATCGCCAATGGTGATCGGGTCGAATAATGTCGTCATGTTTCACTCCTAAAGTCCCTCGTTCATATGGTCGAGGAAAGCCTTGATGGCTTCCTCGTTACGCTTGTAATAGATCCACTGTCCAACCTTGCGCGAGCTGATCAGCCCGGCGCGCTGCAGCGCTGCCAGATGGGCCGATACGGTCGATTGGGCAAGCCCGGTACGCGCATCGATCAGGCCGGCGCACACCCCGACATCGAGGTTGTGTTGCTGGTGTGCGAAGTGCACATGCGGCTCCTTGAGCCAGCCAAGAATCTGGCGGCGCATCGGGTTGGCCAATGCCTTGTGAATGGCGTCGATTTGCATATCGGGTTTTTCCGAATCTAATATCGTCATATTACGATATATAAAAAATTCCTGCTTGGCAGGGACTAAAACGAGGGACTGCGGGACTCAGTGCGACAGATACACCAGGGCCAGCGCGATCGCCGCAGGCACGGTTTGGAACAACAGGATGGTTTTCTTGACCGTCAGCGCGCCCCAGATCCCGGCCACCATGATGCATGCCAGGCCGTACACCACGAAGGCGGGCGCGATCTCCGGATTGGGATGGAGCAGGCCGACCGCCAGCGCCGCCACCAGGAAGCCGTTGTAGCAGCCCTGGTTGGACATGGCGGGCGCCATGATCTCGGCTTTTTCGGCCGTCAGGCCGAACACGCGGCGCCCGCGCGTCTTGAAGAGGACCGTTTCGAGCAGGACGAAGTACACGTGCAGCAGCAGGATCAAACCGATCAATACTTGTGCGGCGATGGCCATTGATGGCTCCTTGTTATGGATTGTGGGATAGATAGTGTAACCGCGTGCAAGCTGTGTGGCGAATGGCGGAGCACGGCGGCCTGCTGGAAGAAAGGGGTGTTGACGTTACAATAATGTTTTTCGCATATCTTGCTCTTTCGCTGTCCACTTTTCAGGCTTCCATGACAAAGAACATCACTCCCTTGACGACATGGGAAGGCTTCACGCGCCTTTCGCGCGCCGGTTTCCGCGAACGCTATCCCGACGCGGGCATTCGACAGCGCCGCCTCCACGATCCCGACGAGGACGAGGGCGATGAGGACGACGAGGCACTCGGGGACGACAGCGGTTTGCCGTGGTTGCTGGTGACCGGCAATGTCAGCATCGGCAAGCAGATGCTGGAGGCGGCCGAGGGCCAGGCCTGAAGCCGCATCGTCGTCGACGGCGACCTGCATATCGACGATGGCGGCGGCGACCTGGGATGGGGCGACCCGCTCGGCCAGGTGGGTTTTGTCGGCGGCGACCTGTATGTCGATGCGATCCGGCTCGACGGCATGCAGAGCAACGCGGTGCGCGGGCGTGTCGTGGCCAAATCCGCCTGGCTGCTGGCGGAGGACGATTGCGCCATGCGCCGCGCGCCCGAACTGCGCCTCGACACGCAATTCCTGTTCGCCTGGTTTTACCGGATCGACCAGCTCACGTTCAATCCCGGCGCGGTCATTTTCATGTTGGGTAGCGGCGCCTACTGCGCCAAGCTCGACCTGCCCAATCCGGTGTTCTCGTGGCACGATGCGGTGCATGTACTCGACGGGCGCTTCGTCGCCGGCGTCTTGTGCGATGGGTCGGACGATTATTGCTGGCATAGCCCGTCCATCATCCCCGCACTCAAGCGCGGCCGGACCATTTACAGGGATGGCTACGACATCGCCTGCTATCCGTTCCACCAGGCCGCGCAGGCGGCGATGGCGGCGGGCGACCATCGCAACGCCTATCTGCTGCATAAAAAATCGGCCGCCATCGCGCCGGCCTACTACGAAGCCTGGTTCGGCATGGGGTACGCGCTGCTGCGCGAGGGCGCGTGGGAACAGGCGCTGGGCGTGTACCGCAAGGCCGCCGCGCTGTTCCCGAAGGAGCAGACCGGGATGATCAACACGGCACTGAATCACGCGGCCTTGTGCGCGGCTCACACGCGCCAGCTTGGCCTGGCGATCGAGCTGGCAAGCATGTCGATCGAGCACAATCAGGAGTCCGAGTACAAGGAAAGCGAAGCGGGGAAGGCATATCGCTACCGCGCCGAAGCGTATCTGATGTCGGGCCGGGTCGCTGCCGCCATGGCCGACCTGGAGCAGGCGCTGGAACTCGATCGGCACCTCGAATCGGCGCGCTGGCTCAAGGGCCTTGCGCACGACCAGCGCAATGAACTTGAACGGGCAAACGCCGATCACGCCGCCGCCTGCCGCTACGACAAACGCTACGCCGTATCCTACGACACCCGTGGCGACACCGGTTTCCTGTACCAAGCCGACCAGCGCGTCGACTGGGACCAGATCGACGCCGCCGACATCGCCTTGCCCGCCAGGGACGAGGCGTACTGGCTCAATTACATGCTGCATGACGAATCGGCCTCGCTCGGACGCGTGCCGGACGCGTATCGCAGCGACGCCTTGTGCCGCGAAGTGGTGCGCGCGAGCGGGCCGCATAAGCTGGGCTACGCCAAATATCTTCCCGATAGCGCATTCACGCGCGAGATTGCCGAAACCCTGGTCGCGTCCTCGCCCGGTTGGCTGGAAAACATCCCGCCGCGCTTCATCGACAAGGCGCTGGTGCTGCTGGCCCGTCCCGGCACGTCGGGTTTCGCGCTGGCGCAGGTGCCGGCGGCCGTCATCGACTTCGACGTTTGTGTCAGGGCGGTGCAGTGCGGCGAGTCGATTGCCAGCGTGCCGCCGCAGCATGTGAACAAGGCCCTGTGCCTGGCGTGCGTGACTGCCCACGCGCGCCGGCTCGATGAAGTGCCGCCGGAACTGATCGACGACGACCTGATCGCGGCCGCCATCGCCCACGGCGAGCACTATGGATTCGACCACTGGCTGCCGGGCATGTACAAGACGCGCGCCTTGCTGGAACTGGCGATCGGCCGGTACAAATGCGCGCTCGATGCGATCCCCGGCTACCGCGTCGATGGCGCGCTGTTCGCGTATGCCGAACAACGCTACGGCCAGGATGCCGACTGGCCCGCACTCGTCGCGCGCCACGACTGCGGCGCCATCGAGCGCGATCCGCGCGCCAAGTGCGTGACCGAGTGCTGGAGCGTGTTCTGGACCGAACCGTTCATGCTGGCGCAGATCGCCAGGGAAGACGACTATCTTGCACCGTACGAGATCCCCGACGCCAGCTTCACGCAGGCGGTGGCCGAGGCATGCTTCGAGCGCCATCCGGTCTATTTCTACTGCATTCCAAAGCGCTTCGTGACCGCGGCCATGAGCGACACGGCCAGCCAGATCGACCCGGACCAGATCGAGCATATTCCGGTCGCGCAGCGCAGCAAGGCGATTTGCACGCGCGCCATCAAGGAAGACGCGGCAAGGAACCTGGCGCTGGTGCCGCTCGCCCTGCGCAGCGTCAAGGTGTGCGTCGCCGCGCTGCTGGACGATGGCGACCAGCGCCTGGTGCCGGGTGCGATTTATTTCGAGGTGTTCGATACTCTGATCGGGAAGCACCGCAAGCAGTTCGATCTGGGCTGGCTGTACCTGAACCGGGCCGAGGGCGCACTGCGCGCCACGCCGCGCCGGATCGAGCTGGCCATGGAGGATTGCCAGTTCGTGCTCGACGCCCACGCCAATGAAGAGGTGGACGAGGACGACCTCGCGCACGCCCGGCACGCGCTGGCGCTGTGCCATTACCTGCGCGGCGACATGGCGCTGGCGGCGCTGTGGCCGCAGACGCCCGAACAATGGGCGAACGACGAGATGCAGCATTTTGCGGAGCCGCTCGAACCGGTCGATTTCGACAGCCACCGCTTCGACGGCCTGATGGAAGGCCTGGACATGCTGGTGCAGCGGCGCGACTATCGCAACGCCATGGGGCAGGTGGACGAGGTGGAGCGGATGCTGGCGCAGGCAGGCTGCGGCGACGCCGTCAAATGGGCGCACGTGCTCGACAAAAAACGCTTCGTATCGCTTGAACTTGGCCTGCCGGACGTGAACGAAGCGACCTGCCGTGCCGCCATCGCGCGCCTGGAGCCGGAAACGCTGTGGTGTTATCTGCCCGAACATGACGTGATCCGCCACACCCTGCGCTCGTGCTACTTCCGTCTGGGGACCATGCGCGAGCGCAATGGCATGCCGCTCGCCGAACTGGAAGCCGACCTGGCCCTGGTCGACAAGGCGCTGGCGCTGGCCGGCCCTGCGGAAGACCCGAGCGTGCTCGATCCATTCAGGGAAGGGCATGCGGCGCTGCTCGGCATCCTGGCGGCGCAACAGCCGTCTTACAAGACCGCGTACCGGCGCGCCGCGGCTTTGCTGGCGTGAGTCGCATAACGACGAATACCGGCGTTGGCCGGACTGCACGCGCCGGCGCGGCCGATGGTATACTTCAAGCACCTTTTTCTCCGGCGGGGACGACCCCGCCGCACACGGAGCCAGGCTTGGACGACCTTGCCAATCCGGGAGTTTGTCATGGCATGGATCTATCTGTTTGTTGCGGGTTTGCTTGAAGTGGCGTGGGCCGTCGGCCTGAAATACACCCACGGCTTTTCGCGTCTCGTTCCCTCCGTATTGACGCTGGCCGCGATGGCCGGCAGCGTCGGTTTGCTCGGACTGGCATTGCGCCACCTGCCGCTGGGGACCGCGTATGCCATCTGGACCGGCATCGGCACCGTCGGCACGGCGATCTTCGGCATGCTGGTGCTGGGCGAACCGGCCGGCGCCATGCGCCTGGGCTGCATCGCGCTGATCGTGGCCGGCATCCTGGGCTTGAAGCTGCTCGCGCCGTCCTGACACGGCGCCGGGCGCCAGCGCCCGATTGTGCCAAATTCGTCGCGCCATGCCGTAGCGTGTACAAGACAAGGACGGCGTCCAGGCGTATGCTGGATGGATGAAAACGATCTCCATCATCGACTCCCATACCGGCGGCGAACCGACCCGCCTGATCATCGACGGCGGCCCCGATCTGGGGAACGGGCCGCTGGCCGAACGGCGCGAGCGCTTCCGGCGCGACTTCGACCAGGTGCGTTCCGCCGTCGTGTGCGAACCGCGCGGCTCCGACGTATTGGTCGGCGCGCTGCTGTGCGAACCGTTCGCGCCCGACTGCGCCGCCGGCGTCATCTTCTTTAACAATGTGTCCTACCTCGGCATGTGCGGCCATGGCATGATCGGGGTGGTGGTGTCGCTCGCGTTCATGGGCCGCATCGGACCCGGGCGGCACCGCATCGATACGCCGGTCGGCGTGGTCGAAGCCGAACTGCACGACGACGGCGCGGTCACCATCGATAACGTGGCGTCCTACCGCACGCGGCACGCGGTCACGCTGCAAGTCGATGGCGTGGGCAGCGTGACGGGCGACGTGGCGTGGGGCGGCAACTGGTTTTTCCTGGTTTCCGGCCATGGTCTGGCGCTGCGGCGCGCTAACGTCGACGCCCTGACCGCCTATGCGGTGGCGCTGCGCGATGCGCTCGAAGCGAACGGCATCAGCGGCGACGACGGCGCCGTGATCGATCATATCGAACTGTTCGCGCCATCGACCACGGGCGCCGACAGCCAGAGTTTTGTCCTCTGTCCCGGCAAGGCCTACGACCGCTCGCCCTGCGGCACCGGCACCAGCGCCAAGCTGGCCTGCCTGGCAGCCGACGGCAAACTGGCCGAACACGCCCAATGGCGCCAGGAGAGCATCATCGGCAGTGTGTTCGACGCTTCCTACCGGCGCGCCGGCGATCGCGTCATGCCCAGCATTCGCGGCAAGGCCTGGGTCAACGCCCGGGCGCAGCTGCTGTTCGACGAGAGCGACCCTTTCGTCTGGGGCATTCCCTGAGCTGCGCCCGGCGCGCCCCTACGACAAGGACTCGACCGCGCCGATTTCAGTCTGCACGTTGAACACCGAGGTGCGCCGGATGGTGCCCTGGATGGTGCCGCTGGTTTTGGGCAGCGCCGACGCGGCGTCGGCAAACCAGAAATAGTGGCCGTTGACGCGGTCGGGGAAGTTGGCGCCGAAGTAGCCCTGCACGGCAATCGGCGCCGTGAACGACATCGATTCGTCCGACATGGTGCCAACCATGCTCACCTTGCGCTTGCTGCGCGGCGGTACCGTGACTGTCACCGTGGACGACGATGAGCGCGAGGTGCTTTGCGACGAGGACTGGCCGACCGTGGTCGACACCGAAAACGAAGCGCCGGTCTTGAACACGCCTTCGATGGTGAACTCGGCCGACAGCGTCAGCCCGGTGGTCGTTTCGGACGACCAGCTGGTGGCGTCGGACCAGGCGCCTTCCACTGTCAGGCTCACTTGCGCCGGATCGTCGCCATTGTTGATGGCGTAATTGCTGCCCACGATGGCCGATGTCGGCGGCGCGCCCGGATTGGTGACGTAGTTGAATGGCCCGAGCGTCTTGTAGCACGGGTGCCCGTACTGCGCCGTGATGGCCGGGGTCACCGCGTTGTAATAGGTCTCGCTATTGAGACTGATGCCGTCCGGGTTCTTGCTGTAGGCGGTCTCGAAGTAGGCCCTGACGGCGGAGGGGCTGGAATTGAGGTAAGTCAGATCATTGAAGGACAACGCTTCCTGCACTGGCATGATGATCTCCATTGGGTTGACTGATCGCCCAGGAACATCCGGGCGGGACGGCCGCCGCGCGCTGCGCCCGGCGACCATCCCACCTTAGCCCTTCGAAAAGAGCCCAAGTTCACACATTGTCACCCCCTCATGCCGCCCGCATAAATGGGTGGATGGCGCGCCTTTTTAGGTGGAAGCACACCCGTTTGTGGCTTTCATGTCAGTGCGCCACGGCGCGCTCGCCTAATCGGCAAAGCGCTCGAAATCCGGATTGGCGCGGGTCAGGTAGTACCACTCCTGGTTCGGTCCCGCGTTCACATCGGGGAACAGGATCTTGCCGTCGAATTCGGCCACCACGGGCGTGCCGTCGGCGCGCGTGCCGATCTGGTCGCCCGTGGCCACCGCGTCGAAACTGGCCCATACGCGGCTGAAGCGGTCGCCGGCATCGAGTTTGTCGTGCACCACCACCATCGACAGCGCTTCCATCTGGTCCAGCGCGATCGGCTCCGGCTGCGGCGCGTCGATCAGGCCGAGGAAGGCCAGCGTGTTAACGATCGCGCGGTAAGCCACGTCCGGCGCGGCCGGATCAAGGTGCTGGCCGCATTCGAGCGTGAGCGCGTAGCCGCCGGTGCTGCGCATATATTCGGTGGTGCCCATCCCGTAGCGCAGCACCAGGTCCAGGGTCGATTCGTCGCCGCTCTTCATGCGGCGCCGCACGCCCTGGCCGTAGGTGGCCAGCCAGCCGTCGACGAAGCGGCGCACGCCGAGGCGGCGCGCCAGCGCGCGTTCCTTTTCGGCGTGCCGGAACGGCTGCAGGGTGCCATCGTTGTTGCGCGGGCCGACCATGACGAAGGGCTGGCTTTGCGCATTGAAGGAATGCAGGTCGAGCAGTACCTCGTGCTGCGCCAGCAGGGGGCACAGCCAGTTGGCGACGCGGTCTTCGAAGTCCTGCGGCTGCGGGTTGGGGAACAGGTTGCGGTTCAGGTTACGCTCGCCCGAGCGCTGTGCGAGGGCGTAGGCCAGCGGGTTGGTCACCGGGACGAAGGTCACGCCGCCGGCCGCCAGGTGCAGTGCGCCGCTGTCGATGGCGGCCATCACGCGCAGGATCGCCTTGGTGCCGCAGGTCTCGTTGCCATGCACGGCGCCAGTGACGATCAGGCGCGGACCGGCGCCAAGGCCGGTGTAGTTGATCGATTTGAACTGCAGCTCGCGGGCGGTGGTCATGGTCGGAAGCGGCCTGGAAAATGGGTGGGGAACCTATTTTATCGGACATCGCCAGCGCCCGCCGGCGCCCGCCGGAGCGCGCCCGCGCTACCTGCCGACCAGTTTCAAGCCGCGCTGGCGTGGACTGGCGTCGATCACGTCGAAGGCGGCCGGCATCTCGCTGAGGAAGGCCAGCACGCTGCGGGCGTCGCCGCCGCTGTCTTCGATGGCCGCGCGCAGGCCGGGCACCGCTTCCTGCGTGTACGGGCTGCGGTAAGCGTTGACCAGCAGCGTCACCAGGTCGACCGGCTGGCCGCCCGAATGGCGCAGGCGCGTGCCGATCAGGTCGAGGATCACGCGCTGCATGGCCGGCGTGGGGTTGGCGATATTGGCGAAAATGAGCGGCGTGTTGGCGATTTTCTCGCACAGCGCGCGCTCGATCTGGTCGGGCTTGAGGTCGGAGGCGATGTCGAAATGGGCTCCGCTCCAGTGGGTGCGCGCGTGGGCGTGCCCGGGAGGGAAGGAATCGACGGTTTCAAAACCGCATACGCGGCTCAGGTAGGCCAGGGCCTGGGTCAGGATTGGGAACATGCCCCCAGTGTAGCGCAAGACGTTCTCCTTGTGGTTGCAGGCCCGCCGCCCGGCCTTGGCACGGCGCGCTGCGGCGGGTGCCTCAGGCGGCGAAGCGGCCGGCGCGGAAGTCGTCGACAGCCTGGAATACCTCGGCCTGGGTGTTCATCACGAACGGGCCGTATTGGGCAATCGGTTCGTTCAGCGGGCGCCCGGCAATCAGGATCAGGCGGCTGTCCTGGGCGGCCATGATGTGCACGCCGTCAGCCTGCGGGGCATTGGCCAGGATCGCCATGCGCCCCACCGGTACCGGCTTGTCGTCGATCAGCACCTGGCCACGGAACACATAGACGAAGGCGTTGTGCCCCGGCGGCAGCAGCTGCTCGAAGGTGGCGTTGGCCGGCAGTTCGACATCGAGATACAGCGGTTCGGTACCCGCGCGCTGCACCGCCCCCTGCACGCCGTGGCTGGCGCCGGCGATGACTTGCACCGTTACCCCCGCCCCGGTGGTGAAGCGGGGGATGTCGGTGTTCGGGATGTCGCGGTACCACGGCGCGCACATCTTGTCCTTGGCCGGCAGGTTAAGCCACAGCTGGAAGCCTTCCATCATGCCGTCGGTCTGCTCCGGCATCTCGGAGTGCGCCACGCCGCGCCCGGCCGTCATCCACTGCACGCCGCCGTCGGTGATCAGGCCTTCGTTGCCGGCGCTGTCGCGGTGGCGCATGCTGCCGGCGATCATGTACGAAATCGTCTCGAAGCCGCGGTGCGGGTGTTCCGGAAAGCCGGCGATATAGTCGCCCGGCTTGTCGCTGCCGAAGGCATCGAGCATCAAAAACGGATCCAGGCGACGCTGCAGGTTTTGCGTGAGCACGCGGTTGATCTTGACACCGGCGCCGTCCATCACGAACTGCCCGTTGACCAGGCGCTCGACGCCGCGCGGCTGCTGCACGCGCTCCTCGAGCGCTTGCTGGACCATCTTCAACTCTTGTGTCATTTTTCTCTCCTGCATTTTTAACTGTTATTCAGCGTCGTCCGGGAAACTCAGGCCAGTGCGGCCTCGATGTCGGCGTTGGCCTGCGACTGCGCCTTGGTCACGGCTTCCGGACCCATGGCCATGCCTTCCGAATACACGAACGTCACGTCGGTCATGCCGAGGAAGCCGAGCAGCATTTTCAGGTGCGGCGTCTGGGTATCGTTCGGGGTATCGCGGTACATGCCGCCGCGGGCGAACGCCACGTACACTTTTTTGCCGGTCAGTTTGCCGACCGGGCCGCTGGCGGTGTAGGCGAAGGTGACGCCGGCGCGGGCAATCGCATCGAACCAGCCTTTGAGCTGCACCGAGCTGCCGAAGTTGTACATCGGGGCGCCGATGACCAGCACGTCGGCGCCTTGCACCTGGGCGATCAGGGCGTCGTCGAGGGCCACGCGGGCTGCTTGTTCGGCGCTGCGCTGGTCGGCTGGCGTGAACAGGGCGCCCAGGGTCGGTTCGTCGAGCGCCGGGTGCGGGTTGCTGGCCAGGTCGCGGCGCGTCAGTTGGGCGCCGGGGTTGGCCGCTTGCAGCTTGGCGACGATGGCGTCGGCCATGCGGGTGGACTCGGAACCGGTCGAACGGGCGCTGGAATTGATTTGCAAGATGTTCATTTTATTTCCTTTTTATGAGTTGAACTGCGATGGAGTGACTTTACGCGTTCCAAAATCAATGCGGAAGGCGTTAAAATGGATATCATTATTCAGTCAGCGGGACAATCAAATGGATGTGGAACCGAATGACTTGCTGTTGTTCGCGCGGATCGTGGAGGCGGGCAGCTTCAGCCAGGCCGCGTTGCGGGTCGATTTGCCCAAGTCGACCGTCTCGCGCCGGATCGCGCTGCTGGAAGCGAAACTGGGCGAGCGCCTGCTGCAGCGGACCACGCGCAAGCTGATGCTCACCGAATTCGGCGCCAGCCTGCTCGATCACGCGCGCAAGGTGGTCGAAGAGGTCGAGGCGGCTGGCGCGCTGGTGCAGCATCGCCAGCAGGCGCCGAGCGGGCGCCTGCGCATTTCGATGCCGGCCGATTTCGCCAGCCTTGGCATGACGCAGGTGATGACGCACTTCATGACGCAGTATCCGGCCATTACCCTGGAACTGGACCTGTCGCCGCGCCGGGTCGACCTGGTGAGCGAGAATTTCGACATCGCGATCCGCATGGGCGACCTGCCGGACGACGCTTCCCTCAACGCGCGCCGGGTGGCGCTGGAACACATGGCGCTGTATGCGGCGCCGTCGTACATCGCGCTGCGCGGGCTGCCGGAGCATCCGGACGACTTGCTGAAACACGATCTGCTGTGCCTCCTGAGCCGCGGCGGCGGACCGTCGCCGTGGAAGCTCACACGCGGCAAAACGGTGTGGGAGCGCGCGCTGCCGGGCCGCCTCACCGCCAATTCGCCCGACCTGCTCACGCGCGTGGCCTGCGCCGGCGCCGGCATTGCCGCCAGTTCCGACCTGTTCGCCGCGCCGCACGTGGCCAATGGAGAGCTGGTGCGGGTGCTGCCGGAATGGGATTTGCCGCTGGTGACCGGCTGGGCCGTGTTCCCTGGCCGGCGCCTGATGCCGGCCAAGACCCGCGCTTTCCTCGACATGATGGAAGGGCTGTGCTGCGCCGATGCGCGCAAGCGCATGGGGATGGTCTAGGCTGGAATTTTCCGCCCGGATACGCGTGATCGCGGAATCGTTGATAATGAGCCCGCCGCGACGCCTATCTTGAGATCGCCCTGGCTGTGAAGTTCATCCATCCAACTTAAAGGAAATTCCATGCTGCTTGAAAAATTGCACTGGCGCTACGCCACCAAGAAATTTGATGCCACCAAGGTGGTGTCGGAAGACAAAGTCAACCGTATTCTGGAAGCCGTGCGCCTGGCGCCGACCTCGAGCGGCCTGCAACCGTTCGAGCTGATCGTGGTCAGCAATGCCGACCTGCGCGCGAAGATGCGACCGATCGCCAGCAACCAGGGCCAGGTGGCCGATGGGTCGCACATGGTCGTGTTTGCGGCCTGGGATAATTACACGGAAGAGCGGATCAACATGATGTTCGACCTCGTCAACGAGGAACGCGGCATGGTCAACGAAGGTTGGGAAGCCTACCGCAAGTTCATCCTGGCGACCTACCCGCCGCGCGACCCCAAGGTCAACTACGAACACGCCGCGCGCCAGGCGTACATCGGCCTGGGCATCGGCTTGACGGCGGCCGCTTTCGAACAGGTCGATGCGACCCCGATGGAAGGCTTCAATCCGGATCAGCTCGACGAATTGCTCGGCCTGCGCGCGCGTGGCTTGCGCTCGGTGGCGATCATGGCGCTCGGTTACCGCGAAGCCGAGGGCGACTGGCTGGTGGACTTGAAAAAAGTGCGCCGTCCAAGCGCGCAGTTCATCACGAAACTGGCGTAAATCAGGGCGTTCCCGCCGCGGTCATTTTTTGGCCGCGCGAAAGCCGGGACCGTAGTGGCCTTGTCGCCCCGATTCATCGGGGAACGACCACATTGAGCCACGAGGAAATCGGCCGAAGCGCGCGCTTCCACGCGTCGCGCACATCATAAATCACCTTGTTATCGCGGCGAACATGCACGGGTGTGAACGCCAGTGCCTCGCTCCGGCTGTTATCGAACAAAATGGATGCATCGGCAACGCCGATGGCCGCATTGACGGCTTGCTGGGTCCTGGGAAAGCGCTGGAGCAGCTTGTTAAACGGGACCGCATGTCCACCCTGGCTTTGACGGGTCTGAACCCGGCCAATCGAGAGTGTGACCGTTGATAGTCCGACAAAAGCCAGGAGCACGAAGTAGCCTGACCTCTGAAGTTCCTTGATCAGGTCGATCTTGCTCGACATCACCCCGTTCGCATTTCGGGACCAATGGGAAAAGACGGTCTCGATAGCAAACGGTAGCTGAGCGCCAATTGCCGAATTAGTGAAGGCCTTGACACCCTGCTGGGCTACCTGCATCCATGCCTCGCTCGTGTCGCGTAGCTCCTGTGCCCATGGCGTAAGGAAGCCGGACGTGTCCGGTTCGGGGAGGATGGACAGCATCATGCGATCGGCATTTAACAGCGGAACCTGCAAGCGAGGGGCCAGAAATCTGTACCACAGTGTCGATTTTCCTGAGCCGTTGTGGCCCGCCAGTACGACCGGGAGCGGTTTGTCGCGCGGATATAACACTGCACCGATCGCATCATCGATTGAAACGCGTATCATCGTTTCACCTGGATAAAGCGGCCATTCTTATCGAAGCGGCCCAGCGTCCGCGTTTTCCCAAGTTTCCGGATGACCAGAGTGGGATCCTTCGAGTCGGCTTCGTATAGCGGTGTTGTAGGAGGCAAGTTGAGGCGCACGCCGTGTTTCGGCAGGGCGGCGGCAAAGGCGCGCATCACTCGCTGACTTTCAGCAAGCCGTTCTTTGAGCTCCGACGCCGACGGGGTGGGAACTTCCACCGTGACATTGCCCATCGTAACAACCGTCATCGCCTTGCCCTCCGCCGTGATGCGCTGAGTCATCGGGCTGGCGGGAGGCGTCGCCTCCGTTGCACTAACGATTGGTTTTGGTGCTTGAGTATGCTTAGCCATGATGCACTACCGAACGACAAGGTTGATGAACGACCCCGGTGACCGCTCTCATTGTAGCGCCGATCCAAAACGCGTGACGCGCGCGGCGCTACCTGCTCACGGCGTTCCCGCCAGCCGCTTGTTGATCCGCTCCAGCACCGGCATGATCTTGCCGCCGACCTTGATCTGCGGGTTCGAATAGCCATCATCCTTGCCGGCTTGCGTCTCGCGTTGCAGGATGATCTTGCGCGCCGCCGCATGCGCCTCGCTGAACGAGCGCGTCGTGGTGCGCAGCTGTTCGTCGTACATCGCGCGGCCGAAAAACGTCAGCGCCGACTTCTTGCCGCAGCCGTAGGAGGTGTGGTCGGCGTCGGACGCCGTCATCACCAGGGTGCCGTCGGCCGCCAGCGGCGCGATCCAGTTGCCCGCGAAGCAGGCCGAGATCGACAGCACGCGGTAGCGGATGCCGGCCTGGTCGAGCCATTCCTTCAGTTCCGGCGGCATCACCGGCGCCACCTCGATCGGCCAGAAATTGGCCGCCAGCTCGCCGTCCGACGCTCCGTGCGAGGTCAGGTGGATGAACAGCACGTCCTCGTCGCGGTCCATGATCTCGGCGATCCCTTCGATGGCGCGCCGCAGGTTCAGCGGCGTGGCCCAGGGCAGCGTTTCGGCGGTCTCGCGGTGGTTGATCAGTTGCAGGCCGCGCCCGGCGGCGTCGAAACGGCGCGCCATCACGTCGGCCACCATGGTGCTCTCGCGCCGGAACACTTCCTCGCCTTCGTACGGCGCGAAGGTAATCGTGTACATGTCGATCACGCCCGGACGCTGCGGCTTGAGCGCGTCGAGCTGATCGCCCAGCAAGGGCAGCTGCGCTTCCATCATTTCCTGGCTTACCTCGAACGGCTCTTCCTCGGGCACCTCGGGTGCGGGCGTTGCGCGCCACGCCATCGGCGAGGGCGCGAGGTAATGGCTCATTGCTGTGGTCAGAACGATCACCCCGATCGTGACAATGGTGCGCACCGGCGCGAGCGGACGGGCGGCGCGCATCAGTACCGCCAGCTGTGCCAGCACCGCCCAGAGCGTCGGCCCGAGCCAGACAGTCCATTGCGCCTGTGTGCTGGCCGCATCAATGGCCTTGGTCCGGATCAGAAGAAAATAGAGCGCCCAGCCCAGCATCGAAAACATTGTCGTTTGTACGATCAGCAGCGTGTACAAGTGCGCCGCGCCGGGCGCGGCATGGGGACTGCGCGTCAGGCGCGGGTCGGGCTGAATCAGGTAGCACAGCCACACGGTTAACAGGGTATTCGACCATCCGGCGAGCAGCGCGCGCCATATGAAGACGGCATCGCCCTCGATGAAGGCGCGCTGCATCAGCATGCCCAGGCCCAACTGAAAAAGCAGTTGGAATGCCATGTGCCAGGGCGACGCCACCAGCCGCTTCCAGCGCGGTGCAAGCAGCAGCATGGAGCGCGCGCCTTCGCGAAGCCAGTCGCAGGCTGCCAGCACGCTGGCGCGCGGCGCGGGCGCGGCCACGCTTGCCTGTTCCTGTTCCTGTTCCAGGGCCGGCGGGCCGGCGATGTCGTCCACTACGTCGCTCATGCCGCTTCCTTGTGAAATCAGGCGCGTTTGGCGGCTGGCTTGTTACCCATCGCTTCCCCAAGCCGCACCAGGCGCTCGGGCGCCCATTCGGCATTGAAGTCGATGGTGTCTTTCTTGAACAGCATGACGATGGTCGAACCAAGCAGGAAGCGGCCCATCTCGTCGCCTTTTTTGAGCACGATGTTCTGGTCGTCGTAGCGCCATTCCTTGACCACGCCCGGACGCGGCGGGTTCACCAGCCCGTGCCAGACCGTGGCCATGCTGCCGACGATGGTGGCGCCCACCAGGGTGAGCACAAAGGTGCCATGCTGCTTGGACTCGAACACGCACACCACGCGCTCATTGCGCGCGAACAGGCCGGGAATGCCGCGCGCGGTGGTCGGGTTCACCGAAAACAGCGCGCCGGGCACGTAGATCATGCGCGTCAGGCGTCCTTCGCACGGCATGTGCAGGCGGTGGTAATCCTTGGGGCTCAGGTACAGGTTGGCGAAACTGCCGTGCTGGAACTGGGCCGCCAGCGCCGCATCGCCACCCACCAGGGCCGTGGTGCTGAACTTGTGGCCCTTGGCCTGGAAGATCTGGTCGTCGTCGATGGCGCCGAACTGGCTGATCGCGCCGTCCACCGGGCACACGAAATCGGCCTTGGCCAGCGGGCGTACGCCCGGGCGCAGCGGACGGGTGAAAAATTCGTTGAAGCTGGCGTAGCTGGCGATGTCCGGATTGGCCGCTTCGTCCATGTTCACGCCATATTGGCCGACGAACCAGCGGATCAGGGTGGTCGTGTACTGGCCGCCCTTGTGACCGGCGACGCGGCCAGCGAACCTGGTCAGACCTTGCTTGGGAAGTAAATATTGGGGAATGACTTTTATGCGATCGGACACGGGCTTCAACCTGTTTAAAAAACGATGGGCAATTATAACGGCGCGCCGCGCCTGTGCAGCGCTTTCCGGTGCCCCGGATGGCCAATCGCCTGAAAAATAGTCGCCGTGGCGGCGCCGGGGGGCGTCAGCGTGGGCGCACGCCGCCGGCCAGGATGGCGGGCGGGTAGTAGCGCTTGAGGTTCTCGTACACGGCGCCGGATTTGATGGCGGCGGCGAACAGGTTCTGCAGGGCCGCGCGGTCGCTCGCCGCGACGGTCTGCTTCGAGATGTAGATGCCGCTTTCGCCCCACGGCAGTTCTTCCAGCGGCTCGATGCGCAGCTTGGGCATCATCCAGGTGAAGCGCTTGTCCTCCAAAATGGCGCCGGCGAATACGGTGGGCGCCATCAAGGTCACGTCGGCAATGCCGGCGTCGAGCACGCGCGCCACGGCGGCGCCATCTTTTTCGAGCAGCAGGCGGCCCTGGGCCGACAACTGATCGATCATGTCGAGGTAGGCGTCGCCGTAGTCGAAGCCGCGCACCAGCACCACGCGCAGCTCCTTGCGTGCGAGCAGGTCGCGGATCGAGCGCACCGGCGCACGCGCGCTGTCCACCGACAGCAGGGTGGCACGGGTGCCGATCACGGGGACGAAGTAGCCAAGCTGGTCGCGCCGCGGGGTGCGCAGGGCGGGCAGCAGCAGGTCCGATTTGCCGGCCTCGAACATGGCTTCCTGGCGTGCGCGCGGCACTACGGAATAGGTGAACTTGCAGGGGCTTTTCGCGCTCACGCTGCGCAGCAGGTCGGGATAGATGCCGCTGATCGAGTCGCCGTTGATGCTCATGCTCAGGCCGGTGGGCGCGACCGGCACCAGGAACGGTTGCTCGCAACTGGCCAGCGCAGGGGCGCAGGCGCCCGCTACGAGGACGGCAATGACAAACGCGGCCGCGCGCGTCGCGCTGCGAGGAGTGGGTTTACCCATTTGCCAATTCTAACGCATGCCCGCCTCAGGTGGGCATCCGATGCGATTTGAAATAGAAAACTGCAACGCCGATCGCCACCGCCTGCATCGCCGCGCACAGGAAAAAGGTGCTGCCGATGCGCCAGTCGTCGGGCGGCAGGTGGCTGGCCAGGCCCAGGATGGCCGTGCCCAGCAGGGGCATGAAAATCACGCCTAGGCTGCTGATCGATTGCAGCGAGCCCATCAGTTCGCCCTGGGAATTCGCGTCCGAACCGCGCGAAATGATGCTTTGCAGCGCAGGCGCGGTGGTATACGACAACAAATTGCACAAAATGAAAACGTACATCATCCAACCCTGGGTGGCCAGGCCGTACAGCACGAAGGTGATACAGCCCGATACCAGGCCGATCAGCGACAGGCGCACTTCGCCGAAGCGCTTCATCAGCATGCCGAGCAGGCCGGCCTGGACCACCGCCGCCGACAAGCCCACGCAAAACAGGGCGCTGCCGTTGTCGCCCGGGGTCCAGTTGAAACGGAAGGTGGTGTACAGCACCCAGGTCGACTGCAGCATCATCTGGGCGAAGGTGGAGAGGGCGTACACGATCAGCACGGCGCGGATATCGGTGCGCCGCACCAGCTTGAGCAGGGACGAGAAGGGATTGATCTTGGTCATCGAAAACGC
The DNA here is from genome assembly GCF_011682175.1 of Massilia frigida. GTDB lineage: Bacteria > Pseudomonadota > Gammaproteobacteria > Burkholderiales > Burkholderiaceae_D > Telluria_A > Telluria_A frigida. The sequence continues at coordinate 128,057 of NZ_WHJG01000016.1, forward strand.
CGAGCGGCGCGCCAGCGGCAGCGATTCGGGCACCGCGACATAGCCGTAGACGAAGTTGGCGGCGCACAGCGCGGCGGCCACGTAGAACGGCAGTTGCAGGTTGATTTCGCCCAGGGCGCCCCCCAGCGCCGGACCGCAGATGAAACCCAGGCCGAAGGCGGCGCCCACCTTGCCGAAGCTTTTGGCGCGCGTTTCGTGGGTCGATATGTCGGATGCATAGGCCGAGGCGACCGACATGCTGGCCGCGGACATGCCGCCGATCACGCGCCCGATGAACAGGAACGCCAGGCTCGGGGCCCACGCGGTGGCGAGGAAATTGAGGAACATGCCGGCCATCGAATAGAGCATCACGGGACGGCGTCCCACGCGGTCGCTGATGGCGCCGAGCATCGGCATGAAAATGAACTGCATCAGCCCGAACACCATCGCCAGCACGCCGAACCAGAACGCCTGTTCATCGCGTCCGTCGACGAACTTGCCGACCAGGGCCGGCATGACCGGGATGATCAGGCCAATCCCGAGCATGTCGATGAAGACCGCCACCAGCACGAAATTGAGGTTGCCAGGCGATGCCGGGGCGGCGGGTGCGGCGGCGGGGTTGCTGCTCATGGAGGATAGCCCGGGGGCGGGCGCGAATGGGCGGAACCACATCTTAACGCACTGCGCTCTTGTGCGAACGCGGCAGTGCCTACAAAGTCCATTCCTGCGCGAAGGCGGCGCGGAAGGTGGTCAGCTGCGCCAGCCGCGCTTCGCCCAGTGCGCGTCCGGCGGCGGTCTGCATCATGGCTGGCAGCCTGGCCAGCTTGACCTCGATATGGTCGAGCGCATAGGCGCGGTCGTCGCGCTCCCGGTCCACGGCCAGCGGGTCGCTCGGGTGGGCCAGCGCGCTGCCCATCTGGCCGGCGATGTAGAACAGGCGCGCCAGGCCCACCGCGCCCAGGGCGTCGAGGCGGTCGGCATCCTGCACCAGCTGCGCTTCGATGGTGTGGGGGGGCAGCGCCGCCGAAAAGCTGTGGGTTTCGATGGCGTGCGCCACCGCGTCCAGCTTCGCGCCCGGGAAACCGATGGCGGCCAGCTCGCGCCGCGCCAGTTCGGCCGAGCGGCGCGACGCCATGCTGCGCTCCGGATGATTCTTGGGCAGGTTGACCAGGTCATGCAGATAGCATGCCGCCATCACGGCCAGCGTATCCGCTTCCGGGTGGCTGGCCAGCAGCGCCTGCGCGTTGCGCCAGACCCGGTGCAGGTGATTGATGTCATGGGCGCCGTCGTCGCCGCAGGCGGCACTGGCCAGTGCCTGCAAGCGTGGCTGCCATGCTGTCAGTTCGTCGGTGGTCATCGCGTGCTCCTTGGTCGGAGTGCGATTATGCCACGCCGGCCGGCCCGCAAGCGGCCACGGCGCGCTGCGACAGGGCGTCGGCCGCCTGGTTTTTCCGGCGCGGCAGCCAGCGCACGCAGGCGCCGTCGATGCGGCCGAGCAGGGCCTGGGCGTGTGCGCGGTAGGCGTGCAGCGAGGGCGCTCCCGCCAGGTCGGGACCATTCACGTCGTCGATCACGACGCGGCTGTCGCCATGCACGGTCAGGCCGCGCGCACCCTGCGCAACGGCCGCTTCGAGGACCGCGATCAGCGCCTGGTACTCGGCTTCGCTGCTGTTGCCATAGCCGGCCGGGCGCGAAATTTCGACGCGTTCGCCATCCGGGCCGGTGAGCAGGGCACCGATGCCGCAGCGTCCCGGATTGGGATGGGCCGAGCCGTCGAACCAGGCGCGCCACGGCGCGGGCGGACCATCGTGCCGGTGCAGGCTGGCGCTGCGCGCCAGTGCGCGTTTGGCGTCGCGTGCGGCCAGGCGCGCCGTGGCGGCCGCCAGCAGTGCGGCGCGTTCGGCGAGCAGGGCGCCCAGGCCGCGCGCGCCGGCGCGCTGTTCGAGCGTGGCGCGCAAGGCTTGTTCTTCGCTAAGGCCTACGCGCGCGGCCAGCTTGCGGCTGGCGCCGCGTTCGGCCTTGAAGGCCGCCGCGATTAACTGGGCCAGTTCGTGGGTCGGTTCGGTCATGGCGACAGCATAACCGCAACGGCACTATATGTGCCGACATCAAGCGCGCTGCGCGCCGTCGGCGCGGGCCGGGCTGGCCAGCAAGCCAAAAAAGAAGCGCCAGCCGGGGGAGCCGGGCTGGCGCTTGGTCAAGCTTGACTACACATTAATCGCGGCGTGGATTGTCGGGACGGCTGTCGCGGCGGTTCGGAACGCCGTCGCCATCGCGGTCACGGTCGACGCGGTTCGGGACACCGTCGTTATCGCGGTCGCGGTCATAGGCATCGGGCACGCCATCACGGTCACGGTCGCGGTGTTCCATGCGATCGGGCACGCCGTCGCGGTTGCGGTCGCGGCCTTCCAGGCGGTCCGGGATGCCATCGCGGTCACGGTCGCGGCCTTCGAGGCGGTCGGGAATGCCGTCGCGGTCACGGTCGCGGCCTTCGAGGCGGTCGGGGATGCCATCACGGTCGCGGTCGCGGCCTTCGCCGTGCCGGCTCCAGCGGGCCGGTTCCATGTACCAGCTGCCATCGCGCTGGACCCAGCTCGGCTGCGAATACATATAGCCCGCACGTTCGCGTACCCATTCGCCGCCGACCCATGCATGGCGGTTGCCGCGCCATTCCCAGTGTCCGGGAACCCACATATGGCTGGCGCGGGGGCGCGGCACGCGTTCGTAGCGTGGCGCCGGCGGGGCGACCTGCACCACGGTGTACTCGCGCTGCGATACCTGCTGCCAGCCGCCGCGGTTCAGGCGATAGCTGTCGTTATCGCGGATCCATTCGCTGCGCTGGTAAGTGTAGCCGTCGCGCGCGCTCTCCCAGTGGCCGGCAGTCCAGACATGGCGGTTGTTTTCCCAGTTCCAGAAGCCTGGCGCCCACACATAGCCGTGACGTGGCGCCGGCACGCTCTCGAAGCGCGGTGCGGGTGGAGCGGTATTGATGAAGACACGTAAACCCGTTTGTGCGACCGACGGCAGAGGCATGAAACCGGCGGCGCCAAGGGTGATCAGTGCTGCAAAGGTCAGGGTGCGTTTCATTTTTACTTCTCCTTGTGAAATCCTATGAATTGAATATAGCAAGCGAGATGGCGCTTCAGGAAGTTTGATTCACCTGCTTACAAATGAAACAGAATCAGGGCAACACGTAAGTTCCGTAACGTAGGACGGCAATCTTGTGCAGTTGGCAACGTTGCGCGGTTTTGCCGCGCCCCCCGCTAGTGCTGGGCAGGCCACGCGTGCGGCGTGCCACCTGATTTGCGGAGAAATGATGAGAGGCTGGCTCGATACGGTTGTGCAGACGTGGTCACGGCGCTGGACGGCAGGGCGGCGCGCCCGCCACTTGCGCCAGGGTTCGCGCGTGCTTTCGTCACCACGGACGTGGGCGCCGGCCTGCGCGCACTGGATCGGCGCCACCGGGGTCATGGCCGCTAGCGCGGGCGCGCTGCTGATCGCCACCCACGCCCGCCACCTGGCCGCGTCGTCCGAACCCGGCGCCGCCGTCCTGCGCGGCGCCGGCTTGCCGGTATCGGTCGACGCCTTGCAGCCGGCCGCGCCCGGGGCGCAGTTCAGCGTGCCGCACAAGCCCGGCATCGGCGTGGCCATCCATGGCGGCGCGACCTTGCTGATCGCGTCGGGCCTGCGCAGCGCGCCGCCGGTGCGTATCGACCTGTGCACCCAGATGCTCGACACCGCCAACCCGCGCCTGCTCCCGCTGCGCATCGGTTACCGCTTCGCCGACGTGGCGCGCTGGGTCGCGCGCAATGACGCATCGGCCAGTCCCGTCACGCTGCGCAACATCGCCCTGGCCGGCCCCGATGTGGCGGGCATGCCGCAGGTCCAGCTGAGCGGCGTGGCGCTGCCCGATTTCGGCGGGGCGCGCGGTTCGGCGTTGCGGCTCGACTGGGCCGGGGCCGAAACCGGTGCGCACTGGCTGGGCGAGTCCAGCGGCACCGTACGCGGCGCGCGCGGATCGGTGGAGCTGCACCGCGAGGGCTGGCTGGTATGGAGCGATGCCGCTTTGCGCTTCCAGCGCCGCGCCAGCGAGCGCTGCCCCCAGGCTGGCGAGCTGCTGGTCCAGCTGTTTCGCAGCGGTGCTGCGACGCCGGCCGCAAAGGCGCTGGTGGTGGCATTTCCGGCCCATGGTCCGGCCTTGTCGGCATGGCTGTCGCCCGGGCGCTATCAGGTGCCGGCACTGCCGCGCGCCAGCCTGGAAGACCAGGCGCTGTTCCTGGCTTTGCAGCAGCGTGGCCTGGTGCGCCTTGGCGCCAGCGGCCTGGCCGAACTGGCGCCGCGCGACCTGGCGGCGTGGCAGGCGTCCGGCGACGCCGCGCGCGCCGCGCAACTGGCCGGCTGGCCCGGGGCGCGCCTCGATGCGCAGTCCCTGAAGCTGCTCAAGCGCCTGTACCGCATGGCCGATGGCGACTACGTGCGCGCGCAGGTCCAGGTGTTCAACAGCGAACGGCGCCTGCTGGCGTGGCGCCTCAAGCCGCAGCAGGGCGGCGAATGGCAGGCCAGCGTCGCTGCGGCGCCGGCGTCCACCACGGCGTCGATGCCGCCCGCCGCCGCGCGCCTGTTCGCCGATGTGCCGCAAGGCTGGGCGCCGTGGAGCCGCGTCAAGGCCTGGCCGGATGCCGCCGCCGGCGCACCCGCGCGCCTGACCCTGGCCTTGCCGCGCGCGGCGCAAGCGGGCCAGGCGATCGAGCTGATGCTGGTTGGACGCCTGGTCTCGCTCGACGGCGCGCAGCTGCGCGGCCAGCCACGCGACGCCTGCAGCGGGCGCGATTGCCCGTCGCCGGCATCGGTCCAGTCGCTGGTGCTGGACCTGCAAGCGGGCGTGCGCAGCGTCACTCTCACGGCCGCGCCCCTGCGCATGGCGGGGCTGGCGGGCGACCAGCAATACCGCCATCTGCGCATGGCCGGCGGCCAGCTCGCATGGCAGCCGCTGGCCGCCAACAGCGCCACCGCGCGCGCCGCGCCGCGCACGGGCGTGACGCTGGCCGACCGCCACGGCACGGTGGTGTGGAGCGGGGGCGAGCCGACCCGCGCGGCGCTCGATGCCGGCCTGGCGCCCCTGCTGGGCATCCGTGCGGCCCACGCCAACAGCGTGGCCGGCATGCTGGCCCGCGTGCCGGCGCCGGACGGCGTGTCGCACAGCGCGCGCCTGACGCTCGACCTGGCCCTGCAAACGGCCAGCCAGCAGGCGCTCGACTGCATCGGCCTGCGGCGCGGCCACTGGAACGGCAGCATATGCAGCGGCGCGCAAGCCGTGGTGCCGGGGCGCCAGGCGGGCCTGGTCATCCTCGACACCGCCACCGGCGACGTGCTGGCGGCGGCCGGCGCCGGCAGCGGCGCCGTTACCCCGGCCAACTGGAACGAGGTACGCGATTTCGACCGCGCCAATCCGGCCCGCAGTCCCTTGCGCCTGCCGGCGTTCCAGCATGATGGCGGCGCCCACCGCAGTCCCGGCTCGACCTTCAAGGTGATCAGCGCGCTGGGCCTGGAACTGGCGGCCAGACGCGATCCGCAGCTCGAAGCGCTGCTGGCGGGCTTGCCGCTGCCGGCGATTAACCGCATGGCGCAGTCGAAAGGCTTCGCTTTCCAGACCAACGCGGCCAGCTATCCGCTCGACACCAGGCTGGCCCACATCACCAATTACAAGGACCAGCATCTCGACAAGCGCGCCCAGGATGGCCGCCTGGGGCTGTCGCAGGCGCTGACCTACAGCCTCAATACCTGGTTTGCCTGGTCCGGTGAACTGAGCGACCGCAGTTTGTTTGGCCGCCCTGATGGCGGCGCGCCGGACCTCCAGGCACTCGACGGCGGCGCCCTGGACAGCGTGCGCCCCATCGTGGCGATGGCGCACCGCCTCGGCTTCGAGCAGGCCGCGCGCCTCGATGGCGGCTTGCTGCCCTCCGATTTTGCGTGGTCGGCCTGGGATGCCTTGCAGGCCAGTCCCGCCCACATCGACCCGATTCACACCCGCCACGAGCTGCGCCAGATGGCGATTGGCCTGCGCATGCAGGTCACGCCGCTGCAAATGGCGCTGGTGGCCGGGGCAGTGGGCGAGGGCAGGGTGATCGCGCCACGCCTGCTGCTCTCGCTCGACGGGCGCGAGGCGCTTGCGGGCGAGCGGCCGGCGCTGGGCGTGCGCCTGGACCGGGTACGGGCCGGGATGAAGGGCGTGGTCGACAGCGGCACGGCGGCCGGTGCCTTTCGCGGAGCGGGGCTGGACGCGGTGCGGCGTGGCCTGTCCGGCAAGACCGGCACCTCGCCATCGGTGGCCGATGGGCGCGACCTGGCCACTGTGTGGTTCACGGGCTGGCTGGAACCGGGCAGCCTGCCGGGCCAGACCCGGCGCCTGGCGGTGGCGGCTTTTGTCAGCCATTCCGACGCGACCGGCGGCGAGCACGCGGCGCCCATCGTGGCGGCGGTGCTGGGGGCGATGGCGGCCCGGAATCCGGAACAGAAGGGTAAACAGGGGTTTCAAGCGCGCCTTGCCGATTCCCGGTCTATGGCATCATTTTGATGCTGACACAACGATGGGGATGGTATGCGCTTGCCGGGAACCCGGTATCAGGAACAGGGCTGGGAACAGGTGCGCAAGCTGCTTGGGCACTGTTCCTTGCAGGCGTTCGCCGCCAGTTCGCCCGCGCGCCTGCTGGACGCGCCCGACACGCTGGCCGAGTACGTGGACCTGACGGCGGAGGCGCTGCGCGCGTGCGCCCGTTCGGCGCGCGCCGAGGCCCCTGCCAACAGCTATGGCGATAGCGTGCTGGAACTGTCACTGAGCCTGCTGTACGAGTTGCAGGCGCGTCCCGCCGACTGGGCCGCGCTGTGCGCCGCCGTGGCCAACGAACACCGCAAAATCGGCGCGTTCTGGGCTACGCCGGGCGGCGACGCGATCCTGCGCAAGAAGGTCAACGATATGTACGCGGGCGTGCGCGACAAGGTCGATTCGGATAATTACCAGGCCGCGTGCGGGCGTTCGTGCAGTCCTAACAAGATGTATGCGTACCGCATGCTCGATACGGCCTACAGCGACATCGCGCGCATCTTCGGTGCCTGGCGCGAGCACGCGCAGCAGGTGGCGGCCATCCTGGGGCGCGAGGTAGCTGCCATGCCGATCGAGGTGCGCCAGATGCGTTCCATCGGCGCCTGCAAGGCGGAATGGGTGCTGCGCTGGAGCGAATCGCTGGAACGCTTCGGCGGCGGCGCGGGTCCCCTGCACACGAAATCGAAACGCTTCGCCAACCTGAAAAACAACGTCGCAAAGATCGCCGAGATGCTCGCCGAGATCGGCGACTACGAAGAATTGTCGTCCAACCGCGATTGCGACTGGCTGCACGACGCCGGAGAAGCGGCCAACTGGCTCGAAGATTTATGGCGCGTCGCCGATGCCGCCGTCGAGGGGGCCGACAGCCGCTTCCTGCCGGCGCCGGAAAGTGACGACGAGGACCCGCCCCCCGATCCCGCGCCGCAGGACGTACCCGAACCGGCGCCGTATGACAGCGCCATTGCCGCCAGCCTTTCCCTGCCCCCCCGCTTCATGGAACTGGCGTGGGCGGCGCAGGACCAGGGCAGCTGGGGGGCGCGCGCACTGACGGCATATTCGCTGCCGGTGCGGCTGGCGGTGTACCTGAAAATGCTGGGTGGGCTCGATGACAGCTATCCCGGCGAATGGCTGGACCCGGCCACCGGCGAGCTGCCGACCATGCAGCAACTGGCGCTGCTGGACCAGATATCGCTGCCAACCCTGCGCAAGCGCCGCGACGCCGCCATCGCCAGCCTGCTGGAGGCAGTTCCATGAAGGAGAATGATGTGAAAACAAACCAGGAAGCCGACCGCAAACTGATCGAGCGCGTGCTGCTGACGCGCCGCGTGGAGGGCGACCGCCTGATGCTGGCCGATGCCGTGCTGCTCGCCGCGATCGACAGCAGCCACCCCTTGAACGGCGCCGAACTGGCCGCCTTGCGCGGCTCGCCCCTGACCCTGCGCCGCTTCCGCCAGTTGGCGTTGGAGCATCGCGCAAGCGCACGCGCGGCCAATGACGATGCCTGGAGCTGCAGCGCCGGCATGCTGCGCGCCGCGGCCGATGGCGCCGATCTGGCGCGCCTGCTGACCGACGACGGCCACTGGACGCTGCATTTCGTGGCGCACAATGACGGCTGGCGCCTGATCCTGTCTCTCGACGCGGCCGCGCCATTCGCCGCGCGCCTGCTGCGCGAGCAGCCGATGCTGCGCGTGCTCGACGGCGGCGGTGCGATCCTGCTGCAAGGCCGGCTCGACGCCGATGGCGAGGTCGAATGCGGCTGGCCCTTCGACAGCGCGCCGGCACCGCATTTCCAGCGGTTCGGCGCGCGCTTCACGGTCGAACCGGTGCACGCGTGAGGAATGCGATGATCGGTCTGTTCAAGCGCCAGGCCAAAGCCACGCCGCCCGAGACGTCGGCGCTGGGCACGGCCACGCTGGCGCTGCGCATGGGTCACGGCGGCACGGTGCCGCAGGGCTGCACCGGCGTGGTGGCCGACAAGGGCGGGCATACCCGCCGCGTGGCGGAAGGCACCCGCGTCGTCCTGGCCGACATTGAAAACGCGTTCTGCTTTCATCCCGGCCCGTACGGCGTCGATCTGCTGCCGTTCGCGGCGGCGCCGGAACTGGGGCTGCACCTGTCGTTTGCGGTCGATGCTCCCGATCCACGCGTGGCGCAGCAGCGCTTCGACCTGTACCTGGCCAGCGAAGCGGGCGATGTGGTCGGACTGGACGGCTTTTCCGCCGCCATCGAGGCGGCGCTCCAGCAGGAGCTGGCGCTCGGCCACCTGGCGCTGCCGCCGTGCACCACGCTGGACGAGTGGAATGCCTTTCGCGGCGGCTTCAACCAACTGTTATATACCCGCTTCGGCATCAGTGTCGACGATTGCATGCCGGTTGACCTGGGCGAGCGCGTCGATTACGCGGCGCAGCTGCTGGCGCGCGCGGTGAGCGTGCCGGAAGTGCCGGCGCCGCAGCCAGTGCCGGTGCCAGTCGCCGCGCCGTTCGATGCCCATGCCAGCGATGCCAAGGCGCTGCGCCGCCTGTTCCTGGAACTACCCTGCGTGATGCATGGCTTGCGCATGGCGGTGCTGCCACCCGGCCAGGCGCTGTTCCGGCAGCATATGGCGCTGCTGCAAAGGCTCGACAGCGTGAGCCTGTCGGTCAATACCATGCCGGCGCTGGACCTGTCCGCGCCGGGCGAAACGCTGCCGGCCGACCGCCAGCTCGCCCGCACGCGCCACAGCCTGCGCGCCAGTGCGGCGCTCGATGATGCCTGGGCCTTGCTGGCGCGCCTGGGATTGGCGGCGGATGCCGATCTGGCGCCGCTGTTCGATGATGCCGAGCGCATCATCGCCAACCTCGAACACGCATGCGCGGCGCGCCGCGTGGCGGTACTTGAAAGCGAGCCGGCATGAGCATCACGACCGAAAAGCGCCACAGCGCCGAATGCCGCAGCGTGCTGGCCGGCGGCGCGCTGCTCACCGTCAGCGCCACCTTGCGCCCGCGCGCAGGCCGCGCCGACGTCAAATGCAGCGGCGCGGGCGACGCCGCCCTGGCCGAACGCATGCAGCAGGTGGTGCGCCTGGCGCGCCTGACCGAAAATTGCTTCGACAGCCGCGACCAGGTCGTCATCAGCATCGACCGCGCACCCGGGCGCCATGAACGCGACTGGGAACTGGCCGTGGTGCTGGCCGACCGCATGGTGCGCGGGGTGTGGCAGGCCACCGGTCCGGTGCTGGCCAACGGCTGGTCGGAGCAGTGGCAGCTGGGACGCATCGGCGGCCATGACGTGGCCAACGCCCCCGCGCACGCGCTGCTGGGCGGGCCGCAGGGGCTGGGCTGGCTGGGCGTCCTGACCGGGCAGCCCGACAGCGCCGCCAGCGTGGCCTCGGCGCGCGCCTGGTTTCCGCTGCACAGCGGCGGCATCAACGACAGCTTGTGCTGGGTCGAGGTGAATGTGTATCCGCTGGCCGAAGCGGGTGTTGACGAGGAAGAGACGATTAGCGCCCCCGGGCTCGATCCGGTCCAGCTGCTGGCGGTGCGCCAGGCATTGGCCGGGGCGCGCCATTTCGACGGCCGCGCGCTGGGGCGCTGGCGCACGGTGGTGCGCTTCGGCCAGGCGCGCTTCCAGGGTAATTCGTTCGAGCTGGCGCTGGTGATGGCCGACCGCATGGCGCGCGGACGCGAATTCCTGGCGCGCGGGCGGGTCATCGCGAGCGGCTGCTCGGGTGCCTGGCATGCGGGACGGGTCGATGCGGTCGAAGGCTGCGTGCCGAAATGCGCGCTGATGTTGCAGCAGGCCGTCGCCGGCGACCGGATTTTGCTGCCCAAGGCATGGGAAGGCGCGCTGGCCCCGGATTTCCTCGATGCAGTGCGCGCGCGGGGCGCCAGCGTGGCGCTGGTCGAGCGGATCGGGATTATCTGAACACGCGTTTAGCCCAGCGGCGTGCGCGACGGTCGTGCGCCTCGTCCCCTGCTAAAATCGGGCAGGCTGGGTGGGTTTGGTGAAAAGTAGTGCAAGTTGAACAACCAGGAGTCGATATGTTCCAGATGTTTGGTTTTGGCGGTGTGGCCTGCCCGCGTTGCGAGCATCAGAATGCCGGCGATTCCGGCTATTGCGCCAGGTGCGCTCTGACCTTGGGCGCGCCGCGCAACGAGCCGGTGTTCCGCGAGAACCGCTGGATTCCCGGCCCCGACGATCTGGCCGTGTTTTTCGGCGTCGAAAAGCTTTCCGGCCTGTTTGTAAAGACCTTGCGGGTGCCTGCCACCACGCGCGCCTACATCCTCCAGGCGGGCAAGGCGACCGAGGTGCCGCAGGGCGAGTACGAGATCGAGGGCTTTTTCACGCGCCTCAATCACCTGCTGCGCAACCAGCACGCCGAAATTCTCATCACGCGCACCGCCGCCATGCCGGTCGAGTTTTCGTTCGACGATTTGCTAACCGCCGAACAGCTGGCCATCGGCGCGCGCTTCACGGTCAGCATCAGGATCGAACAGGTCAGCGCCTTTGCCCAGCACTTCATGACCATGCCGGGCGCGGTTACCTCAAGCCAGTTGCGCGAGCTGCTGGCGCCCTCGGTGCGCCAGCTGGCGGCTGAATTCATCGCCGGCCAGTCGATCCGCGACATGTCGGGCAACCGCGACCTGCGCCCCCAGCTCGACGAGCGCCTGCAAGGCTCGCTCAAGCTGCGCCTGGCCCAGTACGGGCTGGCGGTGGCGCAGGTCGACACGCTGGCGCTGCGCCACGATAAATTCGACGCCCACCAGGCGCGCATCGGCACCTTGTGGCTGGTAGCCGACGAGCGTCACGTGAAACTCGAGCACGCGAAACAGCTCGACCAGTTGTACAACGACGAGCAATGGCAGCGCCTGCGGGTCGAAGAACAGGAAAACCGCCTGCGCTACCGGCGCCAGGAACTGCGCCAGGACGACAGCATCGAAAAAGCCGAGCTGACCTTGCAGAACGCCGAGCGCCTGCAAGCGCTGCGCGCGCGCGAGATCGACCTGTATGGACGCATCGTCGACTCCAAGAGCCGCAAGCAGGCGCTCGAACGGGGCGCGGGCGACATCGTGAATGAACTCGAACACGAACTGGCCAAGAAGGGGGCGGCGCGCGAGGACGAATCGACCGAGTGGGCGCACCTGCGCCACCTGGCGCAGCTTCGCATGCGCACCGAACTCGAAGTGGCGCAGCAGGGCGCGCTGGAGATGCGCCAGCTCGCGCAGCAGCGCTTTTCGCACCAGTTGCTGCAGCAGCAGATCCAGAACAAGATCGCGCAGGCGCTGGGGATCGAGGATGAATCGCGCAAACGCGCCGAGCTGGCGCGCCTGCACCAGGCGCAGCAAGCAGCCAACGAGCGCGAGATGGCCATGGAAGCGGAGCAGCACAAGGCCCGCTGGCAGTTGCTGGCGCTGGCCAATGCGGCCCACAAGCGCGAGGCCGAGCGCATCGCGGAATGGGAAGACCAGCTGGCGCTGGACCGCAAGCGCGACCTGCTGCGCGCCGACATGCTCAAGGAGACGGGCGCCAAGGCGGACGCCGAGCAGATCAACCAGAAGATCGAGACCCTGCGCCGTGGCGGGGCGCAGCAGGACTCCATCGCCCAGCACGAAAAGCTGCTGCGCACGATCGAGGCTGACGGACGCCATGCGCGCCAGTCGCAGCAAATCGAACTGGAAGCGCAAGAGCGGCGCCACGCGCTGCGCCAGCAGGAACAGGAGGCGGCCTGGCAGCAGGAACTCAAGCGCCTTGGCCACGAGCGCGAAACGCAGTTCGCGCAGCAGGCGCACGAAGCGGAGCTGGCGCGCATCGAGATTTCGCGCGTGTCGACCATCGGTAGCCTGACTGACACCGGCAAGGTGGCGCTGGCGGCCGGCCCGAACGCGCAAGCGCTGGCCGACGTGATGAAAACCCAGGTCCACGCCAGCATGACGCCGCACCAATTGGCGGCGCTGGCGTCGGTGGTGGCGGCGACCTACAGCGTGACGCCGGCGGAAGCGGCGCGCGGCGCGCAGGAACGGGTCGACCGCGAACGCGCCCTGCGCGACGCCGAAGTGGACAAGGACCGGCGCCACCAGCTCGACTTGCTGGGGATGCAGAACGATGTGAACAAGGCGGCGCTGGCCTCGCAGTCGGCGCTCGGCACCGGCGTGGCGCAGGGCGGCGCGCAGGTACGCTATGATCAGGCCCCGCGCCCCGTGGTGCGCATGTGTCCCAACGGGCACCGGGCCGGTCCAAACGATAAATTCTGCGCCGAGTGCGGCGCGGCGATCCAAGCTTGACAGGACAGATGCAAACGGCAAGAGACAAGATTCGCGAACTGCGCAGCCTGCACGAAGATGGCCTGTTAAGCCAGCAGGAGTTCGACAGCCGCAAGAATGCCATCCTGGACGCGGAATACGCCCCGCCCGGCGGCAGCGGCACGCCCATGGCGCCGCCGGCGATTCACATCCGCCAGGGCACCGAGATCGGGCTGATGGCGGGCCAGGAGATCGGCCCGCAAAACCGCCGCTACCGGCTGGAACAGCTGATCGCGCAGGGCGGCATGGGCCAGGTGTGGCAGGCAATCGACCTGGCGACCCACGCCGAACTCGGTCACAGCGCGATGGTCGCGCTCAAGATCCTGCCGCCGCAGCTGACCCAGAGCGCCACCCACGCCAAGCTGCTGATCGAAGAAGCGACGCAGGCGCGCCGCCTGGCGCACGAACACATCGTGCGGGTCTACGAATGGGCGCAGGACCCGGCCACGTCGAGCTATTTCATCATCATGGAATGTCTCGAAGGCGAGGACCTCGACAGCCTGCTGGCGCGCGAAGGCACCTTGAGCCTGGCGCGCGTGCAGGAGCTGCTGGCGCCGATTGCCGAGGCCTTGCAGTACGCATGGCAGAAGCACAAGCTGGTTCACCGCGACATCAAGCCGGGCAATGTGTTCGTCACCAAAAAGGGCGAGGTCAAGCTGCTCGACTTCGGCATCGCCGCGCGTGCGCGCAGCAGTGCAAGCAGCATCGGCCTGGAGGCGCCCGGCAACTCGGGCACGGCCGGCTATCGCGCGCCGGAGGCTGGCACGCTGCAACGCCAGCCGAGCCGCGCGCTCGACGTGTATGCGGTGGCGGTGATGATCTACCAGATGGTGGAAGGGCACATGCCGTTCGACGGGCCGCGCAGCGCCAGTCACGAGCCGCCGCGCCCCGAGGCGCTGTCGGCGCGCGAGTGGGATGCGTTGCGCAGTGGCTTTGCCTTCGATCCGGACCAGCGGCCGGCCACGGTGCCGGACCTGCTGGCCTCCTTGCGCGGGGCGGTGGGGCCGTCGCCGCAGGAGCTGGCGGTGCAGCAGGCCGCGCAGCACGCGCAGGAGCAGGCCGCACAAGCGGCGCAGCAGGCGGCGTCGCGCGCGCAGGATGAGCAGCGCGCGCGGCAGCTCGCGGTGCAGCGCAAGACGGAGGCGGAGGCCCTCCTGCTCAAGGAAAAACAGCGCAAGGAGCAGGAGGCGATCGAGCGCGCCGAAGCCGATGCGGCCAAGCGCGAACGCAAGGAAGCGCTGCGCCAGCAGTTGCGCGAGCGGCGCGAGGCGGACTTCGAGAAGGAGCGCAAGGCGCGCGAGGAACAGCAGCGCAAGGCCATGCAGGCCAAGGCCGTGGCGGCGTATCGCGCCGAGCAGCAGCGCGCACGTGAAGAGATGGCCGAACGCAGCGCTGCCGAGCGCGGCCCGGCCGAGCGCGGCCCGGCCGAACGCGGCCCGGCCGAACAGACGTCTGAAGTCCCGCTTCAACTGCCGGAAGCAGGCGGCCCGGTGCCCGACAACGAAGGGGTTCTGCGCGACCGCTTTCTGGACGGGACGGGCAAGGGGCCGGAGCTGGTCTTGCTGCCGACCGGGCGCTTCCAGATGGGGTCGCCGGAGCATGAGCGGAAGGTCGCGATGCGGGCCGGTTCGCAGCAATCGTGGGTGGAGCGCGAAACGCCGCAGCATTGGGTCGGCATCGTGCATCCGCTGGCAATGGGGCGCTACCCCGTCACGGTGGGCGAGTGGCGCCAGTTCGTGCGCGCCACCGGCTGGCAACCGCATGGCGAGGTCAATTGGGCCGACCCGGGGTTTGCCCAGACCGACGACCATCCGGTGGTGGGCGTGACCTGGCACGACGCGCAGAAGTATGTGCGCTGGCTGAGCGAGAAGACCGGACAGACCTACCGCCTGCCGAGCGAAGCGGAATGGGAGTATGCCTGCCGCGCCGGCACCAAGACCGCATTCAGCTTTGGCGACGAGATCGATACCACGCTGGCCAACTACGACGGCAACTACACCTACAACGGCAGTCCCAAGGGCGAGTACCGCCAGGGCACCACGCGCGCCGGGCTGTTCGCGCCCAATCCATGGGGGCTGTACGACATGCACGGCAACGTGTGGGAGTGGGTGCAGGACACGGTGCACGACAATTATGAGGGCGCGCCGCACACCGGCGAGGCGTGGGAGCAGGGCGGGGACCAGAGCCGGCGCATCCTGCGCGGCGGCTCGTGGCTGTACAACCCGCGCTATCTGCGTTCGGCGCTGCGCAATGGATTCTCGGCGCAGCTCAGTAACGATATTGTCGGGTTTCGCGTAGCGCGCAATATCATCTCGCCCTGACAGTTTACCTTGCCACGGGTGCGCCGCCAGCCCGATACTGGCCGTTTCAATGTCCAGATGCTGTTCATCATGCGGCACTTCACCACCTTAAAGATAATGTTACCTGCTAATCCACCTCCCGATTTCCTTCCAGTTTTCGAGTTTGTTAATAAACTCTCGACCCCAATCACGCTTTATCTGGAGCTGGCGCCCCAGGAGTTCGAATTGTTACCGGGCGATGCGGTGCAGGTATTCGTTTATAAGGAGGATGATACCTTTCCGATTCATCTGGAACTTGGCGACGGCTATCTTTCAATTCATCCTTATCGGAGTTGGGGAAACTGGTACGTGTACAAAAACGGCGAGGATGTCTCTGGACCGCCTTACCGGACACCCTATACCAAGCCATTCGTTTTCACCTGACGTATGTCTGCAGCTGGCTCCCGGCGGCGTGGACGGTTCCGGCATGCGAGTTGCGCAGCGTACGTGTCATTGCGCCACCTCGCTGCCCAATCCACCCAAGTTAAGACATTTCAGCAATTTTTCTGACTCATGGCTTTGTGTGGTTTTGGGCCCGGATTTCGTGGCCTTGAAAGATTGGGCCGGCGGCGATATGTCCGGCCGGCAATCAAGTCGAGCAGTCCCCGCAGCAGCCTGGCAACCTTTCTGCCGATCTGTCCGCCAAGCAGAAAAATGGGCATTAATGGCTTGAGCGCGGTGTGGGCGTAGGCATGATTGACGCGCGTGCTCTCGGGCCGATCCGCGTCGGCCCAATGACGTTTCCGGTGAAACTTGACATCGGCTATGCTGTGAGGTTCTACCGTCCCGGAGTGCGGTCAAGGGCGGCGCGCGCTGCGCGCGTGCCGGCGTAGCGCACCCTTGAC
>NZ_WHJG01000170.1 GCF_011682175.1 Massilia frigida
GGTTCTACCGTCCCGGAGTGCGGTCAAGGGCGGCGCGCGCTGCGCGCGTGCCGGCGTAGCGCACCCTTGACGGCATGCAGGGCGCATACGCTGGTCCATGGCCGCCGACGCGGCAGGCCGTGGCGGCGACCTTGGACAACAGGCGTGCCGGCGTTTCCGGCTGGAGAGGGCAGTTTGAGTATTGGCATGGAAACCCTGTTCACCACCGCACTGGGCTTGCAAGCCCCGTGGGAGGTGAGCGAATTGAAGCTCGACACGGGAGCGAGACGGATCGACTTTGAAGTTCGCTATCAAAGCGAGGAAATGGCCTGCCCCGCCTGCAAGGCGCCGGCGCAGAAGATCCACAGCCGCATGCAGCGCAGCTGGCGGCACCTCGATTTCTTTCAATTTGAAGCTTGGGTGCACGCAGAAGTACCGCGCGTGCGCTGCCGCTCCTGCGGAAAGACCTCGCGCATCGAGGTCCCATGGTCGCGCCCTGGCAGTCATTTCACTCTACTGTTCGAGGCTCTGGCCATGTCCTTGTGCCAAACAATGACCGTGGCCGAGAC
>NZ_WHJG01000171.1 GCF_011682175.1 Massilia frigida
CTGCGGATCAAAGCTTGTTTGCTAGCTCCCCGCAGCTTATCGCAAGCTACTACGTCCTTCGTCGCCTGTAATCGCCAAGGCATCCACCATGTGCACTTATTCGCTTGTCCCTATAACGTTAGCCTCTGATCCGAAGATCAAAGAGCGTTACAGAGATAAGAAAGTACAGCGTTGTTGCTTTGTTTTGATACATACAATCACTACCCATCGTCTGACCTGTCGGTCAAACGATTAAAACTTTACTTCTTCCAGATTGTTAAAGAACGAAACAGCTTTTAATCTCTGAAAGATCAAACCTGAACATTGATGCTCAGGTTTGATCTTTCAAACGCTGTTCTTCTTGATTGACAGCCGATAAGTGTGGACGCTTGATGAATTGGGGCTCTATAGCCAGACTCGGCGTCCCCGTGCAACTCTAGAAAGGAGGTGATCCAGCCGCACCTTCCGATACGGCTACCTTGTTACGACTTCACCCCAGTCACGAATCCTACCGTGGTAAGCGCCCCCCTTGCGGTTAAGCTACCTACTTCTGGT
>NZ_WHJG01000172.1 GCF_011682175.1 Massilia frigida
GGAATGAGGCCGATTGCCTCACTAACCAACATAGGAAACAGCTACAATCTTGCAGCAGAAACCCGGCTGTGGCGGGACCACAGGCTGCATCGAAGTCCGACTACCGCGCGAGCGGTTTAGTCCTACGACCATTAGCAGACGGACGTGTTTGGCTAAATTCAAAAATAGGCCGGTATGGTTAAGATAGCTTTTCTATGGTTGACCCTTTTAGCCACTAGTCTTGCGCAGGGACAAAGCAAATCACCTGCTCAATCCTCGCATATGCGAGTTCCAGTGCTTCTGCCGAGTGAGGCGGTGAAGCTCGCTCATAGATATTTAGTGCAGACAAAAAAATCCCTGGAAATAAATTGCGCGTTAGCGATGTGCAGTATCGATATTTCTCGACAACCCCGACCCCCTCTGGGGCATGCCCTTATACATAAGTCCGTAGCGTTCCAAAAAGTCGTTTACATTCAATGAGTTGCCAGAGGGGCTTGTAAACTTTGCCAAGATCGCGTTTACTCTTGCCTTTTGGGTGGCGCACTTGGAC
>NZ_WHJG01000173.1 GCF_011682175.1 Massilia frigida
CCAAACTGACGCGCGGCCAGATCCTCCAGCAAGCCGGTACCGCCATGCTGGCCCAGGCTAACTCGCTGCCGAACGGCGTGTTGTCCCTGCTGCGCGGTTAATCGCCGAGCGCGCCTTGCTTCCCCGGTCGGCCTCTGGCTGGCCGGGAATTTTCATTTCAGCAGTACTTTCTTTCCGTACATGCAATAAAGCCGCGGCGCCCTGCCCGGCGATGTCCGCCCTCGCCTCCCTCCTTCCTGCCTGTCCACATAGTTTTTTTACCCTCAAGTTTGGCAAAACGCTGTCGTCAGGCGCCCTGCTTTCGCCCGCCTTGAGGCTAAAAATAAAAAATATACCTGCCGTAATTCACTAAACTTTCCGCCGGGTAACCCGTTACATATAAGGACTGCGGTGTGATTGTCCCGGACCGAAGGGGCAGACCAAAGCGAAGGCACGTTGCCAACATGAATAGGTAGTATCAGCAAGGAGTAATATCATGAGCGTCATCAACACCAACACCGCGTCGCT
>NZ_WHJG01000174.1 GCF_011682175.1 Massilia frigida
CCCTTGAAGTTGCTGACATCTTTCGCCGCCACGGCCCTGCCTGGCGGCAGACGGAACGATTGAGCCTGGGCCAGCTCAAGGTGATGTCGGCCATCGAACAGTGCCGCAGTGCGGCGCTGGGAGGACACGCGCTGCACTGCGACGGTTGCGGTCAAGCGGAAATCGCCTATAACTCGTGCCGCAACCGCCATTGCCCGAAGTGTCAGGCCAGGGCTGCCAAGCGCTGGCTCGAAGCACGCCAGGCCGATTTGCTTCCGGTCGAGTACTACCATGTGGTGTTCACTTTGCCGGCCCCGATTGCGGCCATCGCCTGGTACCACAAGACCGTGGTGTATGGCCTGCTGTTCGATATCGCCGCTGGGACAATGCGCACCATCGTGGTGCTGCACACATGGGGCTCGGCACTGACCCACCATCCGCATGTGCACGGAATCGTCCCCGGCGGCGGCCTGGCGCCGGACGGCACACGCTGGATCGCCTGCAGGCGAGGTTTCTTCCTGCCGGT
>NZ_WHJG01000175.1 GCF_011682175.1 Massilia frigida
TAAGCGAAATGCGGGTATTTTAAGATCAACCGCACTGATTCTCTGTCGTTTCATGTCGACGGCGCCCTACCGATGTCAGGCGCAAGTCGTTGATTTTATTATAAAAAAAGATGTGTATAACGACATGGGGTATACGTCATCACAACAATCAGGGCGCCGGACGTCAAACGGCTGAAAATACGGCGGGTCATCGTGCAGCTCCGGTTTGGCTCGTTAGAGGGCCGGTTTGCACCGTCTTCCGAGTCACGCCAATATCGCAACAATCATTGAGGCAATCAAAAAATATAATGGGGGTCCGAATAATGACGAACCGACGTAACCCACCATTTCTCTTCGCGACAATAAATTTCGTGCTCCCGCAATTATAGCTAAAATAATCGTAACTATTCAGCCGCTACGCAGTTGGCCTGATCGGATCGCCAGCAAATGCACGGCGCAGCACTTCCAGCATGCTGTGCCCTTGTTTGCGTAGGGTGTCGAGGCAGGAGCGGATGGTGCAGAA
>NZ_WHJG01000176.1 GCF_011682175.1 Massilia frigida
GGGTGCGTAAATGTTGGTGGTTTTGGCAACCCCTTGCACATAATCCTTTTCAAAGTAGCTCACCGACGTCACCGGTTTTTCCTTCGGCCCCACATAGTGGGTCACAATTGCCAATGGCGGCCCCCCTATATCAGGCTTAGCGACATAGGCGACCGTGACCTTGTCGATGTCTTCGCCGAGTTGCGACGACGTCGCCCGCCCGGCGCAGTTGTACGTCCAGCTGATGTGGCGATCTTCATTTTCATCGACCAGGCCAGTCATCAGGTTTCTGAAAGCCGTGGGGCCAAAACCATTTCCGGTTGTTTTGGTCAGGAATTTGCATTCCGTGTCGTCATTGATCTGGATTCTGCGTAACTGTTCAGCCGGAGTACAGGCCGCAATAAACAGTTGTAAACTGTGCTGTTATCGCGCATGATTTGGGCATGCCACCAAAACCTCCCCGTCTCAATCTCACCGGCTTGTCCCATGAAGACAA
>NZ_WHJG01000177.1 GCF_011682175.1 Massilia frigida
AAGCGCGGTGATTGCGTCGGCTTTGGCGTCTTCGACAGCAAATAAGTACCGCGAATTTCGTCAGCCGAGAAGAACAGCGTAGCATCAAGGTCAGGGCAATTTCTTCCAAGGCGCATCAAGTAGGTGACCCGCCAAGCTACGACCATGAACAGCGCCAGGGCTCGCTCGACCCGATCAATCGCCCCCAGTTGCAGGGTTTCCACTTCGCAGCCATTTTTCAACACATGGAAATATATCTCGATTTCCCAGCGCGCCCGGTACCAGTCGATGAGCTCGACGACCTGCTCGGCGGTGCTGGCCTCGCGGTTGGTCAGCAGGCGCCATTCGAGCGGTTTGCTCCCCGCGGGCGCGCCGACTTCGCGTGCCACGATGCAGGTGACGCTGATGCGCCCCCGTTTGCCGTCTCCGATCTCGACCACACGCGCCCACAATTGCTGGCGCACCGCGCGCGCCTTTTGCGTGCCGCGCGTCGGC
>NZ_WHJG01000178.1 GCF_011682175.1 Massilia frigida
CCATCGCATCGTTGGCCAAGGCGATCACGTGGAAGCGGTCGAAGCTGATCTGGGCCTGCGGCAATTGCTCGGTGACGCCCTTGATGTAGGCCTGGCCCATGTCCATGCAGACGTGCTCGATCCGCTGCGGCTGCCCGCCATGGGCGATCAGATCGGCCTTGAAAGCGCCCACCGTCTCGTGGTCGCGGCCTTCGGTGGCAAACAGCAGGCGCTTGGCATCGAAGTCGTGAACGACCGTTACGTACTGGTGACCGCGCCGAAGGCTGGTCTCGTCGATTCCGATGAGCTTCACCTCGCTCATGTCATCCTTGCCGCGCGCCACCGCGACGTAATGGCCGACGCTGCGCCACAGGCGATGCGCCGTCACACGCAGCAGCCGGGCAGTCTCGGCCACGGTCATTGTTTGGCACAAGGACATGGCCAGAGCCTCGAACAGTAGAGTGAAATGACTGCCAGGGCGCGACCA
>NZ_WHJG01000179.1 GCF_011682175.1 Massilia frigida
CATGCACGGGGCCGAAGATTTTCACACCCAGGTCGGTGGTCTCGGTCGTATATTTGAGGAACATGCCGATCAAGAGGCCGGTCCAGGTCAGGCCTTCGATCAGGCAGACGGCGACGAACAGCTTGCCGATGCCGGTGGGTTTGGTTGTGGTCATGCCAGCTCCGCGATGTTTGTAAGATGCGCGAAGCATAGACCACTCCGGTCCATGCGATCAAGCAAGTTTTTGTAGCGGCGCGATCCGGTAAACACAGCGCGTGGCGCCGGCCAGCACATGCTGCTCGCGCGTGACGGTCGCATCAAGCCCGGCGACTTCGGCGAACAGCTGCAGCTCGGAGCGGCAAAAACCCTGGCAGCTGCGCGCCGCCACGCAGATCGGGCAGTGGTCTTCGATCAGCAGCCAGCCCTGCGCGTCGGCCTCGACGCGCGCCATATAGCCTTCGTCGGT